>JBGAGF010000016.1:0-171733 GCA_044226855.1 Aggregatilineales bacterium
TCAGGCACATCACTGAGCAATGGATACAGATTTACAACCATGATCGACCGCATGATGCGCTCGCTGGTCTGACGCCAGCGGCCTATTATCGGGTTCACTCTCTCTAGTTTTGTTTGGTACTAATGATGGGGTGGCTACCCAAGGACTCTTGCATAAAGATGCATATCTCGGCGGCAATTCACTTGAATATTGGCTGTCACTTGGAATAAAAGAATCTAATGATTTCATTTTTGACGTTTACAAGTTGATAATAGGCGGTTCACTAAGTATTTGTGAAGAGCTTTCAATGATTCTTCTGCAAATCACCGAAAGTAAGCGCTTCGTATTGTTCGCGCGATATGGATTGGAAAATAAAACACTTGATGCAGTTGGTCGAGAAGCAGGAGTTACAAGAGAAAGAATCAGGCAAATCGGTGCACGTCTTGAGGAAATGATTCCAGTAAAGTTTATGTCCTTAGCAAGTAATTTGCATATTCAAACCGCGTTACTAATTGCAAGAGATATGGGATACGAAATCACTTACGACAAGTGGAAAGCCGCTATTACGCAAAGTGGGTTAGTTGGCAATTGGGAAAATAGAGAAAATTACCATATTGATCCAGTGGAAGCCCTTATTTCCATTTGTAAGGTCTCGATTGAATCAAAACTAAGTGAATTGAACTTACCTGAGAATTTACGTCAATCACTCGAATTAGCAGCAGATGGCAAAACAACAATACCGGCAAGATTGATGCGCCTAAAAGCAACATTACCGAAAGAAAAACGGAAATTGATAACTCGCCATCTTCGTTTTTCAGGTGCAGTGAATGCTAAATGGCTTTCACAAGAACTAAAGATTGATGTCAATCAAACCAAGGACATATTGGATGTTCTTAATCTGCATCTCCTAATTGATGATTGGTACATTCCGAAAACAGAGGATAAAGAGATTACTAATCACCATGTATTCCATCAATCAGTTAGAAAGATGTTCCAGTATTGTGGACCGCTAAATGTAGAGGATCTCGGCTCTGGTCTTCGACATGTGATATCTCGACACAGTTTGTATCCAGTTCCTCCTCCCAACGTCATGCAACAGGTGTTACTAGCCTATCACTATAGATGTGAGGATAATTTATTCTATTGGGAAGGCAATAGCGATGCGGAGTTATCAGCGAGTGAACAACATATTTGGCAGACAATGAAAACTCATGGAGGAGTAGCACATCACGCTGAGTTAGCTCAGGTTTTTCTAGACAATAATCTATCCTTACCAGCACTCAGCGCTACGCTACGCCACTCACCATTATTTACGTCATTACGCAAAGGAATTTATAAACTAAGAGGTAATTCAGTTACACCGCAAAGTATTGCGAGAGCAGAAGTCGCTGGCAAAGAATGGACTCCTGTAAATGTAGAAGTTTCCTATACTCGAAGTGGAAACATTGAAATATGTGCGACACTAGGGATCTTAGCAGTTGCAACCGGAGTAATAATGAGCAAACAGCTTCCTGACCTAAGCGGCGAATGGCGTTGTTTTGTCGAGGAGCAAGAACTTCGAGTACTTAGGGCTGTTCAAGGTGAGTTCCGCGTTCCTAGGCGTGCATTTGATCACTTAGATTGCCACGTTGGAGATCGCGTAAAATTCATTTTCAATACGTTCCAAAGAACTGTCCAAATCACAAAAGCTATGGATTCTTCAGAATGACTACAAAAGAATTGACAAATCCCCAACTCGTGACCTTAGCTGTTGCGGAACTCGGAGGGCAAAACAACTATATAGACCGCGAGGAAGTCGCTATTCATGTTAATGTGCTTGCACCAGGTCGATTTAACTGGCGACGATACCCTGAAAACATTGACCTTGAGGCTGTAAGTGTAGCCTTAAGAGATGCGAGGAAGGAACGATATGGAGGATTACTTACCAGCGATAACCGAAAAGGCTGGATGCTTACTCCATCAGGAATTAAGTGGTTAACCGAAC
This sequence comes from Aggregatilineales bacterium, assembly GCA_044226855.1. Classification (GTDB taxonomy): domain Bacteria; phylum Chloroflexota; class Anaerolineae; order Aggregatilineales; family Phototrophicaceae; genus CFX2. The sequence goes on from JBGAGF010000016.1 coordinate 1,964, forward strand.
TTGGTGTTTCCGATCTGAATGATATTGAGCAAAACAAAATACGTAAAAACTCAATTTTGGCGAATCAAGAACTTGAGGCAACCCGGCTAAAAAATACTAATGCTTACAAGCTTTTTATTAAAAGAAAAATTCGACAGATTAGCTTGCAGGATTTCTATGAATTTGCCCGAATAAATGAATATTTTCAACAAAATATGATAAAGAAACGTCTAATAATTATTGATAACGCTGTGTCTGGAAACGATGAACTTTGCCTCTTATGGGCTAAGTTAAAGGAAAAATTCGCAGAGGAAATAAAGTAATATGACTAAACAGGAATCAATTCAGGTATCGTCACATGTAGCACGAGATTTCCTACAAAATGCTGCTTACTTCAATACAATGCCCAAAATCATCTGGGAATATGTATCAAATTCAATTGACAATGCATCAGACGGTATTCCTCCACTTGTCTCAGTAGAAATCACCAGTCATGAACTTACTATATTAGATAACGGTCGCGGAATGTCTCGAAATGAGCTCCAGAATTTCTTCCAGATGCATGGTGACAATATACAGAGGCAAAAAGGAAAAAAAGTACGAGGAAGATTTGGCACAGGAAAATCTGCCGCATTTGGCTTAGCGAATTATCTTCAAATCGATACCGTTCAGTCAGGCTTTAGAAATGTCGTTGAATTACATAGAGATGATATTGATGCAGCCAAGAGCGGAGATGCGTTTCCCGTACGTGACGTTGTTATTAATCAATCAACTGACGAAATGAATGGAACACGCATCACAATACGTGAATTCAATATTAAACGTCATGACATAGATAAAATCATCTCATATATAGAACGCCATTTAAGCCGATTTAGAGTTCGAGCTTATGTCACTATAAATCAGCACGAATGCAAGTTTCAGGAAATTCCATTTGTCGAAAGCTATCAATTCACTGCACCTATGGATGTTTCTCAACACATTGGTGAAGTAAATTTGACGATAAAGGTATCTGGCACTCCTCTTGACGAAGAAACAAATGGGATCGATATCCTCTCGTACGGGATTTGGCATGGAACAACACTAGCAGGTATCGAGAAAAAAGAACGCGCTAACTATATTTTTGGGGAAGTCGATGTTCCAATGCTCGAAGACGGTACTTGGCTAATACCACCATTTGATAATACACGTAATAACACGTTAAATCCTCAGAATCCTGCCGTCGTGGTGTTACTGGGTTGGTTATCTGAAGAGCTAGAAAAGGTACGAGGAATACTGGTTGAAAGAGAACGAACGCGTAGAAAGTCTGATGAGGCAAAACTACTTGAACAAGAGGCAGAAAAGCTAGCAGATATTATAAACGATGATTTTGCCCAAGTAGAACTCGAATTCGAGACAGCAAGGAAAATTGCTCAACAATCTGGAAGAAGGCCTCTTCAAGAACTTCCAGACGAACAGGGAGAATTGTGGCCGGGAACCGGTAATGAACCAACTCAGTGGCAGCAGACAGGAAACCCTCATGGTGATGGAAAACGAGGCACAAGAGTTTCTGCAGGCGACACTCTACGCCCCGGCCCAACGGTCAAACCGGGCACTGAACAAGGCTCAAGAGGAAAATTAAGCGAAGGAAATAAAAGGTTAAGAAGAGGTATATTTTCCATTGAATATGTCAATGCATCGGCAGATGCTCCAAGATCAACATACGCCAATGACTCTAAGACAATTCGTATAAACCTTGACCATCCACAAATTGCATCTGCTTTACGAGCGAGTGGCGGAAAATTTACCGATTTACATTTCCGCCAAATTTGCTATGAAGTAGCAGCAATTGAATACGCAATAGCAATTCCCCATGAAAAGATTGCACGCGAGGAATTGCACGACGCAGCTGATGCTCTCTTCGAGGTAAAGTCTATAGTCAACCGTATCACAAAGCGCTTGGCAGAAGCACTATCAAATTAACCTTTCCTCTTTGGGGCCGCCGCCCCTTGACAGCCACCATTCCGGCCTCAGCTGCAATGCGAGGGGGTGGCTCAAATGTAAGTCTATTTGCTTCGCTGATAATCTTAGTATCTGCTGTAGCCTTCGGCCATATTCATGAGGAATATCAATAACTGATTTCCCTCGCATAACTTACAACTGGTCTCTTTTAGTGCAAAAAAACATTCTCCATATGCCATAGCAAAGACTCAGCAAAAGGATTGTAAAGAACGTCAATCGGTTCAAAGATAGGACGTCCGTCAATTGTTGAAAGATGACCAGCGATATTTGCCGTGTTATGTACCTGTCGAGAAAGCTTCACCCTAGATTGGTCAGTAATCCCTGCCATACCGATATCAAAAACCCAATGACACATCCGGCACAGACATAGCCCATTGCGCGGATTATCATTATGACTAACGCTCCATGGTACGATATGCGCTGCCTCCGCTGCTGTATGCCCATCATCAGTCACAAGTCGAACACCACACAATACACATCGATGATCATAGGCCATCACAATAGCGCGTCTAAATCCTTGATCACGTATTTGGGGCTTCACAGTGCTGATGTCAGTAGGCGCTGATAAAGAGTCAAATTGGAGATGATCAAGCAAAATCTGGCTGTAGTTGAATGACCCCAAGTTAATTATCGCTTGTTCATTAAGTGCTGCATGATAATCTTGATGAAAATATTGATTAATAAGTGTGGTTCGAAGTATTTTGCGCGATTCAGAAACGCAAATCGCACCATACAAATCAGTATCTAGTTGTGCTCCGACTACTGTTCTCCGGAGCTGCGCCATTCCTGCAATCTGCCTGATTTTCGAAAGGGCATCGCCTTTACCCTGTTGTGGTATGAGGTGCCAAAAACCATTGCTCTTAAGATGGAAAAAAGGCAGGGCTAGATTTGCATATCGGTCAGATGGCATAACTAGGTTCCAGTAACTTCGAAACAGGTCTCCTAAGTCGGTGCTTAGCGGTACAAAATTGGTTGACAAATTCCCCTGCTCAGCGAGATCAAGTACACATAACAGTAATATTGGTTTATGGGGAGCACGATTTAGTGTACAAGCAGGATACTTTGTCGCTCCAGCATCGGTACGTAGTTGCTGAAATGCCATGACGTAATCATTAAGTGACATTTGTATTTCCGAATAGACATATGTAATTACAGTTAAAACAAATTAGCTAGCAGGATTATAATCAAAAATAAATAATTATGAACAGTTCAACAGTTTTCAGCGAGCATATCTTAGCCTTAACAGGTTTACTGGTAATTTTAGCTTGTCCGCCAAATGAGAATAATTTACATGAATAAGGCGCCATATATTTGCTGCTATTTAGGTTTAGGGATGTATTGAATTTAACCACATTAGATTTGATCCTCAACAAAGGACAATATTGCCCCTTTTTAAAAATATGATTTGAGAGCTTCTTGATCTAGTAATTTTTACATCTGACGGATTCTCAAGAAATTGCAAAGGTGAGTGTATCAGGGATATGAATACAGATTGAGATGATGCGTTGAGCAGGGGTACAATGATCCGCATATTAGCGGACATAGAACGATGAGCAAAACATATCTAGTCATTGTCGAATCACCCGGCAAAATCAAGAAACTCAAGGCCATTCTCGGCTCAGACTACGAAATAATTGCCAGTATGGGCCATGTGGTTGATCTGCCACCGAAATCGTTCGGCATTAATCTCACCACCATGCAACCGGATTATGTGGTGCTTAAAGGAGATGTCGCCAAGCGTATCCGGAGTGAGGCTAAGAAGGACTATAAAACGGTGTACCTTGCGTCTGATCCTGACCGCGAAGGAGAGGCCATTAGTTATCACATTGCCAGTCTGGTCAAGCGAGCCAACTCACGAGCAGTAATGCAACGAGTTACGTTTGATGCCATTACACCCTCCGCTGTGAAAGCTGCCTTCGATCAACCCCGCGCGCTGGATAATCTTCTGGTCGCGGCCCAGGAAACACGGCGTCTGTTAGACCGAATGGTGGGATTCCCAGCCTCCCGTTTCCTCTGGCAGTTTGTGCAGGGCAAGGGGTTATCCGCTGGGCGGGTACAGAGTGTAGCGCTGCGCTTGGTAGTCGAGCGTGATCAAGCCATCGCGACATTCGTGCCGGAAGAATACTGGACAATCACGGGACGGTTTAAAGCAGCAGACGGTGAATTCACAGCAAAGTTGACCAAGTGGCAAGACAAGAAACCCAGCCTGAAAACTCAGGCAGATGCTGAAGCCGTGCTAACAGCGCTTAAAGGTATCCCCTTCCAGATCAAGGAAATCACACCTAAACAGCGTCAACAGAAACCACCGATGCCGTTTATCACGTCTTCTTTGCAGCAAGCCGCCAGCTCGCACTTGAAACTGTCACCAGATACGACCATGAAGCTGGCGCAGCAGCTTTATGAAAACGGACATATCACTTATATGCGCACGGACAGTCCGGCTGTATCGCCCGAAGGTGAAGCGATGGCCAAGGTGACGATCCGGCAGCTCTATGGTGACAACTACGTCGGCAGTACCCGCTATGCTGCCAAAGGCAATGCACAGGAAGCGCACGAGTGTATCCGTCCCACTGCTACGGATGTATCACCGGAAGCCTTGCGATTGACCTTTGGTAAAGAAGGTGAACGGACTGCCGCCTTGTATGAACTCATCTACAAGCGCTTTCTGGCCAGTCAGATGGCGAATGCCATTTTTAACGAAGTCCTTGTCAGCGTGGTAGGTGGTGCAGCCCTCTTCAGTGCCAAAGGTTCTCAACTCGCTTTTGATGGTTTTCTCCGTGTCTATGGTTACACCGAAGAGCAAGATGTGGTCAAACGGGCTGATGACGAGGACGAAGAAGAGACGCCGACGAACAAGCGCCTCCCACAATTGAAAGCCAATGAACCCGTACAGCCGCTCAAACTGACGCCACAACAGCATTTCACAAAGCCACCTGCACCTTACACTGAAGCCTTGTTGATTAAAGCTCTGGAGCAAAACGGTGTCGGAAGGCCGTCCACGTATGCCCAGACGGTCGCAACCATTAAGCAGCGCGGCTATGTCGATGTTATGAGCCGCAAATTGGCAGCGACGCCACTGGGCAAAGAAGTGCATCAGGTCCTCTCAACCAAGCTGCCGGGCTTATTTGAAACGACTTTTACCGCCGGGATGGAAACAACACTCGACGAAATTGCTGCTGGCAAACAGAACGGACGCGACTATTTGCTTGGATTTTGGACGCAGGTATCGCCTTTGTTTGGGCAGAAGGTTATCACAGCAACATTGGCGCAAGCTGCCCTTTCCAGCAGTGGAGCCGAAGGCACTGCAACTACGCCAAGACGGACTCGACGTACAAAATCACCGAAGAAGCCCCGTAAAGCAGCGGCAGCCGCAGCCACACCAGTTAACAGTGAATTCGGCATCTGCCCAAAGTGTGGAAAAGCGCTGGTCAAACGTAAAGGACCTCGTGGCGAATTCTTAGGCTGTGCCGGTTTTCCAAAGTGCCGTTTTACACGTGCGCTAGCCTGATGATAGAAGAGACGGCAACAGGAATACAAATAGCATGTTTTCAATCAAGAACAATCGGGGAAAGCTTTTGACGACATACAGTTCTTCCTCCCCCTTGCTTGCCCTGAACTCAACCCGCACGAGCATATCTGGGCTTCGGTTCGATCCACGATTGAACTGCTCTACCCCTTCCGCACTTTTGCCCAGTTCGCACAAACTTTCTTGCTTCATTTACACTCTACCTGTGTTCCTCCTTCTTTGTTCCAATGCTATGCACCCTTTATCCTATCTGTTTTAAATGGTTGATCCACCAGTTCTCGCTCAGTCAACATTCCACAAGGTACGGTATCTATCAAGTTGGCCACGATGGCGTGCGACCTTCGTAGCTGACGACAAATAGTATGTCCTCAATCAGTTCAGCTTCCAGCGCCGCTCTCAATGCTTGCTGACTTGCGCCACGAAAACTCAATTCCCATTTACCGAAGGGTGTACCTGCGGCTCCACTAAGTAAGGGAACCCATACGCTGCCGTTCCCCCGGCGCGTGGTGATAGTCCCATCGATAGTTCTTGCCGATTCTCCGCTGCTGGCGATGATCGCGTTGTTAGCTGGATTGAGTAACTTCAGATGCTCAACATCGATTTCTCCTACAGAAGTGTCCGTACGGGAAATGTAGAGCGTGATCGCTTCTATTCGAATACTCTCGAAATTTGCAGGGAAATCTTCACTTCCAATAGGAAATTTAACAATCATCTGCTGGTCAGCCGGAAGCAAATCGGGATTATGCAAATCATACCAGGCATCAGGGAATTGATTGGCAAAGCTGAAAGCGCGGTCGGCGAGCACTTTATTGCTCAACTGCTGCATGACTGACTGTGCGTAATCGAAACTATTTAGTGCCATATAGTCAATCGAGATTAGTACATCCGAAAGTGTGCGGAAGTCAAAATGATTAGATGCTTTGGGCATACGAAATTCCCAAGTTCCGTCCACACCATTGCCTTCAAAAGGCATGTACATTTCTTGCATGTTATCCAACTCGAAAACACCTGTGCTGCCAATCGGGGCGGTTAGTGCAACAGTCTCTGGGTCACGACGGATTGTGATCGTCTGAAACAACTCTGGTCCAACGACGACCCGTGAAACTCCAGTGCTAGATAGCGTTGCATGAATCCCCTCCGTAGTTGGGACAAGCGCAATGACCGAAGCGCGTACCCTGCGAATTAGGCGCAGATAGTGTCCGGGAAAATCGCGGTCGAACAATTCCATTGGCGTACTGAAAACAATGACACCGGTCTCACGGAAGCGCTGAAATTCAGCCGGAGCCATCTGCGCGAACGAAATAGTCTTCGATATCGCCAGTTTTCGCTTATTCGTATCGAACGCATATTGATCCAGTTGATAGATATCGCCGAGCAGTCGTGCCGAGCCGGTCAGCCCGCGACGGTCATCGGCACTTGCGCTGAGCAGAGCTTGCGGGTTGGATGATGGCGCAGTCCAATAGTCCATGCGAATGATCGAGGGCGAAACTTCCTGACGTTCAAAGGCCAGCTGAGATTGCGCGACCCTTGCTACCGCAGTCGCTTGTTGAAGTAGCGACCGATACACATCTGAAAGCACGCCGCTCATCCAGTCGAATAGTTCGGCATTGAAGAATCGATTTGCTAGGAACTCGACTGTGTCGCTCGCCTGACTCGCCTGTGTCTCGGCAATCGTTTTCTCTTGCTGGACGATCTCGCTATGATCCTGCGCCAGTGTTATCTGCTGCTCGCCAATCTGGGTGTCCTGCATAGCGATTGAACTTTGCAGCGTCCACTCGTCAACACGGCGTGCCTGGCTCGCTTGTAATGCCGCCTGTTGTATATCCGCTTCGGCTAACACGGCGACCATATTGGATTCTGCGGCGGCGTATGCTAACGTCGCCGCAAGGAATGCAGGGGCCGCTGCCGCTCCCGAACCCGTAGCTCCGCCCGCTGCCGCCGTTGTCGCGGCTTGGGCCGCCTGCATCTGTGCAGTAGCTAAATTTGCTAGGATTTTTGCGGTCGCGGCAGTCTGATAACCCGCAAGCATTGCCTGCTCATACTCGTTGAGACCCCGACTGATCCAATCCTGATACGTCGCATACTGAATCGCAGCACGCTGTTTCTGAAGCTCCGCCAACTTGACTCCGTGGTTCGCCTCGTTCAGGCGAAGGCTCTGCAGGCGTACCTGCGCCTTCGTAAGCGTGAGCTCCTGACGTGCCTTTTGTAAAGAATAAGTCGCTTCGTCGCGCTGAATGGCTGCACTCAGGAAGAGCGCTTCGACCTGCGCCGCTTGCTGAACGAGTTCTTTGGCGCGCGCGATAAGAGTGGAATAGCGGTAGAGCGTTGGCGGTACGCTGCCAACCCCCGGAATACTGAGCTGTCCATTGACGATGACTGGCATCCCGCTCGTCGTGTCGGTCGGTGCTGCATATGCCGCAACTTCACGTTGAATCCCAGCTATATTGCGACCGCCGCGCAGCTTCGCTAAACTCAGCTCAGCATGGGCGCGCAAAGTGCCAATCGTCGGGTTGGGGGGTATACAGAATTGGTAGGTGGGCGCTGCGATTGGGGACGTCATGTTGCATCACCTTCAGCCAAGATTACTCGGTCGTTCATTATTGTCCTCCTTCTACCGACACCAATGATCGGATAACCGCCTGATCGCCTATAAGCTTCGCCTGTTTTTCGACCTCTTGATCAGTGATCAGTCTTGAGTAGACCCTTGCCAGCAATGCTGGACGCTCCGTGACGACGTCGCCCGTTTTGTATGGGACCGGCACCGACTTCAGCGCTGCCTGCTTGATCTCGTTCACCTGACTCAGGGAAGTACTCCACTGAGCGCTACCGCGGATGATCTGCACGATCTTCTCCAACGAGATGAGACCGTTGGGAGCACTACCAACTTGCCCTTGCGTCAATTCTTCGGCAATCTCGCCGAGGGCCGCGGCGACGTCCGGTGGCATCAACTCGCCGGGCTGAATAATAAGCTCGCCGATGAGAGCTTCACATGCGTTAAACTGCTGACGCAGTTCAGGCACATTACAAAGTTCCAGCGCTGTTGTGTATAACACGCGCGCGCGTACTAGCGATTCGTCGGTATCCTGAGTGAATTCAGCATCGGCGAAGTCATTCAGGCAGCGAATAATCGAGGTAATCGTGAAGCGAGTGTAGGCATAGCGCCGTGTCATCGCTATCGCATGGGGATTCAATGGATCGAGTAGCCAATCTTCCGGGTGATGGAAAATGCCCGTTTCGGATTTATGGGCATCGATCTCCAATCCGTAGTCGATGTAGCGCTCCCCTTGCGGCGCTCGATAATCGTAGACCGTCGTAAACCAATCGAGTGCCGCGATGTATTCGCCTGACGCCTGTTGGTTCAGGGCTATTTGTAACGGCACGTGCCGATATGCTTCGGCGAGATAGGTCAGGATTGATGCAGATGCGCCCCGGTTCTGTATGTAAACGTCCTTGATGCTAGAACGATATGCTTGGAGCGCAAGAGGTGTCAAGCCCGGCGGAACGTTATAGACTGCATTGAGTACGGGAAGCACAGCGACTTTGCTCGAGCCAATTAGTTCGCCGTTTTCTGCCTTACACTGATAGGCATAACTGTGACCGTATTCGCTTGGTTTCGGTGTGACAAAATACGTTGGCGTAGAGGAACCGGAATGTGGCGCCAGATGCTTCAGACTGGCAGACGGCACGAAAGCAGTACCGAGTCCTCCACTCTTGCTGATTTCACGATAAATAATCTGTCCCGAATCCTCGTAGAACAAGTAAAAAGATGAGTCTAAGGAAAAACCGGTACCCGGTAATGCGCCATAAAAGGTCGTTGAGTTGCCGATATACAAATTATTAGAGGCTCCCCTCGACACGAACCGCGAGTAAGCGTTAATGTCCTTGTATATATAGACGACCCAGATGGTGCCGCCGACAAGCAATGCGGCTTCCAATTGTGCAGGAAAGTTGTAAATAAAAGGATCGATCCTCGGCAATTTGAGCTCAAAACTATCCCAATTTCTTTCTTCATCTTGCCAGTTGTCGCCGGCTTCATTCAGCGAGCGAATATAGATACGTTGGGTAGTTCCATGTAAATGGATAGCTAATTGTGGCGGGTCGAAAACGGAATTTGACTGGACAGGTAGAATTGTCATGGCTCTAAGGGGTGTGTCATGCTGTTGGGGCGGGTCCGAGTGATCGAAGTACTTAAGATTCTCAATTTTAAGCTCCTTTAAGTCTTCGTCTTTCTTCCACTCATTTTTGTCGAGATCGAAGCGGATGAAATTTAGCTTTACGTCTTCCGAATGACTGGCAATGAAAAAGAGATAGATGTAATGCTGATTCAATTTGTCGTGAGTCCAAGGGAGCGCGCCGATGATTTTTGTCACCTTTGGTGTCGATTCTTTTTTATCTTTCGGCCCAATCAGCACTACATCCCAAAAAGATTGCGCGTAGCCGGAGTGATCCTTAGGATCGATAGTTGACCAGTAAACTTTGCCCTCTTTTGTCCGTCCGAACATATAAAGCAGATTCTTGGAGACAGTTGCCGCCGACTTGCATGGATCGTTCGGGGCGAATTTCGTCTCAACCTGGCAGGTTGCAGCAATATCGAGGGATGATACATCGCGTAGGTAGCTGGAATAGGCCCGTACTGCATTACAGGCGTCCTCAGCCGAAATCCGCCGGGTGGTGCGTGTGATTTCCACTAGATGCTCGAACGCAGGTGTCTGGTGTGTGATGAGGGATGGCTGCAACAGATTATCCGGGTACAGGTATACGAACGTCGCCGAACGCCATGTGGCGTAGGAGCCGAGCCATTCCCATTCCTCGTCAAAATCAGGTGCATCAAGATCGAGGGTTTCAGAAGGTAGCTTTTCCCACTCAGCCCAAGCGTTATCAGCAAAATGACGACGCCAGATATTGGTTGCAGAGTCGGTCTGACGCAGCGCGAATACATCGAGCATACCGGGCGCGTGGGAATATACCGAAGGTGTTCCCATTAGTTTGGGGTCTCCTGGCGTGAGTGCTAGGTCGAGGTTGATCCAGGGCTGCCAAACACCGCCATCCAGCGATTTCTGGTAAAGCATCCCGTAGTGGTTATAAAAAATATCTAGTCGATTTACACCCCAAGCTGTTGTAGCCGGAACGCTCACCAAGGCGCCATCCAATGGCTCATCGTGCCAAGCAGCGCCATCCCACCAGCGATGCAACGGCTTGCGCGGGGTAGGATCACCGAGCGCGAGAATTAAGTCGACGCGATCAGCAGCCCAAGAAGCGGCAGCTGGCGACAGAGAGGATGTGGCTCCTGTCCTTTCCCAACTGCCCCAAGTATTCCCATCATAATGCTGCTGTATTACCTCTCCGTCGTTTGCGAGCGCAAAAACATCGATTTGACCCTCCTTACGCGTGATCGCCGTCAGTTTGCCTCCAGTAGCAAGCTGCTGACTGCCATCAACCTGCCGCCAATCGAGCCAACCGTGATCATAAACACGATGCCAAAGAAGGAGGTCACCGTCCTGTGCGAACAGGTCGAGACGCCCACTCGCCTGAGCAACTCCGGTTGGTGTTAATGTCGCTAAGACGTTTCCGGTTGCTGGCAGCAGCCCACGTGAGCGCCAACTACGCCAACGCCCATCCCAAACACGTTGCCAGAGTTTGTTATCGCTAGTTTCCGCAAAAAGGTTGATGCAGTTGTTTTCCTGCGCGACTGCCCAGATTGATACTAGACTGGCATAAATTGTGAGTGTGTCCTGCTCTAATTGACCAGTGCGCAAGCTGAAAAGCAGTTCCTGAAGAGTCTCAATGGCTTGTGCCACACGGGTTGTCGTCTGTGAGCCAGACATGCGAAAGTCGATCAAGAGCCGCTGAGTGAGCCATTCTGCGCGATCTGCCAACGTGCTGCCGTCGGCATCCGAAGCGTTAAGCAGCGTGTCACGCAGCGTTGGTAAAGCCACTTCCTCAACTTCGCTGACGGCGCTTTCGAGCCCAGCAACGAGTGTCGCTTCCTGAGCGATGCGCGCCTCAAGCTTGTCCGTCCAGTCATTGCGCGCCTGTCGCGTCGAGATCCAAAGGGGAACCGCAAGGCTGACTGACTGCTCAGGTGCTATACTGTCGTCGCCCACGCGAAAATCACTAGGTGAAAGCGTAAGGTTGGCATCTTTCTCGGCAGTGCGCCAAGAAGGATATTCGTGCAGCTTAAATGCGAACACAAGTGTGTCGTAAATAGTCTCCCACTCGGAAGCAATAATCGTCTGTCCATCGCGCGCGAGTTCAACAAGAGGCATCAGGAAGGCAAACCCTGCTGGAGTCAGCCCCAGACTCCGAAGTGGATCTTCGATACGTTTCCCATCTGCCTGATCCGCAGCAAGTTTATCCAGATTGGCTACAGTGATGTCGTTTCCCGGCGTACTGAGGGCTATATTGATTATCTTCTCAAGTCCAGCTAGGTGACTTACTTCTGCTTCTGCCCCCGTCTTCAATTCATTACGCTTATCTTTAAGCCTTTGGTAGTGATCCATCCAAAGATCGAACGCCGTTTCTCCAGCGCGTGCACTACGCAGGTCGCTCAGACCGATCACCTGAGGATCAATAATGGGCGGCGTGAAATCGGGATCAGGTGCAGGGGATGGATAATCTGTATCGAACCATAGCTGCTGTAAGTTGCTAAGCTGCCATCCGAGCATCAACGATACGAGGGACATGCTGATCCCAGCGTCGTCCGCCTTGTAGTCAATCTCGATAATACCGGAAAGACCACTGCCGTTTTCCGGCACAAGCCTAATCGATCCAGCAGGTGTTTTTCCTTCTCCAGAAGCGACGAGATGAAGGCGCGCAGAATCGCTGAAGATAGTAACTAGGTAGCTGTCCACTGCAAGACTGACAATACTTAAATAAACCTTTCCATCCGCAGCCGTATTTCGGTTCCAATCCACATTGTCGAAGTTCCAGTGAATAATTTGCTGCTGATCATCGCCGTGCTTAATGCCTTCGGACAAAGGGTCGCGCTCAGTGTCGGCTAATCCGAAAAGCTGTTCCAGCGCGGTTTCCGTCAAGGCATTAGGATCAGCAGCAGGCAAATTGACATCCAGATAAAGCTGATCCAGAGCGTCATTCCGAGGGACTGCCTCATTAGGCGGCAGAGTGATGCCCAAGCGCGCCGCCAGCGCCTTGCGATCATCTGTGTTCGCAGACCGCGCACGCCGTATCTCTTCGTAATTGGTGCCTAGATGAATCAGAAGCTGCAAATATGCTGTCAGCCGATAATCCGCCTCGGCATCCTTCAAAATCTTTTCAGCTTCAGCATCGAAAAGCGGTCGCACGCCAACATATTGCCGCAGCACTTCGACAGCCAGCCTTGCCTGATGGACTTTTCGATCCATCGCCCTGCAATCAATTGGTAGTTCGGCGAAAGGCTGGCAGAAGCGCGTTTCCAAGAACTCAAGGTCTATAGCCAACTTATTATTTCTGACGTGTTTCTGGGCATAATCGAGCAAGTTGGCGAGATATGCGCCCGGACTTAGGGCAGACTCGCAATCGTCGCAACCGCAGCGTGGCTGAAGTACTCCAAAGTCATTCATTGTTTTGCTCCCTTGAAGCTGAAAGGCGGGCTTCCAGACTGGACAGCGCGTTTATTGGCAGACTGAATCCGTTCGACACATCGGACGCAATACCAGCAAAAACCTGAGCGAGAAAATCCGTCTGTGCCTGCGCTGCCACATGCAACTCGGTCGCTCGTGCTGCACTCAAACCAGCCACGTTTCTGCTCATCACCGCGACGAAATCATTGCGAGATGACTCGGAAATAGCAAAAACACTTGTAAAGCGCTGCTCGAGCAATGAAGATGTTTCTCGAATGTCGTTCGACAGGCGGTCTAGATCTGCGAGCGCATCGAGGCGCTGCGTTAGGGTCGAATCAATGCCGCGTAGGTCAGTTACACGACTAAGTCCACCGCGGCGACGAATATCAGCAAAAGTGTGAATATCATGCCTCTCACTGAGTATTTGCAAGACGTCAACGGACAGATCGATGTGTCCATCTCCTTGAAGCTGTTGTAGTGTTGGTGGTGCGGCTGCCAATGAAATACGGATGCTTACGGTTTCGCCAACCTTCGCCTTAATATGCTCAGTATGTTCGACTGCTTCGCCAATTGATGGACCGCGAACACGAAAACGCAAGTTGCGCTCAACGAAGTCCGGCGTACCATCGATATACAAGATCACTTCAAATTCGCCTAAGGCATCCACCACATCGGTTCCGAGATCACGATTATTTGCATCAGCGTCAAAGGTTGTTATCACGTATCCGGCTAGTGCTTCCCCATTTGGTGCACGTTCCAAACGTAGCTTTACAGTGGTTTCCGTGAGTGCGCGGCGACGGATAGCATGAGAAAGTGCGTTGACACGGTCTAGGAAGCGCGACGAAATAATCGCAGAGTCGATAGCTCGCGTCAGATGCGCCACCAGTTCTTGGTCTGTCGCCGCCGCCAATTTATCGAGTAATTGCGTCGTTATTTTCTTTTGTTGATCTACGCCGTCAGGCATTTGTATTTCGCGCCACAGGTCGGGAAGTCCAGTGCGTGCCCAGCCGTAAAACGCCTGAATGTTCAGTCCAGTTTCCTGTTCCAGCAGCGCACTCCAATGAAGCCATTCGATACGCTGCTGCAATACACGCTGCTGCTCTAACCCAAGTTCATTTGATAGAAAAACGATGTCTTCATTGGTCAACTCTGCGAGTGGAACATCTTCAATGACGGGGGTGATCAGCGCTAAGAGTTTCTCATACTCAGAAGTATCCGCAGCCGGTAGTGCCTCAACGAAGATATATACGCCCTCGAGATTTGCCGGGGCATTAAAGATAATCTCGGCTGGTTGATAGGAGCGATTGCCTACTTCAATTCTTTTGATGTTCAGCGGTTGCCCGGTTTGGTCGAAGACGAGAAACGTGATGTCAGCATTCTCCTTTGACACTCTACGAATTAGTGAGCTCGCCTCGCCGCGACTGAACTGATCAAGCGTGTAAGCGATTTGAAAGCGTCCCTCTGCGTCGGTGATCACCTCTCCAAGTAACTTGGGCCCGAAACCTGCGCGCTGTTCGAGACTCGGTAGATCGCGGTCGAATGCCTGAACCCTAGTACCAATATGTTCAGCGCGATCAGCAAAATTGATGATGCCGTTTATGGTGTATTGTTCTGGCATGGCTAAAGCTCCTCATGAGTATTTGCATTTACTACTAGATGAGTTTCCACTGAAACTACAGACTGCCATAGCGAATGATCAAACCTTAATACCCATCGTTAAACCTTTGTGCATAATACTTTATCTAGCTAACATGGATTGAGTATATTGTTTCTAGGGCCAATATGGTTTATTCTGGATTCCCGATACTCGTGCGCCCGCTTCTGCGGCAATCGTTTCGCCACGCGTATATCCACCCCCTGACATAATATTCACCGGACGTCCTGCAGACGTTCTTTCGAACAGGCCTCTGTTATACACATCTTGCCATCTCTGGGACCATGTAATTCCCTTGCCTTCCAACCACGTATCGAGAACAAAATTGCTGCCTCCTTTGACGTTGGTCGATCGACCAAGTACAATCTCATTCGCATTCATAATATCTTGAATCAAACCTGTTTCCTCCGCCGAGAGGTTACCCACACTTACACTTCTCCATCCTCCCTGAGAACTCATTGAGACCTCAGACGAGGGAACAAACCCAGGCTTAGATCCGGCACCTTTCGATGCAATACTAAGCGTCCCAAGAACTCCCCCCACCATCATATTTAATGCCATTTTTTCACAAGTTTCTTTCCAATTTCTTCCCGTTATGGTCACACCGAGTACATCTAAAAACGCTATTGCGCCGTTCCAAGATCCAGACAAATTGTCGCCTTGTCTCATCTGCCCACCAGCGGCAGTGGCAAAGGCAGTGGCGCGTTTCAGGAGGTCTTCTTGTAGGTTTCCCTTTTCCCAATCAAATTGACTCTTGTAATAATCAAGCAATCGATCTAGTGACTCTCCTGAGTAATTTGACGTTTCCAGATCGCGATATAGCATTTCTTCTGTTAGGTCTGCAGATGATTGAACTGCCTCTGGTTGTCCTTTCTCAGGGGACACAGAATCTGGTTTTGTAGCTTGGAGTGTTGCTGCTGAAGTTTGAGGTGAAGCGCTTGTGCTGGAAGGTGATACGAGATTTGCAGTAGTCGGCGGGCGTGGCGGACCGGCCATACTATGTAACTCTGGACTACTCATATTGGCATCTTGTTCCGGGCCTGACGGTACAGCATCAGTTCCCTTAGGATCGCTAAATGACATGGGATTAGACCGCGAGTATCTATAGAGGTTGACGCCTTCAACAATGCCCGCCGGATCGCAACTTGTCCACCTCCCTAACCACGTCGCCAAATAGCGCGCGCCATGATAATTCAGTCCGCTTTCTTCGTCCCGTTCTTTTCCGCTAAATCGATAGCGCTTGCGAGCGAAACTGCCAAAACTGGTTTCGCCATAAGGCGTATATTCCTCGCGGTTAATGAAATTGCCCAAGCCATCCATCACCACATTACTGCTGCTTAGATGATCACCTAGGTGATATTTCACGGCTGGTGTGGCATCATGAGCGAATGCATTTCCAATCCGCACTAGCGCAATTCTGCTCTTGTTATCCATCACATGCAGCGTGTTGTTTTCCTCGGTAGAGCCAGGTTTAACGATACTCTGATATTCAAAAATGCCGTCAATGTAGAGGGTGACTTCAATCTGACCACCTTGTTTGCGTACCAACTTCTTGACGCGCTGTCCGCCCCCATCGTAGAGATAATGAGCGTAGACAGAGGGTTCGCTCGCCTCAGTCTGAGTGCGGTAAACCCGCATCCGATCCACATAGTCCCACTCAAAGTGACGTGATGTGGCTTCTCGGATCAAATTGCCACTAGTATCATATTCATAATGTAAGACTGCTGCCCTGACACTCAGAGTGTCAAGACGATTATTTTTCGGAGTGTGAAGGTGATTATTCTCAGGAATTAGGGTGAACTCGCGCGTAAAACCACCGTCACTCGCTAAATGCTTGAGGGTCTCAATGTTGCCAACCATATCGTATTCATACTGTTGGGTGTAGGCGCGAGTTTGGGTTATATCGATACAGCGCAGCCCATCGTCCCAAGGGACATCCTGAGGAGTATTACATTCGCGTCCAGTTGCTGAGCGCAGGCGATAAATTGCATCGTAGTTAAACGTCCGATCAAGGGCATCTACACCTTGGAATGTATTCCTGATACCGCAGCCGGGTGTGCGATCCTGAATTTTCAGGATATTGCCTACCAGATCGAACTCATATGCAAATTCTTGTTGAGTTTCACCTGTGTGACGGTAGCCGAGTTCCGAAGGTTTGCTGTAGGCTTCAGTCCGCATGCGTATTAGACGAAAAGTGCGCTGATCATAGGCATATCGGGTCATGATCCCATTACCATAAGCGATTAGCACACGCTGACCCTTGGCGTTATAGGCGATGCGCTCGATAAAGGTATCGCTGATTGCCTCACCAGCAGGGCCAACTAGTTCCAATACAATTCGTTCTAGTGCCCCAGCACGATTATAATGAGGCTTGAGTTTACGGCGTCCACGTTCGACATCTTCCGGATAGGTCAAAAGTTTCATCCGGTTAAGAGCGTCATAGCTCACTGTGGAAGTATATAGTTTTGCTTCGAGCGGAACAGGGGTTGTCCAATCAACGCGGTATGCTTCGACCTTCCATTCTGGAGGGGGACCATCGAATACTGAGAGAATCGCCGCGTCACTAACGACTTTACGGGACTTTTCTAGCACGTTTCCTTTGAAATCATATGACTCAAAGGTAAGTTCTCCTGCCTCATCTAAATACCGAATCAACCGACCTAATCGATTTGTAGTTCGGTTGGCGAGCCGTTCAGCATCATCTTGATCGGCTGTGCCGCCATCACCATATTCCAACCGCTCACGCAATCTCATAACCTGACTATCATCATCGCGCGCCCACAATTGTAGTGGGCGATTTAGGGCATCGTAGGTGCGAAGAATCAGCGACTTCTTGCTGTCGCGTTGCTCGATAGTGCTACCCATCGCGTTCAAAACTGTTTTTCGTACTCCAGCGTCAATGCTATCGATACGCAGCACATGATTGCCGTAGTCATAGACATGCTGGAAGGCGACCCTAGCCAGCGCGTCGATAATCGACAGAACATTACCGCGAATATCGTAAGTCATTTGGGTCACCAATTCCTTAATGAGGGGCGGCGGGCCACCCGGATTGGCGGGCGCATCGCGGTTGCGCTCCACAGCTTTAATGGTGCGTCCCAAAGCATCAATCAGAATGCTGGCGGGCGTATTCCAGTGATGTTGATAATTGATTGACTCCACCGGATGGGTGCGTCCAGCGTTATCATTCGCGTCATAAGTATAAGCTTCCCACGGTGTAGGTTCGAATTTATCAGGCTGTGCTAGATTAGGTACGGCGATAGTGCCCGGCACACCAAAGATCACCCGCTGCTCCGAACCATCAGGATTCAATGTGCGAATGGTGTGACCACGCGGGTCATAGAAGATCTCCACCTTCTGTCGCGTCTTGCTATCGTTGGGCTGATCGTAGTCCCAGCCTTCGGAAAAGAACGGTTCATACTTCTCGACCACTTGCCCCTTGTTGTCATAGACCTGCCAACCGCTCACGACTACGTTGGGCTTTAGCTCATTCGTATTGCGCCGACCAAGAACATCACCGCCTGCTCCATCACCCTGTACAGCTGGTAAGATGTTCTCGCCACCGCCAAAATGCTCGTCTCCAAACCGTACTTCTTCCCCCTGGGTGCGGGTTTGGAGCAAGCGTCCAAAGCCATCTGAATATTCCACCGTGGTAATCGTTTCGTCTCGCTCAGGGAGCAGCACGTCCAATTCGGTGTCGTGGTGGACACGGCGGACGGTACGGACAAAGATCGGTTGGGGATTTTCGGGCAGACTGTTTTCAAACGCCAAAAATCCGTACTCCATGCGTATGCTGGGACGATCTAGATCGCCTTCTGTATTGGTCTTGCCTCCGATGAAAGAGCTCTCCAAAAGCCCAAGAGGAGTGAAGGTAAAGCGACTTATGTTACCGTTAGCGTCAGTGACTTTGCTCGGTTGAAGTACGCGATAGTCGTCATATGTAGCCTGTACGGTAAGTCCCGCCGCATCTGTCACCTTTTCGGGCAGGAATTGGTATTTATCGTATGCGATTAACGTTCGATGCCCTGACGGATTGATTACGGAGTCGTGTAGTGGATCTAGAGTCTCCAAAAGCAAGCCACGTCCTGGTTGCGCCTCATGAGTTTGGAAATCGTAGCGATGCCGAGCGACATTTACAAAATAACCTTCTGGTTCGGAAGGATGATCACCGAGACCATGGACGCTATATCCAGCCCTAGGCGATAGAAGAGTTCGAAATTCAAGAGGATAGTCGTCATTCCACTCAGGCTCACCGGTCGTTGCAAGGTAGGGGGGGAACTCCTCGCCGTAGGCTTGCCGCAAGAGGTCTTCGGTGAACACTAAGCTTTCGCTGCGAGTGACCGCACCAAACTCACCAACCTGCCCGAGCGGCATTCCAACAAAGGCATCACCGTCATAGAAGCTGAGGTTTTGACTGATGATTTTAAGCTGGGGGCTCGCTTCCTTAGTGGTGGCGAGCTCGAGAATTCTCTGTTCAGTAGTGTTCAGTAGCTCATAAGTGGTAACCTTGGCGATACGGTTGTGTATGTAAGCAGTCGAATTACTAGGTTCACCGTAGACCGTATAGCTAATAGTGGCGAGGTAGGGTTCAGCAGGTTGGTTGTCAACATTACGCCAACCACGTGGGCAAGCGATCTGGATTTGTGCTAACGGACGCCCATATGGATCAAACTCATCCTCTTGATTCTCTTGCTCCTTTTTGTACCGCGTATACAAAAACTGCGTCAGAGGATCGTCACCACGTTCCCACTGGGTGGTGCGCTTTGAAATCAGATGTGGGAAGAAAATGCGCAGGCGATTTGGATCGCCATCTGCTGGGGGCGAAAATTCTTTCAAGGCATAACGGGATTCGGTAACCGTATATGGACGATTTTCTTGTATCTCCGTGCTGTCCAGTGCGTAGAGTTCGCTACGCAGGATGCTGCCTCGTAGAGCACGTAAGGCGTCGCGCCTGATCCTTCGATCTGGTCGATTCGGGTCGGTCGATGACCAATTCCCCAGATATTGATTGATGCTTTCGGTATGCTTGAGAATCTGCGGATCACCAAACCAATATTGGTCTGACCAGTTCAATTCCTCCCACATGCCATATTCGTCGCCAACTGGACCTAGATGAAACCAAGTCCTACTTAGAGTCGGAGGAGAAAAATATTTCGGTTCAACCTTGGCAAAAGGGACATCATCTCCATGCAGTCCGCTGCTATCATATACGTTGAATAATTCAGAATCATACTGCTCTACAAGCCCAAAGCCGCGAAATTCGCGCTCGCCGCCATCCCAATATCCGTGATGGTAGCAGTATTCGCTAGTGTGCTTGCTTCTGGAAAAATAGTCGATGACTTCAACACGGGAGACAACCTGAACAGGAAATGGGAGCGTCGTCTTCCAACGTGTAGAGAGTTGATGTTGATCTTTTAGAAAAAAGTGGGTGGATGGCGCATATTCGACCTTCGTCAGCGCGCCAATGTGATTATCCATCTCGTGCAGGAGATAAGGTTTTCGACCACCAGTAAAGTCAAAGAAGAACCATCGGTTCTGCGATACGCTGCCGGCGTCACGAGACCAGAGCACGCCGCTGATTCCGCTTCCGAGAATATCTACTAGACGTACCGCATCGATATCTGAAATAGGGGGAGTCCCGAGGATGTCAATCGGATCACTCCACGCATTACCACTTTGGTTAATCCAGAGCGTAACTTTTGTATTTTCTACGTAGACAATATCTGCCAATCCATCGCCATCTACGTCGCCGACAAGAATGCGCTTCGGATCATAGCCGAATGGGAAACGGGGGCTGTGCCGCATTTGAATCCGTTTGCCCCATTTGCCACGACCGAGATGGGGCCAATATACTACGTTGCCATCAGTGACCATCGCGATAGTTTGCATACCTTCGCCCGTAAAGTCGCCCCACTTGACGCGTGGATCGGAAAAACTGACATTTGGGAAATCGGCGAGCGCTGTCTGACGTTCTACAAAATGGGTCTGATCCCAACCCTTGGCAGGGTCGTTAAAATAGCATTCTAAGCGGTTGCCTGAGCGAATAGCATCGGTCACACCATCACCATCGAGATCTACTAATTTGACTTCTGAATCTTTGAGGTCAAAAGTTGGGGCTTGCAAGTAACGCTTAAATGAATTCCGATCCCACTGTCCATTAAAGCGAAGGGGATAATAGCCTGCTATGGTAGGGGTCGTTACCAGTAAATCAGCACGCCCATCCCCATTAGTATCAACCAACTGAACACCCTTATCGGACAGTTTGATACCTGCGGGTGCATCCGACATGAAGCGCGGTAAGTCAAATAGCCCTCCGCCCAAGTTGCGCCAGTAACGTACTGTGTCGTTTATTTCAATGAGGTCGGGCAATCCCCGACCGAAAAGATCGACCATTTCGAGATCTGGGCCAGCCAGCGAGTTTGCAGGCAGATTCGATCCCTGAAGCGGGATAAAATCGGTCTTCGCGGGCTCGAAAATGGTATACCTAAACTCAAGTGGTGGTAGCATTTCGGTCGCGTCGCCATCGTGCCCAGTCACGGTAACCTGAGATAGCAACGAGACGCCGTTCAGTGGCAATTGCGCGAGTAGTGATTCGTATTTAGTTCTGGCCGCATTACGCTGTGCAATTAGGCTGGCGTTCGCAGGGTCATCGTGAGAGGCATCTTCAATCTGGGTAAATATACGTTTAGCTTCATCTACTCTTTGGTCAAGGTAGATAAAGTTGTAGGTGCGGACAAGCCTGTTTTCCTCGGTAAGTGTATGAACGACAATGTTGGTACATCGCTTACTGGTGGGAATTTCAAAGCCTGCTCGGTAACTTGAATGGGGGTCAGGACGCAACAGGTCATAATTAAACTCCACCTTCACGAGGAATTGGGGAATATTGGGATTAGCCGGATCATTGCCATAATCGACGTAGCATATCTGCTTCAGATTAAGTTGATTCCATTGTGCAGTCTCAGCCTCATCTGTATCGCGCTCATACACATACTCAATTCGATTATTGAAAGCGTCTTGCGTTCGCCTAAGCTTCCAAGCGAAGATATGCTGAAGGTTCGAAGGGTCAGCGATAGTTGCCGGATTATTTCCGAAGTAAACGGTTGTCCCATAAAAACTCACGAGTCCATCTATGCTATGAACTTCCCAGTAATTATTGGTTGCATCACGCACATGCTCGATTTTGGCGAACAGCCCTTCGGTACGCGGGCGATAGGTCACTCGTCCGGGATATTCGCCATCAACCTGAACAAGATCTTCGGCTCCAGAAAGGATAAAGACATCGCGCCGCTCACGATTATGATCAAGAGCAATCTGCTCGGCGTCTTCGTTGTAGCGTGGCACACCATTGGATGTCTTTCGACTTACGCCTGGGATACTCAAATTCCAGCCTAGTCCAAAAGGACCATTGCCCGTGCCGGTGCTATAGACGAGATTGAGTTGGGGCTGGAAACCGTTACGGCCAGATGGTAGTGCAATTGGAATGGTGAAATTTCCTGTACCTGTAAAAAGGTCGGGTGAGAATTTCTCGCCAATGCCTGACAAGGCACCACCACCTTTGGGAAGCGAAATGGCCGAGCTTGAAATGGTAGGGTTGTTACTCATGTCTTTGCCAGAGTATCAATAACCGATTCACCATATGCCTCCTGATGTTCATATCACCGATTTAGAAATCCCTTGATACTAAGCATACTTTTACTTCAATACCAATTGGAACTTTTCTGAGTAAACGTCAAATTTACTATCCTTTTCACTCTTATAGCTATATACCACCACACTCGGTTTATCATCATAACTTTCCTAGGTCAGCCAACTAAAAACATGGCTTGCTGCATCAAGTTCAGCAATACATGACTCATCGCTGCGCCTATATCAAGTCGTAATGTTGTCTTTAGAGATCGAGCGCCAAAAAATATCGTTTGATACAGTAAGGTTTGTCCGGCGTTCAATCAAGGCAAAAAGCCCTTCGGCTCTTGGACAATAGCGTTCCACGCGATATTGAGTATGTCCTACAGTTCTTAGTGGAAGCGTTTCGCGGAGCCAATGAACATGAGTATATTTCTGCAATATCGGCTCTAAATCTTTAGCGTCTGACAAAATGAATACGTCCGATTCAGATATATCTTGATATTGTGGAAGACCTTTGTCCGTTTTTCGCGTGATGTTTGGTAGATATAGATTCCAACCTAGCCCAAAAGGGCCATTACCACAACCCGAGTTATAGGTGAGAGTAAGCTGTGGGCCAAATCCTGAACGTCCCAGGCTAGTTGACCGAGGAAGAGACAATGATGCGGTTCGGTTAACAGGGTTAGCACCGAATTTCTCCCCAATTCCTGGAATGGTTCCGCCCCCATGCGGTAAATTGATTTTAGGTATAGACGACGAAGATGCGAAAGTGACTGAGATTGTATCCTTGATTTCACTTTGAACAGTTTTCGAAGTCAGAGTTGTCATAGTTTTCAAGTTTAGTTAACTATGAGTAAGTCCAAACAATATATCGAAAGCCATGCCTGTTTGAGGATACTACGCATAATAATCAAGATATAATAATTTCATTTAACTAATTATAAAAATTCAATATTAGCATATTGCCCTTATCGATTTAAACAATTTTTGAAAAATTTAAATATAATACAAATCATATTTCATACATTTCTAAACTGGTATTGCTATACGTATATTTTGGAAAGTTTAACCGAATAGTTAACAGTAGATCGTTCAGAAACCGTTCAGAGACCATCTATGGCAGATTTACTCCAGATTTATAGTTTCGGCAGCTTACAAATTGTGAGCAATGGCAAACACGTCAACGGGTTCGTTTCACAAAAAACGCAAGTGCTTCTCGTTTATCTAGCTGCAATGCGTTCTCCGCGCCCCCGAATAGTCCTAGCTGAAAAATTTTTCCCATTTAGTGACCACGACCAAGCTGCAACCAACTTGAGAGTAGCCCTAAACAACTTAAGAAAACTCATGCCAGCTTATGTGAGTGTGACACGATCTGAAATTGGGGTTAACAACGATAGCACAATTTGGCTCGATATTGCTGCTCTGGAGGAAGACCTGAACACCGCTAAATCTGTAGCTCAGTATTCGACAAGTTTTTCACGCACAGCAGCCACATTGTTTGAGCATGCCATATTGCTTTATAGAGGCGATTTTCTTGAAGGATACAGATTAGATGCGGGGCAAGCCACAGATAGTATTGATAGTTGGGTAGAGTCAGAACGAAAACGTCTGCGCATTCAAGCTGTTGAGGCATTGGATTATATCGTTGGATTTTATCTGCTCGAAGGCGATTATATCACCGGAGCTTCGTACGCAACTCGCCTCATTCAGATCGATCCTATACGCGAAAAATCTCATTACCAAATGATGATGTTACTAACGAGAGCAGGTCACACGGATCAAGCGCTTAGTCAATACCAAACCTATCGCAACATCTTGGCTAAGAAAAGCATTCATCCCTCATCGGAATTGAGGGGGCTTTACGAGCAAATCCGAGATAACCCCAATAACATCGCTTCCGAAAACTCCCAAACAAGACCATCAGTGACATTCGTCCCCCTACGAGAACAAACATCTTCATTCGACTCGATTTTCAACCAAGTGTTAAGCCAATTGCTCAATCCTGACGTTGTGCTAAGTGATCTTCTCACGCCCGAAATCATTAAGAAGATAAAAGAGCAAACTCCCAATAATCTGCATGGGTATCTGCTGGAAAGAATTGCAGAATGGACAACCCTCCACTATCAACTCGATACACGTTTTGTAAGGCTTACCTTGCTACTTGATCAAGGCGAGACAGCGGCACGACGCTATATTGATATCCGCCGCTATGAGAATTTGCATGATGTTTTGGCCGAAGTGTCCAGCCCCGCATTAGTACTAATTGGTTCTCCCGGGTCAGGAAAAAGTACCTTGCTTCGCCGATTAGGGTTAGACATTGGGCTCGAAGGGTTACGCGCACCAACAGATCAACCAATCCCTTTTCAAGTCTCCTTAGCCGAATACCAGCCTCAGAAAAAAGGATACCCGCGACCTGCGCCCCTTGATTGGCTATCTGGTCAATGGAAACGACGTTATCCGAATTTGCCAGCCTTGCAAGTTTTACTTGAAAATGGACACATGGTGCTTCTTTTAGATGGGTTGAATGAAATGCCCCATGCGGATGCAGTCGAATATTGGGAACTTGTCAAACAGTGGCAGGATTTTCTAAATTTATACGTACGAAATTCATCTGGAAATCGAGCAATTTTTAGTTGTAGAAGCCTCGACTATAGTATTCCGCTCTCTACACAAGAAATGTTCGTTCCTCAGGTACGTGTTGAGCCAATGGATGATGAAAACATACGAAAATTCTTACAGGTTTACCTAGACTCCGAAGCACGTGCGCAAGAAGCTTGGAAAGAATTGCGAAGTAATGCACGGCAAATCGATCTATTTCGTTCGCCCTTTTTTCTCAAAATGTTAATTGATCAAATTGAAGATGGAATAAGTGTTTTGCAAGGTCGCGCTCAGTTATTTAGCACTTTTGTGCGTTTGCTAATTAAACGAGAAATCAATCATCCTTTGCTTAAACCGGAGAGTCTACTCACAAAGGTTGACCGCGTTCGCTTGAATGACACCGAAGTTGCCAGACGCAACCCAGTCTTCCTTCCTGATGAGGGACTACTGATTCCGACCTTAAGCAGTTTAGCATACCGAATGCAGGATACTCATAGTGGTCGCGAACAGTATCAGGTGCATGTTTCTCGGCAAACCGCTTTGTCGCTGATTAATACCCCAGCGGAACGGGGGCACGACATTATCCGAATGGGGTGTGATCTCTCTATTCTCGAGCTCGATCCAGCGTTTGATCAAGTAATGTTCTCTCATCAACTCCTGCAAGAATTCTTCGCCGCAAGAGACATTACCCCTCAAACTGATGCTGCAAAGTGGTATGTGGAATGGCGCGAAGGAATGGCTCAACCGATACCTCCATTGGCTAATACAGATATGTTACCCCCATTACCGGGAACGGGTTGGGAAGAGACCACGATTATTGCTGCTGCTGTTATTGCTGATGCTGAAGCATTAATACACGCGGTTATGTCAGCGAATCTTGTGCTTGCTGGACGTTGTGCATCACAACCTGAAGTTCATATTTCTGAAGGGTTGAAGGACGAGTTGCGCTGGAAGCTGATCGCACGTAGTGAGGATTCTCGAGCGGACTTGCGTGAAAGGATAGCTGCCGGAATTACACTAGGATTGCTTGGTGATCCTCGGTTTGAGAAAAGGCAAGGTGCATACAGCAATTATTTATATCCACCTATGATCTTAATTCCAGAGGGAGACTATAAAATTGGAAGTGAGGTAATTACCGATGGCGGTTCTGAAAATCCTATACATCAAGTACATATCAAAGCATTTCAAATTGGTAAATTTCCAGTAACAAATGCTGAATATGCCTTATTTATTGAAGCTGGGGGTTATGATGACGAACGCTGGTGGGAAACCGACTTTGCCAAAATTTATCGTCGTGGTGATGGAATAATGGATCTATGGAAAATGTATTGGTACGAAGAACGTGTAACCCATCAAAAATGGATAATAAACGGTAAAATGCAGCAAATGGTCGAAGATAACCTGTATTCCCCATATCTTGCGGAAGAATACACTCGACGCGCTCAATTAGACGATGATGAATTCGAATCATGGCTCGACACCGTCATCTTTCGTCCTGACTTACTAAATACGCCACGTAACTGGCACAATGAAGCCTTTAATAACCCTAATCAGCCCGTGTCTGGCGTGAGTTGGTATGAAGCACGTGCGTATTGTGCATGGCTATCAGCACAAAGTGGTAAGAAATTTCGATTGCCAACCGAAATTGAACATGAAGCCGCAGCACGAGGTCGAACGGGCCGCATCTTTGCCTACGGGGATAACTTTAATGTAGCGCTAGCAAATACTGTTGAAAGTCATATTCGACGTTCAACTCCGATCGGAATATTTCCCGGAGGCGAAACACCCGAAGGAGTTGCTGACTTGGCAGGAAATGTAATTGAATGGACATCAACCGCTCTGGCACCATATCCTTATGTCGCGCACGATGGTCGTGAAGACGTAACTCGGTTCCAAACTAGGCGCATACTTAAGGGAGGTACATGGCCAGCGACTTACCAAGCTAATGGCCGTGCCGCAAGTCGTGGATATGGAATAGATATAGATCGCAACGTGGATTATGGCTTCCGATTAGCCATGGATTAATAGCTTACCATACACAGAATGAGACACACCCATCCGCATATTGTTCTTCAGATAATCCAACGAGGATAGTGGTTGAAAAATAGGTGAGGGCGAACAAAAATCTACCACTTAACCGTAGAGATTATTGCCTACTCACACTGACCACAGTTCAGACAAAATATTGCAAAAAACAAGTGAAGAAACAGTAGTATTAAAGACTGCAGAAGTTACAAGGCAATCAGACCACATAAAATAATAAGCTACTAAAACGAAGTCGCTTGCAACAACGAAAGCTACTATAAAAGATATTCGACAAATGACCTGTCGAGGTTTTGGAACGCAACGATGCACAAAACCGGTAGGATGATATTTAGGTTAAATTATTTCATCTAGGGCTTGTTTTAGCGCTGGCACTTAGACAAATTCCATGCAGTTCCAACACTAATATATAGGTGCTTTGCAATAGCTGGGAAGCTCCACCCTTTTGAGCGAAGTTTAATGACCTGTGCTTGAAGTTCCATTCTTGCGGGATCTATAGGACGAGGTTGGTTTTGATATTTTGCCCGTTGAAAAGCGAATTCAACTTTGAAATATCTAGGATAGGTGCGGCGACCCGTTCGAACAATTATATTGTACTGTATTTGAAAAACAGTAAATATATCTGCGTGCCATAACGATCCAAATAGCCTCGTCAGTTTAGCCCGTATTGTGTCGCGTGTCCTTCGAAGTCATACAGAATTTCCATACTATACACGATTCGAAATTATGATTTGAACACGGATGCATCTATTAGCGAAATTAATTCTGTTATAGTGGTATCAAGCCTGAATTGTTGACCACGTTTGAATGCTGCCCGATAACTATCACTGCCGAGTACAACCTCTAGTTGGTTGCAGATTTCATCCACAATCTTTGGCTCGGCGTGTTCCGAGTGCATTACTAAAAGACCTGACCATTCCGCAGCCGTAGTGAGCTTGCCCATTTCCTGACACAACTTGACGGCGGAGATAAGTGCTTTCGCCAAAAGAATATTGGAGTTAATTTGTAAGGCGATTTGTGCCCCCACACGCAATGACAGGCTAGCTGTATTGACTTCATGCATGGTTGCCTGAATATAAGCGATAACAATAGAGCACAGGCTCTGATAAGCCGCAATATGCGACTCATTGGCAAGTGCTAATGCCTGCTCAAAATAGTTCATTGCTTCGGTGAAGTTATTCTGCCGGATACGTACATCGCCTAAACTGTATGTAGCAGCAGCAAGATCAAATTTTGCCGAATTAATACGTGACGCAGTGATGGTTTCTTGGAAATGTTCCCATGCAGATTCAAGCTCATTCAACCCCAGTTCAGCATAGCCAAGTATCAAGAGATTAGACGGAATCATCCGTACATATCCAAGTCGGCGTGAATTTTCAACAGCTTTCAATGCATACTCTTTGGCGGCAACAAGATTACCAAGTCGTGTATGAATATTGCTGAGTGTTTGAAAAGCCAGACTGAAATCTGCTTCCCGTCCATAAGCTTGAATAATTGACAGATAATGGGTAGCGTAGACGAGTGCTTCTTCGTAATGCCCTCGAAAAATCAAAACGCGGGCTATTCCCTGCTCTGCATGTCCTAACATTAATTCAGCTTTGCTGCGTTCGAAATAGGCAGCAGCTTTTCGAAACGCCGCTTCGGCAGCATCTAATTCGGTGCGGTGGGAATGAAGATTCCCAGTAATGAACCAACCATCACCAAGACTGTGATAATCCTTGGCAATCTCTCCCAAATCTAGCAAACGCTTGGCGCACTGCTCAGCTTCTTCGAAATTACCGATTTGATAAGCGGTACTACCAACACTATAGAGTAATTGTCGTTCTCGTCGTTCGTCACCAGTTTGTTGAGCAGCAACCAATGCCGCCCGATACCAAATTAGTCGGTCAAGTGTACTTTGACGAACCGAGAAGTATTCATGCCCTTCTGTAGCGAACTCCATACAAAGTTTGGCATTTTGTAGGTTTTCCTTAGATTGCAGGACGCTCCACTGCTGCCAATGTTTAATTTGTGTCCAATCCTGCTCAATTAATTGAAACCAATAGGCGCTGTTCTCTCGATTGCCTTGGATTGCAACATCGATTTGACGTAATTTGCCTATGTAGTGACTCGCGACTCGATACTGCGCCATCTCTAAAGACTGTGTTGCGTTCATGCTTCACCTCCAAATTCCAGAGCTAACAACGATCGGGCGTGCAAGACGAGCAATGCATGCATCTGGAAGCGCCCGCTATTCGAAGGTTCAAGCAAGCCGCGGTTAACGAGCTGCCGCGCAAAAGGTTTAGGATCGGCCACATTCCAAGCCGCAGCCATTGCCGCCAAATCAAACGTCGCTGGTTTGGGTACAAATAGGCCTAGTAGCGCAAAACGTTGACGCGTCTCTGTGTCTAGTGTATTGGTACTCCGTCGGAGAAGTGTAGCTACTGTCAACGTGGTATCGCGCGCCGCACCAAGCATGTCAGTAGGCGGCTGCGCCATCAAGAGGTTTGCTCCTACACGAAGTTCATCTAAGAGCTCTTTGATACCCCAGCCCATTCGCGATTCAGCGTGTAGGAGTCGCCCAGCAACATGAATAGCAAGGGGTAATCCTTCAAGATTCCTAATAAGTTCCCTAGCATCATGAATATGTTCGGAAACAACTTCAGGCGCAAGTTTTCCGAGGAGATCTAACGCCGATTCCTCAGATAGAACGGGTAAATGATAAATATCAGAAGCAGTTGGAGCTAGCGCAACAGCAATATCATTCAAGCGACTTGTAATAATCAATGCGCAATTTTGCCCACCCACACGGAAGGGAACAGCATGCTCAACATGCCAAACATCATCAACAATAAGCAGCATACGTCGATCGCGTAAAACGGCTGTAATTAGAGCGCTGATATCTTCAATCGAACGGTTTCGAGAGGGTTCGTGAAGTCCTAGCGCTGCCGCCCAAGCGACAATTTCATTATTGATGCTCGGGAATTCGCCGAGAGATGTCCATAAGATACCATCCGGAAATTGTCGAGCAATATCTATATCGTGAGCTAAAGTAGCCACTGTAGTGCTTTTGCCAACACCCGGCCAACCTTGAATTATAGTAATGGGACGCTTATTTATACCACCAACGCCCAAACGCTTTTTGAGGTCAGCAAGAGTAGTTTCTCGCCCAATAACCAAGGGGGGACGGGAAGGTAATATACTTGTACCGCCTTGTTCAATCAAGTTATTTGGAAAAATGCTCGAGTTACTATTCTGTATTGCCTGAAAAAGCTCAGTTGTTTCATTTTCGGGAGGGGTGGCAAGTTCTTTATCAAGAATTTCCACACATTTGTTGTACTGACGTATAGCTTCCGAACGCTGACCACTAGCCGCAAACAAACGCATTAATTGTCGGTGAGCGGGTTCGTGAAGGGGATCAATTGACGACCATAGATGAGCATATTTAATGGCCTGCTCATGTTCTTGTTTTCCAGCATAATAGTAAGTCAAATAGGTGTGCATTTCAGCAAGCTCACGGCGTAACCATTCCTGCTGCGCCGACTGCCAACCGTCATAATCCGGTATACTGGCTAAGCTAAAACCAGTCATGAAATCCGAGTGATAAAGGTCTATTGCCTTTTTTGCGGCAGTCACACATTCATCACAGAGGATATCTCTGTTGTGTCCATGTGATTTAGTGAAGTTAATGAGCTCTCTAAATGCATTTACATCAACCCAGACTGCATCATGAATTAAAGCTAGTGTCGTACGGTCGGCTTGTATCCACTGAATAGGAATTGGATTCGTGAGCGCCATCAAGGTACTTCTTAATGCAGAGTGCGCGTGCTCATCATCGAGATCTGGCCAGAGCAGACTCGCCAAAATGGCACGGCTTTGGCGTTGTTTACTAAGCGCAAGCCAGGACGCTAACGCTAACGCCTTACGCCGCTCAATTTTGACTGTTGCTCCGAGATACTCAATTCGAGGCGTACCAAACAAATACAATCGCAAGTTATTCATTTGCGTTGACATTTTGTCACGTTCCTGTCACGTAGTAGTCGCGGCCACTTCATATACTACTCTCATCTATCCAAAGCGTCATTATTACCTAGATCACAGTTCCTTTTTGAATTATTGGTAATTCTAACGTAGATGAATTATTGGAGAAACGAAAAATGCTTAAACCTTGGCCAGATATATTGAATTTACTTATGGGCGCCAAAGTCCACGGAATGCGTCGACCAATTGAACATTTTGAAGATTCTGAAATGCTGCCCAGCTCATTGGGTTTCGGCAAACAGCTTTTGTCGTTTTCAAAGCGTTTCCGAGTGAACCGCAAAAGCACTAAACATTGTCCGAGCGAAGGAGCAACAAATGTCGCATAATCGCCTTTTTGATGGCAGTCAGCAAAACCAAGCTCATGTAAGTGCTCATTCACCGCTGTTTAATGAAGCATTTGAGGCATTTCGAGATTCGTATCCAGCCTATTTTCTGACATCCAAATTGGACGAATTACGAGCAACTGATTATGCAAGACTCGATCGACTGGGACATGTTTATCTCGATTACACAGGTGGTGGATTGTACGCTGAATCCCAGTTACAGCAGCATATGGATATTCTCAGAAATGAAACCTTTGGTAACCCTCATTCGAAAAATCTAACCTCAATGGCAATGACAGAGCGTGTGGAGCAAGCGCGTGATTATGTATTGAAGTACTTTAATGCCTTGTCAGATGAATACACCGTGATTTTCACACAAAATTCGACTGGGGCACTAAAACTTGTTGGCGAATCCTATCCTTTTGGTACAGGCGACACTTTCTTGTTGACGTTTGATAACCATAACTCAGTAAATGGGATCCGCGAGTTTGCCCGTTCAAGAAATGCGTCTGTGTGTTATGTACCAATCGTACCACCGGACCTCAGAGTAGACGGGGACGAGTTAGCTAGAAGTTTGGAAAAAGCGGACCCAACCAGAAATAATTTATTCGCATTCCCGGCACAATCCAATTTTACAGGTGTGCAGCACCCTTTGGATTGGATTGCACAAGCACAAAATATAGGATGGAATGTGTTGCTCGATGCAGCATCGTTTGTGCCGACCAACCGTCTGGATCTCAGTGTATGGCATCCTGATTTTGTAGCCATCTCGTTCTACAAGATTTTCGGCTACCCCACAGGGATAGGTTGTCTATTGGCACGGAAAACAGCCGTTGAGAAACTCAAACGTCCATGGTATGCAGGCGGCACAATCACCTTTTCCTCTGTATTGGGATTCGATCATTATCTGACACCCGGTTTTGCTGGATTTGAAGATGGTACGGTCAATTACCTGAGCCTACCTGCCATTGAAATTGGTCTCAAACACATCGAGGCCATCGGGATTGATCTGATTCATACACGAGTCATGTGTCTGACTGATTGGCTCATCAAGGAGTTGCTTCAATTACGTCATAGTAACGGAAGATCATTAATTACATTATACGGGCCATCAAGCACTCAAATGCGCGGGGGAACCATTCAGGTCAATTTTGTTGACCCCAATGGCAACTTAATTGATTGCAATGACATAGAAAAGATGGCAAATAATCACCACATTTCACTCCGTGCCGGATGCCACTGCAATCCCGGCGCTCGTGAGATTGCCTTAGGCTTTAACCAGAGTGACATGATCGCTTGCTTTGTTAACAAGAATAGTATGACATTCGATCAGTTTTTACATGTCATTGATGGCAAGACAACAGGCGCACTCCGAGCCTCTATTGGTTTGGTTACAACATTCACTGATGTCTACAAATTCGTTGAATTTGCTAAAGGCTTCATAGACAGGTATATACAAAACTGAATCAGAAATTCTGATGAAGTAAACAATTTCGAAGTCGGATTTCTACGAAGAGCCTAGATCCGTAAATGACAATTTAAGGTCTCGTGATTTCAAACATCATTAGAGAAAAATACTTGTCTACAGATATTATCTAATCTGGATTTTAAATTGTTGAATTGAAATTCTGATTGCCCTGTTTTTGCAACTCGCATCTTCATTTTGAGTCGTTTGACTTGCTACCTAGAACATAGAACTATAACTAGCACAATTCAATCAACTGTAAATATAAAGATATTAGCATTTTACATTGATCATATTCCATGCGGTTCCAACACTTATATTTAATTGTCCAGCACCAGCCGGAAAGTTCCACCCTTGCGAGCGAAGTGCAATGACTTTTGCTTGGGGTCCTAACTTTACAGGATCAACAGGATGAGATTAAGCTTGGTATTTTGCTATCTCGAAGGGAAATTCGAGTTTAAAATATCTAAGATATTTGTGGCGGCTAGTTCGAAAACTTATATTTTACTGTATTTGAAAGCACATTAAATACATCTCATTCCTTTAAAGGTTTAGCAATCACTCTTGTAAGTTTGCCCCTAGATATTCAAATATCTTGAAGTCATACAACGATGTCTCGTCTCCCATTATTATTGGGGTAATTCCATCATGTGGCTTCACCCCAACCCTTGTTCCACTTTAGCAACCCATTTGATAGTAGTTTCTGGCGGACAGTTCGCTTTGCATTTGAACTCGCAGTTGTAGTGCTTTTTTCAACAGTTCATGTGCACTCCTTTTCCTTGCTCGATTTTACAAGGAGAGACTCACACACTCCATTTTATTAGGGTAATTCCACCTTTCACGTCAGTGGTAACGTGAAGGTTCACCTCTTCTCGGAAGGTATCCCACCTTTCCAAAACTCAGGTTACTTAAGACCAGTTCCATGCAAGCCAGACTGTCACTGCATTAAACCCAAGACTCATGATGAGCAAGTATCGGTCATATGCTGAAGGGTACGTTGGCAGCCCCAAGAGATTGAAACCAAAAAAGAAGATTGCGACAATGATATTTGCCCAGCGATTTACCTGATGATCTACCATCAGAGATACCAAAATCATGATAATCGGAATCGACATTAATACAGCTATTCCCAACCACATCGGCTTGGTTATTTGATTCGTGTTCATTACTTCCGGGAAGTCGCGGCTAAAAATTCGCAGTACATCCCCATAGAGAAAAGCCAACTCTAGTGCTACCCATACACCCGCAAGTTTGATCTGTACTTCTGCCATGACTTAACCTACTTTGAGACATAAACCTAATAACCGACTTGTGTTACAACTACCGACTGTCCTATGACACCATGATGACGACATTACCCTTTTTGTGTCCCGCATCAACATAGCGGTGTGCCTCGACCATCGCTTCCAGCGGATAGCAGCGGTCAATCACAGGTTTGATTACTCCGGTTTCGGCAAGCTGCTTAAGAAATTCCAAATCTGCTTGGCTCTCAGATGAAACCCCCGCTTTTACTTTCCTTCTACCGAAGATAGAAGTCCATACCATGAGCAGCATTACGTCCAGGCCACCAGCACTGGCAAGAAAGACACCTTTAGCGGTGAGCGCATTCTTACAGCGGAAAAATGTCGTCTTGCCAACGGTGTCAAAGATGATGTCATAGACTTCGTCACTCC
Source organism: Aggregatilineales bacterium (assembly GCA_044226855.1). Lineage (GTDB taxonomy): Bacteria > Chloroflexota > Anaerolineae > Aggregatilineales > Phototrophicaceae > CFX2. The sequence goes on from JBGAGF010000016.1 coordinate 36,428, forward strand.
GGATAAAATCTTCTTTGGTGTAATCAAGAACTCTGTCGGCTCCAATTGATTTCACCAAATCGATATTCTTGGTACTGCAAACACCAGTAACTTCTGCACCAAAATGTTTAGCGATTTGTATTGCGGCGCTGCCGACACTGCCCGAAGCCCCGATAACGAGAACTTTTTGCCCTCCGTGAACATTCCCCATCTTTTTCAGAAAGGTAAATGCCGTCAAAGCGCCATTTGGGAAGGCAGCGGCTTCTTCATAGCTCATGTTAGCGGGTTTGATGACTAATCCCCCGGTTTCGGGCCAACATGTATATTCGGCATATGCCCCCAAGCAAATACCATCTAGCCCCATAACCATATCACCCACTTTGAAGCGCTCGACGCTGCTTCCCAAAGCTTCAATTTCTCCCGCAACTTCAACTCCAAGAACAGACTTCTTAGGTTTTCGAATGCCGAACATCAAGCGGGCGATCAGCATGAAACCGGGTGGAACAAAGACGAAACCACGTATGTTGCAGTCACCTGTAGTGACTGTGGTCGCATAGATTCTGATCAGCACTTCATCCGCTTTGGGAATGGGCTTTGGCATCTCTCTGATTTTAAGTACTTCCGGTGATCCGTATTTTTCGTACACAATGGCTTTCATGAGCAACTCTCCTATCTAGATTTTTATGTTTTTCCAACCACTTGCTGCAATTTAGTGATTGGAATCTGATATATCGCTCTTGCCAATCTCGACACAATTGACCGCAAGCAAGGGCATACCTAAATCACGCACTTTTTTCAGCAAGCCATATAACGCAGATTGATCGACCACTTGTCCAGTCAAAAGCGTTTCTCCGTTGTCTTTCAGCGTGATCATGAAATCACCAAACCAGTCAGCCCAATGGGGACCCAGATGTCCCTTGATCCTAATTTCATAGACCAGTGGTTGATCAGAACTCGTTTTGGGGTTACCCATTCTTGACATCACCCTGTACCTCGTACAGACGGTATTCACAGTCGGAGCCACATATTCAATTAGAGGTAGCATATGGGACATACGGTAGTAGTGTCGTACTCCGAACGGGTTATCCAGGGGTTATTTTTTAGACTAGGGGATATGCCAAAAAGCACATAGAGCTGTGCTAATTGGTCGCAGCTTGTTCTTTAGCCCGTGGCTAAATGGATTACGCAGATGACAATAGACCCAAAACTCTTGCTTTAACAACTGCCTGCGTGCGGTTGTGAACGTCCAGTTTTGCGTAGATGTTCCGGGTGTGGACTTTCACCGTATTGTGCGAGAGGAAAAGTCTGGAGCCAATTTCGTGATTGTTCAGCCCTTCCGCCATAAATTGGAGAACCTCAAGTTCGCGTTCGCTTAGCGGCTCAATAGACTCGGGTGTTGATCTTTGCGTTTGTGATAGGGGTAGCTGCCATTCGGTGGAAGAGAAAGCTGCTAACAAGCGGCGGCAATAATCAGCCGCAAGCCCACGTACGAGAGCTTCATAGAGCAAACGCGCCATTGGTGGGCCTTCATCAACAAAAAGCCGAACGTAGCCTTCCGGCTCCGCCAGAGTTAGAACGCGTTTCAGCGGTACAAGCGCGAGGTGAATTCTGCCCCATGCTTCATAAGCAAGCGATTGCAGGACCAGAATCTCAAATACGCTTCCCATCCTTGTGCTGGCTTCGGCGGCTTGCAATAGGCGGTCCAGCAGCGCCAGTGCTCTCTGCATGGCTTTGTCATCACGATCATGCTGATAGGTGGCAATGATCACTCGTGCCAAAATCATGTGTTTATACTCACTCAAATAACTCAGATCGTCATCGACAGAGATGCCTTGCTCATGTATCCAATCCAAGGCTTTATGCAGCCTACCCTGCCGGATATATATCCGCGCCTTCAACGCTTCAACAGGGCGCACATCCGGAACAGTGGTTTTGACATACACAGTTTTTGCCATATCCAATAGGTTAAGTGCCGCGTCCAGATCGCCTTCAGACTCCTCCAAGCGAGCCTGAGCAAGATACCATCGGTGTTGCCAGTCAACCAATGTCGATTTATCACCCAAGTCTCTACTTTTGAGAAGGTGATCAGCAACAGTTTCTTCATGCCCCATTTCATGATGCGCCATCGCCAATCCGAGATAAAGATGGGCAATTACCCGCTGCACATGTTTGTCATGCACGGCGGCAAACTGTAACGCTTGCTGATAGGTACTTACAGCTTCGCGAAGACGTCCTTGCGCAATCAGGATGTCCGCAATGGCAAATGTAGTGGCAATGGCAAAAACAGTATTGCCTATTTTTTGCATACTATTGACCCACTGCTCAAGTGCCTTGCGGGCGGACTCTAGTTCGCCACTTACCCAGTGTGTAGCCCCCAGAATCACGGCTGCCTGCGCACGCCGGAGATGATCGTCCTCAGGTATAAGTTTGAGTGCTCGTTCAGCATATTCCACCGTGCCAGGCATATCGCCTTGGACATGGGCATTTTGGGCACGCGCAAGTGCAATCATCGCAGGCAAAATACGAAGCTGTTTTTCATCTGCGATGATCGTCGTCCCTAACGAATCATTCGATTGCATGCGGATGTTTCCTGTCGCATCTAGCCAACGTTCGGCGTCTCGCAATCGCTCCTCAGAGGCCTCCAGCTCACCAGTATCCATCAATGCCCATGCATACTCGACACTGAGCCAAGGCCGCGAACGGATCAAGGCATCTGGCAGTTTTTTCACCCAGCTTATCCAAGTGGCGAACTGAAATGTGCTGTCCATGGTTTGCCACGCCTGCTCCACCAAGTTCGCCGCCCGTTCGAAATCATTAGCCTCGACAGCATGATGAATCGCATCGGCCATATAGTCGTTGTCTTCGTACCACCTACTGGCACGCTCGTGCAATTCCGCTACCGTTTCACCTTCAAGCGAGATGGCAGCCCGCTGGCGCAGTAAATCGGCAAATAGGTGATGATAGCGGTACCAACGTCGCTCATTGTCCAATGGAATGAGGAACAAATTGGCTCGCTGGAGATAGGCCAAACCTTCCCGTCCCGAAAGCGTTGAGTCCGGCATAAGCGCATCACACAATGGGCCACACAATTGATCAAGGACGGACGAGCGCAGCATAAATGCCTGAACATGTTCAGGCTGATGGCGCATAACTTCTTCGATGAGATAGTCCAGCACAAAATGATGACTTCCAGTGAACGATTGGATGAAACCAGTCGGGTCTTCTTCACCCCGCATCGAAATCGCTGCTAATTGAAGCCCTGAGATCCAACCTTCGGTACGAGATTCCAAAGCAGCTACATTCATCGCGGAGAGATCCAGCCCCATCACCTCATTCAGGAATTCAGCAGCTTCGCTCGCAGTAAAACGTAAATCAGCAGCGCGTAGTTCAGTCAAATGGCCCTGGGCACGCAACCGAGCCAAAGGCAGGTGAGGATCCTCACGGGTAATAATGACCAAATGTATCTGTAGTGGTAGATGATCTAGTAAAAAGCTGAGAGCGCGATCAATCGGCCGAGAATCAATTACATGATAGTCATCCAGAACGATCACGAACGGCATGGTGACAGCAGTAAGCTCATTGACAAGCATCGTCAGAAGTGCATCGTAGGGTGGCGATTGGGGGGATTGGAGCATCCCTAACACCGCATCACCAACAGGAGTTGCAACCATCTGAATTGATGCAACAACATAATTTAGAAACCGAATGGGGTCGTTGTCTCTGACGTCCAGCGACAGCCATGCCACCGGATGATTGCATCCAGCAAGCCACGCACTTGACAATGTGGTCTTACCAAAGCCAGCTGGAGCGGAGATCAGAATCAGTTTGCCGTGCAAACCCGCGTTTAACCGTTCGATTAGTCGAGATCGCAGGACAAGTTTAGACCGAGATTGAGGAACATACAGCTTGGTCGCTAAAATTTGTGTTGACATAGATTAATTATTAGGTTGTGGTTCATCACTGCCAGCTTAGCTTCTTATGACCCTTAGGGCAAACACATCGTATAGAGTGCCCAGAAGGATAATGAACATTGCAGTATAAACAAACACCCGAATCTGAGCTTACCCTGTTTATCGAATATTAGAATTATCCATTAGGCTTAAAGTAAGGAATTCAGACACGGGAAACTACAAGAGATCTTCTGATGAACTCAAGAAGAGGTCTTGATTTCCATCATTTGAAATCTTCCTGCGACCTTTATAGACAAGCCTTCAACTTTTGGAGTTGGATATATTCCACGCACTACCAACGCTGATATTCAGAAATTTTGCAATTGCTGGATAACTCCACCCGCTTGAGCGAAGTTCAATAATTTGTGCTTGAAGTTCTAGCTTTGTGGGATTGATAGGCCGAGGTTGAGCTTTGTATTTTGCTCTATTGAAGGAGAATTCAACTTTGAAATATCTAGGATAGGTACGGCGACCCGTTCGCAACCATTATATTGTAATTTATTTGAAATAGTATTATTACCAAAAAATTCATTTGCGGCAGCATGGCAGACTTCTCAAGTCTCTCTCAGGTATAATTAATTTAGTTTCTCGCAGGAGATTAAGTCACATTACTCAATACAAATACACGATATCACTTCAGATACAAAAACCCCTATACTTATGACTTTTCAGACTTATTCCATCGTAAATACTATGATCGGCGCTATACCAGTTGCCAAAAAGAGATTCAGTCTCACCGGGTGACATCATCTCCAATTAGTGCCATTGTACGCACTGTGATCTTTTCTACGCTGGCCAATCCGCCAAATCCTGTGAAGTGGGTCCGCTCTTAGGGGCGACCAATGAGTAGCACTTTATGCAGTTTAACGCTGAATGTATCCATCACCCGTCACCGGCGTATCATTTCATCGAGGCAGATTTTGACTGACGACACCTAGTTTCGATGCACCAGCATTTGCCACAGACACGTCCCTTTCGTTTCATCCCCCACTACGCGACGTCAATGGTGCTGGAAGTGCTTAGGATATTTTCAGATGCACCCACACAAACTCGATTATTTAATCTTTCACAAAGACATTAGCTTTATAAGCTTCATATTTCAGTATCTATTAGCCTACGAAGATTCCCATATTATCGATTCTACGGCGGCAAAGAATTATTTCTCGGGATTCTCCTGCAAAATCGTGTCGATGCGCTCCAATTCATCTGGCATGAACGTAACGCCCACTGCGCCGATGTAATCAGCCACTTGCTGTGGAGATTTCGCCCCGACCAGCACACAGGTGATCGCGGGTAAGCGAAGCTGCCAAGCAATTGCCAACTGTACTAGCGTCAGCCGTTTATCGGAAGCAACCTGTTTCAGTTTTTCAGCCATGCTCAGATAGCGGGCAAAGGTTTCACCTTGAAAACGAGGGAATGTCGAACGCTCGTCATCCTCGGGAAAAGTTGTGCTGGGTGTATACTTCCCGGCAAGCAGCCCTTTTGCCAGTGGACTGTGAGCAAGAATACCGATATCTTCGCGTTCACAAAAGGGAATATCTTCCAGCTCAATTTCACGGTCGAAAAGATTGTAACGGGGCTGATTGGATTGAAATCGGGCAGTTTGCAGGGCGCGTCGCATCTGTACAGCATTGTAATTTGAAACGCCCAAATAGCGCACTTTACCTTCCTGCCTGAGCTTCTCCATTTCGTCCAAACTATCTTCGACGGGATACTGCGCATCCCAACTGTGAATCTGATATAAATCGACCATATCCACTTCCAGCGCACGTAGACTGTTCTCAATAGCTGTACGGATGTCCTTTCGCGAGTATTTCCCGCTGACTTTGGTGGCGATAAAGCATCGGTCACGCCAACCATTTTGCAGTGCCCGCCCAATAATGGATTCACTGGTACGGTAATATTGGGCGGTATCGATCAAGCTGATTCCATGATCAATGCTTGCATGAATAGTGTTAATGGCATTGCGCTCATCCACCGCTCCCATTCCACCACCAATTGGCCACGCACCCAGTCCGATTACAGGAATATGCGGGCCATCTGTACCGAGTTGACGATATTCCATCAGTTGGATTCTCCTACAAATCTTATTAACTACTGTGTTTCGACAATGCAGTCAGTGATTTAGAAAATCTACCTGTTTAGCGGCAATCATTGTAGCACCTACTCTGACTGCGCTGCCTTATCTTTAAGTCGCGCGCTGATCGCGCCACATGATTCTCGAACGATCAGCTTGCCGTAGACAATTGTCTTGACAGGGATTGTATCTTCACCGCAAATGATGCGGTGGAGTTTTTGAAGCGCCAGTACTCCCATATCATATTTAGGGATATTAACCGTAGTTAGCGGGGGACGTGTGTATGCACTTTCCAATGTATTGTCGATACTCACAATCGCTATATTTTCAGGAATTTTTAAACCAGCCTCACGAATGGCTTCCATTGCGCCGAAAGCCGTTTTGTCGCTGATTGCAATCACCGCTGTTGGATGCTCGGCCAGTTCAAGTATTTCTTTCATTTGGATATACCCTTTAAGAGGATGTCCTGAGACAGGTTTTGGCATCCATTCTGGCGGAATAAGCAAACCAGCTTCCCCTAAGGCAGCCATGCAACCTCGAAGTCTGTCTTCTAAGCTGCTGTACTTTGTTGGCCCCCTTAACAAAGCTATCTTTCTATGGCCAAGGTTGAGCAAGTGACGGGTGATCCGTTGCCCTGCCATGAAATTATCCCCTAGAACACAGGGAAGGGTCTGTTCATCAATATGGTTTTCAACTAAGACAATGGGGATGCTCAAACTCTCAAGTTGCAGGATCATTTCGGGTGTAATATCTCCATCATTGGCGACAACAAATCCGGAAACTTTCTGGGCAAACTTTCGTTTAAGGACATCAATGCTTCCCGTAGTTCTATCAAAGCTTGACAGGATAACATGATAGCCTAAATGTTCTGCCTCGGCTTGGAATCCCCTGATGATTTCACCATAGAAAACGTCGCTGATGACAGGCACTGAGTATTGCTCGATTAACAGCCCCACAGATTCGCCAAGATTACCACCGGTCTTCGGTTTTACTTTGTAACCGAGGTCATCAATTATTGCCCACACACGCTGAGCCGTCTCGAGTGGAATGGCCGTTTTGTTATGGATCACCATCCATACAGTCGTTGGTGAAACTTGGGCGGCTTTGGCTACATCGCGTATGGTTGGTCTCGCTTTGCCCAAGATTATGCACCCTCTCTTGTTTACTAAACAAAACGATTATAGTCATTTTCAAATTAGTTGACAAGATATATCATTCGACGTAAAATAGAAATAAAGTTGTTATTTTACTCAATATACAATTTAGAATTAGTATTATGGGTCGGGTGTCAACTAATAAGTTATCCCATTTGTTTAGTGAACAATGGTATTGTGGGTACTACAGTCTACACACTTGTCAGATTTGCGCGGCCAGAAGGATCCCGAAATGCGTTTCATAAGGGTGTCTTCTGGCCTTTTTATTTGCACTACTTGCTGTACGGATATGCTATATGAATGTCATCAAAATTGATCTCGACCGTCGTTTAGGCACGATTGATCGGAATTTATTCGGGGGATTTGCTGAACATCTGGGTCGCTGCATTTATGGTGGAATCTACGAACCCGATTCGCCACTAGCAAACGAAGATGGTCTACGAACGGATGTTCTTGATACTTTGCGTCGTTTGAAAATGCCAGTCATACGCTATCCCGGTGGCAACTTTGTTTCTGGCTACCGTTGGATGGACGGTGTTGGACCAGTCGAAAACCGAATGGCTCGGCCTGAGCTTGCATGGGAAACAGTTGAACCTAACCATTTTGGCACAAACGAATTTGTACAGTTCTGCCGCAAGCTTAATTCTGAGCCGTACTTTGTTGTCAACTGTGGCGATGGCGATATGCGCGAGGCACGTGATTGGGTCGAATATTGTAATGGCGCACAAAATACAGCACTCGCGAACTTACGTCGCAAACATGGTTTCGAGGCGCCTCACAAAGTCAAATACTGGGGTATCGGCAATGAAGTCGATGGCGAATGGCAAATCGGTTACAAAACCCCGCAGGAATACGCCCGTGCTTATAAAGAATTCGCAAAGGTCATGCGATGGGTAGATCCATCAATTAAACTTTTAGCTTCAGCAGTTTCGAACTGGCGTGCCGAGTTTGTCGAACGCACTAACCTTCTGCTCGACCACGCAGCTGATTATATCGACTACTTAGCTATCCATTGGTATGTCGGTAACCCGGATAATGATTTCGCGAAATACATGACCAATTCCGAGTTTTTCGACGAGCGTCTTAGTGTCGTCGAGGGGTTGATTCGTGCCATGAAATTGCAGCGCAATATTCAAAAACCAATTGCGATTGCCGTAGATGAATGGAACGTCTGGTATCGTGCTCGTGGAGCCACGTTAGAAGAACGCAATAATCTGGAAGAAGTCTACAATCTGGAAGACGCTCTTGTGGTGGCGATGCACTTCAACGCCTTTATTCGCCATGCTCAGATGGTGAAAATGGCAAATATCGCTCAGATTGTCAATGTGATTGCCCCTATGTTTACCAACCCGACGGGAGTGTTCCTTCAAACTATTTTCCACCCATTCGAGCTCTACAGTCGTACCTGTGGAAATGTTGCGCTTGACGCGTTCTGTGAGAGTGAGACTTTTTCGGGTGGTGATTATGACGGGTTGAGGGCGTTGGATGTGTCAGCCACATTGGATGAAAAGAAGCGATCGCTGTCAGTCTTCGTTGTCAACCGCAGTGAGAAAAATGCCATCGAAACCACGATCAAACTCGATAGTGGTCATTTCGCAAACCCCATTCAAGCACATGTGATTAACGGCCCTGACATCAAAGCTGAAAACTCATTTGAACACCCCAACAATGTAGGTGCTTCTACAACAGATATAAAAGCAGAACGTGCAGGCTTCGTTTACACGTTTGAGCCACACTCAGTCACTATTTTTGACTGTCTTCTTGAGTGACATTATTAGCCGTCTAAGAAAGGAGTTTGCTTAAGACGATTAAGGAGTCGATGGGCGAAATTGCTTGTGACAACCATAATCAACTCGTCGACTCTATCAATAATTTGGCATTGTTCACATTGAAATACTGTCTTATTTATTTGGAGGAAAAGAATGAAGAAGCAGACATTTACGAGACGTGATTTTTTGAAGCAAGCAGCTGCATTCACTGCAGCAACTGCTCTTCCTGCTCCAGTGTTGGGACTTAAGCCAACAAGTCCCATAGCTTTGCAGACTGAAGAAGTGGCACCGGGCGTTCCAAGGAACGAGTGTCTTATTCTGGAAAACCCGACAGGGACTGTCCTTCCAGCTGATGACTTCAACCGCTGGCGAGGTAGTTCGAATACGTACTCCACTGGTTTCCAGCAACTTGCCCTCGATGCACTGTGGTACATTGACCCGGATGCAGGCGTCAAAGGTGTTTGGGATAATGCCTTGGCAGCTGACAAGCCAATCTACAATGCTGACTATACTCAGATGACTGTCAAGCTTCGCCAGGGACTCTATTGGAGTGATGGTGTCGAGTTTACAGGGGATGACCTTTACTATACCGTCGATGTCCAGATGAAGACTCCCGGTTTCAACTATTCCGGATTGTTCTCGGGCAACATCGATCATATGGAACAACCGGACAAATACACCGTGGTTTTCTTCCTGAAGACGGCTAACTCACGGTTCCACTCTGCTTTTACCGTCCGCTGGGGTGCCTGCTTCATTATGCCCAAGCACGTTTTTGAAAAGGAAGCTGATCCGCTGGCGTTTAAATTCTATCCTCCGATCAGTATAGGTGCCTACACGCTCAAAGATCTCGATCCGAATGGAAAGTGGTTCCTGTGGCAACGCCGCGAAGATTGGAAGCGGACATCGGTCGCTTTACTTGGCGATGTCGACGTCAAGTACGCTATGTACATTGACCCCGGTCCAAGCGATAAGCGCGTTATCGCCCAAAAAGCGCATCAGCTTGATGTGATTCATGATATGACCCCTGAAGGCCGTATCACATTGGCTAAGACCAGCCCAACGTCGGTGAGTTGGTTCAACTCGTTCCCGTGGGGACATCCAGACCCCACCCTGCCTGCCGTCATCTACAACAATGAAAAACCGGGCTTAGACAAGAAGGAAGTCCGTTGGGCGCTGACTCTTGCGATTGATATCGTGCAGGTTGCTATGGCTTCCTATAAGGGCGCGGCGACCATTTCGGCCATCCATGTTCCGCCTACGGGTATGTATCCTCAGTACTATCATGAGCCGCTAGAAGGCTGGCTGAAAGATTTCAGCATTAAGGTTGGCGGACAGGACTACAAGCCCTATGATCCAACAGCCGCCCAACGGATTGCTGATGCAGCCCGTCAGACATTAGGTGATTTGGTGCCGACCGATCCAGCCATCATCAAGAAATATACCGGAGCCGGTTGGTGGAAATACGATCTCCAGGCTGCCGAGCAATTGATGAAAGATGCTGGCATGCAGAAAGTCAACGACAAGTGGGCGCTGCCCGATGGTTCACCCTTCAAAGTGCCGCTGATGAGCATGAACGAAACCAATCCGACCATGAACCGTGCCGCTGCTATGGTCGTCGAAAATTGGAAGACTTTTGGTATTGATACCACGCTCGACTCGGAAGCCTCACCGTGGCCAATTATGACAGCTGGTGAGTACTCCGCCAATCTGGCCTGGACAATCGAAACCTGGGGTGGTGATCCCGATCTATTCTTCTTCCTCCAGTCCTGGCATTCAAAGTTCTACCAGCCGAGTGGTACTAACTCTTCGGGCAGCAACAGTATGCGCTGGAAGAATCCTGAACTCGATAAGATCATCGAAAGTATCCAAAGCATCGCCTTCGACGATCCTAAGGGTGTCGAGTTGGGGCAAGAGTTTGTTAAGCTTGCGGCGCAGGAGATGCCAATCACCCCGCTCATGTCGTACAACGTCTTCACGACCTGCGACACGGAGTACTTCACAGGGTATCCAACTATCGATGATCCCTATACGGACCCGGTTCCAAACTGGGGCAATACCAAGTATATGTTCGTCAAGATTAAGCCCAAGGCGACATAATCTCGCTGCTGCACCGATCTTGTTAATCGGTGAGCTTATGCCGATGTGTTAGATGTTATACCCGAAGTAGGTAGTAATACCGTTCCCCTTCACAGCGATTGCCTTAACCGGCGGTTGCTGTGAAGGGGGTTTGTCATGTTTAAGGCAATCTAAATGAGAAGGTTTTTACTCCGTTATTTGATACCAAGAATCCTTCAGACCTTAACAATTATATTTGTTGGGATCACAGTTACATTTATTATTCCCCGTCTCTCTCCTACTGACCCGGTTGAATCACAGATATCTATGATGATGGCCAGAGGCAATACGCTCGATGCGCAGTCCGTCGCGTCGATGCGGGCCGCACTGACTGAAATGTATGGATTATCAGGTAGTCCTATTGAGCAATATTTCGCCTTTTGGGGGCGGCTGCTGCGGGGTGATCTCGGTCCTTCGCTTGGTAATTTTCCGACCCCGGTAACCGAGATGATTGGACAGGCCCTGCCCTATACCCTCAGTCTGTTGGTACCTGCGTTGATTATTTCGTGGATATGTGGCAACCTTTTCGGGGCCTTGTCCAGCTACTATCCCAAAAACAAAGGATTGAAAGTGATCGAACTGCTGGGCCAAGCAGTCCGACCTATTCCGTATTACATCGTGGCTATCGTTTTGCTGGTCGTGTTCGCATTTTTTATTCCAATTTTCCCATTCAGTGGGGCTTACCCAATCGGAACCCGGCCTAATTGGTCTATTGAGTTCATTTTGACATACATCCAGCATGCCGCACTTCCGGCTGCCACTCTGGTGCTGGTTGGATTTGGTGGCTGGTTTGTCGGTATGAAATCGCTCACGTCCAACATTATCTCGGAAGACTATGTGGTATATGCCGAAACCACTGGACTGAAGAAAAACAAGATTCTCTTTAATTACATCATGCGTACCGCTATGCTGCCACAGCTTACTGGACTAGCCATGTCGCTCGGGACAGTCTTCAGTGGTGCGCTCATCATGGAAGTTGTGTTTGGTTATCCGGGCATCGGAAGCCTAACGATGGTAGCGGTCTTCAGAAATGATTATTCAATGATCATGGGCATCGCGATATATTCAATCGTCGGGGTTGCTGTCGCCGTTTTCATCATGGATTTACTTTATCCCCTTTTCGATCCGCGGGTGCGTTACCAATAATAAGAGAGAAACTATGCTCAAAGTAATGCGCGATCTCCTCAGATATGACGGTCGCTTTCGCATCGCCTTTATTTTTTTGGGTGCAGTGGTGTTGATGATTATCCTATCCTTCATCTCTCCCTATGACCCCAATAAGTCATTTGTGGTGGAGATGGACGCAGCCCCGTCTGCGGAACACATTTTCGGTACCACTTCCCGGGGACAAGACCTCTTCTGGTGGTTGACCTTTGCCGTACGCAATTCACTTTTCCTGGGTGTGGTGACTGCGATTATCTCGCGTGTGATTGCTGTCCTGGTCGGTCTGACCGCCGGGTATCGGGGTGGATGGCTCGACAAGATACTGATGTCAATCAACGACAGCTTCGTAGTTTTACCCCTGCTTCCTATCCTCATCTTGCTAGGTTTCTTACTGCGCGATGTAATGAACCTTTTTACCCTAGCCGTTATTTTAGGGCTTTTTGGCTGGCCGTTTGATGCTCGCCTGATTCGTTCCCAAGTATTGAGCTTAAAGGAACGTTCATTCACACGCACCGCGGTTTATTCGGGAACCAGCGGATTCTGGATCACCATCCATGAGCATCTTCCATTTGTATTGCCAATCGTATTCGCCACCACTATCAACAATATATTGTGGTCAATTGGACTGGAAGTCACTTTGAGTATTCTTGGACTTTCAGAGTTGACCACTCCTACTCTTGGAACGGCCCTCTTTTGGGCTAATCAGCACCAGGCATTGGTTGCGGGAGTATGGTGGTGGATCGCTGCACCGACCCTCGTGGCTATCGTCCTATTCCTCGGCCTGTACTTGCTCTTCGCGAGCATCAACGAGTACATTGATCCGCGGACACGCCTACGCTTGATTGGAGGCTAACTCGTGACCCTATTAAGCGTACAAAACCTGCATGCGTATTATCAGACTGAGGTCTACGGTATCTCCCGTACCGTGAGAGCTGTCGATGATGTCTCTTTTGACCTCTATCCGAATGAAATTTATGGTGTGGCAGGCGAGTCGAGCTGCGGAAAAACCACCTTAATCAAAGTGATCTCGGGAAACATCAAACACCCATTAAAGGCTATTGAAGGCAGCGTCAACTACAACTTTGACGGGTATAAGGTTGATATGTTACGGATCTCACAGGATGAACTCAGCAAGAATGTCCGATGGAAGGAACTCTCGTATGTGATGCAAGGCTCGATGAGCGTCCTTAATCCGGTGCGTAAAGTAATTGAGACCTTTCGGGATGTTGTTGATACGCACGAGCACATTACCGATAAGAAGAAATTCCTTGAAGAAACCCGCAACCATGCCAACCGGCTGGGACTCCCGCCAGATGTGCTCAACGCTTATCCGCACCAACTCTCTGGGGGTATGCGCCAGCGTGTAGCAATCGCCCTGGCGACCGTGTTCCAGCCTGCCATGATTATTGCGGACGAGCCGACGACTGCTCTGGATGTTATTGTGCAGCGCGGTGTTTTGCAAATGATCAAGGAAATACAGGCTGCTAGTAAGAATACGGTTCTTCTTGTAACCCATGACATGGCCGTCCACGCCAACGTGGCTGATCGGGTAATGATTATGTACGCGGGCCGGATTGCAGAAGAAGCACCAACCGAGAATATCTTCAATGCACCGTTACACCCATATACTCAGCACTTGATTCGCTCGCTGCCGGTGATCGGGGAAAAATCGACCAAAGCGAGCTTAAAAGGCTCACCGCCAAACCTTGCGAACCCACCGAGTGGCTGTCGGTTCCACCCCCGCTGTCCTTTTGTGACAGATGTATGCCGAACAGAGGTACCGGATCTGGTAACGGTTAAAGAACGCCATCGTGTGGCCTGCCACTTAGTCAAGGAGGGCTCACTATGAGCACAACCGGAAAACTGTTGGATGTCCAGCATGTGACCGTCGAATTTCATATCGGTGGATTCCTGGACAGCACACTTCTCACGGCGGTGAATGATATTTCTTTCTCCCTGGAGAACGATAAACCAGAAATATTAACCTTAGCCGGTGAAAGCGGCAGTGGTAAAACCACACTCTCCCGCTTGCTGCTTCGCGATCTCGAACCAACAAGAGGCAAAGTGCTGTTTGAAGGCCGCGATCTATCAACCATACGTAAGCGATCCGAGTTCAAGGAGTTTATTGAGAAAGTCCAACCGGTTTTCCAGAACCCGTTCGAGACTTTTAACCCATTACGACGAGTGGATGCCTACATGTTCGACACCGCCATGAATTTTGGGATGGTAGCAAACCGTCGAGATGCGGCGGAAGTTGTGGATCAAGCGCTCCGTAATGTGGGGTTGTCGTTGGATGAAGTCAGGCAGCGTTATCCCCACGAACTTTCAGGCGGTCAGCTCCAACGGGTTTCGGTAGCACGGGCACTGATTTCGAATCCCAAATTGATCCTCGCTGACGAGCCTGTTTCTATGGTTGATGCATCCCTGCGCATGGAAATCGTAAACCTGTTCCAAAAGCTGCGCGATGAACAGAAAGTGAGTGTGATCTACATCACGCATGATCTCGCGACTGCTTACTACATCAGTGACCGGATCGGGATTATGCTGCGTGGATACATTGTTGAAATGGGACCGGTTGAGGATGTGCTTGAGCGTCCTGTGCATCCTTATACACAATTGTTAAAGGAATCGGTTCCCGAGCCTGCCCCAAAGGACCGCGAGTCATGGGCAAAACACATTACGCTTGGAACAACTGAGGCGAAAGAGTTCGGTAGGATCGGGTGCAAATTTGCAGCGCGCTGTCCTCATGTGATGGATGTCTGCCGCAAGCACGATCCTCCTGATGTGCAGGTCGGGCAGCAAACAGTCAAGTGCTACTTGTATTCGGAACAAGCCAAGAAGGATAGAGCTGCGCCGCCTTGAACCTCATCTTGTATGGCCTGCTCTTATGTCCTTTTGCCACTAATCACTTTGGCCACTTCTGAGCATCTAGTCTTGCGTCTTCAAAACTAAGCTCGATCTCAACAATGAGATTGGCGAAATGAAAGCACACCAGTTCTTGGCATTGGCTTTACAATAAAGCATGGGAAGCAATAGCAGCCACGCAAGCGCCATGGCAGTCGTGCTGATGTGACGTGCTTAAAAAGCGGCCACCCATCGGGGTACATTATGTAATTGAAGGTTCACTCATTACACCGGATGGAAGAAATCCCGATGTACGCGTAGTATAGATTATCGATGATGGCGATGATACACCCCGGTTGGTAAGTGCCTATCCTTTACGCGGAGATTAACAAGATGAAAGAACTTGAACTTGTTGTTCTGACCGAAAATTTACCCGAACATGGATTGAAAATCGGCGATATTGGCATGATCCTACATATTTATGCCGATCATAAAGGCTATGAAGTTGAATTCGTAACTTTGCATGGGGAACTGATCGCATTAGTATCCGTTTATCCTGCTCAGATTCGCCAGCTTGAGCAAGCTGAAATTGCCCGTGCTCGCCGTGTCAAGACCGCATAATCTATAGATAATAGAGGAGCCGACTCGGGAATCTTTTTCTTTGCTCTGTTCTACAGAGCAAAAAACTTAAATCCGCCGATAACTGTAGCAACATCCACAAGATCAACATGTAAGTCTTGTTCGCCTCTGAAACTGCTCCAAACTATGTAGCTTATTAAGCTAGTCTGCAACCTTTGTGTTTGCCACATTCCATGCAGTTCCAACACTGATATTGAGATATCTTGCAATAGCTGGATAACTCCACCCGTTTGAACGTAGTTCATTGACTTGTGATTGAATCTTTATTTTTTTAGGATCAGTCTGCCGGGGTTGAGCGTGGTATTTTGCTCTATTGAAGGCAAATTCAACTCTGAAATATCTAGGATACGTACGGCGACCCGTTCGCAACAATTATATTGTACTGTATTTGAAAGTTCAGCAAATTTATCCAAATCTTTTACGATTTAAATGCTAACAGTCCAATTCTCTCGTGAGTCTGTTATCTTTGGTATCTCATAGTACCTAATTCCCTACAGTCGTATTCGTTTATCGAAATGATTTGAGGATTTTCGTAGATAATTCAAGAATCCTGTCAAGTATCGCAAAACCTGTCGTATCAACATCATTTTTAAGTCAATGAATGAGGGCTCACAGGTATAAAAACCGCAAATCGTATTTGGCGATATGTTACGACTTATTTTGTGGATTAAAACAAAGCATAAGCCTATTCAGCTTACAGCCCACCTAAACGGTAGGCTATAAACAAGCTTTTGATAACGCAATTCGTTGTCTCTATGATGTTTATGTCAGGCTATAACTTGACTAGTGCTGTCTTTAGCTGCAGGTGCATTACTGAACCAGAGTCGTCGGCGCGGCCATGGGCAATAAATAAACAGCAATACAGCGTGCTAACGTGTCGCCGGCGTTGAATGCCTCATGAACTGTATCCGGTGTCTCCATCCAGCTTTCTCCGGTGTCGTATACAGTGTCCTTACCGTCTTGACGCAGTGTTAGAGCTCCGTCAATCATCAGGATAAAGGTCGGTCCGCCATGCTTATGTAGACCTGTCCCACTTCCCGGCGGGAAATCAATAACGCGAACTAATTCTGTAAACATCCCATCCATTGTCAAACCGGGAAACTGCGCTTCGTACAATTTCGTTCCAGCAGGTTTATCAGAAGTTCCCTGTGGTACTGCGGGCTGAGCACCATCCGGTACGAGATAGCTGGCGACAACTCGTGCCGTTGTGTCACCGGCGTTAAATGCTTCATGAACCTTATCTGGCATTTCGTTCCAGTAGCTCCAAGCTGGGTAATCCTTTTCTACTCCATCTTGACTCAAGGTTAGAGCACCACCTTCCATCATGCTCAGGAGCGTGGGGCCGCCATGTGTGTGCAGCCCAGTGCCGCCTCCGGCTGGAAAATCAAACAGGCGGACAACTTGGGTAAACGTGCCCTTCATCGTTAATCCGGGAAACCAAGCTGCTGAGAGGGTGGTAAAGCCTCCACTTGGTGCAGGCTCTTGCGTGGCATCCTGTGCGCCTACTGAGAAAGCAAATGAGACAAGAACAAGTATCAACAATACAGGTTTAAAGCGCTTTAAAACGTTAGAAGAAACAAGGCGACTCATCAATTTATCTCCCTTAATAAATAACTAAGAACATTGCTGGATGCCGGTAAGCTCAAGTTGCCCAGATACGAGTGATCTAGCCTTCCGAAACCTGCCGGCATGATACGTACATTAGCAAAAGGAGAGGTGAATAATCATCAATCAAAAGGAGAATTTAGGGTGAACAAAACTAACTGGTCAAGAGATGTCGCTTTCGGGCCAAGGCAACCGCTTGTGTGCGATTTTTTGCATCAAGTTTGTCATAAATATGGTTGATGTGTTTCTTGACCGTACTTACACCGATACAGAGATCCTTCGCGATCTCCTTATTTGAACAGCCGTTGGCAATCAACCGCAGCACTTCGAGTTCGCGCTCGCTCAGATCTATTGGAGATTGTGAAGTCGTTTCTCGTTTGGAAAAAGCTTGTTTTCCTAAAAATTGTAGTGGTAGTCTTCCCAACACATTATCCAAATCCAATCGCATACCGCACTGCCATGCCTCAGTGTAAGCCTCAGATCCAAGTGTCTGTTCCAGATGAAGCCGCAAACGTGCTAGCAACTCAATAGTACGTACCTGATCACTGCTTTGAAGCAACAGGATCGCCGTGAGTAATTTGAGTTCAGTACCGGGTAATGTGAATGCCTCAACAAGGTGATTCATTTCCTCTAAGGTTATGATTTCATCTGGTGGTGTATTAACCCAAGATGGGTCTGCCGAATCCGATTCCCAGATTTTCCACTGCTGGTTATGAAACATCTTGAGATCTCCCAAAACATACATTACCAGCAGTATAGAGGTATTCTTTCGGCTGTAGTGCGTATTCCGAACTTTTTCCCATCCCCTCGCGCCAGTGCTTTGCCGCAAGTGGAATCAAGTTACGGACACAATGACTATTATTTTTAAGCTGCACCACTTTCACACAGCGGTTTAAGATGATAAAGTTCTCGCTGTTCACAAGTGAGTTCAGGGACATAGCGGTTCGTCTCTGTCCATGCAATCAAGTCTTGCGCTGTGTCGATGTGCCAGAGTTCGATGGTGCCATCAACATAGCCGACCAAAAGTTGGTTGCCATCCGGGCTAAAAGCGAGGCTGTAGATACCGGTGTGTAACCCTGTAAAGCGACGCAGAATCTCACCGGTTTCAGCATCCCATATGATGAGCGTGCGATCAGCAGAACCACTGACAATAAGCTTACCATCAGGGCTGTAAATGGCCTTAAAAGCCGACGCACTGTGATCTTTAAACTGCCGTAAGACCGTTCCTGTTGCCACATCCCACACGATAACACTGTTATCAAATGAAGCGGTCAGAAGGTTTTTACTATCCGGACTAAACATAATACCTTCAAGAAAAGCAGCATGCCCTTTTAATGTTTTGATGAGTTGCCCCGTGTTTACATCCCAGATAAACACGTCGGTCTCTCCCACATTACCAGCAAGCAGAGAACCATCTGGGTTAAAAGCAATAACGCCTGTGTTATCGCTATAACCATAAGCCCGAATAAGCCTGCCATTTGTAGGGTTCATCAAGGCGACAAATGCATTGGCAAAGCTCGCTGCGAACGACTTTCCATCTGGTGCAACAGCCAAATCACGCACAGCATTACCAAAATTAATGCGCTGGAATTCTTGCCCTGATGCTAAATTTACAAAAATGAGGCTGCCCGGACGTACCGGGTCATACCAGCCACCTGTACCGAAGATGGCTGTCGTACCATCCATTCTGAAAGTGGTATTCCTGCCTTCAAAACGTCGAAGCTCGGAGCCTGTCGCAACATCCCATAAAACGGATACGCTGTTGATGGAGCTGGTTAATGCATTACGCCCATCTGGACTATAGCGGGCTTGGACAATCCACTGTAAAGGTTGTCCATCTTGTGGCTGGAAACGCCGAATAACTTGCCCGCCCTGTAAATCCCACAAGCGAACGGTTTTATCCAATGAGCTTGAGAGCGCATTACGCCCGTCTGGACTGAAAGTGATGTCCGTGATGCCATGTGTATGGCCTTGGAAACGGTGAAGCATTTCCCCGGTGTCAAGATTCCACAAGATCATGATGTCATCCCATGCGCCGGACAAAGCAAAGTGCCCGTTGGGGTGAACGGCAACACTCATCGTCGTCCCATCATGTCCGGTTAGACGACGAACCACTTCGCCGCTTTCTGTATCCCAGACTATCACATCTGCTGATTCACCTGCTGTCATCAGAATCATTTTGCCGTCAGGTGTGAATACACTTTTATTGATTAAGCCCACCCCCGCTTTATAAACATGCAGCGTATCCCCTGTTTCAATATCCCACAGCCGCATCGTGCCATCCCATGAGTTTGATAGGGCTCTGTGCCCATCCGGATGATAAGCAACATTTGTAACCCAGAGGAGATGTCCGGAAAACTCTCGAATCGGTTTTCCTGTTGCAACATCCCATAAAATCATCAGACCATCATCGGAGCCGGAAAGCGCCGTGAGACCATCATGACTAAAAGCAACAGAATTGACCCATTGCGTGTGGCCCAGAAATTTTCTGATCATCGAACCGGTCTGCACGTCCCACAAAATCAGATTCGTATCGCCTGAGGCGGAAAGCAGCATTCGACCGTCGGGACTAAATGCTATCCCATTAACATCATCATGATGACCTCGAAGTTGATGAAACACCTCGCTTGTTTTGACATTCCAAATATAAACGGTGTCGTCGGCTGAGGCTGAAGCAGCCAAAAGGCCATCCGAACTAAATGCCACATCCGACATCGCGTCATTGTATTGAACACGTCGAATGGTTCCCGGCGCATAAGCGGCCTGAGCGAGCATAATTTGGGCTTGTGATGAGGCATTGGTATTCTTATTGGCTTCGAGCGAAAGTGCTAACGCTAAATCGGTATTCCCGGTCACGAGTGCGACTTGAGCACTATTCAGGAGCGATAACTCTTGTGACTCGGCAGCATTTGCCTCACTGGTGGCACGTGCTGTCTGTGCCTGACCTTCTCGGTCAAAGGCAAAAACAGATAGGCTTAATGCAATAACGGTCGCGATAGCGAACACAGCAACTAACCCTCGCAAGAAATGACGTGAACGTCGCTCAAGACGGGCTTCACGAGCTTGACGCTCTTGGTCGGCATCAACCTGTCGCTTTCGTTCAGCAACACTAGCATCAAGGTACTCGCGTTCTGCGGACGTCAGGGCAAGTTTCGTTTCCGCTGCCCATTGCTCAAACTGTTCGGAGCGGGAGCCATGCGCGAGATAACTGGGATCCCGATTGGCTGCCCTCCAGTCAGCGGCCATTGTAGCAAGCTGGCGCTGCAACTTGATTTCGTCACGACTTTCACTCAACCATATCTGTAGCTGCTCCCATTCACGCAGTAAGGCTTCATGAGCGACCTCCACAATCGGGCTGCGCGTGCCGGGTTCCGTATCCAATGCCAGCAGCCAATAGCTTGTGTAATGGTCGATGATTTCTTCCATCATGTCAGCGTTAGCAGTAAGGGCTAACAGTTCTGAGCGGGGTGTACGGCGACGGGTATCGGCCACACCTTCCCCTAGCATCACCAGACGCAGGAACATCTGCTTTACAAGTTCGCGCTCCTCATTATTCAGACCTAAGTACAATTCATCAGCCCGTCTCGCAAGCGCACCGATAGCGCCGCCGATAGATTGATAGGATGCTCGTTGCAGGAGGTGACCTTGCCGCCGTTCAAACAATTCAGTTAGTGCGTATTGCAGCAGCGGCAGCGCACCCGGCTGGTAATTGACGTCGGCGACAATCGATGAAACCAACCCGGGTTCAAATGAAACCCCTACGCGTTCGGCTGGTCGGATAATAGCCCGTTCTAATTCGTCAGCCGAGAGAGGCATGATCGTCTCTAAGCGACTGCGAACCAAATCACCAAAAGAAGGATAGTTGAGTGGACGATCATAGAAGTCAGCTCGGAGCGTCACAACGACGCGTACTCGGCTACGATTATCTGTCGCAGCCGCATGTAATAAATCAAGAAAGGTTGATCGTTCTGATTCTTGTTCAACCAACGTAAAGACTTCCTCGAATTGGTCGATGACCAGTACCAGATCACTACCATCATTGGGCAAAATCAAATTGGCAATACGCAGCAAACCACGTTTATCTCTTAGAAGATGCTCCCGTAAGTTACTGGTTTGATTGGTGGCTACTTTGGTCAGAGCGATCTCTAATTCCTCCACCGGATGCGAACCGGGCAGCATTTCGGCGACAAACCATTTTTCTGAACCCGTCAGGTCGCCACGCCAAAGTGCTGGGATCAGTCCTGCTTTAACAAGACTTGATTTCCCACTACCGCTGGGGCCTACAACTGCTAGAAATCGCCCGTACTCCCCCATTTCACCCAACCGTGTGATTAATTTTGCCGTGATTTTCTCGCGACCAAAGAAATCTCGGTAATCAGCCGATTGAAAGGTGTGTAAGCCTTTGTAAGGGTTCTCGGGATGGAAATCTTCGGTGTGGATTGAAACTGATGGTACTGCTTCACCGGGCTTCACAATGAGATTCAGTTCTCGTGCGCGTACAATCGCCTGTACTCGACTGCGAACACCCATTTTGTTATAAATCTGATTGACATACCATTTCACAGTGCTGAGCGTAACAGTTAGTCGCTGTGCAATCTCTTTATTCGACAACCCTTCAATGATCAGATTAATAATCTCGTGTTCGCGTGGAGTCAGCAATTGCACAATATCTGTTGGCGTGCGATTAAAGCCAAAAGCTTCACGCAAGTCGGCAGCGAAGGCCAAGGTATCGGGGTAACGGTGTTCAGGATCTTTGGCAGTCGCCTTCTGAATCACGCGGTTGACTTCGCTTGCCACCGTCAAATCAAGATTGGAGATTTCAGGCAAGGGGTCGTTGATATGTTTATATAAACGTTCAACCGGTGACAGATTGTAAAAAGGATGCTGACCAGTAAGGACTTCGTACATTGTTACACCAAGACTATAGATGTCGGTGCGAGGCGTAACAGGTTGACTACGTGCTTGCTCTGGTGAAATGTAATCTGCCGAACCAACAATGGCATCAGGCTGAGTGTTACTTCCTGACAGATTCAAATCTTTGGCAATGCCAAAATCGGTGAGATACACGTTACCATCCTCATCTAAGAGGATATTGGCGGGCTTAATGTCACGATGAATGATGCCATTACGATGTGCGAGCGACAATGCTCCTGCGATCTGATCCAGCAGCAACGCGGCAGCCCGCAACTCGAATGGCCCTTTCTGCAAGGCATCATACAAACTACCACCGCGCAGCCAACGCATCACCAGATAAGCCCCATCTGCATCACGCCAGTAATCATATAAGGGTGTAATATGGGGATGTTCAAGGCGAGCCACAAGCTGCGCTTCGCTCTCAAAACGGCGGATGAAGTCGGGCTGATTGGCTAGACCGGGTAGAATAACTTTGATCGCGACTTCACGACCGACCATTGTCTGATAGGCTCGATAGACCGCGCCAAAGCCACCAGAACCAATGTGTTCTTTGATCTCATAACCTTTTACATAGCTTTGGCTTACAACATTCATGACCGCGCTCCATATTTGCATAGGTGCATTTGATTGCAAGACGTTGCTGCAACCTATTCCTAGCTTGTAGAGATTAGGCGGTAAGCCATTCCACTCCAAAACAGAAAATGCTTTGCCCTAAGTCAAAGTATAGACAATAATTGTGATGTCTAGTGAACATTCCGAACTTTTACCCACCCCTGTATGGTATTTATGCATCAACACTCGTCGATCAACGAGCTAACGATGACCAAATCCCCGCCACGCAGATCGCTTTAGTGGCTTGAGATCATATGTAATGAATGTAATAGGGTTGGTTGGTTGAAATGCTTCCGCATCAAGGTTTGCGGAGCGCGTTCCCCAACTGACGACAGTGGCAGTACCATATCTGTCAAAACCAGTAGGAGTGCCCCATGCGAGGATCAGCGCACCGATTGTATATTCATTTGCGTGGATAATTGTGCGAATAATGCTTTTACTGCGTGCTTCATAATAAAAATAGACATCTTGACTAGGCAAATGTACCCAACAAGACAGGTTGTTCAGTTGATTTGCATCATCGTTATTGCAAGCTACGTTGTCGGATAAACTGGGTAAAGGATTGCCGGGAAGATATTCTGACGGAGGTATCCTTATTGGCTGAAGGGTTTGGGTTCGAGAAGCCCCTATAATTCCGACCATAATCAATGTCGAGGCCACTAATGTACTCACACCAAACTTCACTAGCAGCAAAATCTGCCACCAGTAAACAATAACGCCTGAAGCTGAGGAAAATTCTTTAAAAAGCAGGCCGAAACCAGGCAGATCCCTATCAATTGACATAACTTCTCCAGTTCTATTCATCAACCGCGCGGCGATTACAGATCTGGCTAAAAGGCTATTATCAATTGCGAGACGGATCAACCACTTACAGCAATGTCCATACTTTTCCCCACCCGGATCCAAGGGATAGACTTTAGGCAATCGGAATGAACAAATGAAACTCGCCGCAGCAAGCTGCGAGGTATCTGTTTTAGACCAGCAACCTACCAGACGCGGCAAACCGCGAGGTATTAGACCCGAAGTGGAATAAAATTTATACAGTAGAAACGACGGTGAGTCGTCTTGAGACAATTTTTCAAATTAGGATGTCAATATTTCCTATAGTTGGACTATTATCAGAACTTAGGTAACAACCACATTTGCAAGAACAACATTCGATAAAATCAAACAAATTTTGCAACGAAACGGGTTGAATATCCTTGTAATTATTTGTCTTATTTAGTCTCTTATCAAACTTTTGTTGCAAATTGACATTCTTGAGGTCTCTTCTCAGGCACTTTATATTTTGTGTCTCCGAAAAGCGCTAGTTTTGACAATCCGTGTTTCTTCTTTGAGAACATGGAATTTCATCAGGACAAGCTTTCCGCTACCACTTCGTAGCCCGATGACTGGCCGTGTGATCGACATGACCCATACCGCCGCATACAAACTCTATAACCAGCTCCCGCCAACTTAGGTTGCTGGTGCGCTCACCGAGTGGCAGCTTTTAGAGCAATCAAAGTATAATTTTTTGATGAAGCCACTATCATAGGGTGAAAAGTTTATAGCGCTTCAGGTTTTATCCTTTGTCATATTCCAAGCCGTTCCAACACTAATATCTAGACGCTTTGCAATAGCTGGGAAGCTCCACCCTTTTGAACGCAGTTCAATGACTTGTGCTTGAAGTTGTAACTTTGTGATGTTAATTGGTCGAGGTTGTGCGCGATATTTTGCTCTGTTGAAAGCAAAGTCAATTCTGAAATATCTAGGATAGGTGCGGCGACCCGTTCGAACAATTATATTGTACTGTATTTGAAAATACAGCAAATGTACTTTATTTCTCTCAAACCCTAATTTCGATACTGTATTCTCTCTAAAAACAAATATTTTGCCTATCCAAACTTTTAAACACACATTGCACCAAGTAGCGCAAATTATCAGCCACATCCATCCTCCTAGACGCAAATAAAAAGCCATACAAGTTCAGCAAATCTACAAACGTAATGCGTTTCATCTGTATACTAGTATGTATAGAGTTCCATTCACTGAAAGCGAGTTGGGTTAGTGCCAGTTGATCAATTGCTGAAAACGGTAGAAAGCATGTCGTACCGAGATCGAATCCAATTCATGATCGCTCTGGGTCGAGACATGCAAGCAAACCGCGCTGATATTCAAGCACTGCAAACGCGCGGCGTCTACGAGCGCATGTTGGCTCTCTATACCTGCTATACCAGTCATGACGCTGAGCATGTGATGAAGGCGACAAGTGACGAATCCAACATGATCCGTACCCATGCAGTGAAATTGCTGGCGATGATTGGCAACGATACTCAAATTTCAGCCGTTTTAGAAATGCTGCCGAAGCAGGCAAAGTTATCCCTAGTGCGTACATTAATCAAGCAAAGCCCTTCGCGCAAGGCAGTCATTGACCAGTACATCACCCAAAGTGTCCAACGCGATCAGCGTGAGAATGCTTTACTGCTGCTCAGTTATGGCTCGACCTCTATCGTCGATCAATTTGTTGAAAAGCTAATCCAACTTGGAAGTCATCGAGAATGGATCCAGTTAGCTCATTATCACCCAGTCCTTGCCATAGCAGCCCTTCAAGCTCGTGCTGATTCTGCGCGACAAACGGATTACTGGCTCGTTCGCATTATAAACTCAACAATTACCCTATTTATCAAAAATCGCACAGCGGGTATCGTCCCGCTTGTTGAGACCTTACTGCGCCAATTCCAACCTAATCTGCTGGCCTCGATATTGCAAAAGGTTGCGAATGCTTATCCGATTGAAATGGCCCGACTGGCATTGAAATCGACTGAGCATTTACCCATCCAGTTTCAGACACGTGTTCATCGGCTGCATGACCTTGACCTCATCATGCGACTTGTTGAACAGAATTATCTACTCCTACCCCAAGTCTGGTTAAAAAAGCTACCACCTGATGTGCGTACAATGCTCTATAACCAATTTGGCTCCGGTTGGCGAGATGCCGACGGTGTGCTCGATGTTCACATTGTGGCTCAACTAAGAGAAGCAGATCGTATAGTGGAAGCGCGACGGCATTTAGCGCTCCCCATTTTACAAATGCGCGTACGACAATGGATCAGCTACACATCATTCTTGACGTGGGATGAGGCTCAACACGTCATCAATCCTATTCTGCGTGACCCTGATCCGGACTTACGTAGTACCGCAATCTATGCATTAGTTAGCACAATTCGTTATCAGAGATCACATACCGCAGATCTCCTAAAGATGCTCCGAGCGCGTAAAAATGAACAAGATCCCATAAGGGTGATGATGTTCACCGCTTTAGTCGATTTACCGCCGGGTATGTGGCAAGCAGAGCATCTCGATGATTTAGGACAAATAATCCGCGATGCTTTGAACGCCGCTGATCTTTCACCACGTACAGGGATGCTTGCCGAAGCACTCGTCACAAAAACCCTACCCTTTCATCTTCTCTGGGCGTCCGATTGGCTGGCCACCTTCATTCAAGAAAATGGGCAGATTAGGAATTATCAACTTCGACACAATCTAACAGAGAGCATATTGAAACGGGTGGGAAGTGCTCTTCTACCTGTTTTACGCAGTTGGGAGACTCGCGAGCGAGAATGGCAGCTACTTGTGCTGGCTCAGAGTTTGGGTACAAGCATCACATTTATCCCTGAGCTAGCTGACATCCTTCAGCGGTTGGTTAAACAGGCAAGTGCGCCACAGACTAGTGTGGGAGCACTGCGTATTTTGTCCGAACATTTTAGGGAGCAAACGGCCCAATTAATTCCGCATCTTATTGAAGAAGATCCGAGTTGGGCTACTCAAGTAACAGTCTATAATTTTCTACACAAACAACGTCAGGATCTCATCACGCCCTTTTTGGGACAGCAAGCCTATAAAGGAAGATTTAGCACAGGTAATACACGGTTTGTCCTGCCTATAGATAAGGGGTTTGAACGCTGGACACCGAAACAGCAAGCTATTTTTGCACAAACTCTAAGCGGGATCGGCAGCGATTTGGAGCGAGATACACCCGCTGTTATTCATTCCATTCATCAGCTCGCAGGATTGATGTATATTCCACCAACACGGCTTTTAACCCTGATTGAAGACACACGTCTCCCTGTTCGCGACACCGCACTTCGAGCCCTTGGCCGCCTCGACGGAAACGAAGGAATCACAGCGCTCATACAGGTCATGGATGATGATCGTGCAAGAATTGCAATTTATGCGTTAAGGCATGCGCTGTTGCAAATGTCACCTGATCAAACACTCACTCTACTCAGCCAAATCTCACTGGAGAAGGTCACGGTTGCCAAGGAAGTTATCCGTCTTATCGGAGAGCTGACCACAGAAGCCGCGTTCCAAAAGTTACTGGAAGTCGAGAGCCGCAATCTTCATCGGGATGCGCGTGTGGCGCTCCTTCGCGGTTTATGGCTCCATCTTGATCGGGAAGAAACATGGACAATCCTCACAGCAGCCGCAGAGGATCCCGATCCGGCACTCGCAATAATGGCAGGACGAACGATAGCGCCGAACCGGTCGCCACAAGTCGAACGCAAAATAATTCAGTTATTTATTCGTGTGATGCAGCATCCAAACCCTCTCGTTCGGGTGGATGTTTTGCATCGACTTGGCACACAGTCGGTACAAGATGCTGACCATGCCTTAGCCGAACCCCTGTTGGAGCGGCTGAGTTCATCTCTAGAAGATGAAGTGAGGGCAGCCTCAGGCGCTTTTAGTGCCTATGCGCGACAAGATGCGGACTTGGCTGCCGAAATTACGAGGCGGCTACTGCCTCATCGTAAAGCGCTGCAAATGCTGCTGAGTGTATTTGTTTCGGGGTTGTGGGCAGGAAATGATGAGATCAAAGCCAGTGGACGTGCCATTCTCAATCAGTTGTCGACTGATCCACTGACCGTTAATCTGCGCTTAGACATTGGATCGGCAATCTTCTCAATTGCCGAATTCGCAGCCTTAATCGAGCAACTATCGAACGCTAGAGAATTACATGCTGAAGCATTCATGCACGCACTGCAATACTTAACCAGCCACCGCGACTTGGGAACATCTGAAGCCGCTTTAATAGAACAACGATGGCGAGGTGATTTCAATCCCCTCTTACGGCGGTTCGGGTTAGATATCCTCATCGGAAGCACAAAATCACCCTTAGGGTGGAATTCAGGTACTCGTGCGCTACTAGAAACCTATCGCAGTGACCCAGAACCGTTGGTTGCTGGGGCAGCTCAATTTACATTTCCACCTGCTGAGACCAATGATGCTTAATATGTTACTTAAGCTATAAAACCACGAATGAGAGATCAGGGATAGATATGATGTATGGTGCCACTTTTAATAATTTAAGGGGGATTTTGTTGTGATCTAAGTGTAGAGGATTTTAAGAAAATCAAAAGCCCGCAATGATTGTGGGCTTTGTATCTTCTCAACGGGATCTTCGTGCATAGACTAAGACTTTGCTCGTGTATTCTCCCTTATATACAGCAGATATATTTCAAGCATTTCCACCCGATTTTCCAGATATCTTACATTAGTCAGAAAGCCTCATCCCGGATCGGAAAGTTCGATAGTTCTGAAGCTTCTTGCTTTGCGGGAAGCCGAATATCATATAGTTTCAGCCTCAGGAATATCAAGTGGCAAGGAATCTGTTTTCGAGGTTTCAATTTCATTTTTCCCAAACCCATCCAAAACATCTTCAAGTAACGGCAGTAGCTGTGTCACACGTTTGACCCGTATGAGCCAGTCCCAGAGAGGTTCAAATTTCTTCCATCCTCCAGCATAAGCGGTATGGCGCAGCTTCCCTATTAAAGTTTCTTTTGTCGCAGCACCTTTAAAGATAGATCCCCATGTGTAGAAGTCGTGATAGGCTTTCCAGTAGCCCGCTTCCAATGCTTCCGGTGAGATGTTCGCGGGTTTGTAGACCACATGACGAGTATCGTACAAATCCCAATTGTGATGCACAATGCGACCCTCTTGATCCATTCTGCGGTATAGCTCAGTATCCGGATACGGTGTCAGGATATGAAACGTTGCTGTTTCGATGCCCTGCTCTACTGCCCAATTCACAGTTCGTTCAAATACCGATTCGTCATCATGATCCATTCCAAACACGAAACTTCCATTCACCATTACCCCAAGGCCATGCAATCGACGAATTGCAGCACCATAATCACGATTAAGATTTTGTTTTTTATGATGTTCACGCAAACTCTCGGGATTAAGTGTTTCGAAACCCACAAACAAACTCCGCAAACCTGCTGCAACGGCTTTTTCAAGCAATCCAGATTTGAGCACAGATTGAACCGTTCCCGCTGCTTGCCATAACCGCCCCATGCCTTTCATCCCATCGAACAATTGCGCAGCGAACTTGGGATTCCCAAACAAGTGATCATCAAGAAAGTACAAATGACGACCGGGTAACCGCTCGATTTCTGCTAGTGCATCGTCCACTTTCTGTGTATAAAAGCTCAGACCACCTTTAAAGAAAGCTTCTTTGTAGCAGAAATCGCAGACATGCGGGCAGCCGCGAGATACCACGATGGAGTTTGGGACAAGGTATAAATGGCGTTTAATCAAATCACGCCGAATGGGTGGAATACCCAGTAAGGTTCTGAGCTTGGATTTATAGACTTTGGCAGGATGACCAGCGCGATAATCGGCAAGAAATTCAGGCCAAATATCTTCACCGGGACCCAGAAAAATGGCATCTGCATGTGGCGCGGCTTCATCTGGTAGTGATGTAACATGCAGCCCACCCAAAGCGACAAATGAACCCTTTGCCCGATAATGATCAGCTAATTTATAGGCGCGATAAGCTGAAGTAATGTAAACCTGAATTACAACTAAATCAGGCCCATCGTTTAGATCCAAGGTTTCGACATGTTCGTCTTGGATCGTAACCTCATCGTCGGGCGATAAGTAACCGGCAAGTGTCGCTAGGCCAAGCGGTGGAAATAACGAATACTTGATCGGTCGGAAGAAAGGACTTTTGGCTTCGGTCAGCGCAGGCAAGATCATTTTTACTTTCATGTTGCCTCCTTCGTGAATGGACTACTTTCACATTACGAAAGATCAACAAACTGATCCACGTTCTAGGTGACGAATTTGAAGCACTTGAGTGCTTGACCAGTCATTTAAGTGCGTTTATCGTGCGTAGAGGAGAGTATCGATGATGCAATTACTACTCGTTGAGGATCATGCGCGTTTACGCGAAGGCTTAAAAAGGGGGTTAGAAGCAACCGGTCGCATTCAAGTCTGTGCAGAAACGGACAGCGGAGAAGAAGCAGTTGAACTGTGTATCGCAAATACTTCACTCGATGTGATCTTGATGGATGTTGCTTTGGCCGGAGTAATGAATGGCATCCAAGCAGCAGTCGCCATTCGTCGAGAATTTCCAAGGCGGCCTATCGTCTTTTACTCAATACAAGATGATGACGCCTATTACAGGGCTTTTCGACAGGCCGGCATTCTCAGCCATTATGCCTACGTTCGCAAATCGAATTATTTGTTGCCGGAAATGATTGTTCCACTCCTCGCGGATGCCATCAAAGGACGAAGCTTTATCGACCCCGATATTGAAGCACGGGTACAAGAAGTTACACAACGTGACCGAAACAATCCAATGAGTTTACTTGAACCTAACGAACAAGTGGTTGTTCGACTTCTCGCACTTGGCATGACCAATGAGCAGATTGCGGCACAACTCGGCTTTCGCGATAAACGCACCATCAGCCGGACGAATGGTGAAATATACGCGGCTTGGGGCTTGGTTGACAGTACCACTGACGAAAAAATTGCTCGTACCCGTGCAGCAATTATTGCAATCACAAATCGACTGCTGAGATGGAATGAAGATGGACACGTTTATCAAATTAATGCCAACGATATTTGGGTTGAGTGGACATCATGACAGGTCTATTTACGCTTGACTGGGCGATCCTAAGCATTTCGCTGTTCAATACAATTGTGCTGTTTTGGCTCGCTTTGACCGTGCTTCTCAACTCAGATCGTCATAATAATGGGGTTTGGATGATGGGCGGGGGTCTGATATTGGGCGGAACCTTCTTTGTTAGCCATACTGCCATACTAGGGCAATCGCTTAACCTAAATCTTGATGGGCTGAATTTCTGGTGGCAATATGGCTGGATTCCGGTAACGCTTGCTCCCTTGGCATGGTACAGCGTCATCTTATGGTTCTACGGCTTTTGGGACGAGAAACAGTCCGCACTACGTAAGCGGCACAGATGGTGGCTTGTTTGTGCGGTGGCCATTGGCACAATTCTGGTCTTTGCATTAGTCGGATTGAAGCCTATACCCGACTTCGCAAACCTCATTCAACTTAATCTCTCAGCCAGTCCAACAATATATGGCATACCTATTCTTCTCATTGGAATTCCGGCTTATATGGTGTTGTGTATTGGGTTATCACTTGATGTCCTCATCAGACCCGACGCAGCATCGTCAATTACTACACAGATGGGTAGACAGCGAGCACGCCCTTGGTTGCTTGCTACAGCCTCAAGTCTGCTTCTTGTAAGTGTCTTGGTGACTTATATCGTCATACGTGTCGTTGTTGAATCCCAGATGGGTTCCTTGTTCAATATACAGAGCGAAACGATCGGCGTTTTCGATTTGTTACTGTCAACAATCATCGCCACGGCGATTGTATTACTTGGACAGGCGATCATGGCGTATGAAGTATTTACCGGGCGTGTCTTGCCGAGACGTGAACTCAATCGCCAATGGCGAACTGTTGTCATTGGAGCCGTAGGAATTTCCACAATTACTGGCTGGAGTTTAGTCGAAGCGCTTCGACCAATCTACATATTGCTTCTTTTGACCGGTTTGATAACGGGTTTTTATGCGCTGTATAGTTGGAGAATCCTTATTGAACACGATGGGTTTGTACGACGGCTACGACCATTTGCGAGCAACCAAAAACTTGTTAGTCAACTCATTAATCCCATTGATGATCAATACTCTCATGCTGCCACTTTATTCCAAATTACATGCTCTGATATCCTCAATACTTCAACTGCCCTACTGGTTCCATTAGGACCACTGGCACCAATGGTCGGAAAGCCCTTGTGTTTTCCAATTGGGACCTCTGTGGTTTCAGTGAAATTACCAGATCAATTAGACCGAGTAGCTGTAGCGCTTGTTCCTAAAGATTATCAGGGCTTTGATTGGGTAATCCCGTTGTGGGCAGAACGCGGGTTAAGTGGAGCCCTCTACATAGCGCACAAGCAAGATCGAGGTTTCTACACGCAAGAAGAGATAGATCTCGCCCAAGCAAGTGGGGAGCGGATTATTGACCTGTTAGCGGCTGAACAGATGACTAAGCGGCTCATGCAAATTCAGCGAAAACGATCCGCCGAAAATTCGGTCATTGATCTGCGCATTCGTCGCAAATTACACGATGACGTTTTACCCGGTTTACATGAGGTGATACTTCGACTGAGCAGCCAAAAAGATCGTGAACAAACCCTGAATGAAAACATCGCACTACTGACCAAAGTTCACCAAGAAATTGCCGGACTTATCCGCCTGCCTTTGCCATTGACGGATAGTGTAGATAGGGAAAACGAATTATTAAGCGCGCTAAGATCCATGATTGATACCGAGTTCAGCAAATCGTTTGATCAAATTAACTGGAAAATCACAACTGATTACATTCCATTAACTGCACCTTTGGTCAAAGAAGTTCTCTTAGGGGCAGCTCGTGAGCTTGTCCGTAATGCCGCTATACATGGTCGCGGAAACAAAGATCAAGAGTTGGTGTTGACGATCACTGTGGAACGAAGTACTAACCTCTATATATGTATCGCGGACAATGGCGTTGGGTTAGCTGCAGAAACCGAAAAATCACAACTGGGCAGTGGTAGTGGCTTAGGATTACATCGAACACTCTTGGCAGTGATTGGTGGAAATTGCATCATAGAACAAGCAAGTCCAAATGGGACGCGGTCAACAATTATTCTTCCGTGCCAAATGCTGATCGAGACATTGCAATAATCTGATTACAAGCATTGCCCATTAGGACGAAGAACCAGAAAAATCACATAAATTTAATTTGGTATAAAGCTACTTGGTTTCTTGGCCATAATACTTAACCATATTCCATGCGGTTCCTACGCTGATTCCTAAGTGCCTTGCAATCGCTGGAAAGCTCCATCCAGATGAGCGAAGTTCAATAATTTTTGCTTGAAGTTGAGTTCGTGCGGGATCAGCCTGACGCGGTTGAGCTATATATTTTGCTCGATTAAAGGTGAATTCAACTCTGAAATATCTAGGATACGTGCGGCGACCCGTTCGAACAATTATATTGTACTGTATTTGAAAATAAAGTAATCGCACTTATATCTCAGTATTCCCCCAGTCTAAAAACGCAAATCTTCTAGTTCTCAAAATTCATATAAACTAAGTAAGAACCTATATCGATCACATTTAAATACTGCATAAACCCCACATAACTAGGGGCTGCATCACAGAACAAATGTACGTATCCTGTAATGAATTATCCCCACATCACGACTTGGAGACAATATGAATCTGGTACCCACGATCTCGGTTGCTGCGAAAGTTGTCGGGCAAAAGAAATTGGTCTTTACGGATTGGCGTATTCCCCTACCTCCCAACACTGATGACGCGGGTCGCTTCACCTTGCGTGACCTGATCAGCCTCATCGTGCGGCGGGAGGTGGAGGCGTTCAAAGAGCGGCAGGAGCAGCGCAAGCTGGTACAAATCTTTACCGCCGAGCAAATCCAAGAAGGCGCAGCTCGTGGCAAAATCGATATGGGTGAAAAAGATTTCGAGCAAAACGTCTCCGAGAATCAGGCAGTGTCAACCGCGTTACAAGCCTTTGAGGATGGCCTGTACTTTGTCTTTATCGACGACATTCAGCATGAAGACCTCGACCAAACGGTGTTCCTCGCCGAGGAGAGCCACATCATGTTCGTGCGGTTGATCGCTCTGGCGGGAGGTTAGCCCATGCTCACACCTGAACAAGCCCAACTGCACCTCAAAGCGTCTCAAATTTCTGACGTCGAACAATGGCGCTTAAAAGCCATCGCTACACTGCCAGATGAGCCGCTAAACGAGGACATCCGCCAAACGTTCATCAAAGCGATGACGCAAAAACAACCGATCCCCGATGCGATCAGCCTGCGCGGGATGGCCTACGGGTTGATCAGCCGCAACATCGACGGAACGAGTATCGAGTACACTCTGCGCAACGGCTACGAACTGCGGCGGGATGTCGTCAACGGCAGCCAGAACGCGATGCTGCTGCTCACCTCAGATGAACGCTTGCAGTTGTTCAAGACCTTCTTCCCCAAGGTCGCCGTTTACATCGAACAACTCTGGCAATATTTACCCACCCTACCCTACCAATCCGGTTACACGCGCCAAGCCTTCCGCGCACCGGGCCACTCCGAACGCTACGACCACTTGCGCGTGTATCTATTTCACCGCTTTTTGGGTGATGTCGGCCTTTATAACGAGAATATTCTCTGGTTTGCCGAACATGCGGCCTACATCGGTTATGGGCATACTGCCGACACCCTCGGACGCCTTTTCGCAGCCGTCATCGACGCGGGCGGCGAAACCGCTGACGCCGTGTTTGATGTGCTGCTGGCCTCCGCACGCGGTGAACATGAAACCGGCGCGATGGGTCGCCACGTCACACGCGCCCTGCTCACGGCCAACCGTTCTGATGGGTGGACGTTCATGGAAAAACTGCTCTTGGCCGCCCAACGCGAAGAAGGCTTGCGTCAGGTCATCCTCGAAACTGTTGACGAAGCCCATCCCGAAGCCTTTCGCCGCCTGCTGCATGTCATCCTCGACAACGACCTCAGCCGCTTTAGCGCCGTGACGCGGGCGCTTAACGTCTGGTTCGGTTATGCGTGGGATTCAGAGAGCACTCGCGTTATTAACAACACCATCCAGCAAATCCTGACGCTGATCGAGAGTGACGAAGCGCGCCTTGCTGCTATCCAAAAAGGCGGCGGTGAAGCACTTTATCTAGGGTTATGGACAGTCGCGGTTAAGGATGCCTACGCTGCCATTGATGCCGCTGTGCCACTGCTGAACGACCCCGACGTGGAGCGCCGTTTCGCCGCCACCCAACTGCTGATCGACCTCAATCTGAGCGAGGCACGGATCGCCCTGCTGCCTGCCCTCGCCGATCCCGATTTACGCGTGGCAGTTTCGGTCTGTCACAGCTTGTATACACCACCGGCAGGCATGGGCGTCTTTGAGATGATCGAAGCGCTGCTGGCACGTCTACCCAAAAGTCATGATCTTCCATCGCAGACCCCGATTGTTTGGCCGTGGAAAGCAATACAAATCAGCGCGGAATCCATCGTGCGCATCCTGCTCAATGCCTTAGAGGATCGCTCGCCCAAACGGATGCTCCCCTATTTCGACCGGATGAACGCTTACACCCGCGTTGAAGTCATCAAAAAATTGGTGGACTATGACATCAATGATCCTGAAATCCGCGACTTAGTCTTCAAATCGCTGGCCGAGCGTGACCAGCACACACGCAACACCATCTTACATATTCTCGAGAAGCAAACTGTCCGACCGCAAGAAAACGTATATCTGGAAAGCCTGCTGACACGCAAATCTGGCGAACTGCGGCGCGGCTTGATGTCACTGCTGTGCCGCCAAGAGGACGCCGATGTACTCATCAGCGCCGACCGTTTGATCGCCTCTGGCAAGGTCGATCAACGTCAAGGCGGCTGGGAAATCCTACAAATGATGCACCATGCCAACCGCTCGGCGCAGGCGTGTATTGATCGCGCCTGCGCCTATCTCCAGACACGTCCCAAATTGACGCAAATCGAGCAAAACTTATTGGAGTCGATCGTCCAACCGTTGGAGGATAAGCCGACCCTAGCCAACGCCCTCGGCTTGATGGATCCCGTAGGGCGCACCAAACCAATCCCGCCCGTGAAGCGCGAGGTGCAAATCGTCACCGAGGCGACCGTCGCCAATCTGCTGGCCTTAGACGAGTTCATTCATGAGCATCGCCATGCCTCGTTTATAGTTGACTTGGGGAATGGCACCAGTCGCGAAATCCTGTTGGCCAACGCGCACTACAGCTTCCCCGAAACGGACGTTAGACAACCTATTCAGACTGATGTTCAACGACTACCTTTGCGCGAATTCTGGGAGGATTGGGTCGAAAAGCGTCCTCCTGAACTGCTGGACGATGACGGACTTGAATGGGTGCGGATGCGTTTGCTACTCCAACGTTATGGCAACGAACAAAATTGGCCAATCTTCTGGAAAACCTTCCGACCGGACGAGAAAATTGCGCCGAAGTTCCGCTACGAACGCGTGCTCGAAGCAGTTGTGCGCTGGATGATGCGCTTGTATCCTGCTCCCAACACTGCCGATTTCATACTGGATTGCATCGAGACGACTTGGACGGGTCTATCCGAAGAATATATCCTCGGCGTAAATGGTAAATCCCGCTTCATCGTCCATGCGTGGGTGACGAGCGCACGCTCGTACCATCTCGATGTCGATGGGGATTGGCAAGACCAACACTATCTACGGCTATGGAATCTGGTTCATTGGATGGACGAACCGTTTAAAGGCGTCTTGCGCTATCGGCCAGAGTTTCAAGAGGTACTAATCGCTCACAAATTAGGTGCGGCCTCCATTGATGATATTTACGACCAACTGCTCGGCCCTGAGCATTATAGCTTCGGTGAAATTCAGATGTTATCCGGCCGAAAACCCTCCGAGCTCTTCGAAAAATATCCGTTCGTAGTCGAGATCTTTGAGCGCTGCCGACAGCGCATCCTCGAAGTTGAACTCAGCCGTGCTGATATGCCCACCGAGGCTACGGGCGCTGCGGCAGCGCTGCGTAGCGTTCCGGGCATTCCGTGGTTCATACGCATCCTACAAGCCTTGGGCAAACAGGACATTTCGCGTGAACGTGGTGGACAAAGTCGAATCCAATCCCTCAGCCATCTGCTGTATGTCTCCTACCCCACCGTTGATGAAACCCTCGCCGACTTCACCAAAGCCAGTAAGAAATCCGGCATTCCGGTCGAGCGCTTTATCGAAGCTGCCGTGTATGCACCGCAGTGGGCACCTTTTATCGAGCAGCACTTCAAATGGAAAGGCTTGGTGGACGCGGTGTGGTGGTTACGTGCCCACACGAAAGACAGCCAGTGGTCGGTTCCGGTCGATGTGCGCGACGAATGGGCTGCTTCGATTAACGCCCGCACACCTCTCTCCCCGCGTGATCTGCTGGAAGGTGCGGTCGATGTCGATTGGTTCTGGCGCGTGTATAAAGCCTTAGGTGACACCCGCTGGCAAACCGTTTATGACGCCGCCAAATATTCCTCCAGTGGCATCGGACACGGACGCGCCAAGCAGTTCGCCGACGCCATGCTCGGCAACCTCGAACCGGATGCCTTGTTCAAGCGCATCACGGACAAGCGCCACCAAGATTCCATCCGTGCCTTGGGTCTGTTGCCCTTGCCAAAACGCAAGCGCGACGACGAAATCCTCAAGCGCTACAAAACTCTACAGCAGTTCCTCCGTGGATCACGCAAATTTGGGCCGCAGCGCCGCGAGAGTGAAAAGCTCGCCGTGCAGATCGCGATGGAAAACCTCGCTCGTACCGCCGATTATCCTGATCCGGCGCGCCTCGGTTGGGCGATGGAAGCCCGCGAAGTCGCCGACCTGCGCAGTGGTTCGATCCACGAAACCGTCGAGGATGTCACCCTCACCCTGAGTCTTGATGTGGTCGGCAAGCCCAAACTCACCGTCGAACACGCCGGTAAAATCATCAAAGCGTTGCCCACCAAGATGAAGAAGCAGCCGGATTTTATCGCCCTTCGCGAACGCAAAACCCAGCTCGATCAGCAACACTCACGCATGCGTCTCGCCCTCGAAAACGCAATGTGCCGTGAAGATCAATTTGTGGGCAAAGAACTGGTCACACTCATGGAGCATCCGATCCTTGCACCGATGTTGGAGCAATTGATTTTCATCGGTGAGGATTTGCTTGGTTATCCGGTCGAGGGCGGACGCCGTTTGATCAGTCACGACAGCAGCACCACGCCCATTCCGGCCAGCGCGTCCCTGCGCATCGCCCACGCTTATGATCTGTTTCAATCCAACGAATGGCATCTGTGGCAGCGCGATTGCTTCCTCGCTGAGCGTATTCAGCCCTTCAAGCAGGTGTTTCGTGAGCTTTATCCGCTTACCGAGACCGAACGTGCCGAAGGAAATGTCTCGCGCCGATACGCAGGACATCAGGTGCAGCCGCGCCAAGCCATCGCCCTGCTCGGCACACGCGGCTGGATCGCTCACCAAGATTATGGCGTCCAAAAGACCTTCCACCGCCAGAATTTATCGGTACATGTCAGTTTTCTAGGCGGATATTTCACTCCGGCCGAGGTCGAAGGCTTGACCATCGAGGGTGTCTACTTCACGCTTGCCGACGCCTGGAAGCCAATACCTTTGCAAGAACTGCCGCCCATTTTGTTCAGCGAAGTCATGCGTGATATGGATTTGGTCGTCAGCGTGGCCCATCGTGGTGGGATTGACCCCGAAACAACCGCTTCCACTGTCGAGATGCGCACGATGCTCCTGCGCGAAACTTTCACGTTACTCAAGATCAACAACGTGGAGTTGCAAGGCAATTATGCCCTCGTGGAAGGGAAACTCGGCAGCTATTCAGTGCATCTCGGCAGCGCAGTGGTTCACCGCCAACCGGGAGGGTCATTGTGTATCATTCCGGTACACGCTCAACATCGCGGACGCATCTTCTTACCCTTCGCTGATGACGATCCCAAGACTGCTGAGGTCATCTCCAAGACGCTGCTCTTAGCCCGCGATGCCGAGATCAAAGATCCCTCTATACTTGAGCAAATCTTTGCCAAAGGATAATACTCAATGGGTTAGGTAAAATAGTCGATATTGGCATGTGTAAAGGGGCAACGATGTACATTAAATATAAGTTGCTCCTTTATCTATCATAAAATATGAACCAGCCAAATTGATCTCAAATTAACCAATAGAATATCACTTTGAGAGTTTAGACTAAGGAGTGAAATGATTGAAACTGCCCAATGTTGGAAAGGCTGAAGTTCCAAAATCCAAAGTTGTAAACTATTTACTCGATCTCACCAGTGAGAACGGCAAAACAAAAGCGCGCTTCTTCTTGGCATTTGGCTTTACAATAGAGGCATGGGAAGCAATGGCAGAGGCGCTCAAACTTCATGCCAGTAGTCATGAGGTGGCAAGAATCGAGGAGCGTCCGCCATTTGGGGTGCATTATGTAATCGAAGGTTCACTTATTACACCTGATGGCAGAAACCCCGATGTACGCGTAGTATGGATTATTGATGAAGGTGATGATACACCCCGGTTGGTAAGTGCCTATCCCTTATAAGGAGAATAGCAAGATGAAAGAACTTGAACGTGTTGCTCTGACCGAAGATTTACCCGAACATGGATTGAAAATCGGCGATATTGGAATGATCCTACATATTTATGCCGATCATAAAGGCTATGAAGTGGAATTCGTTACGTTGAGCGGTGAACTGATTGCCTTAGTATCCGTTTATCCTGCTCAGATTCGCCAGCTTGAGCAAGATGAAATTGCCAGCGCTCGCCGTGTTAAGACCGCATAATCAATAGCTACCATAGGAGACAAGCATCTCGGAATTTTTCACTTGATGCATTCTATAACGCCGAGAACCGACAGATAATTATAGCAACCTGAAGAAATGAACTTGTTCCCTGCCTTTAATTCCGAAGTTACTCCAAACTATCCAACTTGTCACCATATTCTGCAACGTTCGCTTTTGTCAGATTCCACGCAGTCCCAACACTAATATCTAGGTGTTTTGCAATAGCTGGAAAACTCCACCCTTGTGATCGCAGTTCAATGACTTTTGCTTGCAGTTCTATCTTTGCAGGATCGACAGGACGAGGTTGGTTTTGATATTTTGCTCTATGAAAGGCAAATTCCAATTTGAAATATCTAGGATACGTGCGGCGACCCGTTCGAACAATTATATTGTACTGTATTTGAAAATACAGCAAAGGTACTTCATTTATCTTAAAATTTAATATCGGCCCAGAATTCTCCCTCAGATTTGACAATTTTGTCCTTCCGAACTTTTAATTGCCTACAGTTCGCATGTGAAACTCTCGCCGCATAGCACAATCAAGCTGGCGTAGCAGCTTTATGAAAATGGATATATTACTAATTTGAGTATCAAACCGAGTCATGTAGAGGGTGAGCCCCAGATTTAAAGTCTTGTCGGGCAAACCGCTGCAAACGCCTAAAATCTCTATAAATTTAAGAATTTAG
The DNA here is from genome assembly GCA_044226855.1 of Aggregatilineales bacterium. Taxonomy (GTDB): domain Bacteria; phylum Chloroflexota; class Anaerolineae; order Aggregatilineales; family Phototrophicaceae; genus CFX2. The sequence continues at coordinate 76,600 of JBGAGF010000016.1, forward strand.
AACGCAATGAAACCCAGTCCTTGTAAATATGTTGAAATTTCTATATGTCTGTTCAAATGATTTCGTCACCGTCGATGGCTTAATATGCGTGAAGGGTAAAGGCGTGCAGCTCTGAACATTTCTCATGCGAGATGCCTCAATTTAATTTGGATGAGGCCTGAGAATGGTGGTTTAGAAATTATTCTCGAAAACCCCGCATGTCACACTTGATTTTCAAATGCCAGGTTACTCTACGACTTCCATTCCCTTAATAAGGATGTGATCGACTCAAATTCACACTTCGCCTCTAGGACAAAAGGCTTTATTGCCAAAAACAGATATAATCATTTTTATAGGAACAGTACCCTTTCCAAAGCAGCTATAATGCCCCTCAGGAGGTGTCGTCCATGCCCACCGATCACCTGCCTATACCTGCCACCCCCTTTGTCGGTCGAGTAGAGGAATTGTCGAGCATTGCTACCTTGCTGGCTGATCCCAACTGTCGTTTACTGACATTAGTAGGGTCGGGTGGTATTGGTAAGACGCGCACAGCCCTCCAAGCTGCCGCCTTGCAAATGCCTTTTTTTGCCGAAGGTGTCTATTTCGTATCGTTAAACCCTACCATTTCAACAGATTTGCTGGCCGCCGCTGTTGCCAGTGCACTCCAACTCTCCTTGTACGGTTCAGAAGACCCCAGCCTACAAATTGTGAGCTATCTGCGGGAGAAGCAGATGCTATTGGTTATGGATAATTTTGAGCATCTACTCGAGGGGACTAGATTGCTGATTGAAATCCTGCAAGTTGCTACAGGGGTGAAATTCCTAATAACTTCGCGCCAACGACTGAATGTGCACGAAGAATGGGTACTGGAGTTGGAAGGCTTGTCGTTCCCGGATGGTCATAGGGCTGACCCGCTGGAAAGTTACAGTGCGGTGCAACTATTTGTCCAGCGAGCACGTCAGGTTAAGTCCAATTTTTCTTTGAGTAGGCATGCTGAGGCAGTCAAGACGATCTGTCAGCGTGTCGAAGGGATGCCCCTCGGTTTGGAACTGGCGGCTACTTGGCTGCGGGCGATGTCCTGCCAGCAAATCGCAGTGCAGATGGAGGGCGGTCTGGATTTCCTGAGCACGCCGCTGCGGAATATTCCAGAGCGACACCGCAGCTTACGTGCCGTTTTCGATCAGTCTTGGAATTTGCTTACTCCAGCCGAGAAAGATGTGCTGATGCGTTTGTCCGTTTTGCGAAGTGGTTTTGATGTGAAGGCTGCAGAGCAGATCGCCGGCACTTCGCTCTTTCTCTTGGCTGGATTAATCGACAAGTCGCTGATTCGGTTGAATGCCAGCGGACGATATGATATTCATGAACTACTGCGACAGTATGCGGCTGACAAATTGGCAGAGGCAGGTGAAATCGATAACGCGGCTGATCGCCATCTGAACTATTTCATAAACTTGGCCGATCAAGCCGAACGGTGCTTATTTGGCAGTGAGCAAGTCCTTTGGTTTGATCGTTTAGAAGCTGAATTTGATAATTTACGGACAGCCCTGGCGTGGTCAACAAAATCTGAGGCCGGTTTACATCTTGCCGCGTCATTAGGCTGGTTTTTTACAGAAAGATCTTATTGGAAAGAGGGATTGGCCTGGTTAGAGCAAGCGATAGTGGCAAATCCGAATGCACCCGCCCCGCTGCGCGCCAAAGCACTACATCGCGCCGGAGCACTCGCCGGTTTTCTTCGCAATACAGAGCGCTTACAAACCTATTGTGAACAGGCGATTGCTGTCGCTCAACCGGAAAACGATTATTGGAACATTGCGTGGTCACTAGCCCATCTGGGATTATTCAATGGAAATGATCTAAATCGTTCAGTCATCCAATTGGAAAAAAGTGTAGCGCTGTTTCGGCAAATTGAAGATCCAATGGGGCTAGCCCATTCCCTCGTTCGCCTATCAAAGTACGCCATAATCCAAAACAATATTCCCTATGCACGCATCTTGGTTGAGGAAGCAGAAGATTTAACCGATGAAGCAGAAGACATCATTATGGGTGGTTGGGTAAACGAGATACAGGGACATCTTGCCCATAAGCATAGTCATGATCTCCAACAAGCTCGACTCTATTTCGAGCGCTGCATATTTTACTTTCGGCAAGCACGCATTCCAGATACAGAGAAGGTTGCACTCATTGCATTGGCAGCTGTCGAGGCGGAAATGGGGAATTTGGAGCAAGCCGAAGCGCTCTACAAGGACGCTCTAGTTTTACACAGAAAATCTCTTAACTTTCCGTGCTTGACCGAAATCTTCGTTGGGCTGGCAAATATAGCGATAGCACGCAAACTGTTCGAGCGAGCAGCTCACTTATTAGCAGCCTCTAGAGTTAGCTGGTTGGTTCAAAGTGAGGCTGTCGATCCTGAATATATTCCTTATGAATTCGATATGACAACATTACGTGCCCAGATGGTAGAGACTGACTTTGCCAGAGCATGGGCAACAGGTACAGCCATGACGACAGCGCAGGCTATCGCCTATGCCTTTGACGGTAGCAGCTTACCTATCGAACACGCCAATCACGCGGAAATTTTCCACCAGATCATGATTGACCCCCTCAGCGAGCGTGAATTAGAAGTCATACGCCTGATGGCTAATGGCCTTTCGAACGCCGAAATCGCAGAGACACTTTACATTGCCATCTCAACCGTCAAAGTGCATTCCCGCAATCTCTTCAGCAAACTCAACGTCAGCAGTCGTACTCAGGCTATCGGGCAAGCCCAAAAACTGAAACTGATCTAATTCCCTCTCTATTTGAAATCATCCTCAATACTGCTTAAGGGGTATGACAACGCCTTCTTTCTACTGTTAATGTGAAGTCGATTGCACATAGCACTTATCCACAACCCAACTGTTCCATATTTGTATATCGACTGTAGTTCTTGGTCGCGACCACTATGTGAGCAAGAGACAACTGCTTGCATAGTACCGCGCTTGTACAGATATGCCAGCTTCGCCTTATAAGGATGCAAAGCGGTGGAACTTACCCAACATAAAATCTATTCTCAATCAGAGAATCATGCCTCATCCGTCAAAACTTCTGGAATACGCTTGATGGTGGTGCTGTTGATGGGCTTCACCATCGCTAACTTTGGGGCACGTGCATTGCTGCTAAGAGACGTAGCACGCCCTAATCCGTTTGCAGCCTACGCTGACCTCTTCCCCGGACAACCTGCCAGTGCACTTGAAACGAGAGCATTTTCATGTCCGAGTCATCACAACTATTTTGAAGCGCCCTCCGGGTTATATTGCACCTTCAAACCTGTAGACGGCGCTTTTTCCAACATTGGGATCGTCATTCTAGAGGGCGAAATCCACGAGATTGTCCTCACTATGCGCGAAAATATATTCACGGTAGGTGATTTTGAAATGATTTTCGAAACACGCGCTGTTCACAAATTTCCTCCGGTAGTGTATTTCAGTTCTCCACAGACAGGGAGCTCCGCAACAATCAACACAATCGGTTATACCGGGCAATTTCCAGTATTTCTCCTAATATCGAAGATCTCTTTCACAGGAATGGCTTTACCCACCAGCCAAGTTCCTGTTAGTCAAAGGCGACAAATCATGACGCCGTGCCCATCACCTTAAGCTATTTTTTGTTCTCCAATCATAAATGGATTTATCAAAAAGGTTCTAATACCTCTTTGACCTCTAAATACCCCTTAAGAGGTATGACACCATCTGCGACCCAGCATATTGTGGAGTCAAGGTGGGCACTGGTCTAAAAGTAAGCCCATCCATATAGATTAAGAGGTGTTACGAAGTGTTTTATACTATTGATTCTCCTGTTATCAAACGCTGGACTCCCCGACTCGTTATTCTACTTCTTATCGTGTTTAGTTTTAGGCTGGTCAGCCCGGTAGTGGCTGTTTCACCAAACCCAGCTAAACAAACTGAATCACAAGCCGGCACATGGAAAACGTGGGTGCTGAAATCAGGCAGCCAATTCCGTGCGGCTGCGCCACCGGATGAAGCAGCCACTAAAAAAGAAATCGCTCAATTGATGGACATGGCAGCCAAGCGTGACGACGCTGCCCTCCAACAAATCGCCTACTGGAACAGCGGGCCTGCGGCTTATCGCTGGAATCAGATTGCCATCAATGCCATGCTCAAGCGCGGTTTGCCCGCTAACACGGCTTTTCGGCATCTAGCCCTGCTTCATGTCGCTATCTACGATGCGACAGTTGCCGCTTGGGACAGCAAATATACCTTTAATCGTCCGCGTCCCAGTGAACTTGAAGCCGGACTCACGACGGTCATACCGAATCCGTCTAGCCCGGCATATCCATCTGAATATGCAGTGACCGCCGGAGCAGCCTCGGCTGTGCTGGCTTGGCTTTTCCCCGATGCCACTCAGTCGTTCAAAGATCAGGCACAAGCCGCCGTTAACTCACGTCTGATGGCGGGAGTCGAATATCCCAGTGATGTCGAAGCCGGATTGAAACTAGGCGAACAGGTTGCTCAACTGGTCATCGAGCATGGAAAAGCGGATGGCTCGGATGCCAAATGGGCAGGCAGCATACCGACTGAAGCGGGTCATTGGACAGGCGAGAATCCAGCCTTTGCAACACAAGGATCGTGGAAGACATGGGTGCTGACCTCCGGCGACCAGTTCCGTCCAGCGGCACCTCCGGCTTATGACTCAGCACAGATGGCAACTGACATGGCAGAAGTAAAGAGCTTTGAGCGTACACCAACCAGTAATGCCCTCGCCATGTTCTGGGAATTCGGCGCGGGTGGTCGGCGCATCTACTGGTTCTGGAATAATGAGGCTAATCGCGCAATTCTGGAATCTGGATGGAATGACAACGCTCCGCTGGCAGCACGTGCCTATGCATTAACAAACATTGCCGCCGATGATGCTGCTATCGCCTGCTTTGATGCCAAATACACCTATTGGGCGATGCGCCCCTTCCAAGTTGACCCCGAATTCAAATCCTTATTTACCACGCCTAACCATCCAAGTTATCCGTCGGCACACTCGTGCATTTCGACTGCGACGGCGACTGTATTGGCTGGCCTGTTCCCATCCAATGCCACCGATGTGATGGCGCTGGCACAAGAAGCAGGCGAAGCCCGCATCTGGGGCGGCATTCATTTCCGCACGGATGTCGTGGTAGGTACGACCTTGGGCGAGAACGTGGGTAATACTGTGCTGACATATGCCAAAGCTGATGGCTCGGAGTAGTACTAGGTTCTTTAAATAGAGTTCACGGACGTATGGCATTTGATACGAGGTGGTTTGAGGCATTTCCGAATGACCACCTCGATAGGTAATTCTCGGTTTGTTTTGAAAAGGAATGATATTTTGAAACGCTATTTTGGATTATTGATCCCGGTTATTCTGTTTATGTCATTGTTCTCAGTGATACCTCAAATGGTCGCGCAAGACCTCACCGCTACTCCTTGGCCCACTAATGGCTGGCAGACCTCAACTCCGGAAGAACAGGGGGTCGATTCCGAAGCGTTGACGACGCTGCTGGAATCCAATACGGATGCCCACACTATCTTGGCAATCCGTCATGGCAATGTCATAGTGGACGCGTCCCCCTATCCCTTCACCAGCAGCCAACCCCATGCTCTTTTTGGGGTGACACAGAGTTTTGTCTCGACCCTCGTCGGTATTGCAATCGATAAGGGGTATATCAAGAGTGTCAACCAGTCCATTTGGGATTTCTTTCCAAAAGAGAAGACTGCCAATATGGACACCCGCAAAGAAGCCATAACTATCGAAGATTTATTGACGCAGCGATCCGGTTTGGCGGTTGATGACGATCTCAATATCTATAAAATCACGGACAAAGCGGTGAGCCAAGTACAATATATACTTGATAAACCGATGCAAAGTGAGCCGGGTATAGCTTTCGGGTATTTTGATGCAAATGCCCACCTAGCCTCAGCCATCGTCCAGATTGCGACCCAAATGAGTTCACTGGCTTTTGCCGAGCAGTTCTTGTTCGCGCCGCTGGGTATTACCGATGCCACTTGGATCGCTGACCCGCAAGGGGTGAATCAAGGCGGCAGCCACCTCTTTATGAGTCCGGCGAGCATGGCTAAACTCGGCTACTTGTATCTGCATAATGGAGAATGGGATGGACAGCAAGTCGTATCATCCGACTGGGTCAGCCACGCGACCAGTAATATGCAACCTGGTATTCTGGTTTGGGATGGTTATGGCGATTTCTGGTACAGCGGTTTGATCTGGAGGACTCAGCATCGGGGTTATGCTGCATTGGGTTATTACATGGGGCAAACTATATGGGTGGTGCCGGACCTAGATCTTATCGTGGTCACGACCAACGACTCGAGCTTTTTCAGTCAGTCGATTGTGACCTCGGTTGTCAAGGCATCCACCTCCGATAAACCACTGCCTGCTAACCCGGTTGCGGCTGAAGCGCTGCAAGCGCGAATAGACGAGTTGGCTCTGCCGCAAGCTGCTGCCGCCGTATCGCTGCCTGAAATTATGAAAAGTGCATCGGGCAAGGTTTACCAACTACAAACCAACGACCTCGGTTGGACTTCAATCGCCCTTGAGTTTGGGAAAGCCGACGAAGCCCTCATCACGATTGGCCTGCCAGATAAGGAACTCAAACTACCGGTTGGTTTGGATCGTGTTTACCGGGTAGCCACGGATGGCTTCCCCGCTGAACCGAAGTGGCGACCGATTGCCAATGTCCCTGTGATGCTCAAGGGAGGCTTTCTCGGTAAAAAACTGCTTCTCTTTATGGAGGACAGCATGGGTATGGCCTCGTGGACACTTAACGTCGATTTCAGTAAAGATAGTAGCAAACTGTGGGTGTCAGCGTCTCAATTTTTGAATGAGTACCCCAGTACGGAAGCTCTGTCCCATGATCTTATCGGTACTTCTTACTGAATAGCGATTTGAATGCCAACCTAGGCAATGCTCAGTGTAATGTTCATGGTCAATGAGACCTGAATAACCGAATGGGCATTCGGCAATATCAAGGTCTTGAAACGCAATCGCGCTGACAGTATCGGCGCGATTGCTATTGATGGTTAGGTACTATGCTTCCCAAATTCTGTCTATAGACTTTTTTCTCTCAAAACCCGTTTCTTTAACAAATATTTTGGTTTTATTTGCCGTACATAGTGCGAAAACATATTGTTATACCAAGTCCTTAAATCACTTGCGTATATTCTTCCAGTGAACTCGACACTATAGTAACGTGAGTGTGTTACCCGCAAAATATAAGTTGTTCATTGACGGAGTTGGCATTAGCTGACTGAATTGAGGGGGTTTGGCTATCCATGTCTGAAGTTTTCAACTTTCAAACATTCCCGCTTCTGGAAAGCGAACGCCTCATTTTGCGGGAATTGGGCAAAGCAGACGCGCCCGCATTATTTGAATACTTCCGTGATCCAGAATACACAAAGTTTGTTGGTTTTGATCTGCATACCAGCGCGGAGCAAACGAAAAGCTTTATCGCCTTGATGACAAATATGTACCAGCAAAAAGACAGCATTCGCTGGGGAATCCAACTCAAAGAGTCGAAACAACTCATTGGTACTGCCGGACTCCACTTCTGGAAACGCGAAATTCGCTGTGCAGAGGTTGGCTATCATGTAGGGCGACCCTATTGGGGCCGGAGCATCGCTACCGAAGTATTGCGTGCGCTGGTTGACTTTGGTTTCCACCGTATGAATCTCAATCGCATTGAAGGTAGGCATAACGCTGGGAATGATGCTTCTGGTCGTGTCATGGAAAAGGTTGGCTTCCAGAAAGAAGGTATCTGGCGACAGCGCGAAATCAAATACGGCAAGCTCGTAGACGTGGTACAGTTCTCGCTGTTACGTGAGGATTATGCGCAGGAATAAAATAGGGTATTTGAAGGAGTTGGGCCGCACCTTCAAACCAGCAAACATATTGGTGTTAACAATTCACTCTTTCGCCAGCAGATATTAGGCAGGAAGTTGAGCAAAGGCATCTTGTATCCAATGCCATCCGATTAAGGATTTCATACGGCATTTATCCGCGTTGCTCAATCTCGCATCGCTTGTGCTAAATACCTCGCCTTCAATCCTGGCTCGTAACCATTCAAACACATGCTCACAGGGATTGAGTTCGGGTGAATAGGCAAGAAGAGGTGTTCAAAAGCCCACTTCCCTCATGGCTTTGCCGCGATGAGCTGATGCCCCATCCCAAATTACAGCATCAGGTGGCCACGCCTTAAAAATCGGCATAAGGCTGCTTTGGTTCATCTGCTTGGCCCATGCCCAATGGAGTTGGCAGCGCCGCACATCGACGGCCAGTACGAGGTATTCCCAAGCGAACTCAATTTGGATGGGTTGGATGATCTTCACCCCGCGTAATCCCCACCTGTAGGGGCAACAAATCTTATCCGACGACTTTGATACAACACAGACAATCAACTTAACTTTAGCATGGTACAAAATTCAAAGTGCCTCAGGTTATATTCTTTGCTATATTCCATGCAGTTCCAACGCTTATGTTGAGGTGCTTTGCAATATACGGAAAGCTCCACCCTTTTGAGCGAAGTTCAATGACTTTTGCTTGAAGTTCTATTTTTAGAGGATTGACCGGACGAGGTTGTGCTCTGTATTTTGCTCTGTTAAAGGCGAATTCAACTCTGAAATATCTAGGATACGTGCGGCGACCCGTTCGCAACAATTATATTGTACTGTATTTGAAAGTATTTTTAACGTATTTGATTTTTATAATTAAGGCTGTTGCAACTCTAAAATCCCCATTAATCTAAACTTTCATAATGGTTGCGAAAGCATTACAGGCTATCAATAGACCGTCTCCACCTATATATCTTCTATAGTAATTTTTTAACCTTAACACAAATTTATCCACTCAAGAAACTTATTAAAAAGAAATTTTCGTCCCTCAAATTGCTTTTATAGACATCTACATTTACAATCTTCACAAATGGTTTGTACTCCTTCAAGCTATCAGAAGGACGTTATTATGACGCTTTCGGTGCGTGTGCTTCGTAGGGATGATCTTCTTCTTTTGGACTTCGATCTTATCAATTTGAAGCTCAATAAAGAAGAAAACGGAATTTACCTTACTCGAATTGAACCTCAGCAACCGGCCTATCTGATTGTCTATTTTCAGCCGCAGAGTATTGCTGAAGAAGCATTTATCGAGGTTGAAAAGAACTACCAACCACCTTTTGATCCACTACATCCGCCAGCAACGCCGCCACCTGTACCACCTGATCCACCACCCGCTGATGACCCACGACCGGCCCCAATACAAGCCCGTATTGCAGGAAGAAGCCGGTTGGTTTTCAAAATACCGGACCAGATGGAGCGCATTGAATACACGGTTGCCAGTCTGCTAGATTGGACGAAGTACGAACTAAGCCTTGCCCCGACAGCCCTGCCACCGAATCCCACGCCCGAAGACCTGAATCCACGACCAATAATTACCGAACCAACGGTTTTACAGACAGCCATCGAGTTCCCCTACCGCCTATTTTTATCGCCGAATCGAACAGCAGGTTGGGCACACTCACTCAGTGCGGTAACACATAACGGGCGCAGCGAACTATGGCATACGCGGTTGGGTATCAACAAGGAGGGCAAGGTTGATGAAGTGGATACCAGCACGCGTACCTTACGGGCAATCTGGTCGCCGGATTATGACCCACCAAAACCACCTGGATTTGGCGAAGTGCTTGAGTTCCGTACAAGCCTTTCCCCGAATAATCGCCACCAACTGGTGCGGTTAACCTCGGATTATGGGATTGTGCTGCGCTGGCGGAATATTCCGATTGTCAAAACGCAGCCATTTATCAATTCAGGGATTGCAGATGGGCTGCAAGCGATGCTTTCTTCGCAGACACCTGCGCTGAATATCGGCACAGGGTTAGGGCTGAACGCTTACGGACATGAAGTCGAACCAGCGGTTCAATTACCGGAAATCACACGCGATATTGCGAACCAAATTCGACAACAGGATTTTGCGAATATCAGTCCCGGCGTTGTTGATGCAATCGTCGGACGACTGATTGAGGCAGATGATGAACTACGGCAGATCATTATCCGCTTTGCAGAGTATTACAATCCAATTCCGGTAGAAGCTGAGCGCTTCATGCTCACTTCACAGGGGGCATGGGCAAGGTTGCATGGTTTATGGGACACACAGGTGCTGCCGCTGCCCGTGCGCAAAGACCTTGGCTTATCGCTCGTGGAATGGGAACATCAATCCACACAGGGACGTGATCATTATGTGCGGACGGTTGATCTCGGCTATGTTTTCCCATGCGGTCATCTCGCAGTGAAGATCACAATCACTGAACGGAAATTTGAAAAGCCACCGACCGGTACGAATGTGGCAGCCTATCTGCGTCAGCGGTCGTTTATCGTACTGCTGCAACCGGATATGACCTACGACACGAGCCAGTACGAGCATGAGGGGCGTGAAATGCCCTTCCACCAGCTTATCCGCTTTACTACTCGGATTACACCTAAGCTCGATCCACCAAAGGATATAGGTATACCGGGTTCGGGGGTTCACTGGATTGAAGTGAGCGGCTTGCCTTTCCGCTTCAATATGCAAGGGAAGGATGCGCAGGGTAATCCATTCGGATTTAATGGGGCGAATATCTTCGTGCCGCTAACAATTTTCGGCAGTCCTGACCGTGACACAATCCTGAACGCGCTGCCGGGAGCTTATAAGAGTTACAAGATCAACAACAAGCCGGTACGCAACCATTTTGTCCCCGGCTCGCGAGTGGCATTTGCACCGCGCAATCCAAATAAAGATGGCAATACTGAACTGGAAACAGATGCTTTTCTGTTTGATGTTCGAAGAATTGAGTCGGAAGCAGGTTTGCCCTTCATTCCGTTCCTCGAAACGGCAGACGTGCGCATTCCAGCGGCAGATCAGGTGGCTGGCGGACAAGGGCCACAGACAATCCGGCTTTATCAGAAGTATCTGGACAGTCCGAACGGGTTACTAGATGAGGCGGGTAATCCAGGACAAGTCTTTGCTGAACTGGTTGCGCAGAAGCCAATCAAATTCACGGCTGAACAGGCAGGCGGTCTGACGACACCGAACCTAAATATGAGCGGGTTGTCGCAGCATCTGGGGCCGGTAGCTGGGACACTGAGTAACGTGGCAAGTGGCAGCTTTGTGCCGTCAGACTTTTTCCCGGCGGCGATGCAGGCGAAAATTTTAGGCGGGATTGACCTATTCCACATCATCAGCGCGATTACTGGAGCTGGTTTTTCCGACCAGATGCCGAAACTGGTGAGCAAACTAGTTCCGGAACCGCCGCAAATTCCTGAACGACTAGAAACCTCGATGCACTGGGTGCCGAAAGTGCAGTCATTTGGCCCGCTGGTCACCCGCCCGAATACTTCACTGACGATTGATGTATTGCTGACTCAGCATTTCACAGCACAACCAACACCGCCTTCAGCACAACTTCATGGCTCGTTGGTGGATTTCGACCTCGATTTCGCAGGGATTATCCGCATTCGCTTCAATGATCTGACCTTTAACAAGGTGGAAAACAAGAAGCTGGATGTACACGTTGATATTCCAGCAGACGGAGTGAAGTTCCAAGGGCCGCTGGCGTTCCTGAATGAGCTTGAGAAGTATCTGGATCCGCAGTCCTTCCTTGACCCACCCGTGCTGTCGATCACTCCGGCAGGTGTGGCGGTGGGGTATACGCTAACGCTGCCTCCACTGACAGTGGGCGTTTTCGCCCTGCAAAATATTGCGTTAGGCGCAATTCTCTCGCTGCCATTCGGCGGGGATATTGCTGACCGGATGCGTGTACGTTTTAACCTTTCTGAGCGGCACGATCCGTTCCGGCTGACGGTGCTGATCTTCGCAGGCGGCGGTTTCTTCGCCGTGGCGCTGGGCGCGGACGGCATGGAAATTCTGGAAGTGGCGCTGGAATTCGGTGCCAGCTTCGAGCTGGACATCGGTGTTGCCAGTGGTGGCGTCTCGGCGATGGCAGGCTTTTACTTCCGGCTGGAGGTCAGCCCGTACCGACTGGAATTGACGGCTTACCTACGCATCAACGGGCATGTTTCGGTGCTGGGACTGATCACTATTTCGGTGGAGTTCTACCTAGAGCTTTCCTACAAGGAATTGCAGGTGGGTGGCCAAACCAAGTCGAAACTGATGGGACGGGCGACCGTGACCGTCAAAGTCGAGGTGCTTTTCTTCAGTACATCCGTCAGTATGACCGTCGAACGGAAGTTTAGCGGCAGCGCCAACGACCCAACCTTTAGTGACATGCTCACTGAAGGCGATTGGTTCGAGTATGGCGAAGCGTTTGCATAAAGGATAAACATATGGCAACGCAAACCATCATCTGGACAGCACTTCCTGGCGGCGTCGCCCGACTGGAAAACGGCGATATATACGCACGGCTTTCGGCGTATGTATCATTCCGGCTGGAAGCCAATGCAGACGAAGGCGATACACTCGGTTTATACCCTGATGTGCTGAATTGGACGAAAACCCTACAAGGGATCTCATCTTTCCGGCTGGAATTTGATAATCCGAACTTAGTCGCGAACCCCAAACTGCTCTCGCAAATTGACAATGATTGGTGGGGCGGCTTGTTCAACGAGCAGACATACGTCAAGCCGTATGTGCTGCCCGATTATACCGACCGGCTGATCGTGTCGTATCCCGTGGCGAACATCGCGCGGTTTGTTAAGGAACTCTACCAACGCGTGGGCTTGAATAATCCGAATGAACTGCCGGAACTGCTGGGGCGGGATCAAAAGCCGAGGGTAGGCGGCCCATTATTTGATAACGAAGGTTTCCCTTGGAATAAGGATCTCGCAACAAGTACACGGCGGCGTATGGCAGCCGAGTTCTTCAATTCCGGTGGTGTCTTGCGTGACAATGTCTTGATCGGCGAGTTCGATAATGCGCTTGCGTTCCAATCGGCGAGTGCAGACCCACGTATTGATCTGCGTAAACTGCTGCTGTTCCATTATCCGCCTGAGAAGTTGAACACCACTGAGGAAGAAGACGAGAAGAACGTCCAGAAGCAACCGCCTCCACTGCCCAAAGACGAGGTGGAATTTGAGCGGTATATGGATTTCCATCAGGTGGTTTCGTCACTAGGGGATTATCCGGTTCTGATGCGCCAACTCGGTTTGGTGCTGGACTTTGCCGTTCCGTTGGATGAAATTCCGCCGAATGCCCAATTTGTGCGAATCATCCCGCAATGGGGGGATGATAATGGCGGCCCAGACATAATCTCCGAGTCGCCGTTTACGGCGTTTAGTTTCTCAGCCGCCAGTGATGTATTTCGAACACGCTCGCGCGGGTCAGGGATGCCGCGCATTACCGAGAGCCAGTTGCATCTCAATCCACCGAGAAATGATTACGAGCTGGTAGAAATTGATGTGGATGGTGCAGCGCTTAAGCTCATCGGCCTCTCGAACACGATGGCTTCCAGTTCGAGTTTGCTGGCGGTGGATACGCCGACGGATGGCGGCTTGCCGAGCCTGCGCAGCAGCGGGTTATCACTCAACCTCACTGGACGGGCAGCACACACACATAACCATTTCCAGCGCGTGGTGAATAACGATCAGGGTAGCAAAAGTGATTTAGTGCTGTATGCCGAGGATGTGCTGCGCGGTTACCGTGTGGACATCTGGGATACCCAGACTAACGACTGGCATTCGCTGTGCCAGCGCGTGGGGAGTTTTGTGGTCGAAGGCACGGATTTAGTGCTGAATGACGTGGTAGACGAGGGATTTGCGCAGATGGCGATGACCGAGCAGGCACCGCCGGAAGAAGGTGCGCCGCCAAAATCGACCGATTTGTATCTGCATGAGTCGATGTTCCGGTGGGACGGATGGAGCTTAGTTGCACCGCGCCCCGGTAAGACCATCGGTCAGGAGGGCGACAGCAACAGCCCGATGTCCGATCCACAACCACAGCCGATGATGCCCTTCAAGTTGGTGACGCGCTTCAAAGCCGCACCACGAACGCTGCCACGTTTACGTTTCGGTGTGGGGTATCGAATTCGCGTCAGAGTGGTCGATTTAGCCGGAAACAGCCCGCTTCTGGGTGAGACGGGTAATGAACATGCTTTACCGCCTGTCACTCAGCCGCCACGTTCATATCTACGCTTTGAACCGGTGGGTTCACCCTCGGTTTATCTGCGCGAGGCTATTACGGAGACTGATGCAGGCGAATCGTTGGCACGGTTGGTGATCCGCTCGTACAACAGCAGCGACGATCTGGATACAGCCGCCAGCACGGAAGTTTCGGAGAGGCATATCGCGCCGCCGCCTAGCAGTGAGCAAATCCTCGAGACGCACGGTACGTTGGATGATGTGGCCGGACGGTTAAAGAACGATCCCGCGACCTATGCGCTGCTCAGCAGTCGTTCGCAACCGGTTGACCCGACCGCGACTGATGCACCTGTTTTCCCTGAAGAGCAGATGCCGATTACCTATATGCCTGATCCAATGGCTTCGGGGGCGGCACTGCGTGATTTACCCGCGACCACTAATGAAACCGTGGGAATCGTCGATGAAACCGGTGCGATTGTTTACACACCGTTGGAGGGCATCCATATACGCCCCGGTTCGGTGCTGCAAATTCCATATAGTGCAAGTCCATCAGGTGACCCACTAACTGACCTGCTGAATGAGCAATCTTTCCGCATCGTGGTCGTTGACCCCGGTAGCACGGAATTTTTTCCACCTTCATGGGACAATGTCACTCGTACTTTGTCAATTGGCTTGCCCAAAACTGAGGAAATCAGTTTCGCGCTCAGTTCGTATATGCACCGCGACAACCTCCCTTTAATGGGCGTATGGGACTGGATCCGCGAATTCACCAATCATTCAGTACAGTCGAACCTTGGCTCACCGGACGTGCTTGAGCAGCTTTCGACGATGGTGGTGAATTGCGTTCAATATGCAGTCGAGGGTGGACACTGGATGCTCACACCTTCGCGCAAGATTACATTGGTTCATCCGGTGCAGCAGCCAATCGGTTACCCGGAAATTCTGGTGCTATCGTCCTCACGTAACGAAGGTGACACTTCGGCTTTCTTCGTGGGTGTTATCCAAGTTCATGGTAAAAGCACTCTCACGATCAACCTGATCGCAAAATGGGAAGAACCGGTTGATGATCTCTCTGCACCGGGGCCGGAAGTGCGCTCGGTTGAGCAGCAGGTCGATGATTTAACACTGCGTTCCCTCAGCGGTGGACTGATCAAAGGCACGAAGAAAGATAAGTATGGCATCATAAAAAATGTAGGCAGCTATGCACCGGAACGGGATTGGTTATCGTTTGCGCCGAACGCCAGCCTAACGCATGAATTTGGCGACACCAAACACCGTATGATCCATTACAAAGTGATTGCTGGGTCACGCTTCCGCGAGTATTTTGCGGCGGATGTGGCAGGTGGTTTCACCCGCGACAGCGAAAGCATGCTGGTTAATGTGCCAAGTTCGGCGCGTCCATCTGCGCCACTGGTACGTTATATGCTGCCGACATATGGCTGGAAGCGTGAAACCTCGACTAACCTGATCGCTAGTTATCGGCAGGGCGGCGGTTTGCGGGTGTATATGGATCGTGGTTGGTACTCGTCCGGTGAGGGTGAACTGCTGGGTGTGGTTCTCTGGCAGGGCTACACGTTGGACAATGAACAGCGTCATCTGCTAAGCCGCTACATCACTCAGTGGGGTATGGATCCCATCCGCAAGTCGGCTCCCACGCCTGATCTGCCTTCAACCTATAACTTTCGTGATTACGAAGCAGTTGGTTATTCGCTGTTGTTACCAGAACTAGCGAACTCAGGCGTACCCAGCGATAACAAGGTGGACGTCGTCGGTTATCCTGTTCACTTTGATGATACACGAGGCTTGTGGTACTGCGATATCGATCTTGATCCCGGTGCCAGCTATTATCCGTTCATCCGGTTGGCGCTGGCACGTTATCAGCCGAGTTCTATCACGGGGATGCACCTCTCGCGTGTAACTCTTGCGGAGTTTGCCCAGCTTGCGCCAGAGCGCTCGACCATCCTCACCTATGACCCATATGACGATGACACCATTAATCTTGTGGTTTCAGGCTATACCTATACCAACACGGCGGATACCAGCGGCATCAGTATCGCCGATTCGAGCCAGTTTGTAATCTCAGTAGAGAAACGCAACCCCGACCTATATGATGAACTAGCATGGACACGCGATAACGAAGTGACGATCACAGCAGAACAAGTCGGTTCGCTTGATCGGGTGTTATGGAAAGGCCATATCCGACTTCCTGTGGATCATCTGCCGGGGCAGTATCGTATTGTGGTTGAAGAATATGAACAGCTCAACCGCCGCATCGATGTAACCAATTTGCGTGTGAGATTGCGTAAGCGAGACGACTTTATCCGTGACCAAGCGGTTCTGCTCCCAACACTCGGGCTTCGTGCCACACGCCGTCCAATATATTCACGTACGGCGCGCCTAGTCTATGCGGATGTGATTGAGCTTTAGGTACAATTAAAATCGTTAGTCAGATATACCATAGAAGTTTTCCTACTAACGACCACATACCCTGCAATCGTTAGATTTAGCTCTATTTCCGACAAAAAATGCCTGAAACAAGTAATGAAGTTATAGAAAATAACAACTTCGTACAGAGCAGGGTAAAGAAATCAATCTACGGGTCTCATCTACAGATAATAATTGGAACTTTGCCCCTGATAGTTGTGGATAAAGGCGAAGGAAAGTTGCGTCTCTATTCCTCCTTTTGCCACTTTTGCTTGGACATATTCCAAGCCGTTCCAACACTTATATCTAGGAGCTTTGCAATAGCTGGGAAGCTCCACCCTTTCGAGCGTAATTCAGCGACCCGTGCTTGTAGTTCTAGTTTTGCAGGTGCAATGGTACGAGGTTGAGACGTATATTTTGCCCTTTGGAAGGCAAATTCCAATTTGAAATATCTAGGATACGTGCGGCGACCCGTTCGAACAATTATATTGTACTGTATTTGAAAGTGCAACAATAATATTTTTCGCCCTTAAGCTTAATGTCGATCCAGTAGCCTCGAGTACGTTTGCTACCTAGATGTTCTAAATACTTTACGATCCTAAATCGCTTCATTCTCACTCTTCTTTATTCGCGTAAGTCAACCAAGGCGAGATTCTGGCAACCTTCCTTCGAAACGTTTGTTGAGGAAGCTGAGCCGGTTGTCTCACAGGGCGGCTAAATAGTTACTTACGCTCCTTTCAAGCTGCTGTCCGCAGTCGAGATGGTAGAATCGCCCAAACCCGCCTCGCGTGCCCGAATGGCGGCTTGCGCTCGATCAGCAACCTGCAACTTGCTGAAAATGTTGGAGACATGATTGCGTACCGTTTTCATGCTGATGACCAGTTTTTCGGCGATTTCAGCGTTGGTGTGTCCATCGGCAATGTAGGACAAAATTTCCCGCTCCCGTTCGGTTAGTTCCGGGAAGAGTTCTGATCGGGAAACTGGCTCTAAACCGGCAAAGAACTGCATCAACCGTGCTGCAATTTCTGGGCTGAATAACGATTCGCCATTCGCTACTGCACGCACAGCCCGCAGCAGCACACCCTGATCAGCACCCTTCAACACATAACCCCGCGCCCCGGCACGCATCACTGCAAAGACCGAATCGTCGTCCTGAAACATCGTCAAGACGACGATGCCTATATGTGGGCTGGCGCGCAGAATCTGGCGTGTCGCTTCAATACCGTTGAGGTCTGGCATTTGAATATCCATGAGGATCACGTCCGGCTGATGTTCGACAGCCAACATCAGCGCCTCTTTGCCACTGGATGCCTCACCCACCACCTCAATATCCGGGATGGAAGCCAGCAGCGATCTCAGTCCATCTCGAAACAGGGTATGATCGTCAGCAATGAGAACACGGATCGTTTCCATACCTACATTCCCGTCCATCAGGCAGACGCTGATAACAAAGGCAGACGAGCCTTGATGCCTGTGCCGCCATTGGGTAACATTTCAGCAATACACCTCCCACCCAGCTCTTCGGCTCGCTCGCGCATTGAGATCAAGCCGACACCCGCCCGCACTGCACCCGGGAGTCCGCGCCCATCATCCAGAATTTCCAGACATAGATCATCAGGAAGGGACAAACGGACACAACAGTGATGCGCCCCAGCGTGACGACTCACATTGGTCATCGCTTCGAGCGCAATACGATAGGCAGCCACTTCAACGGCGGCAGGCAGTGACGGCGGGTTTTCAGGAGCTTCCAGCGTGATTTGCAACCCTTGCACCTGATTGTGAGAAGCAATATGCGCTTTCAATGCTCCAACTAATCCGAGTTCATCAAGAGCGGGCGGACGCAGATTGTAGGCAATACGTCGAATGTCCGCCAGTACTTCCTGCATTTGTGCCTTTAGCTCCGTTGACATCTTCTTAACCGCACCTGAATCCCGATCCGCTAAATTGTAGACGGCATCCAGCTTGAAGGACATCGCGGCGAGTACCGGTCCAAGTCCATCGTGCAAGTCGCGTCGAAGCCGACGACGCTCTTCTTCGCGGGTCGTTACCAGCCGCTCGCGGGAATGCTGCAAATCCTGCGTCAGCCGCACGTTGTAGGCAGCCACCCCCGCCTGCCGGGCGATGGTTTCCAATAATCGCCTGTCGGCATTGGAGAACGCCTCGCCGGGCGAACGGGGCGCGAGGATTAACTGTCCGATGGTCTCCATCTGATAAACCAGCGGCAGTGTCTCCGCCTCACTGGCGTTTCTCGGCGCAACCGCCGGAGGGCGGATGTACTCGGCAGAAATGCTAACCTGATCGCCGTCCTTCAAAGCAATCGCTGCATAAGGCAGTTTGAAGGCATCGGCGACCGTCTCCACAATCGTTGGAAGGACAGATTGAGATGCGGCAACAACTTCAAGCTGTTCTGACAGGCGACCCAGTACCGCGTAGGGATCGTCACGTTCCCCATACATCAGTCGGTTCACACCGCGCTGCAAGCGTTCTCGCAGTGGTTGAAACGAGATGGCGATAATACCCGTTCCAAAGAGCGAAACGGGCAGATTCCCGCCCGTTTGAAGGAGGGTTCCCAATGAACCGACAATGACGACATAGAAACCAATCACAAGTGCAGTTAAGGAACCATAGACCAGCGCCCGATTGACGAGGATGTGAATATCCCACAAGCGGTAACGTAGGATGGCAACCCCGGTAGCGATGACAATGCTGACCAGCGTAATATCGGTGGCAATGATGCTCAACTCCTGGGTCATCGGATTGTTGGGCCAGATAAGCCAGAGAAGCCCGCCCAGAATATTGCCGACAATTACAATGACCCCCGCGACTGCCAACCCCTTCAACTGCACTCGTTCTATTCCAGCAGCGTGCCGAAAGCGGACAACGATGGAAGCAATGGAGCCGAAAATGCCCACTAGAAGAAAGGGAGCCGCGACGGTCATCAGCGCCTTCATTAGCCCTGCGCTGCCTAGAATTCCGTAAGGATTGGACGCTGGAATCGCCAGCTCTTCGAGCGATCCGGGGTAGAAAGCCATGCTAAAAGTGTAAGCAGCAATGCCTAATCCGGCTGCCCAGGCGACGGGTCGCCAGCGCGCAGACAGAGCTTTACCGTCAGGGAACAAGAGCAGGGTAAATGTGATGGGGAGCAACGTATTCGGAATCCATATCCAAATACTAAACCAGCGCGCCAGTGCCGCCCCGGGGAGTGCACTGTTGACGAGTTCGCTGTAGAGCGCGTACCCCGCCGACAGCATGTTCAACGCGCTCAAGAACCCAATGACGCAGAAAATCCAGCCGATGGGATTGCGCGGATGACGCGAAGCGACCAGCGCACCGACCACCCCATACGTGACGGTAAGGATGGGCGTAAAGAACTGGTGGCTAAAGGTCACACCCCGGCCACTGACGATCAACGCCAGGACACTGATAACCAGCCCAATCATCACCACAATGAATGACACCACAGCGATTGACCAGGATAGCCGTCGGGCAGTTTGCTCACTCATGATAATTTTCAATCTAAACATTATGTATTCACGCTTACGCCTTATCGTATCATGAACCGTTTATTGATGGCATGAGGGGGTTGCGAACGCCTCCCTTCTCTAGGGCATTTTTGATGTGCGCCATATTCTGTTTCTCGGCGCGCTTCAATTGTCGAAGAATTATCGGAAAGAATAACTGCATCAGTCCACGAGGGCGAACATCGAAACGCGATGCTAACAGGGTTGAGTTTCCCTGTGGTGTGAGCCTAATGTCAAAAACAACAGCAAGTGGCCCGCCGTTCGAGTAAGCCCAGCGGTAGGGGCGCTCGAACCGTATGCATTCAACCTCGATCAGTTTGCTCTGCTTCCATTTAGCAAGAAACTTGGTCCCAATACCGATTGGGTCATCGGTTATCATCGCCATTGCCTGCACGTCGGGGTTCCATTCCAGTTCGTTGCGCAGGTCAACCAAATAATCGAATACCTCTTCAAGCAAACGGTCAATCTGAACGCTATTCTCAATGACTGCCATTTTCATTCTCCTTAGAATCTATCACCCCACCAACAGCGCAATCCCAATGATGAGCGGCGCTACATGGTGAAGCACGGGAAAGTAGATATCAGGCGGGCGAAGGATGAGCATGATGAGTAGCCCCGCCAGATTCCAAATGATTGTCGTCCATGCTGCCCATCCTGCCACTAGTCTGGTTTGTAGAAGCGACGCTCCAAAAGCAGCCTGTGCTAGAAACGCCAAGATGACATACAGCACGATTTGCGGATAAATCCAGTCACGCTTGCCGAGGTAGGCAGTTTCGGCAACAATTACCACCACTGCGCCCAACAGGTACGTCACTATGCCCAACCGCGACAGCACAGGCTCGCCCGCAGTACGCAGCATATCTTCCAGCAGCGCCAACCCTAGAAGCGTTGCCAGAACACCTCCGATGACGAAGCCCCGTTCCCAGATTAGATGAGAAGAATTCTCGTCGATCTGCCATTTCAAAAAGGCTCTTCCAGCGTAAAGAACTCCGCCAAAAGTAAATACTACAAAACACAGGACAAGCAGGCTGGCGGCAATGGTGCGTGCAGATAGACCCTGAGTGACAATCGCACCCAGCAGCACCAGACCCGCGACTAGGGCAAGGAGGATGGTGAGTGTGATAATTCCACTCCGAGACGTATACCATGATCTCATACGGTTCCTCCGCTCATTGTGCTATGCTTACTTTTCCGCTGTCCGGGAGTCTGTCTGAACTGAATTCCCAGCACGAAGCTGGCCGCCAGCCCGACGATCAGGTTTGCCCACACGACGGCATCGCCTACCGGGGGGGCGGCACAGCCATTCGGGCAGAAAGCCGTGAGCGTTATCAAGCCACCACCGAGCGCCGTAAACAGGCTGTATAGCAAAACCACAGTCAGCCCGCCCCGACTGCCACGCGATGCCGCCAGCAGCGACCAGACCCAGACCCCAATAAAGACTATGAAGATCACGATCATCACCGCAATGCCTAGAGGTTGGCTTTCAGGGAACATCACCCGAAACTCCGGCACATAGAGCGCGTCTAAAAATGTGACCCGTGCAATCAGTGTGGCAAATGAGACGATGGCTAAGGTGACTGCACCGTTCAAGGATACAACCTAGTTTTTCATGCGTTCCTCTCTTATACACTCGTTTATTCCATCTATTTCAGCATCACCATGCTGGTCCAAACATTGCCCAGATTGAGTGGAAGCTGCTGCCAATGATCGCCATAATCCGCAGTATGCCATACGTCACCATTGCTCAAACCCGCATAAAGATGTCCCGGTTCATTGAGGTCCGTAAGCAGGGCATAGGGCATGTGGCTCAACGGCTGTGGCAGCCCACCACTCAGTTTTTCCCATGTGCCGCCGCCTATCGAGCGGAAGATGTAAGCTTGCGCGTTGTCTGTGCTATGTGCCTTCATTGGACCTGGTGATAGGGAGATATACATCACCTCCGGACGCGCGGGGTCTGCGGCAGCTGCCCAACCATAATGGCGATCAAGACCCTGTCTGGACTGGGTCCAAGTATTTCCAGCATCGCGGCTGAAGGCAGCACCTGCGCCCGTTCCACCGCCCTCATAGACCCAATCGCCGTCGGTCGCATGAAACTTGAGCGAGTGGCAGTCCCGTAACGCGCCTTTGCGGTGATCCTGCCACGTTTTGCCGCCATCCGTGCTGCGAACCACTGAGCCTAACTCGACCCCGACCACCATCACATTGGGATTGCTGGGCGAGAGCGCAATCCCCTGCACATAGGCGGTAAACGGCTTTTCCGCAGGAGAGAACCAGAACAAGCGCCTCTTCTTCCTAAAGGACATGGATTCCATCCAACTTTGTCCGCCATCACGCGAAATGAAAACCCTCGCCGGTCTGGTGCCGACGACCATCAGACCGGGTTCAGCAGGACTTATCGCAATCGCTTTGACAACATGACTCTCCATCCCAAATGGATGCCATGTTTTCCCCTTATCATCGGATCGGAGTAGCCCACTGTCCTGGGTCCCGGCATAGACAACGTTCGGGTTGTGTGGGTCAACAGCCAGGCAGCGCACATTGGCATCTTCAAGCAGAAGCTCGACCGACCACTGATCACTTTGGCATTCTGCCCGCGCCAGCCTGCTTCCGTTTATTGAGAGAAAAATCCTATTCATGTCTACTACCTTTTGAGAATTGGACAGAACCTACAGGGTAAGCAGATACGCAATCAGGTCTTGGATGTTCTGTTCCGTCAATTGCGCGTCATAGTCAGCGTACATCATGTTGCGATAGCTAGGCACAATGTAGCGACCCGGTTCAAGGATACTCTGGCGTAAGTATTCCTCTGCCGATAACCCTGCGACTTGTGTGCCTGCATGTTCACCGATTCCGGCAAGGTTTGGTCCTATGCTGAATCCAACCTGACCACTAACGACCCGATGACAGATAGAACACGGGGGTACCTCTCCTCGTCCCTGTGCAAAAAGTTGTGCGCCCAGTTCTGCATTTCCTGATGCGGCACAACTGGTAAGCAGGAGTAGCGATGTAACGATGCTGACGACGTTTGACATACCTGTGCTTCTTCGCAAAGTGGACACAAGCGCCGAAGCGTATGCGTCCACACCTACTAAGAACGTGAGGGTGATTTACTGACTTGCTAGCCGGATGACACCGCCGGTCATGCCGGGGGCGAAAGCAAGCGTGCCGAAGGTGACATAGAGTGCGCCATCGGCGCTTTGTGCGATACCAAATGGCGCAGGGAGGCCCTCGCCAATGGGCGTCACGCCATCAGCGGTGACTTTGACAACGCTGCCAGGCCCTGGCCCTTTATCGGTGAAAACGGCTAACTGCACGGCATACAGGGTATCTCCATCCAGCAGAATGTCGCTCACAGTGTTCAAGCCGCTGAAGGTTTTGACTGGTCTCCCGCCCGACCAGTGTTCAATCTTACCCGCTCCCGGAGCCATACCCGCTCCGAGGAAGCCGATGTACAAATCTCCATTTTCGGCAACTTCAATCGAGGTCGGGACGGGATTATCTGTCCACGCATGGACGAGCTGCAATCCACCTTCTGCTGTCCAGGAGAGGAGATCGTTGCCACCTGCGTCCACGATATACATTGTGCCATCACTGTCCCACGCGATATCGGCGACGTTGGTATCGTAGCCATTGCCATCGGGATCATTCGTGAACTCGAAATCATTCAAGTTGATGACTGTTCTTATGACCAGTGTTGCCGCATCGTATTCAACAACCGAGTCAGCCCAGTACGCACCGGTATTTCCGGATCCGGTGCCGCTGAACAACAACCAGAGCGACTCACCATGCGGGACAATGCGGTACACCCCGCCTGTTTCCATAGGAAAGGCGTAGCTGGGGAGACCGACAATGCGATCAGATGCCGTGCCATCCGGCGCAATCGAGACGACTCGCCCACTCAAGCCAGCATTTACGGGTTGTTCGCCATCCGGTCCCGGCAGGGTGAACGATGCTTCGCCACCCGTGCCTGCGACGGCAACCAGCAGATTACCGTTCGCATCAAATGCCAGACCGCGCGGCGCGCCCAGATCACCCAACACCAGTTCGCCTGGCAGCGGCGGCATCTCTTCCTGCGCCAGCGTGGGCAGCACACTAATCAGAACTAACATCAGTCCAACTACAAATTTCAATGACCCTCGCGTTAACATATTTCCTCCTGTAGATCGCTTCATTCCGTACAAATCAATGCTTTTTGAGCGCCTGCCATGATCCGACTATCGCCCAATCGCCGAAAACCAGACTTCCGATATGGCTGATATCGCCTAAGGGCGACGCGCCTGAATGCGCGGATATGGCATCGAAAGCCGGGTTTAGCTCCAGACTTCCGCGATCTTGCTATCCTCAAGGCGGTAAATGGTGAGGCTGTGTTCGACAAACGGCTGTCCGGCGGACTGTCCCATGAGTTCTTTGGTCTGTGTGCCGCTGATGGTAAAACGCACGACCACTTTATCTCCTTCGGCAATTGTGTCATGGATAGTGACTTTGAAATCGGGAACAGCATCATGAAACCCCGTGAAGAAGTCTTTGATACCGTCTATTCCAACAACCCCATCTTGTTCAGGGACGCTGTGCGAGATGATGTTGGGACTAAAAAAAGCAAACGAATCTTCAAGACTGTGGCGATTCTGTGCCTCGAAGTAACGCTGGATCGCGGCTTTATTCTGTGCCGTTAACATGACGAAGTTCTCCTTATGACTGTCTTTATTCAGCCTAAAGGAGAAGGTGTCCCGGTGTCATGAGCAGGGGTCACGTTCTGAACGGGAAGAATGCCCGGTTGGGTCGGGAACATATCCCAATTGAACAGCATTGATCCCCTATCACTCTCTGTTTTATCAACCAAGTATTGTGTCATCATTCCGAATAGAGCATTAACTTTCTTGCTTAGCCACATTCCATACGGTCCCAACACTAATATTGAGATGCTTCGCAATAGCTGGAAAGCTCCACCCAAGGGAGCGAAGTTCTACGACTTGTTCTTGGATTTTTATTTTCGCGGGATCGATAGGACGAGGTTGAGACATATATTTTGCTCTATGGAAAGCAAATTATATTCTGAAATAGGTAGTGGTCACAAGGTAAGTGATGATCGAATACGAAGATTGTATTCGAGGATGAACCAATGAGTGACGAGAGAATGGTACAGATCCTCCTTGGAAAAAGATAAGGACTTGCGAGTGTAACGACCGACCCACTGACGGAGCGTATTGTTCCAACGCTCTTGATGATTGGTCTGATGTGCCTCTTTGGGGGCCGCACGATGCTGCTCAAGTGGGATAATACGTGGATAAACATCGTACTCATCTGTGTACATGGGACAACTTCGATAGCTGTCGGGAAGCATTTCCCAGAGCTTCTGCGCCGTGGTTTCGGAGCGATCACCGATGGCATAAGCCACAATCTGGCGCGTTCGACGACACATGGCCAGCCACAACCAGCGTTTGAAGAACTTCTCGGACACAAAACTCACCAGTTCATCCAGTTCCAGCACATCGGTCGCTTGAACCGGAAGCAATGTTTCGGGCAATGATGGTAGGGATGCCACCCACGCCTTTAACCAGCGCAAGACGGTAGTGCGCCATACACCGAACACGCGCTGTAAGCCGCGTAAACTGATCCGTTCCCGGTAAGCACGCAAAATGGTGACTTTCTGTTCCTGCGTATATTTGATTTTCGGTGTCAACACGCGGCAGGCACCACACGCTTTACACTTATACTGCGGACTCCCGCATTTATTGTGTCCGTTGCGTATAATAGGCTCACTGCCGCATGATCGACACGAGTATTTGGTAGTCTCTTCGATCATGTGGCAGATCTTTATCCACCATCACTTACTTTGCAACCACTACCCTGAAATATCTAGGATAAGTGCGGCGACCCGTTTGAACAATTATATTGTACTGTATTTGAAAGTGCAGTAAATTCATCTCAATCTTTTACGTTATAAATGCAAACAATCTAATTAATCCTCAGTCAACAATAGAGTGCCTAGAGCTTACTCGATCTCTCTCCTTGAGACATCTCCTTATCGGTAACTGACGTTACTTAAGAGTAAATTACATAGTAGAGTTGAAAACCGCAAACACGAAAAGCGCACCCAACGAAGTTGCAAATATCTCAATCAGGCAAACAGTGGCTTTCCGTTGGGCGGCGAAATAACAAGTTACTTTACAATCCCTGTGAGTACCGAACAGGAGGATTACATGAGTAAACGACTCACCTTATGGATCGCAGCAGCGTTGCTGCTGTTCACAGTGTTCCCCGCCGCCGCGCTGAAAACCTCACCCCCGATACAGGGCGGCTGGACAACTGGCGCGCCTATGCCGACGCGCCGCTCCGAATTGGCCTCAGCCATATTGGATGGACAAATTTACGTCGCGGGTGGAATCGGCCAAAATTGGGCAACGCGTGCCGAAGTCGAACGCTACAATATCGCTTCCGATAACTGGGAAACAGTCGCGCCGCTGCCCATTGGACTGAACCACTTAGGCATGACCGCACTCGATGGCAAACTCTATGTCACGGGCGGCTATGCCGATGTGAATTTCACCGTCGATCAGAACGCAACCTACGCTTACGAGCCGACCGCCAACGTTTGGACGCGCGCCGCCAACATGCCTGCCCCACGCGCCGCACACGCTATGGTCGCCGTCGCCGGTAAGCTCTATGTAATTGGCGGAGTTGGCCCGGGTGCCGGGGAAACTTGGAGTTACGACCCGTCTACAGATAGCTGGGACACATCACTAGCCGCGATGCCGATGCCGCGCGAACACCTCGCAACAGTAGGCTTCGGCGAACTCTTATACGGCATTGGGGGGCGAGTGGGTGGGGCAAATTTGGGTACGCTCAGCCAGTTTGAGATCGGGTTCAACCGATGGTCGGCGCTGCCCGATATGCCTACACCGCGCGGCGGCCTGACCGCAGCCGCGATTGACGGTGTAATCCACGTTACAGGCGGCGAGTTATTCGATCCTGCTAGCACCTATAACCAGCATGAAGTCTTCAGATATGGCGAATGGACGACCGCCGAACCCTTGCCCACCGCTCGGCACGGACTAACCTCGGTGGCCTATGAGGGTCGCTGGTATGTGATCGGCGGCGCGACCGAAGCAACCGGACGCACGTCGGAAACCGCTACCGATTTGGTTGAAGTTTATACGGTCCGCGCTGCTTATCCTCAAGATACTTCAACGGGTATTTCGACGGTAGACGCACTCATCAACGCCCGCCTTCATAATGATGTGGATGCCCTGAAAAATCAGGTGCAGTACTTGATGCTAAACTGCATCATCACGCCGGAAGGAATCGGCGGCCCGCCCCTCTGCGCGGATGGTGAGGCAAACGGCACGACGGTTGATGTATTGCCGACGATATTCAGCGAAGGTACCTTCATCCGCCGCACAGATATTGATACTCACCTAAAAGCCGGACATTATTCGCTGCTCGCCGTATATAAGGTCACCAATCCCACCAACGACCCCAATTTCCCGTCCGGTGATTACGGGGTGATTTTCATTGATGAAGATCAGCCCTTTCAAAATGCCGTCAATTACCGGATCAATGATAAGGGTATCGTGCGCATCGACTACGACGCGTGGCCTGACATCGTGACCGGTTATGACATTGGCGAATACGTCTTGTCGCCACTTGTACCGGTGCAGCCCGCTTAGAAAATCGCCAAGTCGTTGAGTTCTCTACGGCATGGTAATTAGAGCATAACTGCTATTGATAAAAGTTCATATCATAGGTCTGGAAAAGCGGGGCTTTCACGACTAATCTTTGCACTCATATGTGGATGAACGCTTCAGCCTTTGAGACGGCTCTCTAATTTGGGGGATTTTTCTACGAAAAATCCCTTACTCTGTTTAAGGCTAATGGCTGAGTTATTCAATGATAGATTCATACAGCGGGTATTAAGTCTGAGATCATGCCAGAAGTTTGGCATGATCTCAGCTCGAGAAGTTACGTCCTTATTCAGCGCTGACCCGCAGCATTGTGTAACGCCAATCGGTCTCGCGGTTGACAAAGCAATCCCCGATGACCATGTGATTGAGTGCGACTGGTTGTCCCCCAACTTTGATCACGCGCAACATATAACGACCCGCTTGACACTCTTGTGGCACGACATCGAGCGGAGCGCCAGTGAAAACCGTTGTGAATACGCCCGCATCGTCCAAGCTGTAGGGGCCGCTGGCAGAGGCTGAATTAAGATCGGAGGTACTCTCCACCGAATTGCCTAGAACCCAAGTGCCGTCCATGTTGAAGCGGATAAAAGCTGGCTGACTCTGAAAGTAAAGTGACCAGACACCGACAATGTCTTCCGGCTGCGTTGCGATCATATCGCAAACCGTTACCGCGGTGACCTGTGCCGGGCAAGGCATCAGTACTGTGGCTGGCGGCGCGAAGTCGGAGACGGGTTCTTCCGTAGAAGAGACATCCTGTGCCCGAATCACCACTGACGTGAGACTTAACAAAACGATGATTAATACTCCATATAAGCGGATTTGCTTCATGGTGATTTCCTCATACTCATTGAACGAATGGATCTGACTATTGCAGTCCAACAAAGCGCTTTGCCGACTGATAGATGCAGCATACGAGATAAAATAAATACTGTGTGGATTTTCCCAACCTTTGCCCACCCCCTCTATGAGTTGCTGAGGGAACGCGGATTTGGAAATCAGGACAACAAAAGAGACGACCTGTCGTCGTCCCTTCGCTATATTTGTAAGTTCTGGCTTTGCTAGGAATTATTCTGATCCTCCTGTGCCAGCAGTCGGAAGCGTTTCACATAGAGGATCAAGCCGATAGAGTTCACGTTGGTCGCAGCTTATTTCGGGAATGTAGCGGTAAGCGCGGGCTGCGGTCACTAGCTCATCGACTGTTGCATCAATACGCCATAATTCCATGTAATATCCGCCAAAGTTAAAACCAGCGAGTATAGTACGATTATCTGGCATAAATATGGGCGTGTACGCGGACATGGGGTAGCGGCGCATCAGCTCACCCTTATTCAAATCCCACAGAGTCGTCGTGCCATCGCCTGAACTCGCAATGCCAAAGTGGGCATCAGCAGTCATATCTAAACGGGCCATAGCGGAGCTGTGGTCGCTGAAACGCCGCAAGATAGCGCCACTGGTGAAATCCCAGAGGCTAGTTGACCCATCTCTTGAACCGGAGAAAGCGCGCTGTCCATCATCCGAAAAGGCAAAGTTGCGTGTATCCCGCTCGAAATGCCGGATTTCCGCCCCCGTCGCTATATCCCACAGCACAATCAGTGAACGATAGTCGGCAGTAATGAGCGTTCGACCATCGGGACTGAACCCAACATAGTTCCAAGCATCATCAGCGTTTTCATAATCAGCGAAATGCTGAAGTTGATGCCCTGTCATCACATCCCACAGAATGATCACACGCTTGCCGCCCACGGAGGCAGCAGTATGACCATCCGGGCTAAAGGCGACACTTGTTATGGCGGCGGGATGTCCTGTAAAGCGGCGTATCTCCGTACCTGTATTGGTATTCCATAAAATCACATCGCTCGGCAGACCTCCGATAAGCGAATCGCTCGACTCGGCTTTATCCGTCCCGAAGAGCGCCAGCTGTCCATCCGGGGAAAATATGATGTCCTTGATATATTCCTCGGTGTGATAACGATGAATTTCAACACCACCAGCAATATCCCACAAAACAATATTCGTGAGTGGGTGGGGAACCGAAGCGGCAAGTGCCATCTGACCATCCGGGCTTAAGGCGACGGCGGTCAAGCTTGCCCCGTCGCTCACAAAACGGTGCAGCACTTGGCTTCCCTGGAGATCCCAAAGACGTAAGGTGCTGTCTGCTGCTGCGCTCACAGCTGACCGTCCATCCGAGCTAAAGGCAATAGCATTGATCACTCCGCCATGCCCACGTAGTTCGTCGAGAATGTGTGCGGTTTCGGTATTCCACAAAGTTATTATGCTTGCGACATCTCCAGAAAGGATAAAACGACCATCGGGACTAAAGGCCATGTCCGTTATTGACGCGCCGGCTCTGTCAAAAGTGCGAATGATTTGACCAGTGTCGATATTCCAGAGCAGCATCTTATCCCCTGCAGCAGAGAGGATCATGCTGTTGTCAGGGCCGAATAACGCACTATGGACCAATGAGCTGTGACCCTCAAAACGCAGAATTGTTTCTCCTGTCCCGACCTCCCACAAGATGACCGTTGTATCGCCAGAGGCCGACAACAGTTTGCTACCATCACTACTGAACTCGACAGTTTGTATCGTGCCAGTATGGCCTTCAAAGTTGCGAATGATTTTGCCTGTTCGTGTTTCCCAGAGAATCATATTACTGCCTGTCCCACCAGACGCAACGTACTGACCATCCGGACTGACGGCAACCGACCATATTTGATTGGGCTGTCTCTCAAAACGACGGATAATATCACCCGTCTGAATATCCCATTGAATAATGGTTGTATCGTAGGAACCGGAAATTACGCTCGATCCATCAGGCATAAAGGCAACGGAAGTGACTTTGTCGGTATGGCCTTCAAAACGGCGCAGGACTTCTCCGGTTTCAATATCCCACAATATGACTGTACGATCATCCGAGGCAGAAATCGCTGTGTGTCCGTCTGGACTGATCGCTACTGCGTCCACCGGACCTGTGTGCCCCATGAAAGAACGAATTGTTCCCGGCATATAAGCCGCTTCACTTAAGGCGACTTGAGCTCTCGATGACATTGGATTGAGCGTAACTGCTTGCATTGCCAGGGCCAGTGCCTGATCTGTATTACCATTTGCCAACGCCGCTGATGAAGCACTAATCAACGCAAGATTCTGCGATTCATCTGCGCTGCGTTGTGCCATCTGACTCTGATTGACTGCGATCCCTATCAAGGCAACCGCTCCGACTAGGGCGATAAACATCATGCCGACCAATACACGCAAAAACCGAACTGAACGTTGTTCGAGAGCTTTCTCACGTGCCTGACGTTCGGTTTCGACTTGAACTTCCAAGGTACGTTGTTTAATACTGGCATCTAGGTAGGCGCGTTCCGCTCCTGTTAGCGCCAACCTGGTATCTATGACCCATTTCTCGAACTGTTCTAAACGTGATCCACGTGCTAAAAAGCTGCTTTCTTGTTTGGATGCACGCCACTCCGCCGCCATCGCCGCAAGCTGCCGTTGGGTTTTGATTTCGTCCCGGCTTTCTGTTAGCCAGTTACGCAACCGTTCCCATATCCGCAGGATCGCTTCGTGTGCCACTTCTACTGTTGGAGTGTGTGTGCCAAGGTCATGATCCAGCGACAGCAGACGGTATTCAGCATAGGTATCGATGATCTCATCCATCACATCGGCATCGGGCGCAATCGCCATCAGTTCAGACCGAGGCACTCGACGGCGGGTGTCCTCTACGCCTTCACCAAGTGTCACCAGTCGCAAGAACATCTGCCGCGCCGCTTCCTGACCGACGTCATCGAAGTCGAGATACACTTCATCTGCGCGCCGTGCCAGTGCGCCGACTGAACCGCCAATTGTATCGTAGGCTTCGCGGGTGAGCAGATGTCCCTTTCGCTGTTCAAACAACTCTGTGAGCGCATATTGCAGCAGCGGCAGCGCCCCCGCCTGATAATTCACTTCCGCTACAATGGACGCGACGAGTCCCGTCTCAAAAGATACCCCTGCTCGCTCGGCAGGTTTACTGATCGCGCGTTCGAGTTCCTGTGCAGACAGCGGCAGCACTGTCTCCATGCGCGAACGCACCAGTTCGCCAAAATCTGCATAGTGCAGCGGACGGTCATAAAAATCGGCACGTAGCGTGACGATAATGCGCACACGGCTGCGCGACTCGGTGACAGCGGTGTAAAGCAGATCGAGAAATTCCCCGCGAGCGGCTTCGTCTTCCAGCAGTGTGAATACCTCCTCAAACTGATCAATCACCAGCACCAGTTCACTGCCGTCACTGGGCAAAATCAACTGCGCGGCACGAATTAACCCACGTCGGTCACGCGATAGCTGCTCGTGGAGACTACTAGACTGGTTGGCGGCAACCCGGATTAGTGCGATTTCCAGTTCATCCACTGGATGTGCGCCAGGGAGCATCTCCACAATGAACCATTTCTCAGATCCCGCTGTTTCGCCACGCCATAAAGCAGGGATCAGTCCGGCTTTGACAAGACTGGACTTGCCGCTGCCGCTAGGACCAATCACCGCCAGAAAACGTGCAAATTCATGCGCTTCTCCCAGTCGCTTGACCAGTTTCGCTGTCACATTCTCGCGTCCGAAGAAGTCCTGGTTATCGGCAGATTGGAAGGCTCGCAGCCCTTTGTAGGGGTTCTCCGGGTGGAAATCTTCAGTGGGAATTTGCATGAATGCTAGAGCTTCAGATTTCGCCAGCAGGTTCAACTCACGCGCCCGGACCATCGCCTGCACACGACTGCGGACACCGAGCTTGGTATAAATCTGATTGACATACCATTTAACGGTACTGAGTGTCACCGTCAGCCGTTGGGCAATTTCCTTATTGGCGTGTCCATCCATGATGAGCTGCAGGACTTCCTGTTCGCGCTGCGTGAGCAGTTCGACGGCGCTGATTGGTGTGTGAGTCAAGCCGATGGCTTCACGAAAATCGGCAGCAAAGGCCAGTGCATCTGGATAGCGGCGATCGGGGTTCTTGGCAGTTGCCTTCTGAATCACGCGGTTCACAGGTGCTGTCAGTGTCGCATCCAGGGTCGTAATATCAGGCAGCGGATCGTTGATATGCTTGTAGAGCTGTTCAACCGAAGAGATGTTGTGGAAGGGATGTTCTCCGGCAATGACTTCGTATAACATTACCCCCAGACTATAGATATCAGTACGAGGGGTGATCGGTTCACTGCGCGCCTGCTCTGGTGAGATATAATCCAAAGAACCGACAATGGCATCCGGTTGAGTGTGATTGCCCGGTAAGTTCAAATCTTTGGCAATGCCGAAATCGGTGAGATAAGCGTTGCCATCCTCATCGAGTAGAATATTGCCTGGTTTGATGTCACGGTGTATCACGTTGTTACGGTGAGCCAGTGACAGCGCGTTCGCCACTTGATCTAAGAGTAAAGCCGTTGACCGTAGATCAAAGGCACCCTGTTGCAGCACATCACGCAGGCTACCACCACGCAGCCAACGCATCACGAGATAGGCACCATCAGGATCGCGCCAGTAGTCATGTAAAGGGACGATGTGAGGATGCTCAAGGCGGGCAACGATCTGGGCTTCGCCCTCAAATCGGCGGATGAACTCCGGCTGATTTGCCAGTCCGGGCAGGATGATCTTAATGGCAACTTCCCGTCCAACGGTTGTCTGATATGCCCGGTAGACAGCGCCAAACCCTCCCGCGCCAATCCGCTCACGTAACTCGTAGCCCTTGAGATTCTGGGGCAAAGCTGCTTCCATAATAGATACCCTACCTATATTGATGCTTGCATTATAGGTTGGATTAGCTCCGCACCCTCAACATTCCGTACTTTTCCCCACCCCTGAAAAGGACAAATATTCCTCTTTTAAGAATTTACCAATTGGTTCTCTTCTCATTCTTGACACATCTTTAGATATCTTACTGCCTCGCGCTACCGCCGGACGGACGATCTTACAACGCGAGGGATCATATTCCACGCCGTTCCAACACTAATACTGAGGTGTCTTGCAATAGCTGGAAAGCTCCACCCTTTTGAGCGCAGTTCAATGATTTGTGCTTGAAGTTCTGCTTTTGCGGGATCGATAGGACGAGGTTGAGCGTGGTACTCTGCTCTATTGAAGGCAAATTCAAGTTTGAAATATCTAGGATACGTACGGCGACCCGTTCGAACAATTATATTGTACTGTATTTGAAAGTGCAGTAAATATTTTCATTTCCCTACCATCCATTTTTTTGAATTGTTCGCAAGTGAGTACGTTTTGCTCACACATTACAAAGATGCATATAAAAGTTTATTGAAGTTGATTAGTTCGCACTAAGCCATGGATTAGGGGATAGCTGACGGGCAATACTAATTTGTTGAACAACGCTCAAAATATCTACTTCTGTCCAATTTTCAACAATCAAACCATTCTCAACACGAAACATCAGAATACCTGGCATCGTAATCACAAAACCAGTAGAGGGAATACCCAGAAATTCGCCCTGCTGTGTACCATGATAGGTTACTTGAATAACGACCCAGTCATTTGTCACGACTGTATTGTGAATCTCTTGTCGAAAGTCAGGAAATGCATCATAAAAAGCCCCTAGGAAACTTTTATAACCGGATCGGCCAAGCACTGGCATCAGAGGTACGTGAGCAACAAAATGCGATGCAAAGATAGCATCTGCAATATTGATATCAGGCTTATTAAATAGATCACATAGGTGTTGAATAAGTGAATTATTAACGAACATCTAAAAATCCTTTTCGGGTGTGACAGGTTTGGGGAATTACGCCAAATCATGCAAGCTTGGAGTGCCCTGTATGCAGACATCATTTTAGGTGTAATCACTAAGTTTGGAACCGAGCACATCAGATTCCCTATCTTTTCCCCACCCTATTTTGGTATCAACATCTCGTTTTTAATTGAATCGAGACCGTTACAAAACATCATGTGGATTTGGTGCGGTCCATGATGTCAATCACAAAGGTAGGATGATTAAATGAGATGCGATTACCAGCTCCTCAAATAATCTCGCTTCTGAAACAAGCCCGTGATGTTTACAGTCTAGATGTGGTTTTGCCCGAAACGCTAGCCGGTGAACACCTCTTCTCCGATCTCGCTTCGGTCGAACATCTTTATAAACATGAAAATGATCCATTACCCATCTGTCAGATGGTATTCGTTCATCGACAAATGAAGTAACTAAGGAACTCCTATCTTGCTGTCAATCGACGGTCTGAGACATCTTGTACTTAGAATTGAAGGTTTACAAAGGGGGATAGGGAAAGGTTAGGGATGCGTTGAATGTGATTCAATTTGAACCTATGCTGGCTGTGGATGAAGACAAAGGAATTCTGTTGTCATCTCGCTACTGTCAAAATTTCAGTAATTCCGATTAGTCCGCATAGGAGAACAAATGTTAACCCGTTCCTATTCCAAATATGTTGTTTCACTGTTGATCTGTATTGTCGCATCTTTCTCGGTCTTTATTACATCCGCTCAAGAAGTCACTCCCAGTCCTGATGACCATAATGAGGCGCAGCGTGCGATATTGTTTCGCATCGTTGATGAAGGTGTGACACCGGGAAACTTTGATATCGTTAAAGAACTTGTGGCAGATGATTATGCTCTTCATTCACCATTAGGTGACCTTGACCGTGATGGGGTTATTGGTTTCTTTAGTGCGCTACATACATCGCTAACCGATTTTAAAGCCATTAGAGATCAAGTTATTGTTGAAGGCAAATTCGGTGCCACACGCACTACGATTACCGGCACATTTGATAAAGATTTCCACAGTCCTTTAGGTCTCCTGAAGCCCAATCACAAACCGGTTGTCATTGTGATTATCAATATGTTTCGTTTCAACGACGATGGATTGATTGCCGAAGAATGGGCACAATTTGATGCGCTCGGATTCTTTACCCAACTTGGTGCGATACCAGCCCCATCAAGTTAATAAACTTCTATCGAATTATTGGCAAACGGCATCTTCAATAAGATAGTGCCGTTTGCGATATTACTTTTTATTACTATACTTTCAAGATTTCACCACCGTTTGAAAAATGCCATAGGAGTACCTGATGGATACTGCGTTCAAACACCTAATCAAGGGATACGAGATGCATGAACGTATCGGTGCCGGTGGATTTGGCGCAGTTTACAGAGCCTATCAATCCACGGTCGGACGCGAAGTTGCCATCAAAATCATATTACCGGGATTGTCAAATCATCCTGATTTTATTCGCCGTTTTGAAAGCGAAGCCCAACTGGTCGCCCGCTTGGAACATCCTCATATCACTCCCTTGTATGACTATTGGCGCGATCCTGAGGGTGCCTATCTGGTTATGCGCTGGCTGCGCGGTGGAAGTCTGGGAGATGCGCTCCAAAATGGACATTTTGACTTGCGAGTGGCAGCCCTTTTACTCGATCAAATTGCCAGCGCTTTATCATTGGCACATCGCAACGGTATCATTCATCGTGACATCAAACCCGGCAATATTCTCTTGGATGAAGATGGTAATGCCTATTTGACAGATTTCGGAATCGCCAAAGATCTAAACTTAAAAAGCCATAACACCCAACAAGAATCAATTGTTGGCTCACTCGATTATATTTCCCCGGAGCAAGCCCGCAGCGAACCCGTAACACCCCGTGCCGACATATACAGTTTAGGCATCACTTTGTATGAAGTCATTACAGGGCATCACCCTTTCGAGAATATATCTTCAGTTGAAAGACTTTATAAACATATTAACGACCCCCTGCCCTATATTGACGACATAGAAGTCGGCTTATGCATAGAAGTTAATCGAGTTATTCAAAAAGCAACAGCAAAAAATCCAGAGCAGCGCTATCCAGATGCTTTAGCATTAGCGACAGACTTTCGACAGGCTATAGGACTGAATCGAAACTCAAGCACCGTTGAGGAATCGCTAACACAGCGCGAACACGAAATTCTTCACATGATTATCGATGGCATGTCCAACAAAGAAATCGCTCAGCGCCTAACCGTCACACTTGGCACTGTGAAATGGCATGTGAATCAGATATACGGCAAACTAGGAGTTCGGAGCCGCATACAAGCGATTATACGGGCGAGAGAACTCAATCTCATTGCGAAACCAGGTGAAGTAATTAGTGCGGTCTCAATTCCAACTGAGGATTTTCATCCCCAAAATCCCTACAAGGGATTGCGCGCTTTTCAATCAGCTGACAATCTCGATTTCTTCGGTCGTGAAAAACTAATCACAAAACTTATTAACCGTCTTAGTGATAACGGCGATTACAAACGCTTTCTCGCTATTGTAGGTCCGAGCGGTAGCGGCAAATCAAGTTTAGTCAGAGCTGGGGTTATTCCAGCATTGTGGCGAGGTGATCTCCCCGGTGCCGAGAAGTGGTTTGTAGTTGACATGATGCCGGGATCACATCCGCTAGACGAGCTTGAAGTCGCATTGACACGCGTAGCCGCTAATCAAATTGGTACCCTTAACGAGCAGTTAAGGCGTGACAATCGAGGATTGATTCGAGCTGCAGGTCTTATCCTGCCGAATGACGGAACCGAGTTGATGGTGATTATTGACCAATTTGAAGAACTATTTACGCTGGTTGCAGCGGAATCTGAGAGACTTCAGTTTCTTGATTTGCTTTATAATGCGGTCGTAGAAACCCGTAGCCGTGTTCGTGTGGTAATCACACTACGGGCTGACTTTTATGATCGTCCTCTTCACTACCCCCAATTTGGTGAACTCGTCCGCACTCGCCTGGAAACTATTATGCCACTTTCAGCCGAGGAACTAGACAGGGCTATTAATCGTCCAGCAGAGCGTGTAGGCATGACATTTGAGCAAGGTTTAGTATCTGCCATTATTGGCGATGTAAATTATCAACCGGGCGTGCTCCCACTGCTGCAATATGCATTAACCGAATTATTCGAACAACGAAAAGGACGGGTACTCACTCGCGAAGCTTACAAAGCGATTGGTGGCACAATTGGTGCACTAGCGAAACGTGCCGAGGAAGTCTATCTAAACCTAGATATTGCATCTCAAGAAATCACACGCCAGATTTTCTTAAGACTCGTTACAATCGGTGAAAACATAGAAGAAACACGGCGACGTACTGCTCGATCTGAACTCCGAGCGCTGACACAGGACACCGACGCATTAGACGAGATTATTGACACCTTTGTGAGTTATCGCCTATTGTCGCTCGATACAGATCCCAGTACACGCAGCGCCACGGTTGAAGTTGCTCATGAAGCATTGCTCCGCGAGTGGGAACGTTTGCGGTCATGGCTCATTGAAGGCCGTGACGACATTAAGCTACAACGTCAACTAGCCAATTCAGCGAACGAATGGGAGCAATCTGGACAAGAAACAAGCTTCTTAATGAGCGGTTCACGGTTGACCGCATTATCAAAATGGTCGTCCGAATCAAAAGTGACTTTAACAGAAAGAGAACGTTACTATCTACAGGAAAGTTTAAAGGAGCAGCAGCGCCAACAAGTCATAGAATTGGATCGACAAGCCCGCGTCAAGGCTTTAGAAAAGCGTTCGATACGTTTCTTACAAATTCTCGTAGCAGTATTGTTAGCTGCAGTATTAGGTGCGTTTGGGTTAACAGGTTTTGCGGTAAATCAAAGCAATCTCACGCAGCAAGCACTATCCACCAGTGATGCAAATTTCGGGCAGGCAGAACAAATCCGTTTGGCAGCCCAAGCTCAAAACCTCATCAATGATGGCTCACCCGGCAATCTCCCCGTATTGCTTGCGCTATCGAGTCTTCGTTATGGTTATTCTGAACAAGCAGATGCCGCGTTACTCCATGCGGCATCCTTTGGCATTATTAAGAAGCGCTTCTCAAATTCAAGTACTGCTGAAGGGGGGACATTTTCACCGGACTCTCAAAAAGTCGTGACCGTTGGAGCTGACCATCTGGGTCATGTTTGGGATATCGAGACTGGGGCTGAGATCCTCAGGTTGGAAGGTGCATCCGATCTTTTGAACCTCGTTGTCTTTGCACCCAATAGTGATTTCATTGTCGCCGCTGGTCTCGAATCCACAATTTACAAGTGGGATGCTCAATCCGGCAAATTGTTACACCAATTCAGTGGTTTCAGCGGTAAAGTATGGTCTATCGCTATTTCACCTGACAGCAAATGGATTGCTTCAGGCACAAGTGATAAAACCCTTCGTATTTGGGACGCCGACTCTGGGGAAGAAGTTCATAGAATTTCGGATATTAATGCAGTAGTTGCATTTTCTCCTGATGGAAAATATTTAGCGACAGGAAGTGAAGACAAAATTGCTCGTCTATGGGACGTAAATACTTGGACGCAAATACGACAATATTTAGGCCATAGTGATATCATCGAAGGTGTCATTTTTTCACCTGACAGCAAAACGATTGCAACTGCAAGTGATGATAAAACAGTTCGTATTTGGGATACACAAACAGGCAGCGAAATACGTCAATTCTTGGGCCATACTAACACAGTCACAATACTCGATTTTTCACAGGACGGTCGAACAATAGTCTCGGGGGGGATCGACCAAACGATACGGTTTTGGGATGTTGCGTCAGGACATGAATTAAAGAAGTTTTATAGCCGTGATAAGATCACGAGTCTCGCTTATTCACGGGATGCGAAATACGTACTTTCAAATGGTCAACCGGACGCATTACTTTGGGACGCTCAGCTTAAATCTGAGCCTCAAGTAATACAGGGAATCGATCCAAATGGTCCATGGCGGATAAAATACTCAATTGACCATCAGTATTTATTAATAGCTGGCCCGGCTGCTGCCCAGATTTGGGATGCCCAAAGTCTGAAAAAGTTATATGATTTTCGTGCTAGCAGATTTATTCGGGATGCCGCATTATCCCCTGATAACAAGCATCTTTTTGCAAGTTCAGATGGTCCAGATGGCACAAATGCTTATCTTTATGACCTAGCCAGCGGCAACACCCTTCAAACCTTCATTGGGCACTCTGCGTTGATTAACGAAGTTGACTATTCACCTGACGGGAAATATGTTTCGACAAGTAGTATGGACAATACGGCCATCGTATGGGATGTCCAAACAGGAAATATTGTCCGGCGTTTTGAGGGTCATACTGCAGCACTAGGGCATTCCATCTTCTCGTCAGATAGTCGTCGGTTAATGACTAGCAGTACTGATGGAACCCTTCGATTATGGGATATTGCCAGTGGAAACCTCTTGAAAATTTTTGCGGATAACGCCGCAGCAGTCATGAACTTGGCATTTTCACCGGATGATAAACGGATTGCATCCAATCATTTTGATGGTACATTTCGCATTTGGGATGTTGAAACTGGAACGGTGATTCACAAGTTAACGGGCTATTCTGGCATGACATGGGGTGTGATGTTTTCCAAAGATGGACGCTATCTTCTTGGATCTGATATGGATAGGGATGTACGTCTATGGGATACACAAACTGGGGAATTGATACGGGTATATTCAGGACATACTAGTGGAATACGATGGGCTACATTTTCACCGGATGAAAAACTGATTCTGGCTGTCGGCGGCGGTGATCTCATGATTTGGCAGCGCGATTATCTAGATTATGTACATATCATGTGTGCAGAACTACCTAGCGATTTCACTGTTGAGGAACGGCAAATATATAGAATTCCAGCAAATCAAAAGACATGTCCAAACTTCAAGACACAATCTGATAATGTCGTGTCAAATGCTTCAATAGGCAGCAAGTGATAAATTCTGTGATGATAACTAGAACCGTAAAGTTCCAACGACTAACAAGTTTGGCTGTTGAAAAAAGGATAAGGTTGTCAGTGGAGATTGATTGATTTAATTATTTTGCGAATCCTTTTCTGCCAAATTCCACGCTGTCCCAACGCTGATACGCAGATGTTTCGCAATAGCTGGAAAGCTCCACCCTCTAGAGCGAAGTTCAATGACTTTTGTTTGAAGTTCTATCTTTGCAGGATCGACAAGACGAGGTTGGTTTTGATATTTTGCTCTATGAAAGGCAAATTCCAGTTTGAAATATCTAGGATACGTGCGGCGACCCGTTCGAACAATTATATTGTACTGTATTTGAAAGTACAGTAAATGAAGCTTCCCGTAGCAAGCTGCGGGGTATCTAGTTAATCGAACAAGCGTAGTTGTTGAATGTGGAGTTGGGCATATTCTGGTTCTTGTCCTTGTTGTTTGACATAGTTCCGAACGATATTCTCGGTTCCGTGTTGCCCTACTGTACTCACATAGTAGCCATCACTCCAGAACTCCCCGCCCCACAGCTGTTTCTTTTCACTTGGCACTCGTGGTAGTATTTCACGCGCCGTCAGACTTTTGATTATCCGCACCACTTTGGTTGGGCTATAACTGGGTACTGACTGTACTAGAAAATGCACATGATCTCGATCCGTACCAATTTCCAAGAAAACAATTTCATACCGTCGCGCAATATCCATGCACACTGTCGTCAATACCTGATCGACTTCTTGGCTCACCACAACCCGTCTATATTGGGCTGTACACACAATATGATAGAGCAAAATACTTACGTTATGTCTTTTTCGGATTAGCTGGCTCATCCCTTTATTTTACTACCCTCTCCCAAGCAATTCTCCAGACGCGGCAAGCCGCGTGGTATTTGACCCGACATGGAATAAAACCTTGAAGTTTGAGCAAGCGCTAATGATGAACGGCGGATAATCGGATGACAAATATACTTGCACAATATTTTCGTGTCGAGTGTAATGAGGTGGTTATTATTTTCTTGCGGTCTGAAAGGACATCTTGTGAGCCTGCATCT
The DNA here is from genome assembly GCA_044226855.1 of Aggregatilineales bacterium. Taxonomy (GTDB): domain Bacteria; phylum Chloroflexota; class Anaerolineae; order Aggregatilineales; family Phototrophicaceae; genus CFX2. The sequence goes on from JBGAGF010000016.1 coordinate 118,081, forward strand.
GGAAGCCCTGACCAAACATTATCAAGTTGGCAGTGAACGGATCGTCGCGCTGTGGGGCGTGACTCTGGAAATCCCCAGCGGCGAGTTTGTGGTGATTTTGGGGCCGAGTGGTTCCGGCAAAACGACTTTGCTCAACCTGATCGGTGGACTGGAAGCTGCTGACAGTGGGCGCATTGAAGTGGATGGTCAGGACGTGACCCATCTGACTGAAACAGATCTAATGCGTTACCGGCGTTATAAAGTTGGGTTGGTATTCCAGTTTTTTAACCTGATTCCATCCTTGACGGCGCTGGAAAATGTAGCATTAGCGGCGCAGTTAGTTGGCGCTCAAGCGCGTGATCCGCTTCAAGTTCTTGAATGGGTGGGATTAGAGGATAAGGTTAATCGGTATCCGGGGCAGCTTTCCGGCGGCCAGCAGCAGCGGGTGGCAATTGCGCGCGCGTTAGTGAAAAATCCTGCGTTGGTTCTCTGCGATGAACCTACCGGCAGTCTCGATTCCCATACGGGACGGGATGTCCTCAGCCTGATGTATCGCCTGAATCGGGAGCATGGTCAGATGTTCGCGGTAGTGACCCATAACGCTGCCATTGGCGCGATTGCACATCGGGTTGTCCATCTGCGAAATGGCAAAATCTCGGATGTCCAATGTAACCCGAGTCCGGCTAACCCGGCTGCCCTAGAATGGTAGGGGCAGCCGTGAAAGAGAATATGCTGTTTCGCAAATTGCTGGGCGATCTGCGTCTGAATCGCAGCGGTTTTCTGGGTGCGTGGTTGGTGTTCACCCTAGGGATGATTTTTTATAACGCGACCTATCCGGCTGGGGCGAACTTTATGGCATCGGTCAATCATTTTTATGCTGAAAAACATATGGCCGATTTATGGTTCGATTTTGAGGCCACGTCGCCGATCGCGCTGGCCGATGCGCGCACCGTTGATGGTATTCAAACGGCAACCGGGCGGTTGGTTGTTGATGTAGGTTTAGATCGTTCGCGGTCGGACTCGCTAGTGACACTACGGTTAATCTCGCTGCCGGCTCCTGATGATGTGAATAATATTTCTTTGCTGGCTGGAACGCTGCCCGCCGCGCCTGATGAAGTCGTTTTGACGGCGGCCTTTGTGGCCGCGCAAGGAATGAAGCTGGGCGATGAGTTGCGGCTGACGTGGAACGAGGCGCAACCGCCGCAGACGGTGAGACTGGTGGGGATTATTGCCAGCGCCGAATATCTGATTGGTTCACGAGGGGCGCTGCAACCGTTCGCTACCCTCAGCACTTTTGGTGTTGGCTATATGCTGCCGGAAGCTATCGCAGCACAAACCGGCATAGTGGACAAAATCAACAGTATCGTCGTGACGATTAAAGTTGATGCAAATATAACAACGGTGCGTGAAGCCCTTACCGCTAGGCTACTGCCATATCACTTAAGCTGGATTTCAGATCGTCAGCAACACGCCGCGTATGCTACCTTAAACGCCAATGGTAAAGCTAATTCCCAAGTCGGATTGATTTTTTCGCTGGTATTCCTGTTTGGGTCTGGCGCGATTATGTCGGTGCTGCTGGCGCGGCAGGTTGATTCGGAGCGTAGGATTATTGGCACGCTCCGCGCATTGGGCTACTCACGCGGCGAGATTGTTAGCTACTATCTGGCCTTCGCATTGATTATCGCTATCACCGGAACGCTGATCGGGATGGTGATCGGCTATCTAATTACTGCGCCGGTTCTCATGTTTTTCCAGCAGGGCATGGTGGGCGTGTCACTGCCGTTTATTGAAAATCCGCCAACCGCCGCATTTATAGCCTTTGGCGCAATGGCAGGGTTGATGATGGCGTTACTGGCGGCGGTGCTTCCGGCGTGGCGCGCCGCAACGACCGATCCCGGTCTGGCGCTTCGGCCTCCGGCTCCGGCGGGCATTGGCAGGCTGGCGCGATTGTCATTGTCAGGGCTGCCATTGGCGGTGAGGCAGGCCCTCCGTAATCTGCTCCGTACTCCGACCCGCTCTTTGAGTACGATCATTGGAACCGCCTGCGGTCTGATCGTGATCGTGATTTCGTTTGGGGATTGGGACATTATTAATTACAACTTTGGTGATTATTACAACTCGCGCCAGTACGATTTTATTATCACTACTAACACCCCCCTGCTGGCTGACGAGCTGAAAGCGCGGGTAGCTGAAGTCACAGGGGTGACAGGCGTGGAAACCGGATTAATTGCGCCGGTCATAGTATCATTTGCTGACCGCAGTTATACGGCTTTGGGAGTGGTGCTGGATGATAACAGCACTTTTCACATCTTCAATTCTATTCGGGGTGAGCCAGTGTTTAGCCAACAGGATGGTGCGTGGTTGGGTCATAACCTCAGCCGCGTGCTAAATGCCGAACCCGGCGACACCCTGACGGTTAGCGCCCAAGGGCAAACGCATACGGTTAAAGTGTTGGGTGTGGTGAAACAGGTACTCGGTTCACCGCTGTATCTGCCGATGTCGCTGTTTCGCCAGTGGACACCATTGGGCATTCAACCGGCGAATCAGGCCTATGTACGCGTTGATCCGGCGCAGCGGTTGGAAGCCCAGGCCGCTTTGAACGCGCTACCGGGGGTGATTGGCGTGGAAGACTGGCGGCAAACGATCCACGATATTCAGCGAGCGGCGGATTTTAACGGCAACTTCGGCTATATCTTTCTGGGCTTTGGGATGCTGCTGACCTTTGTGGTGCTGTATACGACGGTTAGCGCTAGTGTACGTGAACGCCAGACTGAACTAGCGATAATGCGAATGCAGGGCATGAGTTTAGGCGAAATCCGCCTGATGGCGTTGCTGGAAACACTCGTTGCCGTGGCGGTTGGCATGCTCATTGGAATCCTGCCCGCCGCCGGACTGCTGGATTTTATCGGGCAGTCATATAACACTGATGTGGCTGGTAATGTCACGATCATATATCCGCAGACTTGGTTGCTGGCGGTGGTGACACTGATTATCATTACACTAGTATCATTGCTGCTGCCGCTACGGAGTGTCAGCCGCGCCAATCTGGGCGATGTCAGTAAATCAGTAGGGGCATAGTTGAATTAATACCCTGATCGCTAGTTGAAGTCGTTCACACTGTACTCGTTAAAATGGGAGTTACCACACCATTATTAGATGAGAGGCAAGCATGAACGACACCTATATTGTAACCAGTTACGTAATTATTGATGAACTTGTGAAGGCTTGAAATTTTCAAGAAGATCAGCGAGCCCGCGGACATGCCGGTGAGATTTTGACGGTCGCAGTCATAGCCACTAAGTATTTCCAGAATCATCATGAGCGCGCCTTGTGTAACCTGATCCGTTTGCATGGACTGACGGGCTAATTATACGGGATCGTGAGTTCTTGGCCGAGGTCTCGGGACAGGGAGAGAACTTCATCATCGAGAGTACGCCCTTATCGGTTAGCAAACGTGTAAGGGCCAATCGCTGCAAAAAGGTGCGAGGGAACGTATTCTATGGCTATACCGCTGCCAAAAAGGAAAAGTTCTTTGATTGGCGCTTGCAGTTGATTTGTATTCCAGAGGAGATATCGATCAGTTTTAATCTGTTGCCTATTGCCGACTAGGACCTGCCCCTAATCATGAATTGACCGGAGGTTTACCCAAAGGCGCAACCGTTTTTGTTGACAAAGGCTACATCTCAGAGCCGGAGTCCACTAACATTCTGACAATAACAGGCATTTGTCTGGTCAGCATGCGACGCAAGAATATATCGCCTTTGAGTTGGGCTGATGGCTATGGTATTCGTCTGCACCGCACATGAATTGAAAACGTCTGGAGTCAAATGGTGACTATAGGTGCGCAATAGCTTCATGCGCTTACCAATCATGGCTTTGATCTCAAAGCGTGGGCGAGTATCATTGCTCTAGCTTTCACCAATCTCATTCCCGACTAGCAATTGCACGTCGTCAAAGCATTTTGGACGACAATGGAAAATCCAAAGAGAATAGACCTGGTATAAACCAACAAACCATCTTGCTGTTTAAAAATGAGTATGGTGCAAAACTCGCAATCTTTTAGGTTTTATTCTTACTCAAATTCCACGCCGTTCCAACGCTGATGTTGAGACATCTCGCAATCGCCGGATAGCTCAATCCTCTTGAATGCATTTCAATAACTTGTGCTTGAAGTTCAGTTTTCGCTGGGACAACTGCACGAAATTGAGCAATATATTTTGCTCTCTTAAAATCAAATTCGACTTCGAAATATCTAGGATAGGTACGGCTACCCGTTGGGACTATACGATTATCATTGTAATCTGGGCTGTAATTCTTCTCTTCAGCGTACAAAGCTGTCCGTAATGTCAAGAAGTTTTCAGCCCACGATTTCCTGCTTTTCCAAATCATATACAAGATATTCGAATAGATGTCTCGCCATACCTTGTTTGTCTTCATCGCTGTAGACTTCCCACAAGCGTGTCATTGTATTTATCGCATGGATACACATAGCGAATTCAACACCCAGCTTTTGGCTGTCAGTCGTTTTAGCTTCCCACGAAGCCAACTCACGCTCATTCATATCCACGCGACGCAGATACTCCTCTCGACTAAGGCGACCATCACCATACAAGTCAATTGTGGCTTGAATACGACGCTTGCAGAGCGCGATGACTTCTGCCTTCTGAGTTTCCATGTCTTTTTCTTCGGCGAAAGTTGGATTGAATTGGGCGCTAAGAAGCATCATCTTTTCGGCTTCTTCTGGTTTGACTTCAAGGGACTTCACCAATCGGAAAAAATCTTCTTCATACAATTCCCGGTGTACTGACTGACGGCTACACCCACATGCCCCACCCGGCTTATGACGGTAGTATTTACCCAAGCGACCAGAGAGCAAACTGCGTAGGCGCGGATTGTTGCGGCTAAGTGCCATCCGTTCACAGTGGGCGCAATAAGTAATGCCTGATAAAGGATACGCCCTAGCCTTTTTATTAACGCTGTCAGTAGGATGTTTCCGCAACGCCCTTTTCTGTCGCGAACGAGCAACTTCTGCTAATAGCGCAACATCGAATACTGCGCGTTCAGGAATAAAGTTTGGGATAATCTCTTCGGGCGGATATTCGACTGGATGCCGTCTTTCCGCATGATGGTGACTGACATAGCCGCCATATTCAGGCCAATTCGCGCACACACGGCGTACATCATCAACCTCTATCGGTGCAGGTTGCCCTTTTCTATCCCGAAATGCCCATCCTTCAGCCTGCAACTGTCGGCAAATCGTTTCCCGACCACTCTTTTCTTTGCTATACAGCTTAAGGATAAGTTCCGCACATTGGAAGTAGCCGCGCCACATCGCACCTTCGGAGGGAGGTTGGTCTTGAACTTTACCTGCAATCCAATTCCCATCGGGCAATAACCACACGCCTTCGTCGTTGGCTTCCAAATATCCGGTATCCATATTTCGCTTTGTCCCGAATGGAGGCAAACCCACAGTAATTCCCTTTGCTTTGCGGTGAGCAATATCTGATTTCCATCGTTCTGATATATCAGTAGCGTACCATTCATCGAAAGTCGCACTTAGTTGAGCAAACATCCTGCCATATGGGGTTGAAAAATCAATTTGCCGACGTGGATCAGCAAGAACAAGTCGAATATCGTTCTTCTCAACAAAATCAAGAAGATCGCCTACGCGCCAGCCCTTTCGATGCAACCGAGCAAGATCATTAGCGACTAAGGCAACCACATTAGGGTCGGCGAGACGCGCTTTGAGTGCCAGCCATCTTGGACGATTATTTTCATACATACCTGACTTGTGACCCATCGTATCCTCATACCATTCGGGTATCCATCCGTTTGTATCACAGACAGCTTGAATATGTGTGCGTTGTCGCTCTGGACTGATCTGGTCTTGTTCTTCTCGTGTCCATGACTTTCGCACATAACAGAGGGCAATGGTTCGAGGGACTGCGGGCGAGAACTTTTTCGGTGTCATACTAACCTCCTTATTTACGAATTGGTTTCTTATACCCTTTCAGTAGAAATTCTTTGTGACCGTTATTGAGATACTTAGCCATTGTTTCAGCGGTAAAACTTAAGAAAGAAGCAAACCCGCTTATCACTTCTTGTTTGGAATAGGCCGGATTTTGCTGACTCAGTTTAGCGCAAAGCCGATAAGCATAATCTTTAATGACTGCCGTTTCAGGCGGAATATAAATAATTTGTGGTGGCAGTTGAGTGGTAGCACCACACTAAGTGGTGGATGCCCAATGAGGGAGCAAGCGCGCCCATAGGAACTCCTCTAAAGACCAGCGATGATCGGTTAAACGAGCAGACCAAGCCGGTGTCTTGAGACTTAATGAAGCATGCGGCCAACAGAAATTGTACAAACAGCCGACAAGAAAAAGGCGTTCACCGACCTGCTGCGCCTGACGAGCAGGACAACGGGTGCGACGGGCAAAGGAAGCCAGATGAGCGCGAAAAGTAGCGTTGAGACGTTCGATGTAGGCGGTGTTGATGGTGGTGCCAACGCCTTGCGTGACATTGAGTAAATAGTGGATCATGCTGCACGAACCCGAAAGCACCCAGCGTTTCATGACCCATTGGTGAGCTGCTTGTTTGACCAGTTGCACCACACTCAGACAAGCCCAGGGTTGTTTGCGCGGTCCGCCCACTCGTCCGCTCAGAACGGGTTCACGAAACACCCGATAGCAGGCTTTGGGATAAGCACTCCAACCGTCAAAGGCAATGACCAACGGAACTTTTTGTGCCCAGTTGTAGATACAGGTCATGATGTGTCGAGCTAACTTTTTATCGCGACTTTCGCGACACACCGCGCCTAACCACAACCGACTGCCGATATTCATGGCCATCGCGATCCACAACACTTGCCGCTGCATCTTCAGGCGGATCTCATCCACTTGCACCTGCTGCAAATTCAATGGACGGATATGTTGATGATGAAAGGCTTCCGCATACATCCCCGCCCGATGCATCCAGTCGGCTACCGTTCGCTCGTCGAGCTCAAAGACCGCTACAATGGCGGCGACTGGACAGCCCCATGCAATTAACCCCACCACCCATGTCACAATCTGGACCTCAGTTCGTAACCCGGCAAACATCGTCCCTTGTCGATACGAAAACGTGTGTCCACAGCTTTTGCATTTACAGCGTTGTCGCGCTTGTCCATGCGAAACAATATTCCCTTTTCCAACTTGGTGCTTGTCAGGACAGGCCTTGTTCGGACAAAATACGCTTTGAAGGTTCATCTTGCCTCCTGATTGTCTAGTTACCAACCAGTTTGCTTCATGAGCCTTCTCCTTTTCTACCCTTTTCCACCACTTAAGGCAGTCCTACCAGTTGAGTTTGAACTGTATCACCTGTCGCGATAGGCTTTTTGTTGACCAAACATGGCACATTGGCATTTTGCATATACTCCTTTCTGGGTTTATGCACCCAAATAAAAAATCGCCAACCGCTAGGAATAGCAATTGACGACTCAAAAAGTTAGAATCGTTTTAGCCTCCTTTGCTGGTCACACAGCTAGGTTGGTTAGCTCCCGATAGGTGTTAGTGGCATCTTTCGGGGGCGATCAAATTAGTTAATCGTTTTCTCGCTACGTTTGTGTTGTAGACGTAAACATAGCAAGAGAATATCATACGCAGATATGGAAGTCAATCAGTCTATGCCTAAATACAATCCCAGCAGCAAGGAACTTGCCAGTGCCTTCGGAGAGCGCGTAAGAGAACTTCGCACACAAAAAGGCGCTCTTTCCCAAGAACGATTGGCTGATGAGGTTGGCGTTCATCGGTCATTTATTGGTAGAGTAGAACGGGGCGAGACAAACATCACTCTGGCAAATCTATACCGAATTTGCGCAGGTTTAGGCGTTACTCTCGCTGAATTTTTTCATGACTTTGAAAAGCTAATTTCGCCAAAAAAATAAGTGTAACAGCATCTTTCCTAAGCGCACTGCGGGAGTTTTAACATCTATTCCGTCTTTATATTTCAAATAACGTCATTTGAAGCCTATTAATCGGTTGTGTTACGTTAAAAAAACTGTGATACTTCATACCCTGTGTGTATGGGGCTTCCAGATCAAAACCTGCGAGAGATTAGCAACAACATAGCCGAGTGAAAATAGGGATAAGTGAGGGTGTCTGAACGAGAGATTGGGCTAATGGACGATAGCGGCTTTCAACTGCTGGCGATCTAATGAGCGGGCTTCAGCCAACATCAGCGTGACATACTCGGCAAAAGGCAAGGTACACCCATACAAACCTTGAAGTGCCCAGACTTTGACGGCCTGACCACGCCGAAAAGCGGTTAAACACTGGCGCTGAGCATCCAGTTGCAAGGCAATAGACTGGTTGGCAAACGTTGCCCCCAGATAATAGCTGTGGCGGTCAAGTTAAAAACCCCACTGCTAGACACTTGCCGCTTGAAGAAGCGCTGGTGATAATGGGTCAACTAGGCATCGGGGTCAACTATCGTCGGGAGAGGTGGCAAAATGGGCAGCTTAGGAAAAGCGACAGCAGGCGGTTGGTTGTCGCAGACGCTGGCTTGGTGCGCGCGTTCATGATTATAGAAATGGCGGTAATCGCGCAGCAATCCGTCAGCCGCCTCCGGCGTGGCGGGACGCTGCGGCCAGAGGCACTCATACTTGAGGCTGCGGATGCGGCGTTCTACAAACGGTTTGAGATCGGGGCGACGGGGCGGTGTGGGGTCAGGTTGAATACCTAGACACAGGAGGAAGCGCAGCAATGGGGACAGATAGCCATCCATGCCCCAACTGCTCACCCAGCGCGTGTCGCGGTCAAAGCGCAAACGCTGTAGACAGCCATTGGCTTGCAGCAGACGAACAACGGCTAAGAGCGCATTCTCCGCATGAAAGTGAGTCGTGGTTTGGGTATCCACCAGCAGTGATGTTCCCCGATCGACTACCGTCAAGAATTCCATCTGGTCGGCTAACTGACCGAAATCCATTTCCCAATGTTCCAACGGGGCAGGACGCTCCACCGGATAATGCCACCTAATCCGGGTCGGGATGCGCCCGCCTTCTTTCAATACTCGCCAAATGGTGCTGCTGGAACGCGGCAGGAACTCTCCCGACTGCTGCAAGCGCGTATCTTGGTGCAAGTGGTAAAGGATGGGTCTTGCTCCCACTACCCGCCGATAGACATCCTTCAGTTGGTCGCGCAAACTCAGGATCGTCTCTCGCACCGCCTCACTGATGCCAAACCGTCGGCTTTTCGGCGCTCGTGATTGGCTCTGGAATACTGTCGCTGTCACCTGTTCGGCCTGCCGAAAACGCTGCCGCCATTTCTTGACCCAACTCAGGCTGTGTTGAAGGGCTTCGGCTAAGCGGCTGCTTGACCATGTCGGATGGCCTTGGATGAGTTGATACAGCTTCATCCGTTCCACTTCCCACACACCGTCCATGAACGACCTCTTCCACTTTTCTCATGTTGGTCGTTCAGTTTACCCCGGCCACGATGTCCCCGATTACTTCTCGTGTTTGTTCTAGCCGCCCCATACACACAGGGTATGAAGTATCACAATGCCACCAACAGAATTACCTTTGGAATCCACTCCATACCAAACGAAAACGTTTCTCGTCCTTTTCTGCTCCTGTTTATCCGTCAAACAATTATCCATCAAGAGTGATCGCAGACAAAATACATCTGATAGTGGTTACAATTATGTGGTACGCAACGATTTTGAGGATATACTTTAAGGTAAACGATCTATAAAACAATATACATCAATTAAAAATGATGAGCTAGGTTTGCAAATAACATTTAAGCTTATTTAATACTAAAAAGAAATATGTATCATTCTAAATTTTATATAAAGGACTTAACTGACATTTGAAGTCCGTTATGGAACTCCTATAAGATTATGAAGTCGTTTAGACTATGTGCATTCATAAAAGTACCTTTTTTCAAATACTTGCGTCTATACAGCGCTCCCTTTTAAAAGTGACGGGGCAAAGCACAATGTAATTATACACATAACCTTTGACCTCCAAACCCGCAATGTCTTAATTGCCCTCATAGAAATTGAAGGAAGAGTCTGCGATGAACCTTTTATCCCCCGCTGAACAAGATGAACTTGTCCTGAACTATTTTCCCTATCCCATTGCGAGGGCGTATGAGCGAGCGCTTGCAGCAAATTCAGCCTCTGGGCGTGTGCCATTATTAATTATGGTGTTTACCAATATAGTACGAGCACTCTCCTTGGTCGTAACGAGTAATTATTTACCCATTGGCGATCAATGGCAGCATGAGCGTTTTCATAAATTGTTACTCAATTCTCTACCCAAAGATATGTCACTTGGAACATGGATTGATCTCTTGTTCACGGGCGTAGGTGCATTTGAGGAAAAGAAGGGCACATTTTTTGTTCAAGAGCTTTTTGAATTCTGCCAAGAAAGTGGAATGCGGAAACGGTTTAATACGATCACTGAAATACGCAACCGACTTAACCATAAAGTGACACCCGAAACTGACGCGCAGTGGAAGGAGTTAGAACAACAGATAATATCACTTTTCCGCGAAATCCTTGCTCGGATGGATTTTGTTCGAAACTATAATCTGATTCTGACACTAGATGATAATGGCACGTATGAGCTCTGGCAAGGACAGAAAATTGATCCAACAAGACCGCCATTGAATAACGCTAATCTGAGGTCAGGCAAGTATTACCTTACCAAGAATTTCAAAACGTTTCTTGAGTTACATCCGTTGGTTGTCCGACAGGGAGTGTTAAACATAGATTTTGAGGGTGTTAATGCGGGGCTCTATGAGTCTTTCACACCATCACGAGTGACCTATATTGTTCTTCCTCAGCAGGGAACAGCCGGATCACCATCCTCATTGAATGATATACAGGCCATATATTTCCGCCTAGAACGCCAGATGAGGGGTCATGCACCCCCTGCTTCTAATCTGAATTGGGATGAGTTCCGAGAAATTACAAAGTCGATCAATGAGTTTCGCGCTAATAAAGCGTATACCGAGTTTCATGAGGAGTCAAAATATAACTTATTTCTAAAACGACTGTCAATCCTCGATCATTTTGAGCGTTTTCTTGATTCTCCCTACCGAAATTTTGTAATGGTTGGCAAGTCCGGGATTGGGAAGAGTAGTATCTTGGCTGATATTGCTTACCGCTATCAACTTGAATCCAAATACACTGTATTAATTTACGATCTCGCTCATTTGTCCGACAAAAAATCCATCTTCAAAGAGATTGCCTCCGATCTGAGTAAATTAACCAGCGCCGATATCAGTCCAGATAAAGTAATCACCACGTTAGAAGGTATTTCCCGAACGAATGATCAACGCTTTATACTGATTCTAGATGCGGTTAATGAGTGTATAGACCCAGTACAGTTGGTCTCAGAGATTGACAATCTTTTTACCCCAAAAGCCGACTGGCTAAAAATCGTCATCAGTTCACGACCACAGCCTTGGCAAGACATAAAGCGAAAACTGAAACTGCATGAGAATCAGTATTATAAGCCCTTGGGACAAAATGAAATTGAGTTCGAAATCTCTGAATTCTCATTCGACGAGCTGCGCGAAGCCTTCGAGCGTTATAAGACGTTTTATAAAGTCCAGTCAGAGTTCAATGAACTAACACCTTTAATAGCCCGTTTGCTCCGCGATCCATTGACTCTTGCCTTAATGTGCCACATCTATCGGGGAAAAAAGTTGCCCACAACATTTCAGTCAAGCCAAATTTATAGTCGTTACATTGAACGATTGATTGAAGACAAGCGTCTCAGAGACAAGGATGTTCGCTTCTTAAAACAATGGCTGATGCCTTTATTTATCAAGAATATTTCACCGGATTCAATTCAATATGCAATTCCAACGGCCATTCTCTCGGAAGTTCGAGATGACCGGGGTGTGAAACTCTCCGAATACATACTTTACGAGGATCAGGTAGCTGGTGAACCTGTGAACGTGATTTATCACAATTTAGCGAGTGCTGGAATTTTGACGATTCGAGGGGTTTCGATTGATGAAGAGCTTGGCTTCCGCTACGAGCGATTCTGGGAATATTTCGGCGGTCTTCGTCTGCGCGAACTCATTACTGATCCAGTTACAGACTATTTGAAAGCAACCGAGGTCGCTGGTAAAAAGCCCTTTGTACGGGGCATTATACGATCTGCGCTCACTGAACATCTCACTACGCTAGATGCAATAGCTCGGAATAATGTCGTTTACAACTTGACGGGATATGACCAGACTCGAGGCATTACCGAAGATGCATTAAGTATTATTGGAGAGGAAAAAACTTTTGATCTGGAACCACTATTAGAAGTTTTGCTCAAGTCCACTAACAAAACAACAACTGAAAACCGGGAATTAGAGCGTAAGCAGGTCGCCATTGCGCTCGCTTCCCGTTTCAAATTTCCAAGGATTCTAGAACTTGCCGCTACAGATGATAGCCCGAACACCCGTGTGGCCGCGCTTTTTGGAATTGTTCAATACTGGTATGCCTCTCCCGAGCAAGGTTATAGCTTCCTGAAGAATATGGCTGATAAAGCGGTTAACCGCTTTGGATTGCCTGTAAACCGCTATTTTGAACCCTTACTGGGTGTGTCTCTATTTATTCTTTTCAAAGATCATCGGTCTTCAGCAGCCACGTCCCAACTCACCAAAATTTGGCGCCCTTTGTTAGAGAAAATTTTCCATTTTAACCCCAATCCTCAATCTCAACTGAGTAAGAGTGTTGAGGCCATGAAAACTATCCTCCGTCGGCAGATAATTAACATTGGAACTAGTTTTGTATTTCGCTTGGTCGGGGGAGAAGTTGATGAAAACAACGCGGTTAGCGTTGTAGAATTGCAGGCCTTTTTCAAGGATAAGGGCCTCAAAGAGCGACAACAACAAATGCGCGAGATTATCCGATTCTATAACGTCGAGAACACCGATATCGCGGACATCGAACCACATTTGAAGGCTGTTGCTTCATCGCCGTATATCTTCACGACGTGGTTAACAATTATTGCTCTTGATGCTCATTTGAAGAAATCGACTGCGAAATGTCTCGAACTCGCAGAGATTCTTTTCGAAGAAGCGGCAAAGTTCAATCCGGTTGGTCCCTTATATGGGTATGCGCCTTTCTGGGTTATGGCTATGGCAACCCATCCTAGACTTGGCAACCCGGACCCTATTTACTTGGAACGCTACGCCAGCTTACTAAAGAAGATGTGGGATCGAACGGGTGGGTGGTATAACACTGCAACTGGCAAACTGCGCATGTTATATATCGGCGATGTCATACGTAATGAGAATAAGACTTTGGATGCAGGTTTATCACCTTCAGTCAGAGACTTTTTACGGCAAGCGATGGAAAACAAAGACTACGACTTAATGCGGTTTTATGTTCTGGAATGTGTTCGTGCGATTCAGCTAGAGGGTGAATATAGTGCAAAAATGGTTTTTGATGTTGTAGAAATGCTTGTGCCTGAGGAAGATGCACGGATTTTAACAGATAAAGAGGTAAATCTAAGAGAAATGTTGGTTGAAACGCTCCGGTTTTTCCGTGTCTTTCACCCCGTTAAAGTAGATGACTTCCTCAGTAAAGCAGATCTTCCACTGGAATTCATTCGTCAGGTAACTAACCAATTTGCTCGTGTCAAAACGACGGATTTATGGAGTGCGCAAGGCTTATATTTCTGGGAAACAGCGATTGTCCGAACCGATTCGCCAGAATTATGGCGGAAAGTCGATTGGCTGTTTTCGCAAATTCCATCCTGTAATTCACTTGCTGAGTTCGTTTCCCTATTGCTACGATTGGCAGCAAATATTACTTATGGGGGATCAATCTTCCCGGAAATTGATGAGATGGTTAGTCATTTCATTCAACAGAATTATGAACGTAAGAGCAAAAGCCAATAAATTTGGAAAGTAAGAATTCAAGATGCTGAAGCCAAGAACTAGGACGTTGATCTGGTGGCTGATTTTCCCGCTTTCGGCTATCGTCGCCATCATGGTTTTAGGGGTGTTGTTAAGGATCGCCGAGCCACAAGCGCCTGATTTCAAAGCGCCGCCTTTGGATAGTGCTTCCCCTGATGCACAAGTCCTTTTAGATCGGGCCTTTCAATTTGAAGTTATCGGTAATTATCAAAAGGCTGAAGATCTTTATAATGCAGTCCTTGCGCTTAATGATGCCCCATCGACACCCTATGCAAATGAAGCCATTATTCGTATTGCTTCGGCGCAGCAAAGTCTCGCTTTTCGTGTAAGAGAAACCACACAGCAAGCCCTCGTCTGGTTTTTTGATTTGTTCGCTCGTGGCCTTCTGCTGTTCTTAATTGTGGGAGTCGTGCTAACCCTGTTTTTGTTTCGTAAGTCTGGGCGGGATAGCATCAGCATCGTTGAGTTTGACGATTTAACAGGAATGCCTCAGCTACAAACGTCCTTGCCGCGTGCCGTTGGTGTGGCCCTGCACCGGATACAGCACATTCATATGAGCGCAACTGAGAGTTCACCCTTTATTGCCGATGAGCTCGACCTACCCAGTACGTTCGCGATTGGTCAAAAGCCACCTGACTTCATTGACCAGATCAAACAACTGAATATTTCGGCCTTCGACATACCGATTCCCCTTGAGGAAATTCTGCGCTACTTGCAACGGCTGGGCCAAGACCGTTACGAACTGTCCGGTCAGATTACAAAGGCCGGAAATGAGGTTATCGTCTACGCATTCGTGCGCCATGCCAATGATGGTACTATGCATTCTACATGGCGACTTACTCAAACTACTGAGAATGAGCTGAGCGTCATGGAACTTGCAGAAAAAATCGCCTACAATTTTTTGATTTATTTGAGTTCGAAAGCCCAAACATCAAGTTGGCAACAGCTCGCATCATTGACCAAGGCATTGGAAAATCTTCAGTATTATCGCAGCGATTCCAGCCAACAAAGCAGACTGGACGAAGCTATCAAAACACTGGAGGAATTGTCCCTTCAAGATACGGAATATATTGCCGCTCAATACAATCTTGGCCTCGCCTATATGGAACGCGAACAATATAAGCTGGCATTGCAGTTGTTCACTAAACTCCAAGAAAATTTTAAAGCGGCGCATCTTAAGTATCATCTTGCCTACAATATTGGCGTTTGCCACTTTCAAATTAATGCCCATCCGAAAGACCCCGTTTTTGCGCGTGACAATTTTATGATTATCACAGGGGGTCGAAAACGGGATACGTTACCCGGTTTATCAACCAAAGAAGCAAAGCAACTTCTGTTTCTTACCTTTTCTGGTATCGCCGCGTCCTATGTCCGAGAAATAGGCTACTACTCTAAAGATGAGCGGGTACGACAAAATTGTTATGACGAGTTCGTTCAAGCCAAAAAACAGGCGTTAAAATTTGTAACGAACAGCACAGATCACTTACGCTGCGTACTGGAAGCAGCCTCGGCAGAAGCCGATTACCACTATGGTCGTTATGAGGAAGCCGAAACCAAACTTCAGAATACAATCCGATTGAACCCTCAATATTCGCAGGCCTATATCCTCCTTGCGAATGTCTATGAAAAGCTCAATCTCCCTGATCGTGCAATTGCCCAGCTTGAACACCGTTTGAAACAACGCCCTAATTTCGAGTTCTGCAAATATTATCTTGGCAAACTGTTGCATGAGCAGTCTGTCCGAGCTAGGGAAAACGGAAACGCAGATTTAGCAACCACGTCCATGAATTTGGCGGTAGAAGTTCTCAGTTCAATCAAAGAATTCGCGCTGGGCGTTAGCTACCTTGGTCGTCTTTATCTAGAGAATCACGAATCTGACAAGGCGATTGAGGCTTACAGGAGTGCGCTTAACAAATCACAGCGATCAGACATGGCTTGGCAAGGATTAGCTTGGAGTCTGCTCGAAAAAGATTCTCCGACGGATGAGGAAATTCGGGAGGCGCGGGATGCATCACAACGCTATTTCAACCTCATCAAAAACAATGAGGATAAAAAGAATTCGGAATGGAACGCTTATGCTTTGCTAGGGAGGGCAGCCACGTTAGAACGAAAATATAGCGACGCTCACAGGCAGCTTAATCTTGCCAAGGAACAAGGACCGAAAGGACATCCGCAACCGCTGGTATATTTGGCACAACTTTATCTTGTTGAAAACAACATTAAATCAGCCAGAGAAAATGTGATTGCGGCACTGCAAGCACTTGATACTGCTGATTTTAAACGGTTAAGAGAGATATGGCATCCAAGAGCCGTGGCTATCATCCAACAGATTAAGCAGCTAGAGCCAAAACCAACTCAGGAATGAATTACAGGGAGCGCGTTGGCTGGATGACCCAAGTAGTAAAGTAACATGATGCAAACACCATCGCAATCCACTATCGGAGTTCGTGGGCAGGTTAGTTTATTCTAGCTCTTATCAAGATCTAGCTGCGCGAGGAAGCTGAATATTTCCATAAATACCGAGCTCGGGATCATCTTACTAAAGTAATCTTTGCTCAAGTCCGCAGGATAATGTTCGACTGATGTATCAATAATTTTCAAACGCTTCACATGGGTCGAAAACAACTTATGGAGATATGGATAATTAACCGTATCGTCATCTTTATTGATGGATAGGACATAGGGGAGATTTTGGAATTCAATAGGGTCAGTGGCATTAAGAATTAGTGCCGCAGTTTCAAAAAACGTTTTGGAGTCAATTTCCCCCAATACAATATCGACTGTCCACTCTGGATATTGCTGTGCAAAGGTTCTACGGAGAAGCAGACTCTTCCATAAAAGTTTATCGACTTTCAGGAAATTAACTACTCTAAATAGCATTTTATATAGAGTTTTTTGTTGAGTAGTCATACGAAGGGAATCGACTCCAGTGAAAGGCTCCATAGCGATTATTCCTAAACATTTCCCATCAGTATATTTAACACTATTGATAACGATAAAGCCAAAAGAAATGCCCCCAACTAAATAACTATCAAGTCCGAAGCCTGCGATCTTATTTTCAACGAACTTTGCATATTCTGGAATGTTTATGAGCGCTAAGGGAGGTATTGTCTTTCTAAAACCCGGTAAATCGATAAAATATACATTAAAGAACCCTTCTAAATACTCTATAAGTCCTTTAAGCAATATACTGTTCGTTGGAAATGAATGAATTAGTATAAGATTGTATTTCATGTGTTAGGTTATCGCTATTTCAGTTTATAAGAGTTTGTAGGATAGATACTAAAGAACTTTAGGGTTGAAGCTTGTTAACCCATATTGGATTGGTAAAAGCAAAAAAACTTTGATCCCCTTTTTTAGTTATGACTTCTATTCTGATATATCCTTTTGAGATCTTAACCTCATTCAGTATATTTTCTTCATTGATTTGAGCTTCATTGTCGCCCTTAAACCATTTATCAAGTACAAAAAATAGTATCTCCTCCTCATGAGTTGTAATATCTCCTACAATTACCATAACTTCATCAAATCTTCCAAATTCTGGACTTGTTTTTACGTGAATTGAGATGTCAAAAGAGGTACCATAAATAGTTTCACCTAGAGTTACTTCTAAGCCTTCGCTACTTTTCAGTGTAAATAACACGAACGGACCTTGAGTAACAAATAAGTTCCCATCTTTTAGAGCTTTAATGATACTAGCAGTATTAAAATTGTTCCCACAGTGTATTACGGTTCTTAGTGAACCAATAAACCTCTCTTTTTCAAGCCCTAAAACTTCACTGGCAAATGTTCCGTTCGTTAAGGGAGACAGGAATTTTCCATGTAGGAGTTGCTCAACCCATAAACTACGAACACTATAGAAGGCTCCTAAATCATCTGCAAGATTGATATATGAAAAGATAATCCCATTAAGCTTAGGACTTTCTAAATCTGTCGTACGCCAGAGGGTAGAAAAGAGTTTTTGAATTAGAGTCCCCTTCCTATAAAATGGACCGGCAGCAAAACTAAGCCCCCCCTTACCAGATACTATCTCAAGGGAAGATGCTAACTTAGTATAAGAAGTAATGAGGTCACTTATCTCCACAGCAAGCAACTGAATTCGATTCCCATATGAGCCGATAGTATCTATCAGCCGTCCAGACAAGAACTCAAAACCATCTACAATCTTGTCTTCATGTTGATTTACTAAGGGATCATTTTTTACAGCTATCACCCACGAAAGTCCCATAGACTTACCTAACAATACCACTAAATCATCAAATGTTTGTGAGAAGTTATTTGGCGTATAGCATGTTCCATGATACCAACCTGGAAGAGTGGGAATAGTATTTATATAAATATCAACTTGAATTCCAGTTTCAAATTTGTTATGTTTATTAAACTTGGAATTAGAATCGTAATTCACCTTGACATCAATAAGCATTTTCCCTGAATATCCATTTTCACATTCAATAAAGAAGATTTCGCAACAACTTTGACCCGCTTTAATTTCATGACTGCAATGCGATTCATTTATGTCAATATTTAGGGTCGTTTTCCTAGTTGCCAGGGGGGGATTTTGATATTTGCTATTTATCTCAACTTGCTTTATGTGAGCAATAGTATTCGTATCATTAACTATGATTATTCCTATAGGCACATTCTTTCCTGATTCAGCACGAATTGGTGCAACACATTTGATAAGCAAGTGTCACTATCCTATCTGTATAAACTCACATTTGGCTTAGATTACTGTTTCCCGCGAGTGACATTATCTGAATCCTTATGTTTTCAGCAAAATCTTCCAGGTCTTGATTGTAAGGTTTGTCACCAAGAATGAGCAAAGGATCAATTGGATTACCAACATTTACAAATATCTTTTTTGGTCTGGGAATATGAGCATTTTTGGGAAACGCGTTGCGCGCCCCCACTATTCCTACGGGGAGTATCAAAGCCTTCGATTTGATAGCTAACTTGACAAACCCTATTGTGAAATGTGAAACAGCGTCTGTAGTACCTCGCGTTCCCTCAGGTGAAATGATGATGCACTTCCCGGATCGCAAAGTTTGAAGAATTGAACGAGCCGCTGTCAAATCCATCATATTACGATCTATAGGAACAGCACCAGCAAGACGCATAAGCCACCCTGTCTTGGGATCTTCGAATAACTCTTTTTTACTGGGAAAACGTATTCGATGAACCAAGTTAATATCCAAACACAGACTAATCACCACAACATCTAGGTGGCTTGTGTGATTAAATACAATAATAGTCGGGCGTTTCTCCTCCGCCAGTTTTGTTGAGACTTTGTTGTCTTCTTTACGTTCCAACCGGAAATAGAGCTTAAATACAGAACCAAGAATCAACTTCAAAATATATAGGAGCAGCATATTGGATTTGGTTTCGGGCATAGGATCATTCTTATAAGAGTTTAATTCGTCCGCTTCTATGCATGAACAAATCGCCTAGAATTGACGCAACATGCTGGAAGCCTATTTTCGCTAGCGTTAAGGCTTTGACAGAATTGCATTCCAATCTGGAATACTATTTCTTTCGGGTAAATAGTATTTCTTGCTCCAAGTCACCATATATGCTTCGCATTCATTTTCCCACTCATTATCATCCCATCCCAATTCTGATTGTACAATTTTACGAATACGGGGCAAATGTTGCTCTCCTCCGCGTGGCACGATAATCCCTAAACGCATACGCCGTAACAAGAGATCATCCAGATGAACTACCGCCTCATTGCCCGCAGCCCAACGTACCTCTGCCCATAAATAAGATGTACCGGGAATTAGATCTAGTTCGTCTGTTTGAGCTGATTCTATAATTGCCGCGCTGTCTTTACCGTATCGTCCCAACAGATGTTGTTGGATACTGGGATGAAGTCCAGATTTGCGCACTATTCCGACTAGATCCGGCGTTGCTGATTCCAAACGCGCAGCATTTGAATGTACAGCCAACTGATTCCACCGTAAGCCACTTAGTTTCCCTAAAACCTCGAGTGCAACTGTATGATATGTCGTCAATTTACCGCCTGTTACCGTGATTAGACCCTTGTCTTGCCAAATGACATAATCACGCGATTCATCGGAAGGATTAGCTTTGCCGGAATCAATCACAGGGCGTACACCTGCAAATGTACTAATAATGTCATCGAGGTTGACCTCTAATGATGGGTACCGATCTTGAATTGCGGCCATTAAGTATGCTACTTCTTGAGGACTTATACAGGGCTCATATTCAAGTGATTCTTGATGATCGAGATCAGTGGTTCCAACGAGGGTAACATCTTCCCAAGGATAAATAAAGACATATCGTCCATCGGTGGGATGTCGAAAAGTTATGGCCTGCGCGACTGGCAAACGCCATTTTGGTAGTACAAGATGGCTACCCCTGAGAGGTCGGATATTTTGTCTAGGTGTCTCACTCGTATGGAGAACCTGAGCCCACGCGCCTGTTGCATTCACAACAACCTGCGCTTTCACATCTCTTGCCTGTCCCGTAAGCTCATCTACAAAATGAACACCAGTAACTTGATCATTCTCACGTAAAATTTGTCGGGCAGATACATAATTGAGTGCAATACCTCCGTTCGCAACACCTTCTTTCAGTATTCGTAGTGCCAACCGCGCATCGTCAGTAATTGCGTCTTGGTAACCAAATCCGCCTTGTGTGTCGTCAAGTCTGAGATTCGGTGCAAGCATATTTAACTCAGCGGGATTGTAATGCCTATGCTGCCAACGACGCGCCATGAAGTCATATATGGTTAGGCCGAATTTTGTTAAAATTGATCCGAGGATGTCTGATTTCCGATTCAAAAATATAAATGGAAGTGGCTCAATCAGTCCCTTTCCTTCTTCGAGAAGATGTTCACGTTCACGAACAGATTTATAAGTTAATCCAAGATTACCATCCTTGAGGTAACGCAATCCACCATGTACCATTTTGGACGATCGACTAGATGTTCCCGAGGCAAAATCACGCTGTTCCAACAAAAGCACTTTCAACCCACGTAGACATGCTTCACGAAAGATCCCCGCACCTGTGATTCCCCCACCGATAACAACAATATCCCATTCATTTTGAAGCTGATTCCATACTGTTATCCGCGATCCGTATTTCCAACTCATATATCATCTCACTTAAAGTAGCTTGCCGGGATTCATCATTTGTGTCGGGTCAAAACCAACCAACACATTCTTGATAGCTAATAGACCCAAATCTCCCTTTTCCGAATGGAGATACTTGCGATGATCGAGGCCTACTCCATGCTGGTGACTAATTGTACCACCACTCAATACTATTGCCTCGCTGGCAGCTGATTTTAATATCTTCCAGCGTCTCAAAGTTTCCTCGGGCCTATCTGCGATCCGATAAAGAAAGGTTATGTATAAATTGCAACCAGTTGAGTAACTATGAGATATATGGGCAAACGTGTATACTTTCTCACCAACATTATCCAGAGCACCTCGCAGAGCCCCTTCGATTCTAAGAATCATTACCTGTAGATTAGTCCAGCTTGTTGCTGTTTCTAGAGTATCAGTTGCATATCCAAGCTCCCATAAGGAATTTCTGAGATAAGGCGTACGAAAGCGTGATTTTTTCCATTCTTTGCCCAATGGTTCTCCAATATTCACACCTTTGTGATGCCTCGCTATATCAAGCGCGTCATTTAGTGTTTTTTTCACAGTTGACTGGTGTCCAGTTGCACCAAGTAACATAAGACATTTTTCGTCCGCTATACGAATTAGAGAAAGTATCTGTTCCAACAAGTGAACTATTCTTGTATGGGCGCTCAATGCGAGCGTTGCGCGTGTTTCCTCTGAAGTATTCAGACGCATCAATGAAAGCGATAATTTCGCCTGACTGATTTCACGTATTGCACTGAGACCATACTCAAAATTTGGGAAGAAAACTCCATAAAAGACTTCTGCCGCCGGTAACTGCGATAGTCTCACAGTTGCTTCTGTAATGATGCCAATCCGCCCCTCTGAACCTAATATCATTTCACGTAAATCCGGACCAGCTGCTGACGCTGGAAATGGCGGAAGAATAAGTTTTCCACTAGGCGTTTCAACAACACCGCCTCCGAATAAGTCTTCAAGCCGCCCATAATAGAGGGATTGTTGACCCGCTGAGCGTGCCGCAATCCAACCACCAAGCGATGAAAATTCAAAAGATTGTGGAAAATGGCCGAGGGTGCGATTTCGACCGCGTAACTCTGCCTCTAGCTGAGGGCCTTTGATACCTGCTCCAAAAGTTGCCAGATGATTTTTCTCATCGAAGTACCGAAGTTGGCTCATTCGCTTAAGATCAACGACTAGCACAGGAGTATCTCCAGCTACGGAATTGATATGTCCAACTACGCTCGTCCCACCACCATATGGGATCACTGATGCTCCCACAGTTTTTGCATAATTGAGAATATTTCGTACATCTTCATGACTAGAAGGATAGACAACACCATCTGGAAATACTGGGATTTGACCACCACGTTTTGCGATCCAGTCAGGCAAGCTTTGTCCGCGGGAATGGAGAAGCCGATCCAACGCATTAGTAACAACCAAATTATGGTCTGGCAATCGCGTCGGAGGAACAATGTTTATTACCTCCGCTAGAGTAGCATCCCTAGGTTTGTGACCACTATCAAGTTGCGTTTTCAAAAAGTCAATCGCCGTGGGGCTTAAAGGGTAAGTAAGACTTTCTTCCCCCCAGCCATTCCAACGCTGCATAAGTCACCAGCCTTCAAGATTTGGGTATCAGTTTCAGGTTTGTATGAAATATAGGTTACCTTAATAGGGACAAATGGGCTCACCCGGATTTGACAGTTTAAGATCAATTTGTTTCTTCTGTTTTTCACTGCCTCAAGCTTATATCTATCAGCCTCACTTGTGTTGGAAGACTTTATTCATGGAATTATCTCCCTAATCAAACCTATGCAGTTTTTGCAATGTGTTTACGATAAACAAGCATAGCAACCGATGCTAGCATCACAACGATTGAAATCTCCTGTGCCGTAGTTAAAGGTCCTATTCCATTGCTATCCAAGCGAACAAAATCCAAGAAAAAACGTCCACAAGGATAAAGAATTAGATACAAGAGGACAAGATCACCACTTTTGAGAGTTTTAGATCTTCTTTCAATCCACCGAATGAATATAAAGGAGGCAATATTCCAAAGTGACTCGTATAGAAAGAGCGGATGAAATATACTGAATTGCTCATACCCTGGAACTCGGTTTTCTATTGGAATGTAAATGCCCCAAGGCAAGGTAGTAGGAGCGCCATAAAGCTCATGATTGACGAAATTCCCCCATCGACCGATCGCTTGGGCCAGAAGTAATCCGGGCACTGCCAAATCAAGCCATCGCAGCACCGGAAGCTGACGCCGTTTTAAGTAGACGATGACTCCTAGAGTTCCACCTATTATCGCTCCATAAATCCCCAATCCGCCGCGCCAGATAGCTAAGATTTCGAGAGGGTGTTCTAAGTAGTATTGTGTCGTAATGCCCGATGCCGGAGTTGGAGTTAAAACATGATAGAGCCGAGCACCAGCAAGTCCGGGAATAATCGCCCACGAAATAGCATTCCAAACCTCATCTGGGTTATATCCACATCGTTTAGCGCGTCGCGCTGTAAACAAAGTACCCACCAGTAAGCCAGTAATGAGTATGAGTGCATAGAAGCGAATGCTCAACGAGCCGACGTGCAATCCGTACGCATCAATCAAAGTTTGTCCTTTGTGCTGACTATTGAGACCAAAAGATGAAAACCTCCTCTAGGATAATCCTGCTTGGATGATAATTCCACAGCATGTTTCGCATACTATTCATAAATTCAATGTGCAGTCAAAGTGGTCATCATTTGAAGCGAAATCGTGATATATTTCACAGTTTTTATATTAACAACTTATAGTTGAAGATATATAAAGCTTAAAGATGATAGTGTGACAATTTGTGGTTTTAACTTCTCGGAGCATATTCCAAAATTTCGTACGACGTATCGTCTTTCCTGACTCGGCTACGTCAACTAGGGACTTCACTAAATTCGCACCCTGAGCTTGTACATAAGTCTCAATTGGGCGGCGATGAGTGTCGATAATGAAATTTCAAACGGAACTAATTCAAATGGACCGTGCGAAAAGGCTGATAGGTACCTCTTGCTTGTGCTTTGATTCACATATAGAAATTTATCTTTTCGCTTTAGATTCCATTAGCTATAAGCTATAACCAGTTTCTTTCCAAAGGCAGAAAATTTGTACAGCACATCGCACAATCATCCCTCTGCGATGTCTAAATCCAATAATAGTGCTTACACTTTTGTATGAGTAACCTTTATAAGGTGTACAATGACAAAACTGAGATAAAATAGCCGTAATCAAGGGTAGCCACCCCATCATTAGTACCAAACAAAACTAGAGAGAGTGAACCCGATAATAGGCCGCTGGCGTCAGACCAGCGAGCGCATCATGGGGTCGATCATGGTTGTAAATCTGTATCCATTGCTCAGTGATGTGCCTGACCTCCTCCAAAGTGCGAAACAAGTAAAAATCGAGGACATCTTCACGGTAGGTACGATTGAAGCGTTCAATATAGGCGTTCTGATCCGGCCTCTCCGGTCGAATAAAGTCGAGCCAGACATGATGCAACTCAGCCCAACTCGCTAGAGTCGCTGAAATGAATTCCGGACCATTATCGACGCGAATCCGCTGTGGATAACCCCGTCATTGTGCCAACTGCTCCAATGTACGAACCACCCGTTTAGCCGGTAGGGATGTATCCACCACAATGGCTAATACCTCGCGGTTGAAATCATCTAAGATGTTCAAGGTGCGAATTTTGCGTCCATCCAACAAAGCATCACTCATGAAATCCATCGACCAGCACACATTGATGGTTTGAGGCGTACTGAGTGCTTCAGGGAAACGTTTCGGCAACCGCTTGCGCCGCGTCATCCACAAATTGAGCTTCATGGCGCGATAAACACGATACACCCGCTTATGATTCCAGTCGTATCCTTGGTTCCGTAACCAGGCATATAACTTACTAAATCCCCAACGCGCATAACGCTCCGATACCTGCTTGAGCACGGTGATAAGAGCCTCATCTGTACGTCGTCAAAGGAAATGGGAGACGAAAAAGGTTTAGCTAAGAGATACTATTCCCCAGTATAACGAACATTTAAGTTAACGAAATCATGGCACTGTACTCAGCACGACGTAAGTCTAGAGTTTGACGCTTAATAACCTCCCTTTGAGTGATCACGTCGACCTTTCGCCCGAAATAGACATCTGCCGGAGTGAGATTATCCAAAGCTTCGTGGTAGCGCTGGTGGTTGTAATGCTGAACAAAAGCAGCAATCGCTGGCTCCAACTGCCAAGGGAAATAATGGTTCTCGAGGCAGATGACGTTTTTCAGCGCGCGGTGCCAACGCTCAATCTTGCCTTGGGTCATGGGGTGGTAAGGTTGGCCGCGTGTGTGGCGGATACCGTGTGTTTGCAGATAGTCGGCTAAATCAGCGGATAGATAAGCCGGACCATTGTCCGACAGCAAGCGAGGACGATGCTTCACAGCAACTTGAGTAATGCCAGTGGCAGCAATCGCGATGTCTAGTGTGTCTTGAACATCGCTATGGGCCATGCCTGTAGTCAGTTTCCAGGCGAGGATATAGCGGGAGAAGTCATCCAAAACAGTGGAGAGATAGTAATAGCCCCAACCGGTGACTTTAAACTGTGTGAAGTCGGTCTGCCACAATTCATTTACCCGCTGGGTGGGATGCGGAAATTTATCACTGGCTTTCAGCAGGATAAAGGCTGGACTGGTAATGAGGTCGAAGATTTGAGAATACGATACACACTCGACTCGGAGATGAAATAACCCTGATGGTCGGTAATGTGCCAGGCTAACTCACGAGGCGACTGTTCAGGATGTTCCAACGCAATCTGAACCACCTGCTCACGAACCGCCTGCGAAATGCGATTCCAGAACTGGTGCTGCTGTGGTTGACGATCTACCAGACCGTCGTAGCCTGCCTCTCGATAACGGTCATACCAACGGTAGAACGTACTCTGTGGAATGTCCAATTCGGCTAGGGTCTGCTTTACAGGCAGCCCTGACTCTTCCACGATCCGAATGATTTCCATTTTCTCGGCAGCCGAACTGCGGGTCACTCCTCCCATGCGTTCGTCTCCCCGCCCAGCGCACTTTTTTCAGCGACCGGTTCTTCAGCAGCAGTTCCGCCATCACCTGCTTGAGTTGTTCATTCTCACGTCAGATCTCACTGACCTCGTCACTGGTCGCTTGGCGTTTTGTATCCCCGGCGAGGCGTGTAGTACAGGTTGGGGTTAATGCCTTCGCGGCGACACAGCTCGGCCACACTCGCTTCCCCTCGCAAGCCTTCCACCACCATCCGGATTTTCTCCTCCGTATTGTACTTGCGTCGGGTTTGTCGCCGAATATCGCACACGGTTTGCTCAGCCGATACCTTCTCGTCTTTGACCATCTGACTGCTCCTTTTGGTTTATTTTCAGATGGGGAAAGTATCTCTTTAGTTTATCCCGCTTTCTCTCTCACCACCCCTGAACCCGTACAGTCGTACACAACAATAGCCTGTGCGGAGATGTATTTGTCAAGCCTTGAACGCATCCAGTTGTCCAGCGCGAATAAGCACCTGCCGAATGTGTTCGCGTTCTTTTTGCTCCAAAGGGAGGAGTGGCGGACGCACAATTGCGTTAGGCAACACTCCAAGCAACTTCAGGGCTTCCTTTGTGCGGACACGATATGTGGAAACTGGTGGCGCGAAGATTTCATCTGCAAATGGTTGAAGAATGTTTGACAAAGCAAACGCCTCATCGTAGCGACGTGCCATCGCCGCTTCATACATCTGCACTTGCAGCGCTATCGCCAGTGTGCCAAAGCCAATCAGGGCGCCTTCAGCCCCTAATATGAACGAATGAAGTATGAAATTATCATTGCCAGTGAGCAGTGTAATTTGGCGTGAGGCTTGTTCAATCAGGGTTTTAGTTCTCATGAACTGAAGCGCATCAAAAGATGCTTCTTTAAGGGCAACCACATTATCAATCTTCAGTAATTGAGCAAGCGTTTCCGAGTTATAAATGACGCCGCCTAAAGCAGGTTGAAGTTGGAACAGGATGATTGGAAGGTCCACTGCCTGAGCAATAGCCTTGTGATACTGGTATGGGACCTCTGGGTCAAGCGCCTGACCCTGAAATGCCGAAATGGGAAAAATCAGCAGCGCATCTGCTCCTGCCGCTTTTGCATCCCGGGCGTTCTCAATTGCAGCCGCCGTGTACGGTCCCCCAATGCCCGCAACAATGGCACAGCGACCAGCAGCAACACCTACCGCCGCTTCCAATACCTCTCGGCGCTCGGCGCGGGATAAGTGAGGTCCTTCCCCGGTATCGGCATTGATTGCTAATGCGACCGGCCCTTGTTTTATTACCCATTCGAGGTAGCTTTCTAGGCCGTCAATATCTGGTTCATGGGTCTCTGTCATAGGCAAAACAGTCGCGGGAATAATCCCTCGCAGGTTTAACGTTGTCATGCTTTTCCCATTCCTTTCTCAATTCACGTTTTCGTTAGCGAAACGCAGGCATTACTTCTCTGCTAATCAATTCCAGTTCACGAAGAATATGTTTGTGTGGCATACCGGGGAAATACAGACGGCAGATTAGGTGGTCAACTCCGAACGTTTCTTGGAATCGCTTTATCTTCTGGATACATGTCTCGGGGTCACCGATTATGAAGCGGTCGCGTCCCAACTCTTCTAGATGATCAACTGGAACATCGTCCTCGTTACCGATCAGCGGATGTGACCAACCGCCGCCATACTCGTCACGGTAATTGACGAGCAGATGCTTTTCCGCGAGTTCGTACGCCTCCTGTGTAGTTTCGGCAATCACGACCTCGCGTGTTAGTGGGTTCGGGAAGTCCGTTGGGTTTTTGTTATCTACACGAAGACACTCACGATAAATTGCTTGCGCCTGTAGCAGTTTGTCCAAGCTCGCCGTGGGTCCGGGCACCCATGCATCTCCAATTTCAGCGGCCCGCTTGAGCGAAAGATCGCCCCAACCACCAAGCCAGAGAGGAATACCAGCGGCGGAAGTGGGCTTCGGCTCAATGCGTGCGTTCTCGACGTTATAATAGGTTCCGGCGAAAGCCACATTATCGTCGGTCCATAAGCGCTGAATCAAAGTGAGAGCTTCTACGAAGCGCGCGCCACGCCGTTCCAGCGGCGTCTGATACAGGGCGAATTCTTCGGGGCGATAGCCGATGGCGGCTCCGAGGATAAAGCGACCGCAGGAGATCACGTCAAGCATAGCAGTATCTTCAGCAATTCGGACCGGATGATAAAACGGCAAGACCAGAACGTCTGTTCCTATAAGGATATGGGAAGTGCGCGTGGCGTAGCCCGCCAGAGCCATCAAAGGTGAGGGCCAGTAGTGATTTCTGACGCTGTGGTGCTCTTCCAGCCAAACCGAGTCAAATCCGAGTGCCTCACCCTGAACCACTTCACGCAGTGACTCGGCAAATTGATCACCACCTTCGGTAGGAATAAAGCCAAATTTCATGCGCAGGTTCGCCTTTCAAGTAAATACTGGTCGACCATGATGTGAATCACGTCTCGGCAGTAGTCAAGATAACCAAGATTCCAGCCAAGGGTAGGCTTTGACGCCGTTCCAGCGGTGCTCGCCGTCAAAGATATCAGCATCGATGCGTTCGCGAGCGTCAAATACGGTATAGATATTTCGAAGCGACTCCAACGCTTGCTTCGTGGCTGCAACCGGAAAGATTGGGTCGCGGGTGCCGGCCTCGATTAGCAGCGGACGAGGGGCGATCAATCCTGCAATGTCTGCCATCTCGGCATACCGCAAAATACCCGGCACATAATTACATGAGCAGTGCAAAATCTCCATGAGTGAGGCGCGAAATGTATTGAAGTAGCCGCTGATAACTCCGCAGGTGATCCGCTGATCCAGCGCTGCCGTAAACAGCGTAGTCGTGCCGCCGCCCGACAAACCGACGCATCCGATCCTCTCATGTTGAGCTTCAAGCCGGGTTTCGATGTAATCCAGCAGCCGCATCACGTCCCAAATCCTAAGCCCAAGCAGCGTTTGACCATAAAGGAGAGCATTCATCCCAGCCATTTGGCATGAGTTAACCCATGGATGCTCGATTTCACTACGATAGGGCGAATCTTCGATGCGCTCGGCAATACCACGCTGTCCCGGGACAAACACCATGTTGCCGCGCAGCGCCAGCGCGTGACCATAGGCGAGGTTCTGTTCCTCGCTTGTTTTTCGCTCAATTGGGCTATAGTTCATTCCAACGAGTTGATGCGGGCTGGAACCATGACCATGTAACGCAATGACCGGACGATATGGCGCTGATGCCGTGTCCGGAATAAGCACATACATCTGCACACACTCGCCGGGGCGTGATTGAAAGACAACCAGCTCGCGGGTGAAACCTTCTACCTGCACAGCTTCTAAAGTAACGGGGTTAAGCGGGCAACGTTCAGCCGGGAAGCCACCCAATAGACGGCTCACGGTTTCGCGCAGCGCAGCTTGCCATCTCTGCGCCTCATCTAGTGTCTGAGCACGAAAAGCGAATTCTCGGTGACTTTCGTCGTACTGATGCTGCAAGCCCGGAAGGGTTCGCAGCTCAAAATCTGTGAGGTGACTCATGCGGCTTGGCGTCTCCACAATTATCTATATCAATCAGGCACTCGGCTTGCAGTCCGAACTACAGCACCCGACATTCATAGCTAATGGAAAAATCTGGGTAGGTACTTCTGGTTGGCTGCGAGCATTTCATCTAACATCTCTTCAACATCTTCAAGGTTTTGCACCAACGGATCATTCACTAGCGCTTGAAGTACCAACGCTTTATCCCCGGTCAATGCCGCCTCGACGATCAGTTCCTGATTGGAGACATGACGGCTAACAATGGCAAGAATGCCGGGTGGCAGGCTGCCAGCAGATAGTCCGCGCGCGCCACTTTCATCAACCACGCCGAAGGTTTCCACGATCACATCGTCTGGCAAATTAGCAATTTGCCCCTGATTAGGAAGGTTCAGGACTCCCTTATAAGGCCCAGCACTTCTAAGAGCGGAAATAATCGACACGGCGGCTTCGGCTGCGCCACGTCGCAGGAAGTCTTGCCGTTCAGTCTCGCTGTTAACCAGCTTTTCGACGTAAGCTTTTTCTGCGGCACGCCAGTGGTAGCGCTCTTCAATAGTTGTTCTCGTAATGTCGTATCTTATGCCTCTGCCGCTGGCTTCCGACAGGAAAAACGGGAAGAACTCCGCAACGTGCCGGTCTCCGGCAGCTGGCAGTGCGCCAAACAACTCAAACAGCCGCGATTTTACGCGATGATGATCCGCCAGCGACGGAAAATCCTTGTCGGATGTTGAGCCATGTCGAAGCCCTGTGGCGGGTGATAGCAGTTCGTGCAGCCTCGGAAATCCGTCTTGGCCGCGCACTTTCAACTCTAGTATCCAGATCAGATGGTTGATTCCAGCGACTCGCGCTTCGATCTCGTCCGGAGATGCTTGGAACATTTGCTGGAGCGCTCGCTTCATGCCGAGAAACTCGTGACATAAGCCGACTGTTTGGATCAGTGTCTCCCGCGTCACCGCGCGGCAGAGGGTCGTCATCGGGTTGGTGTAGTTCAGCAGCCAAGCATTCGGGCAGCAGCGCGCCGTTGTCTGCGCGATCTCTACTACAACTGGGATATTCCGAAGCGCTCGCGCCAGCCCACCGGGTCCCACGGTATCGCCAACCGACTGGTAAATCCCGTACTTTTCGGGTATCTCGATGTCGGCACGCATTGCTTCGAGCCCGCCTGTAGTGATGGTTAGGATCACTGCATCCGCACCGGGCAGTGCTTCTTCCAGCGCCGTCGTTTTGTCAAGCTGGATGTTCGATTTTTCGCTGACGATCAACCTTTGGGCGAGCGTGTACATCAGTTCCAGCGGTTCCGGGTCGATGTCGTGCAGCACAATCACACTATCTTGTAGGACGGGTGACATGATCACATCGCGGATGAACTGAGGTGCCCATGCGTAGCTGCCGCTGCCAATCAAGACGATCTTTGCCGCTGTCATGAGCTTTGAACCTCAGCATCGAGCAGCACCTCAATGCGTATCGGGCGCGAACCTTCTGCAATCGAACGATTCGCCGCTGCGCCAATCAAAACCGCCCACGCGCCATCCTCAAGCGATGCCATCCTCTCGGTCAGCGGTGCGTCGAGTGCGCCAGCGAATATCTCCGGCATCATGTCTTTCCGGTCGGTTTCCCAGTTCTCTAGCCACTGGTCGGTTGGGAACTTGACTACGCCATCGCGAAAGCTGTACAGCGTGAGATCGTGCGTCTCGAATGATTCCAGTCCCGGCACGACCACGTCTCCGGGAGGCCAGTCGGTCGGGATAACATCCTCATAAACAAGCCGCCCTCCTGTTCCCTCGATTTCCATGCGCAGCCCTTCAAGGCTAGCGAATGCTGTGAGTTCATAGGCGACCTGAACGCCATTCTCGTAGTCGTATAACACTTCCATATAATCTTCTATATCAATCCGCTCGTCGAACACACAGCCGTCACGGACATAGCTGTTGTCGCGCTCAGCTTCGCGGTAAAGCTGACGCTGTTCTTCGTTGTTTGTAAAGATGTCAGCATAGAATTCGCAAATTGCGGCGTTCGCGCAGTTCAGGCAGCGTTCGCCACGAAGCGTCCCGCACTTGCCGTAAAAGTACAGCCCACCGCGCGCGATCACTTGGCGCGGGCGCGAACCGACTAGCCAGTTCAGGACGTCGAAATGGTGGCTCCCTTTTTGAATCAACAGCCCACCAGAGTTTGCCCTGAAGCGGTGCCAGCGCCGGAAATAATCTGCGCCATGATGCCGATCCAGTGTTTCACGGAACGAGATTGTCAGGATTTTGCCGACAACGCCTTCGTTCAGTAGAGCCTTGATTTTGCTCATCGCCGCTTCATACCGCATGTTGTGGGTCACCACGCTGCTCTGGGCAAGCCTGCCTGAAGTACGGCGGGCAGCATTCAGTACGTTACGCATCTGTTCGGCATTAATGCCCAGCGGCTTCTCGCAAACCGCGCGCTTGCCTGCGTCCAGCGTTCGCACCACGTATTCCGCGTGGGATGCGTCATTGGTGACAATGATCACGCCATCCGGGTCAAGCTCGGTCAGCATCAGCTGAAAATCGGTATAGGTGGGAAGCTGGGTTTCGAGCAGAAGGTTAGCGGCATCCATTCGCGCAGCGCTGATGTCGAACAACCCGACCAGTTCACACTGCTCGCGGAAATCCTGTTGCAGCGCCTGCCCAAAAAAGTGTAAGCCGCGGTTCCCAGTGCCAGCCAGCACGTAGCGAGTACGTCCGTTCATTTCATTTCAGCCTTTCAGCCCTGTCGTGACGATACCTTCCGTCAGGTAGCGCTGGGCGACCACAAACAGCACCAATATTGGAATGATCGACACCAGCGAAGCCGCCATCAGCGGACCCCAGCTGGTCGAATTCTCGCCCCGAAAATAGGCGAGCCCCACTGCGACCGTCATTTGTTCGACCTTCTGCAAGTAAATGAGCGGTGAAAAGAAATCATTCCATGTCCACAGAAAGTTGAACACAGTTGCGGTGGCAAACACCGGCAGCGAAAGCGGCGCGACGATGTGCCGGTAAACACCGAAGGCGCTTGCGCCGTCGATCACGGCTGCATCGAGCAGTTCGTTTGAAATTCCACGCATGAACTGCCGGAACATGAAAATGAAGAATGCGTTACCAAAAAAGGCAGGCACGACCAGAGGCAAAATCGTGTTAAGCCAACCCAATTGCTTAAACAGCAAGAATATCGGGATAAGCGTTATCTCACCGGGCAGCGCCAGCGTCGCCAGCACGCCAATGAACAGGATGTTGCTACCCGGGACGCGGTAGCGGGCGAAGCCATAACCAATTAGCGATGAAGAGAGGACAGTCCCCACCGTATTGAGTGTCACAATGACGAAGCTGTTGAGGTAAAACCGTGCAAATGGCAGCGAAGTGAACGCAGCCGGGAAATTTGTCCAGATAAAAGGGTTCGGCCACCACGTCGGCGGGTAGCGCAGCGCGTCCCCCTGCGTCTTAAACGCCGTGATCACCATCCAGTATAGAGGTGTCAAAAAGATTACACTGCATACCAGCAGAATGAGGATCAACCTGATCTGCCGCCATGACACGCGGATTATCCAACGCGCTGAGGGACCGGCTGTGTGGCTGTCCGCCGCAATCTGGGAAGTGGTCATGCGGCTGCCTCCTGTGTATCGCCCATGTAGTAAACCCAGCGTCTCGAAATCCACAGCGATAGCAGCGTGAAGGCGATGATGATCACCGCCAGCACCCACGCAATCGCCGAAGCATAGCCAAGCTTACCGAGCTTGAAGCCTTGGTTGTAAAGGTAAAGTACGACGAACAGCGCCGAATCTTTAGCACCGCCAGTACCGTTCGTGAGCAGATAGGCGGTCGTAAAGACCTGAAAAGCACCGATTAACCGTATGATAAACACATAGAGGGTCGTCGGCGAAAGCAGCGGCAGCGTAATGTTCCAAAATTGACGCCAACTCGAAGCGCCATCAATCGCGGACGCTTCGTAGTATTCGCGTGGAATTCCCTGCAAGCCTGCGAGGAAGATCAACATGCTGGAGCCAAAACCCCACAACGCCATCAAAATCAAAGCGGGCTTGATAAGAGCGGGCGATGTCAACCACGGCTGGGGCGGCAGACCGATTTGCTTCAAAAGAGCGTTAATCAATCCATAGTTGTAATTGAATATCCAAACAAAGAGAACAGTCGCCGGTACGCTGGGGATAATCGCGGGCAGGTAAAAAATTGCACGAAACAGGGCTTTGCCGTGATGCACGCGGTTGAGAACCATTGCCAGCAGTAGTGCAAAAATTGTCGAACATGGCACGAAAAACAGCGCAAAGTAGAATGTGTTGTAGAGTGCAGTTCCAAAACGTTCATCGGCGAATAATATGCGGTAATTGTCCAAGCCTGTAAAAACTGGAGACGTGAGCGCGTCGTAGCGAGTGAAAGATAAATAGAACGAGTACAGGCTCGGACCAATGAGAAAAACAACCCAACCAATGAGAAGCGGCGAGATGAACAGGTAAAATGCGCGGATATTCCGCCATTCGTTGGCTGTTCTGCCTCGGATGCGAAGTTTCAGTACCATCAGCCTGCGTACTCCTTCTCGTCTCGTAGGCGGTCAGTGGCATGTAGGCAGGTTGCTCATCTTTCGAACAGCCTGCCGGTACGCCGTTGTTTATATATGCTGGCGGAATTACCCGGTATTTGTAGGCGGATAATTTATGGCTTATCGAGCAGTGATTGAATCTCCTGCGCCAGATCAGGCATCACAGCATCTGCCGTGCTGCTGTTAGTCAGAATATCGCCGTCCAGCGAGCGTCGAATAATATCCTCAATCTCGGTACCATGCGCATAACAGGCTGGCTCAACAATTAGTGCCGGCGTGCTCATAATAGTCGTAAGCTGCGCAATATGCTCCGGAGGCGGGTTGAGCCATTCGGCAAGACCGACCGGATTCACCGGCATACGACCCTTCGCCTGACCGAGGATCGTTTGCGCTTCCGGACCCGCGAGGTAAGCAGCGAGCAAAGCCGCCTCTTCAGGGTATGCAGTCTTAGATGAGACGACAAAATTTGGATTACCCGGAACAGCGTTGTCGCCCACCTGCCCGTCAAAACCCAGCGGAATCGACGTGACGTCCCACTCGAAGTCCTGCACTGACCGGATGTCGCTCAGGGCATAGGCGCCGTCCTCATACATGGCGACAATTCCGGCAGCAAAAGCATTTTCGATGCCTTCAAGGTCTTGCGGTTTTGGCGTGACGTTGTACTTGTAACTTAGATCTTGAATGAACTGAAGTCCAGCAGTCGCTTCCGGCGAATTATTGAGCGCTTTCTTGCCATCGTCACTGATGTAACGGCCGCCGAAACGATGGATGACTGCATAAAACGTCTCCTCATTGAGGTAATTGGGGAAGTAGCCCCATTGATCGGGTTGCCCGTCGCCATTTGTGTCTTTAGTGAGTTTGGCAGCTGCATCCAGCACATCCTGAAGCGTCCACTCCGGAGTCGGATAGTCCAGTCCAGCAGCATCGAACATCGTATTGTTGTAGTACAGCAACTCCGCGCCGCTGGCGAAGGGGAAGCCCAACTGCTGACCGTTGATTTCCAATCGGTGTAAGCTGTCACTCGGCACTTGCTTCAAAGCACTGGCGATGTCTGGCTTGCTCAGATAAGGTGTCAAATCTGCCAGCTTGCCGGCGTTCGCGTACAAGCATAGGTTGTCATTATTAATAGCGAACACGTCCGGCAGTTGGTCACCCGCAGACTGGGTAGTTTTCTTATCCCAATAGGCATCAAACGGGTCGAATTCCTGCTCTACCGTAATGTCGGGATATTTCGTTTGGAAGGCTTTCACCGCATCCGAGATTGGAGCGTTCTGCTCTGGGTTTCCCCACGCCGAAAAGCGAAGCGTGACAGACTGTGCCGCTGCGGTTCCCCAAACGCCAAGTAATAACATTAGTGCAAAAGTGAAGACAAAGACCTTTTTCATCGAAAATCTCCTCATCTATAAAGGTATATTTCCATTAAGTGCATCAAGGCAGGCGACACACAGCCGTTGAAGCCCGCACAATTAACTCATGTGGCAGCCAGTGAGGCGAAGCCAGCGGCTTGTCCGATTTCATCGCTGCTAGGAGTTGTCTCACGCCGATCACACCCATCTCCCGCATCGGAACACGCACGGTCGTCAGCGGCGGGTTAACGTACTGTGCTGCCGCGATGTCGTCAAAGCCTGTCACACTGATCTGATCCGGAACGCGGATGCCCTGCTGCTGCAATCCCACCAGACAACCAATGGCCACCACATCGTTGGAGCCGAAGATCGCTGTCGGTAGTGGATTGCGAGTCAGAATGTGATCTGCCAGCCGTAAGCCATCTTCATACGTGAAGTCACTTTCCATCACAAGGTCTGGGGCAAACGGAATATTGTGCTGTTGCAACGCTTCTCGGTAGCCTTCTTCTCGAAGCGCACTGGTAGACAGTTCAGAAGGACCGGCGATAAAAGCAATCCGTCGGTGTCCTAATCCGATCAGGTATTCGGTCATTTCATATGCGGCAAGTCGGTTGTCAATCGTCACCTGCGGCGCATCAATGAGATGATGCCCCAGCGCGACAACAGGTACTTGCTGGTTCTTAAAGGTGGCCAGAAGGTTGACCAGTTCGTTCAGATACGCGCTGTTGGTGAGACCACCGCCAGCAAAAATCAACCCATCCGCATGATAATCGCGCATCAAGCGAACAAAGTTCAGTTCGACATCTGCGAGTCGATCGGAATTGACAATTACCGGTAGATAACCGCTCTCACGTGCTTCATCGGTAATCCCACGAATGATGGTAGCAAAGTAAGGGTCGGAAGCATCACCGACGATTACGCCAATAATGTGGGTTTCGTTGTTTGCCAGCGCTCGCGCCAGCGCGCTTGGCACGAAGTTCAATTCCTCTGCGGCAGCCAGAACACGTTGGCGCGTTTCTGGATTCACAGGATGGGCGCTATTGCTGATCACACGTGACACTGTTGTGACGGAAACTCCCGCCTTCGCAGCAACTTCTGAAATCGATGTCATTTGACTTTCCCAAAAATGGAATTAGACTATGGAAACCGCTTTCCGGAAACCGCTTTCTATAGTTTATAGAGAACTGAGTATTTGTCAAGCGATTAGGAAAAATGCTTTTTATCGAATGGGGTGGTTTACAAATACTCAAGCATGGAGTTCAACTTGGTTCGAAGTAGGTGTTGCCGCAGTAAGGTATTTGCTAAATACACGATGGTCGATGAATGTAACGTCCGGCCACGATCATAAGACAATAATCCGCTCATCCAATGGAGGATGCGAATGACAGCGTGAACTATTTGCCCCCTAATTAGAGTCTTTTGCTTAGTCTACACAGATAGCGACCGATTGGAATTAACCGATGACCATAAAACCAATACGAACGACTAGATATGATCAACTCGAAGTCAGCATCTATCCTGATAATGAAACGCTGGGGCAAGCGGCCGCCGAAGTCGCGTCCATGATCCTTAGGCAGGCGGTTGCTACTCGCAGCACCGCTAATGTAATCCTAGCGACTGGCAATTCGCAGCTCACATTCCTCCATTCTCTGCGTGAGACACCTAATCTTCCATGGAATGCGATCAACATATTTCACATGGACGAATACTTGAATTTGCCACCCGGTCACAGCGCCAGCTTCCCCCGCTTCCTGAGTAGCCACTTATTGGATCACGTGGATGCTGGAGCATTTTTCCCAGTTCCGGGCCACGCGCAAGACGTGGATGCAGCGTGCAAAGGATATGAATTGCTCTTAAGAGCTTATCCCGCCGATTTATGCTGCATGGGTATTGGAGAGAACGGGCATCTGGCGTTTAACGATCCACCACACGTAAACTTTCATGATCCAAGTTGGGTCAAGGTTGTTGAATTGGCACAGGCAAGTCGTCGTCAGCAGGTGAATGAGGGGCATTTTGCATCACTGGACGCAACACCTACACATGCCATCACGCTCACCATTCCAGCACTGTTAGCAGCCAAAAACATAATCACTATCGTTCCAGAAGCGCGCAAAGCAGAGGCAGTAAGGTATGCGTTGCTCGAACCCGTGAGCGAGAATTGTCCGGCATCGATTTTGCGTAGAACGCCGGGGGCGCGTCTGCTACTTGACCAGCACTCGGCAGCGCGCCTTTAAGATCACTGTAATTTCACGCTCTACCATATGCCACATGTGGTTCACATGCACAGGAATTTGGCTGCGTGCCAATCAATATGGCCTTCACTGGTCCGTTTTTAGCCTACAGAAAAAAAGAACTAAAAGCGAGGAAGTATATCACCCTTCTCACTTTTAGTACGATTGAATTGCGCTAAGCTTTTGTTTGGTTCAATGCTATCGATCGTTATCGAATTAGCTCATGACCAAATTGAAGTGACTTCGTATTTACTCGTATCGCAGTACATCTAGCGGACGCACACGCGTTGGTCTCCATGCGACTAATGCAGCACTTACAAGTGCAACACCAACTGACAACAAGAGCATCACACTAACAATCAAAGGTTCAACGACCAAGCGCGCACCGGGTTGGGTCACATTAATAACCGTGATCGCAAGTGCTGAAGCTAGCGTTCCAAATAAACCGGCAAGTAAACCCAGAAAGCCATATTCACTGAGCATTACCCTCATGATGTGCCCACTGGTAAAACCCACTGCTTTGAATAACCCAATCTCACGCCGGCGCTCGACCATTGTTAATCCAGTGGCATTGGCAATCAATACAGCACCCGCCACGAATGCTAAGCCCGCAATTGAGGCTGCAAAGGTAAAGAGAGATTGGAAAACAGTTGTCATAGCGTCATTTAAATCAGCACGACTGAACACCAACATTGTAGGAAGTGCTTGACCAAGAGCATCGGTCACCTGACTGAGTAAATTTACGGGGAACACGCCCGTAATCCGAGTTTGCAGATGTTCATCCCCTAAACCTTGCAACATCTGAAGTGGCACAATAACCGGTGCAGGTTGCAAAAACATACTGTTCGGATCAACCTCGTAAAAGCCGGTCAACGTAACCTCAATCACTTTGCCATTCACACTAAGAGTCAGCAAATCGCCGACGGCGTAATCTCCTGCTTCATCCTGTGGCAGCAAGATTATATTCTTGTCATCCTTCCATGTTCCGGCGTAATGCATATCTTTGTCGAGGTCAGCAGCATCTCGCCATTCTACTGTAACATGGGTGCCATTCAACGTTCCATCGACACGCTGCGAGACATAA
Organism: Aggregatilineales bacterium; assembly: GCA_044226855.1. GTDB lineage: Bacteria > Chloroflexota > Anaerolineae > Aggregatilineales > Phototrophicaceae > CFX2. The sequence goes on from JBGAGF010000016.1 coordinate 156,872, forward strand.
GTTCCCTGCGAACCATGCTCGTTCATCTTAGTGACAGCATCCATAATACCAACAACAGAGGTATAAATCATCAGATTATACCCTGCATCCGAGCCATGTACACGCGTGACCGTCGATTGAGCATTATAGATGGCTAATGCAGCAAAAGTCACCGAAAACGCACCAGCAAATAGTGCCAGCACAACAAGGCTCGCCTGTGTTTTACGTTGTCGAAGATTAGCACGTGCTAACCGAAGCATCGGAAAACGCGGTACGGGCATCTTCAACAACACCCACAGCATTGCCCAAAAGACTGCTCGTACCAATACAAGGACAATTCCACCACCAAAGATATAGAGAATGCCTCCCAAGGGTGAACCCAATACTGTACCTACCAGTAGGCCAAAGATGATGAGCATCAGCGAAAATATGCCTGTTCGTCCTAACTGTATCCCAGTCGAGGTTTTGACGGGCAAATCACGCAGAAGTTCTACAGGACGTGTCGCGCTGCCGGTCAGAATAGCTTGCATCCCGAAAACAACCGCAGTCAAAACACCAACAATCACGCCACCGGTAACGATGACTGGATCAGGTCGCCAGTCAAGCATAAGCGAGCCAGAGACACTCAGTGTGTCAAGCAACTTTCCAGCAATCGCACTACCAATCAATGCGCCGATAACACCACCGATGAGTCCGATTAATCCGGTTTCCAGACTAATGAGAATGAGCAAATCCCTCTGCTGATAACCCAGCGTTTTCAACATCGCAATTTCGAGTTTGCGCCGTGCCAAAATAACATGAAGGGTGTTCGAGACGCTTAATCCCCCGACCAGTAGACCGAGTACACCAGCGCCTTTCAGCATCATGTCAAACAATTCAAGACCACTTGATGATTGAACGGCACCATCCCGACTCGCAGCGACAAACACTCGGTAGGGGCTGTCAATAATGGTTTGTTCAGCGTTCGCTACACTACCCCAATTTACAGGAACTGTATTGACCACATCGTCACGGTTCTCAACCAAACGTGCGGTTTCCAGTGAATAAAAGACTGAGTCCCCCTGCTGAGTCGGCGTGGCCCCGACGATACCAACGACCATAAGTTCAATCGGGGCACTATCACCGCTCAACAGAATACGATCTCCAACATGTAAGCTGAGTTTGTCGGCAAGATCACGAGTGATAAGTGTATCCTTTGGGTTCTTTAAAACATCAACTGCCTTTGCTCCAGCAGGTTCACGCAGTACCAAATCCCCTGTTAAAGAATAAGTCGCGGGATCAATTCCCAAAGCAGAGGCTAAGAAGTTCACTCGCCCATTTGTCGAACCACGCATATAGCGTGCTGACCCGAGTGAAACCTCCGAGTAGTTGGCAATCAATCCCTGCTGCCGCCATGTTTCGATCTGAGCGAGGTCATCAGCATTAAATCCTTGCCCCTCATGTTCAGGCTGAATCTGGGCATCTCCACCGAATTGAATCCGCTGATCAAACATCGATCCATGCAGTAGTGCATGAGCCAGCAGTTGCATCGCAATCAGTGAAAGAATGCCAAAGGTCACACTCAATCCTGCGAGAAATGTGCGGGTGCTGTCGCGCCTCAATGAGCGTAGAGAGTAATGAAGATAAAAGTTCAAGCGGTTCATTTAGAGTCCTCCACCAGTAAACCATCTGCAAGACGCAAGATGCCGTCTACACGTTGAGCTATAGCCGGATCATGAGTGGCAATAACAATTGTCAGCCCCAATTCACGTCGCAAGTTGTCAAACAAATCTAAGATCGCTTCGCCGGTTGCACTGTCCAAATTACCCGTTGGCTCGTCCGCAATTAGCAAATTTGGTTCATTGACCAGAGCGCGGGCAATTGCCACTCGCTGCTGCTGTCCGCCGGAAAGTTGATTAGGGCGATGATTCAAACGGTCGCTCAACCGGACCAATTCCAACATCCGTTTGGCACGGGCAGCGCTGCGGTCACTGTTACGGCTGGCAAACAGCGGTACTTCGACATTCTCCAAGGCCGTTAATGTCGGAATGAGGTTAAACGACTGAAAAACCATGCCGATCTTTTCATTGCGAAAACGTGCCAGTTTGGTTTCGTCCATATGAGTAATGTCGACACCATCCACACTGATTTGTCCACTGGAAGGCGTGTCCAATCCAGCAAGAATGCCGAGTAAGGTCGATTTCCCTGAACCCGATGGACCCATTATGGCCGTCCATGTATAGCGAGGAATTGCAAAGGAGACACCTCGTAAAATCGGAATTTGCTCATTTCCAAGCGGTAGTTCACGAGTAATCTGATTCACTTGAACAATATCGTTCGGAGTCTGAATCGCCTTTTCGTGTGTTTGATGAGATAGGGTTGGTGCTAATTGCATGAGTCTCTCCTAAACGAGTAAAACAACACCTCAATCGTGAGGTTGATTGAAGCATAGCTCTCACCTGTCATGGAAAGATCGCAAAACTGTCGCAGAATTGTCGCAAAAACAGAAAGCCTTAACGGGGTATAGCAGTTGGTTTGGAAGTGATTCTCGTGACCGGCTCAGGTTTGGGTAAAAGTGAATTGGTTTCTGAACTTGAAATGGCCATTGGCAAGGTCATCGAAAAACAGGCGCCTTCGCCGGGTATACTGGTGGCAGTGACTTCGCCATCCATAGATTCGATAAAGGACTTGACCAACGCCAGACCTAAACCGGTGCCGCCTGTTTCCTCATCACGGTAATAACGCTCCCATATGTGAGGTAGATGCTCCGGTAGAATACCCTCACCCGTATCCTGCACTTGGATTTGTACAGATTCATTAAGCTGGAGCGCACTAATAATAATCACCCCGCCCGGCGGTGTGTGCTTCAAACTGTTGTGAATCAGGTTACGTAACACCTGTTCCAATCGACTTTCATCCGCAATTACTTCGGGTAACCATACGGGCAATTTAGCGACCAAATCAACCCGATTGCTCCGCCATGCGAGCGGTGCAACTGTCTCTATCACACGTTGAATTAGACCTACACTATCCAACTCAACCGGTTTCATCGCCAGTTGATCAATTTCCGCGCGTGATAAAGCGAACAAGTCATCAACCAATTTTTGCAACCGTAAGGCTTCGTGCTCAATAATGGCAAGATCGTTTTGCGCCACAACAATATGACCTAGATTGTCCTGCTGACGCTGCATCGAATCCAGATAAGCACGTACTGTCGCAATTGGGGTTCGCAGTTCGTGGGAAACGTTCGCCATCAGTTCACGGCGAATTTTGAGCAGTGTGGTCACTTTTTCCCGCTCATCACGCAGCGCATCAATATTCATTTTCAGATTTTGTGTCATCGCATTGAAATCGGCCTGCAAGCCAGCAATCTCATCCCGTCCAGTGACAGAAACCTGCGTATCATACTGACCATCCCGTGCCGCGCGAGTCGCATCCAGCAGCGCATCCAAGCGCCGCCGGATTCGCCGTGCAAAAAAATATGAGACCGCGATCGACACCGGCAGCAACGCAATCAAAATAGCGGTTGCCAACAAGATAGCAAGGCCCACCATCGGCAAAGCAGTTTGAAGCCGGTACAAAAATTGTGCCAGCGGTGTATCGGGGATAGCTCCACGAGCATTACTGGCAAAACTCGAAAAAAATATCGCAACCCCGATGGGTATAATTACAAGAATCTGGAGGACAGCTACCGCAATCAAGTTACTGGTAACCAGAGACCAGATCATGCGGCGTTGGCCCAGCTCATTCCACCACATAACGAACCGAACAACAATCCGAAAAAAGATGTAAGGAAAGGCCATACTGCTGATAAAGATAAAATCAACGACCCGCGCATCAGCGCCAGTGGCTACGATTCCGGTCTGTGTCAGTCTTAAGGACAACCACACGAGCGGGTTAAAAATAAGCGTAGGCGCAAGGATGCACAGCAAATCCACGCCGAATCGCCGGTACCAACGACCAGATGGAACCCGCAGTCGTAGGCTGTAATACAGGGCGCTGCACGGATTGATGAAAAACAACAATGATGTCAGCGTCATTTCACGGGCATTCGCCTGATAGACCATCATCACAAAAAACAATAAGAGCAAGAACGCCAACGAAGTTTCGACATAGGAGTACAGGGTTGATGCTTTAAGGAAAAAACGTGACCAGATAGAGTTTAGTCGTGACATTCGCGTTTCCACCGGTAGCCAACACCCCAAACCGCTTCGATGCAATCACTAACCGCTTTCAACTTCTTACGCAACCGCATTACCGTGTTATCGACCGAACGGTCTCCATCTACATAATCTGCGCCCCAAATGGTATCGATAAGGTAAGCTCGGCTAAAAACACGTCCAGCATTGCGAACCAGCAAATAAAGCAGCGCGAACTCCGTACGCGTGAGGTCAACTGCCACACCTTCAATACTCGCTAGATGTGACTCAGGCTCGATACGCAGCGCACCAGTATGGATGATTGTACCGGATGCAGCTTGGTCGGCGACAATCGTCTGTTCGATCAGATCACGACGCCGGAGCATTGCTCGAACCCGTGCAATAAGTTCTCGCATACTAAAGGGTTTAGTCAAATAGTCATCCGCGCCAACTTCAAGCCCTAGCACACGGTCAATTTCGGCATCACGTGCCGTGAGCATAAGTACAGATACGGAAGAATGACTTCGCAATTCACGTAACACATCCAGTCCATCAATTCCCGGCAGCATCCAGTCAAGGATAACTAGTTGAAAATTACGTTGATTTTCGAGCGACAGCGCAGTCTCACCGTCGATTGCATGCGTAACATTGTAGCCAGCCGCTTTTAGCTCCCGGCTAATGACCTCAGCCAAATCAGGTGTGTCTTCAACGAGTAAGATGTGAGCGTGTTCATGTGTATGAATCCGCTGGCTTGATGACATGATGTAAATCCGCCAATACAAATGGTCTTTTGATACTATAGGTTCAGTATAGTCGTTTAACAACTAGGGTTATAGAGGTTTTGTTTGAGCGCACATGCAGTTTAGGGTGGAAATCACTTCTCAACAAACATGAAGTCCGCATAGATTTCAATAAATAACATTTTTATTGCTATTCTTCTTGGTGAATCCAAGACAAATAATATCAATTGATTGCCTACAATGCGTTCATATTCGTTATTTGAATTTGCGGCTTTTTCTTGACGAGGTTCCAAGCGGTTCCAACACGGGTATATAGGTGGTTTGCGATAGCAGGATAGCTCCACTCTTCCAAGCGAAGGTCGATAACTTGGGCTTGTAGTCATAGCTTTATGGACTCAATTGTATGAGGTCGAGAGTGGTATTTTGCTCTCTCGAAGGTATATTCAACTTTGCAATATAGGATAGTTACAGCGCCCTGTTGAAACAATTATATTGTACTTTATATTAAAGTATATCGCAATATTATCTTGAGTGTTGCTAAGATGCTATTGGACAAATGTTTACATATTACTGCGCATTATCGTCGCAATGAAAAGTATTTAACGTTACTTGAACAACAGTTGAACACCCCAATAAAGTCGAAAGTTCCTCGAACGAAATATGAATATTGATCCATAACCATGTGCACCATTTACTTACTCTTACAAGCGGTGATTCATCCGCTATACAAATCATCCTTGCTCCTTCTGAAGACTATTATTTGACAGCGCCGGCATTCTGATTTACTATCTTGAAAACGTTTTCAATGAATCAAAATGAGGGATGCCGATTATGCCATCGCGTAAGCAGCGCACCCCAACTCCGAACATTTTGGAGGTGGCAAAACTGGCCGGGGTTTCGCCCGCGACTGTTTCACGCGTCCTTCACAATTACCCCCACATTCGTGCCGAACTCCGCGCCAAAGTATTGAATGCCATCGCCCAACTCGGTTACGAACCCAACCGTGTCGCCCAGCGTCTCCGCGCCACCCACAGCCACCTCATCGGTATGATCGTTACCGACATTACCAACCCCTTCTTTAATACCATCATGGCCAGCATCGAGAACGTGTTCTTTAACAAGGGCTTCAGCCTCTTAATGAGCAACACCGCCTCCGATCCCGAAAAAGAACTGGCTTACCTGAGCATGATGGAGAATGAGGGCGTCGCTGGATTAGTTATCGCTACCACCAGCGAAAATGTAGACGCTGTAGCCACCCTCGCCGACAAAGGCCTGCCGATTGTCATCATTGACCGCCGCATGACCAAAGGGCGCGTCGATATGGTGCTCTCAGACAATGTCGCGGGCGCGTGTTCCGGCGTTGAACATCTCATCAAGCTCGGGCACAAACGCATCGGGCACATTGGCGGGCCGTTACGCCTCACCAGCGGGCGAGAGCGCTATCAGGGCTATCAACAGGCCATGCGTGAAGCCGCTTTACCGATTGAAGAAGGTTGGGTGCGCTTCGGCAATCACAAACACCAGAGCGGCTACGAGCAAACCCTCGAGCTGCTCAAGTCCAATCCCGCTCTGACAGCCCTATTTATCGAAAACAACATGATGACGCTCGGCGCGCTGAACGCCATTCATGATCTAAATCTACGTATTCCCGATGACATCGCCATCGTCGGCTTTGACGACATGCCTTGGGCTGTCTCGCTTAACCCGCCCCTGACCACTGTCGCTCAAGCCACTTACGATATCGGCACACAGGTTGCGACGCGGTTACTCGAACGCATCGAGCAGCCGGATTTACCTCCACGCACGGATATAGTCCCCACAACTCTAGTCGTGCGCGAGTCATGTGGCGCAAAACAACATTCAAACACCTAGTCGGAGGGAAAGGAGGCCGCGGAACCATAAACCATAGATGGATCGGATTTTGTCAGTTCAGTTAGGCAAGCAAGATAAAGGGGAAGTAAGGGTATGTCCAAAAGATTTCACACTCGAACCATCATCTCCGTTCTGCTGCTCAGCTTATTACTGAGCATCGGATTTTCCTCAGTCGTACACGCTCAAGATTCGGTCACTTTGAACCGTGACGATCCCAAACTTGTGACCTACTACACCCATGATGGCGACCTGAGCGTGGAGCGCGATCCACAGTTAGCAGGCAGCCAAATCTCGGTTCGCTGGGTTGATAATATTTTCCTCGGCCTAACCGACCTCTCGCCGGAAACCGCTGAAGTGCGGCCCGAATTTGCAACCGAGTGGTCATCCAGTGCCGACGGCTTAACATGGACATTCAAACTGCGTGATGATGTGCCTTGGGTTAGTTGGAATCCCAAGACTCAAGAAGCCAAAGTCATGCGCATGGTAACGGCTCAAGATGTGGTCACAGGCACACGCCGCGCTTGCAACGCCACGCTTGGTGGAAGCTACGGTCCGGTCACCGCCAGCTTCATCGCCGGATGTAAAGCCGTGTTGGATAGTGCCGCGCCCACGCAAGAACTGCTTGAAGGCGTCGGGGTCAAAGCGGTTGACGATCACACTGTTGAATTTACATTAACTTCACCAACCGGCTTCTTCCCGGCGGTCGCCAGCTTGTGGACGCTCCGTCCTGTTCCGGCAGAACAAATTGACAAGTTCGGTGCAGCATGGATCGATCCCGAAAATGCGTGGTCAAATGGGCCGTTCTTGGCTGACACGGTAACACCCGGTGTTGGCCGTACCTTGATCCGCAATCCATTCATGCCTAAGGACCTGCGCGGCCCCGGCAACATTGACCGCGTCGAAGTCTTGGTCGTAAACGATGCCAGCACCTTGCTTTCGGCCTACTTAAACGGTCAGGTAGACATGGTGCGCTCCGGAAGTCTACCCACAGGCGAGACCGCAGGCTTGCAAGCCAATGCTGCTCTCAAAGACCAACTGCTGTATATCAATGGCATTAGTATTGACTATTTGAGCTTTAATAACGGTAAGCCACCCTTCGATGATGTGCATGTCCGTCGCGCTTTTAGTGCCGCCATTGACCGTGAAGCCATCATCAAAGATGCCGCCGGTGGATTGGGTACACCGACCCGCCATCTGATTCCGCCAGCCATTCCGCTGGCTCCGGCAGTGGATCAAATCGGCGTTGGCTATGATCCTGAATACGCGGTTGCTGAACTCGCCAAGAGTCCGTATCCCGGCTGCAAGGGATTCCCCGAAGTCCACTCGGTCTCGCAGCCCGGACGCCGCACCAACTACGTCGAGTTCTTGATTAAAGCATGGTCAACCGTCCTCGGCTGCGATCCGGCACTCTTCCAGAATGAAGTCATTGAAGACTTCAGCAACATGATTCCGGTCATCAGCATCACCAACGATATGGCGAAGCGTCCGGAATGGCATCCGATTGGCTGGGGCCCTGACTATCCGGATCCTAACAACTATGACGGTGACATCATCAAGTGCGATATTGATAATGCATTCACCTCACGTCCCTGCTCGGAAGTCGATGATCTCATCCAAAAAGCTCGTGAAGAAACCGATCCAGCCAAGCGCAAAGACATGTACGCCCAGATTGAGGAAATGTTCTTCGGCAAGGATGGCCTCATGCCCATCGCGCCCATTCGCTTGGCGTCGAACTACGCGCTTTACCAAACCTATCTGACTGGCCCGATTGAAACTGACGGTCAGGTCGGCGGTGAACATTGGGATTGGTACACCATCGACAAAGCGGTGCAGGACAAAGTTCATAAGTCAGCGTAAACGCCTAACCTATCCTGCTGTACGGCTGCATGACTCTACAGCAGGATAGCAGTCGTCAATCAGGCGAAGCTCGAAACCCGCATCATGGATATTCGCCGTCGGGATGCACAGCCGTGCATCCCGACTTAAATCGCTAGGAGAATAGGATATGCGCCTCAACGGTCGTGTCGATACACCGTACTTACAAAGCCAAATTTTACAGGGCAACTTACCCGGTGATGCCACCGAACGGATGCTGCCTGTTTATCTGCCGCCCGGTTACGATGACAACCCCGACAAACGCTATCCCGTGATCTATGTACTGGCGGGACATGGGGGCAGCGGCCCGCTGATGTTAGCGCCGGTAGCGTGGGGCGAATCCTTTCCGGAGCGCATTGACCGCCTCATTAGTTCGGGCGCGATGGGACCGGTCATCGCCGTGCTGCCGGACTGCTGGACGATCTTCGGTGGCGCACAGTATTTGAATTCCTCGGCGCTCGGCCAATATGAAGATTACCTGATTCAAGAACTCATTCCGCATGTCGATGCGAACTATCGTACCCTGCCCTCTCGTGAACACCGTGCCATCACCGGTAAGAGCAGCGGCGGCTATGGTGCGATGGTACAAAGTATGCGCCATCCTGAAGTCTTTAGCGCGGTGGCCTCGCACAGTGGCGATATTTATTTTGAATTCGGCTTACTCCCCGACCTAGCCAAGCTGCATGCCAACTTACTCAAGTTCGACGGCTTGGAAGGTTTCATCGAGCAAATTCCAACCATCAAACCCAAAACCCATGACCCGTTCTTTTCAGTACTGGGCATGTTGTGTTATGGTGCGGCCTATGCGCCCAATCCACAAGCCCATCGCGGTTTTGATATGCCCATTGATATGGAAACCGGTGCGCTGCGCGAAGACGTCTGGCAGCGTTGGCTGGTATGGGACCCGGTACGCATGATCGACCAACCGGAACACATCGCGGCTTGGCGGCAGATGAGCTACATCTATCTGGACTGCGGCCTGTGGGATGAACTCAATTTTCCGGTTGGCACGCGCATCCTGTCCAAGAAGCTGGATGCGCTCGGCCTCAAACATGATTTCGAACTCTTTAACGATGGGCATATCAATGTGCCTTACCGTTATGATACCTCCCTACCCCGCTTAGAAAAGGTCATTCGCCAGAGGTAGGCCGCACCATGTCACAAGCCAATGTCGCCCAACCCATTCTCCTCGGCCATCCCGAAAACACACCGAAGACTCGCTCCGCCTTTGGGGACGCATGGTATCAACTCTCCCGCAACCGTCTCGCCGTTTTAGGGCTAATCTTTGTCATTCTGCTGGTCACCTTGGCTGCCTCGGCAGACGTGCTCCACAACATGGGCTTTATCGAGGGGATTAATGACCAGCATCGCGGTTCATCGCTTGCCCCGCCCTTATCCTGCGCCACGCTCCAACCCAACCAGCAGCCCTACCCTCCCGGAGCGCCGCAGTACTGCTTCGTCTTTGGCGCGGATGCTTTAGGGCGTGATGTTCTTAGCCGCACCATCTTCGGAACGCGGGTATCACTGGCGGTAGCCGTAGTTGGCGCAACCATGAGCTTGGGCATAGGTGTGATCTACGGAGTCATCGCAGGCTATTATGGCGGACGCGTCGACAACTTGATGATGCGCTTCATTGACTTTCTCTACGGCATTCCCAGTTTGGTACTGGTCATCCTCTTTCAGACCTTTTTCAAGTCACTGGAACAGGATAAAGTCCCCGGCATTGCCCAGACCTTGATCAGTATTGATAAAAGTATGGGGGGGTTGTTCTTCCTCTTTATTGCACTCAGCGCCCTCAGTTGGATTCATATGGCGCGGCTGGTACGGGCCGAAGTCCTCTCATACAAAAACCGTGAATTTGTGGAAGCGGCACGGGCCTTGGGGGCCAGCGACTTGCGCATCATCTTTGTTCACCTGCTCCCCAACATCACCGGCCCGCTGATTGTGGCCGAAACATTGGAAATCCCCGGTTATATCTTTACCGAAGCCTTTCTTAGCTTCATCGGCCTCGGCGTCGAACCACCCACACCAAGTTGGGGCAACATGATCAATGCCGGTCGCGAAAGCCTGACCTCCTTGCCCAACCTGATCTTAATCCCCGGTATTGCGCTGGCGCTGACCACCTTGGCCTTCAACTTTTTAGGTGATGGTTTGCGAGACGCGCTCGATCCCCACATGCGAGGGATGTAGCCATGTCAACCGCACCGCAGTCACGCCAATCTCATCTTATCCCTGTTTTGATTGTTGCCCTCTTAAGTTTCGCAACGCTGGCCTGTTGGTCAAGCGACACACTGATTATCAAACCGACCATCACGCCCATCCCAACCGCAGTGTCACCGACACTGGACTCGGCAGGCGCAAACGCCGCCGGCAAATATGCACTCGGGGATACCGTCACCATCGTAACCAGCAGCTTAGCTCCCTTATATATCACCCAGCGCCCCGAACCACCGAGCCGCAGCAATCGGGTTCCGAACGCTGCCTGTTATAAAGATACACAGGTCACCATCGTAGCCGTCCAGCAGGTCGATGGCGTCATCTATTATCAAATCACTTGTAACAGCCTGCCCGGTTGGGTATCCGAGCGGCTTTTGAGCGGAGGAAAGTAGCCATGACGATCATGCGCTCCTTACTCGGACTTTCTGGCCTTGTTAGCTATATCGCTCGCCGTGTCCTTGCCAGCTTACCCGTCCTCTTCATGATCGTGCTCGTCTCCTTCTTGATGATTCGCGCCATCCCCGGCGGGCCATTTGTCGCCAGCGGTCAGCGTGCTCAAACCGCGGAAGTCATCGCCGCCATGAAAAAATATTACGGCTTAGATCGCCCACTTCTATTGAATTTGCCCGGTTCTTCGCCGGACTGGTCGCTGCTCCATTATGTCGATGAGCCGGTAAGCGAACGGGTTGAAGTGGTCAGCTTGAAACCGGAGACGCATAAAATCATGCTTACAATTGCGACTGCTCTCCAGCAGTTGCAGCCATCGCCGAACAACCAGCAGCCCGGCGACCAAGCGGCGCAGCGGATCGCTTTCTATGCAGATCAAGGTGTGACCCGTGCCGAAATGCCTGCCCTACTCAATGATTTACAAACGTTGCAAGCCAGTGCATCTGATGAGATGGCGCAGCAAATCGCGAGCGGGATTGCTGCCTACCAAGGAATGAACTTCACCACCCTGCCCGTGACACCTACCATCCGCACGACCACGCGGCGGGTCCTGTATTCTGATCTGTTCCAAAGCCAGTTTGGAAATTATCTCTTTAACCTCCTGCGATTGGACTTTGGCCCTTCGTTGGGCGTGACCAATCGTGGGCGGCCTGTGGGCGAAATCATCGCCAGCAAACTCCCGATTTCAATGGCGCTCGGCGTCATGGCCGTCTTCACGGCGGTGATCACAGGCATTCCTTTGGGCGTCTTGGCAGCCGTTCATCACAACCGTCCGGCAGATCATATCGCCATGTTCTTCGCGGTAGTCGGGCGCGCCGTCCCCAATATCGTCATCGGCCCGGTGCTGATTATCATTTTTGCGGTGCAGCTCAAACTGTTTCCGGTGGTCGATCCTTACGCGTGGATCAATGGGCCGCAGGCCAATCCCGGACATTATTTCTCAACAGCCTTTTTGCCGGTTGTCACGCTGGCGATGGGCATGGCGGCAGGCATCGCCCGCTTAACCCGTGCCAGCCTATTACAGGTGCTTAATCAGGACTATATCCGCACCGCCCGCGCCAAAGGCTTGCCAGAACACGTTGTCATTTATGGACACGGCTTGCGCAACAGTCTAATTCCGGTGGTGACCATTCTCGGCCCCTTGCTGGCAGCAGTCTTGACTGGAACCTTCGTCGTCGAATTGGTCTTCGCCATCCCCGGTTTGGGCGATACCTTTGTGACCAGCGTCACCACCCGCGACTATAACCTGTTGGTGGGTGTGACAGTTTTGTACTCGGTGTTTCTGGTCGCAGCCAATATTCTCGTGGATATTCTCTATACGTGGCTTGACCCGCGTATTCAATTCCGAAATTGAGGTTATCGTATGCAAAACTCATATCAAGGTCCGGCAGTGATGGGTGTCCGTGAACAGGCACGTGTCGTCAACCAGATTCTAGGCGAACGTTTCGAAAAGCTACTCCCTGCCATTATGCGCGAAACCGGCTTCGACATGTGGATCATCGTCTGCTATGAGGATAACCACGATCCGGTTTTCAACACTATCATCCCTTGGGAATGCTGGGCACCCATTTTGCAGATGGTGGTCTTTTACGACGCCGGCGAGGACAAAGGCATCGAACGACTCAATATCTCGCTCACCAATATGCAGGGCTTGATGACCACCATTTGGGGACTGGACAGTGCCGATGATCAATGGGCGACGCTCCGGCGCGTGGTCGAAGAACGCAATCCCCGCCGTATTGGCATTAACCAATCAGATGTCATCTGGGCGGCAGACGGCTTAACCGCAGCCCTCAAACAAAAGTTAGTCACGACACTCGGCGAAAACCTATCCAATCGCCTCGAATTTGCCGAGCTGCTCTGCATCCGCTGGTTGGAATCCCGTCTACCTGCCGAGCTGGAACTTTACCAGCATGCCTGCGCTATCGCCCACTACATCATGAAAACCTGCTTCTCCAAACAGGTCGTCACACCCGGCGTCACCACCTCCGAGGATTTGCGCTGGTGGTACTGGCAGCAAACGACTGACCTCGGTTTGCCCGTGTCCTTTCCGGCCTTCTTCCGCTTCATGCGCGGGCCGGAAAACCGTGAGCGGTGGGGCGAGGATGACAAAGTGATCCGCCCCGGCGATATGATCCACTGTGATGTCGGTTTCAAATATCTCCGACTGATTACCGATCATCAGGAGTTAGCCTATGTACTGCGCCCCGGTGAAACCAGCGTTCCCCAAGGTCTTTTGAACGGTATGGCGCAGGCTAACCGCTTGCAAGACATTTTTACCGCCACATGGGAAAAAGGCTTAACCGGCAATCAAATTTTGACGAGTGCCCTCACCCGTGCCCATGCCGAAGGTATCAGCAAGCCCAAGATCTATTCGCATTCGCTCAGCCACTATTTACACGAACCCGGCCCCTTGATGGGCTTGCCTTGGGAACAGGTATCGTGTCCGGGACGTGGTGATGTGGTTATGAACTATGACACCTGTTATACCGTTGAACTCGGTGTAACTTGCGCCGTACCGGAGTGGAATAATCAAGAAGTGGCCTTCCCACTAGAGCAGGACGCCGTATTCACCGAAAAAGGTGCTGTCTATCTCGATGGCCGCCAAACCACGTTCCACATTATCTAAGCCATCTGGTAGCGCGAGAAGCGTTTCCTTTTGCTTGTTGACATAACATGACTTGTGGTTAGGGAAATGCCTCTCGAAGAGACGAGATGCAAACGGCTGTTACAGCGTTTTAGTCCGCGTTTGTATTGAGGTTATCACGCTGGTGTTTGCCGGAGTTACAGGCAGGTTGTTCAGGTCTGAAAACTCGAACGAAGGTAGGATTACTGTAAGTGGTGGCAGCGAAATTAAGGGAGATGGCGAAACCAGAGCAAATCAGCAACCGACCACGTGGTCGGACAAGCCCGTAGCCATAACACGTGTACTCTCCAAAAGAGAAGCATGGATGATGCAGAAGTTGTAGATGCAACCCAATAAGAAAACGCGCTTAGTCAACGTTTGTTGACGGCGGGCAAGACAGCGGGTACGGCGTGTCAATAAACTGAGATGGGTGCAAAAAGTGGTAGTGGTCACATGGTAAGTGATGAGCGAATACGGTGATTGTATTCGACAATAGACCAATGGTTTGGCCTTACCCCGGTTTAGCGGAAAGTAAGGAGCCGGGAATGGGAAAGAACAAGAAGTACGGCAATCAGTTCAAGCAGGAAGTGCTGGCAATGGTGGCAACAGGAGAGCGGACTGTTAGCCAGATTGAGCGAGATTTAGATATCACGCCGGGCCTGATCTACAAATGGCAGCAGCGCTATCGGGTGGTAGAAGAAAAGCTTCAACCAAGTGCGGAACGAGCCGAACAAGTGGAAATCCGACGGTTGAAACGAGAGTTGGAAATCACGCGGCAGGAACGCGATATCTTAAAAAAAGCCATCCGAGTGTTCTCGCGGGAGAATCGTGAGCCGCTACCAGTTCATAGTTGTGATACTTCATACCCTCCGAGACACTTTCTAGTAGGATCTACAGAAGAACGAGGAGGATGGTATGCACCCAGAAGCCAAAGAAGAATTGAGAAGAAGGCTCAAGCTAACAGTCCTTGAATATGCAAAATATGTCG
>JBGAGF010000048.1:0-19387 GCA_044226855.1 Aggregatilineales bacterium
ATTCTCCACTTCCCTCAGCATCCGAATGATTTGTTCTTCCTTGTAGCGTGTTCCCTTACTGGCCATGAAACTATCTTCCTTATTCCATTCTATTCAGATAGTCTCACTCTACTTGGTACAGTTTTTGGGAGGACAGATCATTATCAATTGTCAAAAATGGCGCAGGTGCACCATCCAAAGACACTTGCGTCAAACCGTATACTCCTGCCAAGTAAAGCGAATGATCGATCGTTACCCGTCCAACTGTGTTATTAATTATGAAACTAACGCCACCATTAGAGTCATTCGTATAAGCTCGTGTGATCCCTTGAACGGTATCCTGTCCCCAATTTCCATTGTAAATCAAGTTGGCATCGGTCTCTTGATGATAGCCAAGAGTCAGCGGTTCAACTGTTTGCAGCATAATCTGGTCGAGGTCGGAGTAGGTCGATCCGACATTCTTGAGCGTGATGGTGTGGCTACCGGGAATGACTGCTAAGGTGAAGGGCACACCAAAAACGAAGCCCGCGCTGGTGTTATTGAGGGTTGCGATGGGGGTGGTGCTGTTGTCGATGAACACCTGCATCGAGCCATATACACCAGCCAGATAGGTGGTGCGGTAGATCGTCACTCTGCCAACACTATTGTCGACGGCAAAACTGACCGAACCATTGGGATCATTGGTGTACTTGCGCGAACCACCAAGCGCGGATGGGATGGCGTTCGGTGTCCATGTTCCACTATAGATCAAGGCCGTGTTGGTTTCTTGATAGGTACCTGTCGAGAGCGGTGTTGATGCCTCAAGGACAAGCTGGTCGAGATCAGAGTAGGTCGAGCCGACGTTCTTGAGGGTAATGGTGTGGCTACCGGGCACGACCGCGAAAGTGTATGGCTGCTGGAACAAGAAGGCCGAACTGGTGTTGTTGAGGGTGGCGAAAGGCGTGGTCGCCCCATCCAGATATACTTGCATCGAACCATACATGGTATATGTCGTGCGGTAGATGGTCACCTTGCCGACGGTGTTGTTGATAGCGAAGGAGACTGTGCCGTTGGGATCGTTGGTGTAAATCCGAGAACCACCAAGGGCAGACGGCGTGGCGTTGGACGTCCAGATGCCGTTGTAGATCAAGGCTGCATCAGTTTCTTGATAGGTGCCGTTGGCGAGTGGTGTTGACCCTTCAAGAACAATCTGGTCGAGATCAGAGTAGGTCGAACCGACATTCTTGAGGGTAATGGTGTGGCTACCGGGCACGACCGCGAAGGTGAACGGTTGCTGGAACAAGAAGGCCGAACTGGTGTTGTTGAGGGTGGCGAAGGGTGTGGTCGCGCCATCGAGATAGACCTGCATCGAGCCATAGACACCCACTAGATAGGTGGTGCGGTAGATCGTCACCTTGCCAACGGTGTTGTTGATGCTGAAGATAACCGAGCCGTTGGGATCGTTGGTGTAAATCCGAGAACCACCAAGGGCAGACGGCGTGGTGTTCGGCGTCCACAGACCAGAATAGATGAGGTTGGTGTTGGTTTCCTGATATATTCCCACCACTAACGGTGTGTCGGCAGGGAGCAGGACGATTTGATCAATATCACTATAAGTGGCTCCGACATTCCTAAGTGTGATGACATGGTTGCCCGGTGTGACGGTGAAGGAGAAAGGTACGCCGAAGATGAAGCTGGCGCTGGTATTATTCATTGTGGTGAACGGCGTGGTGCTGTTGTCGATGAAGACCTGCATCGACCCATAGACGCCTGCTAGATAGGTGGTGCGGTAGATCGTCACTCTGCCAACACTATTGTCGATGTCAAAGCTGACCGTGCCGTTAGAGTCGTTAGTGTAAATCCGTGAACCGCCGAGCGCGGATGGTGTGGTGTTGGGTGTCCATGTGCCGTTGTAGATCAACGCCGCGTCGGTTTCTTGGTAGGTGCCGGTCGAGAGTGGTGTTGACGCCTCAAGGACGATTTGGTCGAGGTCAGAGTAGGTCGAGCCGACATTCTTGAGGGTGATGGTATGGCTGCCGGGAACGACCGCGAACGTGAACGGTTGCTGGAACAAGAAGGCCGAACTAGTATTGTTGATGGTGGCGAAAGGCGTGGTCGCCCCATCCAAATAGACCTGCATCGAGCCGTAGATCCCTGCCAGATACGTGGTGCGGTAAATGGTCACTTTGCTAACGGTATTGTTGATTCCGAAGCTCACAGAGCCGTTAGGATCATTGGTGTAAGTCCGTGAACCACCGAGTGCAGAGGCAGTCGAGTTCGGTGTCCAGAGACCGGAATAGGTGAGGTTGGTGTCAGTTTCTTGATAGGTGCCGACTCCCAACGGTACTGCCGCAGAGAGCAGGGTAATCTGGTCGAGATCAGAGTAGGTGGAACCGACATTCTTGAGGGTGATGACATGGTTACCCGGTGTGATGGCAAAAGTAAAAGGCTGACCAAAAAGGAAGCTGGTACTGGTGTTATTCACCGTAAGGAAGGGTATGGCGCTGTTGTCGAGGAACATCTGCATCGAACCGTAGACCCCTGCCAGATAGGTGGTGCGGTAGAGGGTGATACGGCTGACGGAGTTGTCGATGACGAAGGAGACCGAGCCGTTGGGATCGTTGGTGTACTTGCGCGAACCACCGAGTGCAGATGGCGTGGCATTCGGAGTCCATGTGCCGTTGTAGATCAATGCTGCGTCGGTTTCTTGGTACGTGCCAGTTGAGATTGGAGTAGCAGCTTCAAGGACGATCTGGTCAAGATCAGAGTAAGTCGAGCCGACGTTCTTAAGGGTGATAGTGTGGCTGCCAGAAACGACGGCGAAGGTAAATGGCACGCCGAAGGTGAAGCTGGCGCTGGTGTTGTCGAGGGTGGCAAATGGTGTGTTCGCCCCATCGAGGAACACCTGCATTGAGCCATAGACGCCCGCTAGATAGGTGGTTCGATAGATTGTTACTTTGCCAACCGTGTTGTTGATACTGAAGCTCACCGAGCCGTTTGCATCGTTGGTATAAATCCGCGAACCACCGACGGCAGATGGTGTATTATTTGGAGTCCACAGACCGGAATAGGTGAGATTGGTATTGGTTTCTTGATAGGTTCCGACGCCTAAGGGTGCCGCCGCAGGCAGCAGCGTGATCTGGTCAATGTCACTGTAAGTGGTACCGACATTCTTGAGGGTTATGACATGGCTACCGGGGATGACAGCAAAGGTGAAAGGCTGCTCATACAGGAATGTGGAACTGGTGTTATTGATGGTGATAAAGGGTATTGGATTGTTATCAAGGAAGACCTGCATCGAACCATAGACACCGGCCAGATAGGTGGTGCGGTAGAGGGTGATACGGCTGACCGAGTTGTCGATGACAAAGCTGACTGAGCCATTGGGATCGTTGGTGTACTTACGGAAATTACTGGGGGCCGTGGTCGATGTCCACTTGCCATTGAAAATGAGGCCAACATTATCTTCTTGGATAGTTCCGACAGAAAAGGTTGGGTTTGCAGCTTGCAGTGTAATCTGATCGATGTCACTGTAAGTTGAACCCACATTCTTGATAACGATGGTGTGGTTGCCGGGAGCGACCGCAAAGGTATATGGCTGACCATAGGTAAAAGCAGTGCTGGTATTATCGATGGTAGCAAAGGGCGTTGATGCTCCGTCCAAATAGACTTGCATGGAACCGTAAACACCCGTTACATAAGTTGTGTGATAGATGATGACCCGTTGTACTGAACTATCGACACTAAACGTAACGCTGGCATTGGGATCATTCGTATAGATTCGCGCACCACCGCTTGGACCTGTTGCACTTGTGGGTGTCCAATTGCCTGAATAGGTTAGGTTCGTATCCGTTTCTTGATAGTCGCCGACTGAAAGAGGCACGGGTGGAGCAAGCAGTGTGATCTGGTCAATGTCGCTGTAAGTGGTGCCGACATTCTTGATGGTGACCGTGTGGTTTCCGGGAGTGACGGAGAAGGTGAATGGCTGACCAAAGGTGAAAGTGGCACTCGTATTGTTGATGGTGACGAATGGTGTCGGATTGTTATCAAGGAAGACTTGCAGTGAGCCATACACGCCCGCAAGATAGGTGGCGCGGTAGAGGGTGATCCGTGCGACGGAACTATCGATATTGAAGCTCAAGCTGGCATTCGGATCACTGGTGTAGATGCGAGATCCGCCGAGTGCGGCTGCCACACTATTTGGTACCCAGAGACCAGAGTAGCTTAAATTGACATTCGTTTCTTGATAAATGCCGGTGGATAAAGCAGCAGCCGGTGCCAGTAAATCAATTTGATCAACACTGCCGTAGGTTGTGCCGACGTTCTGTAACACAATGATATGATTGCCGGGGGTGATGGTGATGGTATACGGTACCCCAAGGAGGAAAGTCGGACTGTTGTTATTGATCGTTGTTACGAGTACACCATCCACAAAAACTTGCGTAGAACCATATATAGTGTAGGTGGTGCGATAGAGGCTGATACGTCCTACAGTGCTATCTACGAAGAAACTTACTTTGCCATTTGGATCATTGGTGTATTTGTATGCGCCACCCAAAGGCCCTGAACCACTATAGTTGACCCATATTCCACTGTAAGCAAAGTTCTCGTTATTTTCCTGATAACTGCCGACACCCAACACGCCCTGTATTGGGCTGCAGGCCGAGAATTCCGACGTATTGCCATTTGCATCGGTCGCTGTGCCAGTGACAAAGCCATTCGGGGAACCATTTAAGTGCCACTGTACCTGCAAGGTGGCTTGGTCAAGACCGTCAAAGTATTCGACGGTTAGGGTGTGTGAACCGGCGTTCAAGGCAGTTGCAAAGGTGTCAGTTACGAGCGGACGACCGACAAATTTGTCGAGCTTTATGACCCCATCCACATAGACGCGCACACCATCATCAGAACTGACAATAAAGGTATATGTTCCTGCGGCGAAAGTTTGGGTTGAGGTGAACCGGGCCGAGAAATTATCGGATGGCATACCGGAAACAGGGACACCATTGACGATTGGCGTTCCCGTTCCCCACATAAAGTTGAGTCCTTGGATGTTGTTAACCGAAACACCTGCGCCCGTTAGGTCATTACTGGGATAGAAGGTGCCAGACCAGTTTGTTCCCAGAATATTCCCTACTGCAAGACTGCCAACCTGAGCCGTAAAATTAACGTTACCGCTGGCATCAGTTGTAACATCTGTTGCGCCGATATAGTTTTGGCCTTGACCGTAACCGGATGTCGAACACACGTCATTGGAGAAGAATTCGAGGTGGTAATTTTGGTTGGGTAGGCTGTTCAGCGAGCCATTAATTGATGATGTGAGGCCTGAATTCACTGATTTCGTAATGACCGGGAAGTTCTGGAGATTGTTTGCACCAGTATCGGCATCCCCTGTATCGTTGGGTGAAACACCATTTGTTCCCAAATCAATCCCAATTGCTCCATTGGAATAAATCTGGTTCCTTGATATGCGGTTGCCTGTGCCGCTTGAAACGACAATGCCTTGTCCGGTATGGAAGGCAACGGTGTTGTCTGAGATGGTGTTGTTATTGGTCGAAACGGCGATGCCTTGCGCACCGTTTTGAGCGATAACATTATTACAGACTAATGCCGTATGCATTGCCCCAAATGTCATTACCCTCGGCGGCAGTCGCCCCGCCGATGACGGTGTTCAGTGCGCCTGAGATCGTTATGCCACCAGCGCCATTGCCCAGCAGATATTGACTGTTTGCGTCCAGACCGATGATATTGCCGGTGATGATATTGCCATTCGATGTGTTGCCATCAATCAGAATGCCTTCGAATGTGTTCCCGGAAATCAAGTTGGCTGTACCGGCGGCAGTTCCACCAATAGTGTTGTTGGATGCCCCCTCGGTGATGCGAATACCGCGCTGGTTCGGCAACGCGTTCGTACCGCTGGCGTCGGTGCCAATATAGTTGCCCACAATCATGCTTTTGGTTGAGATTAGGTCACCGCTGCTATTCATATAGATGCCGGTGTTCTTGTTACCGGAAATAACGTTGTCCCGGATTGTATTATTGGGTGAGGTGATAAATATACCGGTGTCGTTGCCTTTGGCGATGGTACCGGTTTTATCGGTGCCGATGTAGTTCTTTTCGATAAGAGTCTGCTGCCCGTTGATGACCTGAATGCCGAAGCCGGAGAAGCTGTTGATGATCAATCCGCGAATGGTGACGGATGGGTTGGATGAATGGAGGGTGATCGGTGTCGCCCCATAGATGTTAATGGCACTGTAGGCCGCGGTAGAAGATTGGGGCACAAGCTCGATGAGGGGTACGCCGCTGTAACCCGGTTGGGTCGTACCGTCGATGATGGCCGACGAGGTCAAAATCAGCGAACTGCTCAGCGCAATCGTATGGACACCTGTGCCGGGAATATTGAACTGGATGGTTTGAACACCGACCATCGCGTTCGAGGCGTTCACTGCTTCAACCAGACTGCAATGGCTGACGTTGCAGTTTCCGTCATCTGTATTCGACGTGGTGTTGACCGTAAGCCCATTGGCCGCTATGTAAGTGGCTGTCGCAGCAGCCGATGTTTGGGTGGCAAAAGGACCAGCAGTAGCCGTTGCAGCGGCGGCAGTTTGAGTGGCCGGTACACCAGCAGTTTGAGTGGCGGGAGCAATCGCGGTTGCTGTGGCATTCCCGCTGGCTTGATACGCCGGTAAATTAGCTACAAAGACATCACCCGCAAATCCAGTATCGCCATCCACAAGATTATTGGCATAGGAGAAGAAAGCGATGTATTGGTTATTTGCGGATATAGGTATTGTATAACCGCCCGAACTAGCGTTACCCAATGTGCCATTTGTCCGTGCTGAAATTGCGAAGGTTTGGTTCGTTGTGCGGTCACGTACAAAGACATCGGATTGATTGTTATTGTCCCCGGGTACCAGATTGGTGGCCGTTGACACAAAAGTTACATAACGCCCATCAGGTGAAATAGATGCAAATGCAGACGTGTTGTTGCCTTCACTGCCATCCGATGCCACTGAAACCCGTGTGATCTGGTTGCTCTGCGTGTCAACTACAAATATATCAGCCTTGCCGTTGGTGTCATTGGGCGCAAGAACCGTTGAATTGGACTGAAATGAGACATATCGCCCGTTGGCCGAAATATCAAAATCATAAACAGGATCAAGCCCAAGGCTCGGCGAGATGGTCTGTAGGGTAAGTCGATTGAATATATAAATGGTACCGGTTTCTGTGCGATAGACGACATTGTTGCCATCGGAAGAGATTTTGCTCCAAATAGAGTTAATCGCTGGAGCGGTCATCGTCGCAATAGGCAGGCGTTGATTGGTTACCAGATCATATATCACGACAACCCGTGTATCAGTACTGGGAGACTCGGTGTAGGTCAGATACCGTCCGTCACCCGAAATGGACACAAACGCGATGGTTTGGCTGGTATTAGGAATATAGCTCAGCGTGTTGGCGGTCAGATTACGAACGTAGATGCCGCCGGTCGTGATACCGGAAACCAGATTCGTTGCCAACGTGTGCATAGCGATGATTTGGGCATTTGAGGAGATCGCAAATGCAGATGTCGCATCATTAGCTTGATCACCATTGATCGCCGTTGATAAACGGGTTGTTTGGCAGGTTTGCCGGTCAAACATAAAAACATCGCTCTTGTTGTTGGTATCGTTGGCAACAAGGTTTGATGCACTCGATAGATAAACGACATACCGCCCTGTATCTGATAGAGCGATGTAGTAATCACCTGAAGTGCCGTTACCTAGTACACCACCTGAACTCACCGAGGCGATTTGCATGGGGGCTGCCCCTGCGGTTGCACAATTGGCGGCTATCGCGGTGGCTGTCTGAGCCGTGTAAGTTTCCACGGCGACGTTTGTGGCGGTCATGTGTGCGCCCTGTGTCGCGTAGTAATAAGCTGTCGCTGTTCCGGGTTGGGGGGTAGGTGTAGCTGGCGCGTAAAACGAGCGTTGGGCGACGAATACATCATATTTTCCATTAATATCGCCGGAAACTAGATTCTGAGCATAAGAGGAAAACATGATGTAAGCGCCATCGCTGGAAATATCAACACTGTAATCTGAATCCCCGTCCGCTAATGCGCCACCGAAACTCACCGAAATTTTATAGGTTTGATCGGTTTGATTGTCGTGTACAAAGACATCCTTAAAGCTGCCACTGTCACCTGCGACCAAGGTTGTAGCATCCGAGGTAAATACCACGTAACGTCCATCACCAGATATGACAGGTTGTTCAGAGTAACTATTGCCTTGAGTTCCATCTGTTGCCAATGACACACGGGTTGTTTGCCCAAGCTGCCGGTCGCGTACAAAGATATCTGCATAACCGTTGGTATCACTCGTGACCAAATTGCTGGCACCGGACCTAAAACTCACGAATCGACCATCATCAGAAATGGAGGGAGGATAAGTATAACTTACTGCTCCATCAGGTGTAATTCGATCATATTGTGAGGTTTGCCGATCATAAACATATAAATCGGTATTGTTCAGCGTATCCCCGGCGACGAGATTAAGATTTGTAGTAAATGCAATGTAACGCCCGTTGCCAGAAATAACAGGATCACGACCGTCACTTGCGATTGTCACTCGTTGATCGGTCGATAAATCATAAACCTCGATAGGTATCGTACTACCTATAAGGGATTGAAACGCGACATAACGCCCATCGTCTGAAATGGATGGGAAACCGCTGGTTGCATAGGTAGAATTGTCAGGAACAACTTGAATACGTTTGATGGTGTTCAACTGTAAATCGCGTACAAAAACATCCCACTGACCGTTGGTATCGCCACTCACCAGATTGCTTGAGAATGAGTCAAATGCCACATAGCGTCCGTCAGAAGAAATGGTTGGGAATGAAGAATTACCGTTGCCTTGCGTACCATCCGGTGCTTCTGAAACACGAATGGTAGTGCAGGTCAAACGGTCAAACCGAAATACATCCGGGGAGCCATTCGTGTCATTCGGAACAAGGTTTGCGGCAAAAGAGACAAAAGCAACATATCGCCCGTCGGCTGAAATAACCGGACGACTCGAATCACCAAATCCTTGCAAATTTGATGAACTAACGGAGGCACTCACCATTGATCCTGTTGGATTACAAGCCAATGTACCAGCACCATAGGTGCCGGTCGCCTGTGGGGTAGAATTTGGAAGCGGCGTATAGGTCGGGGTTGGGATTGGGGCGGCTGGGGCGAAAGCCGAGCGTTTGGCGACATACACATCCCGCGTAATATTGGGGGATGTTCCTGCGGTCGTGCTGAACGCAACATATTGCCCATCAGCCGATATATCTAGTCCTCCATTGCTAGTATATGGATTTGTGATTTGATAGGTTTGGCTGGTTGTCAGATCACGAATCCAGATTCCGCTAGCAGAGAACAACACATAACGTCCGTCGGCTGACAAGCGGGTTCCGAGAGCATTGGCAATTTGTGTCCCATTCGTATCAACCGATACGAGGCTGGTCTGATTAGCCAACCGATCCCGAACATAAACGCTGCCCGGCCTCGTAAAGGATGTATAGCGACCATCACCCGAAATCGACAGTGACGGATAGTCATAGGCCATCAAGAATTGGCTGCCGTCAGGGGCGAGGGATACACGGCTAACATTGGTGGTGGAACGTTCATACAGAAACACGTCATCGACATTATTGGTGTCGCCACTAACGAGATCAGAACGTGAGGAAACAAAAGCGATATAACGTCCATTCCCCGAAATATAAAGGTTGCGTCCCTCCGCTGCGATGACCGTGCGGGTCGAGCTTTGGGTGTCATAAAGAATCGGTGTGCCGGTAAATCCCGTATAGGTTTGAGCAGGAACCAATACATCAAACGCCACGTAACGCCCATCGTCGGAAATGGTGACATCCCCGATGTAGTACGCACCGGAAATCGCATCGGTGGGATCGGCAGGAATGCGGGTGACCGCGTTGGTTGACAGGTTCTTGACGAAAATGTCGTACTTGCCGTTGGAGTCACTCGCCACAAAAGTCGAGGCTTTGGAGGCAAAAGCGAAGTACTGTCCATTGCCGGAGATGTTGCCGACATCTGAATCGCCATCGCCTTCTTCACCGTTCGGGCCAACGGTAATGCGTCGGGTGTTGCAGTTGGTGCGGTCAAACTCGAAGTAATCCACCGCATTATTCCCGTCGTTGACCACAAGGTTGGCAGCCTTGGACGGGAAATACAAATAACGGCCATCCGACGACAGGCTGTTCATGTTGCCGGATACATCCCCGCGCTCTCCCGCCGTACTGACATTGGCTTGTTGAATAGAAGCCGATGGCGTGCAGGAGATGGGATTCGCCAGCGGCTGGATAACGCCAACTTGATTTTGCATCTGCGCGCTGGCCGTCATCGAAGGCGTCAGGCTCACCGTTGCTGAGGCCGTTGCCGTCAGCGAAGGGCTGGCTGTCAAGGTTGGGCTAGCCGCATCCGTGCTGGTCTCTGAAGGCGTCAATGACGGTTCCGGCGATGCGGTATCAGTTGCAGTTGGAACAGGTGTATCGGTCGGCGAGGGCAGGGGGGTCAGGCTTGGCTCTGGTGTGAACGTTTCTGTCGGAACACTGGTCGGCGGAGGGATCGGCGTGGGTGGAATTTCGGTCGGTGGAATTTCGGTGGGCGGAATATCAGTCGGAATTGCTGTAGCCGTTGGAGCTTCAGCCGGAGGTATATCCTGCGCACGGACGCTTATTCCGGCAAAAAGTATCGTTATAATAAGGAGCGTTAAACTGCGACGTAGGACTAACATAATTGGAGCACTCTAATCATCGATGATTGCAGGTTAAGATTTTCACCTTACACATGACTATCTTAAGTCTATAGACATCATAATACTAATGATATTAAACATAACCTTTAGTTGTTAAGCCTCATGTACAAATAAAAAATGGTTTGAAAACTCCAACCAATTTCACTTTACTTACCTGAACTTTTGTTCTATACTGAAGTAGGAGTTGCATACTACATGATGATTGTATTGTCACCGACATATAACGCGCCCACCTGTAGGGGCGCAGCATGCTGCGCCCGGTGTTCAACCGGAGTGAGCCTGCCAACGTGGTGATGAAGGGTTAGGGGTCGGAATGTTCTTTCGCCATCCCAATTTGGAAAACTTATTATCTTGCCCGCATGGTTCCCTTCCCCTGTTACTATGGGGGAAGGGCTAGGGTTAGGGGTCGAATGTTGGTTCACCGTCCTAATGCGGAAAACACCGTTATGTTACCCGCATGGTTCCCTCCCTCGTTTACGGGCTATCAGCGGAGTGAGCCTGCCAACGTGCTGATGAAGGGTTAGGGGTCGGAATGTTCTTTTGCCATTCTATTTTGTAAATCACCATCAGCCTACAGCGACGCGCACCATGACGCATTTCACTACCGGGCAACGCTGTTTAGAGGAGATGATTGTATTGCAACCACAGCAGCGGCAGTGCACAAATGGCATAGCTATAGTCCCCTTGTGGGGCGGCGGCCATAAGCGAGCGATCCGCTGCAAACCCGCCAATTCAGCGGCATTCAGGGAGCCTCCCGCCGCCACAAAATGTCAATTCGGCGGCATCAGCCGGGCTTCCCGCCAGCCATTTCGGCGGAAAATATGCAAAATCTGCAAAACCTGCGAATTTTTCGCATAATCGATTGCACGGAATCAATCGTTTCCAGAACTCAGCTTGAATAATTCCTAGTCACGCTGGGTTAGGATGCGTTTTGAATAAAGTCCGTCGACACCCACCCTTGAATACCGTTACTTTGATCACGACGCACCAATACCCACTTGCCAGTCGGGTCACTGCCTAGGATAAACACCGTCTCACCTTTAATAACGTTAGATACAGCAGCAAAATCAGTTCCGGGACCCAACCGAAGTTTGGCGTTATTCGTTATTTTTCCTTTATCGGCTTCCGAGATCGCAGCATCAGAACGATCTAGCGAACGGACAACTAAGTCATCAATACAAACTTGCACATTTGGGCCTGCCTCAATAGACTTTGTCCCTCGATCTCTGTGCGTATCTTTAATGGTTGCTGCTAACTGACCATTGAGAAATGTACGGATGGTTGAACCATCGACTTCTGCTCGCAAGGTATACCAAGTATTACCTCGCACATAGATGTTCGCGTATCCTAGATCGGCTTGTGCTCCATAGTAGTATTGCCCGGCGCCGTAACTGGTTGCACTAAAATCTACTGAGTGACGATAACCTAACCCGTTGGGGTCTAAACGCGTAAGAATCGCAAGATGCCCTGATTTTGATGTGAAACGGACACGAACTTCAATCGAATAATTGTACGACTCTTTAAAATCCCTTGGAGTTATTGCTACACTCGGGAAATCTCCGTAGCGACTGTTGGTATTGTCAATACAATAAGCCTGTTCATTTTTGTTAAGTGCCCAACCCTCTCCACTTAACTCTGAAGTAATTGTTTTGCTAAAATCCTGTGAGTACAAAACTCCCAAGAACGGTATTTTCCTCATCACCCAGATATCTTTGTTCTTCTCCTGATTCGAGACAAAGGCAATATACTGCCCATCCGGTGACCATGTTGGCTGCTCGTCTTTAAAGCGGCTGTAGGTTAAACGACGAATATTACTGCCGTTCGCATCCATCACATAGATTTCGAAGTTGTTGCCGCCCGATCTGTTTGAAGTGAAGGCTATTTGTTTTCCATCCGGTGACCACGCCGGATCATAATTATCCCCTTTGCCTTCGGTAAGGTTTCGAGAGCCTAGTCCGTTACTAAAAATAACAAAAATATCATGCCCGCCATCTTTGGTAGACTCATAAGCGATGGTGTTGTCAACCGGTGACCACGCCGGATTCGTATCGGAAGATGCATTGCTCAGGCTCACAAGCTGTGTAGCTTTTGAGGCCACATTAACTTCATAAATTTGTTGTGCGCCAAAGCCTGCTGTACTGAAAGCAATCTGCTTGCCGTCTGATGACCACGTCGGGTTCACTCCGCCACGATTATCGCTAGTGATGGTCTGTACATCATTTTGGCCAATCTGAATATCATAGATATTGAAATTCCCACTACGTTTGGAATCAAACGCGACGGTCTTCCCATCCGGTGAAATGACAGGATGTTCATCGACGCTGGTATCATTCGTCAGGCGTAACGGTTGACTTGGGCTAGACGGATCCATGATAAAAATATCCGAGTTCGTATAGCGCCATGATGTAAATGCTATGCGCCCGGGCAGAATAGTATCGGGACTATTTCCTACTGAAGCAGCGTTATCCCCATTAAGGGTACGCATCGTGATTTGATCAATACAGAATTTGACATTGCCACCACCGATACCCGACCATCCTGATACATAGGTGTTATCGTTTTTCTCGCTTCCAACGATGACACCATTAACATAAGCAACGATCAAATCCTTGTTAACGGTCATGCGTAGTGTATATTTGCCATTGTCGACGGGTGTAAATAGACGTTCGGCCAGAACCGTGCCATCGGCTCGTCTAAGGTGCGCCCCATCAGGTTCTATATACAAGGAATAACCTGATGTCCAACTCTCATTAGAGCGAACGCGCAATTCGATCCACCAATGATTTGTGCCTTGTTTGAGAATATAGACCGGAGCCTCAACAGTAAAGTTACTTTGAAGTCCTCCAAATATACTGCCACTACCGTTAAGGGCAGCCTGCCCACAATAATCCTTGTCCCCCATAAAGTCTTGAATCTTGAAGTCGGAAATATTCAAACCGCCCGCTGTACCGTTACTAAAATCATTTTGATAGAAGATGGACGTAGAAGTGCCGCTTGGGGTAGGGGTATTCGTTACAGAAAGAGCAACGGCTGTATTCGGTGCTAAGCCCCAATTGGGATCATAGTCATCTGACGTGCTATCGGCAGTCAAATCGATAGGGCTGCCAGTGCCATCAGACTTCATCACCCAAATATCTTTATTCCCTGCTTGATTCGAGACAAAGGCAATATACTGTCCATCGGGTGACCACGTAGGTTCCTCGACTGTACCATCGGAATTAGTTAGGCGACGTTGATTACTCCCATTGGCATCCATAACATATATTTCATAATTGCCTTCACGGTTAGATGCGAAGGCGATCTTTTTGCCGTCAGGTGCCCATGCAGGGTCTCTATCTTCGCCAGTATTAAAGGTGAGATTTGTTAAGCCAGAACCATCTGAAGCTATAGTATAAATATCGCTGTTCCCACTCATCCGAGTAGACCAAAATGCAATCTTGCTGCCATCGGGTGACCACGTTGGATCATAATCATCAAAATTGTCACTAGGGCTAATCAAAGAACGTGATGCATTGTCCACTGTCAGCACATAAATTTGGGATTTGCCATTAAGCAAAGCGTCAAACACAATCCTCTTACTATCAGGCGACCACGATGGGTTGGTGCTTATAGCATCCTGAGTCTGACGACGAACAACCATATCATCAAGCGAAATCACATAGATTCTAAATTTGCCGTCTCTGGCTGAGTTGAAAGCAATCGAATGGCCATCTGGTGATAGTACAGGACGCGAATCTGTAGCCCGATTATCGGTGATCCGTTGGGGCATACCTCTAGGAGATAAATCCAATGCTAGTATTTCAGGATTACCATAACGATTCGATGTAAAGACAATGCGATCCGACAGGCTTAATATAGGGGTAGGAGTGGAAATCGTTACAGGATTCAGTGTCAGCCAATCAAACGCAATTCCCAATGTACGGCTATCCCCGTTGCCCGGGACAATAGTGCCGGAAATTCCGAATTCGAGCTGAACTAAATCACGACTCGCTGCCAAAATCCCTCTTGGGATAGTAACAGTAAAAGTCGCTGGCGCAATGTTACCTGTACGGGTTAAAGGCAACGCTTGCTTATTAACTTTCACAGTCAGGCTATGGAGAATTGGATCACTCATTGCCATAAAAATGTTGAGCTTGTACGATTCATCCAGATAAAAGTTGTTCCATCCCCATACTCTGGATCAGACCATCCTGTACCCGGTGCAAAGCGATCAAATTCAAATCGAATTGATTCTGCTGGTGGTGTCGGAGTCATGGATGGACGTCGCGTTGGCGTTGGGGTCATTGTTGCAGTTGCATTGGGCAATAAAATGGTGATCAAACTCGTCTTCTGCTGCCCACCACCGGTTGCCACCAACTGATACATGATGTAATTGGTAGCACCTTGAGGGATCGTTACAATCATTGACCCCGAAGTGTTGACCTCAAATATTCGGGTCAAGCCCTTCGAATTGAATTCATTAATCCGCACACGATCCGATACCGTTTTCCACGTGAGTGTAATTGAACTTCCGGGGGTTGAGTTAGATGTACTTGTACCAAATGTGTTTATGATCAACGACGCTGCGGTTGGTGCTGGCGTTGGGGTCATTGTTGCAGTTGCATTAGGCAAGAAAATGGTGATCAAACTCGTCTGCTGCTGCCCACCACCGGTTGCCACCAATTGATACATGATGTAATTGGTAGCGCCTTGCGGGATTGTTACATCTAACGATCCTGTGGTCAGAACGTCAAATGTTCGGCTCAGCGCACTCTTCGAATCGAACTCGTTAATCTGCACATGATCCGATACTGTTTTCCACGTGAGTGTAATTGAACTTCCGGGGGTTGAGTTAGATGTACTTGTACTAAATGAGTGTATTGATAAAGGTACTAGTGTTGGCGTGTGAGTTTGACTCGCGGTTGGCGTTGCCGTTAAAGTTGCGGTTGAAGTAAATGTAGATGTAGCACTAGATGTCAACGTATATGTCGCAGTTGACGTAAGCGAAGCAGTGGGTGTTTCGCTGGGTGTTACAGTTGCCGTCCATGTAGATGTAGCAGTGGGCGTTTCACTGGCTGCTGCGGTTGCTGTCCATGTTTGAGTCGGAGGTGGCGGTACGATAACGCTTTCTGTTGCTGTCGATGTAAAAGTCAACGTAAAGCTAGGAGAAGGCAGCGCTGTTTCAGTCGGGGTCGGCACACTCGCAACACCAACGCCTCTATTGAGATTAAGCACCAACAATACGATGACAGCAATCAAAGCAACAATAACCGCACCCAACACCCAGAACATTCGATTGGAATTGCCACCTGTGACTGGCCTCTGAATCTCCGTTGGAGGATGTGGCGTAAGCGGGGGAACAATTGGCGGTGGTGTGTAGGGTCGGCTTGGCGTGATTATCGGTGGAGGAGACAGCACATTTTGGAATTTGAAAGTGAAAAAGCCAGTCGATTTGCCCTCATAACCGGTAATCGCTCTTTGAAAGGCCTGTGCGAAAGAAGTGACCGTGGGAAAACGCTCTTCAGGATTTTTCGCGAGGGCGCGTTCTAAAACGGTTTGTACCGCTTCTGGAACGTTAGGGCGAATGATATGTGGAGGCGTAGGCATGTCATGAAGATGCTTCCGCATCAAAGCAGGCTGAGACTCGGCTTCGAACGGCATGCGTCCCGATACCAGCAGATAAATGACTACCGCTAAGGCATATTGGTCGGCAGCTGGAGTTAACTTCCTATCTTCCCACTGCTCCGGCGGCATATAAGACGGTGTGCCGACCACGGCTCCTGCCCGTGTCAGACCATGTGTTTCGTCAGCGAGTTTGGCAATGCCGAAGTCCACTAAGTAGGCATTGCCCTGATTATCAAACATGATGTTGTTCGTCTTAATGTCACGATGAATGACACCCTGTGAGTGGGCGTAATCCAAGGCACTCGCCATCTGGTTCAACATCGAAGAGACTTCGCCCAACGAACACAGAGGTTGGTTATCGGTTCTTCGTTGATTAATGCGCTGCCCTAAGGTTCCGCCCCTCAGCAGACGCATCACCACATAGCTGACGCCCCGCTGCATTCCATAGTCAAACGTGGGGATAATATGGGGATGTTCCAGATTTGCTGCGATTTGGGCTTCGCGGTTAAAGCGCTCGAGGTAGCCGGGTTGTTGGGCTAGGCTGGCAGGCAGTATTTTGACAGCGACTTCTTGATTCAGGCTCGGCTGGATACTGCGATAAACAGTCCCCATCCCCCCTTGACCCAAAAGTTCAAGCAGTTGATACTGCCCCAGCATCTGACCAGATAGATTATCAAAGCTCATTTTTAAATTTCGAAGACATAAATATTATTAAATCAATCATAGCAATGCCGTGAAAATGTCGCTACGAGAGTTGCCCTATCAAGTTTTATTATTAAAACGAAACGTTGATGCCATGTGCGAGTAAACCCTATTAAAAATCTCAACATCTTGTGCTGCGAGAAGGGCAGGGCGCGTTGCCGTCAGCACAGCCGCTTCCAAGTGCGAATCCGTAATGAAGATGAGCTGCGATTGCGCAATTGATAGGTCTTCATCAGTATTTGTCCATGTATAAAAACGACCGAAGCCCTCGCGAAGCGGATACTGAATTATCCCTTCCTCATGAATTTGATAATCAGGGTATTGCTCCTGCTGCATAGCCTTTAATTTTCCAGCGATATCACCAAATGAGGTGGGATTTATCCCTTTTGTGATACTCACAGAAGTGTTCGCACCGCTGCCATTGGGGAAAGGCGGCATGACAAAGACCGCTTCAAACGTAGGCGAGGGGATATTCAACCAGTCAGTGGGCACTTCCAGCGTGAAGTCTTGGTGCTCATATTGCTTATAGCCCATTTACTTTTCCCTCACGATAGTCGCGCGTAAATTCGTTAATATAACCGCCATTTCCATTGATTGCTTCGACACTGTGATTCACACTTTCATTGAAGGAAACCACAGTATCAGGGTTCCACACTATACTGGGTCGTATGTTGCCTATAAGAGCTGTTTGTGCCAGTGTCAAAGGATTAAAGCGATAGTAGGGCGCGTTGAGTATTGTACTTCCCACCGGTACAACATCGTTGAGGTGAACATATTGGGTATAGTGGGGACCCCACGGAAGGTCAATTTCAGCAGTGCCCATAGTAATGACGGTGAGTTTAGTCATATCAAAGTCGGTCATGGAGAGTTCTTTTAGTGCCGCGGCAGTGATAGCCCCACCTTGGCTGTGAGCAAAAATTGGTGCTTTTCCATCACTTTCAATAATAGCTTTTATCAAACTTTGGACTGCCGGATTTTCTGGACCGGGTCGGAAAGCTTCGTGTGCTTGAAATTTATCGACGATTGCCTCCCCAAGATCGCGTACAAAACCTTGAAACGAGGGCCAAGTATATTGTTCAAGATATTTTGAGCTACCAGCAGAGGCGTTATACACGCCCATAACATCTACACCACCCAAAGCCCCGGAAACACTCTTCATCAGACCTTTAAGATCATCGGGATTACTTTGAATACCGTTAACGACAATTGCTTTGGCGGCGCTGGGAGGAACACCTACCCAGTCTCCATCTTCAATGGTTTTTGGTGCACCACCTCCAAATTGAGTGTCATTAGGGATTTGTTCACTACTGACAGCACCCCATCCGACTGCTGCTCCGTCTGCTCTTAGTCCAGCACAAGCATCTTCTTCTGCTTGCCGAAAAATATGAGCAATCTCTCGTACGGCGTCACCTGAATGTCCAAGCGCAATATTTAAGCGTTTTAGAGAAGGGAAAATATCCTGATCCATGCTGCGGTAATACTGGTTTGCAGCATCCGCTACCCAACCACCACGGCGCAGCGGATCGACAGTAGCCATTAGAGATTGTGTTAAGCGTTGAACTTGCTGCTGCTGACTGGTGAACTGCTGCGCTATCTTTTCAAGCTCTTGGTAATTAGCACTGACAACTCCAGCTGCCACGATGCCTCATTTCGACAGACATAAATGTAATTTTTGAAGCGGTAGAGATTATAGCGTTATATTTCATGATGTTACAAAGTGTGCTTTGCATTAAACTAACATGCTAAATCACACTGTCTAGTAAGCCTGTAAAGTGTCAGTTTCGAGGCCAAAATAAATCTTGTAAATAAACGTTTTCGTGACCTGTTTGTGGTATAATACACCTATCTGCAGCATAGAGAAACACCTCGTGTGATGAACCTCATTACCTCTCATTCCGTAAGCCTTAAAGTGAACCTACCCCCTCCCGACTACATGGGCATGTTAAAGGTACTGCTCAACAGTATGTCGATGTCCAGCCGCCGCCAGTATGAGCATACGTTCAACGATTGGCGTTCATGGTGTGCTGATAACGGTTTAAGCCCTGACGAACTGTCTGCACCCAACGTCATGAGCTATTTGCAGAGCCGCAGTCTGTCCCGCGCTACCAAACAAGCACGGCTGACGCATTTACGGCGTCTCGTGCAAACGCTCCACAGTGCCGATACCTCGAATATCCTGCTCGAAACTGATCTGCCCCCGACTACTAGACCAATGCGAGTGAGAGTCGAGCTTGTTCTGCAAACACAGCAGGAGGGAGATAGCCTAAACTGCTGTGCGGACGATGATGATTGTACTCCAGACGCCACAGTTCAATAACGGTTTGAGC
>JBGAGF010000017.1:0-169242 GCA_044226855.1 Aggregatilineales bacterium
ACTGCTTTATACCAATTGTCAATCCAGACATATAATGTGGTAAAGAAGGTGTCCAAGTTCATGTTCAACTCCTTTTGTGTGGTTCAAAGAGTTTACATGCTATTTTCGGATACCTTCTTCAGTACCGGACAAGCCTTATATTGCAATATTGATAGGAAGACGGCTGTTGCATTTCCGCCTTCGTTTCTGAACGTAGTTACGATGCCGATGAATTGTCGCGTTATGCTAGTCATCATTAGATCGGTCAGTTATTCTGCCAAATCACAATCGCAAGCAATTACACCATGATGATCTTTTTCTGAACCGCAAACGCTATGTGGCAAGATGATTGTTCAACAAAATCTAGCGATTTCTGCGCAGCCGGACATCGGTGTAGACCGCGAGAATGAGGACGCCAGCCTTGATCACGTACTGCCATTCATTTGGCATATTCATTAACTGAAGGCCGTTGGTGAGCGTTGCCATAATCAAGGCACCAATCATCGCGCCGAGGACTGTTCCTTCACCGCCAAGGGTCGAGGTTCCGCCCAAAATACAAGCTGCGATGACGTCGAGTTCCATGCCGCCACCCGCAGAAGGGGTGCCTCCGCCCACGTAGGAGGCTAGTACAACCCCAGCTACGCCTGACAGAAGACCCATAAGGACGAAGATTACAAACAGGTTGTTACGAATGTTGACGCCGGAAAGTCGAGCCGCTTCGCGATTGCCGCCGATGGCATATGCATAACGACCAAAGCGCGTGTTATTCGAAACGTAATTAACAATCATCGCGACAATTGCGAGGATGAGAACAGGCACCTGTACGCCATTGTACTGGTTAACAATATATACGTAGAGGATGACTATCGCCGCAAAGAGCCCGGTCTTGAGCACGTCCAAGTACATCGTAGGTAATTCAAAGCCATACTTCTGTTTTCTTCTCCGGCTGAGGATCATATTTGCGAACAGGAAGACCGTCACTACTATCGCGAGGAGCGTACCGCCCCAAGTAGGTAAATATCCGTTTGCAATTTGCAGGAACACTTCTTGCTTGGCAGAGATTGTCCTACCACCTGTGACAATAATGATCGCCCCTTGGAGCGCCCATAGACCACCCAAGGTGACGATGAAGGCTGGTACTCGCAGTTGGGCAATGATATATCCCTGATAGAGGCCAAACAGTACCCCGACGAAAACCCCTATAAACACCGATATCAATGTCGTCCAGAGTTGGATGCTAGCAGGGTCGATATCGGGGAGAATTTTCGGAATGAGCGTCGGCCACAACTGGGCCTGACACATCGATACGATAACCGAGACGAAACCGGCCAGTCGGCCTACAGACAGGTCAATGCCGCCTGTGACAATGACCAGCACCATGCCGACAGACATGATGGCCGTGACGCTCATCTGACGGAAGAGGTTCGAAATATTCCGTGCACCCAGAAAGGTGCCGTTCGTCAGGAAGGCGAAAAATACCCAGATGAGGATAACGGCACCAATAAGTCCGTAAGTTTGGAGATTGGCACCAAGGCGTTTTGTGATGCCGAGCTTCTCCTTTGGGGCAGTTGTTGTAATCGAGGCCATTATGGATAACCTTTTCGAAATTTAGTTTATTAAGCGATACTATCGTACAGTTTTACTAACATTCGGGTCGGCGCTGCTCAGAGTCACACCCGTGGCTAAAGCCATGATTTTTTCTTGAGTGGCCTCTGTGATGTCGAGTATGCCCGCAGAATGGCCCTCGCACATAACCATGATCCGGTCGCTCATGCCCAACACTTCTTCAAGCTCACTTGAGATCATGATGATTGACATCCCTTGCTCGGCTAAGTCATTCATTAACTTATAGATTTCGTATTTGGCACCAACATCGATGCCGCGTGTCGGATCATCCATAATCAGTACTTTCGGCTTGGACATCAGCCATTTGGAAATGACTACTTTTTGTTGATTGCCGCCGGAGAGCGAGTCGACTCTGGCTTGGAGCGTTGGCGTTTTAATGGCTAAGCTCTTGGCAAAGTGTGTACTGGCGTCGAGTTCCGCGTCCGAGTCGATCCTCATCCACGACGAGAACTGATCGAGGTTCGCCAGTGAAATGTTCTTGAGAATGGTTTGAATCAGGATAAGACCGTGTTGTTTTCGATCTTCTGGCACCAAGCCTAGCCCTTGCAGCATCGCTTGGCGCGAGTTATGGACGGTTAATTGTTTTCCGTCCAGCTTTATCGAACCTTGGGTGATCTTGCCATATTCGCCAAACAGGGTCATCACTAGCTCAGTACGACCCGAACCCATAAGGCCGGCGATTCCGAGAATTTCACCCTTACGTAGGTTAAACGATACGCCTTTCAGGACTTCGCGATCACTGCTCTCAGGCGGAAGCGCGTGGAGATTCTCCACTTCGAAAATGACATCACCCGGATGCCTATTCCCTTTTGGAAACCGTTCTTTCATTTCGCGCCCGACCATGTGACTGACCAGTTTCGGCAAGTCCAAGTCTTTTGTTGGCTGTGTGGTCACGATTTGACCATCACGCATGACGGTAATGGTATCCGCAATGCGGAAGAACTCATCGAGCTTATGGCTGATATAAACGCAGGTCACACCATGCTCTTTGAGTAAAGCCAATATTTCCATCAATTTATCGATTTCAGCTTCGCTGAGGGCGCTGGTCGGCTCGTCCAGAATTAAGACTTTGGCATCTTCGGAAAGGGCCTTCGCAATTTCCGTCATCTGCTGTTTGCCAACACCCAACAACTTGATGAGTGCGTGGGGCTGAATCTCCAAACGATATTTTTTCAGAATATTTTGGGTCTCTGAATAAAGCTTATCCCAGTTAATTACACCGTTTTCGACAGGTTCTTTGCCGAGGAAGATATTTTCCCCGACAGTCATGTTACCGACCAAGGTCAGTTCTTGGTAAACAATCGCGATTCCTTCTTTGATTGCCTGCCGGATTGAACTGCCTTCTAGCCGCAGTTCATGGCCATTATATAGGATACTTCCTTCATAAGATCCCCAAGGATAGACTCCGCACAGGATCTTCATTAGAGTCGATTTGCCAGCGCCGTTTTCACCGCACAGGCCATGCACTTCACCACGGCGTATCTGAAAAGATACGTCATTTAATGCCGTCACACCGGAAAAGCGTTTGGTGACGTTTTTGATGTCAAGAATGATATCGTTCGGGTTGTCGCTCATGAACTCAGTGTCCTTGATTTGTACAAGAAGGCTCCCTGCGGTTGGCAAGTTGCTGTTCGGCAGGAAGCCCCATCTTTCACTATTTACCATGGGTATAGCGGTAAGCTAGGCCCACCGCTCTACCCATAAATTCATTTATACCAAGCTTATGATGCCGGCGTTGCTTCAGGGGTCGCTTCGGCTGGGCGAGGCGGTCTCTCTGCCTCAGGAATATCCTGATAGACATCATCATAGCTTGCGAAGCCACTTACGACGACTGCTTCATACAGATTGTCTTTGGTAACTTCGGTAACTGGCAGGTACTTGGCCATGACTTCCCCGGTCAACGAGGCGTTGCCAGTGAGGTCAGACAGCTTGTACGACTGCAGATCGGGGTCGGTCTTGCCATTGAGGAATGAATCAACCAAGTCAACAGCCTGCGGGGCCATAACACGGTAATCCTTGAGGATTGTTACGGTCAATTGACCCTTAGCAATGCTGTTGCAGCCCGGGCCAGTGGCGTCCTGACCGGAGACCGGTACGGACAGCTTCTGAGCGGTGAGGGCCTGGAGGGCACCGAGACCCAAATTGTCGTTGGCGGCGATAACGGCGTCAACCTTGTTGTCATTCGATGTTAGGATGTTTTCCATGGCCGTAACGGCATTGGTTTCATCCCAGTTGGCGATGTTCTGACGAGCAACGATTGTGACGAGTCCTGCGTCCACGAATGGCTTGAGGGTCTCATCCTGACCTGCTTCGAAGAACTTGGCATTGTTATCGCCCGGGTCGCCTTCAAGTTTGACGAGCTTGACAGGGGTATCTTTCGTCCACTTGTCCGTGGGACCGGGATTTGTGGGATCGAAGCCCAAAGCTTTGAGCACGCCATCAGCCTGCCCATTACCAACCTTGGTAAGACCGAAGGTGATGTAAGCAGCAATGTTTGGTGAGGCGATCAGACGGTCATAAGCGATCACCTTAACGCCTGCTTTGGCAGCTTCATCGACTGCCGTCGCGGCAGCATCAGCGTCCTGAGCGACGATAATAATGGCCTTGGCGCCCTGAGTGACCATGTTCGCGATTTGGTCGTTCTGGGTCTTGGGATCGTGGCTGGCCTGTTGCGACACTACAGCATAACCCTTAGCTTCAAGAGCTGCTGTCATGATGGCGTTTTCTTGTGGCCAACGGGGTGTCTCGAAGTCTGAAAAGGACAGACCAACGAGGATCTTGTCTTGCGCCTGTGCGGGCAAGACAATCAGGCTTAGCGTGAATACTGCCGTTACAAGGACAGTAACTAAACGGGTAATTTTGCCGAACATATGTGACTCCTTAAATCTTATCATGCTAATAAGTCTGGTTTAGCAGGTGTAGTACGTGCGGCTTTCTCTTCTCTTTACCTCCTTTGATTCTATTTTGGGAAGCACTGTTCTGAAAAGAAAACATTTCGGTCACACCCACCTTAGGTGAATATAGTTGTGAGGGATAATTCTCAATAGTGACAAACGTCACGGTGGAGTAGTATGCGTATCACGTTACAAATTTGGGAATTGAGCGTGTGTTAAGAAATATTCTGTAATATTAAAGTTGTGCAATTTGGGAGAATAGATGGGCCAAGTTGATTTAACATTCTCTTGCTAAAGAGAATTTGTGTTAGGTGTAGCAACTAAGACAGACCAGCCTGTTTCTGGTGCGACAAGATGGCCAATCGAACTTGGTATTACTATTGAGGTCAATAGTGCGAAAAGCTCTATAAGCAGCACCCGTTGAGTATGAAGGCAATAGATTTTTATGACATATACGGCAATTTACAGTATTGGTTGCAAAGTAAGTGATAGTGGATAAGAATCTGCCACATGATCGACACGAGTATTTGCTAGTCCCTTCGATCATGTGGCATTATACGCCATGGGCACAATAAATGCGGGAGTCCGCAGTATAAGTGTGAAGCGCGTGGTGCCTGCCCCGTGTTGAGACCGAACATCAAGTATAGGCTGGAAAAGAAAGACACCATTTTGCGGGCTTACCGGAACGGGTCAGTCCGTGGGTCGTGTGGCACAGTACCGTCTCGCGCTGGTTGAAGGCGTGGATAGCATCGCTCCCGACTTTGCCTGAAACACTCCTCCCCGTTCAAGCGACGGATGTGCCGGAAGCCGAGAAGTTGTGCAACTGGTGGTTCTAGTTAGCGATGTGTCGTCGGACACGCCAGATTGTGGCTTACGCCATCGGCCATTGCTCCGAAACCACGGCTCAGAAGCTCCGGGAAATGCTTCGTGACAGCTATCGAACTTGTCCGATGTACACAGATGAGTATGATGTTTATCCACGCATTATCCCACCTCAACAGGATGGTGCGGCGCTTAAAGAAGCACACCAAACCAATCATCAGGAGCGTTGTTATTGGCCTTACCCCGATTTAACGGACACACAAAGTGTCAGAAGATAGCAAGCTGCTCAAAGGCACAAGGGCTGAGATAGCCGAGAGCCGAATGCCGCCGCTGACGGTTGTACCAAACTTGAATGTATTCAAAGATAGCTTGGCGAGCCAAGGCTCGGGTTAGGAAGATGTTGTCAGCACATTCGCGTTTCAATGTTGCCCAGAAACTCTCTTTGATGGCATTGTGGTAACAACGCCCCACAGCACTCATGCTGACTTGGATGTGAGCCTTTTCCAACAAGGCTAAATAGTCATGACGTATATATTGGCTGCCTTGGTCGGAATGATGCAAATCGGGTGCGCCACGCGGAACCAGCGCCAT
Organism: Aggregatilineales bacterium; assembly: GCA_044226855.1. GTDB lineage: Bacteria > Chloroflexota > Anaerolineae > Aggregatilineales > Phototrophicaceae > CFX2. The sequence continues at coordinate 5,913 of JBGAGF010000017.1, forward strand.
GTGCAGGGCATCACAGACCAAGGCTTCAGTGAGCCTTTCGCTCATCGCCCAACCGACAATCCGTCGCGCGAAAGTGTCCAGCACGCCTGCCAAATACAACCAGCCTTCGCGGGTGGCAATATAGGTAATGTCCACCAACCATTTCTGGTTGGGTCGGGTCGCACTGAAATCCTGAGCCAGCCGATTCGGTGCAGGTGTGCGACGGGGATTGCTTTGGGTGGTCCGGAAAGCGGCGTTGACCACGTGTTTTCAAGCCCATGCGGGTCATTAAACGTGCAATCCGGTATTTGCCTACGACTTCACCGACTTGGCGTAATTCAGCGTGAACACGCAGATAGCCATAGGTCTGGCGGCTTCTGTCATGGATTGCTCGAATGCGAACCCCCAACGCCTCATTTGCTTGCTGTCGTTGGCTCGGTTCGCGCCTCAGCCAATCGTAAAACCCACTCGAGCCCACCCCCAGCACCGCGCACATCCGCTGCACCGGATACATCTGGCGATGAGCTGCTATGAACTGATAGCGCTTCACGACTCCCGCCGCGAGAATACTCGAATGGCTTTTTTAGGATATCGCGCTCCTGTCGTGTGATTTCCACCTCCCGTTTCAACCGCCGGATTTCTGCTTCCTCGACTCGTTCGGCACTCGGTTGCAGTTTCTCTTCCACGACCCGATAGCGTTGCTGCCACTTGTAGATCAGTCCCGGCGTGATGTCTAGATCACGCTCGATCTGGCTGACACTCCGCTCTCCCTGCCACCATTGCCAGCACTTCTTGCTTGAACTCATCGCTGTACTTCTTGTTCTTTCCCATTTTCTGCTCCTTACTTTCAGTCTAACGGACATTTTTTCTCTCCGCTAAACTGGGGTAAGGCCATATTGCGGTTCAAAAGGTAATGACAAAATGAGGGTGTAAACTAAGAGAGACTTTCCCATGCCATGGAGAAGAAAAAGGAACCAGCAATGAGCCATGAAAAGAACTCAGCCCAACGCATCATCGACACTATCCGACGAGAAACGAAACGGCACCATAGTGCGGAAGAGAAAATCCGGATGGTATCAGAAGGATTAAGGGGCGAAGACACGAACGCAGAATTGTGTTGACGGGATGGGATCGCCCAAAGCGTGCACCGTAAGAAAAGTAAGGAATTTCTGAAAGGCGATAAAGGGCGTTTGGCGGGCGATACGAAACGCCAAGTGGCCAGCGATGAAGTAAAAGATCTTCAATAGGAAAATAAACAACTCGAACAGGTGGCAGAACTATTGTTGATGAACTGGGTGTTGAAAAAAGTACGAATGGCTGGGAGAGTGAGCAGAAAGAATGATGCGCTACACAGCCGTTGAGAAGTTCGAGATTATCCGCTTGGTGGAGCAGGCTGATGGGTCAGTAAAGCATAAGATGGAAGAGTTAGTCATCGCTTACAGCACATTCTACGACTGCTACAAACGCTATCAAAAAGAGAGATATGAGGGATTAGCCAATCGCTGTTCGCAACTACACCAATTTTGGAACCACATCCCAGATGCCGAGCGGGAACAAGTGGTTCATATTGCCTTAAAACATCCAGAGTCGTCGCCGCTTGAACTAGACGAGACTTAACCTGACACTCTGAGTAAACTTAAGAGGAAAAAGGAGTGTCAAAATAATGAATGAGCAAAAGATCATAGCAGGTGAGTTAGGCTTGCTCAAGCGAGCCGAGCGGTTGGGCAATGTGAGTGAAGCCTGAAAAGTGATGGGGCATTCACGCGACAGTTTCTACCACTTCAAGGAGTTATACGACCAGCAAAGCGAGGCAGGGCTACAAGAAATCAGGCGTCCGAAACCAAATCGCAAGATCCGAGTTGATGCGGTGGTCAAAGAAGCGGTCGTAGCAATGGCCACCGAAAATCCGGCCTACGGACAAGTGCAGGTATACAACCAACTGAAGAAACGCGGTGGGTTTGTATCACCGGGCGGAGTACGTTCGATCTGGTTGCGCCATAGCCTAAAGATCTTCAAAAAATGTTTGACAGCACTGGAAAAGAAGGTAGCTGAGGAAAACCTGATTCTGACCGAAGCAAGATCGCTGTGCTAGAGAAAAGCAAACAGGAAAAAGAAGTGCAAGGCCAGATTGAAACCAAGCATCCTGGCTATCTGGGCGCACAGGATACCTCCTATGTTGGCACGATTAAAGGCGTTGGACGTATCTACCAGCAAATCTTTCTCGACACTTACACCAAAGTCGTGTTTGTGAAGCTCTATGACCACAAGCATGCGCTGGTGGTTGCTGACCTGCTCAATGACCGCCTGCTACCTTTCTTCGAGCAGCAGGCGGTGTCGCTGCTAGGCATCTTGACCGATCGGGGACGGAATACTGTGGTTCACTGCAACATCATGAATACCAACGCTGCATGGCAATTGAGAAGATCGACCACCCCAAGACGAAAGCCCACCATCCACAAACCATTGGCATTTGCGAACGTTTCCACCGTACCCTTCAGGATGAGTTCTATGCCCTTGCATTTCGTAAGCAGACTTACGTTAGCATTGAACAGCTACAGGCCAATCGGGATGAATGGGTTGAGCGCTACAACCACGAGCGCATTCACAGTGGCAAACACTGCTTTGGACGCAGACCTTGGCAGACCTTCAAGGAGACCAAACATTTGGCACAAGTCAAGCAATTGGATACACTTTTGAACAAGGTGCGAGGATGTCAGATATTCCAAATGACTTCCTTGAAAAAGTCGTCGGTTAAGTCACCACTCTCAGATCTAATCTTGTCTAATACATGAGAAGCTAAGGACGGTTTGTGCGAAGGATGCTGCGACGACTGCGTTGTTTGTGTCTGTATTTGTTCAGGCGCTTTGGCATGTGCAGCGGGAACAGCTTTGTGGATGCCACGTTCATCGCGGGCTGTAACAATCGGCGAAGCAACTAGCACCATGTTTTTATGGGCATCGCTGCCCGCGGTAAAGGCTCAACCGGTTGGAGATTCGGCTTCGAACTGCATCTAGTAGTCAACGATGCCGGCGAACAACTGGCCGTCTACCTGACTGCTGCTAATCGCCATGAACTCAAAGCACTAGCCAACCTGGTCAAATGCCTCTTTGACAAGCTATTTGCTGATTTGGCTTATCTCTCACAATCCATATTTGGCCAATTGACGGAACAAGGCATCTAGCTCATTACCAAACTTAAATCCAACATAAAAAACAAACTCGTGCTCCTGAGCGATAAACTGCTTTTACGCAAGTGCACAATTATTGAAACCATCAAGTACCAACCTTAGAACATCTCTCAAATTGAGCATTCATGCCATCGCAGCCCTGTTAATTTCCTTGTCAACTTAGTCTCTGGCTGGATTGCTTACTCCCATCATTCCAAGAAACCTTCTCTCGATATTGTTCATTTCCCTCATCTGGAAGTTATTGTCGATAACTGACGTTGTTTATACTTCTAAAGACCTGTTTTTATCCGGAGTAATCTCGTAAGTTTGATATCAGGGTGTTCCAAAAGTATGGGAAATACATAGTTTAGGAAGTTAGGATCATTGTCTCAATTCACGAAACGAGTTGCCCAATACTCATTACAGCGTTCGTATGATAGAGACAGCCGAGAGTCAATTGGGCTACAGCGCGGTAGTAGGCTGTATTGGCTGATTTCATGACCAGATCCAAAAATTGCGGCGTCCACTGTAACAGATGTTCAGTGAGAAAACGCCCGGTTGCTTCGACTGCCTCGATAGTCAGGTTTGTATCGCCCTTTTCCATCGAGAACAAGGCTAATCCATCTAAATGGGCCATAAAGCGCAGTTCCAAACCAATATGGTCATCTGGTTCGACATTCGATTGACGCGTTTCCATTCCATAACGCTGGTACTGCTGCCGGACTTCAAATGTTTGGCGTTCGAAGAGTAGATGTTCACTGCTGCGGTAAACCGACTCCCAAGGAGGAGCCAATAAACGATTCGGACCAACAAACAAGCGCGCATAATCGCGTCGCAAATCCTCAAATTGAGCGCTATCCCACCGCGCGCTGAATTGGCGCAGCTGATCTAGCCCCGCACTTTCCTCAGCATTTGTACTGCCGAACGGCCAATCTGAAAATAGGTCGTCGTCTGCAATGGCCTGTATGAGTTCCAAAGTCGGCGGCTCGTAAAAGGCTTTGCCCAAAAACGTATACGCAAGCTGTTGTGCAATGAGTGTTTCCGCCGAAATTTCCATGTTGGTCTTCCTTACGATCACAAATATGCAGGAGGATTACACCTCCTGCATTTATGTCTAGCATATCGTCAATGTAAGCTGCTGTAGAGTGCTATTCATCCTGTATCTATAGGCCAACCTTAACCATTGATGCATAGAACAAGAAACGTCCCATGACCTCTGCCACCAGCACCAGAGCGAAGGCCAAGTAAGCTAGCGTGCTTAAACGCTGGACATGCTTTTCGATCGCGGCAGTCTGGTAGATGAACATGGCGAGCAGGCCAGCACCCAAGAAAAGAAATACTAACTCTAGAACAAGCACAACCGGATGCTGCCCGAAGATGATATTTAGGCTGGCAGTCGCTGCAGCACTGCCTGCAGTTGCCAACTGGGCAAAATAAATCGGTATGACGATAAACTGAATGCCCATCAACGCCATCGAAATGACAGCAATCCAACGCAGTGTCGTGGCCAGAATATCATACTGAACCTTGTTGTCGCCTGACGCCTTCCGCTTGAGATACCAGAAGCTAGCCGCAAACGCCGCACTAATCGCAAGCGCACCCAGCAAGAAACTGGTGATAAAGAAGATGATAGGCGTCACCATCGTATCCCAAGCCGGGATCGTAGGCAGCCGGTAGATGTTCGCCATCGCGTAGACCAGCACCAAACCAACCGCAGCGGTGACGAGCGCCACTGCATTACGAATGGTAGGTGTCAAAATCTTTCGCCATTGTAAGAAAGCGAAAACCGCGCCCAAAACTGAGAAAACGACGGCTAGTCCAATTTCGCGACTAAGCCACGACGAACCCAAATTCATAATCGCGCGCGGTGCATTAATCGGATTGCCCAGATGCAAGAAGGTCACGATTAAGGCAAATACAGCCAATGGGCCAATTGCTAAAAGCGAGCGATCACTCATGAGGTCAGCTTCTTGCGCGCTGTACTTGCGGGTGGCAAAGAAATGCACACCACCCAATATGACAAACGCGCCCACTGCCATCTGCATGACAACGGTAAATATTACGAGAGCCCATTCACGCAGTTCCATGACTAAATCTCCTCCGGGTTCGCCAACTGACCGATGGTTGAACCCACTGGCGCCGCATTTTCGTGCGGTGTGATAACGAGTGATGGGCTGGTTATAGACGCATCAGGCAGCGGTGCAAAGGCAGCCGCATCACTGTACTTCGCCCGTAGTTCTTCCAACTCACCGAAGTCCAGTGCACGGGAAGGACAGGCCGCGACACAAGTCGGCTTACCGCCAGCATCCAAAGCGTCGTAGCAGAAATTACATTTGCTCATCACGCCTTTTTGGGCGTCAAACTGTGGTGCACCGTAAGGACAAGCCCATTCGCAATAACGGCAGCCAATACACTGTGATTGATCGATCAGCACAATGCCATCTTCTCGTTTTTGGATGGCCTGAGTCGGGCATGCTTCGAGGCAGGCTGGATTTTCGCAGTGGTTACAGGCAACCGATGTGTAGTAGGTGAATACACTGTGCGTGTACGAGTTATCCGCGCTTGGCGTCCATTCGCCGCCCGAATATTCAGCAACACGACGCCAAGTGATACCTACCGGCAAATCCCATTTATCCTTGCAGGCGATCTGGCAGGCTTTACAGCCCGTACAAACGCTGGAGTTAAAGTAAAATCCATATTGTTTGGTCATGATCAGGTCTTCCTATGCTTTCTCGATTTGTACAAGAACAGTGTGCATGGGGTCGCCTTTTGCCAATGGTGAAGGACGATATCGAGTGAGCACGTTCGGGCAACCAGCCTGATCAACGCCATTTGCGTCTGGCGAGTACCATGCACCTTCAGGTAGTTGGACGACGCCGGGCATGATGCGTGGCGTGACTTTAGCGAGGACATGCGTGCGTCCACGATCATTGAAGACGTACACCTTATCGCCATGTGCAATGCCACGTGCAGCGGCGTCAATGGGGTTGATCCACACCTCTTGCGGTGCAGCTTCAACCATCCACGGGACGTTGCCGTATGTAGAATGCGTACGCTGTTTATAATGCGCACTAATCATCTGTAAGGGATACTTTTCTTTCAATGGATCGCTGACGCCTTCCCAAGTTGGCATATAAATCGGCAATCCTGTGATGACATCCCCTTCTTGGAGTTCCCACTTTTGGCCAATGTCGTGCAGTGTTGATGAGAAGATTTCAATCTTGCCGGACGGTGTTTCCAACTTATTGGCTTCAGGGTCTTGCCGGAAGGCTTGGAACGCGACGTATGGTTCACCTTTGTTGGTCACCTTATAGATGCCCATCTTCTTGAACGTTTCGTAATCCGGGAAATCGGGATTGGTCTTGCGTGTTTCATCAACGCAATAATGCAGCCAATCTTCTGTGGTCTTGCCTTCGGTATACTTGTCACCGACGCCCAAACGGGTAGCGATTTCGGCGCACATGTCATAAACCGATTTCGCTTCGAACATCGGCTCAATTGCTTGATCACAGAAAATGGCATACCCCATGTTGCTGGTATCACCATTGACGGCGATGTCTATCTTCTCGTAATTGGTCGTGTCGGGCAGCAGAATGTCGGCATAGCGAGCGCTTGGCGTCATATGAACGTCAACGACGACGATCATTTCGCACATGGTCTCATCTTGCAGAATCTTGTGAGTCAAGTTGGCTTCTGCATGCTGGTTGATGAGCGCGTTACCGGCATAATTCCAAATGAACTTGATCGGTACATCGAGCTTGTCTTTGCCCTTGACACCGTCTTTAAGCGCGGTCATTTCCGTAGCGTTCCGGATGGCATCCGGCCAATTGAAGACAGAAATGGCTGTTGAAACGGGATTGGTCAGAGTCGGGAATGAACTCAATCCAATACCGAAGCCCGACTCGCGTGCGCCAGTGCCACCACCATGAATGCCGACGTTACCGGTCAAGATAGGAAGCATCGAGATGGCGCGGCAGTTTTGTTCGCCGTTGGCCTGACGCTGCGGTCCCCAACCCTGTGTCACAAACATAGGTTTGGTCATCGCCATTTCGCGTGCCAATTCGACAATACGTGCCGCCGGAATGCCCGTAATGGCAGCTGCCCATTGCGGTGTCTTAGCCGTTTTATCCTTGCCTGTGCCCATCACATAATCTTTGTAGCTGTCTTGGTCTTCGTATCCCTTGGGCATATGATCGCGGTCAAAACCAATGGTGTATTTATCCAAAAATGCCTGATCATGAATATTTTCACTGATCATCACATACGCCAATGCACTGACCAGCGCAGCATCGGTACCGGGACGGATCGGAATCCACTCGTCTGCCGAGTTCACGCCAGTATCCGTATAACGTGGATCAATGACGATCATCTTGGCGCCGCTCTCACGCTTGTAATGCTGCAAGCTGTAACTCAAGCCACCACCGCTCATACGGGTTTCGCAAGGGTTGTTGCCGAAATAAACCAGCAACTTGCTGTTAACAATGTCTTCAACGCTGTTATTCATAACCCATGCGCCACCGAACGTCATCGGTAGAGACGATTCTAGTTGTGCCGCGCTATAGTCACCGTAGTGATTGAGATAACCACCATAGCAGTTCATCAAACGGGCAATTGGCGTTGCGCTGGGCGGCCATGAGGTACAAATCAATGCGCCGAGCGTGCCGGTTCCGTAATTTAGATAGATCGATTCATTACCATATTTCCCAACCAATTCCTTGAGTTTGTTGGCAATGGTATCGTAGGCTTCTTCCCACGTGATACGCTCAAATTCACCGGAACCGCGTTTGCCGACTCTCTTCATCGGGTACTTCAAACGGTCGGGATTATAGATGCGTTGGCGGATCGAATGACCGCGCACGCACGACCGAACTTGATGCTGTCCCCAAGTGTCATCGCCGGTATTATCGGTATCAACACGGTAGACAGTACCATCCTTCACATATAGACGGAGTGGACAACGGCTGCCACAATTCACCACACAGGCATTCCATACGATTTTGTCTGGCTCAGCAGGTATCTCACCACTGGCCTGAACACCTTCGAATGCCCCGTTAGCGAGCAGAGCAGCAGTACCACCCATGACCGCGCTCCACTTCATGAAGCTGCGACGGCTCATCACGGTATCGGTGATGAGATCCTGAATGTAACCATTATCGCTCATGGACGAGTGCCCCTTCTACTTAACGAAACAATACAGGCAAACGATTCATTAGACTATTTGCCCGATATTGGCTTAAGAGTAAATCGTCAAGCGGGATGATGACATTCTCCGAAGGAGTAATCCACATCACCCGATTGGGTGATTTTTTCACAAAGCGTTTTGACGCCTATCCAGTCAAGAAATAAAAAGTAATGTTAGTAGGCATATTTAAACGATTACGTTTAGCCAATCAGAGAATGCCTAACAGCGGTAAGATTCGTTTGAACTTAATGTAGTAAGTCTTCGATTGAGATTGGCACAATGTTTGAGCAGGAGATAGCAACTCGGAAGTCCTCAGTTCCTGACCTTGCACATGATGCGGAATGCTGGCTCGAAGCCGTCGTAACAATTAGCCGAAAAATTGCCAATCTTGAAGAAACAATCAATATTCTTGAGGTAATTGTTGGGTTAGCACGTACATTAATGTCGGCGGATGTTGCGGCTATAGCTTTACTTAATGAAAGCTCCGGCCAACTCATTTTGAAATGTCATGCTACTGAAGACGGGATTCAACAGATCTCATGCGACAAAATTAATGAAACCGTCGTCCTTAGAGCTGTCCAAAATGGGCAACCAATCCGCTTTCCAGATGAGTATAGAGTTGGCACAGAACTCGGTTGGTACTGCCCAATTTTGGAGAAGCCAATCCAGTCAGCCGGAATTGTTCCGGTAATGCTTGACGGCACTCCTGTCGGCGCCTTATGGGTGTCGCGATTTGAGGCTATTCCCTTTGCGCTTAACGATTTCCTTAGACTGCCACAACTTGCTGATCAAATTGTCATCACCTTAGAACATGCATCGATGATGTCCAAGCTGCAAGCGGCAGCCGTTGCGCAGGAACGATATCGTATTGCCCGCGAGATGCACGACAGCCTCGCCCAAGTGTTGGGATATTTGAGCTTGCAAATGCAAACCTTGGAAGTACTGGTCAAACAGCGCAATCAAGATGGACTATTGGCTGAACTGTCTACTGCGCGGAAGACCATTAATGCCGCACAGGACGATGTGCGCGAAAGCATTCTCAGCCTCCGTACAACGCTATCGGATAATCTGCTGCTGCTGACGGCACTCGAACAATATGTTGAAGCATTTGGTACCCAAACAGGGATCAATGTGCAGTTTACTAATGAGGTGCAAGGACCGGTTCACTTGTCACCCCTCACAGAAACTGAACTGGTTCGGATTGTCCAAGAGGCACTGACAAATATTCGAAAACATGCTCAGGCACACCATGTTCAAGTATGTGTTACAAGCGACCATCAAACACTACATATTCATATTGCCGATGATGGCATAGGGATGAGTAATCAAGAGGTCATGGGCAGTCATTTTGGGCTGCAAACCATGCGTGAGCGCACTCAAGCGATTCATGGGCAGTTGTCAATTGTTTCCGAGCTAGGACAAGGGACAACCGTTACCCTCAGCGTTCCTCTACTGGCTTCATCGAGGAATAAATAACTTATGACACTCCGAATTTTGATCGTGGACGACCATCGATTATTTCGTCAGGGGTTAGTCAGCCTCATGCGCACCCGGCAGGATTTAGTCGAAATTGTTGGGGAAGCAGCAACCGGAACGCATGCGCTCGAAATGGCCCACCGTTTAAAGCCAGATGTGATTCTGATGGATATCCAACTGCCCGATATTAATGGTTTGGATGTCGCGGCCACCGTTCGGCAGCATTTGCCCTCGGCTGCTATTGTGATGCTAACGGCTTCCGAAACGGATCAAGACTTATGCCATGCCATTGAACTAGGGGTATCTGGTTATCTGCCGAAGAGTTTAGATGCTGACGAGTTGTTTCACCTGCTGGAAGGCGTTCAAAATGGTGAACCGGCCATCACGCCCTCGATGGCTTTGCGCTTGATGAAATTGATGCGATCACCGATTAACGCCGACCCAATCCATGATCAAGGTGGAACTGCTTTGACCGAGCGCGAACTGGACGTTTTGCGCGGGGTAGTTAAAGGGTTGAGCAATCCGAAAATTGCCGACGATCTATGTATTTCAATCAATACGGTGAAAGTCCACCTGCACAATATTCTGGAGAAACTGCGGGTCACAAACCGCGCCCAAGCAGCGGTATGCGCGGTGCAGCAGGGACTCGTCGAAGAAGCAACGGCCCAATCTCCAAATGGGAGATACTTCAATTGAGCAGCAACGAACGGTTTAAGTCGTATGACAACCGGATTGATCTATGAGTGTGTTTGATCTCATTGCGGCGGCCAATGACCTTGCTAATTTAGTTAACCAACCGGTTCTAACCCTCGATGTTAAACGCTGTGTCCACGCCAAGAATAAAGCCAGCACCTGCCAAACCTGTGTGAATGCTTGTCCAGTAGCGGCGATTTCAATTACAAATCATCAAGTCGCCTTGGATGCCTCCCGCTGCGTGCAATGTGGTCACTGCCTTCACACCTGCCCCACCGGAGTATTTACAGGTATTGATGGCGTCGAAAAATTATTAGACACCGTTAAATCACTTCCGAGCGGACGGGTGATCGAGATCGCCTGCCCGCATCATCCTCAAGTAGATACCCGACTGACCGATGTCCATCATAAGATTATTTCGACGCGCTGTCTGGCGGCGTACGGCCCATCAACTTATGTATCACTCAAAGCGTTGGGCGTGAAGAAAATCACTCTACGCTTGGATGCCTGTATGCAATGTCCGCTTGTGGAACTCCAAGCGGGGATCGTGCAAACAGCTGAACTGGCAAACGCTTTACTGAGCGCCGATGAGCAAGTGGTTGTTCCGGTCACACAGGTTACGGAAGCTGATATACGGGAGCGTCCAGCACAGCGCAGCGCCAATAAAGCCGTCTCACGCAGTGAGTTATTTCAACTGTTTCGCAAGCCGCTGGACAAACCTGCGCCGGAAGCCATTCCCAACGCAGAGATTGCTTTCGATGAGCGTATCCCCCAAGAACGGGTCCGGTTGGTGCGAGCATTGCGCCAACTTAGTGACAACGCCTATCAGGGTACGTATACACCGTTTCACGGATTGAAAGCTGGTACGGATTGTACGGCCTGTGGCGTATGTGCGTTTGCCTGCCCAACACATGCATTAGAGATCGAATGGGGTGATAACGAGTTCGCGCTGAACTTTGCGTCCGGTACCTGTACCGACTGTTCGCTATGTATCGAGTTATGTCCGGTTAAAATACTGTCGTTTGACGAACCTGTTCCGGTCGAACAGGCTGTGACGATGGAGCCGAAAGCGATCATTTCCGGCCCGCTACAGCGCTGCCGAAAATGTAATGCGCCCTTTGCGGCCACAGAACCAACCGAGCTCTGTCCACTCTGTGAATATCACCGCCGTTTTCCGTTTGGCCGTTCGATGAAGGCTGAAAAAAATCATGGATGAACTACTCAAGTTTAACGACCTATTGGCCGAGTCCGCCCGACGTCATGACCATTTGTGTCCGCGTCAAGTTATCGGCGTTCGAATGGGCATGTTAGCCAGTAAGCTCCTGCAATTGGATTTACCGCAGACTAACAAACGGCTGTTTACGTTCCTTGAAACCGATGGCTGTTTTGCCGATGGTGTCACAGTATCAACGGGCTGCACCCTTGGCCACCGAACATTGCGCCTGTTTGATTATGGCAAAGCGGCTGCAACATTTGTCGACACCGAAACGGAACAGGCAGTGCGTATCGCTCCCAGCCATAAACTGCGCGCGCTAGCCACACAAATGATTCCCGATGCGAAAAGCCACTGGCACGCACAGTTGACCGCTTACCAGCATATTTTGGACGAGATGATGTTTGACATCGCTTGGGTCACGCTTGATCTGTCGATGACGGATCTCATCAGCCAACATGGCTTGCGTGTGAACTGCACGGCTTGCGGTGAGGAAATCATCAACCAGCGCGAGGTCGTGGTAAATGGGCGGCCATTTTGTCGCGCTTGCGCTGGAGACTCCTACTATCATTCCAACCAACAGGTAGCGTTTGAGGATGTCACAGAGTACATACCCGAAAACAGTTGGATTCGGACAACTAGGCTTACCCGGAGTATAGGCAATATAAACGCCGAGCTTAAATGTTGACACGCTTCAACAATCGAGAGTTTACCTAACACTTTTCGACACCTTGAACCGTACACTTGTAACCATCCATATATCGTCACTGACAGAGACAATATTCGTTGCAGTTACGGTATGCCAGTTGACACACTTCCTCGAAATTACCGTTTTCTTTCCAGCATAGACCCACTTACAATTGATGAAATCGCAAGGCTGGTAGACACAATTCTGGTTTGTAAGGTCAGAGTTACCAGATAAATAATCTCTGCTGCGACCTAATAATGTCAGTTGTAGATTTCCCGATGGCTCTTTTGTGACTGGTGAAAACAAAAATGTGAGCCATTGCCATTTCCTCTCACTTCACAAAACCTGACAAAAATCACTGCGCCGGAAAGAACATGTGCAATAGTAACTATTGGGAGTCTTGCTGGCTATGGCAGCGACCCTCCAAGGTCGTTGTGAGAGAACAAACCGTGACCCCATTATTTTGAAGGCCCACCAACTTATCGAGCATGAATTTAATCGCCATCCATAGCGTTCAGCCATAAAGCATCGTCAACGTTATGGGTCCAAATGCTGCTTGCGTATTTGCTACAACAATCACCATCAATAGTAAACAAAGGGGAACAAAGACACTTCCAGAGACGAATAGCACGATTTCTTTGAGTCTCCATTTTGCCCCAATTGCCCCTGCTCGCTTGATCGTAGTGGTCATAAGGTAAGTGATGAACGCATGCTCAAATTATGTTCCAGAATAAACCAGCGCGTGATGAGATCATGGTAGCGATCTTCTTTGGAAAAGGATAAGGTGCGACGGGTGTGGCGACCATTCCATTGACGGAGCGTGTTGTACCAAGGTTCTTGATGGTTGGTCAGTCCGCTACCTTTGTTGACGGGATGATGGTGTTCAGCTGGTAAAACCAGTTCATAAGCGTGCCAGTGATCGGTGAATAGGGAAACTGAACGATAATCGCTAGGAATGGCTTGCCACAGCAAGCGGCAAGTGTCTTGCGAACGGTCACCGATGGCGTAAGCCACAATTTGACGAGTGCGCCGACATTGCGCCGTCCACAACCAGCGCTTGAACCATTTCTCGCTCACAAAGCTGACCAGTTCGTCCAGTTCCAGCACATCGTCTGCTTGAGCAGGCAAGAGTGTTTCGACTAGGCTCGGTAACTGTGCCACCCAAGCTTCTAGCCAGCGGAGCACGGTTTTGCGCCACACTCCGAACACTCTTTGGATGCCGCGCAAGCTCATCCGTTCCCGATAGGCTCGCAGTACCCTAGCTTTGCTTTCTGCACTGTATTTCTCGTGTGGTCGTATCACGCGGTAGGCACCACAATCTTTGCAATGGTACTGCTCATTGCCGCATTTATTCCGTCCATTGCGTATAATATTGCGACTGCCGCATGATCGACATGAGTACGTGATTGTCTCTTCGATCATGCGGCAGATTATTTCTGTCCACCACTTACTTTGCAACCACTACCCGCTTGATTAACCTGCTCCAAATAACTATGCTGAGCACCACCAACAAAACCAAGAGAATGGCACAAACGATTGCCTTTGTCGTATGAAACCCTATGCGTTCTTCGATCTTACTTTGGATAATAGGCGGCATTTCGGTACTGCCCGACTGTAACCAAGTATTGAATGCGGTGTATAGTTGATACTGTTTTGTGCCTGTAGTCGGCGTCCCGAGCCAAGCTGGCAGCAGCGAAAACCCATGTCGGGGATCGACAGCATTAGTAGCATTCGCCACAGTAATCAAGGCCATTGCTAGACCGGCGACCATGCTGAAGACCCCAAAAGCAAAGTACATCTTCTTTTCAAATGTCCATTTGGACATGTCGGTGTTGAGAACCTTCTTCCATCGTCTCCGGAAGAAGATGCTCAGCAGGATAAAAATGACCACCACAAGCCCACCAGCTATAACGAACACAACGTGGTATGTGGTGTAATCACGAATGAGGGTGTTCAGGGCAGGATTGGTTCCTGAACCGGATTGAAGCAGCTTGTTGAGTGTCGTTTGCAGATTATCGTTCATGATATTGATCGCTTGATGCTTAATCCCAATCCCTAAATATCCCGTTGACCATCATTCATGATGACGATTTTCCCACTGACGTGCCCCGTCTCAAGGTACCTGATCGCCTCGGCCGTTTCGCTCAGCGGATAGCATCGGTCGATCACAGGTACAACTTTGCCGGTTTCAAGCAGGCTTTGCAGGTAAAACAAGTCTTCCTTGTTGGGCGCCACCGTCCCGCTGGGACCAATACGCTGGCCACCGGCCTTCGACTGGCGCGGCCCGATAATCATGTGTTCAAACAGCCGCGGCAGGGTAGTAAATCCGGCGATCACACAAACGCCTTGCGGCTTGAGCGCACGCTTATACTCCGCAACAGAACGGTTACCTACGGCGCAGTAAATCAGGTCATACTGCTGCCCATTCTGGGTGAAATCTTCCTGTGTGTAATCAATCACGTGGTCAGCGCCAATCGAACGTACCATGTCCACATTCTTTGTGCTGCACACGCCCGTCACTTCAGCGCCGAAGGCTTTGGCGATCTGTACCGCAAACGTCCCCACTCCACCGGCTGCACCGTTGATGAGCACCTTCTGTCCGGCCTTAATCTGTCCTTTATCGCGCAGCCCCTGCAATGCGGTGAGTGCTGCCGTAGGCATAGCGGAAGCCTCAGCAAATGGAACCTTGGCAGGCTTTAACACAAGGACATCCTCGTGCATACAGACATACTCGGCGAAGGCGCCCAGACCGCGTCCAAAATTCGTTCCCATGACCTCATCGCCCGGCTTAAACTGCGTGACTTCGCTGCCGACCACTTCAACACGTCCGGCAATATCCGCGCCGAGTCGCGTCTCTTTGGGCTTGAACAGTCCGTTTTCTAACCGTGCTAAGAACGGTGCCGCCCGCATAAAATGCCAGTCCAGTGCATTAGCCGATGCGGCGTGTATTTTCACGAGGACTTCGTGCGCTTTGGGTGATGGCTTTTCGATATCTTTGAACTGTAGGACATCCGGTGATCCATATGTGGTGTAGATAATGGCTTTCATTTGAACATACTCCTTAATTCGAGATCGATTGCGATTGTTAATCACGAGACAAACATCAAAAGTGATTGAAAATGGTGGGTTTTAGGGGAGATTTCACTCTCTCCCTACCGTCAATAATGGTCTCGTTTATGCCGCAGTTCGCAGTGGATTTACCATAAGCTTTGCAGGCTCGGAAGCTGTTCCCGACATATTGAAACCTTTTGCATACAACCAGACTGGCATCAGGATGATTTCGAACAGCGCCACCGGAATGACGAGCAGGGATCCCGGCGATCCAGGCAACGTGTCAAGCACACCCAGTAGGGTCAAGATGCCACCGGGCAGCAGCAGGACATAGCCGATAAAACCGACCACCGCGATAAAACGGGGAACCAATCTAGCACGATACAACAGTGACGTCAGGACCACACCGCCCAAGCCTAAGGGAATGAGCTGCATCGGCGTCATAAACCAATATTCAGCCTGCTTCAGTACCGAACCGATCGATTGATACATCGTCGCGTCAGTTGCCCCTGCATTGATAAACGCTTGGCTGAGCGGGATGATCAGCATGGCAAGAATCACGCCTACAATCAGGAAGATAGCCTCGAAAATCCGCATACTCAAATACGCCAGCGCTAAGCGTTCACTTTGCTTCTTCAAAATCGGGTACATCAGCAGCCCGATCATAACGATGCCGAAATCATTGATCAGCCATAGCAGCATGCCGCTGATCACGGTCGTGCTCTTGGAAGCAACAGTGCTCAGGTAATCAGGTGCGTTGAGAACGCCGTTCATTAAGAATGTTCCGGCGATCGCTCCGAAGGCCGTCAGCAGCCACAGAGAGGCCGCCGCAACGGCGGTTCCACGATAGGTTCCATTTGAAGTCATAGTGTTTTTCTTTCCTTGAACGTTATAGATAGGTGTCGTTTGTCGTCTATGTTTCAATGCGATTGAGCGAGAGCAGTTCCATTCCAAGGTCACGGACTTTCTTCAACAAGCCGTGTAGTGCTGCTTGATCGGCTACCGCGCCGCTGATCCGTGTCTCGCCATTGGCTTCGAGGCGGATAGTCAGTCCTTCAAACCAGCCAGCCCAGCGCTGATCAAGATGTCCCTTAAGGCGGATCTCGTAGTGTGCTGCCTTATCATGATCCTCAGTCGGTGTAGGTGGTGTGCTCATGTTGTGCCTCTTGCATCTTCCTCCTTCAGAGAACTCGTCACGTGGTTATGTGTGTTCATGTGTTGAAGAAAAGATACAAAAGGATGTGGTGAGCGATCATCACCACATCTGGTGATTGATGTGGTGATTTGTTATGCGAGAGGTTGTGAGATACGGAAAAGCGCGGTGATAACCTGTGGAACTTTATGAAGGAGTCATAGTCGTTATAGCAAGCCGAGTTCTTCAGCGCGGCGGATTGCAGACCTGCGATTATTCACGCCGAGCTTAGTGTAAATATTTTTCGTATGGGTACGAAGCGTGTTCAGGGATATTATCAGTTGGCTGGCAATTTCAGGGCCGTCCAAATCCGTGCCCAACAGCCGCAGCACATCGAGTTCGCGTTCGCTCAATGGCTCGATCAAAGCTTGACTAATGGCTGGTTTGTCCACAGGCTTGCTAAACGTTTTCAGCAGTTGATCAACATAGTTCGGGACAATGCCCTGCTTCCGAGCCGTTTCCAGCAAACGGGCTATAGGTGCACCTTGGGCTGCAAACACACGCGCATAACCTTCTGGCTCAGCCAGTTTGAGAGAACGTTCCAGCGTCGCAAGAGCGGTAGGTGCATTATCTTGCATCTGGTATGCGCACGCCAGAAGGATCAAGATTTCGATCACATTTCCAACCCGCTGACCTTCCTGCGCGGCTTGGAGAAGCCGGTCTAGGAGTCCCATTGCCGCAAGCAGAGAACCCTCTACCGACTTCAACTGGTATTGAGCCAAAAGCACTTTGGCGAGTGTGATGTGTTCGAACTCGCGTAAATAGCTCAGATCATCGTCAACGGATAAATGCCGCTCACGCACCCAATTCAGGGCTTCTTCGGTTCGCCCTTGCGCCACCCATATTCGCGCTTTCAACGCGGCAATCGGATGTACATTGGGAAAGAAATCGCTCCGATAAACCTGCTCAGCTTCCTCTAGCCAGTCGAGAGCGCCATCCAGTTCGCCCTCAGCCTCCTGTATGCGAGCCGTCGCTACCCGCCAGCGATAGTCGTTCTGCGGCAATCCGGCCAATTCACCCAGTTCTTGGCTTTGCATCAAGTGCTGTTTAGCGGCGTCCAAATCGTTCCATTCACAGTACAGTTGGCTCATGCCCACGTGCATATCCGCCGCGCCGCGCAGCACATGTGTGCCTTGGGTCACAAGCTGTAGCCCATGTTCATACCTGCGCATCGCCTCGTGCAGATGTCCCTGTTCGATCCTTATATCCGCCAGAGCGATTGAGCAACCGACCACGTCCGAGTGGTGACCAATCATTTGCAGTCTTGTCATACACTCGAAATAGGATTGATATCCAATTTCGAGATCACCCCGTGTCCAATACGCTAATCCCAGCAGCCCTGCCGCCGCTCCACGCTCCAGATGATCATACTCAAGCAAATGGTCGAATGCTCGCCGAGCGTTTGTCACAGTATCGTCGATATTGCCTACAATCAAAGCCGAGGCGGCACGGTAAACAGCAATCCATCCCGGCAGACTGTGAAAATCTGCTTCGCTTAAGCGCTCTTTTTCAGCCGGTACGGCATGAGCCCTCTCCAACCAGCGTTCGGCATCCCGCAGCCGCGCATCAACCCCGGTCAGGTCGCCGCTCTGCATGAGCGCTCCCGCAAATTGGACACTGAGTGCGGGTCGTGATTGGAAAAGTTCTTCAGGCATCGTCTTAAACCACTTGACCAGCATAGTTTCCTGTCGGTTTTGCCGCAGCGACGGCAACGCCTTTTCGATAACATTTGCGGCACGCTCGAAATCCTCTGCCGACAGTGCATGGCTCACCGCGTCGGATAGCATCTCATGCTGCTCATACCATAAGCTCGCCCGCTGGTGCAGCACCGCCACTTGATCCCCCTGTTCTGCCACCAGTCGCGTATGGAGAACTTGACCAAAAAGGTGGTGATAGCGGTACCACTGGCGCTTATCATCCAGTGGAATGACAAAGAAGTTCCCGCGCTCCAGCGCCTTTAACTGCTCATTGCCACCATGCTGCCCCGTCACAGCCTCGCAGAGAGATCCATTGAGGCGTTCCAGAATAGCCGTTTGAAGTAAGAACTGTCGTACAGGTTCCGGCTGCTGCTCAAGCACCTCACCAGCCAGATAATCCAGAATGTAGCGGTGATCTCCTGCGAAGGCTTGGATAAACCCCTCAGTGTCCGCACTCCCCTGTAATGAAATTGCCGCCAATTGCAGGCCGGCAACCCAGCCTTCCGTGCGCTCTTCCAGTGTACGGATGTCTTTCGCTGATAGGCTCAGCCCCATAACTTGGTTGAGGAAAGCCGCCGCCTCATCAGCCGTAAAACGCAAATCGGCAGCACGCAGTTCGGTCAATTGGCGGCGTGCCCGCAACCGCGCCAGAGGCAAATTAGGGTCTTCACGGGTGGTGATGACCAGATGCATCTGAGGCGGCAAATGTTCTAGTAAAAAAATCAGCGCATTATCAATAGGTCTGGCGTCAAGCAGATGGTAATCGTCCAGCACCAGCAGAAACGGGGCTTTAAGCGTCGCGATTTCATTGAGAAGTGAGGTCAACATCACTTCAGTGGGCGGCTGCGGCGGCGATTGAAGAACCTCTAATATCTCGTTGCCGACAGCCGGCACAATGCTCTGTATCGCTGCGATAAAATAATTCAGAAAGCGTGTTACATCGCTATCCCTCTCGTCCAGTGACAGCCATGCTGTCGGACGACCACACGCGGAAATCCATTCGCTGATGAGCGTAGTTTTCCCAAAGCCTGCGGGTGCTGAGATCAGGGTCAGTTTACCGTTTAGCCCAGCGTTCAATCGTTCGACTAAACGCTGGCGAATGACAACCTTGGTTCGTGATGAGGGAATATACAGCTTCGTGGCTAAAATTGGTAGAGACATAGATCAATTATAGGAACCAAACCTCGCTACCGCCAACTTTATACTTATCAATGTCTTTGAATTTTTTCATCAAATACAGATTTGCAACAAATGCGGTATTAAAAACGTGCGGCATTTAGGTTTTATGCCTATTCCTTTTCCGTGCAAGGCTTATATCTACCATCTTGCAACACATTCATCGACTTAACACAGAAACTTTTACCCGACAAACTCATCTACTTGTAATTGGATTGCATGATTTTCTTGAACTGTCTTATTATGACAACATCATAACTCGAACGTCACAAAGACATGAGTCATCCCGAATTTTGCCATTGAAAAGAAAAGATGGGGGGATGACTCAACCATAAGCGCGAGATAGCCGAGCGCAAACGGTAAAGCGGTATCGTGAATTCACGGTACCTTTTTCCGGTACGGTGACACCAGTGCTGTAATAACCAGTTGCGTAAGAGCTGACCATCCAAGTTCAATAAGGACAACAGGAAAGCATAAACAAGCGTGACCATCAGGAGCAACTTGAGGCGATTGTCCCAGCGCCACAGACGAGGGCTTTCCATGGCGAGGTCGCTTTTGGTGTAGCGAAAAGTGGTTTCAATCAGCCAACGCCGGGCATAGGCCAGCACAATGCGCCAAGCATCGTCGGCACAGGTTAAGGAACAGATACCAGGGTTCGCGACCTTTACCGGGACGGGAAAGGACTAACCACAAATCAGTTTCATGGTTGGGATGCTTGACAGGGAGGAATAGGATACCGGTTTTGCGCCAGCAGCGACGACGGGCATCCCAGATGTCGCGATGATCAACTGACCGTTTGCCCCGTGCGATTTTCCAAGCGTTACGGTTGCCCTTCGTATCCACCAACTTGTAGCGTTTGGGCCAACGCAGGATGAAGCGAATATCATGCTTGAAAACTTGATGCAACCAAGCAGACGAGGCGAAACCGCGATCCCAGATATGCATGACACGCCGTCCCCACCAGCGCGAACAACGATGCAGCAGTTTGGTTTCTTCGCTTCGTTTGTCGCTCTTGCCTGTGCCGCGACTACTCCACCAGCGCATAGCGGCAACCGCTGGAACCCCCTTTAAACCACTGACCAACAAACCAATCCACTGCATGCCCGGTACAAAGATCGGATGACCACCCGGTGGATTGTAGTAGCCTGGTTTTATCCGTTTCAACCGCGTTGCCCGGCTCGACCGCACTGGACACAACCCTTCGGCGCTCAGGCTCTCGGCTTTCTCTAAAACACTCTCATCCCAGATGACATAGGCGGTCTGTTCCTCAATCTCTAACCGCGCTCGCTCCGCCTCGGCTTGCTGCCACAAATATTGTTCAATGATGCTGTACAACCATTTCGGACAGCGCAACAGGTTACTCAGTCGTTTCGTCCCTGCCGGTGCTTGCTCCGGTGTCAGTATATAGCCACCCAGTTCACTTAATAACAACCCACACCGGTTATGCCGTAAGGTCAGGATGGCTTGCAAGGTCAACAAAAATGTCCGTACTAATCGTTTGTCGATCTTGGCATCCAACCAACTCAACAGCGGTGCTATAAACCCTTCCAGTTTTTCAGCCAAAATTCGTGACTGTTGCTTTGATTCTGCAGTCTTATTCATATAGAAGACCCCTTCGGTGACTTGTTTTGGTTACCTTCAGTCTACCGTTCGAGGTCTTCTTGTAAGCTCATCTCAAATTTCGGGATGACTCATGTTTCTCGGTGAATCAAGTAGTTTGAAAACTCGAACCAAAGGTAGGAATACCTTAAGTGGTGGCCAGCAAAATAAGGGGAAAGGCGAAACCAAAGGAAGTCAGCAACCGAGCGGAGATGACTAGTAAACCTGCAGCCATAGCAAGAGAGCAGTCGCGTGGGAACCATAAATGCTACAAAAGTTGTAAACGCAACCGAGCCAGAAAAACTACTGACGGATCAAAATATACATTCCAACCGTCAAAGGCAACGATTAGGGCCAGCGGCTTTGCCCAATTATAGACACCGGTGAGGATTGTTCGGCTAGCTTTTTGTCACATTTGGGACACCATACCGCACCTAACCACAAGTGAGTGCCCATAGCCACTGCCATCGCTACCCACATCACCTGCGGCTGCAATCGCATCCACATCTCCTCCACGTGTACCTGCCATAAATCCAACGGATGCATGTGCTGGTGATGAAGGACTTCCGCGTGATGACCACAGCGTTGTAACCAGCGCGCAATCGTCCGTTCATCCCGCGCGAAGGCAGCGACGATAGTTTGAACGGGGCCACCATATGCCAGCACCGTTTCCGCGCACTCACCTCGCTTTATAATCCGAAAAAAGGTGTTCCTTGCTTGTAGGCGAATGTCCGCCCGCAACTGGTACATGTGCAGCATAGACGTTTCTGTCCGTGCGAAATGATTTTCCCTTTCCCGTTACACATTTATCTAAACAGCCTAGATTGGGGCAAAATACCGCTTGAAGGTTCATAGTCATGCTCCGCTTGTTGCGGTTAACAGCGGTTCCTCTATGAACCCTCCCTTTTCAACCCTACCCACCACTTAACGGTGCTACCGTCCTGCGCATTGCCCGGGCACATAACCTGCCGCAAACCAACGAGTGGCATCTCTGGCAGCACGATTGTTTCCTTGCTGAGCGTATCCAACCGATCAAGCAGGTTTTTCGTGAACTCTTTCTGCTCACTAATAACGATCGTAGTGAGGGTCATATTTCACGCCGTTATGCAACGCATCAAGTGCAGCCGCAGCAAGCAATTGCACTTCTCGGCACCTGAGAACGGATCGCTTATATAGATTATGATGTAAAACATTCCATCGTCAGAATCTATCCGCACATATGGCCTTCTTGGGCGGTTATTTCACCGCTGCAGAGGTAGAAGGGCTAACTATCGAAAGCATCCACTTCACCCACAGCGATAATTGGAAAGCTATTCCCTTACAAAATGCCGCCAATTCGATTTAGTGAAGTCCAGCGAACCTCTCAAAATAATAACGTGGAGTTGCAGGGAAAATATGCGTACGTCGAAGGCAAACACGGGATCTCAGTTGTCCACCGCATACCGGGCCGGGTCACTATACTTCATTCCGGTACATGCACAGCATCGCAGACACATCTCTCTGCCCTTCGCGAATGACGATCCCAAATCCACTGAGGTCAAATCCAAAACGTTTCTCTTAGCCCACGACGCGGAGATAAAAGCATATCCATTTTCGACCAAATCTTTATCCAAGGGTAAACAGTAATAAGCTACACAAGATACTGATGAATGGTCAAAGTTATCGGAGCAGCTATAACTTCGCCACAAGTGGCACTTTTATATATAAAAAGTGCCACTCTGTAACTGACTTTGCCTAACGCTTCATCATAGGTATCTGAATGCCCTGCTCATGTGCAAAATGGATTGCTTCAGGATAACCAGCATCGGCATGGCGCACGACACCCATACCGGGATCAGTCGTCAGGACACGTTCTAAACGGCGCGCCGCCTCAGGCGTACCATCTGCGACAACCACTTGTCCGGCGTGGATACTGTACCCAATGCCAACACCACCGCCATGATGCAAGCTCACCCACGTCGCTCCACCCACCGCATTCACTAAGGCGTTAAGCAGCGGCCAATCCGCAATGGCATCAGAGCCATCCCGCATCGCTTCCGTTTCGCGGTTGGGGCTGGCGACCGAGCCGCTGTCCAAATGGTCACGGCCAATCACAATCGGCGCACGGACTTCTCCCTTAGCGACCATCTCATTGAAGCGCAGTCCAGCCTTCATCCGTTCGCCGTATCCCAACCAGCATATACGGGCGGGCAATCCTTGAAAATCGACTTTTTCACGGGCCAGTTGCAACCAGCGGTTAAGATGCTGATCTTCAGGGAACAGTTCCATGATGGCGCGGTCAGTGGCATAAATATCTTCAGGATCACCGGAAAGCGCCACCCACCGGAATGGCCCCTTTCCTTCACAAAACAGTGGACGAATATAGGCCGGAACAAATCCGGGATAGTCGAATGCGTTCTTCACCCCGAAATCGAATGCCCGTTGTCGTAAGTTGTTGCCGTAGTCAAATACGACACTCCCTTTAGACTGCCACTCCAGCATCGTGTCAACCTGCTTCGCCATCGAGGCCATTGCCTGTTGCGTATAGGCTTCGGGATCGCGTTCACGAAGTTCTTTCGCTGCATCCAGCGACAATCCAGCGGGAATGTAGCCATACAAGACATCATGAGCCGAAGTTTGATCAGTAATCACATCAGGCATTACACCGCGCGTCAACAGCTCCGCATAGATTTCGGACGCATTACCAATGAGCGCAATGGATTTCGGTGTTCCGCTGCGAACTGCTTCTTCCACCCATGACATCGCTTCTTCCAGTTCATCGCTGATGGCATCGACCTGCCGCAGCGCCAGACGCCGCTCTGCCCGCCAGCGATCTACCTCCACCAGCAAAGCAACCCCTTCATTAAGAGTCACAGCCAACGGCTGCGCGCCGCCCATCTCCCCTAAACCTGCGCTCAACACGAACTTACCCTTCAGTGTTCCCCAACCATGCTGGCATGCCAGCGCCCCGAAGGTCTCATAAGTACCCTGCAAAATCCCTTGTGTGCCGATGTAAATCCACGACCCAGCCGTCATTTGCCCATACATCAGCAGACCTTCGGCTTCCCACTTATCGAAATTGGCCTGCGTTGCCCACGCCGGAACAATATTGCTGTTGGCAATCAATACCCGCGGTGCATCGGTGTGGGTACGGAACACAGCCACAGGTTTGCCGGATTGCACCAGCAGTGTTTCGTCTGGTTCAAGTTTGCGCAACGACTCAAGGATGGCGTCAAATGCTTCCCAATTTCGGGCAGCCTTGCCGCGTCCGCCGTACACAATCAAATTGTCAGGATCAAACGCCACCATCGGGTCAAGATTATTTTGTAACATGCGGTAAGCCGCTTCAATCAACCAATTCTTGCAGGTTAATTCGGTACCGCGCGGCGCTTGAATTTTGCGAACCATGACTTACCTCGCTAAAAGAAAGTTATAGATAAGAACCGCAGCCAAACGGCAGGTGCGCTGATCAATATCATATTTTGGATTCACTTCACTGATCTCCAGCAACCATGATTGAGAATATCTGCCCGCAAGACTGGCAATGTCTGCCAATTCGCGCCCCGTCAATCCACCGGCATTTGGAGCACTCACCCCCGGAGCATCAGCAGCACAGACCACATCCATATCGATGCCCCAGAAAATAGCCTTTGACTGCGCTTGATCGATAATTTGCTCGAAGGTGCGGGTCACGCCGCGACTCAGTACCTCTTTAAGCGGGATAATATAGGCACCATTTTCTTCCAAGTAACGCGTATAAACGGGCGAATTGGCAAAAGGCTGATTGCATGTCTCGTAGAAAGAAGCCGGTTGTAGATGTCCCTCTTCAAGCAGTTGGCGATAAGGTGTCCCGCTGTTTCGCACAGCATCCGCCCGCACATCAAAATGGGAATCGACATTGAATGCCAGCACATCACCAACGGCCTGCGCCAACCCGCTGCAATCCGGATACGAGATGTCGTTGCCGCCGCCCAACACAATCAAGGTTTTTCCATCCGCAATGATTTCGCTAACGATCTGCCGGTGCAAATCATGGGTTTCTTCGAGAGTTGACTGGATAATCGTATTGCCAATATCAAACAGTTTCAGATGCTTAACTTGGTTGATCGTGAGCTTATACAAACATCGGCGAATTTCATCAGGAGCCAGCGCCGCGCCAACACGTCCACCGTTGCGCCGGACGCCTTCATCCTGCGGACAACCTAAAATCACGACATCGGATCGCTTATAGGCATCGGGATTGAACTGGACAACCTCCCCTAAACGGTGATCATTTATGTCATTCCGCTTGTAGAATAGGTCAGTTTCGGGGCGTTTTGTGCTGTCAAAGAGCATAGGCTATTCGACTCCTACACTCTTGACGGTAGCATTGATTGCCCCGGAAGTAACCAACCTATGGACAGCTTCCATATAAGGATAAAGCAGTGTATCTTCCGCAATAAAAGGCACATGTTCTCGGATAAGCGCATAAACTGGCGCGGTTCCACGTCCAAGCCGTGCCGATGCGCCCACAATGTCTTTGCGAAAATCAACGCCTTGTGCCGCTGCCATCAGTTCAACTGTCAAAATACGCTCGACATTTTCTAAGACCTGCCGCAGTTTCAAAGCTGCTGTCACCCCCATGCTCACATGATCTTCCACGTTAGCCGATGTGGGAATGGTATCCACGCTGGCGGGATGAGCCAGAACCTTATTTTCGGAAGCCAACGCCGCCGCCGTATATTGCAGGATCATAAAGCCGGAGTTCAAGCCGCCGTTGGGTGTCAGAAAAGCTGGAAGCGTTTGCGTATTCGAGGCTTCATCGGTCAATCGCATAATGCGCCGCTCAGAAATATTCCCGATTTCGGCCGCAGCAATTGCCAGATAATCAAGCGCAATCGCCAGTGGTTCGCCGTGAAAATTACCACCGGAAATTACAGAGATTTCGCCGGTCTCATCATCAATGAAAATCAGTGGATTATCGGTAACCGCATTTAGTTCAATCTCAAACACCCAGCGAGAATACGCAATCGCGTCACGGGCAGCACCGTGCACCTGCGGAATACACCGCAGCGTATAAGCATCTTGGATATCCTTCGCCGTAGCCATCCGCGTAAACTGGCTACCCTCCAACAGATGCCGCAGGTAAGCCGCACAGTCGATCTGGCGTGGGAACGGACGCAGCGCATGGATACGCGCGTCAAAAGCCATCGGTGTACCATGCAGCGCTTCGAGGCTCAAGCAGCCTGCAATATCTGCCACCTGACTGATCCGTTCTGCGCGGACAGTTTCGATCACGCCAATAGCGCACATAACGGACGTGCCGTTGGTCAGCGCCAGTCCTTCTTTAGCAGCCAGTGTAATCGGTTCGAGGTTAGCTTGGCGCAGCGCTTGATGGCTCGGCATGAGCTGCCTATTAAATAGCACTTCGCCCTCGCCGATAATCGGCAGTGACATGTGCGCCAGTGGTGCGAGGTCACCGCTCGCACCCAACGACCCCTTCTGCGGAATAATCGGGTGAATCCCCATATTGAGCATATCAAGCAGCCGTTGAAGTGTACTCAGCCGGATGCCGGAATATCCCCGCGCCAGTGTATTCGCCCGGATGAGAATGATCGCGCGAGTCATCGGAATGTCATAGGGATCGCCGACACCAACCGAATGACTAATAAGAATATTGCGTTGCAGCGTTTCTACATCTTCGCGTGAAATCAACCGATCTTTAAAGGCGCCAAAACCGGTTGTGATGCCGTAAGCGATTTCACCGCGATCCAGCAGTTGTTGAACTGCTTCCGCACTGCGTTTGACACGGGCTTGAGCAATCTCACTCAGCAGGACCTGAGGTGCGCCGGGTTGCCCGTAGGCCACCTGCATCACTTGATCGAAAGCTAAATGTTCACCGTCAAGAACGATAGATTCCACATGAAGATCCTTCTATTTCCAAAACAATAATTCAAACGATTTCGCCACACTTGATGATCGTTTCCACCAAGTTACCGCCCAATTGGTACATCAGGTGTCGATAATCCGGTGCGTTGACAACAAGAATATCAGCCATTTTGCCAACTTCCAGTGAACCGACCGTATCACCCATACTCAGCGCAAAAGCCGCATTGATCGTACTTGCATTCAACGCTTCAGCAGGGGTTAATTTTTGGTAGCGGCAGGCCAAGGCCATGATCAACGGCATCGAGTAGCAAGGTGCCGAACCCGGATTGAGATCAGTCGCCAGAGCAATCGCCACGTCGGCATCAATCATCGATCGGGCATCTGCGAAATGGGTGCTGCCGAGGTGGAAATTCACAGCGGGCATAATCACACCCAACGTATTGGAATGTGTCAGCAAATGGATCTCGTCCTCACGGCTGACGTCTAAATGATCAACACTGCTTGCACTCAGTTCAACACCCAAGCTCAACCCGCCAAGGGCTTTAAATTCATCGACGTGGGCTTTAACCCTCATCCTCAAAGCTTGTCCGGCTTCCAATACCCGCTTGGATTGAGCGACATTAAATGCCCCATCCTCACAGAAGACATCGACGCTAAAAACACGTCCTTGCTTGGCGAAAATCGAGTTCGCATACCATTCCGCCGCTTGTGGCAGCATCACGTCAGCCACAAGTTCGGCATATTCGTCCGCGCGGTTCTTGTACTCAGGCGGGATCGCATGTGCCCCCAGAAATGTAGGGACAATATCAATCGTATGCTGCTCCTGCAAGGCTTCAATCACCTTGAGCATTTTGAGTTCGCTGGCGAGGTCCAATCCATAGCCTGTTTTGATCTCAACCGTAGTAGTACCGAGTGCCAGCATCGTATCGAGCCGAGCCAGAGCGCCATCAACCAATTGCTCAAGTGAGGCAGCGCGTGTCGCACGCATAGTATTTAAGATGCCTCCGCCCGCCGCGAGGATATCCATATAGGGTGTGCCAGAGATGCGCTGTTCAAATTCGCCAACCCGATCACCCGCAAAAACCGTGTGCGTATGGCAGTCCACAAAGCCGGGGCAAACCACTTTGCCACTGGCATCAATCACCTGATCGGCGGAATACTCGCTCTGAATTTTAGACGTGCGCCCCACCGCCGTAATACGCCGCTTGGTGATGACGAGCGCCCCATCTTCGATCAGACCTACATCCTGCATTGCAGACTTGCGCTTAACACTGCCATGACTCGCGCAGGTCACGAGTTGCTTTGCGCTATGAATAATCAAATCGGCGTGTTGTGTCATACTCAGCCAATCCCACCACATTCTCGGATAATCACATTGAGCTTGCTCATCAGTTCAAATGAGCGGGACTCAATCTTGGTAAGCTGCGCAATAAAACTGCTGACCATCTCTCGATTATGAATACTTTTGGCATTCATCTTGACATTGAGTCCCGCAGCAAAAATAGCACTATTGGCAAATGCCGCGCCGGAAGCCGCATCGCTAAAGGCATTAGCATTGCCCGTCGCCGCCACTTCAATCGCCAGTTCCAACACCTGAAGCGATGTTTTAGCCACGTTCAACGGCACTTCTGCCGCACAAAGCATAGCCTTCTCAACCGCGTCCTGCCCCACTCGATCTTCAGGCATCCGCCGTGCATCCAATACAGCATCAAAAGCCTGCGCATCGAGACGCACACACGCTTCTAACTTAGCGCGGCAGGCTTCTCCCTCGTTTATGATTTGCGTCATTCGCACTTTAACATGCGCGTACTTTTTCTTGCCAACAGTGGTTCGTGCAGTCATAACGACTAGTGCCGCCGCCAGCGCGCCAACATAAGCCGCTGCTGAACCACCGCCCGGTGTAGGTTCTCGACTCGACACTGCGTTCAAGAAGTCAATATCAATCTTGAAGTCCATAGCCTGCTTTTGCCCACAATTCAATCCACTCTATCACACATTGAGCCATAATTCTAAAGTCTTGGATAGAGTGCCAAACACTGAGCCTTGTGGTGTTATTCGTGGGTTATAGGGACAAGTAAAGTAAAGGATATTTTAGCCAGATTACAGAGTTTCGTTTTACCCTTCGCGTCGGTACGGCTTCAACAGCGCCGCCGGATACGAAGCGTTCCGTCCGGTAAGTGCCAGCACAACAATCGTCATGATATACGGCAGTGCGAGAAGCAGTTCGTACGGGAGTGCGACGCCTTCAGCCTGCAGCCGCAGTTGCAAAGCCTGTAACGCGCCAAACAGCAGTGCTCCACCTAATACTTTGACCGCCGACCAATTCCCGAAAATCACAATCGCGATGGCGACCCAACCACGTCCGTTGATAATGCCCTGCGAAAATGCGCCCAACTGCGCCAGCGACAAAAACGCGCCGCTCAGCCCCATGAATATCCCGCCAATAGCCAGCGCGCCATACCGCATGCGATAAACGCTAATCCCCGCCATATCAGCTGCTTCAGGGCTTTCGCCAACGGCTCGCAGCCGCAATCCGAAGGCTGTACGCCTCAGCAGCCATGCCACGAACGGTACACACAAAAGCGCAAAGTAAGTCAATGTGTATTGACTAAAGACCGGAGCAAGTGCGGTTCCGGACAGAATAGACAGTTGTGGAAACGATTCGGGTAAGGACGGAGGTGTTTGCTGTCCACCATAGATTTGGCGAAACAGAAACAGCGCCAAGCCAGTGGCGAATAGGGTAATCCCCAGCCCGGATACATGCTGGTTAAGGCCGAGAGTCACCGACAAAAATCCCATCAGAAGGTTGAGGATAATTCCCGTAAGTATCGCCGCGATAAGTCCGACAAACAGTGATCCGGTTGTCTGCGCAGCGAAAAACCCCGCGAAAGCCGACATCATCATCGTGCCTTCGATTCCCAGATTAAGTACGCCTGCCCGCTCAATAATCGTTTCGCCTAGAGCCGCAAACAGGATCGGTGTACTAATCCGCAGCGTAGCGCCGATCAGTGTAAAGATAAAATCCATTACCGTGTTCTCCGCAAACGATAGCGATTGAGCAGCAGCAGAGCCAGCGTCGTAATCAGCAACACCGCTTGAATGACATCGCCCAGATAAACCGGAACATTCAGTTCCCGATTAGCCGATAGCGAACCGCGTTCGATCAGCGCAATAAACAACCCTGCCAGCGTCACACCGGACGCAGTCAGCCCACCCAGCGTTGCAATAATAATGCCCGTGTACCCGTACCCCGGTGAAATCGCCTCGACCAGATGGTGATGAATGCCTGCAATCTCCCCTACCCCCGCCAGTCCTGCCACCCCACCGCTGATGATCGCTGCGGTCAGCATCACACGGTCAACCCGTACGCCCATAAACCGTGCCGCGTCTTTGCCCATTCCCGCCGAACGAAGCTCCAGTCCGAAGCGCGTCCGCTGAAAAATCCACCACAAAGCAAGGATCGCCACCACTGCAACGACAAATCCAAAGTGTATTCGCGAACGAGCAACCAGAATCGGAAACTGAGCACTCTCAGCAATCGTCTGCGACTGCGGCCAACCGGTAACCGGATCACGCCACGGTCCGTTCAACAGTGCGCTCACCACAAACAACATCACCGAATTAAGTAGCAAAGTCGTGACAACTTCATCCACGCCCAAGCGCACTTTCAGGAGTGCTGGAGGCAGCGCCCACAGAGCCCCTGCCATGAATCCACCAATCAGCATAATCGCGATAGCCGCGACCGGCGGAAACGTTTGCAATTGCGGTCCTAACCATGCGCCAGCAATCGCCCCGGCATACAACTGCCCTTCAGCACCAATATTGTAGTAACCACTGGCAAACGCGAAAGCCACCGCCGCGCCGGTTAATAAAAGCGGCGTTGCCATCACAATAATGTCGTTTCGCGCCGTATTTTTAGTGAGCGGAATAATCAGCAGTTGGTTGATGGCTTCAAGCGGATTTGCGCCCGCGAAAACAATAATGATACTGACAATAGCGAACGTTAAGACAATCGCCATAATGGGAATGAGGCCGCGTAACCACAGCGGAGCAGAACCGCGTTCAAGCTTGAAACCTAGCATTACTTGCACCTATCCGGCTTACGATTTAATTAACTTTTGATCCGGCCATAAGCAAACTAATTTGATCAATATTGACCTGTTCAGCAGAAAACTCACCGACGATACTTCCGGCATAAATAACCAATATTCGATCACTCAACCGCATCGTCTCATCGAGGTCTTCTGAAATGATCAGGACAACTGCCCCGCGCGCCTTCTGTTCCAGCAGCTTCTGATGTACATATTCTGTCGCGCCGATATCCAAACCCCGTGTCGGTTGAGCCGCGATCACAACAGCGGGTTCGCGTGAAAGAGTCCGCGCCAGAATCACCTTCTGAATATTACCGCCAGAAAGAGTCCGCACTTTATCGTTGGCATTAGCCTTGATCTGGTAATCCGAGATCAGCATTTGAGCCGTTTGCTGGATTAGTCTGCGATTCAAATGGGCCATTCGTGTGAAATCGCCAATTTCCTCTAGTGCCAGATTTTCAGCCACCGACAAATCACCGATGACGCCTTTCAGCCGGTCTTCTGGAATACGCGCCACCTTATGCTGGATAAAGCTGCGTGGATTGCCAAGCTCAACGGGCTTATTTGACACAACAATCTGCCCCGAATTAGGCTTCAGCAGACCACCGAGCACAGACACCAGTTCACTTTGTCCATTACCCGCAATACCTGCGATACCCACTACTT
The DNA here is from genome assembly GCA_044226855.1 of Aggregatilineales bacterium. Taxonomy (GTDB): domain Bacteria; phylum Chloroflexota; class Anaerolineae; order Aggregatilineales; family Phototrophicaceae; genus CFX2. The sequence continues at coordinate 37,629 of JBGAGF010000017.1, forward strand.
CACCTTTGTGGACATCAAACGAAACGTCACGCAGGGCTGGTACGCCACGCTTGTCGACCACACTCAAATTTTTGACCGACAACGCCACGTCTTGTTTGGCTGCGTGATCTGTATTGCGGGTCACTTCCAGCACATTACGCCCGACCATCAGCCGCGCCAATGCTTGCGAATTGGTCTGCGCGGTTAGTTCCCGCCCGACCACCTTGCCAAGACGCAGAACCGTCACACGCTGGCTAAAGGCCATCACCTCTTCCAGTTTGTGCGTAATAATGATGACCGACAGATTTTGCTGTTGCAGATTCTTGAGCGTTTCAAACAGGACAGCGGCATCACGGGGGGTAAGCACGGCTGTAGGTTCGTCTAGAATGAGTACACGACACTGCCGGTACAGCGCTTTGAGAATTTCCACCCGCTGCTGCTGCCCAACCGAAAGATCACGAACGACAGCGTTCGGGTCAATCGAAAATCCGTAGCGTCGTGCCGTCTCGCTCACCCGTAGATTGAGCGCATCACGGTTGAGAATGGAAGCCGCTTCAAAGCCTAAAACGATGTTCTCAGCCACCGTAAATGTCGGCACTAGTGAAAAATGCTGCGAAACCAACCCGATACCCGCACGAATAGCGTCCACAGGTGACTTCAGGCTAACCAGCTTACCCCCAACCAGAATCTCGCCTTCATCGGGCTGATAAAACCCGTAAAGGATTTTCATTAAGGTGCTCTTGCCAGCCCCATTTTCCCCCAGCAAAGCATGGATTTCATTGGGTTCAATAGCCAGATCAACATGATCATTTGCGACCAAAGAACCAAAGCGTTTAGTAACGCCCCGCATCTCGACAATTGCCATCGTACAACCCACTACAACAAGAGGGCGAAACCTTTCAGTCTCGCCCTACAATTCAAAATCGGATGAAACTCACCTTACTTCATTACGAAGCAGGTGCAGCCTCAGGTACAACCGCGTTTTCAGGTGTATTTTCATTGATATCGACGCGGAACAGACCATCTTTGATTTCTTGTTCACGCTTGGTCACCATGTCCCAAATCTTGGCATCAATAGTCTTCTCGAAGTCATGCAGTGGCGCAAGTTCGGCTCCACCCTTACCCATCATCGAGAAATCCTTCAAATCCTGTGCCGTATACGCGCCAGCACCCACCGCTTTAATCACATATTCAATGGTCGGTTCCATATTCCAAACTGGACCGCTCACAACCGTATCAGGAGCCAGTGAGTTTTGGTCGCTCATGCTGCCAAACGCCAACAGCTTCTTTTCCTGCGCCGCTTCAATCACACCGAAACGTTCAGCAAACAGCACATCCGCGCCCGCGTCAACCTGTGCCAGAGCCGCTTCTTTAGCCGCTGCTGGATCAAACCAACTGTTGAGGAAAGTCACCAGAACTTCTGCCTTGGGATTGGCTTCCTTCGCGCCTTCAATAAACGCATTGACGATGCGGTTGACTTCCGGAACCGGATAGCCACCCACGACGCCAATCTTCCCGCTCTTGCTCAAGCTGCCCGCCAGCAAACCGCTCAGGTAAGCAGGTTCATGAATCCAGTTGTCGAACACCGATAGATTAGGTTCTGACGGCCCAAGGCCGGAGCCAAAAACGAAGGCAATTTCGGGATAATCCTTGGCAACCTTGCGAACCGCTTCTTCATTACCAAAAGCATCACCAAAGATGATATCAGGTTGCTTTTCATCGGCCACTTCGCGCAGAACAACTTCCATATCGCCCGAATAACCGATGTCATCCTGATATTCGTACTCAATCGTTCCAGCTTCTTTGACTTTTTCCAGTGCAGCATGGATAACACCATCCCACGGTTCTTCGATCGGTGTCGCATAAGCTGCAAACACCTTGAGTACCTTCTTATCCTGAGCATGGGCAGGCAGTATAGCCACCACCAGCACTGCCATAAGTGCCAGCACAACCAAGCGACGTAACCTCATCATGGTTCCTCCGAAAGATAGTCTGTCCAATAAGTTGCGAGAATAGAGTTTAACGTTTAGTGTAGAAGCGCGTATCTACAACCTTAGCGAGATAAATCTAACACTTTTCAGTGAGTTTAACCAATCATTAAAGGGGCGCGACCGTGTACGATTTGCTTCTACGAAGTTGTCGGCTGTATCCAGAAACCACATTAGTCGATATTGGTATTGATGCTGGCAAAATCGCTGCCGTCCAACCAAATATTTCTGACCCTGCCAAACAGGAAATCAATTGCGAAGGGCACTTGGTCACACCGCCATTTGTCGAGTCGCATATTCACCTCGACTCAGTATTGGCAGCCGGACAGCCACGCTTCAATGCCAGCGGCACTTTGTTTGAAGGCATCCAAATCTGGGGCGAACGCAAACAATCCCTAACCGGTGAAGACGTCAAAACCCGTGCACTCGAAGCCCTCAAACTAATGGCGGGTAACGGCGTGCTCTATGTGCGCACCCATGTCGATGTCACCGAACCCAACTTGATTGCGCTCGATGCCCTCTTAGAACTTCGCGAACAGGTGAAAGACTGGATGACCGTTCAGATCGTCGCTTTCCCACAGGACGGAATTTATTCACGGTCGCAAAATGACGCTCTGCTCGAAGAATCCCTCAAGCGCGGAGCCGATGCTGTCGGTGGCATTCCCCACTATGAACTCACCCGCGAAGATGGTGTCCGTTCCATCCATCGCATCTTCGACCTTGCCGAACAGTACGACCGTTTAATTGATGTCCACTGTGATGAGGTCGATGATGACCAATCCCGCTTTGTTGAGGTGATCGTGGCCGAGGCCATCAAGCGTGGCGGAGGTGAACGCGTCTCGGCCAGTCACACCACCGCCTTCGGTTCCTATAACGACTCCTATGCCTATAAGTTGATTGGCTTCATCAAGCGCACCAACATCAACTTCATTGCTAATCCCTTGATTAACATCACCTTGCAAGGGCGCATGGATACCTATCCCAAGCGCCGCGGCCTAACCCGCATCAAAGAACTCTGGCAAAATGGCGTCAATGTAAGCCTCGGTCAAGATGATATTCACGATCCGTGGTACATTTTTGGCACAGGCAGCATGATCGGCGTGGCTCACATGGCGGTACATACCGCCCAGATGACCGGACTCAAAGAGATCGATGCTTGTTTCGACATGATCACTCATCACGGTGCGCGTTCCTTGAACCTTAGCGATTATGGTATCAAAGTCGGCAATCCTGCCAATCTAGCTGTCTTAGGCGTTGATGATCCCTTCAATGCCATCCGCTATCAGGTGAAACCCCTCTATGTAGTTTCACGCGGAAAACTCGTCGCCGAAACACAGCCTGCTCAAACCTCGATAACAATCTAGCCACCAGCTTCATATCGATTAGCCCGGAAAGAACACAAACTGCTTTTCGGGCTTCAAATCTAAGCGAGTGCATCATGAGCAACAAAAATAAGACTCTTTTACGAACGGTTATCTTTACAGCCTTCTTCCTAACGATCTCAATAAGTGGATTGACACGCGCTATGCCCAGCCCATCACCAGTACAAGCCTCCGGTATTCACGTGAATCCCATCAACAACATGCGCCCCGACTTCATCATGGGTGCAGATGTCTCTATGCTCAAACAAATTGAAGACAGCGGCGGAAAATTCCTTGAAAACGGCGTCGAAAAGGATTGCCTGACCATCCTCAAAGAGCATGGTGTGAATTGGATCAGGCTTCGCATTTGGAATGACCCCACCGGTGCCAATGGCGAACTTCTCGGTGGCGGCAATAACGATTTAGTCAAAACGGTTGAAATCGCGGCACGCGCCAAACGCATGGGTCTTAAGTTCTTCCTCGATTTTCATTACAGCGATTGGTGGACAGACCCATCAAAGCAAGCTATCCCCAAAGTATGGGTCGGACTAGATACTAAAGCTCTGGAAAAAGCCGTTTACGATTACACTGCCAAAGTAATCCAAATGCTAGCTGAAGCCGATGCCATGCCCGATATGGTTCAGGTGGGCAATGAAGTCAATGGTGGTATGTTGTGGCCGATTGGAAAGACATGGAGCGAAGGAACCGAGACGATCGGCGGCTACGATGTCTTCGCTAACTTGCTAAAAATGGGTATTCAGGCCATCCACGACAAAGACCCCAATAACAGTGATCCTCAAAAAAGAACGAAGATCGTCATCCATCTTGCCAACGGTGGCGACAATAAACTCTATCGTACAGTCTTCGATGCACTGACCGAAAGAAATGTCGATTTCGATGTCATCGGGCTGTCCTATTACAGCTATTGGCATGGCGATTTGGAACAGCTTAGGAGCAATCTGAACGACATTAGCCAGCGATACCATAAGGACGTAGTGATTGCCGAAACCGCCTATGCGGTGACACTGAAAGATAAAGATGGTTTTGCCAACATCTTCGGTGAGCGCGAACAGAACTTGGGCGGCTACAAAGCCACTGTACAGGGACAGGCAACCGCCATACGGGATGTTATGGATGCCGTAGCACAGGTACCTGAAAGTCGAGGCTTAGGTATCTTCTACTGGGAACCGGACTGGATCGCGGTGCAGGGAGCAGGCTGGAAAACTGGCGAAGGTGATGCTTGGGAAAATCAGGCCATGTTTAGCTTTAGTGGCGAAGCGCTTCCGTCGATGAATGTCTTCAATTGGGTCAAACCCGCCAGCGGCAGCGTTGATATTCCAGCCACCATCTCCAGCACCTATCCCGCTAAAATCGATACCACCTTGGGCGAAGCACCCTTGCTCCCCGCGACTGTCAAAGCGGCCTACAGCGACGATTCAATCAGAGAGGTTCCGGTCACTTGGGACACAACAACCGATGCCACGTTCGCCAAAGCGGGCGAATTCACCATCTATGGCAAGGTAAATGGAACCGATTTGAAAGCGACAGCCAAGATTACCGTATCCAGCCAGAAGAACCATCTCGTAAATGGCGGGTTTGAAACGGGAAATCTCGCCCCTTGGACAGTTGAAGGCAGCACAGACGCCGCCGACATCAGCAACGAAACATCGAATCTCCACGCCGGTTCCTTCGCACTGCATTATTGGCTAGGTGCGCCATTTGACTTCACCCTATCTCAAACCGTGACCAATTTACCTAACGGTACATACACCCTAAGCGCTTGGCTTCAGGGTGGTGGAGGCGAAAACACCTTGCAGTTATATGTCAGCGATTACGGTGGCGACACCCTATCAGCAGACATCACCAACACTGGATGGCTGGTGTGGACCAATCCAACCATTCCCACCTTCAAAGTTACAAACGGGAAAGCAACTGTCGGCCTCAAGGTCACTTCACTCGGCGGAAGTTGGGCCTTCCTTGATGATGTGCTGTTAGTGAAGGTTGAATAGTCTCTTATGATCCTTGGGTTCGTGACAAAAAACCGTCGTACATTGGTTTTGTACGACGGTCCAAAAGAACAGCCTAGATCAGCTTATATCCCCTAAACAGTATGCAAATCCAGATGCTGCGCACTCGATGTGACCGGTCCTGCCAACTCAATTTCCGGTGGACACTCCGGTGCAAAGCGCCGGTAATTCGCCACAAATCGTGATGCGAGTTGCCGGTATGCATCCGAGTAGTCATCCTCACTCTGCCACGCCCGCGACGGGAACAACACATTCTCAGGGATACCCTCGCAGTGCTTCGGCACGTCAAATTTGAAGATCGGATCAGTGTAAAATTCCACATTATCCAGCGCACCCGATAGCGCTGCATTCAGCAGTGCCCGCGTGTACTTGATGCTGATACGCTGCCCCACCCCGAACGCACCGCCGACCCATCCGGTATTGATCAGCCAGCAGGTTGTGCCGTACCGCAGCAGCTTCCGTTGCAGCAAATTAGCATACACCCACGGATGATGAACCATAAACGGTGCGCCGAAGCACGTACTAAACGCGATTTCCGGTCGAGCGCCTACGCCTGCCTCCGTCCCCGCGATCTTCGAGGTATAACCCGAAATAAAGTGATACAGCGCTTGATCGACAGTCAGCCGCGCGATTGGTGGCATCACACCTTGTGCGTCACACGTCAGGAACAGGACATTCTTCGGATGTCCCCCCAGCTTGCTCATCACCGCGTTATCAATGTAATCCAGCGGATAGGATGCGCGTGTATTTTCCGTATTCCGGTCATCATCGAGATCGACATTCCGCGTAATCGGATCATATACCACGTTCTCAAGCACCGTACCGAATCGCCGGATTGCCGCGTAAATCTTCGGCTCAGCCGTCGGTGAGAGATGGATCACCTTCGCGTAGCAGCCGTTCTCGAAATTAAAAATGCCGTCATCACTCCAACCGTGCTCATCATCTCCGATCAACCCGCGCGTTGGGTCTGCCGACAGTGTCGTCTTGCCTGTGCCGGAAAGCCCGAAAAACAGCGCCGTATTGCCGTCTGCCCCCGTATTCGCCGAACAGTGCATACTCATCACGCCTTCCAGCGGCAGCAGATAATTCAGCACCGTGAAAACCGATTTCTTGATTTCACCCGCGTAGCTCGTACCGCCAATCAAGCACAGTCGTTGATCGAGATTCAGCACGATGAACGTTTCGCTGCGGGTGCCATCAATCGGTTCGTATGCCTTGAAAGAGGGTACGCACAAAATCGTGAAGTGTGGAACGTGCTGGCGATAGGCATCCCGATTTTCCGGCGGAATAAACATATTCCTCGCGAACATACTGTGCCACGCGTATTCCGTGATGATGCGTATCGGCAGCCGATAATCTTGCTGCGCCCCTGCGAAGCAGTCTTGCACGAACAAGTCCTTGCCTTGCACGAACCCCTGCATCCGGCAGAACAACTCTGCGAATTTCTCGGTGCTCAGCGGGCGGTTATATTCCCCCCACCACACCTGATCCTCTGAAGTGGGTTCGCGAACGATAAACTTATCCGCCGCCGCCCGTGAAGTGTACTTCCCCGTATTGACGATCATCGGCCCCAGCTTACCGATTTGCCCTTCCCGCCGGAAGCTGATTTCCTCGTACAGCGCCTCAGACGGAAGGTTCCAGTAAACCGTGTTCAAATTGGTCAGGCCATGATTAAGCAGCCCGAAGTCACTCTTCAGTTCCGAAGCTTGATCCTGTGCCGGCGTCTTGATATTCAGTAGGTTGTTACTCATAGCCAATCCCTCACGACAAGTCGGTCGCCAATATAAATTTCGTTTGGGGCTTCAGGGTCGAGTGCCCAGCGGATCCGCTTAATCCCTTCGCTGATGTCCTTCGCCGCGCCGCAGTAGCTCAAGCGCAGGTGGCCTTCTGCACCAAATTCTTTACCCGGCACGGTCACGACCAGCGCCTTGTTCAGCAGCAGCGCCGCCAGTTCCTCCGAACTGTTCCCATAGGCACGGAAGTCCGGCAGGCAGTAAAAGGTTCCGCATGGTTTCGAGACTTTGACGCCGGGGAACGTGCGGAAATCCGTCATCGCCACATCACGGTTATTCTGAATAATCAGCCGCAAATTCTCGACAGTACTCTGTACTCCCGTCAGCGCCCCTTCCGCTGCTGCCATCGATACTGCCGACGGGCACGACGTTGTCTGCGACTGAACCGTATTCATAACCTTAACCAGCTTGCGATTCGCCACCGTCCAACCGATGCGGAAGCCGGTCATACCATAAAGTTTCGATACACCGTTGACCACAATAATGTGAGTTGTTTCAATGTTCTCAGTTGTAAAACGGTAGGGCGAAACCGGACGGACACCGTCAAACACCAGCTTCTGGTAGATATCGTCCATAATCAGGTAGATTCCCTTCCGTTCGCACATCTCCACGATGGCTGCAATGAACGTTTCGGGATAGACAATACCTGAGGGATTGTTGGGGCTGTTGATGATAATCGCCTTGGTATACGAACTAACGGCACGCTCGATCTCTTCGATCTTCGGCTGGAAACTGCCATCTTCCGCCTTGACGATCACCGGACGCCCGTAAACCATCTTGACCATCTCAGGATAGCTCACCCAATACGGTGCCAGCACAATCACCTCGTCCTGTGGATCAATGATGGAAATCAACACGTTATAGAGTGACTGCTTGGCGCCAGATGACACGATGACGTTGTCCGGTGCCACCTGCCATCCGTAATTCTCCTCCGTGTAGCGGATAATCGCTTTCTTCAGGGATGGCGTTCCATCAGTGGGAACATACTTCACATCACCGGAGGTCAGCTTGGAAGCTGAACTGAGAATGGCGGTAATCGGCACTTTATTTTTGGGTTCCCCACCGCCCAGATGAATGACTGGCTGGCCTTGATCTGCCAAGAGCTTGGCCCGTTCATTGAGCTTGAGGGTAGCCGATTCCCCGATCGATTGGGCAAGATGACTGATGCTCATAGGAGGGATGGCCTTTCTAAACGATCAAGCGTTTCCTACCGCTCACATTGCGCTTGATAGAAAAAAGCACGTTTCTGGAGGCAAAACAGGTCATTTATCAGGCAAAAAGGATGCTAAATGTTTGGGCATGCTATATCCAATCTTTATGGAAGTTCCTTCTCTCTTTGATGGAAGGCTAAATATACGCTATCTTCAGCGGAATACGACCTGCTTTGTCTGATAGCGAATTCAGTAATTCGACGGCAAAAAAATGGCATTTTGCAGGGCTGAGGCGACACCTACTTATTTACACACCAATATAGAGAGCCATTATTATGAAGATTACCAAGATTGAAACCTTCTTTGTCAAACCGCGCTGGTTATTCCTAAAAATGCATACCGATGAAGGCTTAGTCGGCCTCGGCGAACCGATTGTCGAAGGCCGCGCGCGTACCGTAGCTGCTGCTGTCAAAGAACTCGAGTCCTACCTCATCGGACAAGACCCGCGTCAAATCGAGCGTCATTGGCAGGTCATGTATCGCGGCACCTTCTATCGCGGCGGCCCAGTACTCGTCAGCGCCATCAGCGGCATCGAGCAAGCCATGTGGGATATTCTTGGCAAGTCGCTCGGCGTCCCCGTTTATCACCTGCTCGGTGGTGCCTGTCGCGACCGTATTCGCATCTACTCGCAGTGTCACGGCGAAACACCCGAACTCATCGCCGCCCGTGCCAGAGAACTGGTCGCCGAAGGGTTCACTGCGCTCAAAGCCGTCATTGATGGCCCAATCCGACACATTGATACCAAAGTCTACGTCCGCTCACAGGTCAAAAAGATTCAAGCCATCCGTGAGGCCATCCCCGATACCGTGGATCTCGCGGTCGATTTTCACGGTCGCGCCAGTCCACCAATGGCCATCCGTCTCGCCAAAGCCTTTGAAGAGTTCGACCTGATGTTCATTGAGGAACCTGTTCTTCCCGAAAACATTGACGCTTTGGTCACCGTTGCCCGCTCGACAACCACCCCCATAGCCACTGGTGAACGACTCTTCACCCGCTGGGGCTTCCGTGAAGTCTTGGAAAAACAGGCCGCTGCCATTGTTCAGCCCGACATTTGCCACGCCGGGGGCATCAGCGAAGTCCGGAAAATCGCCGCGATGGCCGAAACATACTACGCCGCCGTTGCCCCGCATAATCCGCTCGGCCCCATTTCGCTGGCCGCCAGCCTCCAAGTCGATGCCTGCACGCCCAACTTCCTTTGTCAGGAACAAATCACCTTGGGCGAAGGCTATCTCAAGCAGCCCTTTGTCCATACCAACGGCTACATTGACCTGCCCACCGCCCCCGGCTTAGGTATCGAACTCGATGAAGAAGCCTTAGCCACCACCATGGCCGACGATGGCTCATGGCAGGTTCCACACTTGTTTCACGCCGATGACAACTCATTTGGGGAATGGTAGCGTCGTACTGACCGTAAAGTGGTACTTTCATCTATCATTTATGCTAATTGAACCATTAAAGTCTTTAAAGCCCCTCCCTGTTCTATGGGGAGGGGTGCATACGGCAAATCACTTTCTCCCGCCACTTAATGTAGTCAAACCTAGTGAACAAAAATAACTTCATAAGGAACATTTTCATGAGATTGAAAGATAAAGTTGCAATTGTCACCGGAGCCGGACAAGGCATTGGCAAAGGAATCGCTCTGCGTCTAGCACGTGAAGGCGCTCACGTCGTTGTGAATTATCCAGCGCCAAACATGGCCGAAAAAGCCGAGTTGGTGGTGTCTGAAATCCTCGCAATGGATCAGCAAAGCATCGCGGTTCAAGCCGATGTTTCAAAGGCCGCTCAGGTTGAAGCAATGGTCGCCAAAACGGTGGAGACATTTGGCCGCTTGGATATTCAAGTCAATAATGCCGGTGTCGATCCCCACATCCCATTCCTAGAGATGACCGAAGATCAGTGGGATTTTGTCATTGATGTCAACCTTAAGGGCAATTTCTTTTGCGCCCAATCCGCCGCCCGCGCCATGATGAAAACGGGTGGTGGCAAGATCATCATCATTAGTTCCATACATGGCATGCACACATACAAACGCATGACAGCCTACGCGGCGGCCAAAGGCGGCCTCAATGCCATGACGCGTCAGCTTGCCATCGAACTCTCCCCCTATCACATCAACGTCAACTGTATTGCCCCCGGAGCCATTCACGTCGAGAAAAACTACATCATGGATCCCAATTTCGACCCGCACGCTTTTGACCATGAGATTCCCGTCGGGTCGATAGGCTATCCCGAAGACATTGCTGGAGCAGTGGTCTTCTTCGCCTCCGAAGACAGCCGTTATGTCAACGGACAGGTCTTGCTGGTCGATGGCGGAACCAGTACCCGCATTTTGCTCGGCGTCAGCGACAAGAAAGAAGAAGTCATCGAAAACATCAAAACCATGGAACCAAAGGATTGGTTGGGCGAAACGAAATAGGGCATCATTGAAGCACGTTTATTTATGCTTGGTTACCAACTAGAGTGATAATCGGAGACAGAGTATTGATACGCTCATCCTGCAATTTTGTGTAGGGCTGAGGCGTGTGTCATGCGACGTAGGGTTATACCCCATGGTTTGCGCCATGTAGTTTTACCCACTGGAGCGAGGCGTTTCTTGAACTGCCATATGATATCGACAATAATGAGCAAGACTTTTCGTCAATCTGACTAATGTGGAAGTTCATCACGTTCAAGTCGTTCTCTTAATTGGGTATAACCCTATGTCGTAATTTGGGGCCAAACCCTACAGCGTGTAACACGTGCCTCAGCCGTTCATCAAATATTACTCTATTAGTAAACAGCAATCATTTTTTGAAACAGAGGTTTTCAACATGCCAATTTACGCCTCGCAGTACAAAGATCAACCGGCCATAACCGTCGAGTCCGACTTCATCAGCGCCCAATTCCTGCCGACCATTGGTTCCAAGATGTGCTCACTCATCTATAAGCCTCTCCAGCGCGAATTGATGGTGCAGCGCCCGAACGAAAAATACTTACTTCAGCCTTATGATGGTGACTATATTGCAGGCGAATGTTCCGGCTTCGATGAAATGTTCCCCACAATTGACACCTGCTACTACGAAAGCTATCCGTGGCAGGGTACAAAAATCCCGGATCACGGCGAAGTCTGGAGCATCAAGTGGAATCACCAGATCCAAAACGACCAGCTCTCAATGTCGACTTACGGTGTCCGCTTCCCCTACAAACTTGACAAAGTGGTGTCCTTTACCTCGCCCCGGACCCTCCACACCAAGTACACTCTTACCAATCTCTCCGACTTTGACTTTGATTTCATGTGGGCCGCCCACACCATGATCAATCTTGAAGAAGGCGTGGAACTCGTTTTGCCCAACGGGGTCAAAAGCGTCAACAGCGTCAGTCCCGACGGTTCAGTCGGCACTTACGGGGAAGAAGCAGCTTGGCCGCAGTTCCGCACCGCCGATGGCACACTCCGTGATTTAAGCAAACTCCGTCCGCAAAGTACCCGTGCCGTCGAAAAATATTTCATCAAAGGGAAAATGCCTGAAGGTTGGTGCGCCCTGCGCTACCACCAGAGCGATTTCACACTCGCCCTTTCCTTCCCTATTGAGACAGTTCCTTACTTGGCCGTCCTGCCCAACGAAGGCGGATGGCAGGGCATCTATAACATCTTCTTAGAACCCGCCACTGCCACCTTTGATCGGATCGATTTCGCGCGCAAACGTCAGCAGTGTTCAACCGTCCGTGCCCACTCCAGCTACGAGTGGCACTTGAACATCACACTGGCCGCCACAACCGAATTTCAGCGTATTTCTGGGGATGGCGCCCTAACCTGATCTTCGGTTTGAAAACTCGAACGAAAATCAGTTGACAAGCGGTGAACTTTTGTTCTAAAATTGATTATAATGACCGTTCAAATGGGTGTCAGTGCCATTTAACAAAATCAAACTGTAGGGGTGCAACATGTTGCACCCTCTAGTTCGTCTGAGACATAGAATTTACTAACGAACTCGTCTACTGTCACCATTCAAGAGCCTCTCAACACGATTAGCCGCTACAGCAGCGGCACAGCACAACATGCACAGCTATAGTCACCTTGTGGGGCGGTGGCAGTAGCCGAGCGTCCCGCCGAATTAGTGTCAATTCAGCGCCGTTGACCGAACCATCCGCCGACATAAAATGTCAATTCGGTGGCAGTAGCCGAGCGTCCTGCCGGACATTTCAGCGGAAGTTATGCACAAAATGCAAAATATGCGAATCTTGTGCACATTTCGCACAATTTCTTTAAAATCACCTCACATCAGGGTTGGGAAGCATATACTGTTCGCGGAGTAGCGCAATCAAATCATGATACGCCGTGATAAACCCCCGCAGCGTCCGAACCGTCGCCCCGTACCCGTCAAATTCGGGGATGGTTAAACCATCCATATCATAAGCCTTCCGGAAATCTGGAATATGCGCATACAAATCATCAATAATCACTTGATCAACCGGTTCATCTATGCGTGGTCGAACGTCGATGTCTGAAGCGTTAAATCGCTTCTGCCAATCGTAGGGAATGGTCAAAATGACATCCCCGCCCACAAATGCCGACCAATGAAGATGATGCCGGTACGCCGCTGCCAGCACCCGCGTTCGGTAACCGCGTTCCTTATAAATCTGATACGCCTTTTTCATCACCGCCACGCCCGCCCATATGTAGGCCGAAGGATCAGTCGTCGTAATCCCGTCGCGGTTAATGAGCACCTGCATCCAGTCATCCAGCCGTCCGATCATGATCGCACACGTCGGAACCAGATACTCCGTGTCCTTGCCTTCCGCTTCTCGGCGCTTAATCCCGCGCTCAACCGCTTCTCCTACCGCTACTGCCTGCGCCACCGTGAAGCAAACCGTCGCCGTAACATTGATGCCCAAATAGGTTGTTTCCTCTATCGCCTCAATCCCCGCCGCAGTCACTGGAAGCTTGATCTGGAGGTTAGGCGCAAGGCCGCTAAAGTGAACCCCTTGCTCAACCATCGCCCGCGCATTGCGGTAGTTCGCCGGATTAGTCTGGATCGAGAGCAGTCCTTTCTTATGCCCTTCTCGCTCGTAGATCGGGAGCAGGAGTTTAGAGCCGTGAACGGCCACCTCTTCGCATACTTTCCACGCCAACTCGACTTCCGACCATGTTGGATTTTCAACAATCAGTTGCTTAATCCGATCTTTCCAGAGGTGCATTTCCTTTTTCAGCACATTCACCACAATGATCGGATTGCTGGTCGCACCGACCGCACCGTGATCAATGGCGTAAGTCAGTTCCTCAACTGAACACGAGTCATTCCAATAATCCGTGATCGTGGTACTCGCCATCTCATGGAGCGGACTTTTATAAGTTGTTCGAGTGACCATCTTTAACGTCCTTCTCCTATCCGTTCACTGCGTGGCGGTAATCCCACCATCTAAATAAATCGTCTGGCCCGTGATAAAGTCCGAAGCCGATGACACAAAAAAGAGCGCCGCCTGCATCACCTCTTCCGGCTCAGCAATCCGTCCCAAGGGAATGCGGGACGTCAAAGCACTGTAAAACTGAGGATCCGCCAGCATCGCTGCCACCTGCTCAGTACGCACAAACGTCGGCGCAACCACATTGACATTGATGTTATGAGGCGCTAACTCCGCTGCGAGCTGTTTGCACATCGTTCCCAGACCGCCCTTAGCTGCGCAGTATGCCGCATAGCCTCTCCCACGCAGCGCCAATTGCGTCCGTACCGAACCGAGATGGACTTGTTTGCCACCCTGCCCCTGTGCCACCATATGTTTTGCTGCAGCCTGTGCCAGAAAAAACGCCGATTTCAGATTCGCCGAATAGACCAGATCAAAATTCTCTTCGGTGACATCCAGCAGCTTTTCCTCGCGATTGAGGCCGATGCAGTTCACCAGAATATCGACACGCCCATAATGCTTGGCTGTATCATCGACCATCTGCCGGATTTCCTGTAAACTGCCTGCGTCGAACCCTGCCGCATACGAGTCGCAGCCTTCCTCTTTCAATGATGCAGCCAACGACTCAGCACGCTCGGCATTCCGCCCAGCCACAGCCACCTTCGCCCCTACCGCAGCCAATCCACGACAAACCGCCTCCCCGATCCCTCCATACCCTCCTGTTACCAGTGCAACTTTACCATCCAGCCGAAACAGCTTTTGCAGCAGGTCAGTCTTCTGTGTGTCAATCATGAATTCGCCTTATCTCAACCCGTCTTGAAGGCGGGTGCGACCTGTTCCATAAATAGTTCCATGCCCGTTTTTTCAGGGGCATCCATAAACCATAGCATAAAATGGGATACGCCAATGCCAATGTACTTCTGTATTTGCTGTTTAATTTCATCCGGCGTGCCCACCAATCCGGTTTCAGTCAAGTAACGCGGATAGTCATCACTCGCACCGCTGACAAACGCCTTGAAGTCCGCGTCTTGCGGCGTCTCAGCACCTTCCGGGGTCAACGCTAGAATCGCCTTGAGTTTCTCCCGTACTCCAGCACGAGTCGGTGCAATCAGAATTTGAACCTCATAACTGATCTCAAGCTCATCAAATGCACGGTTCGCCCGTTGGCAGGCCGCTTTTAATAGTTCCAAACGTTGCTGCATCATGGTCAAACCAACCGGTACGCTGTTCCAGCCTTGTCCCCAACGCGCGACCGCCTCAAACGTCAAGGGATTAGCCTCTCCAAACCAGATCGGAGGGTGCGGCTGCGTAAGTGGCGGAGGTGTACAAACCGCATCTTTCACATGATGAAAGCGCCCATCATACGTAAGTGGATTGGCCTCACTCGTCTGCCAAAGTTTGAGGGTCAGTTCCAACCCTTCCAGCAAATCGGCCATCCGTTCTTCAACATTTTCGGGATAGTTCAAGCCATACGCTTGATGCTCGCCGATACGCGTGCCTGTGTCCGCAAAGTAGATGAAACGTCCACCCGAAATCTGATCCAGCGTCGCAATCATCTTGGCCGCCACCGATGGATACCGGAAAAAGTGCCCCTGATGAATAATGCCCAGCTTAACATGCTTGGTGCTACCCGCCAGCGCGGACAAGGTTGTCCACCCTTCCATGATGGCTTGATCTTTACCCAGCATCAGGTGATCAGCCACCCAGATCGAGTCATATCCCAGTTCATCAGCACGTCGCGCAGTCTGGAACACAACTTGGACATTCAATTGTTCAAAATTCGGCGTCCGAAATAATCCGCCTCCGGGCCACGCAAATATCGGTACGCAGTAACCAAATTGAATGGGATGGGCCATCGTTATTTAACCTCGTACTGCAGCGGTTCGCCGCGCAAATGCCGGTAGACGTTCATCCAGATATTCAGCGAGTCACGGACGTGCGTCCAATGCCCCTGCCACGCGGAATGCGATGTCAGCGTTACGTTATAGCTGGGGTCTTCGTTCAGCTCATGCAGCGGATCATCAACCGGAAGCGGTTCGTCATACATCACATCCAGCCCAGCCCCGCCCAGACGGTGATTTTTAAGCGCATCGACCAGCGCTACTTGATCGACCAATTTGCCCCGTGCGGTATTGATGAAAAATGCGTCCGGCTTCATCAGCCCGATTTCGCGTGCCCCAATGATCTTCTCTGTCGCAGGCATGATGGGAATATGAACGCTCAGCACATCCGCCCGCTTGAACAACTCGTCCCACTCAACATATTCAACGTGATATTTTTCTTCAAGTTCAGGAAAACGCACTTTGTCCCAATAAATACATTTCATCTCAAAAGCATGCGCATAATTAGCCATCGGACGCGCGATCTCACCGAAACCCAGCAGTCCTAAAGTGTAATCTTGTACGATGCGCACATTCGGCACAGTTGCGCCCCAGCCTCGCTCGACATAAAGTCGTTCTTCGATTTGGCGGCGTTGTTCGCGCATCTGCTTGTAATGATTGAGCAGAAGCATCCACGCGTGTTCCGCCACAGCAATGTAATTGATCAGTGGCGTCACACAAACAGGAATGCCCATCTCACGTGCCGTCTCCATCGGAATGCCGCGGTAATCCTGTCCCATGTGCTGGAGCAGCTTTATTTTCTTACCCTTGCGCAGTACTTCGGGTGTCAGTCGCTGCTTATGCACCATCAGATAATCCAAATCGCCAATCACCGCATCTAACTCTTCCAGTGTTTTCACGCTGATCAGATTGGTTTCATACTCCGCAAAGAGTTCTTCAAAAAGCGGGGCATCTTTTGCCCACTCAGCCCGTGCTGGATCATTTGGTGGCAGGCGCTTTTCCAGTTCAGCAGCATATTCCCGGCGGAATTGCACCCCCAATAGGACGTAATTGTATTCTTCCCAGACTGCGATGTTGATCATGATCTCACCTGCGCCCACGCACGCATAAACGTTCTCTTTCCGTTGGCAAGAATAGCTTCGGGAGTCTCCTCACCCGGAATAGTGCGAAGTTCCATCGACAAAATAGGTGTAGAACCTAAACGCTCACGAGCCTTTGTCCAGTACTGCACGGCGTCGAGTTGGCGCAAATAATCCACAACTTCCGGCAGATCATTACGCCCTAAGGGATGCCCGAAACGCGGATGAAAATCTCCGTAAAGCGCTGAATCGCGATGGTCTATCACACAGTTGCCAATATGGGCATGGATCAAATGACGACCAGCCGTTTTGAGCGCGTGTTCAGCTGTTTCCCCCAGCAGCGGGAGATGGCTGAGGTCAATCGTAAGCCCAAAGTTGGATCGATCCACCGCATCAGCCATTTGGGTCGCCTCGACCGTCGGGCCAATCAGCCGCTTCTTTTCAATATCGCGGTCAAAGTTTTCGAATGTGATGAACAACTGTTTCTTGGTCGATTTAGCCGTCGCGTGGTCGCACAGTTCCTGCAAATCCTCGACCAACCGTACCGTTGTAGATTCCCGTTGATCAGCAGGAACGTCCAATGGCCCTTGAACCATCGCCATCATGCTGCCCATGTCGATGGCTTCATCCAGCAGCCCTTTCAGGCGATCCATAGCAGCCTTACGGAGATCAGCGTTCGCACTCCCAAGTTCGAGCTTTTCCAGCAGAACGGGCAGGATAGGCAAGTACACGACCTGTAACTGCGATTGAGCTAAGAGCGCTTTTGCTTTCTGGCGCACTTCAGGATTCTTAACAGGCGCGATTTCCACCGCGCCAAAATCCGCATCATTAACAATCGTCGTCAGCGTTTCGACAACCGGGCCTTCGCCTCCACGACATTCGAGGTAAATCAGGGGATGGATAACTCCGAAGTCCATCATATGCGACCAAGCGTTCATGCCCGCATCCCTCGCTCGATTTCGGCTTGGTAGGGCGACTCATGGCCTTGCAGGATCTCATCCAAGGTGACCATACGTTTGAGTTGTTCTGACTCCAACAAACCGAACACCAGAGCCAGTGAGCGCAAACCCTGTTCACCTGTGACTTCCGGTTCACGGTTATTCAGCGCCGCATCCACGAAATCGTACTGTTCAATCCCGAGTAGGTTAGCATCAATGTCTGCCCAAACCATATCGTATGAAGTTATGCGATCCCCTTTGAAGAGCGCGGCAGTCACATCATCAAGGTGGAAATCTGGCACGAGCTTGAGCAAATCTTCCTGTTCAATAGGGATATCTTTACCCTCACGTCTTTGGACTAGCCGCAGTTGCTTACCCGTTCGGTCGCCGGGAATTGCCAACGATCCACCGGTGCCGTAAATCATTCTGGAGAAAGAACCTTCACCGCGTCCGGCCACGTTCAGGAGCCAATTCGCAATCGCGCCATTCTGGAATCGCATCACCCCAACCGACAAATCCTCAGCATCCGCCTCGTGCTTCACGCCCTGCTGGTCAACACGTTGCTTATCGACAATCGCGTTCATGCCCACCACCGTATCAATCGGACCGAGATAGAATTCCAGAATATCGGTATAGTGAACACCCATATCAACTACGATGCCGCCGCGATCCTTACGGTGCCGCCATGGTGTAATGATGACGAATTCGCCTGCCCCAGATGATTCCTGTGTTGCAAGGAACAGTGTGCCAATCGCCCCACTCTCGACAACTGCTTTGCCTAACCGGTTGATCGGATCACGGCGGTAATTCTCAGCTACAGCCAGTTTACGATTAGCCTTCTTGCCAGCCTCAACCAGCCGCACGCCTTCCGAAACGGTCAATGTAATCGGCTTCTCTACCATTACATGAATGCCGGCATCAAAGGCCTTTTCGGCCACATCCACATGCATTTCCGGTGACGTGGTGACGATAATGCCATCCAGATGTGCAGCTTTAATCATCGCGTCGAAATCAGCGAACTGCTGTGGGCGCGTCCCCAGCAGTGCCTCAGCATGATCGCCCATTTTTTGCAGGTTTTCCGGCATGATGTCGCAGACGGCCACCAAATCAAAATTCAGCTTACCAACCGCTTTAAGCTGCTTCATTCCGATCACATGGCGGCGTCCCATCACCCCACATCCAACCAGCCCCATTGCAAACGACATGGTTAGCTTCCTTCTGGCAGTTCTAGTTTATGATTCAAGCTCTTGATGTGTGCAGCATTCACCTTAGCACTTTCAAGCGGTGAAATCGTGCTGCTGCTCTGTTCCACCACAACCCATCCGCTAAATTTCTGTGCTACTAACTCGGCTAAAATCGCCCCGAAATCAAGGCCAATCGTGCCCTGCCCGATTTCAACGAATTTTCCAGCCGCCCAATCCTTCAAGTGCATATACCCAAGGCGTGATTTATATTTGCGAATATGAGCCACTGAATCCTCGCCAACCAACCCGATGTGCGAAACATCCAAACACAACATCGTCTTCTTGGTTTCATTCAGGAGGATGTCAATCTCACCTTCGGTCTCAATCGTGCAGCCAACATGCGGATGATAAGACAGGGTAATACCCTTATCCGCGCCGTACTTGGCTAACTCCTCGCAGCCTTTCGCCAGATTCTTGTATTCCTCCGCCGTCGGTGGACGGGTTCGCAAACGACCTCCCCCGACTAACCCATATTGTTCCGCGCCAAACAAAGCTGCGTAATCCATACGCCGTTTGTGAATGGTCAGGGTGTCGGGATTTACGGGCACCTCGATGCCACCGAAGAAAATCCCCGGCTTCAACCCTTGAAGGATAGAACGTAGATAATCAGGCGGACCGAGCCAATCTAGCGAGTGATCAAACAGTTCAACGGCGTGCCAACCTGCCTTTTTGATCTCCTTGAAAGTGGCGACCATGTCGGGCTTGGTCGTCCAATTAATGGTGCTGTAGGCAAAACGTAATGCATGTGTTTTCTTAGCGGCTGTCTTTGGCATGATCGTAGCTTCCACGTCTTTCAGAATAAAATGAGTCTTAATACACGATCCAATTAAACCGGATCCTCATGTGCATCCAGAACACGGATGTTGAGTTCTCCGGCAATTCGATGAAACAATCGGGCAACCTCCGGCATCTCCTCGGTAGTCGCCCCTTCTACAATAACGGGAAAATCTGGTGACAGAGATTCCATTTCCTGAAACAAAGTATGAAAATCCATTAATCCCTTACCCGGGCATCCGTCCTGCAAATGAACAGATAAGCGGTTTTCAATCCAGATGTCCTTGGCATGGCAGCTAATGATGTGTTTTTTTAATACATCAATATGATGCTTAACAGCCGCACCAGTATCAAAAACCTGTTCCCGTGTGATCCAATTCGCCGAGTCATAGTCACTCGTCACTCTCGGCGAACCGACTTCATCCAGAATAGCTGCCGTTATTTCGGCAGACTCCAGCGTCACCAGTTGGTGACCTTCCATACTCAGGTAAACGTTCGTGTCTTCCGCGACGGGTGCACATTCCTTCAAGCTCTTGACCAACTGCTTTCGTGCGTTTGCTGTCCAGTTATCCTTGTGAGGAAACCACGGCCCATCTGCATTCATAGACCCCGGTCCGCTGTCAATCCCTCGCGCCCCTAACCAACTGGCCAAGCGCAGCGCCGCCTGTACGGTGCTCACCGATTGTTTACGTGCAGACTCATCCGGGGTAATCAGATTTTGCCAATAGCCGGTGACCTGAAACAATGCGATGTTCTCATCCGCTAGCAGTTTGCGTACCCGCTCCGCTTGAGCGCGAGGCGTTGTATGCGGATCATTCTTCTTGAAGCGCGTAAAAATCCCCGAAAAGCCCATATCACGGACACGTTTGCAAGTTTCTGCGGTCAAATCAGCCATGTCGTCGGGCAAGAATGCGCCGCACATTCCAAATCGCATACGGTTAGTCTTTCATGTAAATAAGCAATATTTTGTGTACTTTGTTCCTGACCAGCCTATCCTTTAATACCACTGGTTACGAAGCCTTGGACGATATAGCGTTGGGCGAATAGGAACATCAAAATCATAGGGAGTACCATCAAGGTTGAAATCGCCATGATGTAATCGGTACGTGGAATGCTTGGAAAAAGTGACCTAAAAACATTCAGGCCAAGCGCCAATGTGAAATTGTCGGGATTGGAAAGGTAGATGAATGGCCCAAGGAAATCATTCCAAATGCCCAGAATTGTCAATAAGGTAACGGAAATAAGTGCTGGACGAGCCAAGGGCATATAAATACGCCACCAAATCGTCACGTGTCCGGCACCATCAATAATTGCTGCTTCATCCAGCTCATGCGGAATTTGCATGAAAAATTGGCGCAGCAGGAAAATGTTAATGGCCCCGCCGCCAAACCATGCCGGAACGACTAAAGGCGCAAAGGTGTTCAACCAACCAATTTTGTAAAACAAAATGTAGAGCGGAATCAGCGTGACCTGGCTAGGGAGCATGAGTGAAGCCAACACCAGAATGAACCATACATTGCGACCGGGGAATTTAAGGCGTGCAAACCCATATGCACAAAGTGATGAGGTGAGCACAACCCCGGGAACCGTAGCGACAACGATAAATATGGTGTTAAATGTCCAACGTGGGAACTGCGTATTTTGATAGTTCCACGCTTCTATGTAGTTGTTCGGAAAAATCTGCTTGGGAAAAAAAGTTGGTGGATAGCTGTTGATTTCAGCAATCGATTTGAGCGATGTGCTGGCCATCACAATGAGCGGCAGCATAAACACCAATGATCCAAACAAGAGCAGCAGATAGACAAAGCTCTTATTAATCAGTTCGCGGCGATGGCGTGCGGCCTTCAACTGATCAGAATTAGGCGAGGTATAGATAGTGGTCGATGGTCTCGCTGTCGCAGTCATTGATGAGTTTCTCCTTCGTAATACACCCACAATGGCGAACTGCGGAAGATAAGCATAGTCATCACGATGATAATGGCGAACAAAACCCACGCCATCGCGGATGCATACCCCATCTCGAGCCACTTGAAGGCCTTTTCATACAGATTGTAGTTGTAAAAATAGGTCGATTTGGCAGGCCCGCCCTGCGTCATGATGAAGGCAGGGACAAATACTTGAAACGCACCAATAATTCCCGTCACAACGTTAAAAAAGATGGTCGGCGAAAGCATCGGTATAGTAATGCGCACGAAGCGTTGGATACCGTTTGCTCCATCAATTTTTGCGGCGTCGATTAAATCCTCAGGAATATTTTGCAGTCCTGCGACATAAATAATCGTGGTTACCGCACTGCCCCAAACCGCCATGATTACCAAAGCAAAGAGAGCCGATTCGGTTGAACCAAGCCAGTTAATGGATGGTAAACCGAGCGATTGCAGCACACTGCTAATCGGGCCGAATTCCTTATTGTAGAGATATTTCCACAGCACAGCGGAGGCAGCAGCAGGCACAATAATCGGCAGGTAAAAGATGGTACGAAAGAAGGTTAAGCCCCGTACTTTTTGCGTTAACAGCACAGCAACAAATAGCGACACAATCTGCGCTAGGACGACAAACATTAGACCATAGCGGACAGTAATGCCGAGAGAACTTATAAACGCTTTATCTTTGGTAAATAACTCAACGTAGTTTTGGATACCGATAAATACAGGTGTACCGATAATTTTATAGTCCGTAAGGCTGTAATAAGCGGACGCAACCATTGGGCCAAATGTCCAGATCAGCAAGCCCAAGACGACAGGCATAATAAACAGATATCCACGCAGGGTATCTTTCCAAAAGGTTGGACTACGCCGCTTCTTGGGTGAAGTCGATGCAACTGCTGCCATAACTTGCTCCTCAAAATCACTTGCTATTTTGAGGTCCTGTTATAGGACTGCAACAGGACCTCAGAGTTCAGAACAACTTTATGGAGTGAACGATGCTAACTGCCGTCCAAGCACGATTGGATGTTGTCATTGGCGGTGCCGAAGGCATCTGCAACGGATGATCCACCAACAATGACTGCGTCGAAAGCATCCGCAATCTCGGTGTTGATCTGACCAGCGTACAAGCTGCCGCAGTTACCGGGGAAGTAGGTTGGCGTGATGCCATTTGCGCCGTTATTCATGAAAGCCTGAATGTTATTCGGCGGGCCTTTGAGCGCCAGAATATCCGGGTCATTACGGAGTGATTT
Organism: Aggregatilineales bacterium; assembly: GCA_044226855.1. Taxonomy (GTDB): domain Bacteria; phylum Chloroflexota; class Anaerolineae; order Aggregatilineales; family Phototrophicaceae; genus CFX2. Next base: position 60,421 of record JBGAGF010000017.1, read on the forward strand.
GAGGAGGGGCATACCCGAGTAGTTCAATGTAATCTGCTTTTGAGTTTCAGCGGAGAGCAAGCCCTTGATGAAATCCCATGCTAATGCTGGCTCTTTTGCGTTCGCGCTAATGCTGAACCCGTAAGTTCCCATGCCCGTAACTTTCTTACCGTTCGGGAAACTGGGAATAACTTCCACGTCCCATTCAAAGGGTTGTGGATCAATGGCGCGAAGACTTGCCATTGGGCCGGGAATAGTGAATTGAAGCGCGCATTTACCAACGAGGAAGCAGTCGCCACCCGCATCAAAATCGAAAGGTTGACCAACGCCATCTTTGGTCCACATATTAGTATAGGCTTCGAGACCAGCCAATGACTCAGGTGAGCTGAGCGAAACAGTCTTGCCATCGTCACTCAGAATCTGTCCACCATAGCCGACGATCCACGGAACATAGACAGCCCACCACTTAGCTGTGCCACCGTTAGCACCTGCAGGCAAACAGAAGTTGCCGGTTTTTTCTTTGATGATCTTGCAGGAATTGATGATATCTTCCCAAGTGGAGTCTTTCGTGGGTAGCGGCGCGCCCGCGGCTTCAAACATGGTCTTGTTGTAGTACATGGTCACAACATCGTAGGACGAAGGGATCATGTACAAGCCCTTGCCTTCGACCTTGCTGAGGTCAAGCATGTTTTCGTAGACATCACTCAGGTCGAAGTTTGGATCTGCCTTAGCAAGTGGTTCCATGTCGACTGAGATGCCACCCTTGGCAAAGGGAACGACATAGAGATCAGCGGTGAAGATCACATCTGCCAACGAACCAGCAGCGGCCTGCGCAGCTAAAGTCACATCAAGTGTAGCGCCATCCAAAACTTCCATTTTGACAGGAATATCCGGATGCAGCTTCTTAAACTGGTCAATCAACATCGTGTTGACGCCATCAACGAACGAACCTTGAAGGGTGCCAAACCGCAGTTCTTTTGGAGCGTCTTGTGCAGTGGCAACACTCACACCCACCGCTAGTATAATGAGCATCAGTGAGAGGATTAATTTCTTTTTTAACATCGTTTTTCTCCGTAATGTAAACTTTTGCATAACTCTCAACACAATTTCCTAGTTACTTTAAATACCATCACCTCCTCTATTGGCCAAACAAGGTCGATTAATAATCAGGCAATCTATAGAGTTTCGGCTATGAAAATGGCGTTGCGTATTTCGCCTGAGTGGTATTGTCAGGAGTAAATTAATCAAAGATAATAAAACCCAATTCACATCTAGTGATTTTTTGTATAGCTTAAAATCACCTATTGCAACTGTGTCAAAAAAGAGGTTCGTCATCAATTACTTTCCAAAAAGAAACTTTGTTTATAGAATTCGTAATTAGATTTTCGAAATTGTAAATTCGAATTTCGAATCTGTCAATCAAACCATCAGTGAGGTTCTGTTATGATTTCCAAGTCGTTCGTTCCTATTGAAGTCAGTCGTCGGACATTAGCTGCTCAAGTTCAGGAACGTATACGTGATGCCATTCTCAAACAGACGCTAAGGGCGGGTGAGCGTATTGATCAGAATAAATTAGCTGAGGAACTTCAAGTTAGCATGGCCCCCATACGTGAAGCGCTAAAGGGACTTGAAGCCGAAGGATTGGTAATGATCCAACCCCGACGGGGTGCGTTTGTGGTGGAAGTATCGATCACTGACATGGACAATCTGTACTTCACAAGAGGTTTGATTGAAGGGGAAGCGATTTACCATGCGGTTCCCCTACTCAAAGAAAAGGATTTCGCCGAGCTAGAGGAAATGATTGCAGCGATGCGACGAGCGACAAACAAGAACGATATCAGTACTTATATCGCCCTGAATCACCAGTTCCACGTCCGCATTTATAGTGTGCTAGATAATCCCCACCTCACACAGGTTATTCAAACCCTGTGGGAACGTAGTGAGCTTTATCGCTTTCGCTATATGTTCATGACGCGCGATACTGAAAGTATTCATCAAGAACATGATGGCATATTAGAAGCATGCCGTTTGGGGGATCAAAAACTAGCGAAACAGCGTGCTCAGGAACACATTTACCTGACCCAGCGCGGACTTCATGACCAACTGAAAGGTGATACATCTACTATCACGCCCCGCCACGAGCAATAATAGGATCTTGAAATTGGCACACTAGTCACGTACATGCGATGACTTTGATTTCATCGTAACGATTCGCAGTTTGGAGTGCAGTTTCAACACCATCCAAATCGACTTTTCGAGTAATAAAACCTTGAAGGGGTAATCTATTCCCGATCAACAGGTCCAGCGCTCGTCGAAAATGCTGAGGTCCAAAACCGAATGTGCCGACAACACGCACTTCATCATAATGGATACGGTTAACTGGCATCGCGAATGTGGCATCTTTTGGCATTCCCGCAAATATATCGACCCCTCCACCCTTCCCCACTAACATGAGCGCTTGCTGAACCAAATCTACACTGGCAACAGAAACAAGAATATTCTCAGGCCCGGTGGGCAATAAATCGCGCAGAGTTTCTTCCAAATCCTGCTTGCCCGAATCAATAATATGATCCGCGACACGCGCGCCAAACTCCAGACGATTAGGCGTCATACCGCACAGTACCACGGGAGATGCACCCAACGCTTTACCCAATGCAGCTTGCATCAACCCCATAGGCCCATCGCCAATGATCACAAGGGATTGATTGGGTTGGAAATCGAGCGCTTCCAAGCCGTGAACGCAGCAAGCAAGCGGTTCTGTCAGCGCGGCTGTATCAAAATCCAACTCATCAGGGATTTTGAATAAGACTTGATCGGCAATTCGCTTTGGGACACGAATCATTTCGGCAAATCCGCCCGGATCAAGTGACGGCTGAAACAAATGCTGACATAAGCTAAAGTGTCCCCGGCGACACATCGTGCAATCTAGGCATGGAGCATATGGCCCGACGACTACCCGATCACCAATTTTGAAATGAGGATGTTGAGTTGCAGCTACGACACCTGCGATTTCATGCCCCAACACACTGCCCGGCGGAATCAATGGATGCCCACGGACGTAAGTCTTGACATCGGTTCCACAAATGCCACACGATTTCATTGATACCAGCACTTCATCTTCTGAAATCGACGGTGAAGATATTTCTTCAACAGCGACTTTTGATGGTCCATAATAGCGTAAGGCTTTCATCATTTATGGCCTTTCATATCAATTGCTGAGAGCAATACGAAGAACGCTGACCGCATCCGGTCTTAACTGTATGCGACAAATATCATCAGATTGAAGCGCCTTTAAAGGATTTCCATCAGCACACAGCACCGCTGGATAGGCTAAACCGCTCACTTCAATGGCCTCATCAGAACCGAGGCTAACATAAGTCGAGTGAATAGGTTCTGAGTCCAAATGGTCACGACGATTCAATTGCATACGAACCAAAGGTCGATCACAGACCAAACACCCGGCCTCTATTCCAGCCAGTGAAGTAAGCCCAACCGCTCCAACAATCGCTTTCCCAAAGAAACAAGGATTCTGCGCAAATCCAGCTACGACTGTGCCAACAGATTTTCCAGTACTGACTGCGATACGTTTTGTCCTATTGGTCTTAATAACCGACGCGGTTTCGATAGCTATTGGCTGCGGTATCCCTTTGATCTGATCTCCACGCATAAAGGCATTTGCATCCAGATCACAAATATTCCCTTGTATAGTGCCGACAATCGTGGTGCCAATAACCACATCATTGAAGGCCAATGCGAGATTTTCACCATTACAGCCAGCAATCAGCGCCGAAATGGATTTGATCTCAAAATCAACTGAAGCTAAATCGATGACTTGTTGCGCTTTACACGTCACCAGATCACCAGCGTTAACTGAACCAGCGCCGATACCAAGGATTGGACATTGAATTGCAGCTTGGTGCAAGGCGAAGGCAATATCTGCCATCGTTCCATCCCCGCCAATGACAACCAAAGCCTCAACACCTTTTTGAGCAATCATCAGCGCAAGCGCCTGTGATACTGAACGACCAGTTTGTCTTGTTATAGATATCTCATGCACACCAGCGCGAATCTCATCACCAAATTGTCCCTGCCCTGTGTAGATATTCTCAGGTGCAAGAACTTCCACGAGTTGACGAGCAATCGCCAAATTATACTCAGCACCTAAACCGGATTTCGGGTTAACAATTAGGCCGATGGTTTTTGGCCTCACAACCGGCTACCTTTCGCCATGAACGGCTTGGACAATTCTTTCTGTAACAGACACCACATCATCAGCTTGCCAAACATTTCTGCCAATTGCCACGCCTGCACTTCCCGCGGACATTGCCCCCATCACTTCAGTGATCATGTCATCTGTAGACCGTGCGCTGCCCCCTAATATGAGTACAGGGACAAAACAGGTATCCGTCACTTCGCGGTAATCTTCAGGAATTCCTGTATATTTGGTCTTGATGATGTCTGCCCCCAACTCAGCACCGATTCGTGCCGCCAGAACAATTTGTTGAAGGCCGGGTCTCCCTTGATAACCCAGTGGTAGCATTTCCGCCATTAGAGGCATGCCAAGTTTGCGGCACTCTACTGCGACTTTCCCTAGAGTTTCTAGACTCGAACTTTCATCGTCGGTTCCACAGAATCCCATTACAGCAACGGCATCTGCGCCCATCCGAAGCGCATCTTCTACGGAGGCGATCAATCGCATCTCGCCCATACCCTTTCCTAGAGTCGTGGCGGCGCCATCGAGGCGAACAATCAGGCCGAGGCGGCCGATATGCTCGGCAAATTGCCAGGCGATACCGGGTGTCGTTAGAATTGCATCAGCACCACCTGCTTTGATTTGTTGGATGAGTTGATCAGGGTGAGTGAGGTGCCCCAACGGTCCCATGCCCGGTAAACCATGGTCCATAGCGATGACCACGGATCGGTGATCAGAAGCAAAGATGTGATTGAGTCGAATAATTTTTGCGGGGTTCATAAGCAGTCCTTGCACAAATCGATACTGATTCAATGCAATTCGTCACCGAGCGGCGAACGTCATACTGCTTAAGATTGTATCCTGAGCCTATTGACTCGACTATCCCACCCTAAGAGATGGTACGGCTTGGTAATATAGCTAATACAGATGATGATCTGGACGAAACGCTTAACGAACTCTGTTCTAAATTAGAGAAAAGAAAAAAGGGCAGTACGTCGCCCCAATTTCGAATCATATCAGTGTGGAGTTTAGTCGCTTCGATCTTCGACCAAATTGCCAGATCAATTCTCGCCGAGATACAGCTTGCGAACCACATCGTTATTCATCAACGAGGCAGCTTTATCAGCCAATTGCACGCTTCCGCCCTGCAACACGTATCCCCAATCAGCAATTTCAAGCGCCAAGCGGGCATTTTGTTCAACCAAAAGCACAGTCGTACCCTGCTGATTGATGCTCTTGATGATTTCAAACGTTTCCTGAACCATAAGCGGAGCTAACCCCATAGAAGGTTCATCAAGCAACAGGATTTTAGGGCGTCCCATCAGCGCCCGCCCAATAGCAAGCATTTGTTGTTCACCACCAGAAAGCGTGCCGCCAAGTTGTCGTTCCCGTTCTTTGAGACGGGGCAAACGTTTGAATACGTAATCCATGTCGGTACTGACATTGCTGATATCCGTACGACTGAACGCACCCATCTCCAAATTCTCACGAACAGTGAGACGCGTAAAAATTCGACGCCCCTCAGGTGCTTGAATGACACCCCGTCCTACGATGTGATGCGCAGCGACTTTTGTGATCTCCTGACCATTTAGCGTAATGGTGCCTTCAGCTGCCGGTGTAATTCCACTGATGGTGTTCAGCGTAGTCGTTTTGCCCGCTCCATTTGCACCCAACAAGGTAACGATCTGCCCCTGCTCAACACTAATCGAAATGCCTTTAAGGGCGTGAATTTTGCCATAATAGGTATGGATGTTGTTGACTTCTAATAGGCTCATGTCGCTGAATCCTAGGATTTATTTTCCGTTGGTAAATCGATAACAGGCGAAGAACCAAGATAGGCTTCTATAACCTTTGGGTTACGTTGAATCTCGCTTGGAGTCCCTTCGGCGATCATCTCACCGTAATCCATGACATTTACTTGATCAGACACGTTCATGACCAATTTCATATCGTGCTCAATTAAGAAAATAGTGAGATTGCGTTCATCGCGCAGTTTGCGGATGAAATGCATCATTTCGTCAGTCTCGTTCGGGTTCATACCTGCCGTCGGCTCATCAAGGAGCAGAAGCGTTGGATCTGAAGCCAGCGCACGGGCGATTTCCAGCCTGCGTTGAAGGCCATAAGGAAGATTTTCCGCCAAAATATCGCCCAGTCCACTCAACCCGACGTAATCCAGTAGGTTATGAGCTTTAATCAGAGCATCCTGTTCCTCGCGGCGGTTAGCAGGCAGGCTGAGCAGTGCGCTAATCGGATTCGTTTTAAGCCGATGATGCATCCCTACAAGAATGTTTTCCATAACGGTCATACCGATAAAAAGGCGGATATTCTGGTAAGTGCGCGAAATGCCGAGGCGTGTGATTTGATCGGGACGCAGACCGCGTATCGGTTTTCCTTCAAACAGGAATATCCCTTCGTCTGCGACATAGAAACCGGTCACGCAGTTGAAAAAAGTGGTCTTACCGGCGCCGTTTGGGCCAATTAGACTGACAATCGCCCCTCGTGGAATTTTCAGATTGACCTCACGGACGGCACTTAATCCCCCGAAACGCTTGACTGCGGATTGGACATCAAGGATGAAATCATTCATGTTACAAACTTTCCCTCGCTTGATATTCTTCCGCTCGTTGCGATAAATGCCGAATACTTGGCGGGATCAGCCCTTCTGGCTTCGAGAGCATCGTCACCACTAGCAAAATACCGAAGGCTAACAGGCGATAATCTTGTAGTTCTCGCAAGACTTCCGGAAGCCCTAGCAGCATCAACGCCCCCAGAATAACACCGGGGACAGACCCTAGACCGCCAATGATAATCAAGCTCAGAACGTTGATGGACACAGATAACGTGAAGCTGTTAGGGAAGATACCTTTGAGCCACGACCCAAAGATTGCCCCCCCCATCCCGGCAAATGCTGCACCAACTGCGAACGCCAGAAGCTTTGTGCGAACCAGATTAACACCCATCGCCTGCGCCACATCCTCGTCCGCTCGCATAGCCCGCCAAGCCCGACCTAACCGTGTTCCACCCAAACGGATGGCGACAAAAGCTGCCAACAAAACGGCAGCGAAGATCAGGTAATAGATATTGAGTGCACTTCCAAGCTCAAATCGCCATCCGGCATTTAGAAAGCTTAGATCAAGAACAGGGCCGGGAATTTTGGTAATACCCTGAGCTGCCCCCAGTAGGGGTTTGAAATCATTTGACAGGATGATCAGACGAATAATTTCTCCAAACCCAAGTGTCACAATGGCGAGGTAGTCACCGCGCAACCGCAGCACTGGAATACCGAGCAAGACGCCGGCCAACCCCGCAACCAACACCGAAAACGGCCAAGCTTGCCAGAAGGTCATCATTCCAGTGCAGACAGTCTGTAACTCTTTAACCGGAATATCCTTGGGTGAAATCCCACCGCAGGTCAATAAGCTAGGTGTAGTCAAAAGACCAATGGTATAAGCACCTAAGGCAAAAAATGCAACATAACCGAGGTCAAGCAATCCGGCGTATCCCACAACAACATTTAGGCCAATACCCATAATTACGTACAGGCCAACCAGATCAAGTACGCTCGTGATATATTGCCCGAGAAACATCGGCGCAATAATGATCACCAGCACAGCGCCAGCCGCTCCCAATCGTCTTGTCCATTGTTGTTGTACAGGGTTCAACTCTTCGAATCGGGACTCGGACTGTTTTCCAACCGATGGAACAAAGCGCAGCATAAGGAACAGCAGCACAAACACGATTATGCTCGCCAAATAAGTCATGTTTGTCTGCCAGTTAAGAATACCAAGCAGTAGCAACACGCCAGCCACATACAGTGATCCGTTGTGGATGAGCAATGAGGCACTCGCCGCGATGATTCCTAAAGCACCCACTAGGGCAAAAATAATAATCAGGGGCACAACCGCACTACCGGGAGATATTCCCAGAACCGAAGGCACACTACCCGCGCCTCGCAAAACGCCACCGTTTTCCAGTCCGCCATTATTTGCAATCAATCCGAGAATAATTCCGACGGCCGCACCGAAGACGATGCCTGCCGAGACCCGTGCCAATAGACGCATCGCAGAAAGGCGCGAGGCCAACAAATAGGCGATACAAAACACGACAAATAGGGAAAGACTATCTGGAAGCGTAATGATACTGTTGATTTGATGAGCTAGCAGTCCGATCACCACAGTCATGCCGATACTGCTAAGGAGGACATTACGAAGTGTCGTATCCAGTCTGTGAAGCAGTGCACCAATAGTACCAGCAACTGCACTGAAAACGATCAGCAATAGACATCCCGGCACAAACTCTTGTCCGAAAAAAAGCACTGGAGCCAATGGGTTGGTTTTCAGATCGGGAAAGACAAATGTCAAGTCAATCCGGGACTCGATAAAGATGAGCACCACAAGTGAAGCACCGACAATAACCGCCCCGATTACCCCGTTAAAAAGTATAGGCAGGCTGCCCCGTTTGTTGGCTTTTGCTCCAGTAGTGTATCCGGTACCAACGAAGATAATCGCCAGCAGCACATAGCTCAAATTCAATTGGTCGCCAGCCACGATGAGTGCCTGAAATTTTCCAAATATCGCGGTCAAAGCCATTATCAATGTGGCTACGGCGATTGTGCCGCTCAGGCGTAGAGTATCTTTTTCAATCATGACTAGGCCTTCTTTTCCGACAACACTTCGCCCAAAATCCCGTTTGGACGGAAGATCAATACCAGCACCAGCAGACCAAATACAATGACATCTTCAAGTTGCGACGGAATTCCGAGTAAAGACGGCCCAACGGATTCAGTGATACCGAGAAACAACCCGCCAAACATGGCGCCCGGAATATTGCCGATCCCTCCGACGACAGCCGCCGTAAAGGCTTTGATCCCCGGTGTAAATCCCATAAACGGTGATACTTGAGTGTTATATAAAGCGAAAAGCACGCCAGCAGCGCCTGCCAAAGCAGCGCCTGCAACAAACGTCAAAACAATGACGCGGTCAACGTCTATTCCCATCAGAGCCGCTGTTTTCTTATCTTCAGCTACGGCGCGCATCGCTTTACCAGTTTTGGTTCGGCGGACGAAAAACCATAGCAGGGCCATCATGAACAACGCCGTAAAAAACACCAGAAAGCGAATGGGTTGAATCTGCAAATTCAATCCCAAGACACTTACAGGATAGCTGCCACTGATGAGATCCATTCCCTTACAGACTTGTGTGCCGTTAACATCTCCGCACTCGAGGTTATTGAAAATGCTTGGCAGAACATAGAAATTCACTTTGGGATAGACACGAGTGCCAGACCCAAAAAGACGCAGAAAAAGCTGTTGCAGCGTTATGGAAGCGCCAATCGCGGTAATAAGCGGTACAAGACGGGGTGCACCCCGGAGGGGTCGATAAGCGATCCGTTCCAAAGACACGGCGACCACCACCGAAGCAATAACACCCACCAGCATCGTAATCACCAGAGCGATGAAGGGCTGTTCTTTTAAGAGCCCCGATTTTTCCATCGCATTGATAGCAAAAAAACCGATGTATGCCCCAGACATGAACACTTCGCTGTGAGCAAAATTGATCATCGACAGGATACCGTAGACCAAGGTATACCCTAGTGCAATCAGGGCGTAAATACTCCCTTGGGCCAATCCAAAAATAAGTTGTCGAATGAAGCGCTCAACCGTAAAATCACCTGAGCTCAAATTGCGAAAGATGACGTAGACCAAATACACGACAAACGCCAATCCGATCAACCGCAGTGGACTTTGGATGTTCCGGATTAACCTCCGCAGTATACGTCTTGCTCCCCCCGGAGACTGGGTTATTATCGATTGTGAACTAGACATCAAACCTGCTCCTAAGGAAAAAACAAGGGTCTTCGTGATAAATGGTGGTACTTGTAGGGTTCTTGAGCATTCCCAGAATCCATAATTCCCATGTTGCTATGTTCGAAATGATCACAGAGGCGGAATAACCGCCTCTGCAACCGCTATGTTTTTGAGATTCTTCTCAAAAACAACAGTTTGTCTAAACCTTACTTCGATGTCTCAATGCTGATGCTGCCATCATCACCCGGTTTACCAACGGCGACCTGAACAATCTTGTCGCCCTGATATTGCACGATGCCGATATCGGCAGCCGAGCATTCACCGGTTCCATCGCAGTTGAGCGTACCGGTCAATCCTTGGAAATCCTTGATTGAGCGAATATATTCGGCCAACGCAGCACGATCAATCACAAGGTTCCCGCTGTCATCCAGTTTGCCAACAGCTTCAATCGCATCAAGGAACATATTTGTCGCATCATATGAGTTGACTTGGAACGGCCCTGTCGGGTCAAAACCATACTTTTCCTTATAGCGCTTCAGGAGAGCATCAACTTTATCAGACTGGCTGGGGATAGCTGATGAGGCATAAACACCTTCGGCTGCTGGACCAGCCAATGTCGGGAACTCGCCACCCTTGATACCATCGGCGCCCATGAAGATCACATCCTTCAAACCAGCGTCCGCACGCTGCTGTGCAAGGCGTGCGCCTTCAGCCGAGAAGCCACCAAAATAAATCAGTTCAGGTTTCTTGGCCGCAATATCTTCGAGCAAACTGCGGAAATCGGTATCGCCGACATTAACCGCGTCAGCTGCAACAACCTCGCCACCAAGTTCCTCAAGTCGCTTTGTAACTTCGGCCACCAGTCCCTCGCCGTAGGCACTGCCATCATGAAGTGTAGCGATCTTCTTAACTTTGAGAACGTCATAAATATATTGGGCAGCGACCTTGCCTTGGAAGCTGTCAGAGACAATCGCGCGGTTGAAGCTCGTGAAATCCTGTTGCGTCAGGTTCGGAGCGGTGCAGCTTGGGCTGATCGATGAATAATTCGCTTGGTCAAGAATTGGGGCGGCGGCTGTGCAGGCGCTTGAGCACATAGGGCCAACAACACCAACGACCGATGTATCAGCTACAAACAAATTAGCGACCGCCTGTCCACCTTCTGCTGAGCAGAGGTCGTCTTGGGCACTTAATTCGATTGCGAATTCCTTATCCCCCACCTTGACGGTCGGGCGATCTTCAATAGCCAGTTCAGCACCACGTTGAATGTCTTGGCCGAGGGGGGTAAGGCCCTCACCACTTAATGAAGCTGCAACACCGATGACAACTTTACCGTCTGGCTTGACCGTTATACTTGAACTATCCTGCCCCAAAACGGGAATGGACAGGAAGGACAAAAGTAAAACACTCAAGACCAATGCAGGCTTTCTGAACATTATCATTCCTCCTGAATACTTTATACAATCTGTAAAGTGACTGGATAACTGTAATAGTGTAGAGAGTACATTGCAGGGCTGCCTGAGGGACATGACATGTTTTTTTCATGTAAAACATCACGTTATCATCATAGTCAAAACGCATAATCAGCGATTCAGGGTTTGAGAGCGAATAACAATTAATCAGTTATAAGGGATTCATATTGACCGGATACAAAATTCAGAACGGGCAAAGCGATCAAATAGCCGGATAGACAGCCCTACTCAATTTATTCACGTCTAAAGCGCTTGGTTCTGAAAGACCAATCGTAGAGGAGTCACCCATTACCGAATCGAAATTCGGCTTAAAATGAAAACATAACAATTCACTTTGTAGGGATGAAAAAATGCTTACTGGGGCGAAGAAATTCTGTTTCACGCTGTTTATATTGTTTTCAATGGGACTACTCTCTGCCGCAGCCGGTGAAAAAAGTGCGTCCTTCGTTCAACCCGTTCAGGTACTCGTCGACAGTGCTTTCACCCGTGCTGTTCCCCTCGCCGATGCCAAACCAAGTGCCTCGGTCTTCGAGGGTGACATGCTTGATGCGGTGGGCCGAAACGCCGACGGAACATGGTTTGAAGTTCGCCGCCGCAACCGCACCAACAGCCTCGGCTGGATTTCGATCAAGATGGTGTCCAACAACTTCAATATCGAATTCCTACCACTAACCGATTCTGTTACAGGCGTCACGGGTTCCACGCAAATTAAAGAGAGTGACTTCGCCGCTTATGTGAACGTAGAGTCGTCTTTACGCGGTGGCCCATTTGCCCAGTCACCGCGCATCGGCATTGTTCCTTTTGGGGTGATCATTCCAGTTTACGCCCGTAATTGGGATGCGACCCGCTTGCAGGTCAATTATCTGGGCACATTAGGCTGGATTTCAGCCGCAAACCTTCGCCCCTCATATGACTTCACGAAAATTCCAGTCGCCCCCGGTTTACCGCCACCGCAAAACCTTGAAGTGGAAGTCATCCCACCGGAGATTCAACTGGCGCAGCTAAACCGCTTTCGGGATTATATGACGCCCCTGCATCAACTCGCCGTGGATCTCGAATCCTTCTGGTATGGCGTCATTGACGGGAGCATACTACCCTGCAACCCACCGGCCGGCATCGCCTCGTATGTCTACTCATCGCAAGACATAAAAGAACTCCCTGAACTGCACCGCATCGCACCGCGCATTGATCAGGGAGTCCAAATGCTTAATGACTCAATAGGGATCCTTCAACACTGTGGCACAATCACGATGAACGAAGCACTTCAAGCCCGTAACGGTGCCACCAACGCCAAGATCATTCTAAGCGTGGGCTTGGATCAGCTCAAGGACTTAGAGAAAAACGTCATCCATTAAGCCAGCTAAGTTGCTGGCTTCTCAAACGTGCCGCCGATTTGCTCATTGCAAACTTGCTGCCACGTATACCGCTGGACTTCATTCGACCAATATGGGGCGACGCGCCACGTATAGGTCCCCGACTCGCCGGGCAGCCGATCAAACGTGATCGCAGCGCTGGTCGTCTCGCTGTCAAACCATGTGCGGAATCCGGTCGGTGAAGTAACGACCACACTGTAAGCATTCGCCCCCTTCAAACCCGGATAGCTCACAGTTATTTCCCCATCTGGAGCGATGGAACCGCTGGACTGCCCGAATGCCCCGCTCCACTGGCTGCACACTTCGATTGATAGATCAAACTCATCGGGTACGCGTCCATTTCGATCACGCGGCAGCAGCGTTCCACGTAGCGGCAGCGAATTAAACGGCACACTGGTACGCAGCAGACGGGCATAAATCCATGCGACCCGATCGCCAAATTGAATCTGTACCCAATCTGTACCGCTCCACCCATAGTAAAAGGTGCCTGCTCGTCCCAATACCACGACTGACGCGTTCAGAGGCAGTTGCCCGATGCTGTCATAGGCAAAATCCGGACCAACCCGCACATCTGCATGGTCAACCGAGACCAGTCCATAAAATGTATCGTCCTGACCTTTTACCACTGCAGCCACACCCAATGTTAAAATCAGTAGAAATAGTATTTTGCGAATCATAGCGCCCTCAATCATTTCGTTATATGACAATCCTACTATAGTTGAAACTTCCATATCATCAGCAAACCATTGAGAAATCGTTGCTGTGGCGTAGGGTAGATTTACACTAAGATAGAGATAAACATCTTCGCTCCAAAAAGGATTTTCAATGAGACGGGTAATTTTTCTTTCCACCGTTCTCGTAGTGCTGCTTGCAGCCAGTTTTGCCTTCGCCCAGAATACAAACTCGCCACAAATATCGTTTGAGGTTGTCACCGAACTCGGACGGGCTTTACCTCGCAATCTTCTCTACGAGCCAAAACTCGAACATATCGCGATGGTCGATGCCTATGGCCGTCTGGAATTGATCAATGCGCTCGACTACCAAACGCTGTATACCCTGCATGAGTCAGGCAGCTACAACGATTTTGCCTTTAGTCATGATGGGCGCTGGTTCGCGCTCGCCATCAACAATGACATTCAGCTTTTCGACACGACCACCGGTAAAGTCGTTTCCGAGTTAACCGATCCCGGCGCTGCTATTGATATACATGGCCCGTTGACTTTCTCGGCTGATGACAAGTTGCTGACCTTTTACGGCACACACCCTGCCCCGCAGGCGCTTCGCCGTTATGAAAACGACACTACCGAAACCCCTTGGATTTGGAATCTAGCTTCTGCCCGCAACGAAGGACAATCCACTTTCCCGGGAAAGGTCGAAGCATGGCAGTTCTTCGACTATCGTTTCGGCTTCGTCCTAGCACCGGATAGCCGCATCGTCACCGTCTTGCCGGGACGTATCCACATTCTTGATCCCTATACGCTGGATGTCTTATTTGAAATCCCCACCGATCGTTACGAACAAGACCCGCTTTTCCTCTGGTTCAGCGTCCTCGATGGCAAAGTCTATGTCTACACGCGCTCAGGCCAGTTACTTCAGGTCGATACGCAGCGCGGCCTACTCGCCGAACTCCCGCTTCATATGTGCTTGCAAGACACTTATGTGAATTCTGACGGCACAACCTCCGGCACACCATCCGGTTGTCTGCCACAGCGCAATCCCGCTGATATACCAGACCTTGAGATCAGTTCATTTGCCTCATCAATCGGTGGGCCAAGTACCACAGCAGAAAATGATCTGCTCCATGCCTTCCTAGGCGATCACTACACCGATTTCTGGGATCATCGCCCGTTGACCATTTCGCTGATCGACTTCGTCTATGATCCGACAGGCGGCGATTCGTCAGGCCTCCAAGCACTGCTCTATATCTACGACGAAAAATATAAAGCAGGCATTTTCAAGCTCACCAATGCCTACCGCGTTCAACAGATGGTCTTGAACAAAGATGCTGATCAGGTCATGCTGCGCCGTGACGTTGATAACGCCGGTGAGCGCGTCGAATTCTACAGTCTGTCCAAAGGCCAACGCTTAGGTGAAATTACCCCTGCTACGCGAGATATTGGCAGCTATTCGCTCATCCGTAAAAACCGTATTCTGGCCTACGACAACTCAGGCAGTATCATCGTTAGCGACTTTCAGCGTTTTGACGCCCAATCCCATCAAGTCGGGGCCGAAGATTTACGCTATTCCACGCGCTTCGATCAATTCTTCTTTAGCCCCGACAACAAAAACATCGTGACCCTGGCAGGCCATGAATGGCGTTTATGGGATGTTGCCACAGGGCAAGTGGTTCGCCGTCAAGTACTCGACCTCAGAGGGTCAGTCATCGCGACTGCTGCCAGTGGCTACCGCTTCCTGACACAGTTCGGTGTAGATGGATCATACGGTGTACAAGTCTTAGACGTAGACACAGGTGACAAACGCAGTGTGACCTTCCAAGCCCTGCCCGGCCGCAGTATTGATCAAATCATACCGAGTCCCGATTGGGAACACTTCTTGATAACCTATTCGCAGAATTCCTTTGGCCCATACTATCCCGGTAATGAAATCGCCCTTTACAGTTTGGACAAGGGTCAACTTTGGTTCATGTCGGGTGATGATTTGCCCCCTGCAGACGGGCGCTACTATGGATGGACTGATCCACAAACCGCCTATGTCTATGGGGAAGGCAATACCAATGACATTCCGAAGCGTGTCTTCGGTTCGGACTTTGCTCCCAGCGGCGTACCAGCCTGTCTCGTAAATGCATTCCCCGATCAAGAAAAACAACTCGGCGAAGCTTGGTACAACGGCACGCTCAATCTTCGTGTTGATGAAGTCGAGCAGCTTGGACAAATTCTCTGCCAGCAGTTAGCACAATCCGGCAGCACCACGCCGCCCCCAATTTCGGCTGATCTCGTTCGCCCGACAGTAACGCCTGTTGTTATCGCGGGCATACCCGAATGCATCACCAACAACTATGCCGATCAAGCTGCATCTTATGCCGATGATTGGCAGAAAATGATCGCTGGCTTAAATGCCGAGCAGGTAGCAGAAATGGCCAAGATTGTCTGCGAAGGACTGCCCACACCTGCCGCCGGAGCGTATGCCAATAACGGTGTTTACAACCGCCAGACCATGATGATCAACGTCAATTCGGGTGAAAGATTCAACGGTTCCTACAATCTACCTGCCAACTCCGTACCGCTTGACCCCATTCGTAATGAATACTATCGCACAACTCGCCGAGAACTAGGGACATTTATACTGAGTCCCGATCAGCAGCTTGTCGCCGCTTCCAGCCTCCCCGGCGAACTGGTCATTCTCCGCTTGTTGACACCCTATCAGACCATGCTCTCGTGGGGAACGGCCACCGCTGCTGCCAAGTATGACGCGGAAAATCGCATCGTCGTGCTGCCCACCACAACTCCGACTTACAGTCTAATCGGTACAGCGCAGCCAACCCTAACTCCGACGGTGACCCCGACATCGCCGCCGCGTCCGGAAGAAAAAGTCAACGAGTCGCTCGGCGGTCAGCCCGAAGCAGTTTGTCTTGCCGCCAAGTTGTTTTCATTGGATAACTTACCCAAAGGCTATAGTCCGACAGGTCACATTGTCGCCCCGGTTCAAGGTGATGCCCTTTGGATGATTCAGCCGGAGAATGGCAAACGCGTACCTGATGACAAGCTGCCGGTATGCGGTGGTCCAAACAACCAGTGTACATTCTCGCCGGATAATCAATGGATACTGGTGAATGGCATCAATGAAGTCTTCGTCGTTCGTCCCGATGGAACCGATCCGCGTGTCATATTCGATAAGACCAAACCGCCCTATAAGTATCGAGTACCGGATTTGAGTTGGTCAGGCGGGAATGCCTTAGAGTATCAAGATTATGGTCCTATTCCCCATGATCCCAATCATCGCTATGGTTACCTGTACTTCCGCGACATTCTCGGCGTCTACCCCGATCCTGATGCTTGGACTCCGGATTTGATGACCATCCGCCAAAAAACGGCTCAACTGCTCGATCGTCAGCCGGGTGGCAATCTCGCCTTAGCTCATTTGACCTTCAGCACTGGTATTAATACAGGTTATCAATACTATATCTACAATACAGATACCAAAGACGCCGCCTATTTTGCCCGTCTTGCCGATTATCCCGAAGAGCAGTTGACCGCCTTCTGGGATCCGCTGGGCAATCGCCTCTTCTATCACTATCCCGTCCCATCAGGCACCCAGCCAGTGTGGTATCAATACGATGCTGCGACCAACAAACACAGGCTTCTAGGTGATCTCGTACAAGGTACATGGTCTACAGATGGCCGTTACACAGCTTACTCGACCAATCAACGCACGCAGCAAATCGGTGTTTGGGACAGTCAATCCGGCCTCAAGCGCACCTATTGCATTCCTGAACTCGATGGTCGTGTTTACAATGGCCGCTTCTTCTGGTCGCCAGACAATCGTTATCTCGCGCTGCAGGCACAACTGGCTAAAGACGAAAATGTGCAGGGCGTCGGTCAGCACACCCTCGTTCTCGACATCACCACAGGTGCAATCGTGGATGTAATGACGGGAGCCGGAGACATCGTCGTCTGGATGAAAGAGCCGGGTACATATGGTGCAGGGAGCTAAATCATGAAACACTTCATTTTCTACCTTGCCACCGTACTAATAGCCATTCTAGCCATTCCGGTTATGGCTCAAGACGAACCGCAGCCAGTTGCCCCAACCTATGTAGCCTATGTCACCACTCAGGACAACGTCTCGCTGCGCGAAGGGCCGGGAACAGCCTTTAAACGCCTTGATGTCATACCACCGGCAACAACGCTTCCAGCCACCGGACGCACCACTGACGCAGCATGGATTCAAGTCATCTACGGTGAAAAACGCGGTTGGATCGCCGCTCGATGGCTCGTCTGGAGTGGCCCGATGATGGCGCTTCCAGCCGATGGTGTGAACCCTGCCCCTTTTATTCGCCTCATTCGCCGTCAGATTACGGTCACCGATAGCATGGCCATTTTTGACCAGATGAACTATCTGCCCGGACATCGCATTGCCTTCCCTGTCCCGTCAGTGACAGTCGAAGTCACAGGACGGCTTGGGTCAGGCACAGAATTCTGGTTACAGTTTTTCTACAACGGTCAATACTATTGGGTCGGTATGTGGAATCTTAGGTACAAGGTTTCCGGCCTAACCTTCTATAACGTACCGGACGCCGGTTATGTCTATCCCTTTGGCCGCATCTACGAGCAAGTTGTCAATTACTTCGGGCGTACCTATAACACCTACAATGACATTCGCGCCATCTGGTTTGATCTAGCCGGTGGCAATAGTGCCAGTTGCAACACAATTCCCAAACCTGCGCAGTCACTGGAAATCCCGTCATCGGAGCTTGAGGCCGAAGCCGTTCTCATCCCATCGGTGCGGGCGCTCCAAACAGCCATCGACAATACCAATGCAGCCATAGACCTGTTCAAAAATGCCTGCAATCAAACAGGACAAGATCGCTTTCTGACCACCGAAACAGTCAACCAAGCGCTGAATGATCTCGAAACGGCCCGTCGCAACTTTGACCTGTTATCGGATGTGCTGCTGCCAACAGCCAATCATGACCCTGCCTTCGGCAAATAGTCAGGGTCTTGGTATTCATATGCTAGCGAATATTTCCGCGGGAAGAAACCGACAATAAACGAGATATGATCGAGACTATGTGCCGTTGCTCGACGCGTTCAATGACCGTCGCGCAAGCGTGTATACTCGTTGGGCCAAATCCGATATCGAATTGAGACTGTGCCCCCATAACCACGATTCCATCTGATTATTGATGGGTGCAGTCCATTTCTCCGGCAGCCGTTTAGAGCCATTCAGTATCCCGACGATCGAGCCGGTTGTGGCAGCATTACAGTCTGCGTCCCAGCCACCCATAGCCACAGTCGTAATGGAACGCTCAAAATCACCGTCCCCCCACAACAGTGCCATCACCACCAAGCACACGTTCGGCAGCACATGAATCGGATCATGATCGGCAAACCTTTCAGTGATGTAGGCAGCCACATCCTGCCAATTCTGGCTTCGGCGTGTCTGGTCAATCGTATCGCGAATTGCAATCGCCATCCGGCTGTTCTGCGGAATCACAGCCAGTCCCGCGCGGATAACGGCCTCAACATCAGTCACCGAGAAAGCCGCCGCAATGGCTGCGCTGATGAACATCGCCCCATAAATGCCGTTTTTCACATGTGAAATGCGGGCATCCCGCCATGCAGCGTAAGCCGCCATATCCGGTTTACCCGGTGCGGTATAGCCGAAGACGTCTGCACGAATTTGAGCACCAATAAATTCGCGGTAGGGATTACGGAACACCGCGCTGTCTGGCGGCCCATACTGGTTTACGAGATTCCCATAAGCCATACGCTCAGCCGTATAGATTGCATTGTAGGACAGCCGTTGCAGCCAGCTCTCAGCCACTTGCTCAGAGGTGAACCCTTCGCCACACCGTTCCAGAATCGTCAGGTTTAGTACCGTATAGTCGAGATCGTCATCCCGGGGAGCGTAACGAATATGTCCGCGCAGATAGTTTTGCACTTCCGGATCATAATGTGTATAGCTCGGCGGATGAGGCAAAATCTCCGGCACATAATCAGTCAGTGGATAGGCATCGCCACGTTCTAGAAACTCTTGAATGTCTTCGAAATCACCGAGCAGTTCCAGCGGACGTCCCAGCGTGCAGCCAATCGCCCGTCCCAGCAAACCACCATAAATCCGGTCATAAAGTTGATTCGCGGAAAACCGTGCATTAAAAGTGCTAGCTTCTCCACGTTCAGCCGAAATACCCGCCCATGTTGACGGTTCTCGGTATCGGTAGTCATTTTTCAGTTCGAGGTTTTCTAGCCGGCTCCAACTGACCTCAATGTCATACAGTGTCGGTGCACCTTGCCGGAGTGCCCGAATGCCTGCCTCAATCTCACCAACATCATATCCTTCCTGCTGACGTTGATCGAGTTCATCATTTAGGAAAGTGACCTGTAAATCAATATTCACACTGCGTGCTGGCTGATATTCCGAGCCGCTGCCAGCCTCGACCCTAAAGACTCGCAGGTCGGATGACTCCCGCCGTCTTTTCGGTAGGACGTAATTCATTTCGGCGACCATTTCCAGAATGTGTTGGCGGGTTTCCTCTGCAATCCGTCCTCGTCCGGACAGCGTGAGCGAAACCGCAGCCGGCGAGACTCCCGCTTTTTCAGCCACATCACGGATCGTCACGCGTGGCAGTTCGGATGTATTTTGCCTCTCAGATCGAATCTGCTTCTTCTTTGCTAACAACGATGCTACTCCTGATCCCTAAAAACATCTTCACCCACCGACCTCACTTTACACAAAGTCAACCAATGCTTCTTCATCTTCAAGAAGCCACTATTTGCTTTTCTGGCATGATTTGAGTGGATGATACGAACTCATTATTAAGCGATGAACATACAATTTCATATCATACACGCCGATCATAAACTCTCCAATAGAGACTCGAACCTTGCAATAAGTTGCCCCGCACTGGCTTACGGCCTTTAGCTTCTTACCCCAAACGATATCGGTGTAGGGGCATCTTGCCCTTGATTTTTCCCACTTACACACGCTCTATGATTGTTTATCCGCCAGTCCAACCGCTGCCCAATAACCGCCGTTCAATGATGACCGTCCATAAACTTGGTTAAGCAGTTCCAACCGCACCGCCTGTCCGGCAAAGCCAGACAAATCAATATCAAGCTGCAGCCAACCGCCCGTCGTAGTTTCATCACTAATCACTTGTTGGATCAATGTGGTGCCGTTAGCCTTCGCCATCAGCATCCACTCCCCACCGGGGAAATTCCCCACAACCACATGCAGCACTTGCGGCGTCTGAGTAGGCAGTTGAGCAGTATTCGTCAATCGACACGGCACTTCTTGGCTCGTAGGCAGCGTGAACAACACATTCTTCTTCCCCAGCAGTTCCATTTTGAGGCCAAGGCGCGGACTATCCATACACCCAACAATCGACCATTCCGGCGCAAAGCGGCGCATGTCTCGTGCAAGGCTGCCGCTGGAGAAGCGTATTTGAGCCATTTCGGCGTCGCTGTAAACGGTGTTTGAGATTGGCCCCGCCTCCCATGATTGGACAAACTCACTGGGCTGTGGCGTATGGACTGGAATGACCCACACCTCCTGCCCGTTGACGTCAGTCTCAACCGAACCGCCCTCAGCCAATATCGCCTGCCGTGCCAGTTTTTCGGTGACCGCTAGCAGACTGTCAAAATCATAAGATGTGAAATTAAACTTCTGCTTCGTGTCTAATCCTGCTGCCAAATCCTGTGGGAACCGTTCGCCCAGCATAGCGGATAACACACCCGTTGCGGTCGCCGGATTACAGTCCGAGTCCTGCCCACTCCGCATGGCAATCGTCATGGTTTGGACAAGATCGCCCTTTCCGTAAAGCAGTCCCAGCACCACATAAGCACCGTTCAATTTGGCATCAATATCGAAGTTCGGATCGGTGATGTAGTCATCCTTGCTCGAATAAAGTCGGTATGCCGGATTCAAATGATATTTTTCATCAATTAATGCCCACGTCTTTTGCCAATCGTCAGGAAACTCAGACGACCATTGCAGCACATCTCGTATAGCCTCAGCATATTGGCTGGCCGACGGAATACAGTCGAGGCCAGCTTCAATCACTTTGCGCGGCTCGTTCTCAAAAAAGGCTTCGCTGTACATACAGGACACGAACTGTCCGCCGTACAAACCATCCCCGTAGTTCATAATCCGACCGAATTTCTCACCCAAACGAATGGATTGTTCAGGTATGCCGGGAGAGATTAAGCCTGCAAAATCAGCTTCAATTTGATAATCAATGTCATCTGTAAACCCGCTGAACGCTGGATGTCCCGAATCTGTTGGAGCAATGCCAGCTCGTAGATTGGTTCTCGCGGCCAAATTAGCATGCCACAGTGGGTACTCGCTGTTGGCAAAGTCGATTCCTGCTTGAGCGCTGGAAACATCAAGACCATAGGTTTCCAGTGACTTGAGGAACGTCATCTCAACGTACAGATCATCCTGTTTAAAAGCATCGTTGATCAAACCGGGTCGCAGCTTGGGAACATCACTCTCTGGTATGATGCCGTTGACATAACCGAATTCAGTCGGTCCCCCAAACGACACCCCGATCATTTGTCCCAACCATGCCGCTTTCATTTTTTGGCGATACGTTTCCAGCGGTAGACGCCGAAACTGCGTTGTATCCTGTCCTTGTAAAATCGCATTTGGAGCAGCCAATATGCAAACGACAACCATATTCCAGAGCACCAATAACCGTCTTCGTTTAAGAATCATTCTCATATTCATTAGCAACGAGTTGAAAATACTATCGTTTTTGCACAAGGTATAATCTTTGACCCGCATTATATAGCCTGTTTAGCCGAAACAATGGACTTTGTTTAGCAATTTTACCGCATTTTACCGCTTGCGCAGTATTGCTTGACATGATTTTGGTTTTTGGATAACATCACCTTGAAAATTGTTTACCAAAGTTTACCCTTGTTTATCAGTCTTAGCCAAGGAGGTGCTGAAAGACCCTTCACATCAAAAAGTAAGACCGCATTTGTTTCCTTTCAAATTAGATTCTGCGAAGGAGTATTTTATGAAATCGCGTCGTTCTTTGGTGCTCACTCCGGTTTTAATTCTTCTACTCGCCCTCATGGGTTCCTTGGTTGCCCGCGCTCAAGATGTCGTCACCGTAACATGGTGGACAGAGTCCGGTGACTTTCTACAACATGTTCAAGATACTTTCGTTAAAGCCTTCAATGATGCGCACACCGATATCAAGCTGGAACTCGTCGGCCAAGAAAAACTCGATGATGTTCTGCGTACCGCTTTCCAGGCAGGCGAAGCCCCCGATATTCTCCAGACTCCGGGTGCTGCTTTCATTGCTGAATACATTGCTTCCGGCCAGATTCAACCACTTGACGATTTTGCCGCGAAGAATGGTTGGAAAGACAAGCTGCTGCCGTGGGCTTACGAGTCCGGTATTCTTGAAGGCAAGTTGTATAGTCTGCCACTGACCTACGAAAGCATGATCCTGTTTTACAACAAGAGCCTATTTGAACGAAATAATTGGACTATACCCACCACTGCCGCTGATTTCTGGAAGCTCTGTGACACAATTGCTGCGGCGGGCATTCATCCGTTTGCTTATAGCAACAGCGAATGGAAGCCATCTAATGAGCACTTGGTTGGTATCTATCTGAATAACTATGTTGGACCTGACAATGTCTACAAGGCCCTGACCGGCGAAAAGAAATGGACAGACCCGGAATTTGTTGAGGCGATGAAGCTGTTGAAAGAACAGATTGCCGACAAAGGCTGGTTTGGTGGCAGCCTCGATAACTACTATGCATACGCGAGTGCTGACGATTTCGCTGATTTGACCAATGGTAAATCAGCCATGATGATGTCCGGCACATGGCAGTTTGCGAACATGAAATCGTATTTCACATCTGAAGTCCCTGACCAATGGGATTGGGCACCCATCCCCATGTTCAAGGATGGAGTTGGTGACTACAACTACGAACTCGCAACCGGCAGCACCATTTCTATCAACGCCAAATCCAAGAATGTGGACGCCGCAGCCGAAGTTTTGAACTTCCTCCTCAGCGACCCCAAGCTGGTCTTGAATAACGCCGCTGGTGCTGATTTCGGCGAATGGATGGTTCCGCTGCATTATACAGAGGCAGACTTCCCCGAAGGTTCAGACCCCCGTGTTGTCCGTTACTTCTCGGACTTTGCCAAGGTCACAGGTGAAGGTCGTTACGGTTACACCACGTGGACCTTCTGGCCTGCTGATGTCGATGTTCTGTTGTGGCAGGATGTCGAGCAGGTCTGGGCAGGCGACCTCAGCGTTGAGGACTATCTTGCTGCGCAGCAAGCAGAGTGGGATAAAGCGCGTGCGGATGGCAAGACCTTGCCGATCCCGAAGCGTTAATCCGTACTAATCATCAACATCAGGGGCGCATCCCAATATGTGCCCCTGATCATTGTGAATGATGTTTAGTACAGTCTGATTTACAGATCACTATCCTACAAAGCGGCGAAAGAATCCGGCTCAAACATCGCTGAAGTATTATGTCTGGAGTATCCGCATGACCCAATCTGCAACGACCCCATCGTCAGTTGCCGATCCCGGTATCCAACCAGTCGGCACTGTCTATCGACCTCACCGGCGAACGCGCTTAGAAGTTCTTGGCCGCTGGTCATTTATTCTACCCATTCTCACACTCAACCTGATCGTGATCGTCATTCCGACCATCTTTAGCATTTATATAGCTTTTACGGAATGGAGCGGTTACGGATCACCAGTGTTTATTGGTCTCGAAAATTTTAAGACTCTTTTTCAAGATAAAGTCTTTTTCAAAGCACTTGGCAACAATCTGCTATGGACTCTCTTCTTTCTCACTGTGCCGGTAATTATGGGTTTGACAGGCGCTTACCTCATGTCAGGCATCAAGCGTGGTCAAATCTTCTACCGCTTGGTCTTCTTTATTCCCTATGTGATTTCGAGCGTCGTCAATACCCAGATATGGCGTTTCATTTTGTCGCCCCGTAACGGTATCGGCGTATGGTTGGCCGAACACGGCATTCCTTGGCTCAACTTCGCCATCCTCGGCAATAAAGATAGCGCCCTGTTTGGCGTGGCATTCGTCGATAGTTGGCACTTCTGGGGTTTTCTAGTCGTCATGTATCTGGCTGCCATGACGGCAGTTGATACCGAATTGTATGAGGTGGCCCGTTTGGATGGCGCCAGTCGCTTCCAACAATTCTGGTACGTGACCCTTCCCAGCATCCGTCCGACGCTGGTGTTCACCATTCTCATGATCATCATCTGGTCGTCACTGACTTTTGACTATGTCTACATTTTGACGGGCGGCGGTCCTGCTCATGCCTCCGAAGTCATGTCCACACACCTCTATAATCAAGCGTTCTTCCGCTTTGATGTCGGTTATGCCGCCTCAATCGGTATCATGATGACCATCTGGGTCATGATTACCGTCGGCATCTTTGTCATTCTGCGTAGAAGAGGATGGGAAATATGAGACGATCACAGCGCACCGCTTCTACGGCGCCCAACTATATTATCCTGTCCATTTTCGCTGTCTTCGCGTTGATGCCCGTGGTGATATTGTTCATGAACTCCATCAAGACCACCGGCGAAATCGCGCAAAATCCCTTTGGCTTTCCCATCAACCCGCGCCTACAAAATTATCCCGATGCGTGGGCGCAGGGTAACTTTTCCACTACGCTCGGCAACAGCACCATCCTGACATTAGGCACCATCTTTGGCACGCTGGTACTCGCAGGTGCGGCGGCCTATGCGCTGGCACGGCTCAAGCTGCGTGGTGGCGATTTGATCGGTTTCTACTTCATGGTCGGAACCAGTATCCCACCACAGCTGTTCATGATCCCGCTGTTTTTTATGTGGCGCCAAGTTGGCTTAGTCAATTCGCACTTTGGTCTGATCATCATCTACTGCGCCCTGCATTCACCGTTCGCGACCTTTTTGCTCCGCTCGTATATGGTCTCACTGCCAGAGGAATTTATGGAAGCTGCCCGTATCGACGGTGCGAGCAATTGGCAGGTCTATCGGCATATTATTCTGCCGTTGTCTTGGCCGGGGTTCCTGACGGCTGGATTAGTAGTCGGCTTGGGAACATGGAACGAGTTTCTCTTCGGTCTCACCTTCCTTCAGAAGGCTGAATTGAAACCCGTGGCAACTAGCTTGTTCGCGTTTCAACAGCAGTTCGCGCGTGATTGGGGACTGACCAACGCCGGATCGGTCATCATGATCATTCCGGTCATTTTGCTGTTCTTACTCTTACAACGTCGCTTTATCGAAGGACTTACACAGGGTGGATTGAAGGCTTAAATCGATAGCACAGTCCCACACCCGTTTCTACACGACAAGGAGTGTTTGAAATGTCAATTCCTGCAGATTATGCAGAACGAACCTACGCCGGAGTTTTAGGGAAAATCGTTGGTGTATACCTCGGTCGTCCCTTTGAGGGCTGGTGGTACGACGACATTATGCAAAAATTAGGCGAGATCAAGGGCTATGTCCATGACCGCCTTGGTATGCCGCTCATCGTCACCGATGACGACATCAGCGGCACGTTCACGTTTCTACGAGCACTGCCCGACTATGGCAACTCTCGCAACTTGACCGCCGCCCAAATCGGACAAACATGGCTCAATTACATCATCGAACTCCGCACCATTTTATGGTGGGGCGGCTTGGGTAATTCCACCGAACACACCGCCTATCTCCGTTTGAAAAACGGCATCCCTGCCCCGCGCAGTGGTTCCATCGAACTCAATTCTCAGGTGGTTGCTGAACAAATCGGCGCGCAAATCTTCATTGATGGCTGGGGCATGGTCGCCCCCGGTGATCCCGAACTCGCGGCATACTTGGCCGGTCAAGCAGGCAGTGTCAGTCACGATGGCGAAGCCGTTTATGATGCTCAGATGATCGCCGCCATGGAAGCACAAGCTTACGTCGAGTCAGACATCAATAAACTGCTCGACACTGGCTTAAGCCTCATTCCCAAGACGTGCTTGACCTACCGCATGATCAACGACATCCGCGAATGGCATGCTGAATTTCCCGATTGGCATCAAACCCGCGAACAAATCGTCGCCAACTACGGCTACGACAAATATGGCGGAAACTGCCACACCATCCCCAACCATGCCCTCATTATCATGAGCCTGCTCCACGGCAATAATGATCTTGGTCAATCTTTAATGATGGTCAACACCAGCGGCTGGGATACCGACTGCAATTCAGGTAACGTCGGCTGCCTTTTGGGAATTAAAAATAGCCTTCATACCTTTGAAAACGGTTATGATTGGCGCGGCCCTGTAGCCGACCGCATGTATCAGCCAACCGCCGATGGTGGCAGCGCAATCACCGACGCCCTATCACAGACTTACAAAGTCATCAATATCGGTCGTGCCTTAGCTGGACAAGCACCAATCGCCCCGAAGAATGGAGCACGTTTCCACTTCGATCTGCCGGGCTCAGTACAGGGATTTCTAGCCGCGCCCGATAATGTCTCGACGTTGGGGATTGAAAACGTCGCCGGCCACAGCCAAACCGGTTCCCGTAGCTTGGCCTTGCGCTATCACCTTCTCCAATCAGACACGACACTTCGTGCCAGCACCGCCACCTTCATTCCACAGGAAGCCATTGGTTTCGACCACTATAAATTGCTGGCCTCCCCCACTCTCTATCCCGGCCAAACAGTAAGCTCAACCATCTCGGCCGATACGGCAAATGCCAGCGATGTCAACGTGACCCTATACCTTAACTACTATGGCACCAAAGACGCCTTCACCCGCTGCGATGGGCCGACCGTATCGCTCAAGCCGGGTCAGAGCCAGCAGCTATCATGGCTCATTCCCGAATTTGATGGTGAACCCATTGCCGAAATTGGCTATGCCATCAGTGCTGCTCAATCCGGCAGTGGCACTGTGTACGTCGATTACCTCACATGGGATGGTGAACCCAACGTCACCTTCAAAAAGCCTGCTAATGGTGGCAACTTATGGCGGCGGGCGTGGGTCGATGGCACTGACCAAACCGAAATGCGCTGGTGGGATACCTACCGCGTCGTCCAAAATGGTGGAACAGGATTGCTCATTCAAGGAACGCGTGAGTGGAAAAACTACCGTGTCAGCGCAGATGTTGCACCCCACATGGTCAAAGCTGCGGGGATCGGCATTCGTGTACAGGGCATGCGCCGCTACTATGGCTTGATGCTCACGCATCCCGGCGTCGTCAATTTGGTGAAAGCGCTCGACGGCGAACATGTCTTAGCCTCCAAGCCTTTTGACTGGAAGTTCGGGCAAGTCTACCAGCTTGAACTTCAAGCCAACGGCAATCGCCTTCAAGCATGGATTGATGGTCAGCTTATGATCGATGTTCAGGACACTGATCGTCCCTTTGAAGGCGGTGCGGCGGCCTTAATCTGCACCGAGGGCCGTACAGCTACCCAATCCGTGACCATCACCCCTGCTAAAGCGTAGCACGATAAAGTCGCCGTTCACCTATCACGACAACTAGTGATCCGTAAAAGTCTTTAAAGCCCCTCCCTATAGAACAGGGTGGGGTTCGGGGTGGGGCACTACTTCAAATGTCCACACCGTGGCAGCGCCAAAACCTCCGGATTCACCACCGACTCAGGTCGATGTCCCGTAAGAATCGCTGCCACATTGGCCGCCGCTTTAGTCTGCAATTCCGCCAGCGACTCTTCCGAGTAAAACGCCACATGCGGTGTGGCGATCACATTCGCCTGTGAAAACAGCTGGTGCTCTGCCTCAAGATGTTCTGGATCAAACACATCCAACCCTGCCCCTGCAATCCACCGTTCTTGCAGCGCTTGCAGCAGCGCCTCATGGTCAATCAATCCACCCCGTGCCGTATTGATCAGAAAAGCCGTCGGTTTCATTTGCCGCAAACGTTCAGCATTGATCAAATGGCGTGTGGCAGGTTTCATCGGTACATGCAGGCTCACGAAATCCGCCTGTTTGAGCAGATCATCGAGGCTGACCATTTCTACTTTTAATCGTCGGGCAGCTTCCACATCAGGATGTGGACTATAAGCCACAACCTTCAGTCCGAGGCTGGCAGCTTTCCCTGCCAGCCCCTGCCCAATTTTCCCGAATCCGACGATGCCCAGCACCTTGCCCCGCACACGGAACAAAGGCCGCTGTGCATTTAGCGCCCAATCATCAACCCGAATGGCATGGTTATAGTGGGCAATATTACGTGCACACGCCAGCATCAAGGCCAGCGCATGTTCCGCCACTTCATCCAAACAGTAGGCGGGCACATTTGTGACCGGAATACCGAGGCGCGTCGCTTCATCCACCGCGATATTATCCACGCCAATCCCATACCGCCCGATGACTTGCAGCTTTTCTCCGGCGCGCACCACCGCAGCCGATACCTTCTTAAAACACGTCAAGATAGCATCGGCTTGCGGCACAAGACTCAGCAGTTCGTTCTCGTCACCCACCTGCGCGATCAACAGCCGCGCGTTCGCCGCTTTTAGAACCGCTTCTTCAACCGACGTATTCGGCCATGTATAGTCCGTGACGAGAACAACTTTTTCGCTCATAATGATCTTCTCTGTATTTCTCTGTGCCCTCCGCGTCTCTGCGGTTCAATCGCATTGGTGTGCGATTATTCCGCCACCACCGGATTGCTCAACGTGCCTAAGCCCTCAATTGTGACGTTCACCACGTCGCCAGCCTTCATGAATCGCTTGGGGTTACGCGCCATCCCTACACCCGGCGGTGTACCCGTGGATACCACATCGCCCGGTTCCAGTGTCATCACTTCACTGATCGACTCGACCAGTTGTTGAATATTGAAAATGAGCTTGTCCGTATTCGAGTTTTGCAGCGTTTCACCGTTAATCGTCAGGCTAATTTTGAGGTTATTCGGATTAGCAATCTCGTCAGCCGTCACCAGCGCAGGCCCCATCGGCGCAAACGTATCGAAGGTCTTGCCAATCGTCCACTGGCTAGTACGGCTTTGATAATCCCGTGCGCTAACGTCATTAATCGGCATATATCCCGCCACATAATCGAGCGCTTGTGCCGCCGAAACGTGCCGTGCTGTGTTGCCAATGACAAAGCCCAATTCAGCCTCATAATCCACTTCATTCGATACGTGTGGCAATACAATCGCCTCGCCTGTAGCAATCACCGTATTCGAATACTTGGAGAAAACCACCGGAAACTTGGGAATCGCCTGCCCTGTTTCCGCCGCATGATCACTGTAATTCAAGCCGATGCATATGATCTTTCCGGGACGTGGAATAGGTGCCAGCAGCTTCACCGCTGAGAGCGAGAGTGTGCTAGATGCCCCATTAATCGCCTTTTGCGCCGCCGCTCGGGTCCCCTGCCCACCCGCCAAGAATGCGATCATATCTTTGGGCAGACTGGAATCAGCTTGGCTGAAGTCCACCACCCGTTCTTCCCCATTCTTGGAGACAAGAGCGCCAATGTGTGTCGTGCCATTCTGAACGAACGTAACCAATTTCATAAAAGAACTCCAATGTTTAATTGAGTAGCCACAAATAGGGCTGTTCGATATAACGCTTAACTTGTTGCAGGAATCGCGCGGCGGGTGCGCCATCCACCAATCGATGGTCAAATGTCAGGCTCAGGAACATCATCTGCCGGATAGCCACCCGTTCGGCTTCGGCATCGATCACCACTTGCTTGGGCACAAATCGCCCCACGCCCAGAATCGCGCACTGTGGCAGGTTGATAATCGGTGTAAACGCATCAATTTCATACATACCGAGGTTAGTGATTGTAAACGTGCCACCGCTCATATCTTCCGTTCGCAGGGCACCGTTGCGAGCGCGTTCCACGAACTCAGTGCCCTCAGCCGCAATCTGCCGGATGCTCTTTGCGCGAACATCCCGCACCACCGGAACCACTAAGCCTCGCTCCGTATCCACTGCAAATCCCATATTGACCGCGCTTGAAGTGACGATCTCGTTCCCTTCAAAACGTGCATTAAGTTGTGGATGATCCCCCAAGACTTCCGCCACCAATTTCGCCAGCAGGTCATTGTAGCTCGGGACAGGACGGTTATCAGACTTGCCAGTGTTCTTCAATCCTTGACGCAGCTTCACCAGTTCTGTCGCGTCCACTTCAGTCGTCAGCGTGACAGGCGCAGTCGTTTGGCTGCTGGCGCTCATCCGCTCACTAATAACCTGTCGCACTCTTGGAATAGCGCTCCGTGTCTCGCCCTGCCCTAATAACGCAGGTGTAAGCGCAGTTAGAGGCTGTGCCGCCCGCTCGACATGTTCCCGTGTAATTCGTTGCCCCGGCATCTGTGCTGCCAGCGCGTTGACGTCCACGCCCAACTCTTCTGCCGCCCGTTTCGCAACGGGTGAAATCTGAACCGCTGACGCCACAGGCGCACTTGCCGCAGCCGCCCGTATATCCCGCTCCACAATCCGTCCGGTACGTCCACTCCCCTTCACCGTCGCCCAGACCACGCCTAACTCATGTGCCACCCGCCGCGCCCGTGGACTTATCATCGGCAGCATCTGGTCTCCATTTTGGACGAGACTTGTAGGTAGTGAATAATTCGGTGCACCCTGCTTGCTGTCTGACTGTCTCCCTCCCTCGTTTACGGGGGAGGATTGAGGAGGGGGTTCCTGCGCCAATGTAGAGGGGAGAGGTTTCTCCTCAAACGGCGCAGTCTCTCCCGCTTGTACAATATAGGCCAACACCGTGCCCACAGGCAGCGGCTTCCCCACCACATCCGAGTCCGGCGGAATGCGAAAAATTCCCGCCTCAAATGACTCCACTTCTTGTAGCGCCTTGTCACTCTCAATCGTGAACATAATCTCACCGGGCTGCACCGCGTCGCCGTCGTGCTTCATCCACTCGACCAGCGTGCCCTCTTCCATCGTCCAACCCAGCTTCGGCATAACAATTTCAATAGCCATAACGCGTCCTCATTCCGCCAGCAAATCGCGGATGGATTGCAGGATTTGGTCGGCGCTGGGGATGATCGCGGCTTCCAACGAAGGACTGTAGGGCGTCGGCGTATGCACACCGTTGAGCCGCTGTACCGGCGCATCCAGATCGTCAAAGCCCTTTGCCATCACTTGCGCGGCGATTTCCGCCCCAATCCCACAGGGCGCAAACGTTTCATCGATAATCAACAGCCTGCCCGTCTTGTGCACCGACTGAAGAATCGTATCAATATCCAGTGGCGCCAGTGTACGCGGATCAACAATCTCGATGTTGATATTCTCTTTTGCCAGTTTGTCAGCGACCTCAATCGTCTTGCGCACCATCGTCCCGATAGCCACCACCGTCGCCGCGGTGCCTTCCCGCACCACCGCCGCCTGCCCGAACGGGATGAAATATTCTTCTTCTGGGACTTGAGCTTTCGTGTTCAACAGATTCTTGTGTTCGAGGAAAATCACAGGATCATCACAGCGCAGTGCCGTTTTGAACAATCCTTTCGCATCATACGCATTGCTCGGCAGCACCACCCTGAAACCCGGAATATGCGCGAACATCGGATAATAATTCCCCGAATGATGCGTCGCCGCTGAACCGCCAATCCCGATGCACCCCCGCAGGATGAACGGCATTTTCAGCCGTCCGCTGCTCATGTACTGCATCTTGGCAACTTGGTTGATGAGTTCGCCCATACTGTCCAAAATGAAGT
The DNA here is from genome assembly GCA_044226855.1 of Aggregatilineales bacterium. Lineage (GTDB taxonomy): Bacteria > Chloroflexota > Anaerolineae > Aggregatilineales > Phototrophicaceae > CFX2. Next base: position 92,567 of record JBGAGF010000017.1, read on the forward strand.
CAAAAAACATACAGTCCACAATCGGGCGTGAACCGGTCATCGCTGCGCCGCAGCACATCCCAACGAACCCGCGTTCGACAATCGGCGTATCGCGCAAGCGCATCGGCCCATATTTGTCATATAGGCCCAGCGTCGTGCCCCAATTGCCCCCGCGTGGGCCGATCCCTTCTCCCACCACAAAAATCTCAGGCTGCCGTTCCATTTCCTCGCTCAGCGCTTCTCGTGCAGCAGCCGTAAATGTAATTTCGCGCATTGTCTTTCCTTCTGTAATGATCTCTGCGTTCTTGGCGTCTTGGCGGTTATTCTTTTAGCTGTAAATGTGTTCCGTGACCGTGGCTGGATCAGGATACGGGCTGTTCTTCGCGAACTCCACCGCCTCATCGACCAGTGCCTTCACCTCAGCCTCGATCTGCTCGAAATCCCCTTCAGTCGCCACACCCATTTGCAGCAGCTTAGCACGGTAATTCGTAATCGGATCGCGCTGTTTCCACGCCTCAACTTCCTCAGCCGTCCGGTAGCCAGCGTCACGCATCCCCTCAGCATGCGCACGGGTGCGATAGGTCTTCCCCTCAATCAGCGTCGGCCCCTGACCCGCCCGGGCACGGCTGACTGCTTCGCCCATTGCGTCATACACCGCCAGCACATCATTCCCATCCACCGCGCAGGCATTCATCCCATACGTCAGCGCCCGCTCCGCCACTTCGGTATTCCGTGTCGCATATGAGAACGCCACTTCAGTCGCGTACATGTTGTTCTCGCACACGAAAATCACTGGCAGATCCCAGATCGCCGCCAGATTCAACCCTTCATGAAACGCCCCGTTATTGCTCGCGCCATCCCCGAAGAACGCTACGCCAACCGTGCCGTTGTTCAGCAGCTTGGAGCTATATCCTGCGCCTGTCGCCTGTAGGATGCACGGCCCGACGATGCCGCTCGTTCCCATCATGCCCACTTCCGGAGAGAACAGATGCATACTTCCTCCTCGTCCGCGTGAAACGCCGGTCGCTCGTCCAAAAAGCTCAGCGATCACTTCGCGTGGGGGCACGCCCTTTGCCAGAGCATGACCATGACCACGATGCGTGCTGAACACAGCATCCTTGTGCGTCAGATGCGCACACACACCCGTTGCAATCGCCTCTTCACCGACATATGTATGGCACGCCCCATGTACCAACCCCGCTTGGTGCGACTTCGCCAGCGCCTCTTCCGTTCGCCGAATTTCGAGCATCTGCCGGTACAGGGCGAGATATTGTTCTTTACTCATGGACATAACGATTTAGACCTTTGAATAACTATGCTTTTCCAGTTGCTAATCCTCGTTCACTATCCATTTTCTCCCCTCTGCCATGAAATGGAGAGGGGGCGGGGGTGAGGATTTCAAAACTCTCCCTCTCAATAGAGAGAATGTTTCTTTCACTAAATAGCCGTTCGACCACCGTCAATCAACCACGCCGCGCCATTCACATAATCCGACTCGTCAGAAGCCAGAAAAACCACGACCCGCGCCACTTCTTCCGGCTGACCATAACGCCCCATCGGATTGCGCGCCATATTCGCCTTCGCCACAGCCGACGGTTCAGCCGGATTAATCATCTGCTGCAGCGAGTCCATCATCCGTGTGTTGATCGGGCCCGGACAAATCGCGTTCACACGCACACCATATTTGCCGAGTTCTCCCGCAGCCGTCCGCGTCAGCCCGATAATCGCGTGCTTGCTGGCTGAATACGCGGCCATGCCGGGTGCGCCCACCGTTCCAGCCACCGAAGCCGTATTGACTACCGCACCCTTTTTCTGCTCGATCATGACAGGGAGCACGTATCGCAGCCCTAGAAACGTCCCCTTCAAATTCACGCCCATGACGCGATCCCAGTTTTCTTCTGAGTATTCCGCTAATGGCGAGACAATCCCTTCAATACCCGCGTTATTGAAAAACGCGTCAATCCGCCCGTAGGTCTTCAACGCATAATCGACATATGCCTGTACCGCGCTCGATTGGCTGACATCCGCCTGACAGAAATAGGCTTCACCGCCTGCCGCATTGACCGCTTCTGCCGTCTTCTCGCCCGCAGTCGCATCAATGTCCACCACCATCACTCGTGCGCCCTGCTTGGCGAATTCCAGACACGCCGCCTGCCCGATACCATTACCGCCGCCTGTCACCAGCGCAACCTTGTCTTCCATCCTCATATTCGACGACCTTCCGGCAAAATGATCAGCATATCGCAACCATCATTTACATAAGACTTTGAATTTTCTCCCATCTGCAATGAAATGGCTATCAGCGGAGTGAGCCTGCGAACGTGCTGATGTGGGGGTTGGGGGTAAGGATTTCTCTGACAAGTCATCACACAACCACGCCTTGGTTCTCAACAAACCGCGCCAACTTCGCCTGAAAACGAGCGCTGTCCAGCACTGACTTATTAATCACATTTGGTGGCACTTCGCCGCGTGCCGCTTTTAGGATGCATTGTGCCATCTGCCGACCACCCGCTGTCCAGATATCCGAGGTCGCCGGTGCCCAGTGCGGCGTCAGCAGCACGTTATCCAGCTTGGTCAGTGGATCATCTGCTGGCAGCGGTTCAACCTCGAACACATCCAGCCCCGCTCCGGCGATCTTCTTTTCTTGCAGCACCTTCACCAGTGCCGCTTGATCAATCAGCGCCCCACGCGCCACATTGACGAAGTAAGCCGTCGGCTTCATCAGTGCGAAATGTTCTGCGCGGATCATGCGGTGTTTGTCTGGCGTCAGGTTGGAATGCAGGCTGATAACATCCGATTGGCGCATCAAGTCTTCCAACGAGATCAACTCAACCCCTAATTCTGCCGCCTGTGCTGGATCAGCATGGGGTGAATACGCCAGAATTCGCATATTGAACGGCGCGATAATCCGTGCCAGTTCGCGCCCGCTCGCGCCCAACCCGATAATCCCTAACGTCTTGCGCTCAATCTCCGTGCCCAAAACTTCCGACTGCAAATCCCATCGTCCTGCCCGCGTAATTCGGTCTTGCGCCATCAAGTTCTTGGTCAGCGCGAGAATGAACATCAACGCGCTCGATGCCGTCGAATGGTTCAGCGTATTCGGCAGATTAAACAGCAGCACATCGTTGTCTGTGCAGGCTTGCACATCAATCTTGTCATACCCTGCCCCCGACCGCCCGATGATAGTCAGGTTATCCGCCCCTTCATACGCATGTCTGCGGATATAAGGCCGCAGCACGATCAATCCATCCATGCCCCGCAAATGCTCGGCCTTCACTTCCATCGAATACAGGCTGTCCCAATAGCTCGGATCGTTGGCTCTCGGCGAATGATCTTGGATATAGTGCATGTCAATAAACGGGCACAGCTCAATCGCCCCGAAACCCAAATCCCCGTATGCGCTTTCGCCGTGCGCATTCAAAAAATCCCCTGTAATGGCAAGCTGGAACGGTCGCATCAACAATTCCTTTGATCTATTCTCGTGCTACTTAATCATCTTTTTGTAGGGGCGCAAGGCTTTGCGCCCACTAACTAAACAGCAATATTTTTACGCCCCACTCCATGAGCTTTAACTTTCTAATATAGAGTATCCCTGTAAGGGAACACCTATGTGTGCTCCCGTATGGTTCCCTTCCCCTGTCGCTATGGGGGAAGGGCTAAGGTTAGGGGTCGGAATGTGCTTTCTCAGTATTTATTTGTTAAACATCAATATAGAGATGGACTGGGTGAGGTTTCCACTAAACCTCCGACATTTCCACATGCACATCAGGCCGGCTCAACACTTCCTCGCGCAGCTTCGTGCCCAACCCCGGCTTCCCTTCCAGCGAAATCATCCCGTCATGGATCGGAATTCGGTCAGTGACAATATCGTTATACCAGCCGTCGTAATAAGCCCGCACCGTCTCCACAATCATCGCATTTGGCACATGCAGCATCATATGCACAGCCGACCACAATGCGACCGGCCCGATGCAGTCATGGCTCGTCACAGGCAGATAATACGTATCCGCCAGCGAGCAAATCTTGCGCGTCTCGCTGATGCCACCTGTCCACGCCATATCCGGCATGATGATATCTGCCGCGTTCTCCTCCACCACCCGATGGAAACCGAACCGCGTAAACAACCGCTCACTGACGCACAGTTTGAGCTTAGTCTGTGCCTTCAACCGCGCATAACTTTCGACGTTATCCGGCGGGATAATCTCCTCCAGCCACATCACGTCATAAGGCTCCAGCGCCTGCGCGATCTTCACCGCTTCCGGCAAATTCCAACGCGCATGCCCCTCAATCGCGATCTCCATCTTGTCGCCGACCGTCTTGCGGATGTCCTCAACATACGACAGCCCCTTCTTGAGATCATCCTTGCTCAAGAAATGGCTCACCGGCCCCATCGCGTTTGCGCCAGCCGTGCCATGTGCCCGCGCCGTTTTCTGCCCCGGCCCATCTAGCGTCACGCCGAATTGGTCGAACGGCCAGATTTTCATCGCCTTGACGCCCTGATTCAGCAAATCCGCCGCCAATTCGCCCGTATGCCCTTCCGCCCACGCCAGATAATCTTGGTGCGGCCCATGACCCACGCAGGTGTTATAGATCATGATCTGGTCACGGCTGCGCCCGCCCAGCAGGTTATAAATCGGCTGTCCCGTGTATTGCCCTGCGATGTCCCACAGCGCCACATCCACTGCGCTGATCGCCCGCATCTCCGAGCCAGCGAATCCGAAAAAGTTGACCATCGAGAACATGTTCTGCCAGTGGTTCTCAATATCCAACGGATTTCGCCCCAGCAGCACTTTGGCGAACATATCATGAATCACCGCACTCACCGCGCGGGGTATATAATAGGTTTCCCCTAACCCGATTAAACCGTCATCCGTATGAATACGAATCCAGCTTGTCGGCAGCAGCGTATCACACCAAATCGTCTCAATCTTCGTAATTTTCATAATTTTCCAATTCTCAAATAATCTTTCACCCTAAATCTTGGTTTCCTCCCTCGTTTACGGGGGAGGATTAAGGAGAAGGTTCATGTTATTCTATATGGTTCAATTGCATTCTCTTTGCGTTTAGCTTTTACCGCTTTGAGCGAAGCCCTAAAAACTCTCTGAATGATCTTGGCGTCCTCCGCGTCTTGGCGGTTCAATCTTTTTACTTCACTCGCTGCCCCAACCGCTTCTCCCACCCCGGCTGATTCGTATCAAAATACGCCGCCGGATCATATGGATGTTCCGCGATCACATCCAAATTCAGGTCAAGTCCCAACCCCGGCGCAGTCGGCAAAGACAAATGGCCTTTGCTGTCAATCGTCGGACGCCACGTCACAATTTCCTGTGTCCAGTCCTCATTGAACGGATCGAAATGTTCCTGAATCAAGTAATTCGGGATGCAAGCCGCCAGTTGCAAACAAACCGCTGTTGCCACTGGCCCACCGCTCTGATGTGGAGCAATCCACACCCCGTTCGCCTCGGCGATATGTGCCACCGCCATCGTGTTCTTGATACCGCCCAGTGACATCGGTTCCGGTTGCCAGATGCTGATGCCGCCTTCCACTGCCAGCGTAAAGAACTGCCCAACCTTATCGAACTGTTCACCCGTCGCCACGCGGATCAGACTCTGTCGTGCCACCTCGTTCGACAGAATCTCGCGCTCTGGACTGGTCGGTTCTTCCCACCAGAACAAATCGAGATCATGCATCGCTCTCGCCACCCGAACGCCTTCGGCGGGTGCGAACCGGCTGTGTACATCAATCATGATCTTCAACGCCGGCCCAAATCGGTCGCGAATGGCCTTCAAAATGTCATACGCTTCTCGCAGTTCCGCCTCGATGATGAAGTGCTTTGCCACGCCGAAGGGGTCAATCTTCAGCGCCGTGAATCCTTTGCCGACAGCGTACTCCGCCGCCTCGACAAAATGCTTTGGTGTGCGCTCCGCCCGATACCAGCCGTTTGCATACCCCTCGATGCTTTCCCGCACCTTCCCGCCCAACAGTTGGTAAATCGGTACGCCTAAGCTCTTCCCCAGAATATCCCAGCAGGCCACCTCCACCGCGCCCATCACCATCCGGTGAATATGCCCTGCGTCCTGAATGCTCCCGGTAATCTTGTTCGCGATAGCCGTCACTTCATACGGATCGCGCCCAATCGCGAAGTGCTTCAGTTCATGGATAGACGCCTCGGTAGTTTTGATGAACCCGTTGATGGTCGCTTCTGCGATGCCATACAAACCGCTGTCCGTCAGCACCTTGATGAACAGCCAATTTTTCCATCCCGCACTGACGCTGTACGTTTCGATCTCGGTAATTTTCATAATTTCACTTCTCTAAGTTTCACAAATAAGTCTCTTTGACACATTCCCTCTCATGGCAAACAGGATCTTTTTAGGGCTGAGTCGTGCCTCAGCCATTGACTTTAAAGCCCCTCCCTGTTTTATGAGGAGGGGTTTGGGGTGGGGTATTATTCACTTCCATCAACTCCGCCCACATGCTCTACCGAATGGCAGATATTATTTCTTAGGTTTATACGCACAAACCATCACATGCCCTATCCAAACCATTCCTCAACCAACTGAGTCATCTCACTCCCTCAAAACCGTTAGCGCCAACCTCGCCAAAGAGTTACAAAATGGTCTTCCAAAATGTAACCCATTCGCTATCGCTCCGTTGTATGATGCTGATGAGGCAAAATCATTTTTTACTTCCATTACAAACAGATAATTGTAGGGGCAAGATATATCTTGCCCGAATTCGCCAAACAATATCGCCTCGCCGCACCTTAACATCCACCAATCGTTGTAAATGACACAAAAACCACCGATTCACAACTGCAACAATTGCAACTTTTTCAATATTTTCCACACTGCCAATGTCAATGCCGCCGCCACTGCCGCCATAAAAACCCGAATTGTCACCGATGACGACGTCGACATCGCCGACACACCAATACTCTTTCTCAGGAGATAACAGTCATTTGCTAAGTGACCTATCGAAACCTTTAGCACTCCCGTTGCCTTTTGTTTTGATCCCCTCCCTGTTACTACAGGGAAAGCTAGGGCGGGGTCGATACTCTCTATGGACTAACGACTACAGACTATTGACCTCAAAACCCCCACTCGAAATCACAGATGATCTCCGGCCCCGACTCATGCACGATCACCGACTTCTCCATCCGCGCCCCCGTATCACCGTGCTCACCTTCGTAAGCCCCCGGCTCAATCGAGAACACCATTCCAGCTTCAATCGGCGTCTCATCATACGGCACAAGGCGCGGCGCTTCGTTCACCGCAACCCCGATCTGGTGTCCCGCATAATGCCCGATCTTCAAGCCGTACTTTTCAAAAGTCGCCTCGGCAGCCAAGTAAGCCTGTTTCGCGCGGTTTCCCGGACGCAGCATCTCCGCCGCCGCATGGAACGCTTCCCGCGCCGCCACACCGTACTTAATCTGCTTGGCGGTCGACTCGACATCACCAATCACCATCGTGTTCGTCGTATCCGACCAGTACCCGTTCACACGCGGACTCATATCCATCAGCGCCAGATCACCCGGCTTCGTCACCACATCCTTCGGTCCACCGGGATAATTCACCCACTTGCAGCGGCTTCCCGTTACCAATTCCCCAAACACCATCAACGGATGTCCGGTCTTCTTCTCCATCGCATTAATCACCGCCGCCCACATATCGAACTCATTCTTACCAGCCTCACGCGTTTGCCGCCGCAGTTCGGTATGCCCTATCTTATTGACCTCCGCCGCGAACCGCAGCATTTCCAGCTCATGAGCAGTCTTGATCTTTCGCGCAGCCGCCAATGCCCCCGAAGCTTCGATCAACTCCACTTTCGGGAATTCATCGCCGAGAATCCGCAGCGCCGCCGCTGATAGCGTCCGTTCTTCAACCGCGATTTTCGCACCAGCCTGTCCAACACCGATCTTCTTCAGTGCCGCTCGCAGTAAATTGAGGGCATTCGCTCTTCCGTCCACCGGCGTAAACCAGTTAACCGGCTCATAACTGCTCACGTCAAACCCGCTGTTTTGCTGTTTCGCCCCGCTCTCATACGAGTTCGGGACAATCAGCGCCGCACCGCCATCATTCACACCGATCACCGCCATTGGTGCCGCGAAACTCAGCGTAGCATTTGCCCCAAAATCAACCGGCACTTCGAAATGGCTCACATAAGTCACGTTATCACCGGAAGACAGCAGCGCGAAGTCTGCGCCAATCGCCTTGAGCTCTGCCCGTGCCCGTTCCAATTCTTGGTTACTCATACTGTTTATCCTTACGGTTGAAACTTAAATCGCTGTATTTTTTCCCTCCCCTGTTGCTACGGGGGAGGGTTAGGGAGGGGGTATGTACGACTTTCCCTATCCCTTGACCGCACCGGCGCTCAATCCCGCAACGATGTAACGTTGCATTAACATGTAAAAGATCACAGGGAAGATCGAGAACACCAGCCCACCCGCCATCAACTTATCAATCGGCGTATCGATCATCGAAATCATCTGCGCCAGCCCAACCGGAGCCGGATACAGTTTCTTGTCCGTCAGCAAACTCGCCGCGAACAGATACTCGTTCCACGCGTGGAAGAATGCCACTACCCCCACCGATACCAACCCCGGCGCGGAAATCGGCAGCATAATCCGCCACAACATGCCCATCCGTGTGCATCCATCTACCATCGCCGCATCACGGATTTCAGTCGGGATCGTGTCGAAAACATTCTTCAGAATCCAGATGCAAATCGGCAGGACGAACGCCGTATCGACCAGTGCCAATGTCGGCAAGTTATTCTTGAGTTGCAGCTTATCAATCGTCGCGTACAGTGGGATCAGGATTAGCGCCTCCGGTAGCATTTGCGTCATCAGCAGCATCAACCCGAACAGGTTCTGTCCGCGCCAGCGCCGTCCCGCCAATGCATATGCCCCGAACGTGCTCAATATCAGCGACAAAATCGTGGTCATGCTGGCTAAAGCAATCGAGTTGGCGATCCAAACATCCACCCGATCTGGATTATTCTCCACTTGGAAAATCTCGGCGAAAGCATTCTGATTGATCGCTTGTGGAAACAACGGCGGCGGATAAGTGAGGCTCAGTTCAACCGGTTGGATCACGCTCACGATCATCCAGTAAATCGGGAATGCCGTTGTTACGACAAACGCCAGCACCACCAGAAAAAACGGTATACGCCGTATCCAGCGAAAGCGCTTACGGTCTTCCCTTGTCCGCGTGGTAGCCAAAGGTAAAGATGTTTCCATGTTGGTCATGTTGCTGCCTCTGCTTCCTGCCGACGCTGCAAATAGACGAACAGCAGCGTAATTGCAAACACGACGACAAACCCGGCCATACCGATGGTCGCGCCGTAGGAAAAGTCAAATGAATTGAATGCCGTCTTAAATACCGAAATCACAAGTGTCTCGGTCACACGCCCCGGTCCGCCGCCTGTCGCAAGGAAGATCAGCACAAACTGGCGGAAGGCGAAAATACAGGCCAGCACCCCTAAAAGCATGAGTGTCGGCAGTAATGCGGGTATAGTGATATATCGGAACGTTTGTCTGGGGTTCGCACCATCCACTTTTGCCGCTTCATACAGTTCATGTGGAATAGCTTGCATCGCCGCTAATGTCACCAATCCGTAGAATGGGAAGGCTTTCCACGAGGCAATCGCCACCACCAGCGGCATTGCGAGGTTAATATCTTGCAACCATCTTGGATTTTGCTCCAACCAAGGCAGCAAAGCCCGTACAAATACATTCGCCACGCCGAAATTCGGATTAAGAATCCAGTAGAATACCAATACCGTCGGCAGATCAGGAAACGCCCACGGCAGCGTCACAATCGTCCGGACAATCGACCGCCCTCTAAATTCGCGGTTCATAATGATTGCCGAAATCAATCCGGCTCCGACAGCGATAACGACTGTCGCTAGCATGAAAATCAGTGTCACCTTAAGCGAATTGAAAAACTTAGCATCCCGGAACATTCGGCTATAGTTCGCTAATCCCACCCACTTCACGGTGCCGATGCCGATGACATCACTCGTGAAGCTGGAACCAAACTGCTGCACAATCGGGATCAGGATGAAAATGCCCTCATAAATGATGATGGGCAGTGCCAGCAAATAAGGCAAATAATCGCGCCGGTTCCGTGCAATAGGTTTGGCTACTTGGGCAGCAAGACCCGCTTGGACAGCCATGCAATGTGTCTCCTATGAACAATCAGTAAGGCCACACCTATCGTGCCCTTATGGTAAAGCTTGGGTTTATCCCCACTAAAACATAGTCTTGTAGGGGCGCAAGGCTTTGCGCCCCAATTCACTTCTGCTAAACGATTTAAAGTATCCGAAAACTAGCTGGTGAAGACGCGGCTTGCCAATTCTTCCGCTTCAGTCTGTGCAGCGGCCATGGCATCCTCGACCGAGGTGCTGCCCGACAACACTTCTTGGAAGTGCGGCACAACCACCTGCCCGAATTCGTCATTGAACAGAACAAAATCGCCCAGAGTTTCAGGAACGGTGATAGCGTTAGTCGCGTCGTAACCATCCGCCCATGTCAATGTCTTGCGGTACTCTTCGCGGATACCGCCTTCAATCGCTGGGATCACATCGAGGCAGGCTTCCAGAAGTTGCTGGTAGTTTTCCTTCTTATACAGCCACGACAGGAATTCCTTGGCTGCGGCTTGCTTTTCCGGCTCGGTATTGGCGTTGACGCAAATCGGATGAATACGGGTAATACCCTTGCCACCCGGCCAGAACGGCTTGGCGCTGCGGAGGTTGCCATACAGGTTCGGATCGTCCGTACTGTTGCTCCACGAGTTGACAGCCGCCGACACGATCAGTTCTTGCGCGATCTTCGAACCACCGAACAGTTTATTGGCCGTACCAATGTCCGTTCCTTGGGGCATCGCCGCGTCGTACATCGTCTTGAACAGCTTAAGGCCGTTGATAACTGGCTCGGAAGTCAACAGCGGCTTCTGACCGTCCGCCCAAACACCGTCGTACAAGACCGCCCACTGTTGCAGTGTGAACCATGTCGAGAATGGATCGGAAGCCACATGCGGCGAGAAGATACCGAATTGGTTCGGTTTGTTGGTGAGTGTCTTCGCACCTTCCACCCATTCATCAATGCTTGTGGGTTCACTCAAGCCAGCCTTATCGAATAAGCCTTTGTTATACAGCAAACCGAAGCGCACCGTGACGATGTCCAAGCCGTTGACTTCGCCATCTTTACGGAGCATGTCTTGGGCTTTGCTCAAGGTCACGCCAGCCTTCTTGACCACATCTTCCAGCGAGATGGTGTGTCCAGCATTCATCAAACGCAGGAAGCCATCCGGCGTTTCGGTGAACATATCGCCATCAATCTTGCCCGACTTGGCTTGGACAAGAATCTGCTGGAAATAGTCGTTTTCACCGTAACCAGATTCGTTGATATGAATGTCGCTCTGTGCCTCATGGAACTTCTTAATCATCATGCGCCACGCATCGCCGCGTCCCGGTTCCTGCCAAAACCACGTCAGGAAGTTGAGTTCCATCTTGGATTGGCGGATGAAAGTGGGGAAGCTGATCTTCGGCATTGCGATCGAAGTGGCGGCCCCGGCAGCCGCGCCAGTAAGCTTCAAAAAGTCACGGCGGCTGATGTTTTTCTTTTCCGATTTCTTTGTCGTATTTTGGTTATTCATCAGATCCCTCTATCTATGCAATAAAAATAGTGTTACACAAACCGATTGACCTAAACGCTGCTCGTTTAATTGCACGCCACCTCCCTCATAAACTTGCGGCATGGCCCCTAAGAACTCTGGGCGTCATGTATCCAACCCATGATCTGGGATGCTTTCTCAGTGATTGCAGTGTAGTTGCCTGCCTCTAACCAATCGTTACGAATAAGGCCGGAGCCGATTCCAACGGCTGTCACTCCGGCTTTGAAAAAGGCGTTGATGCTTTCTTGTGTAGCTGCGACGCCGCCTGTGACGAGTGTTCTTGTCCAAGGGCATGGGCCTAAAATGGCCTTGATAAATTCTGGGCCGCCGACCGACTCACCCGGAAATACCTTCACGATTTCAGCACCCAGTTCTTCAGCTTGTGATACTTCTCCTAAGGTACTGCACCCCGGCATATAAGCGATCTTGCGCCGGTTGCAGAGCCGCGCGATCTCAGGGTTAAAAATGGGGCCGACGATAAAGTTCGCGCCGTTCGCGATATACAAAGCGGCGGTTGGAGCGTCAACAACCGACCCCACGCCCAGTATGATCTTCGGATCATGTTCAGCGAAATATTCAACCGCTTCAGCAAATACTTTGTGGGCAAAGTCGCCACGGTTGGTGAATTCAATCAGGCGGATGCCACCTGCCGCACATGCCTTGATGATCTGCTGGGTGGTTTCGAGGTTGCGCTGGTAGAAAATAGGGACAAACCCATCCTCTACAATCGCGTTCCATACCGCCAATCGGCTGTGCTGTGCCATAGCCTACGCCACCCGATCCACATGATACGCTTCAGAAAGTACAGTTGTTGCCTCAGCAACCGATGCGGTACGCCCCTTAAACGCCAGCCCTAAGGCCATCAATCCCATCAGCGTATCTTCTGCAACTGGCGAAAGTCGGTAAGTCGTCGTCCCGAATCGGTCACAAATCATCTTTCGCAAGAAATCAATCTTCTGCGCAAGACCACCGGAAAAAACCAAACCATTCCACGCCAGTTCTGGTGAAAGTCGTTTCGCAAAACCCCAATAGTTTTCCGCCATGCTCTCGAACGCCGCATGAAACAAGTGTCCGACCGTAAGTTCCTCTTCGCGGAGGTGTGTCAACGCCCCTTCATCCCCGCAAGCGCTGCTGTAAAAAGCCAGTTGCGCCTGCAGCTTCGTCGATGTGACCTTCTCGGCCTCTTGTGTGATGTACTCCCAAGGCTCGGCAAGATTAATGCCTTGCACAGTTGCCAATTCAGATAGCAGCTTGACCAGCGCATTCAACGCCCGCCCTGCCGGGATATGGGTAACAGTGATTGAAAACCGTCCATCGAAAAATGGCCGAGTCTGGAAATCTCCAAACGTCACTTCAGGCTTCAGCAAACTTACCTGTGATCCGGTCGAGATATTCAGCGACAGTTCATCATCATGCAGCAGGGCGCCCAGTATTGCGCACTGATAATCCCCGATTGGGGTATAACAAGGAATGCGTCTCCCCTGCCAATCCAACCAACCGCTCACAGCGCCGTGCGGCTTAATTTCCGGCAGCCGCAGCCCGCTCAAGCCCAGTTTTTGAATAACATCGTGGTGCCAATCCATCGTTTCGAGGTTCAGCAGTCCCAGCGCCATCGCATTCGTCGTTTCAGTGGATGGCACGGTATCACACAAATTCGCGATCACATAATCAGCTAGCGACGCCGGAACAAGTGCTGGTTCAGGCAGCTTTCCCTGCTCGGCCATCCAGAAAAACAAACCGATGGGTAAGCCAGTGCGCAGTTCATTACCCATCTGCCGGATTTCATCAGTGCTCAAACGCTGCTTCATGACATCAAAGTAGGTTCCGCCAGCCGGATGGGCTTCCAGCACACGTTGATCTTGCCACGTCGTCAGGTTAGAACGCGCCTCGCCGCGCTCTGTCGTAAACACCACCCCGTGCATTTGCGTACACATCACCACGCCTTCGCAGTCTTCTGCAAATGGCGCGATATCACTCAGCACGGTCTTGACTGCTGTCAGAATGTCGTTCGGATCGAACTCTCGGTAAAGCGCAGGCCACCCAGCCAAAGTTGAAGGAAATGGAACGCGTCGAACTTGCTTCACTTGAAGCGTTTCGAGGTCCAATATCCCCGCCTTGATAAACGACGTACCGAGATCAATTCCAATCAACGACACCGGTATTCTCTCCTAATAACTCTTTATCCTCTGCGTCTACCCCGTATGACTCCCTCCCCTGTCGCTATTGGGGAGGGTTGGGGGTGGGGGTACTATGCAATGGCCCGCTCGACATCAATCCGCCCTGCCGCAGCCGCTTTCCTAAAATGATCGACCGTCTGCTTCACACCCTCACTCAAAGGTCGCCAATTCAATTTACCAAGCAGCGTTTTCAACGGCGCATCCTCTTGCGTGGATGAAACAGGCAGCGGCGTTGGGTTATAAGTGATCTTTCCGGCCATTTCTGGCACAGCCGCGTTGATCGCATTCACGATCTCTTCGACAGCGACCGTATTCCCACCCACATCATAGGCTCCAGCCTTCTCCGGCTTCGTTCGCGCTGCATCGATAAACACCTGCGCCATATCGTCCGCGTGTTCCATCACAATCGTGCCGCCAAAAGTGATCTGATACGGGCGACCAATCGCCGCAGCCAGCATTGCTTTAGTCGGCGTCGAGGTCATGCCTTGGTCGCGCCCCGGTCCATACACCGTATGTGGACGCAAACCCACCGCGTGCAGCCCGTAATCCTGCGAGTAGATACGTGCCATGCCTTCCTTCGCCTGTTTATGGATTCCATAAAGCGAAGTCGTCTGGTTTCCCATGCCCGGTGGGCCATAAACTGCCGCTGAACTCGCGTAAGCAAGCCCATGAATCTGATCCTTATGCCGCTTGGCTGATTCCAGCACCACCGCCATTCCCACCAGATTGACCTTCGCCCCCAGCACAGGCTCAGCCCGTACAAACGGCACTTGGAACGCCGCCAGATGAATAATGTTGGTGATGCCGTTTTCCGCCACCACACGGTCAAACGCGTCGAACTCAGTAATGTCGCCCGACACCAGATTAACCTTCGCCAGCGCCTCATCGTCCATAATCAGTTTCAGCCGATGATTGCTGCTGCCGAGGTCATACGTCCACACAGATGTACCTTCATCCACCAACCGCTTGACCGCCCAAGCACCGATGCATCCCAAAGCGCCTGTGACTAAAAATCGTTCACTCGTCATCGCCGTTACGCCTTTTGACCATTCGTTGAGGCAAGAAATTTGCGGTTGACGATCGAACGTGGCTGCTTCCCTTGAAAGACTTCCACGATATTCTTCACCACATCCTGCCGCAGTTGCACAAACGATTCAGCCGACCAGCTAGAAAGGTGCGGTGTAAAAATCACGTTATCCAGTTTCAATATGGGTTCATCAGCCGGAGGCGGTTCCTTCTCGAAAACATCCAACGCCGCGCCAGCAATCGTTTTATCGACCAGTGCTTGATACAGAGCTGCTTGGTCGACAATCGGTCCGCGCGCCATATTAATCAGATAGGCTGTCGGCTTCATCAGTTGTAGTTGTGCCGTACTGATGAGGTGCCGTGTTTCCTCCGTCAGTGGACAGTGAATACTCACGTAGTCGGAGCGTTGCAGCAGTTCATCTAGGTTTACTTTTTCCGCGCCACTTTCAGCCGCCTTTTCAGCGCTCAGATAAGGATCGTAAACCAGCACCTTCAGCCCGAATGGCTTAGCCTTTTGCACCACCACTTTCCCGATATTCCCCATACCAATGACGCCCAAGGTCTGTGTCGAGAGGCGTGAAGGCGGCACGGGATTGGGTGATCCCCACTTTCCGGCGCGTACATGCTGATCTTGTGCGATGATGTTCCGGTTCAGCATCAACACGAAGGTCAGGGTGTGCGTACTGACCTCATCGATGCAGTAATCCGGCGTGTTACACACCGGAATGCCGAACTCTCCTGCACATGCCAGATCGATCATGTCCACACCAATCCCATAGCGTGAGATCACCTTACACTTTTGCAGCGCTTGGATCACCTCTCGCGAAATATTCGTCCACTGGACAATGATTCCGTCAGCGTCCACCACATGCGGCAGAAGTTCCTGTGGTGTCTTAGCATTCAGTCGCACCAGTTCCACATCCAAACCGGACTTCTTGAATTCATTTGTCTCAAGCTCGTTTTCGGGCGATCCAAAATCGGTAATAACAACTTTAAACGGTGCCATAAATTGCTGTGCGAGAGGCTTGCGTCACATAGTCGTCCGCGTTGCCCATCGCGCTCCTTTCTTTTGCGCAAATAAAAAGATTTAGTTCCTTACGCCTTACGTGGGCCGGGTGTGCCACCTGCATTCTGTGCCAGATTGCCCCCGTCCATCGGAATGATTGCACCTGTAATGAACGCTGAAGCATCCGATGCCAGAAAGATCGCCAATCCCTTCACATCATCTGGTCGTCCCAACCGCCCGATCGGAATCCCCCGCAGAAACATCGCCTCAAGGTTAGGATCGACTTTCATCCGCTCCTCAAGTCCGGGGTTTATCACCTGAGCGGGTAAAATCGCGTTCACCCGTACCCCGCGTCCAGCCCATTCCGTGCTCAGTTCGCGGGTCATCTGTGCTACGCCGCCCATGCCCACACTGTAGGCAAAATTTCCGCGTCCCAATGCCGTTACCCCACCAATCGACGAGAAATTGATGATGCTCCCCTTGCCCGCCGCCAGCATCCGACGCCCACCTTCTTGGCAGGCGCAGAAACGAGCCACGACCAACCCGTAACCAATCTTTTCCATTTCTGCCAGATCAATCTCTTCCGGTCTCCCCAGCTTGGCTGGCCCTGCCACATTCGCCAGAATGTCAATCTTCCCGTACTCGCGGTCAAGCTGAGCAAACATCGCCCGAATTTGCTCAACATTTGTGATGTCACACGTTACTGCAACAGCTCGCCGTCCTAACTGCCGGATGTGCTCGGCAGTGGCTTCCACACCCGCCGTGTTAAGGTCGCAAATCATCACATCAGCGCCAGCCTCGGCGAACCCGATTGCCATCGCCCGCCCCATGCCTTGTGCCGCGCCGGAAACCAGCGCCACTCGCCCACTTAAGTCAAATAATGGATGCGTCACCCTCGTTTACTCACTTTCCTTTGTCACCATCTCAAATGGTAAGGTCTCAATGCCAACGTCTTCTGCTAAACCCTTGAGATAATCCACCACATCGGGCGGCAAAATAATGCCATTCTGAAGTGCTTCTTCGCGCTTCTCCCACTCCATCTCGCCGGGAAGATAAATACGATCAGCGCCTTTTGCTTTAGGAGCCTCGTGAATATAGTCCACCAGCCAATCCATCCGTTCGTCAAAGACTTCAGGAGAAAGGATTGCGCTTGCGTCAATAGCGATGAAGAGCTGCCCCTGATTGGCTTCACCGGGCGGATTACCCGGTACATTGGGCACCCAACTCGGCTGCTCTTTAGTAAGAGCTGCACCCGACATGACACCCGCCAGAACCTCGACCAACAGTGCGAAGCCGTATCCCTTGTGCCCTGCCATCGGCATCAGCGCCCCCGCTTCAGGGAATCCGCTCGGATCAGTCGTGGGTTCGCCATCTGCGTTAACCAACCACCCTGCGGGCACAGCTTGCCCCAGCAGTTTCGCGCGGATTATCTTGTTCGCGGCTGCGGCACTCGTGGCAATGTCAAAGAAAATCGGCTTGCCGTTACTGCGTGGGATCGCATAAGCAATCGGATTGGTACCTAGAACTTTGCCGCGACCACCGGGAATGACCATTTGCGGATCTGCGTTGCACATGGCTATGCCAATCATGTGCTGCTCGGCTGCCATCGTCGTGTAATAACCTGCTGCGCCGAAGTGACTGGTATGGAAAACGCTGACGTATCCAATTCCGGCGGTTTTCGCCTTCTGAATAGCGATTTCCATGGCTTTATGAGCGGTCACAAACGGCATCGAGTGATGGCCGTCAAGCTGTGCCCAAGCCACACCTTCCCGCACGATCTCGGCCTTGGCATCAGCCTTAAGCCGCCCGATGGGAAAGTTTTTCAGCAAAGGACGCAGTTGACGTGTCCCATGAGTATGAACACCCCACGAGTCCGTTGTGACCACGATTTTCGCAGTGAGTTGGGCATCTGCATCGTCAACGCCATACCGCCGCATGGCTTCGATGACAAAGGCCTCTAAATCTTTCGGAAATATTCTTACGCTGTCCATTCAATAAATCTTTCTTCAAACACTTCGATATTTTTAATAAGCCGACGAACCCAATTTCATGTGTGAGCGGCAGCAGTCTGATAAACAAATTGTTTGACTTTCTCTTGCTGCTCTACCGTCAGCGGCGACATTGGCGAAACAGGCTTGCCCGATCCGATCCCGATGGTTGCCAACGCCTGCTTCACTCCGGCCACCCAGTACGATCCAGCCAGCGGTAGATTTTCACGCAGTGCCAGAATTCGCTCGTAAGCCTGCTGGAGAGTCGCTTCATCCCCAGCTAACGCTGCTTGATAGGCTGTCACGAACGTCTGCGGTTCAAAATTCGCGCACGATGGCACGATACCGCGAGCACCCATCTTGAGTCCTTCACGCATACTTCTTTCGTCGCCCATCAGGACATTCAGGCCAACCGTCTGCCCTTCAGTGACCAACCGCCGGAAGTAATCCAAATTGGCCGAACTTTCTTTACAGGTTGTCACCCAACCGCGCCGCGCTGCTTCGATCAGCACATCAATCGGAATTTCGGCTTTGACAATTCCCGGCAGGTTATAGGGGATCAAGTTCATCCCCTCGTCACGCGCTTTGCAGTCGGCGAAAAGTCTTAAATGTTCCTCAGGGGTCGTCAGTGGAAAGTAATAAGCTGGTGTCACCACATAATGCCGGTAGCCAATCTGGTTGAGCAGCTTCAGCTTTTCTGCGATTCGCTGCGACGAAGTTTCCATAACCCCGCCCAAAAGCGGCACTGCATCACCAACCTCGTCACGGGCGATTTCCATCAAGCGCACCCATTCGGGCAAGGTCAGTAGAGGCCCCTCTCCTGCCGACCCGGCGATGAATAGCACATGCACCCCTGCCTCGATCAGTCGGTGCAGCAGCTTGCGAAGCGCCACTTCATCTACCCGATCAGCCTCGTCAACAGGAGTAATAACGGGCACAACCACGCCTGATAAGGTTTCCATCATGCGTCTTTCGCTTCCGTGTTGTAAATCTTGATAATCCGGTTATAAGCGAACTGGATATGTTTTTCGATGCACTCCAGCGCACGTACCTCATCGCCGCTGCGGATCACGTCAACAATTTCCTGATGCCGAACCATCTGCACGCGGAAGTCCGAATCAGCCACGTTTCGGCTCAACAGAAAGATGTAAATTTGCGGGCGTAAATCAGCCCATACCGACTGCAACCGTTTGTGTCGGCTGGCTTGATAAATCACGTCATGGAATTTTAGGTCTAGATCAGCCGCATCTTTTTCATTCAGTTCCGCATCAACCTGCGAGATCATAACGTTGACAATTCGTTGCATTTCATCAAGGTCAGCCGGTATTGCATTGCGAATCGCATACTGCATCGCAACGCGTTCCAACCCCAGACGTAAGCTGTATACCTCATCAAAATCCTCACGGGTTAGCCGCGCGACGATGGTACGTCCATTACGTGGGATCGTGACCAATCCCTCTCGCTCAAGTCGGCTAAATGCGTCACGAATAGGACCACGGCTGATCCCCAAAGCCTGTGACAGCGGAACTTCCCGAAGTTGCTCGCCGGGAGCGATCTTTCCTCGAAAAATAGCCTCTCTCAAATAATCAGCAACTTTGTCAGCCAGTGACACTTTTAATGACGGTCGTTCACCATCTTCAAGGGATAACTTCTCCCGCTCATCAAACATCGCCGTCGTAATAACACCGTCCTGCCGTTCAACGTCGACGCCAATAATCTTTTTCTTCATGGAAGACCACACCCTTTCTCACGTTTGAATACACAATCTGTCATGCAGGTCATGTAAAACTTAGCACAAGTCTCAAACATAGATAGAGGTGAGGAGTCACAAAATCGACCAGAACGATTAAGAACGTTGATTATGAATAGGGATATGGCCGAAAAAGATTTATTGGAAATCATCAATCAAGACTTCTAAAGAACTTCTTTTCAAAAAATGTTAACAATTAACAGTTGACACAAAGAATGTAACGGGTTTTACACTATCTGTCAAGCTATTTGCTTCAAAACGGTATATCCACTTCCATTTCTATAGAATATTTTTGGGACAGCAATAGAAGTGGACTGGAAATCACCCTGATTCCATTACCAAAATTAGATGATCGACGATTCATTCGAAGCGATAGCAGAGGAAATCCATATAGTCAGCAGTTCTCGACAAAGTCAGATTCAAGGTTTAAAACGATGTTTGAGGCGAGAAGAACGGGAACGGGTGCGGTTATCGAGATGCTGGACGACTAACAAGGCAGACTGCTCAGGTGAGAGTTGAGGTAAAGGAAGAGCAGCGCGGAGCATGGCACGAACATTGGCAACCGAGAGAGGTGGCAAGACATCGGTGGCATAGTCGTCCAGCAAAGTAGGATCGCGGGGATGGTCAATATCCCAATCGAGGCGGGTTTCAGCAATGAACCAAGAGGCGAGAATGGTGAAAGCGAGATGATGTTCCCAAGCCCGGTACTTGAGGGACTGAAATTCGTCCCAAGCGAATTCGGATTTGACATCCTGGTTGGCGCGTTCAATGAAATAGCGTTGGGATTTGCGTTGAGCGAGAGTGAGTAAAGGGGTATTGGGAGCGGCATTGGTCAAAGAGTAGGTGACAAAACCACGACGATCTCGCCGCAAGAGCAAAGTATCTGCCACCACTTGACCATCGGCACGCACCATCCAGACCGGACAATGAGCAAAATCCGCTTCAAGTAAACCACGCTCATCGGCACGCAGTACAAGATGCTGCCACAGGGTATTAGGGTCTTGAGCAATTTCCTTGACGGTCACCGTCCACGGACTGAGGATACGGTGGTGAGCGGGCAGTTTTCCCTGCTGATTGGGCGGACGCACGACTTCTGGCGGACTGAGATAAACTTGAGTGCTGCTGCGCACATCCGCATAATATTCGATGCCCGCTGCCCGACACTGGTCACGCAGCACATGATCATCGCCATAGGCGCTGTCAAAAGCCACCGCCTCGAACGGGATACCAGCGGCCTTCGCCCGCTGGATCATCTGCCAGCCTAGTTCGATTTTAGTCTGAAACATCCGCTCGACTGGGATTTCGGCTTTCAGTCGTCGCTGAGCATAGCTGTGGCTGAACCAGTCTTGTGGGAGATACAAATCCCCATCGATCCAACTCCAGACACTGCCTTTGCCATAGGTTAAGTACACGCCTACCTGACACGATTCGACTTGTTGGTGACGACCATTGTATTGCTTTTTCACACCTGCGCTATGTTTCCCTCGTTTGTCTTCACAGCACTCATCTAAAATCAGTATCCCGCCTGCCAACTCCCCGCGCTGCACCACTGCCGCCTGAACATCTTCAATCATCCCTCGTCCTGACCACGGTGACTGACTGATGAAATGCTGCATATTCTGCTCACTTACTCCCGTTGTCCGTCCAATACTGGCACTGTTCCTGCGACTTTCCATCCGCAGCATTCCACTCAAATAGGCTTCCCCATACGTCCGTGTGTCCCGCGTCTTGGTTCGCGTTCGCCACCCATATCCTCGCCAGAATATTTGCAGTCGTTTATCCAACCCTGCAATTGCTTCTAGCGACAACCCCCATCGTTCCATTTTCTGTCGGTTATCGTCGTTTTCATCCTCTTGTTTTTACCTCATCTCTTCTCTTTTCTCTAATCTGACTTTGTCGAGCAGTTGACAAATGCGCACTTTTGTTCTACAATCAACATTGTCTTTTTTTCAACCACGCATACATTCTGGTTGAATCATTGCAGCTTAACAGGATTATTTGACAACGCGGATTGCAAAGAAAGCAGCGGCACATTGTCGGAAATGTCGGCGGTGGCAATACGAGAGCCATCCGCTGCAAATGCGCCAATTCAGCGGCATCAGCCGAACCAGCCGCCAGTCAAAATTGTCAATTCAGCGGTTTCTCTCGTGGCTCCCGCCAGACAACTCGGCGGATGTATTGCAAAATCTGCACAATCTGCGAATTTTGTGCACCTTCACTTTGTTGACCACTCAAGTTGACTGACAACTTGTATTCTGAGACGACACTTATCGAGTTGATAACCGCTATGCTCTCGCCATCAGCCTCAGGTCGAAACGCCATACCGGTAGGGATATAACGCTGGCTTCCGGAGTGCTTTTCACTCGGCACGATCATAATCAGAAGTTCTTTTCCAGCCAATCTGTGTTCAAAGTGTCGCAGTCCAATTTCCCAACAGGTGCCGTTATAGAAATTGTCGTGTACCAGTTTGCCATCGATATAGGCCTGCCCCATATCACCAACATAGTCGATACGAAGCACAGCGTTGTGTATTCCCTCAGGAAGCGCATCAGCAAACTTCAGGCTAACTTTATTTGATGCGACATTGCGTTGTTCAAACATCACCTGAATTGGATCTGTTGTAATTCTGTGTGCTGAAAAATAAGACGTCGCATCAAGCGCTGGATACACAAAAGTGCTCACTTCGTCTTGATTGCTGTAAGCAAAGAGTTGGTCGCCTTCCCTGACCAAAGTCGCATTGGAAATTAATAACCGATCTCGTCCGCCTACCTTCTGGACAGTCGCATTTTCAGCTTGTTGCCGTGTCAAGGTAAAGATACGAACCGTTTTACCATCCACCGTCTTCACCGTGATAACCGTCTCTAAACCCGCTGTCACATTAACATAGGCGGTGTCCTCGTCGGTATGTAAATCTCCACCTTCAACATCGACTGATTGATATGTCCTGATGTCAAAGGCGTATTGACTGACCATTCCCTTAGGTGCAAAAAAGAAATACGCTAAGACATCACCATCCTCAACCTTGGTAAGCAGTTGAGTTGTGGAATAAACCAACTTAATCCCTTCAAGTGACAAACCAAAAGGCAGTATAGTGGTCACATTTTTTCGGAGTACAAGGAATTGCTGATGTGGCAAGTTAATTGAGCGATTACTTGTTTTGATTTCAAAGGCAATATCCTCAATGTCCTCCATATCCACATGATCTTGATAGTTGTTCAGGAAAATAAATCCAGCATCATCCTTTGTGCGCACCGCGTACCGGAGATGCGTAGTGTCTTCTGGCGTAATAGTGTTAGCTTCAGAAGGCACAATAACCTGCATCGGTGCCAGAACATCGCCGAAAGTATTGAGGAACAGGTGAAGTAAACGCAAATACCGGTATGAGTCTGGGATTTGACCAAATTCACGAATTGGCGCTTGGAAATCATACGAAATACGGGGCACAGTGTATTCGTTCATAAAACTGTGCTTGCC
Source organism: Aggregatilineales bacterium (assembly GCA_044226855.1). GTDB lineage: Bacteria > Chloroflexota > Anaerolineae > Aggregatilineales > Phototrophicaceae > CFX2. The sequence goes on from JBGAGF010000017.1 coordinate 115,646, forward strand.
AACCGGATTAGAACCGCCGTGATACATGTAGTAGCCGATGAGGTTTGAACCGCCAGCCAAATTCATCACTGCCAGCGCTTCGACCGATTCGGGCGGAACAATCGGGCGATGATAGTACGTGTCTTGAATACCCCCACCGATCTCACAACAGACGAACGGGTAGCGTGAAGGATCATAAGTCGGAGGAGCATTTAGAACAGGATCAAGATGACGGTTGCGGAACAAAAACTCGCGTGTCGGTGCTTGTCGATAATTCGGATCAGGACTCCATGGTGTAAAGGCATATCCACCCTGCATCGGGAGAATTTCACCATCCACAATCGGCGAGTTGCGCCAAGCTGTGCAGCTGTAAATAGGTACTTCTAAACCACAGTCGAGCGCAATTTGTTTGAGTTTGGCGATATGTCCCGCACCTTCATTACCCGCCGGAACCCATTCTGTGCCCTGCTTGAAGGTGACTTCCCAAGGTGCACCGCAGTGCATGTATTCATTATCGAGCTGGATGCCAATAATCGGCCCGTTATCTTTAAACAGAAATCCTTTAAGCTGCTGTGCAATTTCCCCATATAATCGTTTGACATAAGCTAGATAGCGTTCGTCATTGGAACGTACCTGAAATTCACGACCATAGATCCAGTCTGGAAGGCCACCATTTCGACATTCGCCATGTGCAAACGGGCCGATACGGACAAAGGTATCAATCTGATGCTTGGCGCACAACTCGATAAAGTACCGGAGATTATTGTTACCGATCCAGTTAAATACACCCTCATCTTCTTCGATGTGATTCCAAAACACATACGTAGCCACAATTGTCACGCCACCGGCTTTGATCTTAAGCAGTTCTTCTTCCCAGTGGCGGGCGCCATAGCGCGAGAAATGAAACTCTCCCATCACTGGAATACACGGCTTGCCATCTTGCAGCATATAGTAACTGTTGAATTTAAGTGACCGACCTTGCACATTTACACCGCCCAGATTCAAATGTCCGGTGATGATTGGATTTGGGGTGACATTGACATCCAGCGAGTGTACAGCGGTCAGATTTTTATATTCTGTCATTGTTGTAGACTTCCCAAACTTATTGAGAAAAAAGCTCACGTAATCGATCTTTAACTTAATGCTGACAGTTTGAACAAACGATAACTGGAACAGTTACCTACCACGGGCGTCATTTTGTATAAACCTGATAGCGGTGAATAACTGTCATCGACGTACACTGCCTCACCATTGTGAAGTCGCTCTGAAATCTCGGTTTGGAGCGTTTGGGTAATCACTTTCGCCGGATAAGGCAGTGCTTCATGTATCACAATGCCTGTACGTCCCTGCTCCAAATAGGCGATATAGTAAATGGCATAAAGCGCACGCCATTCTAATACCAGAAGAGCATCTGTTTCAGGGATTTTTGAAAGAGCACATTCGGCTGCGCTCCGTGCCTCATGAGGGTGCAAAACCGGATAGACATAATCTTCTTTGACAAATCCGGAAAGCCCACGCTCAATCGAACGCCATCGGCTCGCCATAAATTGAGCCGTACAGGCCGCCATCAGAGCCACAGTGAGGATCAACACGATAACCGTTTTGGCAGGAGTCGCAGGTCGCAATCTAAGGATTCTTTCCCCTATTGCAATGAGCGCCCCTGCACCAATTCCGCTGAGAATCGCCAGTAACACATAAAATGGCAGGTAAAAAATGAACTTGTCACCCGGGAAGTAAAGAAATCCCGCGCTGAAGGTGACCAATACCGCGATGCCAAAAAATGTGAACCACCGTCGTGTTTTAATGAGCAGGAAAATTGCGCCCAAGATTGCCAATAAAAGTGTTGGAGTAGCGTATTCTTTAGCGAGGTTTTCCTTCAGGAACGAATCGAATGCTTTTCCATAATTAACATCATTCGGTATCATCCGATCTCGCCATTGATAACCTGATACACTAATCCAAAAGCGTTCAGGTTCTGAATCTAAATCGGTCCCTTGCAATCCCCACGTTTCACGGGAAGGCGAAATCGACGTTGAGAAAATATTCGTCGGGGTCGGACGCATGTCGATATAGACAAATAGCAAGTAAAAAGCCAGCACACCAGCCACGCCGCCTATTATGAGCCGAATGAGGTATGACCATTTTTTTCGTTCTTGCTCAGAACCAAATAACACACCCCACATCACAAACAGGAAAACGGGCGGCCCAATAAGTATGATGAACAGATGCACACCAAGTCCAATGCCGAGCAGAAACCCAACAAGTGCTAGCAACCAGCGATAGTTTAAGGGTTGCTTGTACCATTCCATGAGCGTCAATACGATGGCTGTGATAAATGCAGTGGCTGGCGTATACACTTCGGCGATAACACTTTGCGACCAAAAGGTATAGGACACTAAAAGAACAAAACTGCCAAGTAGTGCTCCGCTTACATGAGCAAAATGACGCACAACAAGATAAATACCGCCTAAAGTAAGTGCCGCGAAAACCGCAGAGGCAAAACTAATTCGCCAAGCGAGTGACCCTATTGGAATAAATCCAACAATGCGTGCCAACACCAGATAAGTAGGGTATCCCGTTGTATGGGTCGTTCCCCATGTATAGGCAAGTGTCTGGAATTCACCACTATCACTGTAGAGGACATCGGGAGCGAGTACACGGGTGTAAACTACCAGTCCACAGATTGCAACAACCAACGCAATCACGAAATCATACTTATTTAACGCTTTAATGCTGGAGACAGACAAAGCAAACTCCTTGCAGCTAGCAGTACAGCCTAGCTACATTGCAATTGAACATCAGTTTATCGACGCGAGGGCCGGCCTTAGCCAACCATCAGCGACATGGTGCGCACACCTTATTCTTTCACGCCTGCTGCGGTCAAGCCAGCTATGTACTGCTTCTGAACCGAGATAAATACAATAATCACGGGAATAGAAACGAGTGTCGCAGCCGCCATCGTCGCGCCAATAGCCGGTTCGCTACCCGCGCTCACGCTGCCAACCATTGTAGACATTCCAACAGGGAGGGTCATAAAGTCTCGATTATGCAGCACGGATAGAGGCCATAAGAAACTATTCCATGACCCTAAGAAGGTCAGTACAGCTTGGGCGGCCAGCGCTGGGCGGGCCAATGGCAACATCACCTTCCAGTAAATCCCAAATTCTGATGCACCATCAATCCGTGCCGCTTCGATGAGCTCGGACGGTATTGACATCATAAATTGGCGCATCAAGAAAATGCCTAAGGCTGGCGCCATAAATGGAATGATGAGTGACATGTACGAATTTGACCACGACAACTTGCTCATCACGATATAGAGCGGCACCAAAATGAGCTGGAACGGAATCATGGTTGAAGCAAGCAATACTAGAAACAGAAAACGACTGCCTTTAAAGCGATATTTGGCGAAACCAAAACCCGCAAGCGACGTGAAAAACAAAACTGCAAGCGTTGAGACGATTGCAATCACCAGACTGTTACCATACCAGTTCCAGAAAGGCCAATCGCTTAAGAGGCGATCGTAATTCTTTGTCGTGAAGGTTTGCGGAATAAGCGTCGGAGGAAATGCGTAGATTTCCGAAAGCGGCTTGAAGGACGATGATATCATCCAGACTAATGGGATTGCGACGATGATTCCACCGATGGCAACCAATAGATTTAATAAAAGCGTTTCGAATCGGCGTTTCGATGTGGATTCGACCATGATTAATCATTCCCTCTAAAGACGCGCATTTGAACGAGGGACAGCACAAAGATAATGACAAAGAGAAATACGCCTACCGCCGAGGCATATCCAAACAACTGCTGTGAAATCCCTTGATTGTAGAGATATTGCACTAAGCTGATGGCGCTGTTGCCCGGGCCACCGGGAGTTGTGCCACCATACAGAATCTGCGGATCATCAAAAATTTGGAGTGAGCCGATAACAACGATGATGCCGACAAACAACATTACCGGACGCAGTAATGGTAAAGTTACATGCCAAAAGCGTTGTAACCCAGAAGCGCCATCGATTGCTGCTGCCTCATGCAAATCTTCAGGGATTGATTGCAGCCCTGCTAAGAAATAGATGGCAAGTAAGCCCGTCCAACGCCATATCACGATGCCCATAACCGCTATTTTGGTATAGTTCGCCGATTCCATCCACTTGACCGGTACACCGCCCAAAAGAACGATGATCTGGTTTATGAAACCGTAGTCTGAGTTATAAAGCAGGCGAAATACCAGTGAAATCGCTACAGACGAGGTCACAATGGGTGCGAAGTAAAGCATTCTCCACAAAGGCTTGAGCATCAAACGCTTAGAGTTAAGCGCCAGTGCTTCCAGCAAGGCAAGCGGGACCACAATAAACAGACTGGCTGCTCCGTAAAACAACGTGTTACCGACCGCTTTCAGGAAGAGCGGATCTTTAAACATGTGGTCATAGTTACGGAGAGCAAAATAACTAGGATCGCCGAGAGCGCCCCACTTAAAGAAACCCAAAACTAGCGCAAATACAGTTGGGAACAGAAAGAATACTGCAAATAAAATATAGAAAGGTGAGATGAAAAAATACGGCGCATACTTATCTTGCCGAAATCTCGGCTGCCTAGCAACGGGCGTAGACAAGGCACGCACCACATCCTGTGTGGACATGTTTTGCCTCCAATAAACAAGCGGGGTGGTTTGTCCACCCCGCACTAACCTAATCAACGCACCGATTATGAAGAACCGAAATCGATGGCGTTCTGTGTTTGAGTGACAACATCATCCACGAATGCTTCTGGTGTCATCGTACCGTCAAAGAGCGCAGGGAGGTCGGTTCCGGCTGCTGTGTTGTAAGCACCGAAGAATTCACTGTTGTACCAAACTACCATGTCTTGTCCAGCGTCCGCATAAACCTGACCAATCTTGGTATCACCATAGAAGGGATCTGTAACAGCCGTTACAGCGGGATCAGTCATAGCGTCGAACATAACCGGGAACATATTGATCTTTTGGAAACGCTGAATTTGGCTTTCCTTACCCAAGTACATGAATTCAAGGAACTGCCAAGCGAGTTCTTGGTTCTCACCCTGTGCAACTGACCAGCCCGTGCCACCCCAAGTCGACGTAGCGTGACCGCCACCTTCCCACTTGGGCATGGTTGCCATTGCCCACTTGCCTGCCATATCAGGGATACCCGGCTTCAAGCAGCAGCTTGACCACCAATCGGGCATGACAGTACCTGCGAGCTTACCACTCTGATATGCGGTCGGAATGGTCGCGCCTGACCACACATCACCACCTAGAACTGGCAGGAAGATACCGGCCTTGACAGCGTTTTGCACGAAGGTGGCAACTTCAATGGCAATTGGCTTGTTGGTTTCGTCACCCATAACGAACTTGCCGTCTTGATCGAAAATGTTGCCACCGCGTTGGTTGTAATACATCTGGAACCATGTGCCATCATTGGTTGCGAAGGTGAAAGCACTACCATTAGCAGCAAGTTTCGGACCAGCCGTGTTTAGTACTTCTTCCCATGTCTTCGGTACTTCAATACCGGCCTTCGTGAAAAGCTCAGGTTGATAGTAAAGCACAGCTGGCGTCAGAGAGCTTTCAATACCGTAAATCGCGCCCTTATATGAATAGATTGACCAGCGGCCCGGCGAGTAATCCTTCGCGCGATCACCAATCAAGGGAGTCAGATCGACGAAATACTTCGCGATGGCGCCATCCTTCATAAAACCGCCGAAAGATCCACGCTCAATACCAACCAAATCGGGAATCTTTTCGCCAGCGGCTAATTGATTGAGTACGTTTTGGGCGACCTGAGAGTCAACCTGAAAATCGTATGTAATTTTCACATCAGGATGCAGCTTATCAAACTCGGCTGTCCGTGAATTGAAGTAATCGAGGTAAAGCTGATCATGGGTACGAGCTGTAAGGGTCACTTCCTTAGCTTGGGCATGAACAACCGTGCTTATTCCAAAAAGCGATAGGCTAAGCACTAATAGCAATGCTAACTTGAACTTCTTCATAATTTTCTCCATATTCTTCAAGACGATTAATTTATATGGACGGCGCATGAAATTCGGTGAATATCTATCTCCTCTCACTGAATCATGTTTATATATGGGAGTGCATACAGCTACGGAATAATTCCAAAGCAGGTCAATCTCAAACTGACTGCTTATTGCTGCCTCAAAATAGGGGTAGGCCAAGTGTTGGGCAAAAAACAACTTCATAAAATCTTTGTGATAAACAAAAACCTAAATTAAAGAATGGCTATCAACGCGCGTTGACAATTCGTGTTGATAGTATCACAATCAAAGAAAACATGCCACTTATGAAAAACAGTAAGAATTCATTTCGCACATTCAACTCACATAGAAATTTGCCAATGAATTGTTATAAACTTCCTAGGGGGGCCCAGCTTGTTTTAGCCTATACATCATAGTTTTCTCTTTAAGAATTCGATCATGACCGCACAAGAAAATAAAATCATTACTCAGGAAGATGTTGCTCGTAAGGCTGGTGTTACTCGATCAATTGTTTCGTATGTTATAAACAATGGTCCCCGTAAAGTTTCGGAAGAAACACGCCAAAGGGTTCTCGCAGCCATCAAAGAATTGGAATATCGTCCTAATAAACATGCCCAAATGCTTTCCAGCGCTGATGATACGATTGCTGAGAAATACATCGGCATCATCCTAGCCGGAAATCACATGTTCAAGCGCCCCTACTATGGCAGCATTCTTGCCAGCATCCATGATCATGCGCATAAACGTGATCGCCACATACGCTTCATCCGTGTGTTTGATGATTTCAATAATCCTAGCCTTTTTAATGAACTTATTCATCCTAATGAAATTAGTGCAGCTATTCTTTTAGGCCTCGACCAAGTTGCACAAACTCCAGACAACAGTGCGTTGATACAAGCCATTATTGATCGTGTAGAGCGCGTGGTCTGCGTTGAATGGGAGTGGCCGGGAATTCCCACAATCCGTTTCGATCTGCAAAAAGCAGCCTATCAAGCAACACATCATTTACTTGAATCTGGAAACCACAGGGCAGTGTATATTGGCCCTGAGGATAAGCGAATGGTTGGCTTTCAACAAGCATTGTCCGAATTTCAAATTGAGCCGGATGTCCAGAGTCTTTACAGCGCCAGCGAAATGCAAGATGGCTATCAGGCCTGCAATCAATTACTGTTTGAATATCGCCCCAATGCAATACTTGCCGGAACAGATGAGGTTGCTGTTGGCGTATTGAAGCATTTGCACGAAAGTCACCTCGCTGTGCCAGATGATATCGTGCTTGCCAGTATCGACAACATTGACCTCTCACGATTTACTATCCCTAGTTTGACAACGGTTGACATCCCACGTGATCAAATTGGTTTTCATGCGATTGACATTCTTGCCAATACCCACAAAGGCGCTTCAGCTTTCACGGTTACAGTTCCAACTCAGCTCGTGATTCGCGATTCAAGCATTCAGCGACCTTTACCCTAAGTGCTAACTACTCCATAGTGAATGTTCGAACGTTGGTCAGTTTAAACAATCCAAGCAATTGCCCAACGCTTAGTACACTTGATGGGGCAAAATCTTCACTCTGCAAATAACGCAAAACTGTGCTCATCAAATGACGTGCTTCGGGTCTGCCATTCACAAGTGGGTCATACAAGCGCCACGTCGATACAAATAAACGCCCTGCCCCGACCTGTGCTTCAAAAGCATAAGCTAATCGCTTCGCACGATTAAAGTTGTCAACAACCTCGACAATTGGATTGATGAAAGGAACAGAATCCAAGCCAATGGCAGGAGTCTCGTTCACCAAGTTATACCACTGCCAATCTGAGAGGCCATCATGTGGAAAACCGTTCAGAGCAGGGTGTGATTTGATAATCATCCCCATGACAAAACTAAGGCTATCAGGAAAATGCAGGTAGCTCCAAAATGGCGCAATGTAACGGGTCTGCACACAATCATAAATCTGATTCGTGCTTGGGATTAGCCAGACACGACCACCATCATGGAGATATTGCAACACACGCAGCGATAAGCGATCCGAAATTGCCACATCAAGACCTACGTTTAGTACTGGCTTTGCGTGGTCAATTCGAAGGAATGTACCACCGTGATTATCGCTGTAATCGGCCTGAGGCAGCACATTGCGCAATTCTTTAATGCGGGTACTTATGCTAAAGCCGTTGTTTTCAAGCCGAGGATAAGGATACGTCCAGAGATGCCAACTGTTGTGGCTATCTCCTAAACTTAGTTTCAGTTCCCAAGCGTGCGCCCCCTCAGACCGAGCATCAATTGATAACTTTCCCGCCGACACTCGGCGACGGGGCACGCATCAACAGCACCACATCACTGTTAAACGTCGCGAAATCAGCAGGTTCGATTAACCCCTTACTATCCCAAAACATATCCAGTACGCCGGTTGTCGCATGGCCCTGACCCGGGAAATCCCGAATGTCCAATAATTGAATTCCCGAAAGTCCACGCGAGCGACGTGCCCGTTCGATATTCTCTTTATAAGTTCGCACCATATGGATGCCCGACGCATGGATGTAATCTTCAACTCGTGATGTCATCTCTTTAGCTTCAAAGGTCGCTTCGATGCTTTCCAGCCAAGAAGGCCGAATCGCCCCAGTGTATTTAGCGGCCTCTTGCGGACGCACATACATCGTGAACTGGCCATGTTCATGGCCGATAACTGGACGATCTGTGAAAGAGGCAATGGCGCTGAAATCCTGCGTAGTGTCATTGGATGCGGCATCATAGATCTTTTTGGGCGGATGCCAGTTACAAGATTGAATATAGTAATCGACAGTACGCGCTGGCGAAGGGAGTTGTCCGAAGCCTGTTTGATCAGTAAACAATCGGGTAGGGTCTAATGATTTCCCATGAGCCGAAAGCGCAGTTAAAGCTGGATGCCCATCTGATCCGATTAGTTCGTTACCGTTGGAGAGCATCACCCAAGACGGATGCAAATTCAGTGCATCGACAATCTCTTCCAGTTCACGCAAGAAGTATTGATGAACGTTTTCTGGGGGTTGAATGGCACTGTCAATATAGAACTGTGACCAATGCGGAAGTTCGGCCTGTACCAGCACCCCTAACTCATCGGCTGCTTGCCAGAAGGGTTCCGGCGCTGTCCATGAGTGCAAGCGGACGTGGTTGAAACCGTAACTCCGCGCGATTTTGAACTGCCGGCGATAATGCTCGACATCCCAACTGGGATAGCCAGTTAGTGGGAAAATGGAGCAGTCCACATATCCCCGCAAGAATACAGGCTTGCCATTCAATAATACTTGTTTGCCTTGAGTCATGATCTCGCGGAGGCCGACACGAGTTTCAACCTGATCGACAACTTGATTATCTTGTTTGAGTGTCAGAGTCGCATGGTACAAGAATGGTTCGTCATCCCACCACAGACGCGCATCTGATCCAAGGTCAACCGATACCTGTGTCACATCACTTGTCAGAGTCACCTGTTGACTATATGTTCGCTGCGTCTCAGGGTCAGTGATAAATGCTTCAAGCTGCAAACCATTGGCATTGTGAAGGAATACTTCAAAGTCAAAAGTGTGAGTGGAAATATTTGGATGGCATTTAACATCGTGGATATGCGATTGAGGCGAAACGATAATTTCCACGCCACCCGTAATTCCACCCCAATGTGTTGAGGTTTGCTCGGAGTTGGCATGACTTTCATCAAGAGGATAGATCATCCGATTATCAACTTGGATGGTTAAGCGCTGTTGACGGCCAGATTTAAGGTGCGATGTTAAATCATAGCGATGTGGAACGGAAAGAGATTCGGCTTGACCGATGGCTGAACCATCTAGCCAAACCCGGCTGCGCCAGCGCACCCCCTTCAAAATCAGTTCAACAACTTGTCCAGCCCATGAGTCAGGAATGTCCAATACACGGCTGTACCATGCCGCACCTTCATAGACCAGTACAGGATTCCATCCGGCTAGGAAATGGGACTGTGGAGGCTCACCATAACCCTGCTCAGCCCAAGAGGCTGGTACTTGGATATGATCTGCAAGGCTCCGGTTGAACCAGTCTTGCTCGATACCCACATCTTGAGGGTCAAGCGCAAATTCCCATTGATCATTTAGGGTGAGACGCGGACGTGATGAGGCTAAGCCAGCAGACAAAACCATAATCTTAATCCTAAAAATAAAACACTTTTAGACTCTACAAGAGTAAAATTTCAAGAACTAAAACCCGACAGGTAAGCAAATTTGTTTCTTCAATTCCAAATTAACAGGAAATGCTGAGATGAAACAATGGAACAATTGCCGAGATGATAGACAATCTTACGATGTCATCCGAATTGTGTTTCACGGTAATTCCGTGGAGAAACACCAATAATCTTTTTGAAAATGCGAGAAAAGTAGTAGGGGTCGCCATAGCCGATTTCATAGGCAATCTCGTGAATTGTCTTTTGTGAAAACGAGAGCATGGTACAGGCTCGCTGCATTTTAAGATGAATAAAATAATCCATCGGCGAGTAGCCTGTTTGCTGCTTGAACAAAAATGAGAAGTGCGAAGTCGATAGTCCGGCATGGTCCGACATTTCGCCTAAGGAAACTACCCGGTGCAAATTTTGGTGGAGAAAGCGCAAAGTCTCTTCAACGCTGTGGAACTGGCTGGTGCGCTGTACGGGTGAGAATGAACTATTATTGAAGAACAGCACTCCTAACAAGTGATGCAGGACTTGAGCACAATAGATAAAGCGATAAAGCAAAAACCCGCCCACAAACGAGTCATAACACTCAGTAAAGAGTTGGGTGAGCGTCTGCGCACACAGTGGCTCAACAGAAAGCTTGTATTCGCCTATTGGCAAGTGGTAGACATAGAAATCAGCCTCATTGCCCACAAAATGAACCCAATGAATTGACCAAGGCGTTGTATCATCAGCGCCATAATTATGAGCCATACCGCGCGGGATAAGCAGCACTTCGTTGCCCTCAATAATGCGTCGTTCGCCATTGATTTCGTACCAACCTCTGCCTTGCGTGCAGAAAATTAGAATGTGTTCTTCGGCCCCTTGTGGGCGTTCCCGATAGTGATATTTAGCCGAGGGATACCAGCCAATATCGGTTGGGATCAACGATTGCAGCATGGGATGTGTCGACCATTTTGCCAATGTCATTCGTGGGATAACCCACATCTTTTGACCAACAAATCCATCCTGTAGCTTTTTTTGTGACATGGCAACCTGCCTAACGTAAGCACCGATTTGGTAACCAACAGATTATCGTAAGATTGTCTATCACACCATACTTTTTTCCATTGCGACCATTCAGTATTCGTGATTAGACTCGGATTATATTTGGGAGGATTACTATGTCGACTGAGGATCAGGTTCGAGTTTGGGAGGAAACGGTTACGATACCCACTTTTGGGATTGGCAAACCGGACAAAAATCCGATGTTTTTGGAAAAGCGTGTCTATCAAGGCAGCAGCGGAGTGGTTTATCCGCATCCAGTGATCGACAAAATATATGATGAAAAAGTAGACCAACCTTACAAAGCTGTTTTTCTTGAAAATCGCTTTCTTAAAATTATGTTGTTGCCGGAAATTGGCGGGCGCGTACAAATGGCGCTCGACAAGACTAATAACTATCACTTTATTTACTACAACCGTGTTATCAAACCAGCACTGGTTGGGTTGACAGGCCCTTGGATCTCAGGTGGTATTGAGTTCAATTGGCCGCAGCATCACCGTCCCAGCACCTTCCAACCAGTGGACTACCGGATTGTTACAAATGACGATGGTACACAAACGGTCTGGATGAGCGAAATTGAGCAGATGTTTCGAACCAAAGGCATGACAGGGTTTACACTTTATCCGGATACGGCATACCTCGAAATTAAGGTTCAATTGTATAACCGTACCGCTGTACCACAGACTTTTTTGTGGTGGGCAAATCCGGCGGTACATGTTAATGATGATTATCAATCGGTCTTTCCACCCGATGTTCATGCTGTGATGGATCATGGTAAACGGGACGTATCCAGATTTCCGATTGCGACCGGAACATACTATAAGATGGATTATTCACCCGGCACGGATATTTCCCGCTATAAGAATATTCCTGTGCCCACTTCTTATATGGCCTACCATTCCAATTTTGATTTTGTAGGTTGCTATGATGCGAGCAGGCAAGCGGGGATGATGCATGTGGCTAATCATCATGTCGTCCCCGGTAAAAAGCAGTGGACATGGGGCAATGGAGATTTCGGCAAAGCATGGGATCGCCAACTGACGGACGAAGATGGCCCTTACATTGAGTTGATGTGCGGCGCGTATACCGATAATCAACCAGACTTTTCGTGGATACAACCGGGTGAAGAAAAGAGCTTTACCCAGATTTTTATGCCTTATAAGCATATCGGCGCGGCTAAGAATGCATCCAAAGATGCTGTGATCAATTTAGAGGTCATTGATGGCAAAGCTCACATCGGCGTTTATGTCACACGTCCTCGTAAAGTCCTTATTCAACTGTTTGTAAAAGATCGAATTTCGTTCGAGCGAACGATTGAGCTGTCTCCCGAAGCAACGTTTCAAGAAACCGTTGATCTGGCAGAAGGCATCACCGAAAGATTATTGAAGCTGTGTGTTTTTGAAGATGGGCATGAACTCATCGGCTATAAGCCTCCTCCAAAGAACGAATTTACGATTCCGGAACCAGCTACTCCGGCAAAACTGCCCGCAGAAATCCAATCAAATGACGAATTATTTCTAAACGGGCTTCATCTGGAGCAATATCGTCACGCAACCTACGAGCCTGAACGCTACTATCTGGAAGCACTTCGCCGTGATCCGAATGATAGCCGGTGCAACAATGCGATGGGATTACTCCTCCTTAGGCGGGGAAAGTTCAGTGAAGCTGAGAGATATTTTCAGGCAGCGGTCAAAAGCGTCACGCGTCGTAATCCGAATCCTTATGATGGTGAGGCTTACTACAATCTGGGGTTAGCGCTTAAGATGCAAGGTATCGACACGGCAGCGCGAGATCAGTTCTATAAGGCGGTGTGGAATGCCGCGTGGCAAGATAGTGCTTATTTTGAATTAGCTCGTTTGGCCTGCCACGACAAACACTTTGGTGAAGCACTGGAACTGGTTGAGCGTTCACTTATTCGCAACGGATGCCACCATCAAGCACATCACCTGAAGATCGTCCTACTACGCCACTTGGGACGAGTTGAAGCGGCACAGCAAGCGATTAATCTCAGCTTGAAGTTGGATCAGATGAACTTCGGTGTGTTGTATGAACAATTTCTGCTGACCGGCGACCTGACTTATCAATCACTGAGCAGTAATCCAGTGAACAGCTTTCTCGAAATCGCGCTGGACTATACCCATGCTGGATTGTTCGAAGAAGCCACAGCCTTATTGCGAGAAGCGCCAGCAAACAATCCACTGGTGCGATATTTTCTAGCTTGGGTTTTACAACTGGCAGGTGAATATGCCATGTCGCACACCGTCTTTGAAGAAGCGGCGGCACTTCCTCCTGATTATTGCTTCCCGAATCAGGTTGAATGGGTATTGGCTCACAGAGGTAAGCTACCTCACGACTCGTTTGCGCCGTACTATTTAGGCAATTTCTGGTACGCTCACCGGCGCTATGATGAGGCTATCGAAGTCTGGGAGGCTTCCGCGAAACTCAATCCGAATTTCCCGACAGTACATCGCAACCTCGGTTTGGCCTATGTGAATAAACGAAACGATCTACAAGCCGGATTAGCAGCATACGAACGCGCCTTTGCGTTGGACACTTCGGATGCGCGCGTATTTTTCGAACTCGATCAGCTTCGAAAAAAGTTAAATATTCCTCCGATTGAACGACTCGAACAGATTGAGAAGTATGCAGGTCTAGCGGATCAACGGGACGATTTGACGCTTGAACGCGTCACACTACTCAATTTGATGGGGCGATACCAAGAAGCGCTGGGCATCTTAATGACGCGCAATTTCCATCCGTGGGAGGGTGGTGAAGGCAAGGTTACAGGGCAATATATCGTGAGTCTGGTCCAGTTAGCCAAAGAGCAATTACAAGCCAAGTCTTACCAAGAAGCTATTCATCTTCTCGAACGCGCCCTTGTTTACCCGGACAATCTCGGTGAGGGGAAGTTACAAGGGGCACAAGACAATAACATTCACTTTTATCTTGGTTGTGCTTACGAAGGGCTGAACCAATCCGAACTAGGGAAGCAGCACTTTGAGAAGGCGTCAGTCGGGTTGTCTGAGCCAAGTTCACCCATGTTTTATAACGATCAACCACCGGACATGATCTTTTTTCAAGGGAAGGCGCTTGAAAAACTTGGACGAGAGACCGAGGCCAATGCCATTTTTAACCGCCTGATCGAGTACGGAACGAAACACATTGACGACCACATCACGATTGATTATTTCGCGGTCTCACTCCCTGACTTCTTGGTGTTTGAGGAAGACCTTGATAAACGCAACCGGATTCACTGTCACTATATGATGGCACTCGGATTACATGGGTTAGGAAGAGCCAAAGAAGCATCCGAGCAGATTGAGACGATACTCGCGTTGAACGCCTATCATATTGGAGCAACGACAGTGAGCAGCTAGATTATCTGCACAAAATTCGCAGATTTTGCACAATTTGCATATTTCCCGCCGAATTGTCTGGCGGGAGGCACGGGAGAAACCGCTGAATTGACATTTTTGGCTGGCGGCTGGCACGGCTAATACCGCTGAATTGGCGTATTTTCAGTGGATGGCTCCCGAATTACTGCCGCCGACATTTCCGACATACGCCGCTGCTTTAGTTGCTGATAGTCTTTAGTCATTCGTCGACAGTGTAGAGCAATACGAAAGTTGAAATAGGGGTTCATTGATATTGTCCTAATTAGGCCTTTGATAACAGCATCAAAATGGAAAACTCCGAGACTTTTCCCTACAGCAATTCATTTGAAATGATGTGCAAATCAGGTTGTAGCCAATTGGACAAGGCATGCCTTGTCCCCACAAAAACATCTTGACTATTGATTATTTGATCATCAATGCAAAACTCATGAAATTGCTCATAATCCACTTTCATTTTAGAACAAAAGTTTTAACCCGTCAACTCGATTCCGTTCGAGTTTTCTAACTTTAGCATTCGTTATTCGCTTCGCTTTATCCGCTATTTTCCCGAACGAAGATCGGCCAATTTCTGGGATAGGAGTGCGATCTCACTGAAGCGGGCGGTGCAGCCTTCCCCAGTTGGCGATTGAGATAAGAATCCAATTTCAAGCGACTTACGATCACCGAGCGTGAAATAGCGAACCAAGTTCCAAAATTGGCCATCGAGAGAATAGTGGAAGGCAAATGCCTTTTCCAAAACGCTCACTCGCAGATAAACTTCGCGACCATCGATAGGAACCGAATTGCAGTCGTCCGATGTTCCCTTGGTTACGACCGAGACCACCATCAACTGCCCCTGCGGAGATCTCTCAAAACACAATTTACCCCAATGGTCATCCGCTTGATAGACCGTGAGCACGCCCGCGTCAAACATGACGGACGCGTCCGACGATACCCGTGCTTTCAACATACACGGTTCATGAACTGGTGAGAGTAGTGCAGGCGCGTTGACGATATTGACCGCGCCGACCGGATCCAGAAACCAGTCGGTTTGTTTTCCGGCAGTAATGGAGAGGGACTGATCGGTACTGTTCCATGACCATTTCTCAGGAACGTTCTGCCATCGCAATGGGCCGGTAAGCACAGGAATAGAAAGTGGTTGATCCATTAAGATTTACCTTTACAAAAAATAGAGTGTGTCAACAAAGCATGTCGTGAATAGGAATACATTGTCGCATATTTTCAAACGCTAGAGGGCAAGTGTCAAGTTTACTCGGTTGGGGCAAATGAGGGGAAATGGATAAGGTTTAGGCTTTCCTATGGAAGGCCGTTATTCCTGAGGAGAAAAGTGGGCAAGATAATGACGTTTTCCAAATTAGGACGGAGAAAGAACATTCCGACCCCTAACCCTAGCCCTTCCCCCGTAGTAACAGGGGAAGGGAACCATGCAGGCAAGATATATCTTGCCCCTACAAAAACATACTCCGTGTTAAAAAGTGAAAGATCATTATCTTGCCCCTACAGAGGTAAAGGCCGTGTTCACAAACATGAGCCTGTATCACTGCCCCAAGAACACAGCCCGCTAAGACGTGTTTAAAAGTTAAGTCACGGCTGCGGATTCTTGTTTGGGCAGGTGATTGACTTCGACCGGTGCTTTGTCGCCCGCATAAACTAAATAGCGCATGGGAGCCAGTGAAACACGGTCCCCTTCGTTGATATGCATGGACTTCGGAACAAAGATCTTGAGATCACCGATTTCAGGAACATCAACCAAAAGCTTGCGATAGTGGCCTAGATCCATCACCTGATCAACACGCGCCTTCCATGGGCTGTTAACACCAGAATAGGTATCAGGCACCACGACCAAATCCTCAGGGCGCAATGCAACCGTCACATCACCGTTTAGTCCATTCGCTGTGATGGCAGAGAGTGTTTTATCACCTAGCCGAAGCTGACCATTTTGGCCAGTAGCTTTCAGCAAATTCATCGCACCGATGAAATCGGCGACAAACAAGGTCTGTGGGTTTGAGTAAATGGTACTGGGGTGGTCAAGCTGCTCAATGGTTCCACTGTTCATGACTGCGATGCGGTCGGCCAAAGACAAGGCCTCTTCTTGATCATGGGTAACGAATATAGCGGTAATCTTCAGGCGGCGCTGAATACGCTTGAGTTCCTCTCGCAAACGAACGCGCAAAATCGCATCCAAACTTGAAAAAGGTTCATCAAGCAGAAGAATTTTGGGTTCGAGTACGATGGCACGGGCTAAGGCGACACGCTGCTGTTGACCGCCTGACAACTGCGCTGGATAACGCTCCTCGTAGCCTGCAAGACCAACCAACTCCAACGAATCTTTGACTTTCTGCTGGATAACATCACGCGTCAAATGGCGTAGGCCTAAGCCAAAAGCGATGTTGTCATACACCTTCATGTGCGGCCACAAGGTATATTTCTGAAATACCATCGCTGTTGGACGTTTGTTGGCAGGCAGTCCGGCAATCGAATCACGATTGATCTGAATGTCGCCGGAAGTAATCGTCTCAAAACCGGCGATCATGCGGAGCAACGTCGATTTTCCACAGCCCGAAGGCCCCAAAATACACATAAACTCACTATCGGAAACCGTAAAAGTCGCATCATTGACGGCTGTAACCGTCCCAAAGCGCTTGGTCACGTGAAGAATATCGAGTGTCGCCATGAATTACACCCCAAACCCCGCTGTAAGATAACCGCCGCGAAGAAGGCGCTGTGCTACGAGCAACAACAAGAGCGAAGGCAACCACAAAACAAAGGAAACAATGGCACCATACTGAGTAACGAGCTGGCTGTTGATGAGTGAATACATCAGTACAGGCATGGTCACCACGCGCGGTAAACCAATGATGAGCGCACCCTGTGCCTCATAAAATGTGTTGACAAAGGTCAACAGGACAGCCGCACTTAAGGCAGGCATAACCATCGGAAGCGTGATCTGTATGAATACCCGAAGCTGGGAAGCCCCTACGTCTAAAGCCGCTTCCTCCAAGGATCGGTCTACGCCCTGAAAAGCTGCCGTCGGTATCCAGATCATCAGCAGCAGCGTGTTCACTAATTGAATTAGGATCACACCGGGAACTGTCCCGATAAGATTCAGCCGGAAGAAGATGACCGCAATACTGACGTAAAGTCCAAAGCGAGGAAATGCATTGGTCGCCAAAAAGGAAAGCAACAACAACTGCCGACCACGAAACCGAATACGAGCAAAGGCATAAGAGGCCGGTAAGCATATTAGGGCTGAAAGGAAAGTGACCGTGAGCGCTAAAACAATGCTGAAGGGCAAGGCGCTCTTAATATCCGCCCGAGAAAAGGTATCGCCCCAAAACTTAAACCCGAATTGATTGGGAACAAGAGACGGATATTTCCATTTTTCGGCAAATGCCCAGAGCACAACTGAATACAATGGCCCTAAGATGATGAGAATCAGAATGATTAAGGCCAAAATACCGAAGCCATCACGACGGATCATTCGCATGAAGCTGTGGCGCGAACGGTCCCACCAAGTATTTTGCAAAGGAGGATTATAAGTACTCATTCGGATTCCTCCTGCTGGAGTCGCTGTTTGGCAACGGTTCGGACGTAAAGCAAACCGACCATTGAACATATGATAAAGGTGATGACGGCCTGCGTTTCGGCATCATCTGGCCGCCGATACTGACCGAAGGTCTGCTGCATGAAGACACCCATCATTTGTGGAGCGGCTGGCCCCAGCAGATAGGGAACCGTGTAGCTGCCAAAGATGCCCAAGAAATTCAATGAGAAGGCGATCAATAGCGGGCGGATAATCAGCGGCAAGATAATCTTTCGGAATATTGTCCAGTTGCCTGCTCCAACGTCACGGGCGCTTTCAATCAGCGAATCGCTGATTTGCCCCAACCCTGCCGTCAGTACCAAGACCGTGAAGGGAATTGACTCCCACACCAGCCCGATAATGATGGCTTCCGGTTTAAGGTAGGGTGTTTTGTAGCCCGTTACACCGACAATCGCCAACACGGATTCCAATGTCCCTCGTGTTCCAAGAAAGCGGATCAGTGCGTAACACAGAATAATCCCCGGTACGAACAAGGGAAACAAAACCAATATCTGGACGGCGCCTGCAATCCGGCCTTTGGCAAAGCGTAAGTAAAGCGCCAGCGGAAAACACACCACAAAGATGACGAACAGTGTAATGAGGACAATTTGAAAGGTAAAAACTAGGTTCGATACGCTGATCGGGTCACTGAAAAACGAAACGTACCGAGAAATTGACAAGCCTTGCACACCATTGGTATCAACCAGCAGTGTTCGAATAATGGATTGTATTGCTGGCAGAAAAATCAAAAGGCCCATCAGCAAAAGCGGTGGCGCGACCATTGCGTATGCCAGTAATGAACGCCGTGATTTTCGCTGAGATGATTGGGCAGTCACACTAGAAGGAAGTGTCGTCATAAATAATCATCTAACAAATACAGAACTTTGTTATCCACGAAATCGGATTTAGGGAACGGCCTCAAAATTGATGTGAGCAAAGCTTAAAATGCTACTTCTTTGCTCACATCTTCATCGCCTAATAGCGAATTACAGGATTAGCTACCCTGAACGATATTGGTCGCGACGTTCTTATACCAGCCTTCGACCATTGCAGCACCATAATCGCCGCCGGGCCAAGTGGGTACAGTATCGGTAATCACGTCCGTAAATTGGCTCTGAAGTTCTTTCGGAAGATCAGACCAGCTAATGGCCGGGAAGCCACCGATTTCATTGACGACTGAGGCTTGCATTTCAGGAGTCAACAGGAAGTTGGCCAAGGCCAAAGCGCCTTCAATGTTGGTCGAATTCGACGGAATACCTGAGTAGGCATAACCACCGGTGAAAGGAAGGTCTTGGAGCTGCGCCAGCTTGGCTGTATCCGGCAGCAGACCTTTATGCATGGCTTGAAGGGCTTGATCCGACCATGCGGTAATCATATCGACGGAGCCATTGGCAAACAGTTCAAGCACGGGCGTGTTACCAGCAGGATACGAGCCATTTTCGTAAATCGAATCGTGGACGCTGGCGAGTAATTCCCAAGCCTTCGGGAACTGGTCAATCAATTCCTTCTTATTTTCGCCGGGCTTAAACAAGGACGGGTCTTTGCCTGTGACTTCGAAGATGGCACGGGTCACCATGGCGGCGCCGCTACCACCCTTGTCAGGACGGTTGTAAACGAACTTACCGGGGTGATCTTTAATCCACTGGATCAGATCTTCATAGGTCTTGGGCACTTCGTCTTCTTTCACATTTTCACTGTTGTAGGCTAGCAATACCTGAGAACCGCGATAAGGAATTTCCTGCGGAAGTCGGTTGGTTGCCTCGATCACATTTTCAATGTTCGGGAGATTATCTTTATCAATTTCGAGGAACAGTTTCTTATCGACCCATTCCTTGACTTCATCAGGGCTGATGGTTTCAAACAAGTCAACTTGCGGATCATCCCCAGTTGACAAAGCGGCCAAAGCGCGGTTGGCAATATCGGTGTTGCCACCGCCCACGCCACGAACAATGGTCAACACAACTTTATACTGCGGGTTCTCTTTTTCGAATGCTGGAATGAGTGTGTTTGTCCACCAATCACTGATATTGGTGTCCGAATCGGTATAGACGTAAATATCTTTGGGCTTGTCTTGGGCAGCAACGGTTGTTGCCACGAGGAGGAATACGAACGCTAATAAGAGCCTAAAGTATCGCATTTCTTTCTCCTTGTATTATTTGGGCTTGCGGGATCATACCGTCCTCCCGTTTACCTCTGTTTAAACCAGACAACTATTTATGTTAAGAAATATCGACGGCATGTTAAATATACATTAAATGCCGAATGTCAACAAATTTCCCGATGGGAAATGAATATCTCAAAAATTTCACATCATTCATAATCAAAAAACGATACAATCAATTGGCCTATCATCATCAAAAGGACTCTTGGATATGACATTTCAAATCGTCCATCATATGGCGGCACTTGATCAGTCTGGAAACCCGCCCAATTCGCTCCAAGCCATCAAAGACTCGCTCAAGGCAGAGGCGGCAATCATCGAAGTGGATATTACCCCTCTAAAGGCAAATGATTATCTACTGGTTCATGACCCAGTTCTTGAGTCAGAGACGAGCGGTGAAGGTGATGTCAATGCGCTACTTCCTGAGCAGGTTAAAGGGCTTCAGATCAAACAGCGTGACCAAATTACAAGTCATGCACCTGCCCTTTTGAGCGAGGTTGTTAACGCGTATCTCGCCGCACCAAACGCGACCCGTTTGCAACTGGACTATAAAGCGGTTTATCCATCAACTGATGATGAACCCTTACAACGGTTAGTGCGATTGATTGAGCCACTTAGGAAAAGAGTGATTGTCAGCAGCGGAGCGGATTGGCACTTACGCAAACTGCAACGCCTCGCACCTTGGTTGGATATTGGCTTCGACATTGGTTTCTATCTTGATTGGCGTGATCCATCATGGAAGGACGAACCAGACAATCCGCCTTATCAGCGAGGCGCTTATGGTTACCATGATGACCACATTCTGGCAAAGAGCCGAATTCTGCCAGCAGCAAGTTACCTTGCAGAACGGTGTGAACAACTCTTGTGTCTCGTACCTTCTGCGCGCATCTGGTATGTGAGTTACCATCTCTTGATGCGCTGTCTAGAAGATGGGTTTAATATGGCGCAATGGTTACACGAGCATGATGTGAAACTCGATGCGTGGACGATGGACGTGGATAAACCAACGGCATTGGCTGCGGCGCCTCTACTGCGTGATGCTGGAGTCGATTATTTCACTTCGAATACACCTTTCGCCTTAGCGACTGCACTGAAGGGTTAGAACACAGAATGCGCTTATATATTATTCGCCACGCCGACCCCGATTATGAAAATGACAAGCTCACCGCTGCTGGAGAACTAGAAGCAGCAGCCCTTGCAAAAAGGCTTGCGTCTTACAACTTGGATGCCATCTATTCGTCGCCGATGCCACGTGCACATATGACTGCTCAATACACAGCCGATTTGCTGAAATTGAATGTCAACATCGAGCCATGGGCAATTGAGGTTCAGGGCTGGCACTATGCACCAATTGTTGAAGACGGAGAGGCAATACCGGTCTGGGATATTCCCGGCGAAATTCTTCGCGCAGACCCTGCTTTTTTTGATCTCGAGCGCTGGTGTTATACGCCGCCTCTGGACTCGGCGCGCATTCGTGAAGATTATGCGGCTTTAGGTGCTGCGACTGATGAACTGATTTCACGGTATGGATATAGACGTGAAGGCAGGCGTTATCGGGTGGTCGCAAAAGATAGACGCCAGATTGCACTTTTTTGTCATAATGGAACGGCCCTAGCAATGCTCGCCTATCTCTTATGTGCACCACCACCCTTGATCTGGTGCAGTTTCTGGCATGCGCCAAGTGCCGTGACAACGATTTTGTTTGAGGAACGCAGCGATGAATGGGCTATTCCGCGAGCCCTAACAGTGGGAGATGTATCACATCTCTATGAGGCACGATTACCAGTTCAACCACGCGGCATTCGCGGCAACTATCGGTGACGTTTTTGTATTCGAGCTATCAAGAACCCATTCGAGAAGCCTCGCGAGAAAATTGATCGATGTATGCAGTGTGGAAAGTACACTGAGGCAAGACACTGCCTCTTATTTATGCGTCTGAATGTGCGCAATATGTTTGAATTCCTCGTTCCAATGGTTCATTTGCCTCAACTTCCTTTGCGAGACAACTGATGTTGTGGCTTCAAGGCACTCACTACTGTGTTTAGGAATTTCATTATCCCGGAGGTGAGTAACTGTCGTGATAACCAAAACGGACTTGCCCGCCATGATGACTGACCGGGTCATTCAATGACAATTGGTACGCGGACTGATAGCTGGCGCGGTAAAATAAACGTGAAGCATTAATCTCGGATTGCAATTCAGCCTTCACGAAGGGATAAATTATTATGGAAGCGCTGGTTTTAGAAAAAGTACATGAACTCTCAATACGAGACATCAATATTCCTGAAACATTAGGGGCGCATGACGTTCGGATTGCCTTACATACTGTTGGCGTCTGCGGAAGCGACGTTCACTATTATGAAACCGGTGCCATCGGGCAATTTATAGTTCGCGAACCGATGGTACTGGGCCACGAAGCAGCAGGAACCGTTATTGAAGTGGGCTCCGATGTTGAGAACTTTAGGGTCGGCGACCGCGTTTGTATGGAACCCGGTATTCCTGATCCCAACAGCAAAGCTACGCGTCTCGGTACGTATAACCTTGATCCCGCTGTTCGTTTTTGGGCTACGCCACCTGTTCATGGCGTGCTACGCCCAACCGTGGTGCATCCTGCCGCATTTACATTCAAACTGCCCGATAATGTCAGTTTTGCAGAAGGGGCGATGGTTGAACCTTTGGCAGTCGGAATGCATGCTGCTAATAAAGCGCAAATCAGACCGGGGGATGTGGCCGTCGTCATTGGCGCCGGGCCAATTGGGATGCTCACAGTGCTGGCAGCATTGGCAGGTGGATGCAGCCGCGTTATCGTGACGGATGTTCAGCAACCTAAATTGGATTTGGCGGCGACTCTTGGTCCGGTCACACCAGTTAATGTGGCGAAAGAGAATCTGAATGAGGTTGTGAAAAACCTTACCGACGGTTGGGGCGCAGATATCGTGTTTGAAGCTAGCGGGAACGGTAAAGCCGCAGGCAAAGTCTTTGAACCACTGTGCCCCGGAGGCAAAGTGGTCTTCATCGGCATCCCTGACCAGCCAATCGCCTTTGATGTTTCGGCGGCTCAAGTCAAAGAGGCGCGTATCGAGAATGTTTTCCGCTACGCGCATGTCTATCCGCGTGCAATCGCTCTCATGGGAAGCGGAGCACTAGATGTTAAGCCGTTGATCACTAATATATTCGCGTTTAAAGACAGCATTGAGGCATTTGATTTTGCACTGCATATGCCGCCAAACTCGGTCAAAGTGCAGATCACTATGCCACAATAAGCAATAATCTTGTCAGGAGCAAGTCAGATGAAAGCAGCACGTATCGAACAACCCGGAAAGAGCACCGTAACAACGGTTGAAGAACCGATTGTCGGCGCTGACGATGTCCTAATTAAAGTTCACGCAGCAGGCATATGCGGAACCGATTTGCACATCTTCAAAGGCGAGTATGAAGCCGAATACCCACTCATTCCCGGTCATGAATTTAGTGGTGAAGTGGCAGCCATCGGAACAAACGTTAAGAACTTCAAGGTAGGTGATCGGGTAACCGCTGATCCCAATATTCCTTGTAATCGCTGTTCGAGCTGTCAAAAGAACGAACCCAACCAATGCAAGAATCTACGGGCAATTGGTGTAACCCGCAGCGGAGCTTTCGCGGAATATGTAGTCGCGCCAGAAGGGAATGTGTTCTCGATTGGCGACATGACTTACAGCGCGGCAGCCTTGATTGAACCCTTGGCCTGCGTTGTCTGGGGAATAAAGCAGGTTGATGTGCAACCGGGTGACACTGCACTAGTGTTTGGTGCTGGACCGATGGGGTTGCTGGTGGCTCAATCGCTCAAACAGGCTGGCGCAGTCCGCGTTGCGGTGACAGATGTCGTACCGTGGCGCTTACAGATGGCTGAACAGTTGGGTGCCACTCATACAGTAGTGGCGGATGCCCAGCAACCTTCAAGACTGACATCGATTGAACCAGACGGCTATGACATCGTTGTGGATGCAACCGGCATTCCAGCGGTGCTCGAAGGCACGTTCCAGTATGTGAAACCCCGCGGGAAAGTCTGGGTGTTTGGGGTCACTCCACTGGGTACATATGTCAAGTTCCCAGCGTACGAAGTCTTCCGGCGTGATCTTAAGATTATTGGCAGCTTCGCCGTCAATCGCACATTCCCTCAAAGTATTGCACTGATTCAGAATGGTGCAATAAAGGTCGAGCCATTAATTTCCCATCAGCTTCCGCTGGATGATTTCAGCAAGGGACTAGAACTCGCGGAAAAAGACCCCAAACGAGTCAAAGTCCACTTCAGCCTCTGAGTAGCAATAGGCAGGGCCAGTCATGTCTCTGCCTAAAATAACTTCATCGTTTGGAGCTTTCCATCTCCTTCTCGCAGGTGTCGTTATCTATAGCGACGGTATTTGCACGCTCGTGTGCAGGTTTTAATCGTCCGTTGCGCGTCATCGCGTCATATTGACAAGCCGAAGCTGCGTAACCGATTGACAAAGCTGTCGTTGGAAGCTATAGTTATAGGAGATTGAATAAAAAGTATTAGTTGAATAATTATTCAACTCACTGAGAAAACTTATGAATATTCGCGATTTACAACAAAAGTCTATCGAATATCGAAAGGGTGTTGTTGAGCTTATCAAGCATACGGGAGCGGGTCACACAGGTGGCAGCTTATCATGCGTTGATATTCTCAATGTCCTTTACAACCACACTCTGAACGTCTCCCCAGAAACATTTCAGTCCTCAGACCGTGATCGCTATGTCCAAAGCAAGGGTCACAGTGTTGAAGCGCTGTATGTTGTCCTTGCTGAGAGAGGATTCTTTCCAAAAAAGGCGCTGAATACGGTTGAGAAGTACAAATCGCCTTATATCGGACACCCCACACGAGACGTTTATGGCATTGAGCAAAATACAGGCGCTTTAGGACATGGATTAGCCGTTGCGGTAGGTATGGCGATAGCGGCAAAGCTGGATAAGCGTTCCTATCGGGTGTTCACACTTCTAGGTGACGGGGAACTTTCGGAAGGCTCGAACTGGGAAGCGCTGATGTCGGCGTCACACTATAAGCTCGACAATCTGGTGATTATCATCGACCGCAACAAACTTCAAATCACAGGGCCGACCGATGAGGTGAATGCGGTTGAACCCCTTCCAGATAAGTTCCGTGCCTTTGGCATGGCGGTTTGTGAATGCGACGGCAACAACATCAGTGAACTGATTGCTACTTTTGATGCCCTGCCCTTTGAACAAGGTAAGCCCAATTTGGTTATCGCCCATACCATAAAGGGAAAAGGTGTTAGCTATATGGAAAATTCGATTCCATGGCATCATAAAGTGCCGACTGATGCCGAATATGCTACGGCGATGAAAGAATTTGAACAGGCTACAGCGGAATTAAAAGCTCATGGCTCATAATAAACCCAACCAAGATGTATTTTCAGACACGATTCTCGAACTGGCGCGACATAACCGCGATATTCTGGTTGTCACCAGCGATTCACGCGGCTCCGGAAAGTTCGTGAAATATGGTCAAGAACTGCCGGAACAAATCATTGAAGTGGGCATCGCAGAACAAAATTTAGTCGGTGTAGCGGCAGGATTAGCATCAGCCGGAAAGCATGTTTATGCGGTGTCACCAGCTTGCTTCTTAACCGCGCGATCTATCGAGCAGGTTAAAAATGACGTAGCTTATTCGGATCGTCCCGTTAAGTTGATTGGCATTAGCGCAGGTGTGAGTTACGGGGCACTTGGTACGACCCATCACTCACTGCATGATTATGCAATGCTGAGAACGATCAATAATATTGACATTGTCGCGCCAGCCGATAATTTTGAAACGCGTAAAGTGGCTGAAGCCTCGGTAACACATCCGCGACCTCTATACATTCGGATGGGCAAAAGGGCGATTGAAACGGTTCATCAACCAGATGCTCGCTTTGAAATCGGCAAAGCAATTGTGATGAGTGAAGGCAAAGACGTCACCTTCGTGGCAACAGGTGAACCTCTGATACAGGTCATCCAAGCGGCGAAACTACTGGAACAGGCAGGCATCTCATGCGGTGTTATCAGTATGCATTCCATCAAACCATTTGACAGCGAAGCGTTATTGAAGGCGGCACGAAGCACGAGAGCTTTAATCACGGTGGAGGAACACAGTGTCTATGGTGGCTTGGGCGAACGATGCGCATCGCTTCTGATGGAACTGGGCGTCTATTTGCCATTTAAGATTGTGGGCTTCCCTGATGAGCATACAGTTACGGGAAGCCAGATGGAAATATTCAAACATTATGGAATTTCAGCCGAAGGATTGGCGCAAACGGCGAAGCAGATGCTCGCACCGGAGATGAGTTCATGAGCGTCATCCTAGCAATTGATCAAAGTACTTCTGCGACCAAGGCTTTGTTGTTCGACACGGAAGGTCATCTGCTTGACCGCACTTCGGTCGAACACCAACAGCACTACCCCAAACCGGGATGGGTCGAACACGACGCGGAAGAAATCTACCAGAACACTCTCCAAGCGCTCCACCTATTACTTGATAAACACCCCGATTTAAAAAATGACATTCTGTGTTTAAGCATCACCAACCAACGGGAGACTATTGTTGTTTTTGAAAAGGCGACTGGTAAGCCACTGCATAAAGCGATTGTGTGGCAGTGCCGACGTGGAGAGCCGATTTGTGAACGACTGATCCAAGCGGGACACAGCCAGCGCGTCCTGAATGTGACAGGCCTCAAGATTGACACTTATTTCCCCGCTTCAAAAATTACGTGGCTTTGCGAAACCTACCCCGATATTCAAAAGAAACTTGAAACAGGCGAAGCGCTGCTGGGCACGATTGATACTTATCTGGTCTACAAGCTCACAAACGGGCAGACCTTCGCAACCGACCACACCAACGCCAGCCGTACCCTGCTCTACGACATTGGGAAATTGGAATGGAGCGACGAACTGTGCGCGTTGTTTGGCGTACCCAAGCAGGCATTGGCTGAAGTGTGGGAAAGCAGCGCGGCCTTTGGGATCACTACGCTCGATGGGCAACTCGACAAGGCTGTTCCGATTTGTGGGGTGATGGGTGACTCGCAGGCGGCGCTCTTTGCGGAACGCTGCTTCCGACCGGGAATGGCGAAGGTCACGTTCGGGACGGGATCATCAGTTTTGCTGAATATTGGTGATGAGATGAGATTGTCCACGAACGGGGTGGTGACAACGATTGGTTGGCGCTACCAAGGGGTAACGACCTACGCCTTTGAGGGGATTATCAACTTTACGGGGGCGACGATTGCTTGGCTGCAAGATCAACTGCGGCTGATTAACGATCCACGTGAGACGGAGGCGCTAGCTGAAGCCGTGCCTGATAATGGTGGGGTGTATCTGGTACCGGCGTTTGTGGGATTAAGCGCGCCTTACTGGCAGCCGAACGCTAAGGCCGCGATTGTAGGACTCACGCCGGCGGCTAACAAGAACCATGTGGTGCGGGCGGCGCTGGAGTCGATCGCGTATCAAGTCAAGGATGTGCTGGACTTGATGTGCGGTGAAGCAGGCATCACGATGCAGCAAATCCAAGCGGATGGCGGGATGGTGAATAACCACTTCTTGATGCAGTTCTGCGCGGATATGACACGGTTTGTGGTGCGGGCTTCGACACTACCGGAACTTTCGGCTTTAGGAGCGGTCCTTTCGGGCACTCTGGGCATGAACATCTATCAAACACTAGATGAGCTAGAAGCGTTGGCACATGACTATGTGGACTACAAGCCAGTGGCAGATATTCAGGTCATGAAATCACTATACAAAGAATGGCAAGCAGCCGTAAAACGTGTTCTTTAATCAATATGACTTTGAAAGGCCCTCAAATATGAAAGAAAAAATGACTTTAGGTGTGATCGTCGGCAACCGCGATTTTTTCCCTGACCGGCTGATTTCGGAAGGACGGCAGGACATCCTCGAAGTGATGGGTGAGATGGGCGTCGAAGCGGTTATCCTTGACGAGCAAACCACCAAACTTGGCGCGGTGGAAACATGGCAGAACGCGAAAGCCTGCGCGGATTTGTTCAAGAAACACACTGATGCTATTGATGGCATTCTGGTGACGCTGCCGAACTTTGGTGATGAAAAAGGCGTGGCCGACGCGATTAAACTCTCCGGTTTGAATGTGCCGGTGCTGATCCAAGCGTACCCTGACGAGTTGGATAAGCTGTACGTGGAACGGCGGCGTGACTCGTTCTGCGGCAAGATTTCAGTGTGCAATAACCTGTACCAATACGGTATCGCCTATACGCTAACCAAGCTGCATACGGTTCATCCCAAGACAGCTGAATTTAAGGAAGACTTGCGGCAGTTCTTGGGTGTTTGCCGCGTGGTAAATTCGCTGCGAAGCGCACGGCTGGGGGCGATTGGCGCACGGCCCAACGCGTTCAATACCACACGCTACAGTGAGAAACTGCTGCAAGCCTTTGGTATCAGCGTGAGTACGGTTGACCTTTCTGAGATATTCGGACGCGCGAACAAACTGGATGATGGCGACGGGCGTGTAAAGGACAGTCTAGCACGGATCGGCGCATATATCCGCACGGATGCTGTACCAGCGACTGCAGTAGTCAAACAGGCAAAGCTGGCGGTGGTGATCGACGCATGGATGAAAGAACTGGATATTACGGCGTCGGCTATTCAATGCTGGACATCACTACAAGCGAACTACGGCGTCAACGTGTGTACCATCATGAGCATGATGAGTGAGGCGATGATGCCGAGCGCCTGTGAAGTGGACGTGACGGGTGTGACCTCAATGTATGCGCTGCAACTGGCGAACCTGACCCCTAGCGCGTTGGTGGACTGGAACAACAACTACGGCGATGATCCGGATAAGTGCGTGCTGTTCCACTGCGGGAACTGGGCGAAGAGCTTCCTTGGTGACGAAGCTCGGATGTACAACGCGCCGATCCTCGGAACAACGGTTGGCGTCGAGAATACTTACGGAACCGTGGAAGGTAAGACTCCGGCTGGTCCGTTCAGCTTCGCGCGGGTAACCACGGATGACCGGCACGGGCGGATCAAAGCTTATGTGGGTGACGGCGCGTTCCTTGATGATCCGGTGGAGACGTTCGGCAGTCGGGCGGTAGTGCGCGTGCCTGAGCTTCAGCGGTTGATGCATCATATCTGCAAGAATGGGTTTGAGCACCATGCTGCAATGACCAACAGCTTCACGTCAGCTATTTTGAATGAAGCATTCACCACCTATTTCGAGTGGGAAACGTACCAACACGCCTGATCGTTATAAGGTTTTAAGTGGTGGACACGGCGGCGCCGTGTCCCTGCTTCTTCGCGAAATTCTTCAGATTCTTCAATTTCACTTGTGCATTTTATGTCGGCGATGTCGTCGACGGCGGAGACGACATAGTGGCTCAAGCCACCGCTAAATGGACAAAGGGCGCTGAAGTTGAGTGGCGGATGATAAACCATCCGACAAGCTCATAAGGTCGGCTAAAGCAGAATGTGCAGCACAAGCGGCAAATGCGGCGATTTTGGGAGTTTGGTGGTAGTGGTTAAAGTGATTTGTATGAAAAGCGAACCCTCCCCCGCAAGTGATTGAGTGAACCATACAGGGCAACATGCATCTTGCCTCTATAATGACACCTCCAATTAAAGATTTAACGATCATCAGCGTACAGAAAGCCGTTTTATGGCGGCAGTGGCGGCGGCATTGTCATTGGCAGCAGGGTAATCGTTTAATATGTTGCAAATATTGCAAATATTGCAGGTGTGACAGGGTTGTTTTTGTCATATTTACAACGTTTGGTGATGTTAAGGTGCGGCGGGATACCCCTAACCCCAACCCTCATCAGCACGTTCGCAGGCTCACTCCGCTGATAGCCCGTAGTAACAGGGCAAGGGAGAAATACAAATGCTCTCATGCCTATAGTACAACAGGCTGCGAGCGAGTGGGTTACATTTTGGAAGAACATTTTGTCACTGTTTTTAAGGGTTGGCGCTAACGATTTTGAGGGAGTGGGCAATCCCCGAACATTGGCGATTAGTTGGAAAACAGTTTGTCGGGTTAACCAAAAATAAACATTGTTAATAAGATCATTTTAGAGGTGGTTGTATCGGACGCAGCAATGCTGCGCCCCTACACAAAACAGAAGGCAAGATATTCTTGTCCCTACAAAACCAAGTTATTTGAGGGTGGGCGTTGAGTGATCTGTCTCGTAGATAGTTTAAGCGGCTGAGGCAGGCCCCACCGTACAAAAAGGCATGTGTGTTTATGGGATAAGTGTTAAGTGTTCGGGGAAATTTCAGGGAGCACACAGAGGTGCTCCCTTACTGGACGGAATGCTTGGAGGGTAGCATTCCGTGAGATGAATTACTTGGTCAAGCGGGCGAAGACACCGAAGTCAGCCGCATTTTCAGGGGTGACGAGGTCGCAAGGAATGGACTGCTTTTCTTCAGCAGGCGCAACCTTGGTCTGGATGTAGACGCTGGCCTGATCAACAGCGGTGGTCG
This sequence comes from Aggregatilineales bacterium, assembly GCA_044226855.1. Taxonomy (GTDB): domain Bacteria; phylum Chloroflexota; class Anaerolineae; order Aggregatilineales; family Phototrophicaceae; genus CFX2. The sequence continues at coordinate 146,475 of JBGAGF010000017.1, forward strand.
CTAACAAAGCGGCGGGCTGCAAAACAGTGGCCTTGATCGCTCCCTGCTTGATCGACTGAATGACGTCCGGGCTGCCATCGAAGCCGACCACAATGACGTCCTTCTTGCCTGCGGCCACCAAAGCGGCAGAGGCACCGAGCGCCATCGTGTCGTTACCGGAGATGACACCAGTGATGTCCGGATGGGCTTGGAGAATAGTCTGCATGACGTCGAAAGCCTCAGTCTGTGACCAGTTAGCCGACTGCTGGGCTACCTGCTTCATGTCCGGATACTGGCTGATGATGTCGTTGTAACCCTGTGAACGGATGTGGGCGTTGGTGTCAGTTTCCTTACCCAACAACTCAACATATGTCCCCTTCTCACCCATCAACTTGACGAACTGCTCGGCACCGAGTGTCGCACCCTGATAGTTGTCCGAGACGATCTGGGCGAGGGCGACACCGGTGGTGTTGATTTCACGGTCGATCAAGAAGGTCGGGATACCGGCATCCTTGGCTTTTTGCACAGCGGCGATGCTGGCATCCGCACCGGCGTTGTCGAGGATGATGGCGGCGGCTTTACGGGCAATCGCCGTATCAAAGTGCTGGTCTTGCAGCGCGGCGTCGTCATTGTGTTCAAGCACCAAGGTGGTGTAACCGAGTTCCTTAGCGCGAGCGTCGGCGGCATCAGCCTCGGACTTGAAGAACGGATTGTCATGCGCCGGGGTAATGATCACGATCAATTCCCCGCTGCCCTTGGGAATGTTGGATTCAACAGCGGCTTCAGCAGTAGCGTCTGGTGAGGCTGTCGCTTCTGGAACGGCGGTTTCTGGCAGACGAGCGAAAACGCCGAAGTCAGCCGCGTTTTCAGGGGTAACGAGATCGCAAGGAATGGACTGCTTCTCTTCCTTGGGCGCAACCTTGGTCTGGATGTAGACGCTGGCCTGATCAACAGCGGTGGTCGCCAACAAGGCGGCGGGCTGCAAAACAGTGGCCTTGATCGCTCCCTGCTTGATCGACTGAATAACATCCGGGCTGCCATCGAAGCCAACGACAATGACGTCCTTCTTGCCTGCGGCCACCAAAGCCGCGGAGGCACCGAGCGCCATCGTGTCGTTACCGGAGATGACACCGGTGATGTCCGGATGGGCTTGGAGGATGGTCTGCATGACGTCAAAGGCTTCGGTCTGTGACCAGTTGGCTGACTGCTGCGCTACCTGCTTCATGTCGGGGTATTGGCTGATGATGTCGTTGTAACCCTGTGAACGAATGTGAGCGTTGGTGTCGGTTTCCTTACCCAACAACTCGACATATGTCCCCTTCTCACCCATCAACTTGACGAACTGCTCGGCACCGAGCGTCGCACCCTGATAGTTGTCCGAGACGATTTGGGCGAGGGCTACACCAGTGGTGTTGATTTCACGGTCGATCAAGAAGGTCGGAATACCGGCATCCTTGGCTTTTTGCACGGCGGCGATGCTGGCATCCGCACCGGCGTTGTCGAGAATGATGGCGGCGGCTTTACGGGCAATCGCCGTATCAAAGTGCTGGTCTTGCAGCGCGGCGTCGTCGTTGTGTTCCAGCACCAAGGTGGTGTAACCGAGTTCCTTGGCATGGGCATCGGCGGCGTCCGCCTCGGCCTTGAAGAAGGGGTTGTCATGCGCCGGGGTGATGATCACGATCAATTCCCCATTGCCCTTCGGAATATCGGCACTTTGCGCCATGACGGGCACAACGGCGATTAATCCCAGAACCAGTAGTAAAAAGAACGGTGTAACAAGACGCTTTAAGCTTATTTTGTGTAACATGTTATCTCCACTTATTCAGCAATTTCTGACTTCTACATGAATTTCGATAGGTACGAACTTTGGCAGTCTAAACATCACCACCCTTCGTTGAAACTTGGTCCACCATCTGGGCAGTCGCTTGCTGCAATACAAGCTGCCGTTGTAAGCGCTGCTGGAACTGATCAATAACGACCGCGGCGACAATTACGAAGCCTGTGATCGCGGTTTGCACGAAATCGGAGAGGCCGATCAATACCATGCCGTTATTCAAGACGCCGATGACAAAAGCCCCGACGATGGTGCCGAAGATGGAACCGCGTCCACCGTTGAGTGACGTGCCTCCGAGGACGACGACGGCGATGGCATTGAGTTCATAGCTGGTTCCGGTGGCGGGATGAGCGGCTACAAGCTGCGAGGTGATAATCAATCCGACGACAGCGGCACAAAAGCCGGAAATCATGTAGACGATGACCTTGATCCAGTTGGTGCGGACACCGGAGAGTTCGGCAGCGCGTTCGTTACCACCAACGGCATAGACCTGACGGCCAAACGGCGTCTTGGTGGCGACAAAGGTGGCGATGAGGGCGAAGATCACCATGATCCAGATGGGGTAAGGCAAGCCGAGCAAAGTCCCTGCCCCGAGTATCGGGAAGCCGGTGTTGCCGAGCAGATCACTGCCGACAAGGTTGGGATAGGTCGCACCATTGGAGCGGAGCAAGGCCGCACCACGGGCCAGATAGAGCATACCGAGGGTGGCGATAAAGGGCGTGACGTTGAGTTTGGTGATGACCAAGCCATTGAGCATGCCGATGAGGGCACCGACTGCTAAGGTGATGATAATGACTATGGGAATGTTGAAAAAAATCGACACGCCGAGCATGGGCAAGAGTAAGCCTTCATTGATGAGACCGCCCGCGACCATGCCTGCGAGGCCGACGATTGAACCGACGGAGAGGTCAATGCCGCCCGTCAAAATGACAAAGGTCATGCCGACACCGAGGATGGCGTTGATGGCGACCTGTTTGACCATGATGACAATATTACCGGTCGTCAAGAAGGATGGCGCGGTGAAGGAGAAGATGATGACCAAGATGAATAAGGCAATGAGCGTGCGCAGCTGCAGGAACAACATACGCGGATCACGCCGGATATTAGAGCTGGCCGCAGCGGCCTGCGGAAGCGATACTTTTGCCTGACTGCTCATACCGTAACCCCTTTTTGGACTGCGTCAGGCATTGCCACAGACGCAGCTACTAATGCTTCTTGTGTAATTTCGGAGCGCTGGAACTCGGCTGTGATGCGACCTTTGGCCATGACTAGTACACGATCAGCCATCGCCAGCACTTCTTTCAACTCGGACGACACAAATACGACGCCCAGTCCGCGCAGGGCGAGTTGGTTCATAATTTCGAAGATTTCACCTTTGGCGGCGACATCAATGCCACGCGTGGGTTCGTCCATCATCAGGACTTTGGGCGCGGTAAGCAGGCTCTTGCCAACGACGACCTTCTGCTGATTTCCACCACTGAGGGAGGTCACGAGATGGTCAGGGCTAGCGACTTTGATGCGTAAATCGATGATCTCCTGCTGGATGCTGTCGCGCTCTTTCTTGTTGGAGAGGAAGAAACGCGAGAGATACTGATTAAGGCTGGCGAGTGTGATGTTGTGGGCAACGGACAGCTTTTGGATCAGACCTTTCAACTGGCGATCCTCAGGGATGAGGGACAAGCCCATCGCAATACGAGCGCGGATGTCTTTCTTATCCAGACTACTGCCGGAAAGCCAAATTTTGCCGTGCGCTTCGGTATTCAAGCCCATCAAACTCTCGAGGAGTTCTGTGCGTCCGGCACCCATCAAGCCGTAGATGCCGAGGATTTCACCGCCGCGTAAGGTGAAGCTGACATGATCAACCACATAGCCACCACCGGCACGGGGTAAGGTCATGTCTTCGACACGCAGGAGTTCCTCTTTGGCGGAATGTTCATCACGGGTGAAGAGAGACTCCGGACGGCGACCGACCATCTTCTCGACAATCCAGTTCAGGCTAACATCGGCGGCAGGGGCTTCCCCGACCAGATGACCATCACGGAGGACGGTGAAGTAATCACCGATTTGAAGCAGTTCATCCAACTTGTGGGAGATGTAAACGATGGCGACATCCTGTGCTTTGAGTTCGCGGATGATTCGAAAGAGGATTTCAACTTCTGTGTTGCTAAGTGCAGAAGTCGGCTCATCCATGATCAAGATGCGGACGTTGCGGGCCAGCGCTTTGGCAATTTCGATGATTTGCTGCTGACCTATGCGCAGATCTCCGACGACGGTTTTGGGGTCAATGTCCTGTTCCAGACGCTTCATGAGTTGGGCGGCGATTTCACGCTGCTCAGGCTCTTTGATCGTCCAATAGGGGGTGGTCATCTCGCGCGCCATGAAGATGTTTTCGGTGACGCTCAAATTGCTGTAAAGGTTGAGTTCTTGATAGATGATGCCGATGCCATGCCGCGCGGCGTCACGGGGCGAGTGCACGGAAATTTCCTCGCCATTGAGCAAAAAGCGGCCACTGGTGGCGGTTTCGACGCCTGCCAGAATTTTCATCAACGTGCTTTTGCCCGCGCCATTTTCACCGATAAGCACGTTGACTTTGCCCCGATAGATTTTCATGCTGACATCTTGCAGCGCAACGGTGCCGGGGTAGACCTTGGTGATATGCTCGGCGTGAAGGATGACTTCATCCGGAGTGGTATTGGCCATGATTACTTTTCCACCGTCAAAATCGCGGGCGTGATGATGACTTTGTCGGCATCGAGAGTTGTGCCGATGGTGAAGGCGCCGAAGAAGGTCACTGTCTTGCCTTCGAGCGTGTGTAAATCACCAAGCGTGCCGAGCACTTTGGAATTGACCATAGCGTTCAATTCGTTGGAGACCGCCGCGTATTCCATCTGGTTGGTGAACTGGTTGAAGGCAATGAAAGGAGCCGCATCTCGCAAGGCTGTGCCACGAATGACAGGGCCAACGGCTAACGTGACATCTGCCTTGCCATCATTATCGAGGTCAACGCTGGCGAGGCCTGCGCGAGACTCCGTGTTGACGGTGAGCACCTTGCCGGTGCCCGTGACCATAAAGCTGTAGGGCTGCTCATTACCGGGACGGTGCCCATACTTCTCGGAGGCTGTGGTGGTATTTTGACGGAGGGCATCCAGCACAGTCGCCACAGGAACAGCGTCTTTTTGCAGCGTGGGCAGCATTTGGCTATCCCACATCTGCCCGACCAAGTTGGAGGCATTGAACTGCTGATCCTCGTTGCCGATAATTGCTTTACCAGTCGTTGGATCGATGGGGCGAACGGTGGCTAAGGTACAGCTTGACACCATCAGCCCGATGATTAATACAAGAAAACTTTGCCTAAACCGTAACTGTCTCAAATAAGTCATCATTCATCTCAACTTCACTAAAAAGCGTTCGCTACTTTTCGATAGTCCTGACAGACAGCATTTTAAGTAGCGTTATTTGTTTCTATCTATTGGGCGTGGCATGCTGCGCCCCTACGAATTTTCCGATCTATTGGGAGGTTATTTCACCAACGCCTCCGCAACAATCCGATCTGTGATTAAGACATTCACCCACCCACCGACTAACGCTCCACGAATGGCAGTCAGCTTACGCTTGCCACCGGCAATACCCACTGTGCGTTTGACTTTGCGTAATTGGTCAAAGGACATGCTGATCACGCGCTTGTCGAGAGAGGTTGCAACGGGCGCACCGTCCTTATCGAAGAAGCGCAGGCAAATATCACCCACCGCGCCCCGGGCACGGAGCGTATCCAGTTCTTCAGGCGAAAAGCGGTTGCCACTGGTCGCCAGCATTTTCGAGGGCTCGACATCGCCGATACCTACTAAGGCCAAAGTCACTTGATCAAACATGGCTAATACTTCAGAAACGAATTGATCCTGCAGCAGGACCTGCAGCGTTTCCTCGGAGCCAACGACACCGGGCGCCGGCAGAAAAACAGCGTGACCGTGAACTAGACGAGCTAAACGTTCGGTCAGCCGGTTGGCATGGAGTCCTGTACCGGGGTTGCCGATACCGCCAAGGATTTGCAGGACTTGGGCATCAATGGGATGGGGCAAGGGGCGCATGGCATCAACTGTGGCAAGAAGAGTAGCGCTCCACGAAGACAGGCCGATGATTTCATGCTGCTTGAGGGTACTCTGTAAATAGAATGCACCCGCGATGCCTAGAGCGCGGTTCAGTTGTTCATCGTCGTCGTCGCTGGCAGCATCGACAACAATGGCTTCCTTGAGGTTGTACTTTTTCTGCAGTTCATCTTCAAGGTCAGCATGGAAGCCCGAAGGCAAGGTGACCGAAATCTGGACGATTTTCTGATCCAAAGCCCGTTTGAGCAGACGCGAGACGGTTGCTTGCGAAAGGTCAAGCTGAGCCGCAATCTCGGACTGGCTCATACCACGTTCGTAATACAAGCGTGCAGTTTTCGCCATGAGGCGCAGTTCTTCGACTAACGCCATGACCAAATATCCCGTTCAAAAGTACTGATAAAAATCATTTTCAAGTCAACCTGAATAATTATTCAATACAGAAAATATAATCACACCATTAGGATAGTCTTTTTTAATAGGGCTGTCAACTATATTTTGAGGAAGAAAAAAGTCTTAAGGGTTGGGATATATTGTGCAGGGGAAAATCAAACAGCGACCAAACGAAATTTGGGCATTTCGCACAATTGGTAGATTGCTCATGTTCTGCCTAAGTCGAGGCAGTTTTAGAAATACTATCAATGATGCATTCCATATAGGGCGAGTCAAAGACCACGCCCCTACGAGAAAACACCATCAAAGCAAGGTGTGAGCGGTATTAAGCCCCATTTACATCAAATTTGTAGGTGCGTTTGGCAAGGCGATAGGCCATGTCAACGGCCATATCGGCAGCGTCTTCATCGTCAACCATGCCACGCAGAACCAAATCGGACAGCCAATCGACACTCGCACGCCGCCACAGATCATGCCGCGCAGGAATAGACGGATAAGCACGGGTATCGTCGTTAAAACCGGCCGTATTATAGATACTGGCGGTTTCAATGACGCTGTCAAAATAGCGGTGCATGCCATTCCAACTATCGAAGAACCACCACGGAGGGCCGAGTTTAAGAGATGGATAGTGACCTGCTAAGGGCGCGAGTTCGCGGGAATAGGTCGTCTCATCCAGATTAAACAGGACAATTGTCAGATTGGGCTGGTTGCCAAACCTATCCAAAAGCGGCTTAAGGTTGTTAGTGAACTCCGACGGCGTGGGAATATCTGCGCCCATATCGCGCCCGAAATAATCAAAAATTAGCGGGTTGTGATTACGTGAACTGCCAATATGAAGCTGCATCACAAGGCCGTCTTCGCTGCTCATACGCGCCATCTCAATGAGCATATGTCCGGTGAAACGACGTGCATCATCGGCACTGGCGTCGCCTTTTAGCGCACACTGGAAAATAGCGTCGGCTTCAAGCTCAGTAAGGGTTTGCGTGTAGGCAGTTAGAGCTGCATGATCGGTAGCGGTTGCGCCCATCGATTTGAAAAAAGCACGGCGCTGTTCAAGAGCCAATATGAAAGCGCGATAGGATGTGATGGTTATACCGGACACCTCACTTAGACGGTTGATATTATCGAGCCAGCCAACCATATCGAGATTAACGACACCATCAGGACGGAAAGTCGGAATGACCCGCCCTGCCCAACCGGAGTCGCGAATGGTCTGGTGATGGCTCAAGGTGTCGGTGGCGGCATCGGTGGTTGCGAGGACTTCAATATTGAAACGCTCGAATAAGCGACGGGGGCGAAAGTCGTCGCTGGCTAGTTTTTCAGCCAGTTGATCATAGATGGATTGAGCGTTGGCACTGTTCAGTTTCTGATCAATACCGAAGACGTCACGCAGTTCGTCGCGAAGCCACATGCCAGTCGGAGTCCCACGAAAAAGATACCAGTGGTCGCAAACCGTCTGCCAGATTTTGCGATGATCGGTTTCAACCGGAACGCCATCCCGACGTGGAATGCCGAGGCTTTCCATTGAAATCCCCTGAGAGTACAAGAGTCGGAAAATGTAGTGGTCGGGGATAATCAACAAATCAACAGGGCTGCCAAACTGGTAATTCGGATCGGCAAAGATGCGCGGGTCCACATGACCATGCGGACAAACTAAGGGCAAGTCTTTGACGTGAGCGTATAAGCCGGATGCAATCTTACGTCGGGCGGGATCAGATGAAAAGTAACGTAAGTCATTTGACACAGACATTTAGCGTGCCTCTTTTTGCTTGGCGGCGCTCATTTTTTCAGAGAGCGGGAACAGATCATCGACAATAATCAGTTTTTTGGTTTTCAGGGCTTCATTTGCCGAAATGCCAGTCAGGATAGAAGCCGCGCCCGCAAGATGAGAGGCCGCGCGATTAAAGGGATCGGCGGGCGGATTGGGTGAAAAGATTTGTTCCAACATGATGGGATCTGCACCACCGTGTCCGCCTTCGCTGGCGGGAATTTCGACATCGTAACCGGTGCCGAACATAGGGAAGACTGTGAGGCGGGTTTCTTTAAAGGCACCTTTGCTGGCGTTTTTGGCTTGACCATCACCCAAAAGATGATTGATGTTTTCAACGACATCCAACTCAACACGGCCTTTGGTACCCGTGATGGCAACCCGCAAACCCTCCCACGGTGAATAGGCGATCAGGCAGTAGGACAAAATGGTGCCGTTGTTGTAACGAGCAGTGACGGCCATGGTGTCTTCAATGGTGATGGGTTCGCCAAAGACGTTGCGGTCACGGAGGTAGCCGGAGTCAGCTTCAGCCTCTAGATAGAGTCCTCGAAACATGTCTTTTTCATCAAGGCGCAAGGCAAAGGGGTCGTTGGCAGCTTCCGGTACGCCTGTGTAGCGGGCATAGGGATAGTGTTCACCGCGCGCTTCGGCATTTTCACGCCCGTAGAATTTTAATTCACCTAAGGCAAAAACACTCTGCGGGAAGGAGTCGATCCACCAATTGACAAGGTCAAAGTGATGGGTGGATTTATGCACCAAGAGGCCGCCACTATTCTGCTTCTCCCGATGCCAGCGGCGGAAGTAGTCCGCACCGTGACTTGTATCCAAGAGCCATGAGAAATCCACGCAAAGCGGACGGCCTATTACACCGCTCATCAGGACTTCGCGCAGCTTGGTGTAGGCGGGTGCATAACGGTAATTAAAGGTGACTCGCAGGGATTTTCCAGTCCGGTCGATGGCATCGAAGATGGTGTGTAGTTTCTCGACAGTGGTGGTTAGCGGTTTTTCGGTGATGACATCGCAGCCCAGTTCCATTGCGCGGACAATGTATTGATGATGAGTCCCATCGATAGTGGTAACGATGACGGCATCGGGCTTGGTTTCGGCAATCATCCGATCGAAGTCCGCGGCGAGATACGTCGGTCGAGGTGCTACAAGCTGGCGATTGTACCAATCCATACGGGTTTGGCTGAGATCACACAGGGCGACCAGTTCGGCATCACCGGGGTAATCTTTGGTGATAGATTCGACGTACATCCCGGCACGTGATCCTGTGCCAACAATCGCATAGCGTTTGCGCTGACTCATCTTTTTTGGCCTCCACTCGCAAGATTTCATCGGTAAAATCATTTCAATAGAGATTACCATCAGTGGTCAAAGATACAAGCAGTTGGATTCAGAGAATTGGAAATGGATGTACCCCACCACAAACCACTTCCCGAAGTATCAGGGAGAGGCTATTTGGTCAGCAGTGTGGCTGAGGGAAGCTAAACCTGATCTCGCAGTTCACGCTTGAGGACTTTGCCTGCGGCGTTACGAGGCAAGACGTCTATAAAGCGAATGGTCTTCGGGACTTTGAATTTGGCGAGATTTGTACGGCAGCAGTCGATGATGTGTTCGGGCTGCACGGCGCAGTTGGGTTTAAGCACAACAAAAGCCATGCCACTTTCACCCCAACGGTCGTCCGGAATACCGATCACGGCAACATCCGCGACTTCAGGGATTGAGAATATGACCTGTTCGATTTCGGCGGGATAGACATTTTCACCGCCGCTGATGTACATGTCTTTGTAACGATCTACGATGTAAATGCAGCCCTCTTCATCCACTTTGCCAGCATCACCGGAATGCAACCAGCGATTGCCATACTCATCCAGCGAGAAGCTGCTTTCGTTGGCATCAGGACGCTTCCAATAACCGGGGGTGACATTGGGGCCGCTGATGACCACCTCGCCGACCTGCCCGGGCGGGACGTCCCGGAGGTTGTCATCAACGACACGCACACGGGTGTGAGGCAAGGGCTTGCCGACCGAGTCGGGCTTCTTCAAGGAACGGATTTTATCGATGAGGAAGACGGTCGGGCTGGTTTCAGTCATGCCAAAGCCAAGCTGGACAACAATGCCCCGCGCAGCGTACTGCTGAAGCAAGGCAACGGGCATGGGTGCGCCACCACAACCCCAAGATTGAATACGGCTGAGATCGGTACTGGCAAAGTCGGGATGTTGGGCGAGGAAGAGATAAATGGCCGGCACACCGAAGAAATGGGTCACACCAAGCTGCGGGTCGGAGAGCGTTTTGAGAGTCAAGCCGAGATCGTACTGGCGGGCGACGATGGTTGTGCCCCCTAAGTGGAAGGTCGGATTGGCGTAGAGGTTTAATCCGCCGATGTGAAAAGTGGGCAGCACACAATAATGGACGCTGTTGCAACTGAGGCCGGTGGGCACCGTGATATTGACGGCGTTCCAGAGAAACATACCGTGCGTGATGATGACACCCTTGGGATGTCCGGTCGTGCCCGCAGTGTACATGATCATGAGCGGCGTGTCATGCGTGGTTTGAGGATGCATGACCACATGATCAGTCGTGCTGGATATGGCCTGTTCATAAAGCGGTGTTGCATCGGTCGGCGCAAGGCCATCGTGAATATGCAGACTGAATTTGAGCGTAGATTGGCTCATCAGTTGGGGAATACGAGGGGCGAATTCACTATCAAAGACGATCCCTTTGGCTTCAGAGTCGTTGAGGATAAAGAGTAGTTCAGGGTCGGCCAAGCGCCAATTGAGGGGCAGCATCATCGCACCGAGCTTGATGCAAGCGAATTGAAACTCGAAGTAATCGGTTGAGTTCTTGGCAAGGATGGCGAGACGGTCGCCGGACTGCACACTCCATTGGTCACGAAGATAGGCGGCCAAACGGGCGCTGCGATCATTGAATTGGGCGTAGGTGAAGTGCCGTCCGGTGGCTTGGTCGATCATGGCGAGCTTGTCCGGGGTGCGATCGGCGTGGAAGGCGATCCAATCAGAGGCTAAAATCATTTTTGTGCACTCCAAATAAATGTGTATTTTTTCTTCGGACACCGCATGCCGTGTCCATACCATTGGCTAGCCCCAGCGAACGGAAACGGCGCTCCATGTATAGCCCGTACCTGCACCCGCCAAGACGATCAAATCACCGGGTTTGATTTTGCCCTGCGCCAAACCGAGTTCTAAGGTCAGCACTTGATCGACGCTCTGGACATGGCCGTAATCTTCCAAATAGACCGATTGGTCAGCCGTCAAACCAACGGCTTTCAAAATCTCTAGATAAAAGGAACGTTTCATATGGGTGATGCCGAGGAAGCGCACATCGCTCAGTTTATAGCCACCGACCTCTACCGACTCGGTGATGACCTTGACGAAGTTATTTAAGGAAACAGCGCCTAACCGCTCGGCCATGTAATCGGGATTGATGACGTCGAGCCTGCCATGCAGATCACCGACATTCGTCGATTGGCCGCTGGCTGCGGCTTCGGTCAAGATCACGGACTCGGATAAGCTGCCATCGGTAATAGCAGACGAACCGACGATAAGATTAGAAGTCGCATTGCGCTTGAGCAGCATAGCTCCACTACCGGCTCCAAAATTGAACATGAAGCGCGAGCGCTCGTTGTGGAAGTTGATGAGGTCATTCTCACGGCTGCCTGCTGCCAACATGACATAGTTCAAACGGGGGTCACTTTGCATCATGGCCTGCGCCATGTGCATGGCAATCGGTGCTCCGGCGCAAAGGGCATACATCTCGAAGGCATAGGCATTGGTCGCGCCAATGTTGTGTTGGATTTTGGAGGCGGCATTCCACACGAGGTGGTCTTTGTGCTCGCTGCCATGTGAAATGACAAGGTTGATTTCGGCGGTTGAGATGCCAGCCATCGCGACGGCTTTGCCTGCCGCCTGCGTCGCCATGTAGGTTACGGTATCGGCTTCATCGGCGATATGACGTTGACGAATTCCCATTTTTTCACGCAGGACGGTTTCAGGAATGCCGGTTGCTTCGACCAAATCGGCAGCCGTTTGAATTTTGTTTGGGAAATAAGTACCTGTACCGACAATGCCAACAGGTATCGACATCAGAATTCCTTTGTGCTCAAAACAAGCAATTTTGACAATCCACGATTTTTAGCCTTGTGTATACCTCATTTCCAGTCGATAGCCACAAACGAAAATGAGTTAATTGCAGGCTGCAAAGATATTTTCTTTCTTTTTTGCAGCATTGCATGAAAAGCCTGCATACAATGTGGATCAATAATTTTAAAAATTGCGGAGTATTATTTATGACTATCCCTACTCTGCCGGGTATTACTGCCAAAATGATTACAACACCCCGGCTCACAACCCGTGTCCTCTTTAGTGGTTCTGACAGTGGCATCCCCGTACTGTTCCTACATGGTAACGCTTCTTCGGCAACTTATTGGGAAGAGGTCATGTTGGCTCTGCCAGAAGGCTACCGCGGCATTGCCCCTGATCAGCGCGGATATGGCGACGCAGACCGCGCCAAGAAAGTCGACGCCACACGCGGCATGTGCGATTTTGCAGAAGATGCCATTGCACTGCTGGATGCATTGGGTATCGATAAAGCGCATGTGGCCGGACACTCGATGGGCGGTTCGGTCATCTGGCAACTGCTGATTGACCATCCAGAACGATTCCTGAGCGTGACATTGGCTGCGCCGGGTTCGCCCTACGGGTTCGGTGGCACGAAAGACGTCAACGGCACGCCGAATTATGCTGACTTCGCCGGTTCAGGCGGTGGCACAGTCAACCCACAATTTACACAAGCCATGGCAGCAGGCGACCGTGGAACCGATAATCCACAAGCCTCGCCACGCATTGTCATGAACAGCTTCTATTGGAAGCCACCCTTCAAAGCGGCACGCGAAGAAGAACTGCTGTCGTCGCTGCTTTCGGAGCATGTCGGGGCGCAGGAATATCCGGGTGACATGACGCCATCGACAAATTGGCCAAACGTCGCACCGGGGGTGTGGGGGCCAGCCAACGCGCTTTCACCCAAGTACACCGGTGACGTCAGCCGCGTGTGGAAGATCAATTCGAAGCCGCGAATCCTATGGGTACGGGGTGACAGCGATCAAATCGTCGCAGACCAATCGCTGTTTGACTTTGGTACGCTGGGGATGCTGGGGGCGGTTCCCGGTTGGCCGGGTGCAGAGGTTTATCCACCTCAGCCCATGGTCAGCCAGACGCGGACAGTGCTGGAACACTACAAAGCCAACGGCGGGCAATACACGGAACTGGTGCTCGCAAACGTCGGACACACGCCTTACATCGAGCAACCCGAAGCGTTTAACAACGCGTTCCACAACCATCTCAAGGCATAGTGCTACAATCCTGTTGTCGTTCTTTAGGGATGAAAACAGTTAATCTTCTATGCCTAACACGTTATTTGATGGCGGTTTTGACCAACTGGATCGTGCCATTCTCGACGAGCTACAGGCTAACAGCCGGCTCAGCGTCGCGGATCTAGCACGCAAAATTCATTTATCGCCGCCAGCCGTACACCAGCGAATCAAGCGATTGGAGCGCGCCGGAATTATCGAACAGTATGTGGCGCTGCTGAACCGTGAGGCGGTGGGATATGACCTGCTGTGCTTTATACGGGTGAGCATCCAACCACACACCAAAGCTCAGCTTGATCATTTTCAGGCGCAGATTATTGATTTACCGGCGGTGTTGGAGTGTCACCGGACGGCAGGTACACAGGATTTACTGCTCAAGGTGGCGGTCAAAGATCATAAGGAACTGGACAAGTTTATCGCCGAGCATTTGATGACCATCGCTGGTATTGACCGCATCGAACCGAGTCCAGTGCTGCATACGATGAAGGCAACGACGCTATTGAAGTTGAAGTAGAGCGAAACCTCACCCTACCCCTCTCCGCAGGCAGAGAGGGGAGTAAAGACAGGAAGATTGGAAAGGTCTGAGAGCTTTCCTTACGAAAAACAGTTTGCAATTAGGTAAGTGGGCGAGATTGTGACGTTTAACAAATTAGGTCAGAGAATCAACCTCCGACCCCTAACCCTATCCCTTCCCCCGTAGTAACAGGGGAAGGGAAACCATACGGGCGGGTCAAAGACCGCGCCTCTACAGGAATACTCGGTGTGAAAAAGTGAAAGATGGGTATCTCGCCCTACGGCCTGTGATAAGTGAAAAATTATTTATTTGAGCGGTTGAGATTTAAATAGATTCGAAGTCAAAACGATTATTTGATGGTGGGAATATGTACGTAGGGGATTATTTGGGACGGCGAGCACTTTACAGTCCTGATCAACTGGCTGTGGTTGATGCCGGAAAAGTGCCTCACCGAACCTTTACCTATAGCGAACTTAACAATCGCGCGAATCGACTCGCGAATTGGTTGCGAGACGGCGCAGGTATTCAGCAAGGCGACCGTGTAGCGATACTGGCTTATAACGGCGTGGAATATCTGGATGCGTTCTTCGCTTGCGGCAAGCTGGGAGCGATTCTCGTCGCGCTGAACTGGCGCTTACATTGGCGGGAACTGCAACAACTCGTCGAGAAGACCACTCCTAAGGTAATGATTTACTCGGATGAGTTCAAGGATGTCATCGGGCAAATCATGGATGAGAATACGCCCATCAAACATCTGATGCATATTGAAGGTAAAGGGCTTCCCAACAGCCGCTACTTTGAAAAGACGTTAAGCGATTCGATGCTTCGTCCGGTGGTGACCGAAAGCGTGACGGAAGAGGATATCGCCTGCCTCATTTTTACAGGCGGGACAACAGGGCTGCCGAAAGCGGCACAAGTCAGCCACCGGATGATTGGCTGGAACACGCTGAACACGATTATTCATGATTTGCAGCATGGTGACGTGACAGTCAATACGTTTCCCCTGTTTCATACTGGCGGGTTGTTGGTGTACACCACGCCGCTCCTGATACTAGGCGGGACGGTCATCCTGACAAGGAAATTTGACGCGGAACAGGTGCTGAGTCTCTTGGAAGAATACTCAGCGACGGTGTATGCGGGCGTGCCGACGATGTACCAGATGATGACCACTGCGCCGAACTGGGAAGAAACCGATCTGAGCAACTTGCGATTTTGTACCAGCGGCGGCGCTCCCTTGCCGGTATATCTGGTTGAGAAGTTCCAAACGGAAAAAGGCGTGCAGTTCAAGCAGGGCTTCGGCATGACGGAGTTTGGGCCGGGGGTATTCGCGCTGGCGCAAGAAGACGCGGTGCGCAAGGCGGGCAGCATCGGCAGACCGAATTTCTTCGTGGATGCCCAGATTGTCGATGAACATAACCATCCAGTTCCACCGGGACAAGTGGGCGAACTGGTGCTACGCGGGCCGTCGATGTGTTCGGGATATTTCAATGATGCCGAGGCCAGCGCTTCGGTGGTCGATGAGGAAAATTGGTTCCACACGGGCGATCTGGCCGTGATGGACGACCAGCATTACTTCACGATTGTTGACCGCAAGAAGGATATGTTCATCAGCGGTGGAGAGAACATCTATCCGACCGAGATTGAGCACGTTCTATACAAACATCCCGCCGTGGAGATGTGCGCGGTGGTTGGCATACCGGATGAGAAATGGGGTGAGTTGGGCAAGGCATTTATCGTTTTGAAGGCGGGACAGTCCGTCACGAAAGACGAATTGATGGCGCATATGCAGCATTTTCTGGCGGGGTACAAAGTGCCGCGCACGATTGAGTTCCGTGACAGCCTCCCGATTTCAGCGGCCGGAAAGATTCTCAAGCGCGAACTGATTAATCCGAGCACGGAGGCAAGTCATGAATTGTAGTACTCCCTCATCCCCACCCTTCTCCCCCGCAAGCAAGGGAGAAGGGCAAAAGACCCCTCTAAATAGTTTCGTTATTTGAAGCATGAACAGGATTATTGCGAATGCTAAAAATTGGTGATAGCGCCACACGAACAAAGACGATTACTGATGAGGATATACGCAACTTTGCGGCGGCGACGGGCGACCATAATCCCGTGCATCTGGATGAGGCCTATGCCGCAGGGACGCGCTTCGGCAAGCGGATTGCACATGGGATGCTGACCGGCGGCATCATTTCGGCCATTCTGGGGAATGATCTCCCCGGACCGGGAACGGTTTATCTGGGACAGGATTTCAAATTCAAGGCGCCCGTTTTCATCGGAGACACCATCACAGCACGCGTAGAAGTTGTGAAATATCGCGAAGACAAGAAGATTGCTACTTTTCACACGACCTGCACGAACCAAGACGGGACACTGGTATTGGAGGGTGAAGCGGTGGTGATCGCACCCTAACCGCATAAGTCATTTCTTAAGAAAAAGATTGTATGGAGGATAGTGATGCGTAAATATGTTCTTTTACTGCTGATGGTTCTTATGGTGGTGGCGGGGAGTGTCACCGCTCAGGATGATAAGCCGCTGGTTATCGGGCTACTGACTGACCAATCCGGCGCGCTGACGATCTACGGTTTTGAGCAGGAATATGGTTTCAAGCTGGGACTGCTGTACGCGGCAGGCATTAATCCGGCTGACTATAACAATAATGTTGATGACGCGCTGGCGGCGGCCAAAATCGGTGGACGGCCCGTGAAAGTCATCGTGCGCGATAATGGCAGCGTGGCAGATAAAGCGGCCAGCCAAGCGCGTGAATTGATTGAACAGGAAGGCGCAGAGATTCTGGTTGGCGCACCGAGTTCGGGCGTGATGACGGGCGTGCAGCAAGTCGCCAAGGACTCGGACGTGATCTTGTTTGTTGATCCAGCAGCTTCACCGGGGATTACGGGCGCGGCATTCAACCTCAACACCTTCCGTGTTTGCCGGAACACCTTCCAAGACTTCCTCGCTTTTGCGCCCTACGCAACCAAGGAAATCGGCAAGAACTTCGTCATTCTGGCGATTGATAACGACTTCGGTAAGGCTTCAGCGGCGGCGGCTCAAGGCACACTCGGGAGCGCTGGCATTAGCTTCGTGAGCGATCCGATTTATGCGCCACTGGATACGACGGACTTTACACCGTATCTGCAACAGGTGTTGAACTCCGGCGCTAACGCAGTACTGCCGATCTGGGCAGGCGACAGTTCGGTTACACTGTTCCAGCAAATCGCAGAACTCGGCGTCGGCAAGAAGATGGCGGTGGTCGCGGCTTTCAACTCGAATGACATCGTCGCAAAGAGCGATCCGAGCACCATCGGCAACGTGTCGTGGATTGTGTACCACTACTCGTTCCCGAAGAATGAAATCAATGACTGGCTGGTGAAGCAGTATCAAGACGTGTACAAAGATTGGCCAGATTTGTTCAGCGAGTGCTCATTCGCTACGGCACAGGCATTGGTCAAGGCGGTTGAAGCCACCAAGGGTGACACGCTGCCAGAGGCCATGATCCCGGCATTGGAAGGTCTGATCTTCAACGGCCCGAAGGGGGTTTACGGTATTCGTCCATCGGATCATCAGGCATTGGTGCCGATGTATATCGCCAAGCTGAATAACCTGACCGATAAGGATCAGAAATTCTATGACCTGTTGGCGGAAGTTCCGGCGACGGACATTGTGCCGCCAGTACTGCTGCCGGATGATCTGAAATCGCGCACCGATATGGACGCGAAGTTCATGGATGCGTTGAAGGCAACGAAGTAGGCAGGAATTATTGTGGGAGGGTCAAAGACTCTCCCCTACTGGAACGGTTGATACTTCAAAATGAACGGGCAAGCTAATGCCCATGTTTGTAAAAAATGTGATGAGCGAAAATAACATTATTCTGGAAACGCGCAACTTACGAAAAGTATTCGGTGGACTGGTGGCGGTGGAGGATGTGAACATCCAGATTCAGCACGGCAGCACCCACTCGATTATCGGCCCGAACGGCGCAGGCAAAACCACGTTCTTCAATTTACTCACGGGTCAACACAAGCCGACTCAGGGTACAGTGCTGTTTACCGGGCAAGATATTACGCAGATGCCGATTCATGCCCGCGCACATTTAGGGATTGGACGATCATTCCAGATTACTAATATCTTCCCGAACTTGACTGTTCTGGAGAATACGCGGCTCGCCATTCAAGCGATACAGCGTACCGGTTTTCATTTCTGGCGGCGAGTGGACAGCATCACAAGCTACACCCAAAAAGCATTGGAAATTCTGGAACGGTTGGGATTGAGTGGACAGGCTGACTCACCCGCGAAGGTGCTGCCACATGGTGGGAAACGAAAGTTGGAATTGGCGATTTTGCTGGCGGCTGACGCGCAACTGCTGCTGCTAGATGAGCCAACTGCGGGTATGGCGTCCGAGCAAGTGCCGGATTTGATGCAGATCATCGGGGAGATTAGTAAAGCAGGCGACCGGACGATTGTGATGGTCGAGCATAACATGGATATTGTGATGGGCATTTCTGACCGCATCACGGTCATGAGTAACGGGCGGGTGCTGACTGAAGGCACTCCAAGCGCCATCGCAGCGGACAAAACAGTGCAGAATGTTTACCTTGGCGGGCTATATGAACTGGCGGAGTCCTGAGCGATGAGCAACATTCTTGAGGTCAAGGACATCCACACGTTTATTGGGCAGTTCCACATTCTGGAAGGTGTGAGCGTCAGCGTGCCCGAGGGCAGCATCAGTGTGCTGCTGGGTCGAAACGGCGCGGGCAAAACCACGACGCTCAAGAGCGTCATGGGGATGACGCCACCCAGCAAAGGCAGCATCACGTTTGAGGGAAAGTCGCTGGTGGGTAAGCGGCCCTATACCATCGCTCAACTAGGAATCGGGTATGTGCCGGAACACCGCGCGATATTCAAAGATTTGAGCGTGGCGGAAAACCTGCAAATCGCTGAACGCAAAAAAGGTGATCTGGCACGGAAGGCGGATTTGATCTTCTCGCTGTTCCCTGACCTAAAGCGGTTTTATAGCCTACCGGGTGGGAGCCTTTCGGGCGGTCAACAACAAATGCTGGCGATTGCGCGGGCGTTGGTGCCGGACAATCGGCTGCTGCTGATTGATGAGCCGAGCGAAGGGTTAGCGCCGGTCATTATTGAGAACCTGATGCAGTCGATCCGACAGTTGGCCGAACACACGAGTGTGTTGTTGGTCGAGCAGAATTTCCGCATGGCAAGCAAGCTGGCGACTCATTATGTGATGATCGACAACGGACAAAGTCCGATTAGCGGCCATATGAGTGATCTGGTGAAGGACGAGGCACTGGTGCAACGCTACCTCGGCGTCACCAAACAGGGGGTTGGATGACCAGCAGTATTCGACGCAGTTCAATCGTCGCGATTTTTGTGATCATCATCGGGTTACTGGGGTTTAACTTCATCAAATCGGGCGGCGACTTAGGGAACTTCGGCATTACGGTGCTTTCGGGTCTTTTCCAAGGGATGCTGCTGTTTTTGGTGGCGTCAGGACTGTCCATCATTTTTGGCCTGATGGATATTTTGAACCTCGCACAAGGCACGTACTTCATGCTGGGTGCTTACGTGGCTTACGACATTCAACATCCGGGTGGGGTGATCGACATTACAGGCATTGTACCTGATCCCAACATACGGTTTCCGCTGGCGCTGATCGGCGCGGTATTGGTGGGCGGATTCTTGGGGATGGTGCTGGAACGCGGGTTACTACGACGATTGTATGCCCGTCCAGTTTTTCAATTGGTGCTGACTTTCGGCGTGGCGCTGGTGCTGACTGAAGCGATCAAGTTCATTTGGACTACAACCCCTTACAGCTGGACAGAAGTCTTCGGGCTGCGAACACAAAACTTCGAACTGTTCGGGCAGGCTTTCAGCGTCTACCGATTGTTCATCATCGGCATGGGATTTATCCTGATTATCGGGATTGCGCTGCTGCTCCGGCGAACACGAATCGGCATCATCATTCGGGCGGGCGTTGAAGACAGCGCGATGGTCGAAGCGTTGGGGATCAATGTGCGGGCGGTGTTCACGCTGGTGTTCACTTTAGGGTGTGCAATCGCAGCGCTCGGCGGCGCAGTGGCGGCACCATTTTTGGGCGCATCCGCCTCATTGGCCGATGCATTTCTGCTGCAAGCGGTGGCGGTGGTCGTGTTGGGTGGCATGGGGAGCTATGAGGGCAGTGCGGTGGGCAGCATCATGGTGGGGTTGGCGATTGCGGTGGCACAAGACGCAGCCATCGGAACGTCATTCTCGGTCCTGCCAAGCATCACGCCGATGCTGGTGCTCAGCTTAATTTTGCTTCTTCGCCCAAGCGGCCTATTCGGAAGCACAAGGTAGGGGCAATGGGTTCGAAACTCACGCGCACTTTACGCAAAAATTGGTTGTATGGGCTGATCTTTATCGGCCTGATTCTCTTCCCGTTCATTGTGGGCTGGCTGACCAACTCCAATCCGCAGGGTGTGGCACGCGGCGACCGGATGATCATGCGCGGAGAATCGGTGCGGTGGCAGGCGGTTCTGATTGAACTGTTCATCCTGTCGATTCTGGCAATGAGCTATAACCTGATGTTTGGGTTCACAGGTGTGGTGTCCTTCGGGCATGCACTGTTCTTCGGATTAGGCGGCTATACACTCGGTATGGTGCTGGAATACATGCCGATCGATACAGGTATGGCAGTCGTCATTGGGGTGCTGGCTGGAGTTGTCATTTGCGGCATGGTCGGACTGCTGATGGGATTGGTTTCACTTCGCCTGCACGGGGTGTACTTCGCTATTTTTACGCTGGCGATTGCCGAGATGTTCTTTATCTTCTTTGGGCGTTTGCAACTGACACGAGCCGAAGACGGCTTCCCGATTTCAGAACTGCCCAACTGGCTTGATCCGTCTCAAAGCCGGCTCAATTATTATTACGTTGCTCTCCTGTTGTTTGTGGCTACGTTCTTGTTCATCAGGCGGTTAATGAATTCACCAACGGGGTCGGTATTTAAAGCGGTACGGGAAAATGAAGCACGGGCGCAGGCCATTGGATACAACACACTGCGCTATAAGCTGCTGGCGATTACCCTAGCAGGCATGATCGCGGCGATGGCCGGAATGCTCCAAATTTTGCTCAACAAGAAAGTTGGACCTGAACTGCTGGGGATCAGCAACACGGTCAATCCGCTGCTCATGACGATTATCGGTGGTGTTGGTACGTTCACGGGACCAGTGATCGGGGCCAGCGGCTTGCATTTGCTGGACACAGTGCTGCGCGAGTCGGTGATTACGATCGGGAACGCAACCATCCAAATCGCGGATGTGTGGGAACTGATACTGGGTGGTATTTTCATTGCTGCGGTGATCATCTTCCCACAGGGCATCGTTGGAACATGGCAGCGTTGGAGAAATCAACGCGGGAAAAAATCGGCTTGAAGTTGTAACTCCCCTTCTTAGCTAAAAAGACCCTCACGGTATTACCAAATTCTCTCGCTTGCGGTATTATCAAGCGTCTTTCGTTCGCATTCTAACTATTAATCAATAATACGAGTTCAATTATGGCACAAGACAATTCAATCACGAAGCGCGCTTACGGTATGACCAGCGATGGTCAAGCTGTAGACGAATACACCCTTACTAACGGTAAGGGCGTAGAAATCAAGGTCATCACATTCGGGGGAATCATCACCTCACTCCGTGTGCCCGATCGCAAAGGCAACCTAGCCGATGTGGTATTGGGGTTCACCAGTTTAGCCGATTACGAAACCAAGAGCCCCTACTTCGGAGCACTCATCGGACGTTACGGCAACCGTATCGGCAAGGCGACTTTCACGCTGGATGGCACGACTTATACACTGGCACTGAACGATGGACCCAATTCGCTGCACGGCGGTGTAAAGGGTTTCGATAAGCAAATATGGGGCGCTAAAGAAGTTAAAAGCCCTGATGGCGTAGGACTGGAACTAAGCTACCTGAGCGCGGACGGTGAAGAAGGGTATCCGGGCAATTTGTCGGTGAAGGTGACTTATACCTTGACGAATGACAATGCCCTGAAGATTGATTACCACGCAACTACTGACAAGGCCACAGTCGTTAATTTGACGAACCACTCCTACTTCAATCTGGCGGGAAATGGCGCAGGCACGATTTATGAACATATCGCGCAGATCAACGCTGACCATTACACGCCCGTCAGTGACACGTTGATCCCAACCGGTGAACTGGCTCCAGTTGAAGGCACACCATTCGACTTCCGCAGCCCGAGGGTAGTTAACGGCGGTATCCGCTCCAGCCATCCGCAGATGGTTTACGGGCGGGGTTATGACCATAACTTCGTGCTGAACCGCAAGACCGCGAACGAACTGGAAATGGCAGCACGGATTTATGATCCATCGTCCGGACGGGCGATTGAAGTATGGACGATGGAACCGGCGATGCAGTTTTATACGAGTAATTTTGTGAACGCGACACTGGTCGGTTCGAGCGGAGGGATCTATCGTCAAGGTGATGCGTTCTGCTTGGAAACACAGCATTTTCCCGACTCGCCTAATCAGGCGAACTTCCCAACCACGACTTTGAAGCCGGGGGAAACCTACCAGACTACGACGGTTTATAAGTTCACGGCGGATTAAGCCTTATGTGAATGATCATGTTATCGGCGGCTGAGGCGTGAGCCTATTTCAGAATCAACGAAATGCACAATAAGCTACAGGCGATGAGACAAAAGCCATCGAAACAATGCAGGAGGCGTTCATGACGAACCTGCAATCGTCGGGCGTTGAACAGCCAGGCAAAGGTGC
>JBGAGF010000049.1:0-18481 GCA_044226855.1 Aggregatilineales bacterium
TCCATTGCTTGGCAGAAATCATCAACAACACAATACAGTTCCAGCAAACTCATTTTGGATGCCTCACGGATTTGGTTTGGTTACCTGAGTGATTACTTCATCTCTCTCCTTGAGGTATCCCTTATCCATAACTCACGTTATTTACTGTGTCTGCTCATCGTTTTCTCCTTGCTCCTTCGTTTGAGTTTACTCTGCCATTTCGTTCTCCCCACTCAAACGGGGCAAGTCCAATGTGCGACAAATAAACCAATTCTTTTTTGCGGAAAATGCGGAAAATGCAGCATTTTCCGCAAATTAGGCATCTTGCTCTCTCAAATCCACCGACCTATTATTCAGTTATTCATCTCCAAAAATCAAAACACTGGCGGCTATAGACTTTATTCCGATAGGCGAACTATCACAAACAAATCGGTTTACGCATAACCGCCCGCAATATACGTTTGAAGGAAATGGGACTCCCCCTCGTAGTAATCAAGCTGCGCCTTGACCACATCGCCGATGGAGACAATGCCGACCAGCTTGCCGTCTTGCAGCACCGGCAGATGGCGGATGCGGTTGTTGGTCATGGTGTTGCTCAAATAGGCCACGTCATCCTCTGGCAGCGCAATCACAACTTCTGAAGTCATGACTTCGCCAACCGTCATCAATCCGGCGGATGCGTTTTGGTGAGCCATCTGGCGCACGATGTCCCGCTCCGAAAGGATGCCGACAAGCTGCTGTTCCGCGTTCGTCACGACGAGCGCGCCGATGTTATGGGATGCGAGAATTTGGCTGGCTTCATAGAGGGTTTGATGGGGCTGAACTGTAAAAACATCAGACGACTTTTTCTGTAAAATATCCTGTACTTTCATATCGTTACTCCCGAAACACACCACTCACGGAAGTTTCAAACAAAAGTGACAGCCGCCTATCTTGGTCTTAGGATAGCACAAATTCAGAGGTGTAGATCATCGTTTCTGTGATAGAAGCTTCTCAATCTCGTCAGCCGCCCGCGCCACACCTCCCGCAAAACGGAACGTCTCCCCGATATGTTGAGCTTCACTCTTGAAACGCGGCTCACTCAGGAGACGGGTGGCATTCATCCAGATCGACTCGGCGTTAGCCTGTTTGGCTTTAAGCATTAAACCTGCGCCCAATTTAACGACCCGCACGGCTGTCATAAACTGCTCAATCTGCTGTGGAATCAACAGCAGCGGCACGCCAAAATAGAGGCCATCATGAACGCTGTTCAATCCAGCGTGGGTAATAAACAGCGCAGCCCGTTTCAATATTTCGACCTGTGGAACCCAGCCATAGACGGCCACATTCTCAGGGAGATCGCCAAACGCATCCGGCTGAATCCGATTTCCGGTGCTGAGCATCACATAATAATCGCTGCCAGTAAAGGCTTGAATGCAGCTTCGGAAAAAGATTATATCATCATTGTTAAGCGTGCCGAGTGAAACGTAAATCAGCGGTCGGCCTTTAACCTGCTCAAACGAAAACGAGCCGCCGGTGATTGTTTCATCAATCGTACGCCCCACGAAGCGAACTGCTTTTGACACCGTATCGGCATAAGGCTGAAAGTATGAAGACGTGTAGCTGATCTCCAAATCAGCAGGCGAGTTCATAATTTGCATCATTCCGAATGCTGGAACCTGATATTTTTTGCCCAGCCCTTGTGAAAGCCGGTTGGCCTGAATGCCTTTATCAATATGGCTGAATAATGCCGGAAGCATAGCCGACATCACTTGCCAGTTGAACATGGCGCTCGGCGGTGGCGAGTTCAAAGGCAGCAGAGATAGCGAAGCAACCGTAGGAATATTCAGAATACGCGCGACCATGCAGCCCCAAGGACACATCCCGTCAAAGAGAATGTAGTCCGGCTGCAAACGTCTTGCGGTGTCAAGGAGTTCCGGCAGTATTTCCTCAGTAGTCGTCATCAATTCGTAAGCGACTTTTTGAGGCAGCCCACCATGCAATCCCTTCGTCTCAAAATAATCATCATGCACCTTCGAATAAGGTTGGAATGCCGCGCCAACAGCCTCAAGCTTGGCACGATAACCTTCGCTATCGAAATAGGTGATCTGATGCCCTCGCTGAACTAGTTCAGCCACTAACGGCAAAGAAGGATTAACATGTCCATGAGCCGGAACATTAAAGAACAAGGCTTTTGGCATAATTTGTTTCTCCGTGATGGAAACATTATAGCCATAAACATCGCTCCTAATTGCGTAACGTGGTAGCATTATGCGAATTCCATTTAGACAGCAGCTTACCAGGAAACGTCTCACCCATGACCGGATACACTTTTGCAGAAAAAGCCCTCGCCCGCGCCGCCGGAGTCAACAGTGCCCGCGTGGGCGATATTCTCGATGTGAAGCCTGATATTTACCTGAGCCACGACAACACCGCGCCTATCCGCAAAATCTTCGAGAAGATCGGCGCGCCCAAGGTCAAGCATCCCGAACGTATGGCCATCACGCTCGACCATGCCGTGCCTGCCCCCACCACCGAACATGCCCAGAACCACGCTGAAATCCGCGAATGGGTCAAGTCGCAGGGCGCGGGACATTTCTTCGAAGTCGGGCGCGGCATCTGTCATCAGGTCCACAGCGAAGAAGCCGTCATCCTCCCCGGTGAAGTCATCATGGGTTCGGACAGCCACACGCCGCATTTTGGCTGGATGGGTGCCTTTGGCATGGGATTGGGACGCACCGAGATTGCCGCTATCTGGGCAACCGGCGAACTCTGGCTGCGTGTGCCGGAAACCTTCAAAGTGGTGTTGAATGGCAAGCCACGCCCCGGTGTGACCGCCAAGGACATCACCCTGCGTTTGATGAAGGACAAAACAGTCGGCGGTGGACAGTACCGCGCCATCGAAATCACAGGAGAAGCGGTCAAGCACTGGTCGATTGACGAACTGCCGGTCATGCCCAATATGATGGCCGAGTTCGGTGCCATGAGCGCCTATATCGCGCCCGATGAACGCGTCTTGGCTTATGTCGAAGAACGCCGCAAGCGCATTAGTCCCGAAGAAATCAAACGCAACCCCTACCGGATGCGTGACTATGCCCCGCTCTATCCCGATGCTGACGCCATTTACGATGAGGTCTACACATTGGACGTAAGCGACTTGCAGCCGCAGATCGCCCTACCCCATCTGCCGGATAACGTTGTCAATCTGGAACAGGCCATTGGCACGCCCATCCAGCAGGCTTTGATCGGCACCTGCACTGGTGGTCGTCTTTCAGATATGCACGCCGCCGCCGAAGTTGTGCGCGGCAAGAAAGTCGCATGCCGCTTCGTGGTCATCCCCGCCAGCTCAGAAGTCTTGTTGGATGCCACAAAAGATGGCACATTAGCCACGCTCCTTGAAGCAGGTGTCACCATCAGCACGCCGGGGTGCGGCCCATGCATGGGTAATCATCAGGGGGTGCCCGCGCCCAACGAATCGACCATCATGTCTGGCAGCCGCAACTTCAAGGGACGCTTGGGTACCAACGACTCGTTTACTTACCTCAGCAATCCTTACGTCGTCGCTGCCAGCGCACTCGCCGGAGCCATCGCCGACCCGCAGGAGTTCGTAGACTAACCAAGCCAAGACAATGACGCGTCTCAAGCCGACTTCTAAAGAAATTGCGCTGCACCTCGCCCAGCTTACGGATACGCCGCTCAAGCTACGGCAGATGGTGACTGGCTTGAATAATGACGATTTGCACTGGTCGCTCGGTCCTAAAGCTTGGTCAATCGTCGAAATACTGGCGCATGTCCGTGCCTGTGCTGACGTATGGACGTTCAGCATGTACGCCATGTTGACCGAAAATCAGCCTAACCTGCCCTTACTCGATGAGCGCCGTTGGGCAAAGACGCTTGGATACGCTGCCCTGACCTTTGAGACATCCTTCAACACGTTCGCCGCTCAACGTGAGGATTTGGTGCGCACCCTACGCGGTTTATCCCCTGAGCAATGGGAGCGCTCCGGCCAGATTGAAGGTCGCAACCACAGCGTTTTCAGCCAAGCACGGCGTATGGCTTTGCACGAGGTCGAACACTTGACGCAATTTCAAGTGGATGTGGATAAACTCAAAGTAGAAAAACAGTCGTAAGGGGAGATAATACGTCAAATGCCCGACAACATCATTGCTTGGTGCAAATCGATTATCGAAATCACGCCTGCCCGCTGGTTCAGTTTAGTACAGTCGGTTCCGATGGAACTGCTCACCATGCGCCCCGCGCCGGACGAATGGTCAGCCATCGAATGCTTACAGCATCTCGTAGACGTCGAGCAAATCTCGTATCCGGTACGCATCAAAGCGTTATTGGCGGAACAGCCCTTCCCCGGTTTCAATCCCGCTGAGCAGCCGCCCAAGCCGCCGCCAACACCGGCCTTCGCTGATACCTTTAAACAACTGCGCCAGCAAAATTTGCTGTTACTCAATCAAGTCACCGAAGCTGATCTCGATAAGCAGGCGCTCCACGCGGAATACGGCAGGGTCACCATGCGCCAATTTCTACACCATTGGGCGGGACACGACTTGAACCATCTCGTTCAAGCCGAACGCGCACTCATGCAGCCTTTCATTCACGGCTGCGGCGCTTGGGTCGTCAACTACGATGACCATATTAGTGCCTCTGGGGTTAATTCGGCTTTGGCGCGTTCAGCATCATCCCATCAATCTTTGTCTAAACTTGGACTGCTTTGATTCCTACTTGAAGCGCTTTTTGCCTTGGATGAAGCCGCGCCCTTACTGACATGATTTTTGTACCGAAATGCTGTGACATCTGGTCACAAGTGAACCGTCACGGCAATGCTATGATTGGCTGGTAACGACATCGAATACACCAAGGGAATGCATCAAGAGGGCGAATGGACGGAAAGGAAATTATCTACCTGTGCATGGGGTCAGCCTGCCACCAATTTGGTGTTTATGATGTCTTGCCGAAACTTCAGCAGTTATTGGCCGAACACACCTTTGATAATCAAATCATCCTCAAGGGCGCTTTTTGCCTCGGCCCCTGCATCGATGGCATTACCCTTAAATTGGGCACCCAGTTCATCACGCATGTCAACGCACAGAACGTTGAACAAAAATTTTACGATGAAATCTTGCCCTGCCTCAAACAAGAAAAATCTTAATTTGAAAGTTCCTCCTTATGAAAACCGAGCAGCCAAGCAAAAGTTTGTGGGAAATCCTTTGGGACTATGACCCAAACGGTTTGATCGTTGTCGATAAAGACCTCCTGATTCGCCTCGTGAATCCGGCCTTCTGCCGCATGTTCAAAGTCGACCCTGTTCTCATTCTGGGCAAGAAGGCAGATAACATCCTGTACGATGCCGCCGAGTTTCAGTCGGTTTGGGACAATAACCTCGTCATTCCCGCGAAGGAGCAGGACTATCCTGCTTATGGGCTGCATGTCCGCAAAGTCGTCTTCCCCATGCGTGAGCAGGAATTGGTCGCCTGCATCATGGTCGATCTGACTCACGAATGGCAGCAAACCCAAGAAATCCTCAATCTCAAGCGCGAAGCGGTCGCCAAGATCAAAGAAGTCGTGGATAACCAGATGAAAGTGGCGCAGGAAATAGCTGGGTTGCTGGGTGAAACCACCGCCGATACCAAGGTCAATTTGCTGCGCTTGGCGCAAATGGTCGAGCAAGGGATCGTGTAGTATGGATCACTTCCTCGATATTTACAGCGCCAGCCTGAATAAATCCGGCGAGGAGTTGTGCGGCGACAAAGTGAAAGTCGGTCGAACCGACCGCAAGACCATCGTGGTATTGTCAGACGGTCTTGGCAGCGGCGTCAAAGCCAATATCTTGGCGACCCTCACCGCTGAGATTATCATCACCATGCTTCGTGCCGAGATTCCGCTGAAAGAGGTGTTAAGCACCGTCATTGGAACGCTGCCCATTTGTAAAGTGCGTCATATCGCCTATTCGACCTTTACCGCTATCGAGATTGACCACGCCACCAACCATTTCCGGATCGTCAACTTTGACAACCCTTCCCCGTTCTATGTCCATAAAGGTAAAACCGTCCGCCTCGTTGAAACCGAAGAACTGATCCTTGAGCGCAAGATTCATGTCAGCGAAGGCGAATTGATGGCAGGTGATTTCCTTGGTGTCATTAGTGATGGCATCCTCCATGCCGGCATGGGAACCTCATGGAACTTCGGCTGGGGGTGGGACAACATGACCAAGTACCTTGAAGGTCTGTTCCTCTACAGCCACCACACAGCCAAATCCATCGCGCAGGGAATTGTCTCGCGAACGAAAAGCCTTTACGGTCAGACGGTCGGCGATGATGCCACCTGCATCGTCGTCTATACTCGCCAGAGCCATCCGCTAATGGTCTTCACCGGACCGCCGCTCGACGACAAACTTGACGATGTCTGTGTCCAACGTTTGCTGGAATTCGATGGCCGGCGTATCGTCTGTGGTGGTACAACCGGCAACATCGTCGCCACCTATCTCGGCGAAGACATCGATATGGACCTCAAAACCCTGACTCCCGAATTACCGCCAATTGGTGAACTCAGCGGTGTGAACCTCGTCACCGAAGGCATCATCACCATGGCGCGCGCCTTGGATTACCTCAGGGAATGCCGGGGTGAAGAGTCGCTTCTACCTCCCGTAGACAACGGTGCCGTACGCCTGTGTCGTGAACTCCTGCGGGCAGACTCCATCTTTTTCCTCGTCGGACAGCGCATTAACGAGTTCTACCAGAATCCGCTGCTGCCGGGAAACCTGTCGCTCCGCCGTAAATTGGTCGAAGAGTTTAACCAGTTGCTGAGCGACCTCCATAAAGACGTCAAGATTGAGTACATCTAGCCCTAAATGAGAGTTAAGTCCATTTCTTGCTAGCCGTTTGTGCTCACGTTACAATCTCTTACGTCAAACTGAACCTTTGACTTCCCACCAAAGTATATTGGTCACTTTTTAAATTAAATAATGACATCGTTCTCGACGTTTATCTCTAGTTCGTGAAAGACTTAGCGATGAATAGGTTCCTTGTACGCCGACTATTTCAAGCCATACCTACGCTGTTCGGCATTTCGGTCCTCTCGTTTATGTTGATGCTGGCAACCCCGGGTGATCCCATCACCACGATTACCTTTAATCCCAGTTCGAAACCGGAGGCGACCGCTATCCTCCGCCGCCAACTCGGTCTGGATCAGCCACCGCTGGTTCAGTATGCCTATTGGTTAATTGGGAACGACTGGCGACAAATTGACATCGACGGCGATGGTATTGGGGATATTCAAGGCGCACGTCACGGTGTGCTGCGCGGCGACTTTGGGCAGTCCATCGCGCTCAAACGCCCTGTGCTGGATGTGATTATCGAACGCATTCCAGCGACCTTGTTGTTAGCAATACCCGCCATTATGTTGGGCTATATCATTGGTGTATTCATCGGCATGTTGGCAGCGCTCCGTCATAATAGTTGGTTTGATCAGTTATCGCGCGTGTTGTCAGTATTGGGCAGCGCCATCCCCGCTTTCTGGTTAGGGCTGATCTTGATCATTATCTTCAGTGTCGATTTGCGTTTGCTGCCGATGGGCGGAATGCGTGATATTACCCGTGAAGATTCTGGTTTCAACATCTTCGAGAGTTTGCCCTATATGATCATGCCGGTGACGGTTCTAACCTTAGGCATCGTCGCAGTCATCTCTCGCTACGCTCGAATTCAAGCGTTGGAAGTCCTCGGCCAAGACTATATCCGCACGGCTTTTTCAAAAGGCTTGGGCAATCAATACATCAACTTCCGCCATGTGGCTCGTAACGCGCTTATTCCAGTCATCACTCTATTGGGTGGCGCTATCGGCACACTGCTTGGCGGCGCGGTCATTATCGAGCAGGTTTTTAGCTGGCCGGGGTTAGGACGCTTGACCATTGATGCCGTTTCTCAGCGCGACTATCCGTTAATCATGGGCAGTGTGGTGATCAGCGCAGTGATGTACATTCTGGGTTTAATCATCAGCGATATTTTGTACAGTATCGTCGATCCCCGCATCCGGCTTTCATAGGAGACAACATCATGGCTGAAGGATTGTCCAGTAACGCAGCGCCCATCACGTCTTCAATTGTCCAGTTGGATGAAAGCGCGACGCGTCCTTCCCGCTCTCTATGGGGAGAAGCCTTCGCCTATATTCGGCGGGACAAACTCACCCTGCTTGCCCTGACTGTGTTGATTGTCTTAACATTGGCCTGTGTCTTTGCGCCGCCACTTCTCGAAAATGTCCTTCATCTCAACGGTAACCGCACCGATGTGGTGAATCGCTACAAACCACCGGGATATAAAAACAACATTCTCGGCACCGATCAGCTTGGGCGTGACCAACTCGTGCGCCTGCTGTATGGCGGACGTGTCTCCTTGGGCGTGGCCTATGGCGCGAGCTTGATGTCCATTTCCATTGGTCTGGTCGTCGGCATGTTGGCCGGTTTCTATGGTGGAATCGTCGATGACATTGTCAATTGGTTCATCAGCACCTTATCGTCCATACCGAGCCTTTTTTTGCTGATACTGGTGGCAGTCGTCTTTTCGCCGACGGCGGAGGTGCTCATCGTACTACTAGGGCTTCTCGGCTGGGTCGGAACCTGCCGCTTGGTACGTGGCGAAGTTCTGACCCTCAAAGAACGTGAGTTCGTGGTAGCCGCCCATGCACTCGGTGCGCCGCCCCGCCGCATTTTCGCGCAGCATCTATTCCCCAATGTTGTATCGCTGGTTATCATTTCATTGACCATTGATGCCGGAACACTGATCCTAGTCGAGTCGGGCCTGAGCTATTTGGGGTTAGGTGTGCGCCCCCCTACCCCATCGTGGGGCAATATGCTCTCCGAGTCGCGCAAATTTCTAACCACCGGCACCCACCTCATCATTTGGCCGGGCATCATGATCGTTGTCATTGTGTTGTGCTTCTTCCTTGTGGGCGATGGCATACGTGATGCGGTTGATCCCCGCAAAATGCGCTGAAGAAAAGCCTTCATTGCTGTGACAAATCAAAAGGGACGGCCACGATGGTCGTCCCTTTCTTATACTTACGATCACTTCTGAACCCCAGCCTTAATCAATTTCCCTCCCCATTCGATGAAGAGTGATTAGAGGTGAGGTTTTCGATGTGAACTTATTGTTCCAAGCCCCAGCCGACGATACCCTTCGGAATAGCGCCGCCTTCCCATTGGCCGATGGTCGCGTCTTGAACACGCTTGTTCAGCACGTTCACCTGAGTGGTGCTCACTAGCCAGTCATACGGCACATCGTCATGGGCGATCTGCTGAATCTGGGTATAGAGCTTCTCGCGGTCTGCCACAGCGCAGCCGGGAACGGTGCGGGCTTCATCCAGCAGCTTGTCCATCTCAGGATTGATGTAACCGGAGATGTTGAAGCCGCCGCCACCGAGGATCAGGTTCTTGCTGTACAGCAAGTTGTAGGCGATGCCATCCACTTCCGTGCCGCCGCCGAAACCGACGATCGACAGGTTGAACTTGCCGGGCAGCAGAACGTTGGAGAGATAAGCGCTCCATTCCTGCTCGACGATGTTGATCTTGATACCGATCTGCCCAAGTTGGTCTTGCATCACCAGAGCAGCGTTGCCCCACAGGTCAACCAGCTTGCTGTATACCAGATCAACTTCGAACTTCACACCGTCTTTGTCCAGAATACCGTCACCGTCGCTGTCGGTCCAACCCGCTTCAGCCAACAGAGCCTTAGCCTTTTCAGGGTCATACGTCCACGGCTTGACAGAGGACATATCATAAGTGCTCCAGAAGGAAGGAACAATCGGGCCAGTCAGAGGAACGCTGCCCGCGTTCTCACCGAGGGTCTTGGCAATGGCTTCCTTGTCATACCCCATAGCGATTGCTTGGCGCACGCGCTTGTCCGCAAAGAACTTGTTCGGCACCAGCTTGTTCGGATTGCCCTTATCGTCATAACCATTTTGTGCTTGGTCAGGATCTTGGTAGTTCATGACCACGATCGGCGAATTGGCGTTCGGATACAGGAAGGTGTTGAAGCGTTCCTGTTCCTGTAGCTGATCCAGTTGATCTGGATACATGAAGGCATAGTCAACCGTATTGGTCTGGAGGGATTGGTTCAACGTGGTCGAGTCCGCCACGATACGGAACAGCAGGCTTGGGATCTTGGCTGCGCCACGGAAATAATCAGGATTTGCCTTCAGGCGGACATATTCGCCAGCCTTACGTTCGTCGAACATGTACGGGCCGCTGACAGCCTTGGGAGCGAGGTTCAGGTCACTGGTCATGAAGTCGCTAAAATCTGCCTTATACAGATGTGACGGGAGTGGCACGATGGAGTTAAAACCATTACCCCAAATAGTGCAGGTAGCAGCCTTCAAAGTAACGACCAGCGTCTTATCGTCCTTCGCTTCAACCGATGCGATAGCAGCCATATCCGATTTGCGCGGGGATTGCACGCTATCCGACATAATCGCATCATAGGTGAACTTCGCGTCCTTGGCGGTGATGGGCGTACCATCGCTCCACTTGGCATCGTTCATGGTGAAGGTGTAGACCAAACCATCATCCGAAACTTTCCACGTTGCCAAATCCGGCTCCGGCAATCCAGAGTCAGGGTTCGCTTTGAACAACCCATCGTACATTGCGAAGAGGACTGTGCCGGAATTACCATCCGTATAGAGCGCAGGATTAAATGTCGAAATGTCGCCACCGACCAGCGACCAAACCAGTACATCCGGATTGCTGTTCTGAGCACTGGCAGTCATGCCGAGCAGCATCAAGATGCATAACAACATTACACTAAGACGTTTCATGAACCCTTCTCCTTTTAGGAACTCTATAAAACTAAAACACTTCCAAAAAGCTGACTCCACAGCATGCGTAATATAACATCGCGTCATCCCTTTACGCACACATGAGACCCACAAGAATTAGGCAGACTTTTTGTCGTCTTTGCCTAGTACATAACGGTTCATCCAGTCCAACAAAACTTCGTTATGCATGAGACGGGCGGGCAGCGCACCCATGATGGCTGCCGCGTGGGGCGCATCCGGGAACCGGACCATTTCCACGATGCAGCCGTTAGCCTTCAGTACCGTATAAAACTGCTCCGACTGTTCTGGCGGGCAGCGCCAGTCGTGCTCCGACTGCACCAGCAGGGTCGGTGTCTTGCAGCGGTGCGCGTAGGTGATCGGTGAACACTTGGCGTAAAGCTCCGGCACTTCATGCGGATGCCCGCCAAGCTGCTCGGTCGCGAACCACACGCCAATATCGCTGACGCCGTAAAAGCTCACCCAGTTCGTCACCGGATTTTGCGGCATGGCAGCCTTGAAGCGGTCGGTCTGTCCCACAATCCAGCACGACAAATTACCACCGCCCGAAAGTCCGGTCACACCCAGCTTATCGGCATCCGCCCAACCTTTGCTGATGACGTAATCCACACCCGCCATCAAATCTTTATAATCGAGGTTGCCCCAATCTTTATGGATACCTGTCGAGAACTCATTGCCGTAGCCGGTTGATGCCCGGTGATTGACCCGCAGCACTGCGTACCCTGCCCCCACCAGCATTTCCGTATCAAAGTGATAGATATGGCCGAAAGCACCGTGCGGCCCACCGTGAATCAGCAAAATAGTCGGGAATGGCGCTTGTCCAGTGGTAGGCATATTCAGCCAGCCCTCGACCTGCACCCCATCGCTGCCGGGGAACAGCAAATGCTCGACTTTGGACTGCTGCCGTTGGCCAAGCAGCGCATCATTCAGTTGGGTCAACTGCTTTTCGTTCTTTCCATCCAAATCTGAAATGAACAGGTCAGTCGGATTACTCATTGTGCTGACGATATACAAAACATGTTCGGCGTTTGCGCCCATCAACATGCAAGAACGATCTCCACTGAGAACGGGACTGTGCGACTCATCGCCTTTCAGCGCGACTTTGTAAATCTGGATCGTACCGCCGACCTGAACGACGACATAAGCCGTGCTGCCATCCGCCGAAACCGGAATCGTATCATTAATACCAAATGCGGGCATATCAGGTTCAAGGCCCCCCCCTACCCCGTACTTGAGATTGGTAGTACGACATTCTGGTGTGCCCCCTGAAGCAGGAACAACCCACAAATCACTCTTTGAACCAATCGTTAGCCCCCAAGGCTGTCCGAAGAACACAATGTTGTTGCCATCGGGCAGCCATGTAGCCTCATATGCGACGCCCCAATCACCGAAGACATCGCTAGTTTGGTTATCGATCAGATTGACTATGCGAATTTTGGGCTGAACAGCTCGTGCGCTGGCCGGATCCATACTGGCGAGATACATCAGCTTCTTGCCGTCCGGTGACCACTGCGGCGACGTGTTCATAAAATCATCTTTGGTCACACGCCGTGCATCACCGCCAGTCGTGGGAACCACATAAATCGACTGCACCACGTCATCCAGATATTCCATGCCATTGAAACGGTAGATATAGCGCTTGACCCGGTACGGCTTTGAAAAATCGCGCATCTCTTCCTTGGGTAGAGCTGTAAACGCGATATGCTGACCATCCGGTGACCACGACGGGCCGCTGCCCACGCCTTGCTTGAGCTTGGTCAATTGAATGGCCTCGCCGCCATCTACCGGAATCACAAAGATTTGCGGCTTCTCGTTACGGCTGGACATAAACGCAATGCGCGTGCCATCTGGCGACCACTTGGGCGCAGCATCCACCGCTGTGCCACTGGTGAGTTGGCGTGATTCGCCAGTCGCCACATTCATCAACCAGATGGTGCTCAGTTCTTTCTCGCCCTTCTCATCGACATGCGACACGACATAAGCAATTTGCTTACCTGAAGGGGAAAATGCCGCTGACATCACATACTTGAGTTTAAACAAATCGTCGGGAACAATCGGCGAGAGTTGCGGATTCGACATAGCAATCGCTCCAGTTGTGTAGGGGTTGGTTAGGGATGCGCTAAATATAACGTGATCTTTCGCCTCTCTGCAAAAGACCAATTTCGCGGACTTAACCTGTGTTCGGCGATTCAGGCATCTTGAACAAATCAAAAATGGGTCTTGCCACATCAGGCGAAGACCCATTTCGAGGAATAGTGAACTGAAACAGAGACGAATGAGCGTTATTCGTCTGCCGCGTTATTCAACCTTGAAGCCAGATGCCTGAGCATCCTGCGCAAACACCTTGATCAATTCCGCCGAGTAGGTCGTCAAATCCTTGCCCACCACACTCAGACTGCCCAGCACATCATGCGTCACCGTGATGATGTGGCAGTGCATCGCATCCGCCTGAAAAATATTGAAGACCTCACGGCAGCTTGCCCACAGCAGTTCAGCGCTGGGACAATCCTTCAAAATCTCCAGCGCTTCTTTCATAATTGGCAGCGGATCAACACCCGTGTCCGCGATTCGTCCCGCAAACACCGACACCACCGATGGCGCACCACCTTTGAGCGCATCACTGACCACCCTCACCTGCTCCGGCGTCAGTATCGCCGTGATGTTGAGTTTGATCCCTTCTTGCGTCAGCTTTCGAATCAACGGTGCAGACGATTCCGCGCGGCTGTTCGTCACCGGAATTTTGACGTACACGTTATCCGCCCAGCCATTCAGAATCCGTGCTTGCTTTTCCATCTCATCCGGTTCATCGCTGAATATCTCGAACGAAATCGGACGGTCGGTGATCTTTTCCAACATTTCATGAGCGAACCGTGTGTAATCCGTTACGCCCGCTTTCCGCATCAGTGACGGATTGGTCGTGAACCCTTTAACCAGTGGATTTTCAGCCAGCCGCAAAATACCAGCAAGGTCTGCGCCATCCGCATAAATTTTTACGCGCAGGCTCGATAAGTCCATAACAGCATCCTCATATCAATGCGCTTCGTGTGCGCGGCATTATAGCACGTCCATTAAGCCGTTTAGAAATAATTCTGAAAGGACAACAACCAACCTAGACGTGCATAACTTGCTTCGCAACCACACTCTGGAAGAGTCGTTCCCAATCCCTCGCAAAACGCCGTATCGAAAAGCGGTCTGATGCATACATCCGTGCGTTGCTTCCTAACCGTCGTGCTTCATCCGGCGCATCGATCAACTCGGCCATCTTGCCGACCAGATGGTCAACATTCAGTGAAATAAAGCCGTTATAACCGGACGTGATCACCGACACCAGTTCGGTTGTCGCCAACCCGACCACAGGCAAGCCGACCATCATGGCTTCGATAATCGCCAGCCCCAGACTGGTATAGCGTATCGGATTGAAGAAAAACCGGTACTGCGCCATAAATTCCGGAAGTTCATCATGCCGAATTGGCCCTAGTCCACCAATTTCAGCCGTTCCCAACCCCACAAGATCAAGTGGGATCTTTTCGCGAACGTCTTGGAAAATGTCCAAGCCCAGTTTTCTCCCCCGCGATTGCAAGTTGTTAATCACCACCAACCCACGATCCAACGTCCCGTGATATTGGACCTTCGGCGTAACAACCCCATGTTCAATTACCACCGTTCGTAGGTGATCCGAATTCGTCATCAATCGGTTGAAATTCGTGACTTGTACCAGTGTCACTGAAGGGTCAGTGACAAAATGCCGGGTATCGGTCGGATGCTCCATCGGCGGGTCATGGTCGAGATACACTTTGGGCAGGCTGCGTTGTTCCGGTGACAGCACCTCGTACTGGTCAACATCATAGTTCTGGCGGGATTGAAACAATATCACATCAAAATCGGTGTTTTTAACTTCCTCTATCGGCACTTCATGAACGTTTTCCCCTAATGGATCGTCCATAATCCTACCGCTGTATCCGTGTGTCCGTGCCTCGTTGACCGGCAGATAAAAATCACAGTGAGCCTGTGTCAGATAATAGAGATAGCCACCATGAACATGCCATGTGAAGACTTTGATGCGCTTTTCATTTTGTGCAGGGTTATACATTCCGTCATCCCATTTCGACTGCTGTTCCATGTTATCTCTTCTAGCATAGAAGCAATAGATGCTGGTTCATCAGTCGAAGGGGCTAATTCGGTATAGGACAGGCCTCAATTTGCAGACTGCGGGCTGCCCCTACCCACCTGTCTACTCACTGCCCCGCCACTTGTACCATGACCGCTCCAATAAAAAGATTTACGCTGTAGATGCTCACATGAAGTCTAAAGGAGCAAAAAATGGAGTACAACAAAGGTCGAAACCAGACCTGTGATTGGGAACAGGAGAATTTGCCGCCGGATCGCAACTTTGATGAAGGCGGTGATTTGGGCGAGCCGTTCCAACGTCCGAATGTGGTGCAGAATTATGAGCGTGACCGCAAGTCCTCCGACAGTGGTGAGGGTTGGCGTGGTAATGATGGGGATCATTCGCCACTTGGCTCAATCGGCGTATCTGGCTATGACAGTGAATTCCGCTCCGGTCGCGGCTCGTTCTATGATCGCGATACCGACTATGAACAAGGACGTCAAGCCGAATCGTCCGACAACTCAACATTCAATTGGCCAGCAAAATGGCACTTCGATTGGACCAACAGCACACCTATTGAAGAACGTGGCGAGCATTATGGCCGTGGTCCGCAGGGTTATAGCCGCTCGGATGAACGTATCCATGACGACATCAACGACCACCTGACACTACACAGCTATATCGATGCCAGCAATATCAGCGTCAGTGTCGAGAAAGCTGTTGTCACGCTTGAAGGTTCAGTTCCGGATCGTGATCAGAAACGCTACGCCGAGGAACTGGCTGAACGAGTTCACGGTGTTAACGATGTGCAAAATAATCTGCGTGTCCAAAAGCCATAAACAACGTGCTTAATAGATCGGGCGAATGATATACAAAGCATACTTTCCAGTAAGGGAGCACCCGTGTGCTCCCGATCGGCCAGACGATTAAAGCATCAGAGTGCGTTACACCTACTTTGGCGATAAGTTAACCGCCCCCACCCTCATCGGACTCCAGTGTGATCCGGTTCGCCGTCCTGACGGTAAATGTATTGTCAGCGTCAAAATGGCAACCGCGCTCGTCATCGACTCTAGCAGCCGCAAGTACGTGGTACTGAGGCGGCGCTTACGGCTAAATCACTAAACCTTCATGAAACATATTCTTGTCGTTGGGCCATCTGGTTCTGGCAAAACCACCCTCTGCCGCAAATTAGCAGAAGATGACCCGCAGTTTGTGCATCTCTGGTTGGATGAAGAAGTCAAAAAACTGGCTGATGTTCAGGATCATGCCGAAATCCTTCAACGGCCTGACGGTCAGCAAATCCTCTGGGGCTATTTCCACCTCGCCTTAGATCACATGAACCAACCCGGTCCTGATCCTCGTATTGGACTTGTAGATGTAGGAGCGGGAGTACTGCGCTCGGAAGAAGGCAAACGCTATCTCATCGAACGGGGCGCGAATATGGTCTACATCGCCTGCTCCCAAGAACAAATTGACCAGCGCGTTCAGGAGAAACTCGCCAAAAACGGGCGTAATCCCTATAGCGAACTAAACGACCAAGCCACCCCAACCGGAGATTTACAGCCGGTTTATAGCGCTGCCAGCATCGTCATCAACACCTCATTAGACGACATTGAGGACTGTGTCAATCAACTCAAAACAGCCGCCATCCTACTTTTCGCTCACACGCGAAATTCCTAAGATTCTCCCCCTGTTTACGTAGGAAACTTGTCTTCATTTTTTGGACCAACCGCCTCATCACAAATGGCTTTAGCAGTGATTAAATGAGGATAAATCAACACGAAAGGAGTCCATCATGTCAGACCTGCAGATGACCATCAATTATCCCGAAATCGTCCGCCTCTCGAACAGTGAATTGAGTCAGCGGACAAGGCTGGCACTTGATGAATTCATACAGGCTGTTAAGCAAGGCGACGAGGTGAATGAGAAGGCAAGAATTTATCAGGCCTATCAGGACGAACGCCTCAAACGACTGAATTTCATTAAGCTCAAGTACGGCAAACGCGCCAGCTAGCCTGCAAACGAACAGGCCATACGCTGCCACTAAGTACGCGTATCCAAGATGACTCCAATTGCCGCATTAAAAAAGGAAAGGACTAGAGCCTTTCCTTTTTGCTTAATGGACCCCAATGCCCATCTTATGAACAACCAAGAATCCGCAGGCTTTTGTCAAGCGCTTCTGAGAGAAATCGTATTCGCTTTCACCACGACGGTTTCGGCCAATTTGTCGTGCCAGCCTTGGTGATACGGATCCCACAATGCCCACAAGAATCCTAATCCAAGAGACAATGCACAAATGCCATAGCCGAACCACCTAGTCCAGACATCTTGGGTTCCCATTGAAGTACCATCAGCCATAATGATCCGAATGTTCATAAGCGCTTTTCCGGGTGTCTGTCCGTTGTTACAAACCCAGAAAAACCACTCATAGCCCATAGAAAGAACTCCAGCGAGCGTTTTAAAAGCATCCTGAAAAATGAGGGAAACTAGCATTGTTAATCCGGTGAGGATAAGGATGTCCATCAAGGCAGCCAAAAAGCGCGCACCATTACCAGCCACCTCGTAATAAAGTGTTTCTTTCATCTTGTTGCTTCTTTTCTGATGTCGCAGCTCTCAGCCCATGGTCGATGACCCTAGATAGGCTTGGAACGCCCTAAACCAATGATGATTGCAATCAAAAGAGCTGCGATACCAAATATGCCACCAAAGACTATAGTCAACGCCGCCCCAGCCAGCAAAATCCAACCGATTAACCGGCTGGTATCCCCATCGACTAGACGATTGCGCGTAATTCTGATTTGTCCTTGTCGCAGAGCAGCAAGACCGAAGATGACAAGAAATAAGATCAGTAGCATAAATCCCCCTTAAACAAGTGGCGGTAACATCTAGCATGGGCAGGAGTGGGGGAACAAAAGAGGAAGAAGTTACCGCTATTTTGACACAATATAATCTTAGGTTATTTTATGCTGAACGATGAAGTGCTGAACGTCATGTTTCCGGTTGCATCACCAGTTTATATTTTTTAGGTTTATACGCACAAACTTGCTGAAACCAATCCATAACGGCTCCACAACCTGTCCGGGTATGCCGCTCCCTCAAAACCGTTAGCGCCACCCAGCGCCAACAGTTACAAAATGTTCTTCCAAAATGTAACCCTAAGGATCGCCATATCGAATATGATATTCATAGGGATCGGCTGTAGGGATTTGCCGGTGGCAAATCCTAACGCAATACGGCACACATCTTAAAACACAGATTTTCCCGTCATCCGCTTATGCATTTGCCTGTAGATTGGCAACATATGGCACGCCGAATTTGTCGAAATTGCTGCCAAATAGCAAGCTTTGCATTTCGACTAGAGACTACCGACTACCGACCTTCTAGTGCGCTTCAGCGCCCTTGATCGTCTCAGGCAGTGGCTTGAGCCACTGACGTTTCCGCCACTTGGACTTGACCCGATATTGTGGAGAGACAAGAGATTCATAAAAGGTAGGCTGCCTCAAAAGCAGCAGGTGTGCAATAGCCAAGGGTGGAATGTAGGCGTTGACGGTTGTAATAGACCTCCAAGTACTCAAAGATAACGGT
>JBGAGF010000018.1:0-159640 GCA_044226855.1 Aggregatilineales bacterium
TTGCAGTATGGTGTTCGTCATGTTACTTTCCTCCACGAACGATAACAGCGGGTTCAAGTCCTATAATCTGTCGGACAGGTAAAATGGATGCGAGACCCGCAATCAGCAGCGATAGACCACTTAACCTGAGCAGCGATGAAACGTCGATTTCCAGCGTGAGGTTGGGCGAGATTCTGGGCACGACTGCTTCTAGGATGAGGGTGAAGAATAGGGCTAACACCAGCCCGGAGACAACGCTGATGACCCCCTGCGCGAGGACAATACGATACAGGTAGCGGTTACCCATCCCCAACGCTTTGAGCATTCCGTATTCGGTTTTTCGGGAGAGGGTTGCCATGTAAGTAGTGAGGGCAATCACTGCCAGACCAATGACGAAGCCGATGATGTTCATAATGTTGATGATGTCGCTGCTCATGTCTTTCACCAATCGGCGCTCTTCATCAGCAAAAGCCTGTCGTAGTTGAACGGTTGTGTTTGGGATGGCTTGTTCAATGCGGGCCAATACGTCGCTGAGGACCGCGTCCGACTGCACCCTGACCAGCACGAAACTGATCGAGTCGGTTGCCCGGAGGATACGCGCAAAATCATCCAGCGAAATGATCGTGATAGTATTCATGAAATTCGCCGTTCCTTCGGACAGTCCAGCAATGGTGAATGCCTGTCCCATCGTCTCCACTATATCGCCAATATCAAGCCCTGCCCTGACCGCCAGCCCATAATCGACAATCGCTTGACCAGTTGCAGGAATGGCCTCACCCCGGACAATACGCCAGGGCAGCCCCATTGTTGCTTCCGGGGGCAACCCAATGACATAGGTTACGATACGATCCTCGCCCAGCCGAACGGTGTTCGTCGCGTAAAGAATAGGTGTCGCTACTTCAACGCCCGGCACGCTGCGTATCCGGTCCACGACATCCGTCGGGAGTGTAGACGAAGCCATGTGTAGGTTGCGCACATCGCGCTGCGATACGATGATGTCTGCTCTAGAGTAGTCAATGTAGGCTGTGATCTGGCTTTCCAGACCCGCGACAATGGCGCTCAATGTCAGGATTAAGAGCAACGCGAGGGCGGCACCCCCTGCCGAAATGATGAACCGCACACGATTTTGAAAGAGATTCCGTATAGCAAGATGCAGCATGATGAATTACCTCCTGAAGATCTCTGCTGGGGCTAAGTTCGCCACCATCCGCGCCGGGAAGAAAGCTGCCAGCAGTGCCATGACCAATCCCGTCGCTAACGTCGAGGCTGCCGACGATAGTTCAAGTGAAATCAGGATTTCGGGGCGCAGGGTCATAATAAGCTGGGCTGTCCCAAAAGCGAGACCAACGCCGATAACAGCGCTGGCAACTGCGGCAATCAGTGCCTGAAACGCAACAACACCGTACAGCATCCTGTTGTGCGCGCCGATTGCTTTGAGAACACCATACTCGCGTTCCCGCTCAACACTCGCCGTGTAAATCACCAGTCCTACCACCAGCGCACCTACGAGAAAAGCGATTCCCACCATCAGCCGGATGGGAGCGCCAAACAGTCGGTCAAAGGTTCGCTCAACACTAGCGATGAAATCGCTTTTGAACACGGCATCCACCCCTGGCAGGTCACTCAGGCGCTCGCGCAGCGCATCAAGCGACACCGCACCTGACGGCATCACGAACAGGAGCGTGGTGATCTCTGGCTGGAACAGCAGTGACTCGACAGTGGATTTCAAAACGAAGACGTAGCTCCAGAACAGCGATGAGGTACCTTCCGACAGACCGGTAACATTGAAGTTCAATCCCATGACTCTGATCTCGTCTCCGACTGCGATGTCGTGCCGCTGGGCTAAGACCCGATCCAAAACAATCTCTCGATCTTGTTCCGGCGCACGTCCTTCAACCAGCAACCAGGGACCTCCACCAAATTGTGGGTCATAGCCGATGACCAGCACCGCCACTTTTCTATCGTGCAACTCCAGGAAAAAATATTGTGACAGAACTGGAATCACCGATGCTGTTCCTTCCATCTGTCGAGCCAGATTCGTCGTCCCGCGTGGCATGGGGGACGCGCCGAGAGAACCCTCCTGTCCAACGACAATAACACCAGGCACATGGTCATAGTACGCTGATTGCTGTCGCACGAGACCGGTTTGAATACCATTGAGCACGAGCATGAGCATCAGCGCTAGTGCTAGGCTCGTAACGCTTAACGCCAAACGGGTCTTGTCATGAAACAGATTTCGCCAGGCAAGTAACATCGTAGCCTCCTCTTCTCCAGATGAAGGTGCGTTACGTGATCTACTAGCGGAGAGCCATCACGTAATAGGCAGTGAATGGTAGGTCGGCAGAGATTCGCGCCTCCGCTTTGATAAGGGATTTTCTTACCCTAACGATACTCGTCATCTGAGGACTGCAAAAGCGCCGAATGGCGTAGCCTGTA
The DNA here is from genome assembly GCA_044226855.1 of Aggregatilineales bacterium. GTDB lineage: Bacteria > Chloroflexota > Anaerolineae > Aggregatilineales > Phototrophicaceae > CFX2. The sequence continues at coordinate 2,416 of JBGAGF010000018.1, forward strand.
CCCCGCTATCTAAACGGATACTGTTGATTACTTGAGCTTTCACTTTAGAGAGATCCCTGATACCTGAAACATCGACATGCCTTTCGGCGACTGGCTGTACCGCAAACAGTCCAACAGCATATTTACAAGCCGTTTAGCGGGGATCAATCCCGTTGAAACGGCGCTTTCAGTTCCATCACGAGCAGGAGTAGGATGAGATGAAAAGGTTAAAAGGAGCTTATCCAATGGCAAGAGACCCCATCTGCGGTATGGAAGTTGATCCCAAATCAGCCCTCACCAGCCGCCAACACATGAACCAGACATTCTATTTCTGCTCACAGCAGTGCGTGGATAAGTTCAACGCCGATCCCCATCTGTACGCCCATGCAGCAGCAATTCAACCACCACATCAGAGTGTTACAAACGGCAGCGAGCATATACACACTCTGGCTGTTACCACTCGCGTTGAATTCCCTGTCGTCGGATTGCGTCGATCTGGCATTACATCATTAGAACAGGCGATTGCGACCGTGCCGGGCGTGAGCAAGGCAATCGTGAACGTTAGCGACAACCGCATCTTTGTGGATTATGATCCGACCCGCTCAAAGGTGTCTGACCTGCTGGAAGTGGTGCGCGGCGCAGGCTTTATGCCTGGTGTGCAGACGCTGCGGCTCAAAGTGTCGGGTCTGTACTGCGCGGAATGTGTTGCCCGTATCGAATACGCCCTCAAGCAAGTGCCAGGAGTATTCGATGCGACGATGAATGCTGCCACTGAGGAGGTGAAGGTCGATTATGCAGCGACCATTGGCGATTTGAGCCTGCTTACCCAGGCGGTCGAAACAGCGGGACCCTACCGCGCGACCCGCGCCGCGGAAGCCGCCGAGTCCGAAATGGACAAAGAGGCACAGACGATGGAAAAAGAATACCGTTCGCTCATGCGGAAGTGGTGGTTTGGAGCAGCAATAGGCGCCCCCACCATGATTCTGTCCTTTCCATCGCTGTTCCCCATTTTGCGCGATTGGTTTCCACACGGAAGCGATAATCTGCGCTCGCTGTGGTACGTGATGGCTGTTGCGAGTTTAGCTGTGCTCATTTATTCCGGCAATCAGTTTTTTGTAGGGATGTGGCAAGGACTCAAACATCGCTCTGCAAATATGCATACGCTGATCGCCATCGGCACCGGCACCGCCTGGATTTACTCTACAATCGCGCTTTTGTTTCCACAACTTTTTCCTTCGAGTGAATTCACAGAGGTGTACTACGATGTGACGGTGGTCGTGACAGCATTGGTCGTACTTGGGCTGGCGATGGAGATCAAAGCCAAAGGGCGTACTTCGGAAGCGATCAAGAAATTGATTGGATTGCAAGCCAAAACTGCGCATGTGCTGCGTGACGGACGTGAAAGCAACATCCCTGTTGAAGAAGTCGTCGTTGAGGACATCGTTATTGTTCGTCCAGGGGAGAAAATCCCGGTCGATGGTGAGGTCATCGAGGGACAGTCTGCCGTAGACGAGTCGATGATTACGGGCGAGTCGCTGCCCGTCTCGAAAAAAGTGGGCGACGAAGTGATTGGTGCAACGATCAACAAAACGGGAGCTTTTAAGTTCCAAGCGACTAAAGTCGGTAAGGACACTGCGCTGGCGAGTATCGTCCGTCTCGTGCAGGATGCTCAGGGAAGCAAAGTTCCTATTCAAAGGATTGTAGATCAGGTGTCTGGCTACTTCACCCCGGCGGTGATGATCCTGGCGATCTTTGGCTTCGTCGCCTGGTACAACTTCGGACCTAGTCCATCCTTCGCTTATGCCCTGATCGTAGCGGTGACGACGCTCATCATTGCTTGCCCATGCGCGTTAGGCATGGCAACGCCGATGAGTCTGACGACTGGAATCGGGTTAGGGGCGCAGAATGGGATTTTGATCCGCTCCGGCGATGCACTGCAAACGGCTGAAAGGCTCAACACGGTCATCCTCGACAAGACCGGGACCATCACATATGGCAAACCGGCCCTGACAGATGTGCTGGTGGCAAATGATGGCGATGAGCGAGAAATACTGCGCCTAGCTGCCTCAGTGGAAAAGTCATCTGAACATCCGCTGGCACTCGCCATCGTTGAGGGAGCACAAGCCCGCGAACTGCCCTTAAGTGATGTTCAAGACTTTGATGCAGTTCCAGGCCACGGCGTTTTTGCAAGGATAGAGGGTCATCAGATCCTCATAGGCAACTTGAAGTTCATGGAGCGGGAAGGCATCGGCATCGGCGACTTTGAGGAAAAATCAAACGTCCTCGCCAATGATGGGAAAACCCCGATGTACATTGCTATTGACGGCAAATTCGCTGGAATTGTTGCCGTAGCTGACACAGTTAAAGAGGACTCCAAAACGGCGATTGCAGCAATGAAGAAGATGGGTCTGGAAGTCGTCATGATTACCGGCGACAACCAGCGTACCGCCAACGCCATCGCGCGCCAAGTAGGAGTAGATCGTGTGCTCGCTGAGGTACTGCCACAAGACAAAGCCTTCAACGTGCAGAAATTACAGTTGGAAGGCAAGAAAGTGGCGATGGTGGGCGACGGGATTAACGACGCACCAGCACTGGCGCAGGCAGATATTGGTATGGCGATTGGTACTGGCACTGATGTTGCTATCGAAGCCTCCGATATCACTTTGATTAAGGGTAGTCTGATGGGTGTGGTGACCGCCATCCAGATCAGCCGAGCGACCATGCGGAACGTCTACCAAAATCTCTTCGGCGCGTTCATCTATAATACGGCTGGGATACCCATTGCGCTCGGTGTGCTTTACCCATTTCTAGGGATTCTACTCTCACCGATGTTGGCCGCGCTGGCGATGTCCTTCAGCAGCGTGACCGTCATCAGTAATGCCAACCGTCTGAAAAGATGGAAACCTGCTAGTTAGTCTATTGACCGAGGGTTTGCAGGTGAATACCAATCATTCACTTGCAAGCCCGAACTGAATAATAAGGAGACAATCTCATGACCCCCGACAAAATTCTCGTGACCCTGCTTGGTCTCGGTGCTATCGCCTTCATCATCTGGTTCTTCTGGCTCGTCAAAAGACCGGGTGTGAAAGCCGCCATCACAACCGGCGGCTACCAGGAAGCGATGGTGCTGGTAAAGGGTGGTTACACCCCGGATGTCATCGTGGTCGAGCGTGGTAAACCTGTCCGCTTGAACTTTGTGCGCGCCGAATCGAGTTCCTGCTCAGAGATGGTGCTGTTCCCTGATTTCAACAAGAGTGCACACCTGCCTGAAGGCGAAACCGTTCCAGTGGAACTCATGCCCGACAAGGCTGGTGAATTTGAGTTCCAGTGCCAGATGGGAATGCTACGTGGTAAGTTGATTGTGGAGTAGAGGAACGGGAGAACTGGTAATGAAAGGAACAAATGAAGATGAATACACTGCAAGACTTCAAGATCAATCGGTGGCTTCGGTCAACATCGGGACAGATTTTCCTCATCTTTCTCGTGATCGCCGCTTTCTACCTAATTACCGAACACACTGCCCATGTCTTCGGCGCATTGCCGTATATTCTGTTATTGCTTTGCCCGTTGCTGCACCTATTCATGCATGGCGGACATGGCGACCATGATGGGCATTCACCGCAATCCCCGCGTGACGATCAATCAGCTACTCCGCAAAATCCACGCGATAGCGGAACTGACCATCCTCACGGACACGGACACTAAGGAGACGGACAATGGAATCAGAAACGCCCGCCTACGGTCTATGGACGCTGGTCATTCTCAACACCGCCGTGTTTGTGTTGTTCGCACTCAGTTTCGCCCGCCCACAAACGAAGCGCGACTGGCGCTCTTTCGGCGCGTTCTCAGCATTCTTGGTGGCGCTCTTTACAGAGATGTACGGCTTTCCCTTGACGATTTACCTGCTTTCTGGATGGCTGGGTAGTAACTATCCAGGCATTGACCTGCTCTCTCATGACAGCGGACATCTCTGGTCAACACTCTTCGGCTGGCAGGGCGATCCTCACTTCAGCCCATTCCATCTCCTGAGCTATGTCTTGATTGGTGGCGGATTTTTCTTGATTTCCACTGCCTGGGAAGTATTGTATAAGGCGCAGCGTGAGCACAGGCTCACTACCGATGGTCCTTATGCGCGTCTACGCCATCCGCAATATGTGGGCTTCGTGGTCATTATGCTGGGGTTCTTGCTTCAGTGGCCGACACTCATCTCACTTTTGATGTTCCCGATCCTCGTTGCGATGTACGTCCGACTCGCGCGGCGTGAGGAAGCAGAAGCCATTGCGGAATTCGGCGATGCCTACGGCGTCTACAAGAAAACTGTTCCTGCCTTCTTCCCGCACCTATATCGCATATCTCGTGAGGTTCGAAACTAGTATGGTACCAAGATGAAGTGTTGTCTGTTACTTAGTGTTGATGGAGGTGAGTGATGAATATATTGGATTGTAGCCCTGCAATCTCGATAGCCATTGAGAAACCGGTAAAGGTGACAAGGATGACAGGCACAATCCGGTCTACCAAACAGCCACAATTGGCGCGTTCCACCACTCTCCACAATCATGAACTTGAATCTATTACGCCGCCAACAAGCCAACCATCGATAGTTTTAGAAAGAGAAATTGCTGCCAGGGAGTTGGAAATCGATGAGGACTATCGTCATTGGTCTCCTGCATCGCAGCCCCACACGACGGCTGAAGTGCTTTTGCAATATCTTCGTTGTGGGTGGGAGTGCTTGAATCGTGTCACAGTAAAAACGTCACAGTGTGTGAGCAGTCGCTGCGTCGAATTGTATTCTTTTGAGATCTCAAAGGGGCAAGAGCAACTATGCGTTCCTGTGGTGTCCAACCCAGTGATCTTACGTTTCATACGTGAGCGTGGCTTAATCGTGACACAGTGTGAAATTAACTCTTCATCTTCAGTCAATCACAACAGACCAGATACTGATGAGGTTTAGTTCGCAGTCATCTAAGAGGTAATCAAATGTCACAGGCAATGATGTCTACTCAAAATGCTGCCCAGAAAGTTCAGTCTACCTATACTTTTCTCGATCACCTCTTCCCGAAACCGCGCAATTTCAATGTCCGTCTCTGGGATGGAACCCACCTCGCCTTCACGAGTGATCCGGGCTTTACGATTGTCCTTCGCTCACCCGGGACACTGCGCCGCATGTTGCGTCTTCCGTTAGAATTATCGTTAGCCGAGGCTTTCATTCGAGGTGAATTGGATATTGAGGGAGATATGGTTTCAGCCTTTCATCTGTTCAATTCGATGGCATCTACACTAGCTAACAATAAGCTTCTCACACTTCTCCGCTTATGGCTCGCGCTTCCCAGTGACCGTCCACTTTTTCAGACCACGAGTCGCAAAACCGCTGATCTTGCCGGTTCGCGTCATTCGAGAGGGCGTGAGCGCGACGCTATCCAATATCACTACGATGTGGGCAATGATTTCTACGCGCTATGGCTTGACAAGCGAATGATCTATTCGTGCGCCTATTTTCCCACTGGCACAGAAGACCTTGATACGGCACAGGAGCAAAAACTCGATATTATCTGCCGCAAACTGCAATTGAAACCTGGCGAAAGGTTGCTAGATGTCGGTTGTGGATGGGGAGGGCTGATGATTTACGCTTCACAAAAATATGGGGTGAATACTATTGGTGTAACGCTGAGCAAAGAACAGCATATCCTCGCAAACGAGCGTATAGCCGCTGCCGGGCTGGGCAGTAGCGCTGTAAAGCTGATGGATTACCGTGACTTGAGAGCCGAACCGTTTGACAAAATCGTCAGCATCGGCATGTTTGAGCATGTGGGGAGAGAGCATTTATCAGAGTATTTCGGGCACGTTTATAATCTCCTCAAACCAGGTGGGCTATTCCTTAATCATGGTATTTCCTTACATCCCAGCAGCACCGAAAGCTCCGCGTGGTCGCATTTGGTCGGACGTTATGTGCTGGGCGCAGGCTCGTTTTTCGACCGCTATATCTTTCCTGATGGAGAACTTGTTCCAGTTAGCGAAGTGAACCTGATCGCCGAACGGACTGGCTTTGAAGTCCGTCACCTGGAAAATTGGCGAGAACACTATGCACTTACGCTGCGTCAATGGATTAAACGTTTGGAAAATCACCATACTGAGGCGGCACACTTGACCAGTGAGGCAGTCTATCGCACCTGGAAATTGTATATGTCAGCCGCAGTCTACGGCTTCGAGTCAGGTGGTATCAACATCAATCAAACAATTCTACATAAGCCTGAGAACAGCCACAACCACATAGAACTGGCAGATTCTAAGCGTTGCTGTATATCGAGCGACAGCGCTAGTAACTAATGCTGCTAGTACTAGAGACTAAGCTCTGCAATGGAAAACGAGACGAAGCTGCATGAACTCTACTCGACGCTCGGATTTTATTACTCTAATACGCGAAGAGTAAGCCAAATGACCTATGCTATTTACGCAAAACAACGGTTCTCCTGACCTGAAATTAACACTATGCTAGATATAGAAAATTTGAGAAATGGTGGAGGTAAGAGATGAACACAAAACGAAACTTTTTACCCGGTTTTGATGTGATGGGGCTAATACTAGTCGTTTGGCTGTGTGCACTGCCGTTTATTGGTCTCCTCATTGTTCCTTTCTTTGGAATGAAGGCGGCGGTTATTGTGGGAGCACTGCTTTTGATCGCCATGCTAATCTATTGTTGGGGAAGTTGCATTCCAAGGGTGGTGCAGTTCTACAAAGAAAGCCTGCGTGAACGAGAGCAACAATGACTGTGAAACTTGTTGTACACAGTAGCTCATAGATGAAATCAGAGAAGTAAATGCTGTGAATTGAATCATTGAAACGTTAGTTTGTGAGGCGATTTAGTGAGATGTTAAATATATTTCCGGGTCAGTTTGAAACGAACCTTGGCAGACCGGGCAGCAAAAATAATAGCGCTGCTCTTTGTATTTGACGCTGCTATAGGCTTGTTGAGGTTGAATAATGGCGCCACAGACCGGATCATGAACTGCTTCAGTCGGTTGGTCAACGCCGTCCACCGGCAACGTCACAGTGAGTTTTGTGCCTTGTCCCAACTGGCTGGCAATGTGAACAGCACCATTCAGATGGTGAACACGCTCGCGTATTCCAATTAAGCCAAAGTGTCCATTTTTTACCAAGCATTCCAGGTCTTCGGGAAGAAGAAAGCCTGTACCATCATCCTGAACAATAACGCGAGCTTCATCAGGTTGATAATGGACTTCGACCGTGATATGTTGAGCATTCCCATGTCGTTGTGCGTTATGAATCGCCTCTTGTACCGCACGGAATAATGTCAGCTCACGCATTTCATCAAGGCGACGCTCGTTACCATCTGTTTTGACAACGACAACAACACTTTCTGTATTTTCAGCTAACATTTTGAGCGCAGGAACTAAGCCAAGTTCTTCCAACGCAGGTGGACGTAAGTTGGCGATCAAGCGACGTAATCCCTCCACGGTTTCTACAGCTTGTGTGCGTGCAGTTTTCAGCATCACCGCTGCGCGTGTCGGGTCTTTCTCAATCCAGTTCGAGGCAAGGTCAATGCTTTGGGCGATGGCGACTAACGCCTGTACGGTTTCGTCATGTAATTCATGGGCGATACGTGACCGCTCGGCTTCCTGTCCATCGGTCAGCGCATGTCGATAGGCTGTTCCATCCTCTTGAGCACGCAGCACATGTCCAGCCATGCTTGCCATGCTGTGTCGTAGGATGCCAATTTCAGGAATACCGCCAAATGGCTGCTGTAAAGCAGTCAGGTTCCCTTTCGATACGTCCCCAGCCTGTTTAGCGAGGCGTCGTAAAGGTTTTAACACTCGGACAATAATCCACACATTGGTAACGATCAAAAGCGATAACCCTGCTAAGGTGACATGAAGCCAATCGTTCAACTTTGTTCTCCATCGCCAAGCACAATGAGACCATGCGATAAGGCTGCCGTGACCGCTTCAGTGCGAGTTGCTACATGTAGTTTTTGGTAGATATTCTGTAAATGTCCCTGCACTGTTCGATCAGAGATGAATAATTCTTTGGCAATCTGTTTGTTGGTCATGCCTCGTGCGGCATAAATCAAAATTTCAGTCTCACGATTTGTTATTCCTTCAATTAAATGAGAAGCATTCTGCTCGTATTGAGCTGCCTTCGCTATCACCTCCGCACTGAACGCCATGCGACCTACGGCAACATTCTGTAGTGCTCGAAATAACTCCGAAAATTCGGCAGTCTTCAACACAAAACCATCTGCCCCTGCATCAAGTAAAGCGTGAACATAAGCGGGATCATCATAGGCAGTTAGAACCAGAACGCGCACCTCCTCATTTTCATGACGAATGCGACGTGTCGCCTCAATACCTGTGAGTTCAGGCATATGGATATCCATGATAACAACATCTGGAAGTAATTCGCGTGCTAGCCGCACAGCTTCAACCCCTGTTGTCGCTTCACCGATAATCTCCACCCCCATGCTTTCCAAATACATGCGGGTGCCTTGTCGGACAATTTTGTGATCATCTGCAAGCAATACGCGAAGCATAATTGTCTATCCGTTTTTTCATTTGCTTGGGTACACGGATTATAATTCTATGGTTAAGTTCACGGCAAACCGGAATTTGAAACACCGCCAAATGGCGCATATCGCACTATAAAACGCATGATACGCTCTATCGTGAATCCTATCTATAATCCAAACAGGAGTTTTTCGTATGGAAAGCAAGACCTTCAAAGTTCCAAATATGACGTGCAACGGCTGTGTCAGCACCGTAAAAGGCGAGATTGAGCAGCTTGCCGGTGTGATCAACGTTGACATCAACAAGCCTGCACAACTTGTCACTGTTGAGTGGAACACACCCGCGTCTTGGAACTTGATTGAACAAGCGCTGATCGGAATAGAGTACCCGCCTGTCACAGCCGAAGCATAAGTTTTGCAAAACATCAATATGCTCAAAGAAAAATCCCGTCTCGAAAGGCGGGATTTTTGTCTAATAAGTAATAGTCGATACACTACAGTTTCTCAAAGTCTTGATATGCAGCAAAGCGACGACGCTTGGTGAAATCAAAATCATGTTTAGCTTGTGAATTGGTCGAAGGCAAAAGAACAGCCCCTGGTGGAATTATTTTTGAGAATGGGAATTGGCAGGTGGATCATGTCAATCACCCGATACTTCTCAAAGGGATGTTGATTGTTCGACTCAAACGACATTGTGAAGTGTTTGGCGACATCACATCTTCTGAAGCAGTTTCACTTGGCGAGATACTTCAACGTGCCTCAGCCGCTCTTCAATCTGTGGTTCAGCCAGAGCGTGTATATATTTGCCTATTTGGTGAATCTCTGCGGCATGTTCATTTTTTCATGATCCCAAGTATGGATGGAATGCCGCGCAGCAGTTGGGGAATGTTCACATGGCTTCGTTTACAGAACGTACTGTATCAACTCAAACTCCGCAAAGCCTGTTCGCACGACGAGATCGTACAACTCGTCGAGGAACTTAAGCAACACATGGGCAAATGAGAGCTTAAATCGACTACTGATAGAGTGAAAAACAGGGCAAAATCGCAGTGGTTTTGCCCTGCCGAATTGGGTCAGGCTTTTGTGAGGTCTAAGCCGCGCAGCAACTGGGCGTTTATGGATACGACGACTGTGCTGACCGACATAAAAACTGCACCAATCGCCGGATCAAGGGTGATACCGATGGGAGCGAGAATACCCATTGCCAGCGGAATAGCCACAACGTTATAGCCTGTCGCCCAGATCAAGTTTTGAATCATCTTTCGATATGTCGCACGACTCAGGCGTATAATCTTCACAATATCCATCGGGTTCGAGCGTACCAGAATAATCCCAGCACTCTCAATTGCCACATCCGTTCCTGCGCCAATGGCAATCCCGACATCGGCAGTCACCAGCGCTGGGGCATCATTCACACCATCCCCAACCATTGCGACCTTGTTCCCACTGCGTTGCAGTTCCTGCACTTTGCTCGCTTTATGTTCGGGAAGCACTTGGGCAAAATAGGTATCGATGTTGAGTTCCTGAGCAACAGCGCGCGCTACCGCTTCACTGTCACCGGTGAGCATTGCAACCTTTAGCCCTAGATCATGGAGTTGTTGCACGGCTTGACGGCTCTCCTCACGAATAACATCGGCGATGGCAAACAACGCCACAATCTCACGCTCATTTGCCAGATAGATAACTGCCTGCCCGGAACGCTCCGCTTTCTGTCTAGCAGATTCCAGCGTCGTCGGTACACCAATTCCCTGTTGCTCAAGCAGTCGCGGTCCGCCAACATAATAAGTTGTACCGTTGACAATTGCTTTTACTCCGCGTCCGGCAAGACTCTCGAAATTGTTTACTGTCGCTGGACGAACACTTTGCGCCTGTGCATACTGACGAATAGCTCCAGCAATCATGTGCTCGCTGTCACCTTCAATTCCAGCAGCGATACTCAAAGCTTCGTCGCGGTTTAGACCACTGGTTGCGAAGTCCACGATACCCTGTTCACCCTTGGTCAATGTGCCAGTCTTGTCGAAGATGATATAATTCAGGTCTTTGGCGCTTTCGAGCGCTAGACGCTGACGCACGAGCAACCCATTCCGCGCCGAAAGCGTGGTGGAGATAGAAACTACCAGAGGCACAGCTAGACCGAGTGCGTGAGGGCAGGCAATGACCAATACGGTGACAGTATTTCTCACAGCATCAGGAAGGCTGCCAGTGAAGATGAGCCAGCCAATCAGAGTCAGTACCCCTGCGGCGATAGCGACAATCGTGAGATAGAACGCAGCGCGCTGCGCCAGTGTTTGAGCGCGAGACTGACTTTTTTGCGCCTCTTCAACCAACCTCATGATCCCAGCGAGTGCGGTTTGTTCCCCCACCTGCTGAATTTCTATACGCAGTGAACCAGAACCATTTACGGAGCCGCCGATCACCGTATCACCCGATTTCTTGTCCACCGGACGACTCTCACCTGTAATCATCGCCTCATTGACCGCGCTCTCGCCTTCTGCGACGATACCATCTGCTGGAATGCTTGCGCCGGGGCGGATCAGGACGCGATCCCCTGCTCGTAGTTGACTCACTTCCACTGTTTCGGTTTCGCCTGATGGCAGAATACGTTCAGCGGTATCTGGCAGTAGTTTTGCGAGTTCACGTAGCGCCCCCTGTGCCTGACTTACACTGCGAAGCTCAATCCAGTGACCTAGCAGCATGACGGTGATTAGCGTTGCCAACTCCCAGAAAAAATCCATCGTCGTACTTGCTGTCATGCCCATCGCATCGACAGGTGGGAAAAAGAAGATTCCCAGACTGTAGAGATAGGCGGTGGTGATTGCTAGGGAGATCAACGTCATCATGCCGGGTTGGCGCTGGGTAAGCTCTTGACGTGCCATGCTGAGAAACGGGAGACCGCCATAGAAAAATATAACCGACCCTACAATAGGGGCGATAAACTCGCTGCCCTGAAATGTTGGCATGGTGAAACCGAGCCACTGCTGTACCATAGGAGAGTAGAGAACCACCAGAATGGTCAACGGCAGCGAAACCCAGAAGCGATTTCGCATCATCGTGATGTGACCTTCGTGCATCACGCCATGTCCGGCATGGGCATCATGCTCGTTGTGCCCTGCTTCATGTCCGGCATGAGCAATTTTGCCCTTATGGGCTTCGCTCCTATGGTAATCGCCGTGTGTCGCGTGATCGACAACCTGTTCAACAGGTGTTGTATGCAGAGAATGATGCTCGTGTTCGTGATGGTGAGAGTGATCAGTATTATCTACGATATTTGACTGAACGTGTGCTGTAGCTTCGTGGTGATCGTGGTTATGGTCGGTTGCATCTGCCTGCGGTTTTGGAGAAGGAGTGGTCATCTTCTACATCCTTTCTTTGTTTTCTACTTCAATAGATCACATTCTAAGCATTTAATGTGAGAAGAGGATGCGTCAAATAGCCTGTTTTACTGTATTGGAAGTCTGACCACTTACCCATATTCGCCAGACAACTCTAGCCCAACCACCAACCTTCAATCAGTTTGCATGTTATCGGACTCTTGGTGCAGAGGATGTGATAAGGAAATTGCTCCAAAATCTTTTTCGGCTTACATGATGGTCGAAGTAGTTTCGGATTGAATGAGTGGTGCTTTGCCATCTAGTGTCCGCGGTATATTGTCAACGTATTCCACATAAATCTTCGGCACAATAACCCAATGTCGAGACAACGTGTTACTTAAAGCAACCACTAAGTCTTTCTCATCAAAAGATGATCTCTGTGGAACATCTAGTAGTAAGTATAAACCCTTGTCTTTGTGTATGATTTGCCATGCTCTGACCTCAACGCGCTCCATAACTTCGTGCAAAACGTGTGGAGGGATAGTAACCTGTCCAGCTGCTCCTGATGGAAAATGAAGTTCCTCTTCAACTCGTCCTTGAATGTTGTCCATCAGTAGAAATGGACGACCACAAGCACAAACTGTGTCAATAAAACGCATACTATCATTCAATTCATACCGGATAAGGGGTTGTGTACGGTTGAACAATAGGGTAATGAGGAGTTTATCACCGTACATGCCCAAGGGTACAGGTCGGTTAAGGCTATCCACATTTTCAACAATCATCCGGTCTTCATAGAGGTGCATCCCATTGTGCTGGTTACACTCAGCCGCAATTGCTGCACTCTCAGTAGTCGCATATAGATTGAATAGCTGTTTGCCCCATACTTGCTCAATCAGGTTACGTGCAGCATTAGTAAGTATCTCAGAAGTAGTGAAAATGGTATGGGGTGCGATATGAAGACGCTTTTCAAGCTGTTCGACAGCTAAAAGGCGTGCTTGCGAGGCATAGGCAACCAACGTTTCGGGTTGCCATTCGTTGAGACGATGAACAATCTCTTCGATAGGTTCGGTAGCCGATAGCTGGAGTATTGATACCCAAGGATTTCGGAGCGAAGCGCCAACAAGGTAGGACATGTCAAAAAAGTTGACAGATGAGACGATGGCAATTTTACGAGATCGTGTTAGACCAACATGAGTTCTAGCCCACTCATAAGAACGCACAAATGATGCCAACACTGTTGCCCATTCACGATTATTCAATAAGTATATTCCCGGACTCCCTGTTGTACCGGAGGTGGCATTGACCCAGTATTGATCGAGATAACGGGCTTGTGGCATTTGTGCAGGTTGCGGCTTGATATTTTTAAGGCGGATGGTGCGATCTGTTACAAGGTCATCAAAATTCTCCATCATCGTCTGTTTGGTCAATATCGGAAGCTCATTTAGCGGACTGTCGTACAGTCCACGATGGAAGCGCTGATAAAAAGGAGAATGGACGTAAATGTGTCTACGTAGTTTAATGAGCTGTTGGGCTTGGTATTCCTGTAACTGATTGCGTGTCCAGTGATTGTGTTTACAGAATTGATGTAGGGTACAGTACAGCCAAAGAAGGGTCGAAATATTCACTGCTATTTTGCCCCGCCTCTATGAAACCTAATCTTTATTCCACCTAATTTAAATTCTTAACTCCTAGACCCATTCTTGCTATACGCCATTCAGCGGGTTTTCTGTCAGCCTAAAACAGGCAATATGGCGGGTTTGACAACTTAAAAGCTTCTTTATACTCAATTTATCTAATCGTAAGTGAGGAGATCTGCATGAAAAAGTACTTATGGATGTTAATGCTAATAAGTCTAGTCCTTGCTATGTTCGCGTCTGTTGTTTCTGCAACTGGACCTATCGAAGGACGGGCAGGGCGGGCTGAACTCCGTTTCCTCGAAGGCATGATTGATCACCATCAGATGGCACTAGACATGGCGAATGATTGCCTAGAGAAAGCAACTACTGAAAGTGTTACAACACTATGCCAAAATATTATAGACGCCCAAAGTGCCGAGATTGAGCTGATGCAAGGCTGGCTGCTGGAATGGTACAACGTAGATTACAGCCCGATGTCAATGAACGACATGATGGAAATGATGGGCGATGGCATGGGCGGCATGAATCACGGTGGAATGGATGGAATGCCTCACATCGACCCGGCGATGATGATGGGAATGATGGCAGGATTAAATCGGTTGGAAGGAGTTGAATACGACATCGCCTTCTTAGAGTCAATGGTTGATCATCATGATGATGCCATTCATATGTCCGAGCGCCTCATAGAACGTGTTCCAGAAGGCGAAGGACATGCCGAACTGCGTGCGATGGTACAGCAGATTATTGCCGATCAAAGCGCCGAAATTGAAGCGATGGAACAGTTCATCACAGATCTGTCTGCCTAATCGCACTACAAAACACAGTATGAAATTGACATCAATGGGCGGGAACGCACAATTCCCGTCCTCTTTATATTTGTAATCTGTGCTTCCAAAGCCGCTTCATACACCAGATAATAGAGTGAACAAATATTGTTTTGACGAGCCTTGTTTTTGGAGTGATAAGGGCGAACTAGATGTCCTCAATTCGTGTTGTTTTAGCAGACGATCACGCGGTAGTTCGTAAAGGTATTCGAGATTTTCTCGAAGAAGATGGGGATATTGAGGTAGTCGCTGAGGCGGGGGATGGTGAGAAAGTCAAAGAACATATTCTTGCTTTACAGCCGGATATTGCCATTCTCGATGTGCGGATGCCACTTGCGACAGGGATTGAGGTAGCGCGCTGGATACGTGAACAAGCCTTGCCAGTACGAGTACTCATCTTGACCGCCTATGATGACGATCCATTCATTCAAGCGGCACTAAAAGCAGGCGCAAATGGGTATGTGCTGAAGAATGCTGAAGCTGAGGAGATGACTGCCGCTGTGCGCGCTGTGTATCGCGGTGAACCAGCCCTTGCCCCCGATATTGCTCAGAAACTCATCAGTCAGATGACCGGTACTCAAGAAACCTCATCGGTTACGGAATCCCTGACTGACCGAGAACGCGAAGTCTTGCAATTAGCAGCATCAGGGCTAACCAATCGCGGGATCGGTTTGAGGCTGTCCATCAGTGACCGTACCGTACAGGGACACTTGGCTAGTATTTATGCCAAGTTACAGGTAAACAGCCGAACTGAAGCTGTTACCAAAGCCTTGCAACTTGGGTTGATGCAGTTGCCGGAGCAGCCAAAATGAAATACCCCGCTTTTTCCTTCAGTTTACATGGCTTGCACGCACAGGTACTGCTTTGGACCGTTCTACCACTGACCATCCTTTTAATTATCTTTGCTTTTAGTGGTGTCAACAGTCATCAGAGTTCAATGCAGGCGCTGGCGGTTGACGAAAACACACGCTTGGTGAGTGCTTTATCAAGGCTCATCACAGCACAGGTAGAAACCTACGCTTTGCGTAATGAAATACCCGTCGATCAAGTGCAGGCAAGTGATTTAGACTTAAATTCCATATTGGCTGTTGAACATCCACATTCATCAGGAACAGTCGCACTGTTAGATCAGGATGGAACGGTTCTTTTCAGTCGGGGTGTGCCACCTATCGAGGATATTCGCAGTTGGACTGGTGCGTCGGAAGTGCTGGCAGGAGAAAGCGGTGCTCTTTTTACCTCGGATACACTGCATGGGGATGTAGTTGCATATACACCCGTATCAAACACAGGCTGGTCGTTAGTTATCCGAGAAGCCTGGCACTCTTTAACCGATCCGCTGATCCGTTTCGAGCAAGTCACACCCTTCATCTTGTTCACCGCAACAGCAACCTCGCTTTTGACGCTATTCTTTGGTCTTCGTTACGTGGTGCGTCCGCTGCGTGAACTTGGTTTGCAGGCAAACAAAATCGGGCAAGGCGAGTTTCAGGCTGTTGCTAAAAGCGTAGGCGGAGTCAAAGAGATTGAGGATTTACAGATCACATTAAATGATATGGCGCGGCAGCTACAGAGCTACCAAGCAGCGCTCCATGATTACTTAAAAGCCGTAACACAGGCACAAGAGGAGGAACGAGCGCGGCTTGGACGTGAGCTGCATGACGAGACTGTGCAGACGCTCATTGCGCTCGGTCACAAAACGCAGATGGTACAGCGCAATTTTGAACGGTCATCCCCGCAAACGGGACAACACATCACTGAGCTTCGACAAATGGTGGCTCAAGCAATTGACGAGGTGAGACGCTTCAGCCGAGCGCTGCATCCCCATTATCTTGAGGAACTGGGATTAGTGACTGCCCTTGAAACGCTAGCACACGAAGTCGGTGCGGACTTCTCAGTTTCTGGTTCACCCTGTTCTTTGAAAGCAGATCAGCAGTTAGCAGTTTATCGGATCGCTCAGGAAGCGCTGAACAACGCGCGCCGTCATGCTGGTGCAAAAACCATTCATGTGGGGTTTGAATTTGAGCGGCACCAAGTAACGCTTCGCGTTCGAGATGATGGGATGGGCTTTGTCCCCCCGCCACAGTTAAACGATTTAACGCGCAGCGGGCATTTTGGCTTGATGGGGATGCGCGAAAGATCGCAGCTGGTAGAAGGACGGCTGAAGGTGATTTCTTCAGCGGGAGAGGGAACCACGATTGAGTTCATGATCCCTGTATAATTTCCACTGCCTGACCCCGCTAAATTGCCTAGTCCACAGCGCGTCAAAGAGCGCATGTAACCTCCTCGAATCCAACCTATTCTTGAGATTGACAATGTATTAGCGCAAGGATGCGTCTTGTGCATTCCTGCACATCGCCAATCGAAGGAGATTAAACCGTGAAAAGCCACAAAATGTCCCAAAGGATCATTCAGTTGACTGTACTCTTGGGACTTGTTTTTTTGACCGGAGGACAACTTCTCTCTAGCATTCCTTTTGTGTCCGCTCAGGAGGAAGATCCTATCCAGGGAACGATTTGGGTCGCCGACGAATTCGGCAACAGCATAACTATCATTGATGCCAGCACGAACGAGGTGCTTACGACCCTCACCGGTATCGAAGGTCCGCACAATCTTCAGGTTTCTCCTGATGGTGCAAGCGTATGGGCAGTCAGTGGACACGACTCTACCGCCGTGTTGATCGATGCTCAGACTTATGAACTGATCGGTACTGTACCCACAGGCGAACATCCTGCCCATGTCATCCTGACTCCAGATGGCAATACTGCCTACGTGACAAACAGCGAGGATAACACTGTTACCGCGATAGATGTTGCCACTCTGACAGCAGTGGCGACGATTCCAGTGGGAGAATATCCGCACGGCTTGCGCCCTAGCCCGGATGGACGCTGGATTTACGTAGCGAATACCAATGGCACCACACTGAGCGTGATTGATAGTGCCACTAACATCGCGGTTGCCGATATTGAGGTCGGGCAGCGTCCGGTACAAGTCGCTTTTTCACCGGATGGTGAAGTAGTCTATGTCTCGCTGAACGCCGAAAACGCTGTTGCCAAGGTGGATGTCGCAACACGAACGTTGGTGGACACTATCGAGGTGGGCGTTGGACCTATTCAGGTGTTTGTGACCCCGGATAACAGCACTCTGCTCGTCGCCAATCAAGGGACAGAAGACAATCCCAGCACAACTGTATCGGTTATAGATACCGCCACATTTGCCGTCGTCAACACTATCGAAACGGGAGATGGCGCGCACGGAGTGGTCATCGAACCCTCGGGACAGTATGCCTATATCACCAATCTCTATGGAAATACGGTCTCAGTTCTCGATTTAGCCAACCAGCAAGTTATTGCCAGTGTTGCCACCGGCTCAGGTCCTAATGGGATTAGCTTCTCGCCGCTTCCAGCATCCCCCGCGCCAGCGACTGAGATTGCGCTGGCAACGCATACCGAATCTGCCGAACCCACCGATGACGAACATGCAGCGCACCATCCAGAGACAGAAGCTACACCGACCCCGCTGCCCGATACCACTCCCGATTCGGGGATGGATATGGGGCAAATGGGCGGTATGGATATGATGTCAATGATGCAGCAGATGAGCGACATGATGGATACGATGATGGGCATAGAAATGTCTGACGAGATGCGTACCCAGATGGAACAGATGCAAGGCATGATGGACATGATGATGTCAGGTGAAATGATGCCGGGCATGGATATGATGTCGATGATGCAGCAGATGAGTGACATGATGGATACGATGATGGGCATGGAAATGTCTGACGAGATGCGTACCCAGATGGAACAGATGCAGGGCATGATGGACATGATGATGTCAGGCATGGGCATGATGGACGACACAGCGACACCTGCTCCAATGGATGGCATGGATATGGGCAGCAGTCACACCATGGAACCTATCAACAGCGTAGGTGTGCCACCCGCGACAGAGAGCATCGGAGGACAACTCCTTGAATATCGGTTGGAAGATGGCGTGAAGGTCTTCGATCTCACCGCAGAGCCGGTAATTTGGAACATCTTAGATGATGTAACAGTGACAGCGTGGACATACAACGGTACAGTGCCCGGTCCCATGATCCGTGTGACCGAAGGAGATCGTGTTCGCATCAACTTCACCAATAACCTGCCAGAGGCAACCACCATTCACTGGCATGGAATCACGGTCCCCAATGCCATGGATGGAGTGGCGGGTGTCACCCAGGAAGCGATCCAGCCCGGTGAAACCTTTACCTACGAATTTGAAGCGCGCCCCGCTGGGACATTCATGTATCATTCCCATTTCGACAGTGATGTTCAGGTTGGAGTGGGCTTGTACGCGCCGTTCATTATAGACCCTGTGCAGCCGCAATCGCCTGCGCCCGATGTCGATGTCACGCTGATGTTGTCTGAATGGCGCGTGATCGATGGGCAAACCTATCCTGCCATGCCCATGAGCGGTGCTGAACCCAACTATTTCACGATCAACGGTCACGCCTACCCATCAACGGAAACCATCAACGTCCAACAGGGTCAGCGTGTGCGTCTACGTTTGATCGGGATTGGGCAGTTCGTTCACCCGGTGCACTTACACGGGATGCCGTTTCAGGTGGTAGCGATAGATGGCTATCCGGTTCCAGAAGGAGCACGTCAGACACGCGACACCCTGAGCGTCGCGCCAGGGGAACGTTACGATATTGAATTTGTGGTAACAGAACCCGGTACATGGCTTTTCCACTGCCACATCCTACACCATGTCACGAATGATGGGGCGGAGCCAGGCGGTTTAACCCTCGTCATCAATGTGACGGAATAGACCAAACATTATGTAGGGAGATGCGAAAATGATATCCCCTATATCCTGCCAAAGTCCAATGTGAAAATGCAGTTTGCCAAAACTGACCACTACTGACCACTCCCTGTTAAGGGGAGGCTGGTCAGTGTGATCAGTCTTGCTCATTTGATCGGTTTAACGCTCGATACACCGCACATCATAGCGACGCATCATATCGAGAATATCCTCGCGTTTGAAGCTGTACATCTGTCCTCCCGCATATGTCTTACGGTGATTGCGGTCAACCAACTGCACACGGTTGAGGATATGACCGATCCACTGGGCGTGCCCCATCTGCTCCTTCGTATATCCCAGAATATCCCGGACCTGTTCACGTATATCGACTGCTTTAATCCATTCAGGCTGGTTACGTGTGATGATTTCCAACGCCTGTAAAATCACTTCTTCACGCTCACTGAGCGACTTGCCTTCGCTGATCTACTCATCCCATTCGGCGGTATTGGAAATCGTATCCAGCAGTCCAACGATATCACCTTGCTCTTCAAAGAAGGCTGCTAGCGCGACCAGCGGCGACTACAGTTCACCGGATCGATTGTGGAGCTTGTGCAGTTCGATCCGTTGGTACACCGCCACAATTGCCATCGGTTTCACCGTCGCGTTCGACGCGATGTAGGGCGACCCCATCAGCGGCGTGTCCATGAACCCGGCGCGCTCATTGGAGCGGGGCTTTATCAATTCCTGCGGGAACCACTACCTAAAACAACCTCATAGCTCGTATAGTGCTACTCCCGCAGACGCTCTTGATAAAGTCGATCTACAGGGAACATTGTGTGACTCCTTCGCGCTACCGCTGCTCACTGAACCATTCTTTCCTAAATTCAATTTATGGATGAGCCGCTTGACTTTTCCCGAGAACAGGAGTAGGTTATTGATTAATCAGTCAATTAGGAATTAATGGCAAAAGGCAGTTCAATACATGGCGCGCACGCCAAAAGTGGTCGAAGACCGGCGGGAACAAATCATTGACGCAGCCGTTCGGGTTTTTTCCGAGAAAGGTTTTGAACGCGCAACGAATAAAGATGTCGCGCAGGCAGCAGGCATTACACCGGGTCTTATCTACCACTATTTTGCCAGCAAGGAGGATTTGCTCAAAGCGATTTTTGAGGAACATTCCCCTCTGCGTCTGATGCGTTCGTTGCCGGAAAATGTACCGGACTTAGCTCCCGAAGCGATGCTGCGCTGGGTCGCTCATCAGATATTGAGCATCGTTGAAAGTGAGCAGTATGTTCGGTTGGCACGCATCTTTCTCGCCGAAGTGCTTTACAACCCCAGTATGGCTTCGGTTGGATTCGCAGCGATGGGTGAAGTTGTCGGCTTTCTGGAACACTATCTGACATTGAAAATGGAAAGTGGCGAAATACGCTCTGCCGACCCCGCGCTTATGGTACAACTCTTTGGCGGAAGCCTCATGGCAATGGTCATCCGCCGCCAGCTCATGCAAGATCCGCTTGCCTTGCAATACACGCACGAACAAATTGTGGATGGGGCAGTGACTATGGCATTGCACGGTTGGCTCCAAACTTAAAATTTTTTGCCATTATTTTGACTGACTGGTTAATTAATTACTGATAGCAAGGATACTCTGAGTAAAGGAATTCGCCCTGATGTCTGACATGCTTTTGCTCCTCCTCGTGGTTGCAACTGCCTTCAATGGCATCCTCGCGGGAGCGAGCCTGGATCAATCCATAAAACAGCTTCCTGCACGTCACCGAATCGGGGTAGTAGCTTACTCCACCTACGCTAAAGCCAGCGATCTTGGCAACGGTATCCTCTGGTATGCTTTTATCGGAATTGGAGCAGCACTGTTGACGCTTGCCGCTGCGATTGTGGCATTCGTTCAAGGTATAAACGCCACTCAGTCGCTGCCTCTCTATCTTGCCGCCGGGCTATCGGTGTTACACACACTCACCACGACACAGGCTGCCCCCATCATGTTCAGTCAACGCCAGTTTGACCACGATGAAGTCGCGCTGGCGGCGGTCTTCAATCGCTTTGAACGCTGGCAAACCCTCCGCGTGCTTTTACAAGTGATCACGTTCGCCGTGCTGCTCTGGGCGCTGGTGGTACAGAAAGGAGCTGTGTGAGATGGCTGATTTCACATTCATGCTCGTCATAGCGGCAACTGCCGTCCATGGAATTGCACTCGGAGCAACCCTTGACCAGTCCATCAAGCAACTCCCTGCGAGACACCGGATGGGCGTTGTCGCCTACTCTGCTTATAGCTTGGCGGCAGACATGGGTAATGGTTTGATCTGGTATCCCATCCTGGGGATGAGTACCGTTCTACTAAACATGGCAGCAGCGTTAGCAGCGATCTTTCAGAATATCGATTCCACTCATGCCACTCCGATTTTCATAGCAGCCGTGTTGTCGATTTTGACCACGCTCATCACCGGAATCCGAGCGGCACCTATTATGTGGAGTCAGCGTCGATACACAACTGACGAACAGGCACTCACAGCGGTATTCAGTCGCTTTGAGCACTGGCAGACCCTTCGTTCGCTGGTAGAACTGCTGACCTTTGGGGCAGTCCTGTGGGCGTTGGTCACCTTTCTTCGGTGAAACTTGGAAAGGATAGTCCTCTTGGGAGGGATACGATGCAGCAAACGGACACACATTCAGAAAAGAAGCCTCAGGCTGGACAGCCACCTCAAGCAAAACATGTTGAGCGGACAACCTGTTGTATTGTCGGCGGTGGACCTGCTGGCGCAATCCTGGCGCTGCTGTTAGCGCGTCAGGGCGTAGAGGTCACGCTATTAGAAGCGCATTTGGATTTCGAGCGTGATTTTCGCGGAGACACGATTCATCCGGCGGTCATGGAAATTTTGGATGAAATTGGACTCGCTGAACGCTTACTGAAACTTCGCCATACCAAACTCAGCACCTTTGGTTTACAAACGCGCGCGGGGACGCTCAGACTCAAGTTTGCTTTTGGCAAAACGAAGTTCCCCTACATCACCGTGATTGCCCAATCACGATTTCTTGAATTCATCACCGAAGAGGCAAAACGTTATCCAAACTTTACCCTCATTATGGGCGCACAGGTTGATGAGCTGGTTGAAAAGGACGGCGTGGTACGCGGTATCCGGTATCGGGCTTCAAATGGCTCACACGAAATACAGGCAGCCTTGATCGTAGGCGCTGATGGTCGCTTCTCACGACTGCGTAAACTGGCAGGATTTGAGCTTGTCAAAACCTCACCGCCCATTGATGTGCTCTGGTTCCGCCTCACGCATGGCGAGAACGATACCATCGAGAGTCTGGATGCTCGTATCGGCAATGGTCTTTTTTTGATTTTTATTGACCGGTTTGATTACTGGCAGGTCGGCTGTGTTATCCCCAAAGATGGCTACCAACAACTGCGCTCGGCTGGGTTGGATCACCTGCGCCAGGCACTGGCAAAAACCGTTCCAGAACT
Source organism: Aggregatilineales bacterium (assembly GCA_044226855.1). Lineage (GTDB taxonomy): Bacteria > Chloroflexota > Anaerolineae > Aggregatilineales > Phototrophicaceae > CFX2. Next base: position 24,954 of record JBGAGF010000018.1, read on the forward strand.
CGCGGCTCGGTTTGACGAGTTAAAAGAATGGAAGCAGCTTGCAGTTCTGTCGGTGGAGTCCAGCCGCCTGAAACGCTGGTACAAACCTGGTCTGCTGCTCATCGGTGATGCCGCGCACGTGATGTCTCCGGCAGGTGGGATAGGCATCAACTACGCTATATCAGACGCGGTAGTCGCCTCAAATGTGCTGGGTGGGAAACTGGCAGCAGGTCTCCCCATTCGTGAAAAGGATTTCGCCAGTGTGCAGCGCCAGCGAGAACTGCCGACCCGCGTCGCTCAGACATTCCAATCGCTTCTCCAAAGAGTGGCGTTAGCGCGAGCCATAAAATCTGGTAGTGAAGCGATGGTAGCGCCTGTGCTGCTGGCGCGACTGTTGGAGAAGATGCCCTGGCTGACAGCACTCCCTGCCCGATTTATTGGCTTCGGGTTATGGCCGCCTCATGTGAAAACAGAATTGCGGCAGCCGCCGATGGAGAGTGTCACTGTCTCCAACGAACCAACTTCTTCGTCGTCTGACACTCCATTACCCATTAAGTGATAGGCATTTCCAGTGTCTAAGTATATTGTTCCGTTTTTATCGTCGGATGTTACCCTTGCTCGTGCTGGTGGTAAGGGCGTTAACCTTGTCGAACTGGTGCGCGCTGGCTTTACTGTTCCCACAGGTTTTATTGTCTCAACCGAAGCCTACCGTGCATTCGTGGAAGTGAACCAACTTCAAGCGCGCATTCTCACCCTTGCCAATCATCTCGCAGCCGATGATTTATCAGCCCTCGAACACACCTCCAATGAAATCAGTGCTCTTTTTGAGCAAGGGGTCATGCCTGCTGATATTGCCATTGAGATCAATTCTGCTTACAACGCGCTCGACAAACCTCAGGCTGCCGTCGCTGTACGCTCCTCCGCTACTGCCGAGGATTTACCGGGATTGGCATTCGCCGGACAGCAGGATACCTATCTGAATATCATGGGCGAAGAGGCTGTACTCAAGGCAGTTAAACAGTGCTGGGGCAGCCTGTGGACGGCGCGGGCGATGGCTTACCGCACACGCAATCACGTCCTGCCTGCTGAGGTCGCGCTTGCCGTAGTTATCCAAACGATGGTCGCTTCCGAATCGTCCGGCGTCGTGTTTACTGCCAATCCGCTGACAGGTCGCCGTGATGAGATGGTGATAGATGCCAGTTTCGGATTGGGTGAAGCCATTGTCTCTGGACAGGTTGAGCCGGATCACTACGCTGTCAATTCGCAGACATGGATGATCACCGAACGCAAGCTGGGCGCTAAAGCGATGGCGATTATCCCTCGTGGTGACGGCGGCACCGAATATACCCGGCGCGACGACAGTGATAAGCAGGCTCTCCCTGACGAGCAAATTATGCAACTGGCACAGATAGCGCAGCAGGTGGCAGTACATTTCGGTTCACCGCAGGACATTGAGTGGACGTGGGCGAACCAACAGTTGTATCTACTCCAATCCCGCCCCATTACCTCACTCTACCCGCTGCCAGAGACCAAGCGGCTGAATCAGGAAACTCGTATCTATGTCAATTTCAATGCGATACAGGGAGTCAGTGACCCGCTGACACCATTGGGAATCGATGCCCTGCGTCTGCTGTTTGGCGGCGTGACCAAAATGCTGCGCGTTAAAAGCCCAATGCAGGGACTCCTTCCTGATGCAGGGGGACGCCTATTCCTTGATTTCACCAGCATTATGACTGATCCACGCCTGCGGAAGCTGGGGCTTGCTTTGCTCGCAGATACCGAACCCGGCGCGCGGCATACGCTGCTGCGTCTGATCAAAGAAGGGCGTATCTCAACGCGGCAGATACTCACGCCAGGAGGGATGACAAACCTGTTCCTCGCGCTGCTACCCATCCTGCGCCGCGTGGTCGTGGCGCTCATCCGACCCGATCAGGTGCGTCCGCAGGCTATAGCGGATGCGGAACGATACATGCTCGAGGTTCAACAGCATATCCAGAAAGCGAGCAGTCTAGCGCAGTGCTTGCAAGCGATGGAAGACGACCTGCCCCATGCCAATCGCATCTCGATCAAAATTATGGCTTCGGCTGTACCGGTGCTCTCGGCGGCTCTGCCGCTGGTAGGGAACTGGCTCAGCGACTGGCTGGGTGAGCCACCGGGTGTGGCACTGCAACTGATGCGTGGTTTGCCCGGTAATGTGACCATGGAAATGAATTTGAAACTGTGGGCGGCGGCACAGCGCATTCGTGCCGATGCTGATGCCCTGACCATGATTCGGGAACAACCTGTTGAAACGCTGGTCGAAGCCTATCGCCAGCACCAACTACCGATCACTGTGCAGCAGGCATTAGACGCATTTTTGCAGGAATATGGGATGCGCGGCATGGCAGAAATCGATCTCGGACATCCCCGCTGGCACGATGATCCCACACCCATCATGCACACCTTGCTCAGTTATTTGGAGTTAGAAGACCCGCTGTTCGCCCCGGATGTTGTTTTCCAGCGAGGGGCAGAACAAGCCGAACAGCTTGCCCATGACTATGTGGAGCGCGCCCGCCAACTCCCCTTTGGTAGACTGCGTGCCTGGCTGCTGCGGACTACTATTCATCGAATGCGAACGCTTGGTGGACTGCGTGAGGTGCCGCTGTCTTACATCGCCCGTCTCTATGGTCTCTATCGTATGGCGTTGTTGGGCTACGGACAGGAACTTGTGGGACAGGGAGCGCTCAAGTGCGCCGACGACATCTTCTTCGTGCCGTTGGAAATCCTAAAGCGGGCGGCGGGTGGCGATATGTCTGCCTTAAAATCGACCATAAGTGTCAATCGTGCCACCTTCGAACGAGAACAAACGCGCAAACAAATGCCGCGTGTCCTCCTCAGCACCGGGGAAGCCTACTATGAGGGTATCGGTGAAGTGACCGACAGTGAGCATGATTTGACGGGCGACGCTGTATCGTCAGGCGTTGTCGAAGGCACCGCTCGTGTGATTTTCGACCCACATGGCGCACGGGTGGAGCCAGGTGAGATTCTTGTCTGCCCCTCGACTGATCCGGGTTGGACACCGCTGTTTCTGACGGCAGGAGGGCTGGTAATGGAAATTGGGGGGATGATGACGCATGGCTCGATTGTTGCCAGGGAATATGGTATCCCTGCGGTTGTAGGTGTCCATCAGGCGACGACTCGACTCAAGACTGGACAGCGTCTCCGTGTAGATGGTAATCGGGGACGTGTCACGGTTATGAATTAGCGGTAGAAGCGTCGTCAAGTGATTTCAATGTGACCGCTTCAGTATTGCTCAATTGGTTATCACAAACCTAAAAGTCGTTGAGTTAAGCAAAACCCTACATACCCTTCATATTGACTGAGAAGGAGCATGTAGGGTATGTAAGGTATGAAGGGTTTTAATCCGATTCTGGCAGCACTGCTACATCGTAGCGGCGCATCATGTCGACCACTTCGGCGGGTTGAACGGCATAGGTCATGCCATCCATGCCGCGTTTACGGCGTGCATCGTCAAGCAAATGCAGTCGCTTCAGGATATGTCCAATCCATTGGGTGTCACCGAGTTTTTCTACCGGCTGTCCCAGCAGTCTTGCTACCTGTTCACGCAGCGTCGCCGACTTAATCCACATCACGTCGTTTTCTCCCCGTGTTATCATTTCAAGCGCTTGCAGGACCGCTTCCTCACGGTCACTCAATGCCTTGCCTTCGCTCATCTGCTCATCCCACGACGCTGCATCGGAAATAGCTTCGAGTAAACCGCTGATGCCGCCCTGTTCTTCAAAAAAAGCTGCCAGCGCGACCAGCGGCGACCACAGTTCCCCGGAGCGGTTGTGGAGCTTGTGGAGTTCGGGACGTTCAAAGTAATTTCGATACACCTGTTGAAAAGAGGTCAGTGCCAGCACATAAAGTTGATGGCGCAGCGGCGCTCCGTCAAAATCCGGCGGAAACGAGGGCATCTTTTTATCGGTGCGGCGCATGGGGATAGCAATGCAGCGGCTGGCGAGGATGTCTTCTAACCCGGCAATCGCGGCGAGAATTTTAGGGGAATAGACATCAAATGCCTGCGGTTTCATATCTTCGCCAATGAGCCGGATGGCAGGCATTCCCTGCTTGTAGCCGCTGTTAAGGAGTTGTCGTATCTGCTGCATTCCGGGGTCTTTCGGATTGTGGTAGCGCTCCGCTTCATCAATCCCCACGGTGCAGCTTGTCTGATGGATCAGTCGAAACATGGAGGGTCCGGTAGGATCGGAGGTGGTAATCATGTTGAACGCCAGCGGCTGCAAAACACGCATGACCGTACTCTTGCCGCTGTTCTTGGGACCATTCAATGTCAGATAGGGAAAGGCGGGAAACATCGTATAAAAGTAGGTGGCTATCGTCCATAGCGTGAGAATACGGCTTTCCACATCCGAACGGAAATCCACATAGGTGGTAAAGAGTTGATGTATGGTGTTGAAAACTTCTCCCGGCGCAATCGTTTCACCTTCCAAAAATCGGCGCAGGTCGCCGTAGCGCCAGCGCATCAGGAATTCACAGCCTTCAGGAATGACTTTGAGCGCGATCTCCTGATTGTTGATCGAGATAATTTGCTCATCCGACAAACGGCGCAGTTCCCGTGTACTGGTCACGAGGTAGGGTTGAGTATTCAGCTTGTTCCCTTTGATGCGCTCAATGATCGACACCGTGACCATCGCCACATCGCGCCGGAAACCCAGTGCCGGAGCTAAAATCGGAATGCTGTCATTTAAGACTTCGGGCATCTCATCTCCTTCCTGCTGTTCGCTTTGCTGTGACTGTGCGGCTTTGAGCATTTCATTGAATGTCTGTCCCTTCACCCCAATCTTTGCCATGAGCGCTTTAAATTCAGCCAGCGCAAATTTTTCCAGTGTGGCGGCGTGGAGGAACAGCGCACGAATGGCATCCTGTCGGGCAAGCCCTTCTAAGTTGGCAGCGGCAAAGACTTCAGCGACGAGCCAATTTTCTGCTTTATTCAGCATGACCAGCGCATCTTCGGACGAGGCATGATGCTGTGCTAACCAGTCGTTGGCATCCTTCACACCGGATGGGAATTTTGGGAGATACGTTTCACCACCCAATGCCAACGCGATGGCACGACTTTTTGCATTCGCTTCATCCGTGTTGTCCAGCGCGACGAACAGGCGAGGATGCGCTTTCAATCGTTTGAGCAGTTCATCCGCTGCCTGCATCCCGCCAATGGCAACCGCGGCAATACCCCATTCAGCAAAAGTGATCGCATCCGCCTGACCTTCAACGATGACGATTTGTTCTGACTGTCCGTTATACAGGTGATTGTAGTACGGTTGGCGCTCGCCGATGATGTCGCGGGGTGGGTTGTAGTGTTTTTTGCCTTCGATACCGCGTCCGCTAAGATAGGTCAAACGCCCTTGCTCCGTATGGATGTAGACGACCATATTGGGTGGGAACTTCTGAATTACCGTCCGCCAGTTGTCCGACAAGTTCAAGTCAGCCAGCAACGGATGCTTATCCTGTGGCATGAACCCCAGTCGTGTCGCCTTGATGGTGGTTAACTGCCAGCCGCGTTTTTCCGTCACGTAGGCGAGGGCTGCGGGGGTATTCAAGAGCATTTCGTGCAGGCGCTGGACAAGTTGCCGTTCTGACCATGCGGGTGAATTCTTAAAATTGATATTTTCTTCCAGGGTGATGCCTGCACGCTGCGCGAGGTAGCGCACGACTTCCATGAACTGCGTCGTATCCCGGTTGTTCCATGCGTCGAGTGACAGCAGATGCCGTCCGACAAAATCAAATATGTCGCCGTGTTCGTCGCGTGAATTCCAGAAATAAAAACCAGTATTTGGTACAACCACTAGGCTGTCATGGTCTACACCTATGAAGCGCGAACCCGACTTTTTCAACGCGAATTTCTCCGCGATTACTTCCTCAATGGGGTTACGGGAGCGTAGCTGCTCCAGATCAAATGTCATCTTCAAAACCTCCGGGTAATAATCAAAGCTGAATAAAGGTCGTGTTAGAAAAACACGACGAAAGCTCAAAATTCAGTTGCGGGAGATTGGAGGTTGTGATACATTGGGAGTGTCCAGTTCGCCAATGTATCACCGCCTGCCGCCCACCCGCCTTGTGTGAAGTGGGCTTTTCATTTATTTAGGTGGACTGCGATTTTGTTCAAACATATCACCATCTCCAAAAGGTAAACCCGGGTTTACCTTTTCTATTCCACCAATAGCTTTTCGGTCTCACCAAGTAGTCTTCGCATCGCTTGCAATCGCGCACGAGCAAGGCTGACATCACCTTCTTGTTGAAGCAGCGCACGAGCAAGGTCTTGAGGTGATGTTGTATTCGTGGCTTGGGCTACTTTAGCCAGTTTCAAAGCCGCTGCTGGTATCTTGTCGTGTGGATCATCCTCACTCGTTGCCACCCCATCGCTCTCACACAATTCTTTCACCTGTTTACTTGATAAGTTGAAGTCGATGATTTGTCGCACAATTTCTGCATGATATTCTTGGGGCAATGGGAGAACATAGCGTAGTTTTTTCTCGTCCAGGTCATGCCGATCAGCCAACTCAAGGGCTTCATCTGATAGTTTCAGCAACGCCTTGTAGTGGCTGAAGTGCATTTTGCCGATCCCGCCCATTGCACTCAGAACAACATCGGTATACTCGCGTTTTCCCCTGAGATCGAGTTCCAATGCCTGACGGTAGAAGTCGTTCGTTACTGCATGAGATGGTATTTCGTATCCATGCACGCTTAACACTAGAAGCGCAGCCTGCCGCGCCATCGCTATCGCCGACAACCCGCTACGGGCAGTGTTCTCTTTTGCCTGTCGAAAGACTGAGGAGCGTTCAGTCGGGATGATAATGCAGGGAATCATGCCATCGCTGTTATAGCCAGCAATGAAATCACGCAGTAGCCACGTCGCCCAGTAGCGACGTTCACCCGTCTCAATACGAAACTGCTGTGTCACGCCCTGTGAGACATCTACTACCGTCAGGGGATTCACCTGCCCATCATCGCGGATGGTGATGGCAAGGTTTACCAAATCGTGCAGCAGTTGTTCTTCGGGTGAGAGATGCACTGATTGGTCTTCATCGCTCTCATCATCAGCGTTAGGGAGCAGTTCCAGCACATTGTTGAAAGGTCGTCCCCGCTGACGGGCAGCAACCTGAACAAGTTGAACGAGTTCTTTGAGTGCCTGTGTAGGTGTCAGTCGATTGCTGTGAAAAGCGAAATGAAGTTGCTCTGGCAGTACCCGTCGTGGTTGCACCGGATCAGGGCGCACCATCTCCAACAGCAACCGCTCCACTCGGATGCTGTTATCCTCGAACTGCTGCGGGTTGCCCAACAGCAGTTCTTCGGTAACGCCACCGAGCAGTTCATCAATACGTTGCGTTTGGTTCTTGGCTGGCATTAGGCACCACCTTTGGCGATGCGCTGCACCAGCTTGCCCACAAACTGTGCGTAAGCCTTACTTGCGGATGCTTTTGGATCGTAGTTGAAGATGCTCTGGTGATTTTGATGGGCGTAGGACACTGCTTCATTCGCAGGAACAACCCCAAGCAGTAGCTTGCCCAAAACGTTGTGACCCTTGAGTTCATCCAACAGGTGATTGTGTCCCCTGATGCGGGTGTTCATCTTCGTCACCAGAATGCCGCTGACGCGCAGATTAGGCTGCCGCCAGCCTTCACGAATGTCATTGATTTTCCCGATGACACTCATCAAACCGACGGTTTCCAGATAGCGTGGTTCAACTGGCACAATCGCATCTGTCGCCGCAATCAAGCCCATTTCAGTCATGAGGGAGAAGGAAGGGCGGGTGTCAATAACGATGGCAGCATAGCGATTAATGATGCGGCTCAAGGGATCAGCGAGACGGTAGGGCGCACCGGCAATCCCCATCAGTTCACGTTCTGCTCCTTCCAGCATGGGAGAGGCGGGTAGCACATGCAGGTCAGCATCCCATGTGGATTGCACAATGCAGTTGAGCAGCGTTTGCGCCGCATTCTGGCGATCTGCCATGAGTACGGTGTACAGACTATCATCCGTGCCGTAGTCCTTCTTGCCTGTCGTGACGAGGGTAGCATGTGCCTGACTGTCAGTGTCAATCAGCAGGACACGAGAATTGGTTGCACCTGCGCGTCGCAGCATTCCTGCGATACCCAGTGCGGTATTGGTGGCAGATGTCGATTTACCGACACCCCCTTTGTGATTGGTGAATACAAAAACGCGAGTCATGATTGGGGTTTCCTCCGCAAAACTGAAAGAGATTGAACGAAACCGCCTGTGAAACCAACGAACTGCTAACCCATGTTATTCTCTTGGATGGGAGCGCCGTTAGCCTCCGCGACGGTACTTCAAGGTGGGGCGAGGGAGCTAATCCCTCTCTCGTCCTACCGAAAAGCCAATTCAGTCGAGAGTCGTTTCAGTTTTCTGTTTTGAGGAAACGCGATAGTATGCGTAAATTCGAGGGTGCTTACGGAGAGGGTGCGGCGTTCGAGTTGTGTCCGAGAAGGGTCACACACGGGAAAAAGCGACTTAAAAGTAAGTCGCTTTTTTCATTTTCTCCCTCAACTAGGGTTCAAGTCCCATTGGGGGTATAAAATTATTACGATTTAGTCGTTGTTGAATAGCTTTTAACCTGCCGAAGTTCGAATCCTACCTTCCCAGATCTACTCTCCAACAGACCCCTGTGAATGAAAAATCGCACAACCAAACATACTTACTCTTCATAGAAGAAGTAGAAGTACCCTCCAGATCAGGGCCACTCCAAAGCTTGTGTATTATAATGGGTCTATGTCAACGCCAATTCTCACCACTAAACTCTATATCCCACCACCTCGGTCCAAAGTTGTCCTCCGCCCCCGGCTGATCGAGCGATTGAACGAGGGGCTACAGCGCAAACTGATTCTCATCTCAGCTCCGGCTGGCTTTGGCAAAACCACATCGGTCAGCTCATGGCTGGTCGAGTGCAATCAGCCAGCGGCGTGGCTGTCGCTGGACGCGGGAGATAATGATCCTACACGCTTTCTGACTTATCTGGTCGCAGCTATCCAGACGGTTACGCCTCATGTTGGCGACGGGGTGCTGGGGATGCTGCAATCCTCGCCACCGAGCGACTCGATTCTGACGATTCTTCTCAATGAGATTGCGGCGGTTGGGACGCCTTTCGCGCTGATTCTGGACGATTATCATGTGATTGATGCCCAACCGATTGACGATATCCTTAGCTTTATGCTGGAACATTTGCCACCTCAAATGCACCTGGTTATCGCCACTCGCGAAGATCCACATCTGCCTCTGGCCCGACTGCGCGCCAGGGGGCACTTAACTGAACTGCGCGCTGTCGACCTGCGCTTTACCGCCGCCGAAGCCGCTGAATTCCTTAATCAGGTGATGAGGCTGAATCTCTCGGCGGCAGATATTGCGGCTCTGGAAGCCCGTACCGAAGGCTGGATTGCCGGCCTGCAACTGGCGGCGATCTCCATGCAGGGGCAGGAAGACACGACGCGCTTCATCCAATCGTTCACCGGAAGCCACCATTTCGTGCTGGATTATCTGATCGAAGAAGTTTTGCAGCAGCAGTCTGAAGCTATCCAGACATTCCTGCTGCATACATCTGTTCTCGATCAGATGTGTGGCGCATTATGTGATGCTGTTCTGCCCGACTCGGTTGTTTCGGGGCAGGAAGCTCTGGCCTATCTCCAGCGCGCCAATTTGTTCCTCATCCCTCTGGATAACGAACGGCGCTGGTACCGTTATCATCATCTGTTTGCCGATTTTCTACGCCAGCGTGCTGCCACGTCTATTGAAGGCGAAAGTATGGCTGAATTGCACACTCGTGCCAGCCTATGGTATGAAGACAATGGCTATGAGGCCGAAGCGTTTCATCATGCTGTCGCTGCCAAGGATTTTGAGCGGGCAGCGAATCTGGCAGAGCTGTCATGGCAAGGCATGGACAGCACTTTTCAGTTCGCTACATGGCTTAGCTGGGTGAAAAAACTGCCAGACGCATGGATCCGCGCCCGCCCCATGCTCAGTGTTGAGTATGCTTGGGCATTGATGGATGCCGGTGATCCAGACGCCTCCGAGGCGCGACTGCGGGATGCCGAACGGTGGCTGGATGCGACAGGAACGCTGCGCGCGCGATTGGATGGTTCATCGGATGGAATGGTCATCGCGGACGAAACTCAGATTCGTGTTTTGCCAGCGATGATTGCGCTTGTTCGTGCCCAAAATGCCCAGATTCAAGGCGATATGGCTGGCACGGTGAAGTACGCTGAACGGGCACTCAAACTCACACCTGAGGACGATCATCTCCGGCGCGCTCAGGCAATCGTCACGCTAGGGTTCACACACTGGGTGAGTGGCAATCTGGAGGACGCCCGCAAGGCACTGATGGAATGGATGAGTAGTATGCAGAAGATAGGCAATTCTATTTTTGCGATTGCCACCACCTTTGTCGTGTCGGACATCCTGGTCGCAGAGGGGCGTCTCCGCGAGGCCGTAAGCACTTCTCAGGAGGCTTTGCAGTCTGCCGCCGCGCATGACGAGCATGTACAACGGGTCACGGCACACCTCTATCTCGGATTGGCGATGGTGCATCATGAGATGGGGCATGAGGAAACCGCTGCCGCACACCTGCTCAAAAGCCGTGAGTTGGGTGAGCAAACGACGTTGATTGACTGGCCGCACCGCTGGCACCTGGCTCAGGCCCGCTTGAAGGAGTCTGAGGGCGACTTGGACGCGGCGCTTGACCTGTTGGATGCGGCCAAACGGCTGTACGCCAGGAACCCGGTCCCCGATGCACGTCCTGTCGAGGCCTTGAAGGCGCGGATATATATCCGACAAGGCAGGTTGAACAAAGCCTTGGATTGGGTACATGAGCGAGGTCTCTCGGTTGATGACGATCTGAGCTATTTGCGCGAGTTTGAGCATATGACCATAGCACGGGTGCTCATCGCCACGTATCAGCAGGATCATGCAGACCACGCCTTTCTTGAAGCATTGGGGCTGCTGGAACGCCTACTGCAAGCAGCCGAAGCTAGCAGAAGGATGGGCAGCGTGATTGAGATTCTGGTGCTGCATTCGCTTGCCTACGAAGCGCAGGGCAACATCTCCCTGGCGCTTGTGTCGCTGGAACGTGCTCTGACTCTGGCGGGGCCGGAGGGCTATTTCCGGCTCTTTCTTGACGAAGGCCCACCAATGGCGCGTTTGCTCTACGAAGCCCTCGCACGCGGGATTGAGCCTGATTATGTCCACAATCTGCTCGCTACCTTTGACGCTGAGGCACAGACGCGCACAGGTGAATCGAACCTAGCTCCTGTCCAGTACCTTGTCGAGCCTTTAAGTGAGCGCGAACTGGAGGTGCTTCAACTCGTTGCTCAAGGACTCTCAAATCGTGAAATATGCGAAAGACTATTCCTCGCGTTAGACACGGTCAAAGGGTATAATCGCAGAATTTACGGCAAACTGCAAGTTCAAAGGCGCACCGAAGCGGTGGCCCGCGCCCACGAACTGGGCTTGTTGTGAACGCACACAACCCTATTCCTTAACATAATCCCCCATAGTACAAAAACAACATCCCCAATCTACACTAAAGTGTCTATACACTAACACCTTATAGTCAATATGCTGGGTTAGCATTGAATAAGTGGCTTACACCATGCTGACCGAGCACAAAAAACACAGGACAATGTCGTACAAACAGCCATCCCAAAACCTTTCCCGATCAACTGATGGTCTATGAAATCAAGACAAGGAGCCATCCATTGACCGGACGGGTGATCAATCAGGCCACATTACATGGCTTGCTGAAAAAAGTACGTGATTTGGGTATGCCATTGCTCTCAGTCAATTGCCTTGAACCCGGTCTAGCAGATGGGCTTGCAATCAATGAAACTCACCAAAAATTGTTCAAACAGGAGTAAAAAATGAATACAGACAAAAGAACCATCCAAGCAAAAGACAGGAGAGTAATCCTTTCAACCCTATGGCTGTTTGCGATGTTCAACTACCTGTATGCGGATGTCTATTCGTTGTTCTTTAATCCCGTGCTCCAGAAGGAGCTTACAGAGAAACTTGTGGCTGGATATGCAGGCTCCGTTAAAATCACTGAAGGATTTGTATTGATAACCGCAATATTGATGGAAACGGCGATTGTGATGGTTCTCCTGTCACGGGTATTGGAGTATCGGACAAATCGCTGGGCGAACATCATCTCGGGGGCATTCCACACCTTGTTTGTTGCTTGGGCGCTGGTTGGGGAAGCACCAAGCCTTTTCTATGTGTTTTTCGCGATGATAGAAATTGCCTGTACAGTGTTCATTGTCTGGTACGCATGGAAGTGGCATAACCCCGAAAGTTAACCCCTTTAACATAACGCTCGGCTAAGGTAGATGATAGAAAATCATGAAGGCGATCGTGTACGAAAAATACGGATCGCCATCAGATGTGCTTCGGCTCAAAAAAGCCGACATTCGCTGACAATGGGGTTCTGATCAAAGTTCAGTCATCATCCGTCAATTCCGCCGAAGTGCTCTCATCAAAGTTGACCCGTTCCTCCTTTTCCGCTTGAGTACTGGATTTCTAAAACCAACAAAGACGATTCCCTGCACAGACGCTGTCGGGCGAGTTGAAGCGATTGGAAAAGATGTCACTCAGTTTAAGCCGGACGATGAAGTATTTGGGGGGGGATCTGGATGTGGAGGGTGCCCATGCCGAGTATGTGTGTGCGGGGGTGCAATTACCAAGTATTGGCAATTATATCATATATAATTCCACTTTACATATACAAAAAGTGGAATATAATACATCGCATATACAAAGTAGAGCGCAAGAGGTTTATTGTGCTTAAGTATGTTTTACTCGGTGGCTTGAGTTACCAACCGTTGACGGGTTATCAGCTCAAGCAATTTGTAGACAGCTCCACAAAGCATTTCTGGTTTGCACAAACCAGCCAGATTTATCGCACCCTAGATGCGCTAGAAAAAGAAGGACTGCTGATCTCCCAAATCCAAGAACAGGAAGACCGTCCAGATCGCCGCATGTATCACATCACTCATGCCGGGCGCCAAGACTTGCTGGCGTGGCTAGCACAGCCGATGACAGAGGTTGAACCTACAAAAGACTCTCTGCTGGTACGGTTGTTCTTTTCTGCGCAGTTGGACAAAGAAACCGTACTGACTCAGCTCCGCCTGCAGCGTGCATTGCATCAGCAGCAGTTAAGTTTATATCGAAATGAACTTGTTGAGTTGATTAAAGTCAGTTTAGAGCACCATCCCGAACTAAAACGAGATGGATTACTTTGGGATACCACACGCCGCCTTGGTGAAATGGTAGAAGAAACATATATACACTGGTTGGACGAAACGATTCGACGCATCGACACAGAATACTAGACTTAGAAAGACATCGTCATGCGGAAAATAAAACACATAACTTCATTGTTCGCATTACCCCCAGAAAAACAGTACAAAGGAGTCCAGGCAACCTCTCAATATTTGACGATGTCTGACGGCACACAAATTGCCATTGACGTCATGCTGCCCTCTGAACCTACACCTAGTGAATGTGTGCCTGTCGTTATGATTATGGCCCGTTATTGGCGCAGCATGGAACTACGAATGTCTGACCCGCCGAACAAAGCACTCATTGGCCCTCGAGAGGCTATTTGCGACTACCTGATCCCGCGTGGTTTCGCTGTGATTGTGGTAGATGCTCGCGGTACAGGAGCGTCAACGGGAGTAAGTCGTTACCCTTGGACACCAGAAGAAATAGAGGATTACAGTGAAGTCGCGAAATGGGCAACAGAACAGTCATGGTGCAACGGCAACATTGGCGCTGTTGGTATCTCTTACGAGGGCGTAACGGCACAATACCTGCTTGCTTCGAATATACCAGGAGTTAAAGGCGTTGTTCCGATGGAATATGAGTTTGATGTTTATCCGGATATTGCGCTGCCCGGCGGAATCTTCAATGCGGCGTTTATCAATGAGTGGAGCGAAAGCAATAAGCGACTGGACAGAAACAAAATGAGCAATCTATTTCCTTGGTCAGCGCGCTTGTTTGTTAAAGGTGTTCGTCCGGTAGACTCCGATCGAAAATCACACACGATACTGGCGCGGGCATTGCGAGAGCATCGGATGAATACCGATGTCTATCAAGCAATAGCTCAGATCACATATCGGGATGACAGGTTTGGTTCTACCACCGCGACTCTCGATGGTTTCAGCGTGTTCACTCAGCAGTCTGCTATTGAAGCATCCAGCGGTGCGATTTTCGTCTGGGGAAGTTGGTTGGATGGGACCTCGGCCGACACCGTTTTACGTACCTTCAACACCTTCAACAATTCACAGATTGGGATCATTGGTGCTTGGAAACACGAGATGACTGCGCACGGAAGCCCTTACCAAAAGCCGAAATCCAAACCCAACCCGCTTCAAGAACAGCGATGGGCGGCCATTGCTCAATTCTTCGAGCAAACGCTTAGGCATGACCAACCACCGCAAGGTAAGATATTATACTACTATACGCTCGGTGAAGAAATGTGGAAGCAGACCGATACCTTCCCTTTGCCCAATACCGAGAATCAGACATGGTATTTTCAGTCGGGATATGGATTAGCACCCCAAGCGCCGATGGTTGATAGCGCCGCGGATACTTACAAAGTGGATCTTAACGCGACAACTGGACGGACGAATCGTTGGCATACCCAAATGGCAAAGCCACTTGTCTACAGTGACCGTGCGAAAGAAGATCGCCGTCTGTTAACGTATACCTCAGCCCCGCTTGAGCGCGATCTAGAGATCACTGGGTATCCGGTGGTCACGCTGTACGTGAGATCCACTGAAGATGACGGTGCGTTCTTCGTTTACCTCGAAGATGTGGATGAAAAAGGTGTTGTGCGCTACATCACTGAGGGGCAGCTTCGGGGAATCCACCGTAGATTGTCCGGCGAAACCGGGCCTTACTGGACGGGAATGCCTTATCGTACCTTCAAACACATGGATGCATCCCCTATGCCGCGTGGTGAAATGATCGAACTCACATTTGGGTTGCAGCCTACTTCAGTGCTGATTTGTCGCGGTCATCGCATACGGGTAGCCATTGCCGGAGCAGATAAGGATACATTCGCGCGAATTCCCGCACAGGATACGCCCACCCTACGGGTTTCATACGGTCGGAATGCGGCATCATTTATCCGGCTGCCGGTAGTACCTTGAAAACTAATGATGTGTCGCCCTTGAGAATGGGGTTATGTTGAGCTGACGGGACGTTGGGAGGGATATCCTACGCATAATGAGCGGCGATGTTACCCCCGGAGAAATCGAAGGAAAACCAGTCTCGCAGGGAATGTGGTTGGGAATCGCAGCACTGATGTTGATTCCGATCCTGATGGTATTTCTGTCCCTGACCTTGGATCAGCCGACAAATCGCTGGACAAATATCATTGTAGCGGTCGGCTTTTGTCATAAATGTCACCAGTATACGTACATACCCCTCGGCTTATGACCGATTCTTGCTCGCTGTGAGCCTTGCGTTTAATGTAGTGACGGATTGGTTGGCATTGAACTGAATCTAAACAAGTGGGCCAGCCCTAAAGGAACCTTATGCAATCATTTACCTGTACACAAGAATCACCGGGTGTGCGCTTGCTCAAAGAGGTGGGGTTCCTACCTCAAGAGACAAAGGAATGTCGTAATTGGTGTGGCGCATAACGACCAAATCTAGCCTGACATTGTGGTTGCGGCAGCGGGCTGTGGTTTTTATAATGTATCTATGTCTACGCCAATTTTAGCGACTAAACTTTATATTCCTGCGCCACGCCACAATGTTGTTCTTCGTCCTCGCTTGATCGAACGGTTGAATGAGGGGCTGCACAGCAAATTGACCCTCATCGCTGCTCCTGCTGGCTTTGGAAAAACTACGCTGGTCAGCGAATGGGCCGCCGCTTGTGAGCGAAGGCCTGCCTGGATGTCGCTGGACAAGGCAGATAACGATCCCCAACAGTTTCTGACTTACCTCATCGCTGCTTTGCAAACGATTGAGGCGAACGTTGGCGAGGAGTTGTTAGGTGTAATTCAATCCCCTCAGCCCCCGTCAATCGAAACGATTTTGACCACTTTGCTCAATGAGATTAGCATCATCCCGGACAATTTCGTCCTCATCCTCGACGACTACCACGTTATTGATGCCACACTGATTGACAATGCACTCACCTTTCTCCTCAAGCACCTGCCCCCGCAGATGCATCTGGTCATAACTACCCGTGAGGACCCAGATCTACCCTTAGCTCAGTTACGCGCGCGCGGCCAATTGACCGAACTACGTGTCACAGACTTGCGTTTTACCCGCACCGAAGCCACGGGGTTTCTCAACCAGGTCATGGGACTAAACCTTTCGGTAGAAGACATCGCCACACTTGAAACTCGCACCGAAGGCTGGATTGCCGGCTTGCAATTAGCGGCAATTTCAATGCAGGGATATCGAAACACCACCCAATTCCTTAAATCTTTCACTGGCAGCCATCGTTTCGTGCTCGATTACCTAACAGAAGAAGTCCTGCAACAGCAATCCGAAAGCGTCCAGAATTTCTTGCTGCACACATCGATCCTTGACCGTCTATGCAGCCCCCTTTGTGATGCAGTTCTCCTCGACGCCTCTATTTCCGGGCAAGAAACCCTGGAATACCTAGAACGCGCTAACCTCTTCATCTTCCCTCTTGACGATGATCGGCGCTGGTACCGTTATCATCATCTATTTGCTGATTTGCTGCGACAGCGACTCCACCAGAGCATTGCCTTATCCACTGGTGATGTAGAAGGCCACGTGAACGAACTACACATCCGTGCCAGTCAGTGGTATGAAGACAATGGCTTTGAGCTTGAAGCGTTTCACCATGCCGCTGCCGGTAATGATATTGACCGTGCCGAGCGTCTGATTGTAGGCAAGGGGATTCCCCGGCATTTTCGGGGCGCGGTAACTACCATACTGAACTGGCTCGAGTCGCTGCCGACTACCGTGATGAATGCTCGCCCCACGTTATGGTGGACGTATGCCGCGCTGCTGCTCGTTAACGGCCAAACAACCGGGGTGGAAGAAAAACTACAAGCTGCGGACAGTGCGCTAGGAGAGGCCGAGGCGGACGAAAAGACCCGATACCTTGTAGGACGCATTGCCGGAGCTAGGGCGACATTGGCTCTGAGCCGGTATCAGGCAGAAACCATGCTGGTTCAGTCGCGCCGCGCTCTGGAATTTCTGCCCCCTAGCAGCCTTTCGGGGCGCGCGAATGCGCAGTGGGTGATGGCTTATGCATATATTCTCTACGGAGACCGTGCCGCAGCCCGGCGGGCCATTACTGAAGCCCTATCTCTTAGCAAGGCATCCGGGGACACCTTCACCACCCTATTGGCTACCATCGGGCTAGGCACCGTACAGGAATTAGACAACCAACTCTATCTGGCGTCCCAGACATATGAGTGCGTCCTGGAACTGGCCGGGGATCAGCCGCTTTCAATTATCTATGAAGCGCATCTCGGCCTAGCTCGGGTTCTTTACGAGTGGAACGACCTAGAAGCCGCGCAAGAGCACGGGCGACAGAGCCTCCATTTGGCGCGGCAGTATGACAGGGTTATCGACAGATTTATCGTCTGTGAAGTATTTCTCGCTCGCCTGAAACTGGCCCAGGGAGACGTGGACGGTGCCGCCACTATTCTAGCTCAAGCTAGTCAGTCCGCTCGCCAGCAAAACTTTGTGTATCGCCTCTCTGAAATTGCTGCCACGCAAGTGTTGGTGTTTCTTCGCCGGGGCAATCTAGCAGCGGCGGCACATCTCGCTCAGACAAATAACATTCCAGCCAGTCTCGCACGGGTCTATTTGGCGCAGGGAGATTTATCTGCGGCACTGGCAGTGCTGGAATTACTGTATCAGCAGATGGAGACAAAGGGCTGGCACGACGAACAGCTCAAGGTAATGGTTCTACTGGCAGTCGCTTATCATCGGCACGGCGAAAAGGACAAGGCGGTTCAACTGCTCCGGGGTGTGCTGGCGCTAACGGAGCCAGACGGTTTCATTCGTCTTTTTATCGATGAAGGACCGCCGATAGCTCAACTCTTGTCTGAAGCCGCTGCTCAAGGGATCATGCCGGACTATACAGGCAAGCTGTTAGCTGCATTTCGAGCGGAGGAGTACAAGAACACTGGGAATCTCCATCTCCCCTCTGGTCACACCCCTATCGAGCCACTCAGCCCACGCGAGTTAGAGGTCTTACAACTCATCGCTCAGGGACTCTCGAACCATGAGATTTGTGAGCATCTTTTCCTCGCCTTGAACACGGTTAAAGGGCACAATCGGAAAATCTACGACAAATTACAGGTCCAAAGGCGTACCGAAGCGGTAGCGCGTGCCCGCGAGTTGGGGTTGCTATAGCCTGAACTTCGGGCTGTCTACAAGCAGTCACTAAAGCCAAAACCCCAGAACTTCTACCCATTTAGTAAACCCTGAACAACACCCAAAACAACACTTTAGTGTGTATACGGCTGCGCCACATTGTCGATATGCTACTGCTATATTGAGCCAGTGCCACCGACTTTGTGACCGGGCACAACAGGTACGGAGTAATGTCAAACATACTCACCCCAAAAATGAATCCTAGTGAACCCAATATCTATCAAATTCGAATCAGGGGGCATCTTGGTTCAGAGTGGACAGACTGGTTTGGAGCGATGACTATCACGCTAGAAAACAATGGCGATACGCTCTTAACCGGCCTTGTGCTTGACCAAGCTGCATTACACGGAATGCTCAAAAAAGTGCGGGACATGGGTATGCCATTGGTCTCGGTCAATCCCATTGAACCCAGCCAACCGGGTGTATCAGAGGTCAAACCGTGAAACGCGTCAACATTTTAGAAAAGGAGCAGCGTAAATGAGCGCCCCGAACAGGATGCTTAATGCGGTTGATCCAGATGGGAAATGGCTGCATCGAGTGGGCGGTATTTCCGGACTCATCTTCGGTATAGCCTATATTGTCATCATTGCCTTATATGTTCTAGTGGGCACTCGGCCGAGTGGTACCGAGGCGTGGCTCACGTATCTGGCCGAAAACACGATGGCGTGGTGGGCAATCCTCTGTCTCTCCGTCCTGACGGACTTTCTCTTCATACCAGTTGTCTTATCGCTTTACCTCGTGTTGAAAGGGATCAACCGAAACGCGATGCTGGCAGCAGCAGCCTGTATGGGGTTGTTCATTATCCTAGATTTAGCACTTACGTGGACAAACATCGCCGTGCTCATCACGTTCAGTGGGGACTACGCCGCCGCCACGAACGACCTTCACCGGACAGCCATCGTCACAGCGGCAATGTATCCATCCGCAGTAGTAGGCTCCAATCTCTTATTTGTCTACAACACGCTGACCCTCTCCATCGGGATTCTCGTGACGGGTCGGGTAATGTTAAAGGGAATCTTCAATAAACCTACCGCCTATGTCGGACTGGTCACAGGCATTTTAGGAATCGTTTCGGTAGCGGGCCCCGTTTTTGTAAACGCTTTGAGCGTAACCATCATCATCGCTTCCCTTCTCACTACGGCCTGGATCTTGTTAGTAGGCTACAGACTCATGAGGCTCAGTCAGCAATGAAAGCCATTGTATATACAAAATACGGACCACCGGATGTTCTTCAGATCAGAGAGGTAGCAAAACCTGAACCCCAAGATAATCAAGTCCTAGTGAAAGTCTATGCGGCCTCCGTAAACGCGCTGGACTACCGGCGCTTTGAGATGGCATCCATCCTTGGTCGCTTCATGGACGAGGTGCTTCTCAAAGTAATAAATAAGATCCTCGGGGCTGATATTGCGGGGCGGGTAGAGTCAGTTGGCAAGCATGTCACGCGGTTTCAACCAGGCGATGCGGTCTTCGGGGTATCTGCGGGATCGATGGGTGGGTTCGCCGAGTATACGTGTGCGGCTGAACATCAGTTAGCTCTGAAACCGTCCAAAGTATCGTTTGAGGCAGCTGCCACTATTCCGACAGCGGCACTCACCGCCCTCCAAGGCCTGCGGGACAAAGGACATATTCAACTGGGACAAAAGGTTCTCATTCATGGAGCTAGCGGCGGCGTGGGTATATTTGCAGTGCAGCTTGCCAAATACTTTGGTGCAGAAGTCACCGCTGTGTGCAGCACACGGAATGTGGACATGGCACGCGCACTTGGAGCAGACCATGTCATTGATTACACACGCGCAGATTTTGCCATTGAGTGCCAGCGATATAACCTAATAGCTGCCATCAACGGTTCTCGCTCCATCTTCGCCTACCGCCGCGTATTAAGCCCCAACGGGATTTATGTCGGGTTGGGCGGCTCCATGGCTCAAATTTTCCAGGGAATGCTCCTCGGCCCACTGGTATCGGCGCTCGGAAATAAGCAGATGGGGATGATGCTGGCGCGGGTAAAGCAAGAAGATTTAGCTTTTCTCGTCGGGCTGCTGGAGACGGGGAAGATCGTCCCTGTCATTGACCAGTGCTATCCGCTTGCCGAAATCACCAAAGCCATACAGTATCTGACAGGTGAACACGCCAGCGGAAAAGTCGTCATCAGCGTAGTATCTTCAAGTAGCACACCGATAGGTTGAGGGTGCGATGAAAATCCAAAACAAAGCGATCGGTTTATCTTTATTGTTTGTGTTCTTTGCGGTGATCGCATCTATCGCTATTTATTCGGCGATCCCTTTAGCCGCCAAGCTAGCCTTCTTTGCTTTTGGTTTTGGGGCTGGCATCGCCTATGGGAGGGGAGCAGCTGTGCGGCGGTGACAGCATCAGTTCCGCCTTGTTGGCCTCTCGTGCATCTTGAGGGTGAAGGTCATTTTTCCTTATAAATCGACAGCTCGCTATAGATGGACATATTTTGTCAAAATGATCGTCAATAGCGTCGAACCGCAGTAGAAAACAGTTTGTCCCGGTAAAGAGAATGGAGAAAAATTGAAAAAGCCAAAATGGATTCCCAAAACACAGGCTATCACCCTGCTGTGGTTGGCGCTGGCTGGTTCTGTAGAATCTCAGGATATCACTCCTATTGCCAATCAAAGTCAATCCAGCCCCGAAGCCGTTCTGGTTTCCTACTTCAATGCGATTAATCAGCAGAACAACGAGTTGGCCTACAGCTATTGGGATCGCGAATCGGGTGTCCAGAAGACCTCATCCTTAGCGCAGTTTATGCACGGCTATGCGGATACAACCAGTGTGGTGGAAGCCTACTTCCGCCTTCGATCTGATATAAGTGAGGCACTGGGTACGACATGGGGCAAAGTGGCGGTAATTCTGCGCGTCCTGCATAAAGATCATACGCGGCATCATTGTGTTGGTTGTTATATGACCCGGCAGAATGCCGTTCATGTTGGCGAACCACCTGTTCAGGATTGGAATTTTTGCATTAATGAAGGCTCCAGGATCGAGGCCACTGATGCCTTCGATGGTAGCCACCCCATCATTAGTACCAAACAAAACTAGAGAGAGTGAACCCGATAATAGGCCGCTGGCGTCAGACCAGCGAGCGCATCATGCGGTCGATCATGGTTGTAAATCTGTATCCATTGCTCAGTGATGTGCCTGACCTCCTCCAAAGTGCGAAACAAGTAAAAATCGAGGACATCTTCACGGTAGGTACGATTGAAGCGTTCAATATAGGCGTTCTGATCCGGCCTCCCCGGTCGAATAAAGTCGAGCCAGACATGATGCAACTCAGCCCAACTCGCTAGAGTCGCTGAAATGAATTCCGGACCATTATCGACGCGAATCCGCTGTGGATAACCCCGCCATTGTGCCAACTGCTCCAATGTACGAACCACCCGTTTAGCCGGTAGGGATGTATCCACCACAATGGCTAATGCCTCGCGGTTGAAATCATCTAAGATGTTCAAGGTGCGAATTTTGCGTCCATCCAACAAAGCATCACTCATGAAATCCATCGACCAGCACACATTGATGGTTTGAGGCGTACTGAGTGCTTCAGGGAAACGTTTCGGCAACCGCTTGCGCCGCGTCATCCGCAAATTGAGCTTCATGGCGCGATAAACACGATACACCCGCTTATGATTCCAGTCGTATCCTTGGTTCCGTAACCAGGCATATAACTTACTAAATCCCCAACGCGCATAACGCTCCGATACCTGCTTGAGCACGGTGATAAGAGCCTCATCGTCTCTTGGGCGTGCTGAATAGCGTCGAACGCTGCGACTTAACCCCACCACTTGACAGGCTCGCCGCTCGCTGATGGCGTATTCGCTCATCACTTCATTCACTAGGCTGCGCCTTCTCTCGGCGCTCATAGCTTTTTTTCGATGATGTCTTTCAGGATCTGGTGATCCAGACTCAACTCAGCATACATGCGTTTCAGACGTGCGTTTTCCTGTTCTAAGTCGCGTAGGCGTTTGACATCCGATGCTTCCATACCGCCATATTTGGATTTCCAGTTGTAGAACGTCGCTTGGCTTATGCCATGTTCACGACAAATATCGGCAGTCTTCATCCCCGCTTCCTGCTGTTTCAGGATGCCAATAATCTGACTTTCACTGAACCGTCCTGTTTTCATTGCAGTTCTCCTGACTAGCTCTAAATATACTGGAAAACTCCAATTTTGTTTGGCTCTAATTTTAGGGATGCTTACCCGATCAATTAAAACCTGCCTGTATCTATAACTGGAAATTCCGCTCTGGTAACACTGATTGTACAAAGCCGCTCCAACAGGGTGGTTTGGAGTTTCTCCTGCGTTAAATCGGCTCATAACCTGTAATATCTGAAGCGCTCGAATGAGGAGGAATAATGTCTCGCAAAAGCTGGTTCGTAATTGCACTGGCGCTGGTTTTCGCTGTCATCACTGGGGTGCTGAATGTCAACACCACCGAAGTGATTGTACCTATGTCGTGCTTGCTGGTTTTCTCGTTTGTTTGCGGCCTTGTTCAGCCGAAAGGGGCTTGGCGCTGGGGCGTGCTGATCGGCTTGAGCATCATGATTTCGACCTTTGTCGGACTAGCAGTGAATTTTCATTTCCCCGAGCCGCCGCCGCGCTTTCCGATTACGGCGATTGTACTCGTCATCCCTGCCTTAATGGGCGCGTATGCCGGGGTATTCATACACAGGGTATTCGCATCTAAGCGGCGTTTGATATAGCAAGCGAGACTTTACATGATATCTCTCGATCTCACCTCAAAATTTATCAACATACCGGACATTTTGTTTCTGAAGAACATCCTGAGTAAGTCTGTGAAGATATTGTGCAATTCTTTGCTGGACAGGGATAGTCTCCAAACACAAGAGTGAGACTGTTACTCTAGGATTGTAACGAGTTTGTTACAGGTTTGCTGAAGTTGTTACTGGATTTGGATACATTTATATGTCCAGTCTGAGATTGTTAATGAAGTAAAGCATCGCGATGGCGAATAACGACAGAGTCTAGATGGTGCTTTGCGAACACCGTCTTTCTCGGTTTAGTTGGTCAATATCGGAAAATCTGTGTCTCAAATACACCTAATACTTGGAGAAAGCAATATGTTGAAGAAAATCGGTTTCGTACTAATGATGCTGTTGTTGATGGTTGTGCCCACGCTGGCTCAGGATCAGATGGGGAAAAGCAGCGCGTCGCTACTTGGACGCTACCAATTTGTCAAAGGGGAGGTGAGCAACGATAACAGTGTGATTACGCTGCCATTGTACCATGGCAGCCTGAAGGATGGGACATTGGTATGGTATATCCTGACGGATGTTTCTGACCAGGTTGCCGCCGAGAAGTGGGGGATCAATTATGCGGCGATTCTGGCCGGAGCAGAGGGGCAGACGCGCACAGTCAGCGCCGACAGTGCCGGCCAGTGGGTCTTCGACGTGGGTCGGGTAGATTTCTCGCCGGAACATAGCGTCGTGCCGGGGAAAGCGCCTGATCTGTTCCCGCCAGCGGAAGTCCATGCCGGTTCTGTGAGTGATGCGGATTACACGCCGCTTGTCAGTGTCAATGGCGTGATCTTTAACGCTCCTATTGTGGCTTTTGGCGTAACAGCGGATCAGATCAGTTTCTGTGATGGCAACCCAGATCATAAACTGGTTCACGACAAAGTGGTCAGCATTTGCCCTGGCAAGAGTCAGGTAGCGATTGCGCTGACGCAGGGCTTTTCTTTCGGTCGTCAGGTGTTTTACATCAGCACTGAAGCGAATGTGGACGTAGCTGCTGCGCTCGAAGCCGCTACCTTGACCCCACGTTTGGACAAAATCGCCAATCAATCGGCTCCACTGTTTCTGGCACTTAATGGCCCGTCGGGCAAAGACAACCCGGTTCGTCAAGGAGTTTTGAGCGCACTTGCTGGCGAAGGTTCACCTCGCAATTTGCTAAGCGTGCTGCCTGGACTATCTGACGGTTACAGCCCGATCTGGGGAGTGAATATCTATAAGTGGACTGATAACGCGATTAAAGACGGCGCTCGTACCCAATTGATTGACACTGCCTACCAGTTCTCGCTGTTCCGAAGTGCAGGGTTAATCACTAGCCCTGATGGTGGCGAAATCGTTTCATCAGGCCCGTTAGTCAACTGCCCTGTGATCTTCCGCGCTCAGTAATTAGTCGGAGTTCGCGATAAGGTGATGCCTCCTTTAGGAGAGGTTTGCTAATCTCTCAGTTAATCAAAACTAAAGAAGAGGCGTACAAATTGAGTTTACTTAACCGTTGGTGCAGACCTTCGAATAAGTAGGGCAAGGAGTTTCCTGCCCTACTTGGCGCCTGATGGAGAACAAGACGACAAACTGCTGTTGGGTCAATTTACCATTACCGGCTAGACGAGTCATCATGTACGGGAAAACGTATCAAATCGGCTAACGATGGGAGAATGTGATGCATCAGATGACTGTACAGAAATGGATGACAGCGCTCCTTCTTGTGCTGGTGGTTGCTGTCGCAGGATTGAACATGGCTCAAGCGGTGCAGGTGCGATGCAGCATCCGCATTGATTGGGGAATGTACACGGTTGCGAGAGGTGATACTCTCAATCGTATTGCACAGCGTTTTAATACTACGACATCGGCCCTTGTACAAGGTAACTGCCTGCAAAATGCCAATCTCATATTTGTTGGGCAGCGGTTGCGAGTGCCTGGTAGCGGCCAAAGTGGTACGCCACTCCCATCCGGCGGATTGTCGAGGCAGTTCACAACAGGCGCTACTTTTCAGCAGTATGAAAATGGATTCATGGTGTGGCGCGCGGATAATGGTGAGATTCGGGTATATGTCGGGCCGCTAGGAGGGGATGCAGACAGCATTGGCGAACTCACTATCTATTCCGCTCGCCAGTACAGTAGTCTGCCTTCACAACAGTACTCGCCGCCCACTGGTCGCATTGCACCCGTTCTGGGTTTTGGCAAGGTATGGGGTAACTTCCCATCCATCCGACAACAATTGGGCTGGGCGCTCAGTGCGGAACAATCATATACTATGACCGCTCAGACCCAAAACGGAGTCGTGATCGCATTTAGTGTATTGGGTGGTCGCATTGCCAACTATCGTCAGGGCAATCAATGGATGGTCAGCGGTTTTATTCACCCAACACCGTTGCCATCCCCTCCTCCAAATCCGACAATCATCCTGTCACATGCTACTTTCCAGCAATATGAGAATGGTTTCATGATCTGGCGTGCAGACACCAGCACGATTTACATCTTCGGTTTAGGACTGGGAACATACTTGCAAAGCAGCTACGCAAGCCTTCTAGATAATGACTGTACGGGCGGCGCTCCGGTAGGGCTCGTATGTCCAATCAATGGCTTTGGCCGTATCTGGGCGAATGACACTAACACTCGTAGATATCTAGGATGGGCAAAAGCAACCGAACAAGGTTATCAGGTAACTGTTGTTGTAGCCGGAAACAACGTGAGTTCCATCAGTCTTCCGGATGGACGCACGGTGTATATCGATGGTGGATCCTGGCACTGGTAAATAGCAGGGCGTACGGTAATGCAACAATTGAGGTAGCTATGCGTTATATGTCTTGTGCCTATCTGATGATTGCTCTGGCGGTTGTGCTCTCCGGGTGCAACTTATCACTCGATGTGCAACCGCCAGCCGCGCCAAACACAGGTGTTGTTCTTGTCACAACACCCGCTCCAAGCGTTGTCTCCAGCGCCCTATCAACCAAACCTGTCAGCCCAACGATAACTGCCACAACAGTCTCTCAGTCTATTGGCACAATTCCAACAACTACTTGTTCTCCGAGAACTGATTGGCCCGTCTATATCGTTTCAGCCGGTGATACGTTAGGCAGTCTGGCACAGCGCACCGGGACAACGGTACGTACTTTAAGTGTGGCTAATTGTCTGACCGATGCCAACCTGATTACGGTGGGGCAGCAGCTTCGTATCCCTCCCAACAGGTTAGGTATTCCCACCCCCTTCGGACCACCAACGCCCAGTGAGATTCATATAGGTGGACAACTCACCGTTTCGCCCGTAATCGGTAATGAGGCCGGTTGGCTCGTCTTACAGGCCGGTTCTATCGTGACCATCAGTTGGCCGCACGCCGAACAGTTAGAGTCAGTCGAAGTCAATTTCAGGCTCTCTCCTCCCGGAACCAGCAGCACCCCGACCATCATTGGCACGGACATCAATTCAGTAGATGGGGTATCAATCCAATGGGCTGTACCAGCAGGTGGTACACAGGGGTATCTTGAAGCGACTGCGGAAATCTTAGGTGGACGTGTAGTAGATCAAACACAAACCCCACTGCCAATCCTCGCTTCTCGTTTCCCTATTCCGACCAGTACCTCACCTGCGCCTGTCACCATCACCTACCAATCGTTTGAGAAGGGACATATGTTCGGGCGGCGGGATGCCCGTAAAGTTTATGTCCTGTACAACACGGGTTATTGGGAATATTTCGACGACACATGGGAGGGCGAACCAATTTATCCTTCCATGCCGGAAGATGGTTCTATTCCTTGCGGTAGTAGTTTTAGACCCTATGGTGCACTCGGCAAAGTCTGGTGGACACACAATCCAGTCCTTCCCACTCGTCTCGGATGCGGTACAGCACCCCAAACCGAATATACATCCCCTTGGGAAGAACAGCCCACGATATTGCCCGATAATACGCGGCTCTTTATTCATATTTTCCAGTGGCCCGATGGACGAACACTCGTATTTGACCCGAAGATGCTCGATCCAACGAGCAGTTCATCAGCGCCAGCTAGCTAAGAAAGAAGGATGGGTTGCTACCATAGAGATAACGGAAGGATATGTAATGACAATTCAAGTACAGCCTATTCAACATGAAGGATGGACTCCCTTACCGTTCGAGGGATGTCGCAATGTGGCGGTAAAAATGCTCATGAAACTGGATCGCCTCGGATTATCCATGCTGCGGCTTGATGCCAACGGCACGATTCACGAACATCCAGCCGAGATCGAGATTGATGTTATCTGTCTAGAAGGCGAGGGGATGGTTAGTCTTGACAGCGAACAAGCACCCTTTCGCGCAGGTCAGCGGATACATTGGCCGATAGGGATACGGCATCGCTTGTGGACGGAAAATTCGTCGATGGTCACGCTCATGGTGGAACATTACCGAAGCGCTCATCCTCCCGAATGACCTGTGGCACAGCGATTACGGACCTGAAATCCAGCGCCAGCCACATAACTAAACCTCAACATGAAACAACTGCTCGTTTGCAGAGATCAGGGTTGGCTAGATGTCCCTGAGAAACCGTTTTGTTATTAGATTCTCCGTGCTGGTACTCAGGCTTGTGCTGGGTTGCGTTGCTGCTTTACTGCTAGAAATTCAGACGCAGCAACGCATGGAAACGCTCATGCGGCATGTCATCCAAGAAATGTCGGGACTCCCTTTTGTACCACAGCACATTTGCGCACTGATGCCGATGAATGATAGCCGGGGGGAAGCTGCTTATGCGCTGGCACGGGCTGATGCTCTAGCGCATGTGCTGGCCGCTCCAGAGGCACGCAATCTTAGCAGCGCTGATTTGCTCAACTTGTTTTCAACGGGGGTAAAAATCGCTACTGGCACGCAGGATGGCGCATATCTAATTGACGAGCACAGCGGATTTATTCTGGTCAGTATGAAACTGCCGCTTTGTCAACAGCGGCACAAATACTACTACAAGCCGGAACTATATGTCTTCAGCCGGACAGGCAATTATTGGTTGCTGACTGTTGGTGTGATTCAACGTATCGAATGGATAAAGAATCGGTGGGTCGGCATGATGCAGTTACAAATCGAGGATAGGCAAGAATTGTATGCCTTTGTGCATATTGTTCAGGAAACTGGCGAATGGCGATTACGTACATTTAGTGATGCGCCCAATGGCCCAGGCTTGATGCATCTGCCCAGTCCTACGATGGTTGACTACTCAAAAGGGTATAACAAAATATCTATTTCGAGCACCCGTGCTTCAGGTCCCTTACCCTGTATTTTGGACATACTCACCCTGGAATCTAGAGATTCTTGTCATGATTGTAGAGTATACCCTTCTTATGCCATGTATGAAGGCACTTTCACTTTCGCGTGGATTGACAACCATTATGTAATAACGGATGAAACACTCTATCGAATCACGATTATTCTGTCCGACAATACCCGTCTAGAAGAATATGCGCCCACTGAAGCTGATTTGGCTAAGCAAGCGGCATTTCTCCGTCCGGGTTCGTGGCGCGATTACTGCAAAAATGAATAAGGCGAAATGCAAAGAATGTGGTGGGCAATTATGCGGATTGTTCTGTCCATACCAATCGGCGGCGTTCGGGTCAACCGAGAACGATTTCATTATTTGGCGAGTGGACAATGTAAGCGAACCGTCACCGTTTTCATTCCGCCAGATTACACTACATCCGTTTCATATGTTTTGACGGCTATAGACGCCAGAGCCTTAACTGTCACCATCTGCCCGCGCATCGTGTTTAGTCAGTAATGAAAGGGGCCATTATGAACCGTCGCAACTTCCATCTCATAGGAGTTTTATACCTATTGCCCGTGTTGGTTTTATCAGTGGACAGTACTGTTCCGGACTTCGGCTGTATTGAAATTGGTAAATACTCCAGTACGGGAATCCTCAACACCAACACGGGTGAATATGCCCAGTACCCCGGTCTCAAAACGGCTTGGAACACCTCCCCCGATGGTCAATATACGTTGCACTTGGCTTCGACGGCTGATTCCTCTGATATAACAATTCGCTCAAACATAAAGAAGCAGGTCGTGATGACAGTCGCTAATATCAAACCGCCGATTGACCTTCAAGAGGGACGCTGGTCATCGGACAGTCACAGGGTCGCGTTTGTATCTTACTATAATGTTGCAGGTGTTTCGCCTGAAAGCCGCGTTATCACGGTGGATATTCCCACTGGCACACTGAGTACCCACTCATTCGACAAACTGGTTTCGAATGGTTTCGGAGCGTGGTCTGACGACAGCGCTTAC
This sequence comes from Aggregatilineales bacterium, assembly GCA_044226855.1. GTDB lineage: Bacteria > Chloroflexota > Anaerolineae > Aggregatilineales > Phototrophicaceae > CFX2. The sequence continues at coordinate 54,379 of JBGAGF010000018.1, forward strand.
CTGGACTTAACCTTGAGCCGTGACTTGAACAACAATGTTTCATACTTCTTGACCGCACAAGGCGGAAACGCTGTTCCGTTTCCGGTTGCATGGTCGGAAATCAGAGCTCAAAGCTGGTTTCCTGAAGGACACCTCATGATCTTCGTGCGTGAAGCATCTAACCAGCAAGAATTGCTATTCGCTGAGCCGGAACAAGGTATCGTGAGTTCCATAGACATGCCTCTGCGTGTCCTTGCTCCCACAATTATCTTTTCTCCTGATAGGAATTACCTAGCGGTTTATGGGTATATAAACTGCGATCAGGAGGGGCATAACTGTGATACTGGAGCGGTTATCTTTAGAAGGGATGGCACGTCACCACAGGTCGTCTTGGGCTCGGTATATGGTGTGCCAGATTGGCGGGCCTTCTGGTCGGGCGACGATAACGTGTGGCTCAGTCTGCGGCCAGCCCAATCTGCACCCAACTTCATGTTGAGTGATGCGTGGGAATACAACGACCTCATTGCTTATCATCTGGCTGAGGGACGTTCCGAAGTCCTTCAGGCGAGCGTGATCGTGCCAAACTATGCAGCCGATATACCCGGCACGAGCGGCGGTTACTCTGGCATCACTTCAGCTTACTTCAGCCCGGATGGAAACCGCATCTTCATCGTTTATGAGAATCAGGGGGAAATCGGCGTGGCACTGGCCGACGCCGAGGGGAAAAATCGCCACCTGGTTGTTGACAATGCCGACAAACTGGCGCATTATAATGGGCTGACCACCTCTTATCCTTGTACAGCCTGTCAGACCACCACCATCAGCCTATCGAATCCGACATGGATCAGCAGTTATCTACTCATGAAGTGGCAGACAGGACAGGACACTCGCATAACATGGATACGCCCAAATGGTTCCGACCGTCACGATCTTCACAATGCCAGCAACATTGAAGATATTAGACCTCTGCCGGGAGACCGTTACATCATCTATAATGATACTGTCTCCAATGGGATTGCCCTGCTTGATCTGCAAACTGGGCAGCACATGCTTATCTATCAGCTTGTGGGGGGAAAGACGACTGAAATACCACCTTGGTATGTTGTAATATCTCCTAATCACATGTGGGCAGTCATGGTCGTAGGTGGGATAATCAATAGGCAGTATCTAGTGGAATTGAAGAGTTTCAATGTCCGTGAGATTGAGATGGGGGCGGCATTACTAGCTGGACCAACTTGGTCACCCGACAGTCAGTCTATCGCTTTCCTACAGTCCGAACCGGATCACATTAGTGTCCAGATTATATCGCCCACCACCGAGCAAAGTCAGGTCTTCAGCGCTGGACAAGCAGATTTTTGGTTTCCGCGCGAATTCACGTACCGCGAAAGGGTGATGACTTGGATGGATTGTCCTTAGCGGTGTTTTCATATTCAGTTTCAGCAAGCCACTATGCAATTGTCATAAGATAAACGAGTGAGTATTACACTAGCAGATCATTTGTGGTCAATATCTTGAAGTAAAAAAACTCAATTGCAATTTCAAACTAGGTTTTGCAGCAATTTTCAATTGGTGAAGGTATTGATAAAACATAATAGGTGTATATACTCCTAAATATGGTGAATGACAACAAACAAAGTGTTGACATGGTGCGACTGTGTACTTGTTTTAATGTGCGTTTAGCCGCCCGTGCAATTACACAATTCTATAATGCTGCACTTGCTCCAAGTGAGTTGCTCTCCACCCAGTTCTCACTTCTAGTAGCTTTAAGATCTGTTAACCCTATGTCGATTGGCGAGTTGGCTGCGGTGTTAGGGCTTGACCGGACAACCTTAGCACGTAACTTGCGCCCGTTGGAGAAACGTGATCTGGTGAACGTAGAAGGCAATGAGGCTGATGCGCGTATAAAAGAGGTAAGGTTGACCTCGCAAGGGGAAAAGGTGCTAGAAGCTGCCTTACCGCTGTGGAAAAATGCCCAGGATCAGATTAACCAGCACTTCGGCGACTCGCAAATCCATCAAATTCATGATTTTCTCTGGAATATCGCACAAATCGAACCAGAATAAAAAATCTTAGTCAATAGATGTATATACACCTATTATAGAATTGAAAGGATATTCGCCCATGAATACGCTAACCCGCCACAAACACGCTGGAATCAGTTATTTGACCGCTGGAAATGGCGCACCATTCCTCCTGCTTCACGGCATACCAGGTTCGTCATACACGTGGGAGTGCGTGGGTACCCAATTGAGTGACCATTATCGGGTTATCATCCCTGATCTGATGGGCTTCGGCGAATCTGATCCCCCATCAGGGGATTACTATATGCCTGATCAGGCAAAGGCATTGAAACGGCTGCTGGACACCCTAGCAATCGATTCGCTGTTTGTCGCCGGACATGACTTTGGCGGTCCAGTTGCTCTCACAATGATGCGACTTTTCCCAGAGCTTCAAGTTGATGGTCTCGTCCTTTCACAAACAAATGTATTCACTGATACTCCGATTCCCCTGCCGCTAAAAGCAGCTCGGTTGCCGGTAATAGCCACGCCTGTTTTTTGGCTCATGATTGGCAACCTGCCCTCATTGTATATGACCTACATCGCTGCTGCGTACCAAAAAGAAAATCTGCCGTGGACGGAGTTCCGCCGCCACCTGACCTCTCATGGCATACATCTGACTCGCCGAATCTTCCAACGCAGTTTGTCCGATCTGCCCGGAAATTATGGCGAGATTCAAGCATTCCTCAGCAAGATTGCCATCCCGACATTGGTACTTTGGGCTGCGAATGACCCCTTCTTTACAGTCGCAACTGGCGAACGCGTCCAGCGCGCGATCGCCGAGTCCAGCTTGAAGGTATATGATCATACTGGGCATTTTGTTCCAGAGGAACGCTCTCAACAAGTGAGCGAGGATATTGTGAAATACTTTAGCGAATATGAACGGCGATCTGTACGTGTCACATTTTCATGATTTGCAAACAAAAAGACATATATTCCCCTCCAAAGGAAATGACCTAGATAGAACGCAGCTAACATAATACTGCTTCTTCGCCTTACCAGTCCATCAGACGGAATTAATCGACGTGCCATGTGAGTAGTAGACGTGCAAATGGCGTGAAATAGAACAGGCTCAACCCAACACCGATGACGATAGCTGCAAAGACCGCCATACGTAACTTACCAGTCACTTGCCCGCCAAACCGTAGCAGCGTGAGAGCTAATACCACACTCAACGGGGTTGCCCAAAACGGGATGGTAGCTAATGTGCTCAGGGCAAGGGCATGGGTTAGATTGCCAATAACCGTATGGTAGTCAAAGAGTGGAAAACTCTTAGGATCAAACATTCCTCCCGCAACTTGCGTCGGGTTCTCAAGATACACGCCGTAGGCAAAGTAAGGCGTAACCCCCAACATAATCGTGACCACAGCCCCTGACATTAAGACGATAGCATAGAGTTGAAAGATTCTTCGAAGATTGTTCATGCTTTTTCCTTACCAAGGAATACTGTAATAGGCAAATGTACCAAATGGTTGTAGCCATAGGTAATCGAGTTACACACATAGCACTATCGTTTTAGTTGATCATAAAGGCTCAATAGAGTTCAATATTTGCCATATTGACCATTTGTGAACCGTCATAGTTACGCCAAACGAAAGTCCTAAGACGCATAATTCTGCCTTGTTGCGCCAGAATATCCTCATTGATATTGAAGTCACGCATCTACGCTAACAGGTTGAAACCTCTCACCATTTTTTCAAGACACAGGGTCGTTTGACATTGAAGCCCTATACCGAGAGTCTTCTCTCAACGATTAAAGCTTCTCATATTCCACAGCACTATTGTTCCATCGTTCGAACCTGCCGCTAAGATATCCCCATTAGGAGACCAAGATAGATAGTCTGCCTGATGTCTCAGTATGGTCAATAGCTTGCCATCCCGGTTGACCAATCGTACCTGCATCATGTCTTCAAAAGATGCTGCCAGCAGTTGGCTGTCCGGCGACCAAGCCACTGAGGTTCGACCATTGAAATATCCACCACGAGATCTAAAAGTCGTTCCATCCCAGTACCACAGCGAATTACCGCCAGCGAGGATCTGCCCGTCCGGCGACCAGGACAATGCATTTACGCTCGTATCGCTTTGCAGTTGTGCAACAAGTTCGCCCTTAATCGAATACACATAGACGGTGCCATTCTCATCGCCAACCGCCCATAGATGGCTGTCAGGTGACCAAACCAAACCCCATGCGGGAGTACAATGCGCGCAGCGTTCAAGTGTAAATACAGGCGTGCCGTCCGCTTTCCAGAGTCCGTAATCAATCGCGCCAGCAACTAGATATTGACCATCTGGTGACCGAGCCACGTTGTAGAATTTGCCTCCACTGTATTTTGTCGGGAGGGTATCCAGTAACTGTCCATCCATGTTCCATAATTCCACCTTGTTACGCGCTGTTCCGCCGCTCACTCCCGCAGCCAGCATTTCGCCGTCGGATGACCAGTCCAGAGCATAAACAACGCCGCTTTCAGCCTTAAGTGTTTTGAGCAACTTACCGCCTGCGCTTAATATATTAATGCGTCCGTCTTCAGTACCAGAAGCAAGGAACATTCCGTTGGGTGACCACGCTAGGCTGTAAGTACGGGTTTGGTTGTCAACCATCGCAAGAGCATTGCCATTCACATCCCACAGGCGCACGGTATAGTCTTCTGCCGTGTAATCACCCGAACTAGAAGCAAGCGTTTTCGCATCGGGCGACCACGCCAGTGCTGTCACCCAACCCACATGTCCGGTGAGGGTGAGCGCTGGGATTGGAGTAGCAGTGGATGAAGATTGGCGTAAGGACATAACTTGAACCGTCCACACCATACTAAACACGACCAAACTCACTAGAACAACCATAACTCTTCCCAATGTTTTTCCCTCCGATCAGGGTTCTTATCCTATCGATTGTATATATCAGCTATGCAGGTGTAATCTCGATGTACAACCAATGCTTCCCTTGTAAACGATTCCAAAAATCAAGTCCGCGCTTCTGCCAGCCATACTTCTTCGTAAGCGCTCGGTTGGCGTTTGAGTTTTCCGATTCGGTGAGGATACGCGCCTTTCCCAAGATTCTATCGCCCTTCACGTTGCCCCGCATATCACACGGACTGACCTCGACAGATAGGGTGTTGCGAATCCGTTTGACTTTACCTGCTTTGGGGTCAGTCAGTATGTAAAGAAGATTGCCGTCTATCGCGAACCATACCGGCGTTGAGACCGCAACGCCCGTTTGGCGAAAGGTCGTCAGGCGTATGTAGTTGTGCCCTTCTAACGTCGAGAAATCTTTATCGGTGGCTGTTGTTGCGGTTGTCATCTCTTGACCTCAATTACGGCGATTCAGGGGACACCGGGCAATTGGCTGCAATCGCCAGACAATTCAAGCGCTTGTTTCCTCACCCATCCACGAAAAGAATCGTACTCAGCCATGATCCAACCATCAGAGTTTTGCAAAGAGATTCGAACGGTTTCGCCGGGGTATATCCAAGATAAAACTTGGGAGTCTGGATCGGCGTTGACGTAAATAAGACCACGTTCAGAGCCAGAGTTTAGAGCCGAACAATCTTTGGGCGAGGTATCAGAATTGCTCAGCGGAGCATCTGCATGAGTGGGTGGCTCACCTGATGTTATATCACACGGGCCATTGCGGTGCAGGCTGCTTTCATAAACCCAACCTTGATTCCAGCCACTAGGAAGCATGTGTAAAAAATCAGTCACGTAATACCAACCTCCGGCCGTGCGTTGTACCGTTTGCATCAGATAGCCCTGTGGAAGTTCACCCACAATTTGGCTGTCCATGGTGGGCAAATTGTGTAGAGACACAATACCCCCGGTGGCGCTGCTAACACGACATGGCAGCTTATAGCTAGGTACGCGCAGATTAGCGCTCGTCAGCACAGGCAGCTTATCGCATGTCCCTACGAGATGAGCCGGTTTCTCATCCACCCATCCTCTGCCGTTTGGCACAATACGAACAAAATACCAGCCGCTATCGGTTCGTCCTAGGACTTCTAGCGGGACATCTGGTTGCCATGTCGCAATGATATCTTGCTCTGCGGCAGGGAAATTACGCAGATAGACATCATTACCCAGCGCGTTATAGGCTGTACAGAGGTTAGGATCGGGAGTTAAGCGCGGCTCCCGTGTCTCTGTGTGTGCGCTTATACCTGAACTAGGCGTGAAAACCGAAGTTAAGGTCATGTCATGAGGATTAACAGCCTCAATATCGAGGCTGAGTTTCGTTCCGCAGCCCACCAATACGATTGCAATGATTAGACAGCCCCACCAGCGTTTCATAGCAACCCTCATCTATCTTAAGGACTTTATCATCACTTCTATTTGGCTGTATCACTTTGGTGTAACACATCGATTGTGTGACGTAACAAATCAGTTACGTGTGGCAGGGGCGAGCGGAAGATGCAGCGTGACAACCGTTCCTTCACTGAGACGGCTGGATATATCAATCTGTCCTTGATGGAGGTCAATGATGCGTTTGACCATTGCTAGACCCAAACCACTGCCTGAAATCTGACGACCATTCGATCCCCGGTAAAGCTCTTCATAAATGTGTGGCAAATCAGCCGTAGGAATTCCATATCCGGTATCGACAATCTCGACCACTGCGCCATGCCCGTTTTCAGATGCCCGGATTTCGATGATCCCATCAGTAGGCGTATATTTAATGGCGTTATCGAGCAAATTGCGAAGCGCAACCTCAAGCAAATCTCGATCGCCCCAAACAGGCGATAGCTTCCAAGGAATTTGTCTCACATTGAGCAGCAAATGCTGAGACGAAGCCGAAGCGCGCACCAAACTCACGACTTCCTCCAAGACATCCCCTAAATCGACACTCTCTCGTTCCAAATCAATTTCATCCAGATCAGCCAAGCCGCGCAAAGCCTCAACCAAGCGTTGAAGTCTCTGAGTTTGTTCCTCTACCCGTGTAAATGATGCATGTTCCTCTACGGGAATAGAGGTCTTCAGATTTGCCAGTCCAAGTTGGATAATAGTCAGCGGGTTTTTTAATTCATGATCTAGGCGCTGCAAAAAGCGACGTTGTGCTGAGGTGTGTTGTTCATGGGCTTTCGTCTGAATGCGCTTGGTTCGTTCATCATCATAATGTAGCACCAATGCCCTAATGATAAGTCCGCCTGCAAGGAGTACACTAACCAGAAGCGCTAAACCGCCTAGTGACATCTCAAAGCGGCCCACAAAGAGTAGATCGGCGATGATGCCGGTGTTAATAGCAGCCACCATTCCTGATGCAAGTACTAATGGAAGACTGTACAACAGAAGGGCTTGCCACCGCTTCATCGCCTGTCCACCTCTCCTAGGAAACGATAACCCTGTCCGACCAAGGTTTCGACCCAGTCCGCGCGATCTCCCAATTGCTTTCGGATTTCGGCGATTCGCACATCAACGGCGCGGGTTTCAACAGCATAAGCCCAGCCCCAAATCTCATTCAGCAGCTTATCGCGGGAAACAAGCTCTCCCGAATTTAACATCAAATACTCTAAGACACCGAATGCTCGCGCCGTAAGCATTAGCTCTTTGCCGGACAGCCAGACCTGTCGCTTTTGCCGGTCAAGCGTTAGTTCTTCACAGTTGTGATACCGGAATGAAGATGTCGGTTGTCCGGCATGTTGGACGCGCCGCACAATAGCCTGAATCCGCGCAATAAGTTCGAACGGGTCGAACGGCTTGTTGAGGTAATCATCTGCGCCTTCTTGCAAGCTCATAGCGCGTTCAGCCGAGGTTCCCACTTGCGTGAGTAAAATGATGGGGGTCCAATCGTTTGCTTCGCGCAGTTGACGCACGATCTCACGTCCATCAATCCCCGGTATTAAGACATCCAAAACAATCAAATGCGGCTGAAAACGTTGATAGGTATCAAGCGCGCGGCATCCGTCGCAGGCCGTTTCGACTTTATAGCCTGAACGTACCAAGAGTGATCCCAATTCGGCAAGTAGATCGACCTCATCATCTACAATCAGAATTTTCGTCTTCTCATTTGAGTTGCTCATCATTTTCGCCCGCCGGGTTGTTTGATGGATATTCCTGCATCTATTATGCCATCGCTATGGGAACATATGCCTGACGCTAATCAGGCGATAGCTGACCTGTTTTGATTATAGACAGCCAAATATGATCAGCGTTACATGAAATAGGCGCGGACAGCCTTCAAACTGTCGTCCAAGTTATCGTTGAACAGGTAATGCCCAGCATTTTTGATGACCACCACTTCGGCTGAGAGAAATAGTGCTGCGTGTTGACGCTGCAAGTCTTCGCCCAGCCAGGTGTTGCAGGCAGACGCGAGAAACAGCACTTTATGGATGAAGCGATGGGCGTTTTCGCTTAAGATGGATACATCAGTTGTTCCGTTAAGAGTTTTTGTACTCGCCAGAATGGCATTAGATACCGCCGAACCAGCACGCCACGAGAGGTGCTTTAACACTGTACTCGGACAGTGATACGGATTCTTGGCATCAGATTCCCATAAGGCGGAGGTACGTCCTGCGAAATAATCTGCCCGTTCGCCTGCATCCGCGATATGCAGCGATTCAAACATGATCGGTACGACGCTTAAAATGAAATCAGCATCTATGACCGATGAGAAATGCTGCTCGAACTGCCCCATCGTTTCATTTGTCAGCGCACCGGGTTCAGCAAGCACCAGTTTAGCAACCTTATCAGGATGTTGCCCGACATAGGCTGAAGCAAGCATGGCACCCCATGAATGTCCAATGACGTATACTTGCTTATCTGGGCTGTAGTGATCCACAAACAAGTCAAGGTCATCAATCATATCTTGTGTAGTCAGGGTTTCTGCGTCAACACGGGACGAAAGCCCGCTTCCCCGTTGGTCATAGAACACGACAAAATAGGTATCCGCGAGTACCCGCAAATCGAGCAAATAGCGGTAATCAGCTCCGGGTCCACCGTGGAGAACGATCAGGGTAGGATTGCTACGATCACCGAATGTCTCACTATGAAAGTTTTTACCACCAAGCATAATCTGAGGGAGTGACGCGTCCATATCAACAGTCGCAGGGAGAGAATAGTCACCGTTGGTCATGGTGTAACCAAGCACAGTAACCCCAATCAAAACGACAAAAATTATCGCAATGGAAAATGCAATACGCCTAAGTACAGTATTCATATTTTCCCTGTAATGGATGTTAGTTAGGTCGAAAGTAGGATATCGATCTGGCGGCGGTAGGCATCCCGGACACTTCCATACGGCTTTAGTGCCAACAGAACCGGAGTCAGAAAGAATATACCCATCAGAATCAGGGTGAATGCTTGCAGGTCAAGGTGTGACGCCAGTTCCCCCGATTTCTGTGCAGCTTCGAGTTGCCCGATGATCATTTGCTGAACACCATCGGCTTCAATTTGGGTGATGTCGGGGATTGCGGGGAAATGATACGCGTATTCAGCAAGTGTGAGCGGTGGAAAAGGCATTTTATCACGCACCTGAAAAATAACCACCTCGCGCATGATTCCTGGAGTTTTCTCTTCCGCCTGTGCCGTCAGATCGAACAAGGTGCGTATGGCATCCAGATGATCACCTCCTTTGGCAAGCTGAAGCTGCATTTCCCAGATGGTACTGATACTCCATAGCTGTACACGGTAGCCAATCACCGCTTGCTTGGAAGGGAAATAGTTGAAGAAAGTTGTTTCCGATACCATGACATCTCTACATATGTCATTTACAGCAATCTCATCAAGGCTCTGACTTTTTAGGCGGGATATTAGAGCGTTCATCAAGGCTGCTTTGGTTGCAGCGTATTTTCGTTCCCGCAGTGATAAATCACCCATAACCAAACCTCACATGAATGTGGTATATGGTCACTGTACATCACTATAATATTTGTGTCAACACAATAGTTTTTATTGACACAACTTTTAGTTCAATTGATCACTACTGCGATCTTTCAACCTCAGTAACTATTACCTTTTCGTGTAACTAGATATCTCTGGGACATTTATGATTCAGAGGACTTGACTTTCGATTATGACGGGGGAGTACGCTAGGGCGGAGAACATATACACCACCTGCCCAGTGAAACGTTCTCCTAGACCAACGTAATTACCAAAGGGGAATTGTCACCTATCGTATGTCAATCAGGTCAAATGAATTACCAAAAATCAAGCCGCGCACAGAATCATCATGCAAAAAACTCGCCGGGAAACCCGGTTTGAAATCCGTAGCATCTGTCAATCGTTTGATATGTTTATCGCTTAGGGTAAAGTCTAGGCAGGCGAGATTGTCTTTGATCTGCCTTTCTGTTCGTACACCGAGGATCGGAATAAAATTACCCAGCTGTTGGCGAATCCAGTTAATCGCCACCTGTGAGGGTGAGCACCCTATCTCTTTGGCTACATTGATAATGACAGATGCTAGTTTCTTTACTTGTTCAGATACATCGTTTTCACGGCGAGGCTCGTCGTTTTTGGATTCGTTATATTTGCCTGTCAGGCCGCCCGATTCGAGGATGCCCCAAGGCATCACTGCAAGATCAAAGTTTCGCGCCATTGGCAACAAGTCACGCTCGGCTGAGCGATCCGCTAGACTGTAGGGAATTTGCAGCCCAATCGGTCGTACCCAGCCGCGCGATTCTGCCATCGCTAAAGCGTAAGATACCACCCAGGCTGGCGTATCTGAGAATGCGAAATATAATACCTTACCCAAATGAATCAAATCATCGACACCACGCAGAACTTCCTCTACTGGTGTCATATAGTCCCACATATGCAAGTAGAGCACGTCAATATAGGTGGTGTTGAGGCGCTTCAAACTACCCTCAACTGAACGCATCATATTCTTGCGGCTATTGCCACCTGCATTGGGGTTTTTTGGGTTTTCGGTAAGGGTGTACTTTGTCGCGATAACGAACTGATCTCGCTGGGATGCTATAAATTCTCCAATAAATTGCTCGCTGCTGCCGTTCGTGTAATTGTTGGCTGTGTCGATAAAATTGCCACCAGCCTCCCAGAAACGATCAAAAATGACCCGGCTGGTGACTTTATCTGCTCCCCATCCCCAATCATCGCCAAAGGTCATTGTACCTAAACACAATTCGGAAACTCGTAAGCCGCTCCTGCCCAATAAACGGTAACGCATTCTATATCCTTTTAGCTAGAGTTATTCAGTAATAATTCTTGGCTAATGAAAGTGATCTTTACTAATCTTGTCCTCTGGATTTTTCACTTGTTTCGCACACTGGGAGTTGAAGTTCGGTGACAAATTCTTGGTTATGGACTGCTCGATAGGCACCGGGGATGGTATAACCGACCTCGTCTGCGCTAAACCTCAGATAGATTTCACGCAGTTCGCCCACGACACCATAACCTTGTGCATCAACCCATGCCAGCAGTGCTGTAAGCGTCTGATGAAGTACCGTATAGTCTCCTTTATGAATGATACAAGCCATCATGTCGTGACCCGGTAGTTCCCGCATGGTCACGCGCGCACTATTGGGCACTGGTGCACTGACTGGTACAGCAACTTCCACATCAAAAACAGCGTCTTCGCCATCACTGTCATGATAAATCATCAGCGGCGGACGGAGCGCACGAGCGCGATAATCTGCAACATAGCCTTCCAGTTCCTCAAACATAAGCTGAATTATGTCATCTGAATCAGAAACCATCGCACGGATAGTTGCATAAATATTTGGCTCAACTTGGCGTAGGATTACATCGTAGTGCGGCATAGTATTCGCCTTGTCTAGATGTGAAAGATGACCTTGTACCTGCACTAGGCGCATCTGTTCTTCGTGCAAACGCTCCTCGATTTCCACCCGCCTGAGCTTGAGCATTCCCCGAATTTCGTCCGATGTCAGATTATCGTCTAGCAGGCGCGCAATTTGCTCCAGAGAAAACCCAAGGTCTTTTAGCGTGACAATACGATTCAATCGAGGAAGTTGTTCCGCTGCGTAATACCGGTAGCCGCTTTCAGGATCGACCTTAGCAGGTTTCAATAGGCCAAGATCATCGTAGTGCCGAAGCATTTTGACCGACACGCGGCTGAAACGAGAAAAATCCCCAATCTTGAACACTTCCACCTCTTTGATGATCACTTTGTAACCGTATCCTACACTCTCCCATCATGGGAGAGTCAAGTCCATTTCCGTTTTCTTGTTCCCAGTTATGGCCATACCCTAGTTTAGTGAAGTGAAAGTGAGTCTATCGGATGGGATTCAAATTTTGATTGAGGATGCTCGTCGCGTTTTCCGTGACTATTACCCTTTATTCTCATCTTGTTGACGTACTAGTGATTAATAAACGCCGCATATTTTCCGGTGATGTAGGCTTCTCCATTCCCGTAAGCATAATCATCTTTTATAGGCTTTGACCAGAATGTCCAATTCTCTGTCAACGCTCGAATGATGTAGCCCGCCGGATTCTTTCGATCTTGGTCTTTCGTATGCTGGACAACCTCAGTGATGCGCTTGTGACCATGCTTCTCGATGAGCTCCTTCGCTTTGGGATATGCAATCCCGAGACTTCCGAGTGACACGAGAATTTCTTTTTCTTCTTCTCTTTTACTGGCTACAGCATCAACAGAATAGCTGTTGTGTTGTATAGACTGATGGTTATTGTTCTGTCTTGATTGTAAGTTAGAGTCTGTTATGGATTGGGCGATTTCAGCCGAATGCATTGGTTCCTCTTCACCCTTTTCGTCGGGTTGATTTTGACCATCGAGTTTGTCTGAATTCACTTCATTCGACGGGCGATCTTGACCATGCTCATTCGGCGATTCTGAACACATCCAAGCCTGAACATGCAGCAGTGTAACATTCAAGAATTCCGCCAGTCGTTGGACGAGTTTGGTCTCTTCTAAGCGGTAATGGACGGTTGGTGTACCATTGGCTTTCATGATGGTACGTTCGATACCAATCATTTCGAGAAAGCCACTGCCGTGTACTCGCTTAACTTGCGCTTGAGAGAGGTTGCACTCGGCGTTCCAATCCCGCCATGATTTATAGACCCAGCCGCCAACTTTCTTCGATTTTGGAAACCAGTGCAGTAGTCGAACGGTCATCAGACCAGCATTTTGATCACCGATCACTTTTGAGATCAGTGCTGAGACTGTTCGAATGTCAGAGCGGTTGAGCTGACGAACAACGTTTTGCAGGCGTGCTAGTAGATCAGGCTGGCGGTTAAGGTTACCAGCTGCAGTATAGCCATTCATAAGTGCCTCCAAGCAAAGCTGAACAGAAGTCAGGTTCAAAAACAGGATCGAAAGGCAAATATTCAGTTGCGCGGAGAATTGGGACATGCTACATTGTGAGGTAACCAGCCTTCACAATGTCATTGTTAACCGTTCTCTCGCGTTGACCCACCACTCCGGTGGGTTTTGCTTTCCCTAAAGAAACGGGGGACTTCGAGCTTTCAGCTTCATGAGATATACCTGTTCATGTAAACCCGGGTTTACATTCTCATTGACTTTGTAGATGTCGATCTGCTTCATCCAGTAAATTCCGCATCATTCGAATTCGCACTTTCGCCAGATCGACATTCTGTTCTTGCTTCATGAGGGCATTCGCAAGATCAATCCCTGTCATTTCACCCGTATTTCGCGCAGCTCGAGCAATCTGTAAGGCTCGCCGAGGAATCTTTGTGCCAAGCAAATCTTCTGGATCATCATGTTGACTATCGGCCTCGCATATCTCTTTGACTTGCTTGCTTGTCAAATCTAAATCCACAATTTGTCGGATGAGTTCAACTTGCATTTCCGATTGCAGCGGTACCACATAGCGCAGTTTTTTCTCATCGATGTCATAGCGATCGGCTAACTCAAGTGCCTCATCGGTCAGATACAAAAGTGCCTTAAACTGACTCAACCTCATTCGGCTAATACCGCCCATTGCGCTGAGAATTTCACTGGTGAATTCCTTCTTGCTCCTCAGGTCGAGTTCCAAGGCTTGGCGATAGAAATCGTTGTGGACGGCATAGGCTGGAATTTCATAGCCGTGAACGGCCAAGAGGAGTAATGCGGCTTGTCTCGCCATCGCTACTGCTGTCAGTCCGGAACGAGCGGTGTTCTCTTTTGCTTGCCGGAAGGGAGAGGCTTGCTGAGCCGGGATGATGATGCAAGGGATCATGCCATCGCCGGTGTAATTGGGGATGAAGTCCCGCAGCAGCCATGACGCCCAGTAGCGCCGCTCGCCCGTTTCAATCCGGTACAGTCGGGTTACACCTTCAGACGCATCCACTACGGTGAGAGGGTTCACTTGGCCGTCATCGCGGATGGTGACGGCCAGCGTCACCAAATCGCGCAGCAGCAGTTCTTCAGGTGAGAATGGGGTCTTTGCTTCGTCGTCGGTTTCATCCTCACTATTGGGTAGCAAATCGAGCAGCCCGTCGAACGGTCGCCCTCGCTGACGAGCGGCAATCTGTGCTGACTGAACCAGTTCGCGCAGCGCTTGCGTCGGTGTCATCCGGTTGTTATGAAAAGCAAAGTGCAGCCTTTCCGGCAGCACACGTCGTGGTTGTACCGGATCGGGTCGCACCAGTTCCAGTAGAATGCGTTCCACACGCAGGCCATAGGCCTGAAACTGTTCACCGACTTCGCCGCTGAAGAGATCATCAGTAACGGTGGCCAGAAGGGCATCCAATTTGGCAGTGTTGTCGCGTTTGCCGCTCACGCTGCACCGCCTACCGTCATGTGCTTGAGAAGCGAGCCGACCACTTGAGCATAGGCTTTGCTGGCTGGTGCCTTGGGATCGTAGCTGAAGACATTTTGGTGATCCCGATGGGCATACGATACTGCTTCATTGGCGGGGATCACGCCGCACAACAACTTGCCGAGAACGTTGTGTCCTTTCAGTTCGTCAAGGAGATGATTGTGTCCTTTGATACGACTGTTCATCTTGGTAACAATGATGCCGCCGACATGCAAATCAGGTCGTCGCCAGCCTTCTCGAATGTCGTTGATCTTATTCAGTACACTCAGCAAGCCAACGGTTTCCAGATAGCGTGGCTCGACCGGGATGAGCGCATCCGTTGCTGCTACCAACGCCATTTCGGTCATGAGCGAAAATGAAGGACGGGTGTCAATGATGATGGCGGCGTAATGGTTGGCAAGTTTGCTGAGTGGATCAGCAAGGCGATAGGGCGCTCCAGCCACACCCATCAGTTCGCGTTCCGCGCCTTCCAACAGTGGTGATGCGGGCAGCACATGCAGATCAGCATCCCAATTACTTTGGACAATGGCGTTTGCCAGCACTTGTGGTGCATTCTGCCGATCTGCCATCAGTACCGAATACAAGCTGTCATCGGTTCCAAAGTCGTTGCGCCCGGTAGTGACCAATGTGGCGTGCCCTTGACTGTCAGTATCAATCAGTAGCACCCGATTATTCGCTGCTCCCGCTCGGCGCAGCAAGCTAGTCATACCGAAGGCAATATTGGTTGCGGATGTCGATTTCCCGACACCCCCTTTGTGATTGGTCAATGCGAAAACGCGGGTCATACAAAACCTCCTCTATAAAATGACGAACGGTTCGCCGAGAGGCTGCCAACCCTGCTAGACTTATCTTCAGGGTCGCGCTGCCGGTACCAGCGAGACTTTAAGGTGGGTTGGGGGAGGGGTTAGCCTCTCCCTGACCACCGCAAAGCACAACTCAGTTCTTAAGGTCCGTCAGTAAGAAGGTATTCGAGGGCAGTTCGCTGTGGAAAGCGTATCAAATCTAGAAACTGCACAAAGTCATCAGTCACACGAGAGGAAAAAGTCTTAGAGGGTTCATCTTGGGTGTCATTGGGGTCACACACGGGAAAAAGCGGCTTTAAAGTAAGTCGCTTTTTTCATTTTCTCTCTCACATAGGGTTCAAGTCCCATTGGGGGTGAAAATTATTATGATTGAGTGTGAAAGATGGCTGAATATGTTTTAACCAGCCGAAGCATCGAAGTTCGAATCCTACTTCTCCTGTCGGCTGAAGAATTAAGTCTTAAGGGGAAATTCGTGTAATAATTGCCCCGTAATTCGTAATGTTCACACCTTACTTCAAGTACCAGAAAGGTAGGTGACTTGGCATGATAGTGCTACGACATCAGTACCGTAGGCAATACCCTAAAGCAAATTGATAAATATAGTCCTTTTAGGGTATTTGAAATCCTCGCGATTTTCATGTGAGTTACGCACTACGTCCGACTATATGAGAATCTCTAACCCAGCTTCCTCAAGCATCTTTTCAAGCGATGGGCGATGAACGGTCAGAGTTCGTCCGCTTCCTCCCAATGCTCCTTGCCGTCGCAGTTCATTAATAAATAGACTAACCGTAGTGCGGTTCAATGCAGCCATGTTCGCAATGTCTTCTTGAGTGATCGACTGATGCAATGTGAACCAACCCCCATTGTCCTGACAGCAGTAACGACGTGCGAGGTTAAGGAGCGTACCCAACAGACGATACTTTGCTTCCATTCGCATCAGTGCGTGCATTCGTGCCAGCGTTTCCCGATAACCGTCCGCCAAATGTCCTATAAAATTCAAACTGATCTGAGGGAAACGCTGGACAAGCATGAGAAAATGTTCTTTGGTGAGACGACAAACTACAACATCTTCTAGCGCCTGTGCTTCACCAATCCGATGTTCGTATTTTCCCAAAAATAGTTCACCGAAAATATCGCCGGGCTGAAAAATACTCAATATCTTCTCGTCTCCATTTAGTGAAATATAGGAAACTTTTACCAACCCCGCAGCAAGCATATAAAGAGAATCAGCCCGATCACCCGTATGAAATAGGATTTCACCCGTTCGATAACTTATGAGTGGCATCATATTTACAGCGTTATTAATTTCTGTTGGCGATAAATCCCGAAAAAGATCCGCGTCCTGAAGTTTCCAAGTATTGTCCATCGTATTGACCATTTCTCCCATCTGATAGTTGTAAAGTGTTGTCCAGACAACAGACGATGCCGAAAACCTGTGTATAAATTGTCCAATGAATAACGATCACGCTACATGAGGGGTTAATCATGCGTTATACGATCACGAAAAAAGCGAATGGCGAAATGATTGCTTCGGGCATTCCTGATCAAACCGTTCAGGATTTCGAAGGCAACTGGTATTTTTCGCCAGAGGCAGTCAACATGCAGTATTTGAAAATCACCGATCGGACTTACACCTGTTCCTACAAAGGCACCTGTTATTGGATTGATCTTGATGCCCCAGAAGGAAAAGTCACCAACATCGGATGGGTATATCAAAACCCTAAGGCGGGTTACGAATTCATCAAAGATCAAATCGCATTTTATGTACGCAATACTAATCTAACGCAGGCATCCGAGGACAATCGGGAATAATTCCTCTAGCCAGCAGAAGATCAACATTCGCATCTGAATATGCTTCGAATCATCGTAATTTTACATCTCAAACCGACAGGCCGACTACCGGTACATTTTCGGGTATTGGCTTGGTAGTGGCTTGGTAGTGTATGTCTATTTAAGGCTCAGAACCACGCTTAACAACATAAATGTGCGATACATCATGTCTTATGAAATCGTTAATCTAGAAGGAGTCTCTTATGTTCCAATCAAAGAATCGCTTAGCTATATCGATCTTAAGTCTCATTGTTGCACTTATTCTCGGAGTTACCATGAGTGTGGCTGCACAGGATCAAACTCCAGAAGCGCCTATGTCCGATATGGGTATGGGGATGCCCAAATCAGTTGTATTAGCAGCGACAGCCGAGGATGGAGTTCCCCAAGGAATGGACAAGGCCGTATGGCAAAAAGCCTTTGGTATTGCCTCGATGACGATGGGCAATGACGGAAATGACACGATTAATGTCATGCTGAGCGGGCTTGTATCGGAAGGTCAGTACACCTTATGGTGGGTGAACATGCAGCCTACCATGACGATGGGGCCAGCAGGCGGACTACCAGCCAACGAATTCAAAGCCGGGAAAGATGGCATGGCATCTGTCACCTTCACTGTTCCATCGAATAACGACTACCAAACCTTATTTGTAGTTTATCATTCTGATGGCAAAACACACGGCGAAGATCCCGGCAAAATGGGTAGCCAATCCTTCAGCCATTTGATAGGCGAATTCCCGGGCCCTGTATACATGGCAATGAATCAAGCTGGCAACATGATGGAAGCGACTCAAGAACCTCCTAAATAAATGCTGCCTAAGTAGGCTACTATATTTCGCAGTGTAGAAGTTTTCGTTACATTATAGGAAGGCTTCTACACTTTTCCAGAATAGGCTATCGCGGAACCATTAGTTTTTAAGTGTAGTAAGAATTGGATGTTATCCGTAACAAATACGCAATAATTTTCCTTATTATTGGTACATGACCGCGACATAGAAGATAAAGGGCAAAAACCGATGAATACTGCTTCTTTTTCACCAAAGTTTCGACCGAACATCATTGGTAGCCCTATCGAAACTAAAGAAGATTACTTGAGTAGTTGGTTCAATCTTTGGCAGTCGAATTAATTGCTTACCGGGATTGTTATCTGTATGATATCAAAGTGCAATTTTAAATATATTTCCTTATGATTACGCGCGTTTGGACAACATGATGAAGTTTCTGGCGCAGATTCGTTGGATATTTCGGACTGTTCTCAACGTATTCCTGATTGGAATATTGGCATATTTGCAAGTGGATTCACAACTGCTTTTGGGACAGGATACATCCAGCGATTTGCCCTCAAATTTTGATCATGAAACGCAATTACTAATACAGAAAACCCCTCATGTCGTTTTTCTAATTCCTTTTTCCCATTGGGATACCGATTGGCACCAATCTTTCGCCACATACAGCAAACTCTCCGATCAAAATATCATCAACGCCATCAAATTGGCGAAACAATATCCACGTTTCCGCTATACCTTGGAACAGGTCTTATTCGTCCAGCATTTTTGGGACACACATCCTGAATATCATGATGATCTCAAAACATTGGTGCAAAATCGACAAATCAGCTTTGCTTGGGCGGGAATCACACAACCCGAAACCAGCCTTGTAGCACCAGCAGTTCAAGTCCGGAACTTACAATTGGGTCAGATGTGGATTGCTCAAACCTTTGGTGCAGAAAGCGTACCACACAGCGCGTGGCAATCGGATGCCTTTGGTAATTCAGCGGCCTTTCCTACATTCTTAGCCCAAGTCAATATCCCTTACCTGTATATCGGGCGCTATCAAGGTCGGTGCGATCCTGATTATCAACAATGTCAACCGCTTCCGCCTGCATTTTACTGGACGAGTCCAGCTTCGTCAGCAGGCATCGCGGGGCATGTCTTGGTAGCTTATAATTCCTACCCTACAGCATGGTATAACATCTACCACAATAGCAACCCGAATGATCCGCTCGCTGACTTACGTGCCTCTATCGAAAAAGCATTTAAACAAACAGACTCGAAGTACCTGTTTATGCCCTTGGGCTTTGATTTTTTTGACCAGCAATCCACGTTGCCCGCATTGGTAGATCAGTGGAATGCTACTGATCATGAAACTGCATTGGTCATGTCGGATACTACCAGCGCATTTCAATACTTGGCGACACAGCCGTTACAGGAAATCACCACTGATCTCAATCCGATTTGGCAAGCATTTTATGATACTCGCCCAGCGGCTAAGATTGCCGATAAAGAGAGTGAATACTACTTAAGCGCTGCCGATAAATTCGGGGCAATGCTTGATGCGCCTTCTTCTTCTGCTTGGAACTCGGCAGCTATCAATGCCCACTATGACAATATTTCAGGTGTTAGCTTTGATTCGGTATGGGAAACTAGCCAGCGTTCACGGTTCGAGCAAACTATCGCGACAGCGAAAAATGATTTAGCCACTACACTAGCTCACATAGCGAGTCGCGTGTCTACGCCTGTCGTCATCTTTAACCCAACCTCATGGCCTCGCTCTGAGATTATTGAACTGGATGGCAATTTGCCAGATAACAGTCTCTTGCCAAAGGAGACTCAAAAAACAGGCTCAGATAGTATCGCGTTCCAAGTGAATGATATACCAGCGATTGGCTATCGGGGATTAACTGGCGACACGACTAGCATTATCCATCCGGCACAGGCTAAACAAGACGAGAACTATTTCACCTTATCTAATAGGCTGGTCTCTGTAATTAACATTCAAGATAAGGGAAGGAGACAGAAGCCCCCAAGTCCCCGTCAGGTGTTATGCTGCCATGCGGTGGCGCAGTTGGCGATTAACCAATCCAGCCACCGCACAAACCCGAGCCGTATGACCGCGTCGGTGTTGGCGATCCATCTGGGTGAGACTTTGGTAGCGGCGTAAGCGATTGATGATGGTTTCGACCATGATCCGCCGTTGGGAAAAGGCATGGTTGTAAGCAATCATCGCCTGCGTTAGTTCGCCTCGGATGGGTTTCTTGTAAGGAGAACAACCCAAGGGATGGAGCTTGGCAATGCCTTGGTAGGCGGCATCGCCCATCATCCCGGTCAAATCGGGTAAGTCGTCTAAAACGCCCGACTGTTCAATCAGCTTGATGTCACTCACCCGTCCCTTGACACTGTCAGAAATGTCTCGAATCCAACCATTTTCGCTCTCGACCACGATTTGGCTTTTGACGGTGTGCGTCTTCTTCTTGCCGCTGTACCATCCGTCTCGGTCAGCGACAATCCTAGGGCGTTGGACACGCTGCTCGAAGCTGTCCACCACCCGTGCGAGTTCAGGCACATCCGCTAGGAGTGCCTCTAAACTCCGGCGCCGCTTGCGTCCTGGATCATGCCCCTTCATACTGTCCCGTCCAGACTGCTCGAGGAGCGGCAGTACCCGTTCGATATAGCGTCCGACGGTCGGTTGGCTGACACCGAAGAAAAAACCTAACACATCATGGGTCGGATATTGGCGTAACCAAATGACCGTCAGCAGCACTTGATCCCGTCCATCCAAATGCGGTTTCTCGCCTGCGCCTACCGCCCGCTGGCGTGTCGCTCGTGCCAAGCGTTGATTTTCGGCGACCTCAAATTGTGGCAGTATATCTTTTGCCAGCCCATCAAATTCCCCAACTCGCAATCCGGTCATGCTCAAAAATACAGGAGCATAGTTCTTTAAGTGATTGTATTGTAATGTCATTCCCTCACTATACTCCTTTCTCCCTAATCCTGAATGTTATCCTGTGACAGTTGATGCCAATCATGGCGGGGCATTTTCAAATCTGGTATTGGTGGATGATAAGGCCGAATCTCAAGAATTGCTTTCGACGTTCGGGGATGATGTCCTGTATCGTGACGATAGCGGGGATGTCTACGGCGCTCACTTTGGTGATGAACATGGTCGAGAAAGTCAAACATCTGCTCAAGTCACTATCCTCACATCTGGCCCGCTTATCGCTCGCCTACAAATAATCTTTATACTTAGCGGTCAGCAAGTGACTAAAATCGTCACACTCAAGGCAGATAGCCCCGTGATTGCAGTTGACTTGTATATCAGTGCTCTGCCCGAAACAAGTGCGTTAGTAGAAATGCCAACCGTTCTGGGTACAAACATGCGCACCGATGATTTAGGCTTCGGAGCATTCACACATGTGATTGATACAAAACCAATTGTGTCGGGTGATGTGACCTACCGCCGCTCGATTTTCTATCCGAATATCTATTGGAATGATGTCTCGAAGGGCCATATTGGGCTAACGATTATCACACACGGCTTACAAGGTGTTGCCGGCAGCACAACCCGTAGTTTGATGCTCGTCCGAGACGTTACCCGCGACACGGAAGGGGTTACGGATCTTGGAATGCATCACTTGCGCTATGCTTATTTACTGCATATCGGGACGGCAACCGATGCACACTCGTGGTTAGCGGCCTACGAATTCAACCAACCACTTGTCGCAAGCTGGCATCAGGGAGCAACCATCAACTTGCAACTTCCATTTGACGAAAAGAAACCGACACGCCAAATTGAGGTCGGATCACCTGCCTCCGATTTTCCACTAACATCCAGTGTGATGTCGTCGGAAAATGCTATTATTGCAGATGTCTATCGAGTAGGCAATCAAATGAATGCTGTTGTTATCAATTATGATCCGTCAACGCCAGCCACAATTCAAATTGGTAATCAAATAATTGCTGTCCCACAAAGTGTTTTTGCCATCGTCCCATTACCAATGCCAGCTTCACTAGAGAAATAGGATCACAATAGTGTTTCTAAGTCGCAAGGAACGATAAATGTCCACAAAATCGCATTGGGAAGAGGTTTATCAAACCAAAGCATCTCATGAAGTGAGCTGGTATCAAACAGAGGCATCGTTATCGTTAGACTTTATTCAGCGTGCCGGATTAGAACCGGATGCCAACATCATTGATGTCGGCGGGGGAAGTTCGATTTTGGTTGACGGTTTGATAAGGCAAGGCTATCGCAATCTAACAGTGCTTGATATTTCAGGTGAATCACTAGCTGTAAGTCGTGAGCGTTTGGGTAATCTTGGTGAACCTGTCCAATGGCTGGAGGCCGATATTACCCAAGTGAAATTACCGCCACAGCATTATGATCTCTGGCATGACCGAGCTGTATTCCACTTCCTGACCACTACCGAAGAACGACAGGCTTATGTGCTAACGGCACAACAATCGATGAAACCGGATGGTCAACTCATTATTGCGACCTTTGCTCCAGATGGCCCACCTCAATGTAGTAACCTCACCCTAGCCCACTATGATCCCACTCAATTGGCTGCTGAATTGGGTACTGCATTCTCATTGCTTGATTACGACTACGAAATGCATCGAACCCCGTGGGGTAGCATACAATCATTTGTTTACTGTCGCTTCCAGTTAGTGCGCCAAAATCAATAAAAGGAATAAGCTGAGCAGTAATACCAGAAACGATAGGGCTGGATAAGCACTTGAACTTGCCTGATCGTTCATCAAATCGGATTTTGGTAACGTGCGCTCTGTGTCATAGCGCCTTAAAAGCCAGTAATAACCGAGTGCCAGAACAACCCCATAAGCGAGATGACCAATAAGCGAGGGGTATACTTGAAGCGCTGCATCTAAAGACCATTGAATGGGCTGTCCGAGCAAGAGGGGGAATAGTGTCAAGGGACCTAAGAACCACCACACCAGTCCATAGACTAATCCCCAACCAAACGCCAAAGTTGGTGTGGTCGCTTCCCGCCGGAACAACAACCCGTAGCTGGCACCTATCAGAATACTGATAACCATGTGGACGACAAAGCCTTCAAATGGGGTGGTCATACCCACAATACTAGCAACTTTCGGCAATGTGTTGGTAGCAACCATAACAATGGTGAATACGAGTCCACCGGCTATGCTGGCAGCCGCTCCTAACCCTAACGAACGCAACGTTCGCGTTCCCGGCCCTTCCGGCTCACGAGTAAGGGGATCGGAGTCGACAAATAGGGTTCGCCAAATCTGATTAAGCGTGGCGTAAGTCATACCCAGCACTACGCCGTATATCAAATGTCCAACCAGTGACGGAAACACATTTTGTGCAGCGGGTATCGACCACTGTACCCCTTGCCCCAGCAGCCACGGCATCAATGTCAGTGGGCCAAGTATCCACCAGACAAGACCGTAGACCACTCCCCAAGCAATACTCGATCCAGTACGACCAATATCATGTCGGAATAACAGACCATAGCTTGAGCCTATGAGAATGCTGATAAGCAGGTGCAGCCATTGTCCCACGCCTCCCAATAGACCAGCAATTCCACCACTAACAAGCGCTTGCAAGATACGTAGGAGTATCTGGCGTGCCAGATGAGGGGTGGTTCGATTTTGATAAAACCAATGAAACCCGCTGTAAAGGAGTCCCATGAATGCGCCGTAAGCTACGGCTAGCCCTACTAATAATGGAAAGGCTTGACGAGCAGAAGTAATCGCCCAATCGGGGTGTATACCGTGCATCAGGGGGAAGATGGTTAAAGGACCTAATAACCACCAAATTAACCCCGCTACAATCCCCCACAGGAAGCCGGTTCCCGCAGTTGATGCACGTTCGCCAAAGGCAAATCCGAAACCTGCACCCACCAGAATACTCAGCAAAAGATGTGTTACTTGGTCGCCAAGGATGTCAACCGGATTCATCATTGGGGACATATGTTGACTATTGAGCAGGACACCATACAACAACCCTGCGATGAGTCCGGCCAAAGCGCCAAGGATGCCACGTATAAACATGGTCGATTTCGCTTGCGACAGCAGTTTATTACTAACAGCGATATTCATGATGCTTCTCCCACAGTTACCGCTTCCTCAACGGATATGTTGTATTCAACAACAGGTGCATAGGCAATATCGCGTGGGAAGAACACATCAATAACCCAGTCGAGCAGTACACGAACTTTCTTCTCTAAAGTGGGCAGCTTAGAAAGATAAATACCACGCCACAGCAGCCATGCGAATAATCCGCTGAACTGCATTCCAAAAACTTCAGCGCAGGCTGTTTGATGTCCGACAACAGCCAATGCGCCTTGGGAGTGATGGCGAAATTGCTTGGGCGGGCGATTATGTATTACAGCATGAAGGTTGTAGGCCAGAGTTTTAGCTTCTCTGAGAGCATATTGGGCGGTTGGCGGCGCATTTTTGCCAGTCACCACGTCCGGAATGGAAGCACAGTCGCCGATGCCCCACACGTTCAGTTGTCCATTAACCCGTAATTTATCATCTGTTATGAGTGCGCCTCTTTTATCCGTTTCGCAGCCAATATCACGGATGATAGGATTAGGCAGGTTACCGGCTGTCCAGATGAGGGTTTCCGCCGAAAGGATTTCATCACCAATCGTCACAGTGCCTTGTCCCGCATTGGTGACTCGTGCTTTACCTCGAATTGACACACCTCGAGCAATCATCTTTGTTTCGGCATACTGTGCTAATTTGGTACTTAGTTCAGGCAGGATTTGCTCACCCGGATGCACCAGTATGAGGGATACCTCGTCATTATTTAAATGTTTGTAATACCACAATGATCCCCGCACAAAGTCGTTTAACCCCCCAATGAGTTCCGAACCGGCGAAGCCCGCACCAACAACCACAAATGTTAGAAGCGCCTTGCGACGGACAGGATTAGGCTCGTTGTCTGCACGTTCCAGTAGATCAATAACATGATTGCGAATGTGGATCGCATCGGAAAGTGACTTGAATGTGAAAGCATTTGCTTCAATATTTTTATTCCCGAAAAAGTTAGGGACAGCACCAACCGCCAAAACGAGATGATCGTATGGCAAAATGCGGGCAACACCGGTGTCTGATTTAACAGTCACCGTATTTTGTACGATGTTGATTTCAGCAGGTTCGCCCCGAATAACTCTTACATGCCGAAAAAAGGTGCGTAAGGGTGGACTGATATGCTGCGCTTCAACGCCACCTGCTGTTACCTCAGCTAACATCGGTGTAAATAAGAGATGATTAGTCTGACTGACCAACGTAATATGTACACTCTGGTCATTCCCTAATAAACGTTCTAATTGTTGAGCGGTTGTGACACCACCGAAACCACCACCCAAAACCACGACGCGCTGTTTGATACCTTCTTCAGAAGTGTAGTCCATTTTCGTAGCAATGATGCCGTACCACCGGTCAGCAAGTTTGAAAATCCAATAGCAGCCTAGCGCCAGCAGCACACCTTGACCCAAGTAAACGATCAGTGCCGGAAATCGAAGGACTACCTCCAGCGGCTGCCATTGAGGCGCTTGCCCATTCAACACAGGGATAACGACCAATATGACAACAGCCCATTGTCCAGCACCATACACCAGACCACTCATCATTTGTTCGCCGACATCAGCCTTAAGTGATGACACCAGAGAAAATCCGACACCCAGCAACACACTGAACAGGAGATGTATGCCTAAAGCGACGAATGGTTGTGTATTGCCACCTAAAAGGGTGATGATTGTTCCGCCAATCAGCAAATTGGCTAGAAACGTACTTATGAGGCCAGATATGAGACCCACGACTATCCCCATCGTGATACGACGCACATAGAAGTTATTCATCTGGTTATGCCCCATTTTATTTACATGACTTCCACTAACTCTCAATGAGTATTGGATTTCACGGTTTCATTACAGCGGTAATATGTTGCAGAAAACTTACAAACGCCTTCTCCAATTCTTAATGTAATAGATTCGCAAGAACTCTAGACTACAGTGTTATACTGTTGCCTCCATGCATAAAATAGAAAGTGCGGCACTGATGTCTAGTGATGTACAAAAGTCCACCCTAGTAGGTAGCCCACTTGAAGCCAAAGCGGATTATCTCCCCGCAGCGTATCGCGCTGTTGACCCTGCCACCCGTGCCGCCTTATCGGAACAACAGCCGCATTGTGTGTTTATTGAAGTCACTAACCATTGCAACCTGTTGTGTGAAACCTGCCCGCGTACCTTTGTCACTTACGAAGAACCCAAAACACTCAGTTGGGAAAACTTCCTCAAAATAGTTGATCAATTCCCCAAAATGGAACGAGCGGTGCTGCACGGGATTGGTGAACCTCTCATCAACAAAGATTTGCCGCGCATGATTGCTCATCTCAAAGCGCGTGGGGTTTATGTCCTCTTTAACACCAACGCGACACTGCTTACACCCGAATGGTCACGCAAACTGATTGAAAGCGGTCTGGATGAGATGCGGTGTTCGATTGATGGATCAGATCCTAAAACCTATGCCATTATTCGTGGCGCACCTTTGCTGTACAAAATTGTGAGTAATTTAACCGAATTCACGCGTATTCAACGTGAGATGCAAGCAACAACTCCCCGGGCTTCTATCTGGATGACCGGTATGAAAGAAAACATTCAGGAACTCCCTGATTTGTTGCGGCTTGCAGCCAAAATGGGTGTTCCAGAAGTGTATTTGCAGCGTATGGTGTATTACTACGAGGCCGACGCAGCACCGGGAATGCTGGAAGATGGACATGGCCTTTTTGATCAATTTGACGATCAGGTGGAACAAATCGTCGTGACCTGTGAAGCGTTGGCTCGCGAATTGGGAATCATGTTCAAGGCTTCTGGTGCGACCAGCCCACGCCATAGTTTAGAGGCCAGTAAACAGCGTGACCATCAACCGTGGAAAGCCTGTATGCGTCCTTGGACGACGGCTTACATCACCGCAAACGGTAATGCCTTGCCGTGCTGTATCTCACCTTTTGCCACCACCGATTATGAGAGCCTCAAGCTCGGCAATGTATTTGAGCAGCCTTTTGTCGAAATCTGGGACGATACCCGTTATCAACAATGGCGTGAAAATTTGCTCAGCGATACTCCCCATCCGGCTTGTGCAGGCTGCGGCGTACATTGGAGTTTGTAAATACCCTCACCCTAATTTTAGTTGGAGAAGATGATGACCGAAATAAAAGTTGCCTCCTATTTAGATTTATTAGAACCGATTGCCTCCGGAATTATTGCTGACAATGCCATGGATGTTGACCAGACCGGAACCTACCCACGCGCTGCTATTGAAGCATTGGCTAAAGCAGGGCTGTTAGGGTTAATCAGCTCGACTGAAGTTGGCGGCATGGGCGAAGGCCACCGCGCGGCGGCCTTAGTGGTCGAACGGATCTCTCGCGAGTGTGCAACGACCGGCATGGTCATCTGTATGCATTACGCGGCCACTGCCGTCATTGAGGCGCATGGTTCGCGTGAAGTGCGCGAAGCAATTGCGGCTGGCAGACATCTTTCGACATTGGCTTTCTCGGAAGCCGGTTCGCGCAGCCACTTCTGGGCACCCGTCAGTACGGCTACCCAACATAACGGCGGCGCACATTTGGATGCTGTCAAAAGCTGGGCAACAGGAGCGGGGCAGGTCGATAGCTATGTTTGGTCAAGCAAACCGATGACTGCTGAGGGCGCGAGCACCATCTGGCTTGTACCCGCAAAAGCGGAGGGGCTTTCGGTTGTTGCGCCATTTAACGGGCTAGGAATGCGCGGCAATTATTCCAGTCCCATTAAAGCTGAAGGTGTCTATATTGAAAATGCAGCCATGCTCGGCGCAGATGGTGCTGGCTTCGAGATTATGATGGGTGTTGTGCTGCCTTATTTCCAATTGATGAATGCCGCAGTCTCACTTGGGATTATGGAAGCAGCCACAACGAAAACGGCTGCTCATGCTGGCACAACGAAGTATCAGCATCTTGGGTCGTCACTAGCCGATATGCCGACCATTCGTGCTTACATCGCACGTATGCGTATCAAAACGGATATGGTTCGCAGCTTACTGTTCGATACTTTTACGGCACTCGAAAGCGGCAGAGCGGATGGGATGCTGCGGGTGCTTGAAATTAAAGCGGCAGCCGGTGAAACCGCCACTGAAGTAACAGATCTTGCGATGCGCGTATGTGGTGGTGCAGCGTTCCGCAAAGAAGTAGGTGTCGAACGCCAATTCCGTGACGCGCGTGCAGCAACCGTTATGGCTCCTACTACGGATGCACTCTACGATTTTATCGGCAAAGCGGTATGCGGTCTGCCGCTGTTTGGATAAGGATGAAACATGAGTAGAAATGAGATATTGATTTTAGGGGCTGTCGCATATGCCCCTAAAGTGGTCACAATTTGGGAAGGTTTCAAAGAATTCTTCATCAAACAGGGTCTGCCGTTTGATTATATTTTGTACTCCAATTATGAAACGCAGGTCGAACATCTTTTGGCAGGATCAATTGATGTGGCTTGGAATTCTCCATTAGCATGGATTCGTGCTGACCGGTTAGCAAAGGCGCAGGGTAAGCAAGTAAAAGCGATTGCGATGCGCGATACTGATTGCAACTTGACCTCAGTCATCATTGTTCGCAGCGAATCCCCCAATAAAAAAGTAGCTGATCTGAAGGGCAAAATAGTAGCCGTCGGCGCAATTGACTCACCTCAGGCCAGTTTGATTCCACTCGAATTTCTGCGCTCACAAGGGCTTGTCCCACACACGGATTTCACCATCTTGCGCCACGACGTGTTAGCCGGTAAGCACGGTGACCATGTCGGCGGCGAGCGTGATGCAGTCCAGGCACTGTTGAGCGGTAAAGCGGATGCAGCCTGTGTCATCAATGGCAATTACGCGGCATTTGGCGCAGAAGGTCTTATTCTTACGGGTTCTACCCGTATTCTCGCCGAAACCCCTGCATTTGATCATTGTAACTTCACTGTCGGGCCTGATGTTAGTTCAACACTGGTTGAGCGTTTCCACAGTTTACTGATGGGCATGTCATACGATGATCCCGAAGTGCGACCCTTAATGGAACTGGAAGGCTTAAAAGAATGGCGAGATGGTCGTGTAGAGGGCTATCACATACTTGATGAAGCCGTGAATGACGAACGCTTCTACGATGCCAATGGAGTGATTGTCGAGCCTACCTATCAATATTGATGGAGAAAGAGGGTATCATGTCCAATTCACCTGCGGTTCAACTTCAATCTATTGATCCGATTCCAACTTATCAGTGGAAACTATGGATTTATACCAATTATGACTGCAATCTGCGTTGCAGCTACTGCGTTGCCAAGTCTAGCCCAAATGCACCACGCCGCTCAATCGGCTTAGAAAATGTCAAACGACTGGTGGATGAAGCAATTGGCTTAGGCATTAGTCATATTTTCTTCACAGGTGGCGAGCCCTTTTTGCTCAATGACATTTTTGATATGCTCGCTTATTCCTCAGCACGAGTGGAAACGACTGTACTGACCAACGCCATGCTGTTTCAGGAAAAGCGGTTGGAGAAGCTGAAAGCCATCGCCAATGATAAGCTCGAAATTCAAGTCAGTCTTGATGGGGGTCGTGCTGAAGACCATGATGCCTATCGCGGCAAAGGGACGTGGGACAAAACAGTAGAAGGTATTCGCTCACTCCAAAAATCGGGTTTTCGTGTCCGCCTGAGCACCACCGAAACGCCCGCGAACTGCGATCATATGAGTGAACTACATGCTTTCCGCGATTCACTTGGGATTTCCACAGATCATCACTTCATCCGTCCATTGGCAAAACGAGGCTATTCCAAAGCAGGTATGACTCTTGGGATGGACAACCTTTCCCCTGAACTGACGGTCAATATTGAGGGTGTATTTTGGCATCCGCTGTCCACGGATGCGGATATGCAGGTCGCTAAACATTTTCTCCCCCTTAAACCGGCGATGGAGACAGTGCAAAACTTGATGGATGAAATGGCACGTACAGGGAGTGTCTCGCGCGTGAACTTTACCTGTGGCTAAATATATAACCTGACTACTGTATTACGACAAAAGATGAGGAGAACTAGATGACTTACGCTTACCTATTGATTGAGGCCGAGCCTGCGCGTGTTCAAGAGTTGGTGGAAGAATTGGCCGGAATGAAACTCGATCATTCTGTTATCAACTCCATTCACGCGACGACTGGACAGTTCAATCTCATCGCTTATGTTGAAGCCCCCACACTGCAAGAAATGGGCGAATGCATTACGCAGGGTATCGCCAATGCAGTCGGCATCCGCCGTATCGAAACCAGTGTCGTGATCTGGTAATTGGCAAAATGACCGAGACACCTCCATCTACAAATTTAGTTTTAGATGCAGGTCGGACAGCATGTGGAGATCTTGTGCTGTTAATCGTCCAGCGGATGAAAGGCTTGGTTGCGCCTCAAATCCTGCATGTGATTGGTTATGATCGGGGTGCGGTTGAAGACATCCCCGCTTGGTGTCGCATGACTGGTCATGTGCTTGTGTATCAAGATATTCCGCAGGATCGTTCTCAACCTTTACATTTTTACATCCAAAAAGGATAAGTTTTCATGGGCAAACTACTGGTAAATCTCACCTCTGGTCAAGACAATATTGATAAAGCGTCTGTTGCTTTTGTCGTCGCCAATGCAGGGATCGCCGCTGGTCAAGAAGTCTCCATCTTCCTCACGGTCGAGGCAGTCCGGTTAGCCGAAAAAGGCTTTGCCGATGATATCACAGCGCAAGGCTTCAAACCGCTGAAAGAGTTAATTGACAGTTATGTGACCGGCGGTGGTAAAATTTGGGTCTGTCCGCCTTGTGCCAATGTACGTGGCGTAACCGAAGATAAATTGGTCAGCGGTGCCGTACTGGCTGGAGGAGCAAAGGTTGTGGAATTCCTGTCGCAAGGGGCAGGTAGCGTATCTTACTGATAGATAGAACTAACAGGATGCGGCAATGCTGCATCCTTTTTTATTTCATGTTATTTGGAAACTAAACGATGCCCCCAAAAGAATGGAAAACCCAATCCTCCCGTGACATCTACACCAATAAGTGGATGAGCCTTCGCGAAGATATTGCTGAATTGCCTGATGGACGCACCACCATTTACGGCGTGTGTACCTTTGGGCAGTGCGTTGGTGTACTGCCTTTCGTCGATGATAACCATGTGGTGTTAGTCCGTCAGTATCGCTATGTGCAAAAAGAAGATTTCCGTTGGGAGATGCCCACGGGCGGCATCAAACCAGATGAGCCACCGGAAACAGCAGCACAGCGCGAACTCGGCGAAGAAGCAGGTTATAGAGCAGGCCGACTTATCCCAGTGAGCATCTATTATACTTCCAAAAGTGTCTGCGATGAAACTGCCCACCTCTATCTGGGCTACGATTTAACCCAACACAAATTGCCTCCGGACGACACTGAGTTTTTTGAAATACAAGTATTTCATTTTGATGACGCGTTGAAGATGGTTCGCAACAACGAAATCCGGGACGGTATGAGCGTGATTGCGATCCTCCATGCCGCTTTATTACGCATGAAGTGAAATAAAAACGTGTCTTTAGAGACTGATCGTTAGTCTTGTGAGCAATTCGTAATATTCAGCCGCTAGACTAAGATCAGTCACCATTTTTTCTTGGAGGAGTCCCATCATGACCGCAGCATCTGCAACGTCGATGAACGACAGCAGTCCTTTTCTACGCAATCTTCAAAAGGTTGCTTTGTTAGTTGTTCGCATCGGGTTAGCTTATTTATTCTTTACACAGTTATTTTGGAAATTCCCGCCTAATTTTGGCTGCCCTGCCGACTACACATTTACGACGGCAAATGCTGACGGCAAATTAGCACGTACTACGGGTTTGTGCGATTGGATCGGTGTTGAATCCGTTTGGGCGCAGCGCGAACGGTTATTTTTCACAGCCAATACCGACAATAAAGGCGGACCAGAAGTATTTCTTAACCTGAGTCTACCCGCTCAATTAAATGGTGCTTTCATTGACGGCTTCGTCAAACCGAATATTCGCTGGTTCGGCTGGATTATCTGGGGTTCAGAAGCCTTCATATTCATCAGTCTGTTGTTTGGGGTCTTCACGCGTCTCGGCGGTTTGGTCGCCATTGCAATCTCGGCCCAGTTGATGATCGGTTTAGCCGGAATCAGCAGTCCTTATGAATGGGAATGGGGCTATAACAATATGGTACTGCTAGCGCTCATTGTTTTTGCCTTTGCGCCGGGAAGATTTTTGGGTATTGATGGCTTTCTCTATCCACGTTTTAAAGCCCTTGCGGACAAGGGCAACATCGTTGGGCGAATCGGATTGCTTTTGGTAGGACGCTAGTTTTATTCAATGGGTGTCTGTGTTTTCTAACGACCATTCCGCTGCACCAATGACATACAGTCGTTCTCTTCGATTGTCACGCAGTAATCAACTCTTGCAATACTGGACTCTACGCGTTCGCCCGGTATTTTGGTTACTCGTGTTGGGAACACTATCGTTACCTGTATACGCGCTGGTGTTAGTGCATGGAAATTTCCGACCGGGGCGGATGGAGCCTTTTTTCCCAATCTTTGGCACAGCCTTCATCCTGTACGCGTTGGCGGTGTGGCTCATATTAAGACCAATTAGCGTAAAACAAGCGTTCAATGACAGTGCACCGCCTCCAATTCACACATCCCTTACTGTAAAATTAAATATTACCAAATGGAGACTGTTTGTAATCTTCAGTTTTGCGATACTGTTCAACCTCATTTTACTGCCCTCATTGCCTAACCTTTCTGATGACATGTTCCGCTATGTGTGGGATGGAAGTGTTCAGGCAGCGGGCATAAGTCCCTACCGTTATGCGTCCAACGCACCCGAATTATCCGATTTGCAAGATGCTCAGATATGGAAGCGGATGAATCGTAAGGATGCTATTACGATTTATCCGCCCGGCGCTCAACTAATCTTTGCGCTGATATGGCGCATAGTACCGGATAGTATTGCCGCATTCAAAGTCGTTTTTATCGCTGCAACCCTACTTGCAGGCGGACTTTTGGTGCAGTTATTAAATGCACTACGCCAACCGCCCGAACGTGTCCTCATTTTCCTGTGGAATCCCTTGCTCATTTTTGAGATAGCCCATTCCGCTCATGTGGATGCCCTTTACTTGCCGCTTATCGTTGGAGCATTCCTCATTCGAGCGCGTTCGATGCACAAGGATGATAATTGGCAGCATGAAGCGGGCATTGGCATACTCCTAGGACTTGCAACACTCATTAAACTATATCCGGTTATGTTGGCCGTATGCCTGTGGAGTGTTCGAGATATGGACGGTAAGCGTCGTTGGCGCTCGGCTTTACCAATTACACTGGTTTTAACGGTGCTTGCAGGCTATGCGCTTTATATACAACCGGGTGTAAATGTGCTGGGTTTTTTACCGAAGTATGGCAAAGAGTTCTTCAATGTATCGCCTTTAATGCGCCTGCTGATCAACTGGGCGTTTGTCCGCCATATCCCATGGTATCAAATGGCGAATATAGGGATGCCATTGCTTGTAGGTGTGATCAGTTTAATTTTTATCATACGACCTGCCATCTCCATACGACAGGCAATTCTGCGCTGCATGTGGCCTATTGGAATCTATTTGCTCATCAACCACAATCTATTCTCATGGTATGCACTCTGGTTGCTTCCTCTTATAACCCTCGACTTGCGACTCTCAAAATGGCGCAATTTATTCACCCTTAACGGTGCTTTTGCTTGGTGGGTTTTTAGTGGCACGCTTGCTCTATCCTACACATTTTTTATGTATAGAAAAGAAGATCCAACTTCCATTCGTTTGGAATTTGTACCACTTTACTTACTCCTTGCGGCTGCCCTTTTCACAAGTCTATATTTACATCTTAAAATGAGACGACAACAATCATGACAACAGCACTTTCACGACATCGCGCTTTGATGGTGGTTGCCAAACAACCTGCGCCCGGACAAACTAAAACCCGTTTATGTCCGCCGCTCAGCGGAGAACAGGCATCGGCGCTTTATGAATGCTTTCTGCGCGACACACTCGACATTATCAGGGCAGCGCGTCAGCAAATCAGCTTTGACCCGATTTTGGTGTATTTGCCGTTAGGCAGCCAAACCTACTTTCGCACTCTTGCGCCCGATTTTGGCCTCCTTCTCCAAAATGGTAATGATCTCTCTGAACGGTTAAACCACGCCACTAGCCACTGCCTGAGAAATCTCGGCTATCAACAGGTGATTATAATGGATAGCGATAGCCCAACGCTGCCGTCATCTTCATTAGTCGAAGCCTTCACGGCACTTGATACGGCTGATGTCGCACTCGGGTCATGTGACGATGGGGGTTATTATTTAATCGGTATCAAAAAACCGACCCCATCATTGTTTCTTAAAGTCACAATGAGTACCAATCATGTCACAGTGGATACCATAGTGCAGGCTAAACAGGCCGGATTACAAGTGACAATGCTGCCCCCAAGCTATGATATTGATCACGTTGCCGATCTGAAGCGCTTGCATCAAGACCTGAACGTTCAACCGACCCATGTTGCTGCCCACACCCGTACATTTCTTGCCAACCATCCCGCTATACTGGAGGCTTGATGCGCGTCACAGTCATCATTCCTGCTTTGAACGAGGCTGGAAATATTCGCCATCTCATCAACAAGGTTCCACAATCGATTACCCTGCCAAGCAATAGTGAAGCCCAAATCAGTATTATTGTTGTTGATAACGGCTCGACTGATGAAACCGCAGCCGAAGCACAAGCAAGTGGTGCTTTGATCGTCAATGAACCAAGGCGGGGATACGGTTATGCTTGTGCTGCTGGTGTAGCGGCGGCAAATAACGCTGACGTGCTGATATTTATGGATGGCGATGGCAGTTTTGATCCTGCGGAAATCCCATTACTGCTTGCGCCAATAGCTGCAAACCAAGCTGCTCTGGTATTAGGATCTCGAACGGGACAAATTGAGTCGGGAGCGATGCCGCCTCATCAGCAATTCGGCAATCACCTTGTATCGGGTTTAATGCGCCTGTTGTATCGAATTCCAGTTACGGATCTTGCACCCTATCGCGCTATTCAGCGTGAATTGTTGCTGTCACTCAATATGCATGAAATGACGTTCGGCTGGCCCACTGAGATGATGGTTAAAGCCGCACGTAGGCACATCCGTATCACTGAAGTGCCAGTACATTATCGTAAGCGATGGTCAGGACAATCTAAAGTGAGCGGCACCCTTCGTGGCACATTGTTAGCAACCTATTACATTCTAGGGGTAACTCTCCGTTACGCATTCTAGGGGTTTAGATGTAACTAGGGCTATTTGCTGGTCAAAGACATGACATTAGTTGTGCAGTAGCCAACCCAACAATGTGCAATGCATCGTGGCTACCTTGATCAATTCCTTTTTCAAAATCACCATCAATTTGTGCCATTTGGTTTGTAATGTGGGCAAAACAAACCACATTTTTAGTTTTCACTTGGGCGAATGCGTACAGCGCAGCAGCTTCCATTTCCACACCTAAAATCCCCTCGCGCCTTGCGTAATCAATAGCTGCTTCAGTCTCACGAAAGGGGGCATCAGTTGTCCATGTTGCGCCTTGGTGTACAGAAATGGGTGATTTCGCGAAGGTTCCTTGCAGTTGATTTAACAGAGTGGGATTAATTTCGCTGTAGAGTGTTGGTGGCAAGTAATGGTAGCTCGTGCCTTCGTCACGCAACGCCCGGTCAATAATCACAAAATAAGGTGGTTGACCAACGGGCAAAATTTGGCCTGCTGAAGTTACGCTTATCAATAATTCACAACCTGATGCGAATAATTCTTCAGCCACAAGTACTGCAAATGAGGATCCAACAACATTTGGAACGATACCGTACTCTAAACCATCTCGTGAAAACATGTATAGTTTCGTGTGGTAGCACGCCCAGTTGGGATGGATATTAGCTTGAGAAGTTGTAAGAAGGTGCTGAACTATGTCTCCATCAGGGTCAAGAATGCAGATTGCCGGAATTTTGCCGTTGGGGATATTTTTTTGTCGTCGCGCCTCACGCAACATATTTTCGACTGTAAAAACGGATGGTGCATGATACGCCTTATTTTCTAATATTGGATTTCGCACGACAACGTAACCTCTTATGTATGTAGAAACCTCAAGCAGTTGAACACCTAAGCGAGTTTATTTTAGCATCGCTTCGAGGTGATTTGTCAGTCAGCCTTAGGTTTAGCAAGAATGAAACCTCTAGGAGTGTGAATATAAGTGATTTAGATATGAATATCTTCAAACCCAAAGCAATTCAAAATTGGGGACTTGACTTTGACGCGGCGTCAAAGTTGTAGACTTTCGATGTCGGTGGGAAACAGTACTTAATTGGACAGCCAAACTATGACATCGAAAGGAGTGTTAATTACTGAAGTGATACCTTAATCATTTCCCATCTAATCTTCAGAATCGAAATGACAACTAATAGGAGAACTGAGAAATGACATCAATATCGCACAAAGTAGACATTCGTGCGCCGAAGCAGCAGGTGTGGCAAATCATTGCCGATTTGGGTGGCGTTGTGAACTTTCATCCGTTTGTAACGAATTCGTATTACACTTCTCAGAAAAAGGAAGGCAATGGTGCCAGCCGGATTTGTGAATTAGGGTCTTCAACTGAGGTCGAAGAAACCGCTGTCGAGTGGACGACAGGTAAGTCTTTCACGCTCGGAATTGCATTTCGTAAAGGCATGAAACCACCGATTAGTAACCTGCAGGCAGTAATGAAAACGGAAGAAATCGCTGACAAAACCCGCGTAACCCTCGAAATGCATTATCGCCCGAAATATGGCCCAATTGGATGGATGATGAATCAAATAATGATTAAACCGCAATACCAGAAGATGGTTCCAGCGATTCTGGCGGGACTGAAGCATTATGCCGAGACCGGTGAAAAAGCAGATTTGAAAACTTTACAGAGTCTGCCCGCACATGCTTAGGTAATAGGTCGAAGTGTGCAATCTTCGTGCAATGACAATAGCATAACGGCACCTGAGTTCTTGTTGCATCATGATTTGTGCAGAAGAAATCGCTCAATGTGCACTCTAAAGCTCTATCAATAGTTGTAGCTCGGTTGTTGGTGACGGAAGGGTAAGAGAACGTGTTTAGAATCGGCGAATTCTCGAAGATTGCACAGGTTTCAGGACGATTACTGCGCTATTACGATGAGTTGGGATTGCTCAAGCCAGTTCGTATTGACCGCGAGACTGGATACCGTTATTACAGTGCCAAGCAGATTCCACAACTTAATCGAATCTTGGCACTCAAAGAGCTTGGCCTGACGCTAGAGCAAATTGCCCGTTTGTTAGAAGGTCAAATTTCGACGGATGAGATTCGGGGGATGCTCATCATGCGGAAAGCACAGATCGAACAGACTGTGCGCGAAGAACTGATGCGCTTCCGTTACATCGAATCGCGTATTGAACAGATTGACAGGGACGGTGCACTGGGAGATTATGCGGTTGTTCTGAAATCAGTTCCAACTCAGCGCTTCATCGGATTACGAGAAAACGCAACCAGCTTGATGGCCTGTCGAACCTCGGCACAGGAAATGAATCGGCTTTTGACGTCGCGGGTGAGCAGTAAAGCCTTGGGCAGCTTTATTTTTGTGCTTCAGTCTGAAATGTGGGATATAGATAACTTTGACGTCGATATTGGCTTCATTCTGAACCACGATGTGGGAGATTCACTCGTCCTCTCTAATGGCGAGCATTTATTAATACGCGAGTTGCCCGCCGTTGAGACGATGGCAACCACCATGCGAGTCGGTTGGGGCGAGTTGGGACACGGCAGCTATGCCGCGATTGGACTGTGGGCCGAATCAAACGGTTACCGATTGGCAGGTCCCCCGCGTGAAGTCTTTCTCCAATTTTCGCCTCCGGGACATGAAGATGAAACCATTGCCGAAATCCAAATTCCGGTGGAAAGTCTCGTATCTGCAAATACATTGACTTTGTCATCTTAAAATAGAAAGGAACATCACACCATCTCATAACAAGTTACCCGGTAATCCTGTAAAGTCCTATCCATATCTAACTGCGTTTCAATAACTTAGGGAGAATGCTTCATGCGAAGGCTACACGTCTATTTCGTTCTGTTCGTCTTGTCTATGTTAATTGGAGTAAATACTATGACTCATGCTCAGGACGCCACTTCTGCACCCCCAGTTGTATATGATGGACTGACATTTCCCACCCTGCCTTATCCCTCTCGTTGGGTTGAAGTCAATGGGGTCAAAATGCACTATATGGAAGGTGGAGAGGCTGGTGCTGATCCAATCTTGTTTCTCCACGGCATTCCGACATGGTCCTATATATGGCGCGATATCATGCCAGTCATCGAACCGGTTGGCCGTGTCATTGCCCTCGATTTCATCGGATTTGGACGGTCTGATCGCCCCGACATTACCTATGATATTCCGACCCAAGCAGCCTACTTGGAGGGATTTATCACCGCACTTAATTTGCACCATGTTACATTGGTTATTCAGGATTTAGGATCTGCTGCTGGCTTTGCTTACGCCGCTGCTCATGAAGATAATGTCAAAGGAATTGCCTTCATGGAAGCGGCCATTCCCCCCATGTTCTCACCGGATTTTGTACCAACCGGAACACTGGCTGAATTTATGGCGAATATTAAAGCTATCCTGCAACCGGGAATTGGTGAAGAGATGCTGCTTAACCAAGACGCTTTCATCGAGCAGATTTTACCGTCACAAGTGCTGCGTCCTTTGACTGAATCTGAGATGAATGCCTATCGTGCACCATTCCCAACACCGGACAGCCGTCGCCCTATTCTCGAAAATGGTCCCCGCCAGTTTGTTAATCCCGCCACGATGAAGCTCATCGCTAACTATTCGGAGTGGCTAACCAAGACCGATCTTCCCATGCTACACCTGTATGTCACACCGGGTCTCATTAACCCGCAGGCCAGTATAGTCTGGAGTCGGAAGCATATTCACAACATTGAACAAAAAGATTTGGGCAAAGGTGGTCACTTCATGCAAGAAGATCATCCTGCTGAAATTGGTGCCTCCATTGTCGAGTGGATGAAGCGGGTCATTCTCACAAACTAATCAATTAGAAAGACTTAAACAGATGGGATCAATTGTGATCCCATCTGTTCGTTGGAAAAGTACCTCGCGACTTCCTGCTTGTTAATCCTGATTATGCTTGGTTAGTCACCAGCGCCACCCAAGATCAGTTGACGAAGTTTGACAAAACTTATATACAGTAATAACGAAAATGGCATGCGCGGCAGCTACCTCGAAACATAGATTACCCTTCGATAATACGTTTCAGGTTATGGAGTTCTTCATCCATATTGAGCTTCGCCTGCTCGAGAACAATCGGCGGCGTATTGGCAGGGAGACTGATTGTAAAATTATAGATGAGACTATCTCCAATTGCCGTTAGGCGTGTGGGCAGGACGCTTCCACCGGGAAAGATTATATCGATTGTTCCTAAATCACGGTTGGTGCGCCAGTCAATCGGCATTTCTCCTTGAGGTGAAGTGAGAATGATCTGCTCGCCCTCTTGACGAATAGCGAGGACAAATTGGGTTGCCCATTCTGGTTGGTTGCGCCAATCACTGAGGTAATCGAAGGCTTTTTCGTAGGGGACTTCAAACGTAACACTGTGAGTCGAATGAATGAATTGAGCCATAGTTGATCTCCTTGTGATTACTAATTGCATAGAGTTAGACAAGGCTCAACTGCTACTGTGACCGAATTGATCAAACAATCCTACGAGTTGTTGCGACTTCAGAAAATCCTTTAATAATTCAGGAGATGCATATTGCGGGTGCGTGCGGAATAAAGCTCCTGCGCGTTCTAGTTCGTCGAGCTGCGCGATTTGCTCTAAGAGCGCTGCGTTTTCGCCACTATTTGCAAACAACAACTTGTGTGGGTCAATCAACCGGCGCTCGATAGCAATATTGACCCGGCGGTGACAGCGGCAAGGATTGTTATGATTTGCCAGTCCACACGTGTTTTGCATGAAACTACGAACAGACATCCGCGCTCTACTCAAGCGTTTGCGAAAAGCGGCGGGTGTGATACTAAATATTTCTGCACCTTGTTGATCAGTAATTTCCATCACTTCGCCGAGGATATAGGCAGCTCGTTCATCGCGCCTTAAACAGAGCAGCATGGCTTGCATACATCCGATTTTTGCCTCCTCGACTAATACCCGCATCTCAACTTCGTTTTCCGTGCCAATGCCGTCACCTGTGGCAAACTGGCTTAAGTCTTCTCCCATCTGTTCAAAACTCAAGTTCTGTTTCTCATAACGCCGTTTACGAGTAGTCAACAGATGATTGACTGCAATTTGCCACGACCATGTTATAAATAGGCTGTCCCCTCGAAAGCTGTTCAAATTGGTAATGATTTTGACCAATATTTCTTGTGCCGCATCTTCTGCATCATCAGGATGCCATAACATACGCACCGCCAGATTGTAGATACGGGTTTGGATGCGTCCGATGAGTTCATCCAACTTGTCCCGCTGACCAGAAAGGGCTAACTGAACCAATTCTTCTTCTGTCATCTCGTACTCCAAAATATTGTTTGCTTCTGTGGTTAGACAATCTGGCCGCACAAGTGTGACAAGATAAAGCATAAGGGTACTGTATCCCGATTCTCTGTTGGGTTTATGGGACTAGGCGGAGAGTTATTCTTTGACAAAAGCTGCTTCGACCAGTTGTGTTCTGCGAAGTGAGGACATCTGTATCAAGGAATAAAGGTGTAATACAGTGAAAAGTGGAACACCGAAAGTGGGGATAATCAACACGTAATTCAAATAAAGTGGTGAAATTCCAAGTGTGACGAGATGGTTAACAAAGGGGCCAATGAAAAGGATACCGGTGGTCAATGCGGCGACAAAATCGATTAGACCTAAGATATTCCAAGCAATTACGAGCGTCCTCGTATAAGGTTTTTGCCTTGAAAGTCTGTAGACAACCAACAGCGAAAGCAGACCTACCAGCATATCCCCGTACCCCGCTGGAAGCGCGAACTCTGGCGGGAGCAGTTTCATATCGGCTAGGGCCAGAAAAAGAAAACCGAAAATTCGTATGGAGTGAATACCTACTAACCACCTTTCCGGGACATTATAAACAACTCGGCGAAAGGTTGATGAAACCGCAAAGGGTATAATACCGATCAATAGACCTACTACAAGAAAACCAATGACAAGAGGTGCCTCTAAAGGCTTACCAGATGGGGGATAAAGAGCAACGAATACACGAATCAGGAACCATACACTGAGTACGGATGCGACTCCGATCTTCCAATTCCGTTGGACGTTATTTAGAAAAGGTAATCGTTCGAGCGTTTTCGATAAACTAACCCAAGAACTCACTGTTACAGCGACCATTGCCATCATAATGACAATAATGGTATTGACTGGATATTCGACGATCATGTTATCTCCATATTAATATTTTAGGTGTTAGCAATGAGAAACGAGCATGACTGAGTAAATACGGGTAGAACTGTTTTTCATGGTCAATGTCAGAAAGTCGCTAGCTGCACCGAAGCCTACATAACCACTTTTTTAGGGGTATTAGGCACTTTCCAAATCGGTAAAGCCGAAATAATCCCTAATACTGTGGCGATACTTATTGTCAAAAGTGATCCAAGAAGATCAGGTTTGAAGGTCATTAAAAATACAATTCCTAAGGCTAGGAAAACACGTATTTGAATGGAAAGCCAAATTAGAGGATGTTGAAGCATATTAAAGAATTGTGGGGAGGATGTATCAATGCCATCCTCACGCATGAGATCTTGTATAGCAACCATACGAGTACCACTTACCCGTGAAACAAGAATAGACATAGGGACGATTGTCGCCAATGCGATCAAAATCCAAGGTACCAGTCCCCAAACCGTCAGCATCATATATAGACCTGCAATGAGCAGAACGATCATCGATGGCATAGCTAAACGACTAATTCCTTGTGATATTTGCATCCACTCCCGTACTTGCTCCACGCCAGTTGCTTTTCGGAGTTGTCGGATGCTCGTCCATTCCAAACCAATGGAGGCAAAAAATCCAAGTGCGCCAAGTATGTGGGCGAATAGTGCGATCGAATAAGCGTTCATTACTCTCTCCTTTATTTTTTAATCCTGAGCGATTCTGCAAATCTTTGGCCTATACGTCGGGCCGCCGTCAAACTTGCCCACGCAGTAGCTGCAATCAATTGAGCATCGTCTTTATAGTTTGATCGAAATCTATCGATGTCTTTTGGACCCACTTGATACGATGCAACGGCGGTGAGAATGCCTAAGCGAGCTGCATCCCTGTCATTTTCGTTAAGGACAGTAATACCCTTGTCAACCCAAGCGACACTCATTCCCGGTGACCCTCCTTCCCATTTCTGAACCGTATCCGAAATGAGGATCCTCACGTCTTCCGAAAACACTGATTTCCCGGCCTCTTCAACCACCGCTACAAATCCAGCAAATGCATGTCCAATAACTGGATTTGATGCAGCCCAATACAAGTCTTCAGATAGACTTGTCTGAGGAATAAATTTAAGTGACTCTCCAGCATTGAGCGATGAATCTACAAACCGCTGTCCCACCGTTGCACTGAATAACCGTCCAGTAAGACCTTTCAGATTTGATGGAATAGGCACGACCGCTTCGCCTAGAAACACATTGACCATACGGTTAATGAACTCGAAAATGACCACGGTGCCAATCATTTCAGGAGCAAATTCAAGTGAAAATGGCACTTCTCCCGTAGGCTTTCTATTTTGTTTGTTGTCGAATACCCACTGAATAGCAGCCCCGATCTGCGTATCTTGAATATTTTGGTATTGTCCTTGGAGAATTGCCCCTGCTGTCTTGTGTTGCCCTGTGGCATGGAGCATCGTCGTATGGATGTCGACACAGTAAGGACATTGATTAGATTTAGATATTGCTGATGCAACAGCTTCTTTGAGTGCCCTATCGGCCTGTCCGACCAAAAGTGTTTCGCGTAGAACGCTCCAAACTCCGGCCATTATCATAGGGGCTGGTGAATGCAGGGTAAGAGGCGGAACGGGTAGAAACTCCAACTGCATTTGATGATAGATTTCGGCTGTGTATCCGGTTGCGACGTTATATGGAATGGGTTTCACATAGCGGATGGTTTTCGCCATCTGATTACGCATCGATTCAAGCAGCATTAAGTAACTCCTATTAGGTGTATATACACCTTTTATACTAAAATTTTTTAGCGGTTGCGTGCCATATCAACTAAGTCCGACCAATCGCCTAGCA
The DNA here is from genome assembly GCA_044226855.1 of Aggregatilineales bacterium. Taxonomy (GTDB): domain Bacteria; phylum Chloroflexota; class Anaerolineae; order Aggregatilineales; family Phototrophicaceae; genus CFX2. The sequence continues at coordinate 97,824 of JBGAGF010000018.1, forward strand.
TTCCCTTCCAACGATTTTCACCTAACTGATCAATGATCCAAGCTTGAGCTTCTTCCCATAAGGGCATCGCGATTATCATTGCCGCTTTGCCCTGATCAGTAAGTGTTAGTTGATGTGTGCGCCGATCCGCTCCGGTCGTATTTGTGACGAGTCCATCACGCTCAAGCGGCTTCAGATTACGAGCGAGGGTGGTTCGATCTACCTCGATTTTTTCAGCTAATGGAGTAAGCGCGATAGAGCCGCTTGCCGCAATGGCACCTAGCAAGCGGAACTGTGTACCCGTCAAACCGCTTGGTTTTAGTATTTCATCGTAAAACTCAGTGATGACCCGCGCAGTTTTACGAATATTGGCACACGTACACTGCGTTATAACCCGAGTGTAAATATCTGGGATAGGTGTTGATGGCTGATTTTTCATAATAGGAGTATATACACCTATTTTGTTTTTGTCAAACAGATTTTAAATCCGTCCTGCTTGTAGAATATGCACGGCAACTGGAGTAGACACCAAAACCTACCATGCGTTCAGCGACCCGATTACTTAGACGTTCTTTTCTGTACAAAAGGAAGATTTGAAACCAGCTCAGGGTTTTTACCGTAATCATAAGTTTCGTTTTGTCAATTGATTATTACAAAGTTATCCTCACCACTTCCTCATATTAGGTGGTTGACTCTCCCCCAGCAAGAAAGTTCATAATTAGCTTATTCACTGTAAACGCCGAGCGGGTCAATGTTCAAAATTGGCGATTTCTCAAAAATATGTCAGACCTCAATCAAAACCCTGCGCCACTGGGATGAGATTGGACTACTCAAACCTGCACACACCGATGCGGCAACAGGTTATCGTTATTATGGTATCGACCAACTGCCAATGGTCCACCGTATTCACGCCTTCCGTGGGATGGGCTTATCTTTGGCACAGGTCTCAAGGTTACTTCAAGAAAAGGTCTCTGGCGCCGAACTTCGTGGAATGTTGCGTTTGAAGCAAGCAGAATTACAACAGCAAATTGACGAAGACCTTCAGACTCTGCAGATGATTGAAGCACGATTAAAACTCAGCGAGGAAGAAGGCCTATTCCCCAAATATGACGTGACCCTTAAAGCGATTCCACCGCAGCAGGTTTATTCCATTCGAGAGGTTACACCAACCGTATTCGGGATGATTGAACTCCTCCGAGAAACGCACGCTCATACTCAGAACGAGGGAACATTATTGGCAATCCTTCATGGCGACTCATATGCGGAAGAGATGCTTGATGTCGAATTATGCCTAGCTATCAACGAAGCATATTCTGGGGCAAGTAAAGTCCTTCGCCATGGTCGCGAAATGAAATTGACAATGCTGCCGGGGATAGATCTCGTGGCGAGTATCATTCATAAGGGGCGCTGGGTAACGCTCTTAGAAGATTATAGCAATCTCGGCCACTGGATTCAGGCACACGGCTACACAATTGTCGGTACAGAACGTGAGATTTTCCATCACATTGGTTGGGAATCTGATCCCGATTCGAATATTTTAGAGATTCAATTTCCGGTGGTGAAATTGGTGCAAGATTAGTGCACTGATCGCAGTCGTTCAAAGCCGACTCTTAACAGAAAATAGGTACAAATAAGGGAAACAGCATGGTAATTGAAAATTATCTTTTCCTTGTAGCAGGCATTCTCGCTTTCCTTTTTTCAATTGGACATGCGGTTTACGGTCAGCGAAACATTATGGGAGATGTATACACATCTTCCATGCCATCTTTCACCCAACACATGCTTTTTGTCATTTGGAATCAACCAACTGTCTTTCACTTTTTAGCCGCTATTGTCCTGGTAATTGCAGCAACATCCTCCCAATCCTCAACAACAGACCCTCTTGCCGGATTCATCGCTTTAGTTACCCTTGGATTTTTCTTGAATTACGTGGTTGCAAGCTTAGTGAAGGATAGATCAGCGCTGAAGCAAATCATCCCTCAAGCAATAGGCGTAATCTTGTACATAGCAATTATCGCTGAGGGTATTCGATCCTGAAGTAATACTTCATGTAAGCTATATTGGATTCAATTCTACCTAAGCAATATCTGTTAATGAGACCAGTAACTACTTGGAACTACTGAGAAATGGATTTTTCGCCCACTTAAGTTGTCCATTTTGTCAGCCAATAATACAGAGGAGTCATACGCTGAAAATAGCTGTAGCAGATTTCAACGATACCGGGGGTGAACAAATCGCCCACCGGAATACGAGGCGAAAACACATACAATCCGTCATAGCGCAGCAGCGATGCGCGTTTGTGGTCTGGATCATAACCTGAGGGAACACGCTTATAGTGTTCTCCTGCGATTTCATAGATGCCAGTCTGTCGCATTGTTTCTAAAATGTTTTCAAGTTCTATTCCTGAAGTATCATCAATGACAGCAGTACGATACGCAACCAGCATAGTCGGGGGAAACTTGAAAATGCCTGTCATCAGCCCCATACCTGTCGAATCTATTTGAAATCCAAAGGCCGGGCTTTCCGTTTTTTTGGCGCTGCCTTCCCAGAACAACCCACTGATGTTGGTTTTATACGGGGTTTTGTCCGTACTGAAACGGGTATCCCGATGCATTCGCATCAACACCCCAGCCCCATTGGTGCGCGTATCAACGTGAATATCCTCTAACAATGTCTGCAATTGAGTCCCGAGTGCCATCACGAATGCCTGAGCAGGCTCAATCAGCGCGGATTGATACACTTCCCGGTGAGCCTCAAACCAATTGTGTTCATTATGCGTAGCAAGGTCATCAAGAAACTGGATGCCCTCTTGAGGAAAACCTGTAAATGTGAATAAGTTGCCCATTCATTCCCTCGCTTAATTGCCTCTCAATTGTTGTAACGCATATCTTGCCAGTTCCTCCCATCGCTGCTGTTCTGTGGAAGGGATTTCAAACCAGTCAACCATCGGCGGCTTCGTCTTAAAGGGAGCAAGCAGACTGTATTCGTGTATCCCCAGCGATTCAGGCTGAAAATCGCGCCCAAGTTTGAAAACCATCTTTTGGTTGTAGAAAAATGCGAAGACTTTTCCCTGATATTGAATGGCAGGCGATGACATCATTTTCCCCAGAGTGATGTCGTTATGTTCATGAGTGAGGCGCTCGGTAATAGCGCGAAAATGATATTCCTCGTCGTTTATATCTGTCCGGACTTTGACTGCTGAAGCTGTTTTCTTTCCGGAAGCGGATGTCAGCACAAATTGCATCGATTCTTCAAACAGCGCCATATCATGGCGGTAATCTTCCGGGTTATCGTGATTGATTTGCACGAATTCCTTACCCCGGTTACGACCAAAGGGCTGAAAAGGCACAAAGCTAGGTTTTTCAAGCAGCTTGCTAACACGCACAGCAGGAAGTTTGATGCCTACACCCTCATCGTACAGTGTGGCAAATACGCCTGTGCTGACCTTGTAACAGGGCAACCCGAAAACGATAGCTGCGCTGACACCGGGAAGTGAAAGCAGCAGGTCGTCCAGCACACTTTTGTGTTCCGCCTTATATTTTGCTTTTGTCATCCTTATCTTCCTGCTTCATTGAACGAGCAGACGGGACGCTGTGAAATCCTGTCGTATGGCACAAACATCCCATCGCTCTTTTCAATAGGTCTATGCTGATGTTACAGCGTGTTCAGCGTACTTCTTTAGCGAAGCAAGTGCGGCAAGTCGGTTGCGCCGCTGCTGGCGCAGAACAACAAGCCTGTTCATGATAGAGCCGATCACACTCTTCGTATTGTGAAAGAAGGTGAAAATCACCTTAGTTCTGTTGGATGCAACGGGTTCGATCTCCAGTGAAGAACCTACCTCGGAAAGCAGTTTAAACAGTCCAAAAGTTTCCTCTTCGATGAGGACGGCGATTTTTGTGCCTTCAATGTGTTCAATTCTGCGCTCAATGAAATACCCTTGCTTACCATCAAATTCGGCATCGACCCGCCGCCATGTACCGAGCCTCTCATGTCCATCGTCAGTGAGAATTTTCACTCCCCGCACTGGTGGCCCCCAGTTGCACAGTTCCATGGAGTTAGAAATCAGTGTCCACAGATATTCTGCTGGAGCATCAATCGTAATTGCATCCTGCCCCTGAATGTGAGAAGTCGCAAGTTTCCCACCCTGTGTTTCAAAATTAACTTCTGCTTTCGGTTTCAAAACCATGATTCATTCACTCTGCCAGTTATATGGACTATTGCCCGACGGCTGCTGCATACTCACGGGCGTCGTAGAACAGCCGCTCTTCGACCATTTTGCCGTTTTTCACAACAACCCAATCGGCAATTTGGAGAGTGAAACTGTTTCCCTTTGACGGTTTAACGTCTACTTGATAGAGCGAGCAGACATCCTCGCCATTTTCAAACTGCCGGAGCATCCGCAGACCCGTGACCATTGGAAAGAAACTTTGATTGAGTTTCAAGAACGCCTCAATTCCGCTGGTCTGATCGACTGGACCAATGAACTTGAAATCCTCTGCCAGTAATGAGGTATCCTGTGATTGCATGAACCGATTTACCGTATCGAGCGCCTGTCCCATACTGTTTTCCTTCTGTTGTTATTGTGAGATCAAAGTTATTTATCGCGCGATAGTTACAGCATACGACAGCGGTTTGACACCCCTATGTCAGTATATTTGCGACATTTGTTCGATTTCCTGTCGTATCAGCATTCGCAGCGATTCTGGACCAATCACACGCACATGTTTGCCCCAGCTCAATAGCCATTGAAAAATATCCCGTTCATCGCGCACCCGCAGCGTGAGCAGGAAACCTTCGTTGGTTGTTTCTTCTGATACAACCGAAAATGGCCGGGCTTCCTGCACCCAGTGTGCCACTTCCAGATCAAACAGCGCTGTAACTTCCACCCGACGCTGTTCGCTCGACGCAATCCAGTCAGGAGTGAAATTAAGTGGACGGTCAAATTTTCGCTCCAACACACAAACTTGCTCCATACGCCCAAGCCGAAACACTCGGATATCCTGACGCAAGTGGCAGTACCCCATCAGCAGCCAATCATTCGACAGCCGGGCCAGACTGTAGGGATCCACATCACGCAGGGTGGTATCACTGACAGTGATAATCTTTCTGGCATACTGAAAGCGCACGGTACAATGTTCGACAATCGCGGTTCGCAGCAAGCGTAGAGTTTCAAGCTGCCGCTCGTCAAGTGGATTCGCGGCGAAAAAGCTAATGTTGGTGGTTAAATAAGCAATATCCTGACGGAGTTCTTCTGAAAGGGCGGCGTCGATCTTGCGGTAGGCGGCCTGCGCCGCTGCGCGGTACTGTCTGTCAAAGTTATGCTCCATAAATTCGCTGCCTAACGCCAGAATGAGAGCTTCTTCAGTTGTAAAACGAAGCGGAGGCAAAAAATAACCCTCAGAGAGCGAGTAACCCTTTTTCTGTATGGCAACAATGGGAACACCTGCTTCCGATAACGCCTGCACGTCTCGGTAGATAGTCCGCGTGCTGACCTCAAAACTCGCAGCGAGATCTTCAGCACGCTGCTGCCCTCTTCGCTGGAGTTCAAGCACAATAGCCAATAATCGATCTGTCCGGTTCATAAAAATCCGCCCTAAAGGTATTTAAATTCGTTTCTCATTTTATAAGCCCTTTCACTATATGCTCTACATTTTTGCCAACTTTGAAGCAATCGCTAAATCAGCGCCGATACCCACAATTAGTGACGAAGTAATATGCTGTCAAAATCTCAGGGAAATGAAGGCATCTTCCGTGCGCCGCATTGGGATAGCATTGAAGTAACTGGTGAGGATATCCTCCGTCTCCATAATGGCCTCCAATGGTTTCAGCAAGTACCCATCAAATACTGTAATCACAGATTTCCAAATAATGCGAACCATAGGCAATATCGTCTTAGCTGGTAAGTAAGGAAAAATATAGACGGCCAAAAGCAAATACGATCATTATCGACAAGTAACTCTTTTATTTACGTGTCGATAATAGTTTTGGACTAATGCATAATAAACGCAGCATATTTTCCGGTAATGTAAGCACTCCCATCGCCTTCAGCGTAATTTTCTGCTGCCGATTTTGGTGTAAGCGTCCATTTCTCTTGGAGTGCCCGAATAATATAGCCCGCCACATTCTTACAGTTTTGGTCTTTTGCGTGTTCGATCACCTCTTCTACACGCCGAGAGCCATACTTGTCGATGATTTCTTTCGCTTTGGGATAGGCAATCCCGAAACTTCCGAGTGACACGAGAATTTCTTTTTCTTCTTCTCTTTTACTGGGTACAACAGCAACAGAATAGCTGTTGTGTTGTATAGACTGATGGTTATTTTGTGGTTTTGTTTGTAAGTCAGAGTCTGTTATGGATTGGGCGGTTTCAGCCGAATGAATTGGCTCTTCTTCGCCAATTTCATCGGATTGATTCCGACCATCGAGTTGGGCCGAATCCGCTTCATTTGCTGGGCGATTTTGACCATCCTCATTGGGCGATTGTGAACACATCCAAGCGCGAACATGTAGCAGTGTAACGTTCAAGAATTCCGCCAACTGCTGAACCAGTTTGGTTTCTTCCAAGCGGTAATGCACCGTTGGTGTGCCATTGGCTTTCATAATCGCGCGTTCAATGCCAATCATTTCGAGAAAGCCGTTCCCGTGTACCCGCTTCACTTGCCCTTGAGATAGATTGCATTCGGCGTTCCAATCCCGCCATGACTTGTAGACCCAGCCTCCAACTTTCTTCGATTTTGGAAACCAATGTAGCAAGCGTACGGCCATGAGACCTGCGTTCTGATCACCGATCACTTTAGAGATCAGTGCTGAGACCGTTCGAATATCAGAGCGGTTAAGCTGACGAACCACATTTTGCAGGCGTGCGAGTAGATCAGGCTGGCGGTCAAAATTACCAGCTACAGTATAGCCATTCATGAGTGCCTCCAAGCAAAGCTGAACAGAAGTCGTGTTCAAAAAACAGGACTGAAAGGCGAATATTCAGTTGCGCGGAGAATCGGGACATGCTACATTGTGAGGTAACCAGCCGTCACAATGTCGTTGTTAACCGTTCTTCCGCGTTTACCCACCACTCCGGTGGGTTTTGCTTTATTGGCTGAATACTGGAGGACTACGCGCCTTTATCGTCATAATGAATTTTCTTAGAGCTTGTTACCACGTGGTAACAAGCTCACTTATCACGTAAATGTTGTTCCGCATCATCAAGGATGCGACGCATGGTCTCGATACGAGCACGAGCCAAATGCACGTTCTGGTCTTGTTGCAATAATGCCCGTGCAAAATCTTGCCCGGATGTGGTAGCGCTGTTCCGTGCGGCTTTTGCCATTTGTAATGCGGATTTTGGAATTGTTTCGCTAGTTTGCGAGCTGTTTTCTTGTTGAAGATCGCCTGTCTCGCATATTTCCTTGATTTGTCTGCTCGTCAGGTTCAGGTCGATAACTTGGCGCACCAGTTCAATGTGATACTCTGGTGCAAGAGCAATAATGTAGCGAAGCTTTCCCTCCTCAATATTGTGGCGATCTGCTAACTCCATAGCTTCATCACTCAGTTTGAGCAACGCTTTGTAGCGACTGAAATGGACGCGACTGATACCACCCATCGCACTAAGAAGTTGGGTGGAGTACTCCTGTTTGCTTTGCAAACTGAGATTAAGTGCCTCGCGGTAAAAATCGTTGTTGACGGCATAGACAGGAATTTCATAGCCATGAATCGCCAATAGCAGCAGCGCCGCTTGTCTCCCCATTGCTACGGCTGTCAGTCCGGAACGAGCGGTGTTCTCTTTCGCTTGTCGGAAGGGTGAGGCTTGCTGAGCCGGGATGATGATGCAGGGAATCATCCCATCACCGGTGTAGTTGGGTATGAAATCGCGCAGCAACCATGATGCCCAGTAACGCCGTTCGCCGGTTTCAATCCTGTACAGCCGAGTTACGCCTTCAGATGCATCCACTACGGTGAGTGGGTTCACTTGCCCATCGTCGCGGATCGTAACCGCCAGCGTCACCAAATCGCGCAGCAGTATTTCTTCAGGTGAGAGGAGAGTCTTTGCTTCATCGTCAGTCTCATCTTCACCGTTGGGTAGTAAATCGAGCAGCCCGTCGAAGGGCCGTCCTCGCTGTCGAGCGGCAATCTGTGCTGACTGAACCAGTTCGCGTAGCGCTTGAGTCGGTGTCATCCGGTTGTTGTGGAAAGCAAAATGCAACCGTTCCGGCAATACTCGACGTGGTTGGACTGGATCGGGTCGCACCAGCTCAAGCAAGATGCGCTCCACACGCAGGCCATAGGCCTGAAACTGTTCGGCAACTTCGCCGCTGAAGAGATCGTCAGTAACGGTGGCCAATAGCGCATCCAATTTGGCGGTATTGTCGCGTTTGCCACTCACACTGCACCGCCTGCTGTCATGCGCTTGAGAAGCGAACCGACCACTTGTGCATAGGCTTTGCTGGCTGGAGCTTTCGGATCGTAGCTGAAGACATTCTGATGATCACGGTGGGCATAGGAAACCGCTTCGTTGGCAGGGATCACACCACACAACAACTTGCCGAGAACATTGTGACCCTTTAGCTCATCGAGTAGATGATTATGACCCTTTATCCGACTATTCATCTTGGTAACGATGATGCCGCCGAAATGCAGGTCCGGTCGTCGCCAGCCATCTCGAATGTCGTTGATTTTGCTTAAGACGCTCAGCAAACCAACCGTTTCCAGATAGCGTGGTTCGACCGGGATGAGCGCGTCGGTCGCCGCAACCAGCGCCATTTCTGTCATAAGGGAAAATGAAGGGCGAGTGTCGATGATTATGGCCGCGTAATGACTGGCAAGCTTGCTCAGTGGGTCAGCGAGGCGATAGGGTGCGCCAGCCACTCCCATCATTTCGCGCTCTGCACCTTCCAACAGCGGTGATGCAGGCAGTATATGTAAATCGACATCCCAATGACTTTGAACAATGGCGTTTGCCAATACTTGCGAAGCCGTTTGACGATCGGCCATCAACACAGAGTACAGGCTGTCATCGGTGCCAAAGTCGTTACGACCTGTGGTCACTAATGTGGCATGTCCCTGACTGTCAGTGTCAATCAGCAGAACACGATTATTCGGCGCTCCAGCACGGCGGAGTAATCCCACCATGCCAAAGGCAATATTGGTTGCGGATGTCGACTTCCCGACGCCCCCTTTATGATTGGTCAGTGCGAAAATACGGGTCATACAAAACCTCCTCAATAAAAATGACGAACGGTTCGCCGAGAGGCTGCCAACCCTGCTACACTTCTGTACGAGGGTCGCGCTGCCGGTACCAGCGAGACTTTAAGGTGGGTTGGGGGAGGGGTTTAGCCTCTCCCTGACCACCGCAAAGCACAACTCAGTTCTTAAGGTCCGTCAGTAAGAAGGTATTCGAGGGCAGTCCGCTGTGGAAAGCGAATCAGATCCAGAAACTGCACAAACTCATCAGTCACAGGAGAGGAAAAAGTCTTAGAGGGTTCATCTTGGGTGTCATTGGGGTCAATAATTACAATTATAACGCTTTTATTAGACATAGTGATGAGAGTTTTACCTATTTTCTAGGTAAAACTCTTTATTTTTAGTACATTCTGTTTAGTTCTTGGGTTCAAGTCCAGTTAGGTCGACAATCACAGAATGCATAATTTTATGCGGTCGCCCTTATGACTTACATAACAGAGCAACTTAGTTAGATCTGTTTTGCTATGTTCGAATCCTATCTTCCCAGAATAGCCGAGGAAAGCACTATCGAGTGCTTTTTTCTTGCGTGGCGATGTTCGAATCCTGCCTTGATGTCGATGAGAATAGTTAAGAATCAAGCAATACACAATTCTGCCTCATAAGTATTGAAGAAAATTCATCTCTCATGCATGAGCTTACGCGCTGCCCAGATTCCCCTATTGTCTTTGGTTCCCTCGAAGTATAAATAGGTGTCTTTTAGTTTTCACAATTTATGTTCGATTCTAAATAGGGTCACACACGGGAAAAAGCGCTGCTTGAGCGCTTTTTTATTGCAAAAATGAGTTCGAATTTGGCATCCCCTATCACCTAGTGTTAATTATTAAATCTGTTCATTTTCCACAAGAAAATTCAAAAACGACCCATTATGGATAGTTTTCATTTTCGGTTCTAATTTCTTGATCCACTCTCTGCAGAATGTTGAATAGACGCATTGATTTAACGAGTGCTTCAGTTTTCTCATATTCGGTTTTTTGAACCCATGCCACAAAGTTACAACCCGCCAAATGGCGCGTGTGTTTCAGGAGTAAGCGGTCATATGATGATCAAGTAATAAGAAAGACCAAAGAGGGCAGTATCATGAATCATGATCCCGAAATAACAGAACAGATGCATAGCAATCCCCGTCATCCAACAGATCATTCAATGTACGCCGAAATGCGTGGGCACGACCACGGGCATATGAAACACAGGGCTAGTCCTTCTGAACCGATGGATCACTCGGCTCACATGGGACAACACGACCATATGAAAGACGCAGACCACACGGGGCATGACAGCAATAACGGACACGATGCACATGCGGGGCACGGCGTGATGCATGAAGGTCATGTGACCATGATGAGGAACCGGTTCTGGGTTTCGCTGCCACTCACAGTGGTTGTTTTACTGTACTCGCCCATGATTCAAACGTGGTTTCATTTCACAGCGCCACAATTTCCCGGCAGTCAGTGGGTTGCTCCGATTGTTGGCACGATTATCTTTATTGTCGGCGGCTTTCCCTTCCTGAGTATGGCGCGGCAGGAATTGACTATCCGTCAGCCAGCCATGATGACGCTGATTTCACTGGCAATCACGACGGCTTATCTCTACAGCATGGGGATTTTCCTATTCCCGTCAGTAAGCGCAATGGGAATGCAAACCAGCGGCATGACCGATTTCTTCTGGGAACTGGCAACGTTGATTACTATCATGCTGCTCGGACATTGGATTGAACTGAGCAGTGTGGGACAGGCTCAGGGAGCGCTGCGTGAACTAGCAAAACTCTTGCCCGATCAAGCGGAACGGATTTTGCCGAACGGACAAACTGAAACGGTTAAAGTAAGCGACCTGGCTGCCGGAGATCGCGTCCTAATCCGTCCTGGCACGTGCATTCCATCTGACGGCGTGGTTACAGAAGGCAGCAGTAGTGTCAACGAAGCCATGATTACGGGCGAAAGCAAACCTGTCGATAAGCATATTGGCGACAAAGTCATTGGTGGAACGGTCAATTTATCCGGCTCACTAAGGGTAGAAATCCAACAAGTCGGCGAAAGTACAGCCCTCGCTGGGATTATGCGCCTAGTTGAAGACGCTCAAAAGAGCCAATCACGTGCGCAAACCCTCGCCCAACGCGCAGCCTTTTATCTGACTATCGTAGCCATTATTGCCGGTATCCTGACACTTATTGGCTGGATTGTCTTTACGGGTAATGTCTCGGACGCGGTGCGCTTCACGGTTGGTGTTCTGATTATCGCCTGCCCTCACGCGCTGGGCTTGGCCGTTCCGCTGGTCATTTCGATCTCAACCACCCTATCTGCGCGCAATGGATTACTGATTCGCAAACGGATTGCACTGGAAAATGCCAAAGACCTGAACTATGTGATCTTCGACAAGACCGGAACGCTGACCAAAGGCGAACAGGGTGTCGTCGATATTGCAACCACAGACATCAATCCTGATGAAGCGCTCAGTATCGCAGCAGGAATTGAGGGCGACAGCGAACACATCATCGCTGAAGCAATTAGCAAGTATGCTCAGGAAAAACACATCCAGTCTGCCCCGGTCAGCAATTTTGAAAGCCTAGCTGGACGGGGAGTTAAAGGCCATGTGAATGGTGCAGCCTATTTTGCCGGTGGGCCACGCCTGCTTGAGCAGCTAGGCTGGAGTGTACCCGACACATTGCAAGCATCGAAACATAAGGCTGAGGACGCTGGTCAATCAGTGATCTATCTCGCGAATGAAAAAGGGGTTATAGCACTGTTTGCAATCGCCGATGTTATCCGCGAGGAAAGCCGACAGGCAGTGAAACAGTTACACAATCTCGGTTTGAAGGTTGCTATGCTGACCGGCGACAGTGAAGCAGTAGCCAAGGCAGTCGCCCATGAACTTGGCATAGATATGTATTTTGCACAGGTACTTCCTGAAAACAAAGCGGATAAAGTTCGCGAGTTGCAGCGCGGTGGTAATAAAGTCGCGATGGTTGGTGATGGTGTAAACGATGCCCCAGCACTGCTCACAGCCGACGTTGGCATTGCCATCGGCGCAGGAACAGATGTTGCTATAGAGAGTGCCGGGATTATATTAGTGCGTTCGAACCCACTCGATATTGTGAAGATTATCCGCCTGAGCCGTGCGACTTATCGGAAGATGATTCAGAATTTGGTGTGGGCAGCAGGCTACAACATATTCGCCATCCCATTGGCAATGGGCGTACTTGCGCCGTTTGGAATCACGCTTGACCCAGCGATTGGGGCCATCTTTATGTCAGCCAGCACGGTCATCGTGGCAATCAATGCGCAACTCTTACGTGGGTTGAATCTGGCAAAAGCGTAAGACTTTCTAAGTGGTGAAGCATATTTGAGCTGTATGCTTCACCGTTTTTGTGAGCTATCATCAGAAACCTTACTGTTAAGCGTAAACAGCTTATTGAATGGCGCAAAACATGGTAACCATACTGGTGATTGACGACGAGGACAGCATCCTCAATATTGTTGAAGCTTATTTGAAAAATGATGGCAATACGGTTCATCTGGCGCGCAACGGCGTGCAAGGCTTGGCGGCTTTCCGACGCTACCAACCGGAACTGGTGATCCTCGACATTATGCTGCCCGAGATGGATGGACTGGAAGTGCTTCAGCAAATCCGCCGTGAATCCGATGTGTACGTGATGATGCTCACCGCCAAGTCCGAGGAATTTGACCGGGTAATGGGACTCACCGTTGGCGCGGATGATTACATGACCAAGCCGTTTAGCCCGCGTGAATTGGCAGCGCGTGTCAAAGCGATCCTGCGACGTGGACGCAACACCGCGCAGCCAGAAGCGCAAATCCTGAACTTCAAACACCTGAATATTGACATGCAGCGCCATGAAGTCCAGCGTGATGGCGAACCCGTTGAACTGACTGCGCTCGAATTCAAGCTGCTGTCGATTCTGGCGACTTATCCACAGATGGTACTCAGCCGTGAGCAGTTGTTGGAGCGCGTTTGGGGGTACGACTTCTACGGTGAGGAACGTGTTGTCGATGTGCATATCGGTCATGTCCGCCAAAAACTAGAAGTTGACCCTGCTGATCCTCAATTTATTCTGACAGTTCGCGGCGTGGGCTATAAGTTCGCGGACGAACCATCATGAAACTCTTCCATAAGTTATTTATTTCGTATCTTGCAGTCGTCATAACAGGACTGGTTGTACTCACGCTCTCAACCGCATTCGTTGCCCCGGTCACCTTTACCCAACAGATGAACCATATGGGCGGCAATATCAATGGCATGATGGGGCAGCACCGGCAGGAACTCACAGATGAAATAGAAAGCAGTTTCCGTAGTTCGCTCACCAATGCATTAGTCATCGCCGGTATTGCGGCAACACTGGCAGCCGGAATTGTCAGTTGGTTCGTCAGTTATCGTATCGTACGCCCCATCCGCGCACTGGTCGCACTCAGTCAACGCATTGCCAGCGGACACTACGAGCAGCGCCTCCATTTAGCAACAGGTGATGAACTGTCGGAATTAGTCGATAATTTCAACCGGATGGCCGCCTCACTTGCTGAAACGGAAGGGATGCGCCAGCGCTTGCTCGGCGACGTGACCCATGAACTCAAAACACCCCTCACCAGCATCAAAGGCTACATGGAAGGCTTACAGGATGGTGTACTACCCGCGACTCCAGAAACCTTCCAACTCATTCACCATGAAGCCGACCGACTGCAAAGGTTGGTACAAGATTTACAGGAGCTTTCACGAGTCGAAGCTGGACAAATCCCCCTAGAGATCGTCACCTGTTCACCCAATCAAATCGTTGTTCCTGTTTTGGAGCGAATGCACCCCCAATTCCGCGAAAAAGGCATCACACTCACCTCACACATCGCGGATGATTTGCCACTGATCCGCGCGGACATTGACCGTGTCTCACAAGTGTTAACCAATCTACTGGGGAACGCCCTGCAATACACAGCCGAAGGCGGCACCGTGAGTCTGGAACTGTCGAGAAGTGGAAGTCAACTGTGCTTTTCCATTTGTGATAGCGGGGTTGGGCTTGATGCGAGTGATGTGGAACGCATCTTCCAGCGTTTTTATCGCGTGGATAAATCGCGATCCCGTGCCAGCGGGGGGAGCGGCATCGGATTAACGATTGCCAAGCAGCTTGTCGAGGCGCAGGGCGGAACGATCCGCGCCGAAAGTGCGGGGCTTGGTAAAGGCAGTCAATTCAGTTTCACCCTACCACTGGCCTGAACTTTACAGAAACTTTATATGAGCAACATGGAGCCGATAAACACCTGTGGCATTCTAGGGACATAAGTCAATTGAACGACAGGAGTTTATCCAAATGACACGTAAATCGATCCTCATTGTGGCAGCAGTTTTAGCTTTGGTCGCAGTCGGTATTTTCACCGTGAGCGCCCAAAGTGACACGACTACCGCTACCTGTCCCGGTATTGGGCAAGGACAACATGGTTCCATGACGGGCAGCTTCGGCAACGGTATGATGGCAGGCGCAGATGGCGATACCATGATGGCTGCGGCGGCCAAAGCTCTCGGACTGGACACGACCAGTTTTATCCAGAAATTGCACAGCGGTACAACGTTGGCTGACATTGCCAAGACCCAGAACGTCAATGTGCCAACCGTCTATGATGCGATATTGGCAACGGCTAAAGAGCATATGGACGCGCAAGTTAAAGCAGGAACGATGACGCAGGCACAGGCTGACACGCATCTGACATGGATGAAAGACAACATTGCCAATATGCCGATGTTCGGTGGCGCGGGCAACTGCGCGATGGGTAACGGCATGGGCATGATGGGACATCACGGTATGGGTAGTGGTAACGGAATGATGGGACATGGCATGGGCATGATGGGGAACGGTCAGGGGATGATGGGCCGGAATAGCTAAATCTCTACACCTAGATTAGCAATACAGACTGAATTTCATTAACCAATCAAAAGAGTACAGAGCGCAATATGCCAACGCTTGTACTCTTTTACATGCGGCAAAACTGTGAAACAGCTTACGCTTCTTCGGGTGGGTATTGAATTTCAACCAACGCCTGCTGAATGGCATTCCATGATGCGGGGGTTTCCCATTCGACGGTAACGAGCTCGCCGGTTTATTCACTTCCACATTGACGACACCACTCAACTGCTCAATTTTCACCCTTAACGGTGCTGACACACCCGTTGCAAGTCATATTTGGTACTTTGAACGTTTTGGTTTCCACCATGTGCTCCTTGAAAACAATCCGATGTCCTCAATCTAGCATAACGATTGGTAAAACAAATACGCCATTTGGCGGTGTTTCAGCTTTGATCACATATGCTAATGTTGAAAGTGTTGCCATAAGTTTTAGGTATTAACATAGACGATAGACGTTAAAGAGGCGAGTTCATGTTACGAGTGCTGCTGGCTGAGGATCATAAAATTGTCCGTCAGGGAACCCGGCTCTATTTGGAGGGCATGGGTATTGAGGTCATCGGCGAAGCGACGACCGGTGTGGAAGCTGTCGAGTTGGCACATTCGCTCCAACCGGATGTCGTCATCATGGATATTCATATGCCTGAACTCACCGGCGTGGAGGCAACCCGGCGAATCCTGCACGAAAATGATCATATTCGAATTCTGGTACTCACGGCTTATGATGATCCTGTTTATGTACATGCTCTGCTCGACGCTGGCGCGGATGGTTTTGTCTTAAAGACCGCCGAGTTATCGCAACTGCATCAAGCCCTTCTGGAAGTGTCCAGTGGCCACACCGCTTTCGATCCAGCAGTCGTTGAGAAAGCCAACTTGAACTATCCATCTTTGCTAGAAGCCCTAACCGAACGTGAAATCGATGTTCTGACTCAGGCTGCTCGTGGATTGACCAATAAGGAAATTGGCAGATCGCTTTTTATTTCAGACCGCACTGTTCAAGGTCATTTACAAAATGTCTACCAGAAACTCGGTGTCAGCACTCGAACTGAGGCGGTCACGATGGCGCTCGGTCGAGGCTTCATCCACATGAACGAGGGTACATCTTTATGACCGAACCGTTGGAATTTTGCATCGGTCTGTTGGCCGTTGTGCTCGTCATTAATGTGTGGCTCATCTGGCGGGTTTTGTATCCATTGCAACGGTTAGCTCGTCAGGCGAATCAGTTGACCGCAGGCGAATTCACAGCGCTCGAAACCTCTTGTGGAGGCATTGCTGAGATTGAGGCGCTGCGCCGCTCGATGGTAGCGATGGTCAGCCATGTCCGCCGATCACAGGAACAGAGCCATGTTTACGCAGACGTTTTAACTCGTGGACAGGAAGCTGAACGAATCCGTCTTGCCCGCGAGCTTCATGACGAAACAGTTCAGCTATTTATCGCGATTGCCCAAGAAACCGACCTTACTCGTGCCTTGGTCGAGAAGCAACCTGCAAAAGCAGTTGAGTTATTAAAAACGATACGAACTCAGGCGGTTGATGCGGTCGATAATCTGCGGCATCTCATCGCCGATTTGAGGCCCCCCGCCTTGGAAGAATTGGGCTTAGTCGCAGCGTTAAAAATGCTGGCTAAAACTTCCCACCCAGCACAGGTTCAGGTCACGGTAGAAGGAATTGAGCGGCGGCTCAAAGAGGAGTACGAACTGACCTTTTTCCGTATTGCCCAAGAAGCCCTCACCAATGCTCAGCGACATGGCGGCGCGAAAACGATTGCCATCAAGGTTGGCTATGAGCCACAACAAATCGTACTGACCATCGAGGATGATGGTTCCGGCTTTGCTATGCCGGCAGATGTGGGGCAACTTGCAGCAAACGGCCATTACGGTTTACTCGGTGTTCATGAACGTGTCCAAGGCTTAAAAGGCAACCTGCATATCGCTCAACTACGCCCTAAAGGGACACAAATCAGGGTTACGATCCCAAATGCTGAAGTCGATCAGCCTGACAGTGTTGTTCACGACCCGGTCTGTATGGCCGAGATCAAACCCCATCAGGCATATGGCAGTACTCAGTACGAAGGAAAGTCCTACTATTTCTGTTGTCCCGTATGCCAAGGCGCATTCCAGCAGGATCCAGCAGCTTACACCGGTACAAACTAGTCGAACCATTCGGCAGTCTGCTATGGCATCTGGAGACAATGAAAGTCTTGCGGTCAAGCACTAGAATTCTTCATCTCCAAATCGCCAAAGCGATGCAACGATGAACAAAATGCTAAACAGTGCAGCCGTAATGAGTTTATACCCCATCGCTGACGACAGTTCCTGTTCCTGTAAAACTGCTAGGGCTACCCTATCAATACTCAACGGCAAGACATCACCGATTTTCGGCCAAAATTGCGCCAGTATCATGCCGCCGAGCAGCACGCTGAACGTTCCTGCCAGTATCGGCCCACGATGATTGAAAAATGCACCCAACATTAAGGATAGAGTGATGTAGAAGGTTAATGTCAACAACATCACGGCCAAGGCTCCGAGATATGGCAGCAACGGTATATCAAGTCCGGTTGCTATTCGGATTTCGAAATAGGTCACAATCGCCGGTATAGCGAGGATAAAGGTGAATGCGCCAATCACATTGGAGAGCACTTTGCTGAGTATGAATGACACTCTTGAAACGGGTTTGGTCAAAATCCATGCCGCCGTACCAGACTGCTTTTCCTGAATAATCTCATCCTGCGTCAGCACGATGATGCCGATAGCCCCCAGCATCGCCAGCGTATTGAAAAACATTGACAAACCCGATCCGTACAAGTCGGATGGCTTGTTAGCCGTACCACTATTTGATGGCTCGGAATTTGGCAGTACAAACAAGATAATTGCCAAACTCACGTTGAGAATGAGCAACCAGATGAGTAACTGAACCCACCAGCGGCGCGTGCCGAACCAATCGGTTAATTCCTTGCTCAGAATGTTCCCGAAACCACTCAACCATCCCTTGTCCGATGTCGTTACAAGTTCTCGATTGATAACTGCCGTCGTATTATCAGCTAATGTAGGCTGGGTCATCTCAATTGCTCCCTTCAACTAAACCGAGAAAGACTTCTTCCAAGTTGTGTGTTTTGCGTCCAAAGCTGACGATCCGCAGATCACGATCTTCTAGAATTAAACGCGGTAATTGATCTTCAGCAGCATCTACACTCGTGACGCTCACGTCCCAAGTGACATGATCATTAAACGGCACGGCATCGATTCGCCGAACCCAAGGCTGGTCAGCCACTCGCATTCTGGCGCGCTCAGTCTGGCCTTTCAGCAAGATGGTGAAAACCGGTATTGAGCTTTCTCCTGCTAATAAGGTATCAATCGGCGCTTCAGCAACCAGACGTCCCTTGTCTAAAATAGCCACTTTGTCACTCACGCGCTGTACATCTTCAAGGATGTGTGTCGAGTAAAAGATAGTCGTATGCTCGCGCAGTTTCTCCATCACTGTCAGCACATCACGCCGGCCTCCCGGGTCCAGCGCTGCTGCCGGTTCATCGAGAATAAGCAAATCGGGGTAATTGACCTGTGCTTGGGCAATCCCTAACCGCTGCCGTTCTCCGCCTGAGAATCCTTTGATTGGGCGATCGGCTTTATCCACAAGCGCGACCATCTCCAACATTTCCTCGACACGCTCTTCGATGAGATCCTTCGGGCCTTGATAGAAGAACCGGGCGGTGTAGCCTAAGACTTGACGGGCTGTCATGTAGTCGTAGTAGCGAGGTTCCTGTGCCAGATAGCCAATCCGTCTGCGGATGCTCCCGGCTTTGACCTGCACATCATCCCCAAAGACGTTTACCGTGCCCGAAGTCGGACGCATCAATCCTAAGATGAGTTTGATAGTCGTGCTCTTGCCCGCGCCATTCGGACCAAGAAACCCGTAAATCGAGTTCTTTGGGACTTGGAGATTAATCCCATCAAGCACTTTGACGCCACCATAGGCTTTGCTAAGCCCGGTGATTTGGATGACATTGTTCGCAGTGTTTTGCATGATTTTCGCTCTGCTCCTTCCGGCTAATTCAAGAGTAAGTTGAAATGCGCTTGATCACTTTGACCCTCCAAAGTGACATCGAAATCCATGACCCACCAACCCGGCATCTGAAACTTCATACCTTCCACCAGATAGTCGCCGTTTCCGAGATAGCGAGTCACTTCCGGACGGGTGGGCAACCCATGACCATGTTCAGGCATGTCGCCGTCCACTACGATCAAAGCATTTTCGACCATCGCACCATCCGGTTTTTCAACGTGGAGCGTCCACGTGTGGATTGTATTGATGGGAATGGGTTCCCGATCGGGTTTGATCGTCACACTGTATAGACCCTGTTCCGACAGTTGTGTCGTCGAGTAATCCCGTTCCGGTTCGCGCAGCATCACCGTACCAAGCGCGACCCAAGCCACTAACAACGCGCCGCAAATAATTCCGGTGATCCATTTCCACATTAAGCGCTGGCTAACGAACAGTGTTCTCGTGGGCATTGTGATGTTTTCCATTTTTTATCCTTCAAAATTTGCTAATGGATATTCTGAATGTCTGTAGGAACCACATTTCCTGTCGGGTCAGCATTTACTGGCGCGCTCAATGTGCCGAGAAAAGCGATTAGCTGCTGAATTTCCTCTTGGCTTAAGTTCAGTGGATGGATCTCGCTGTGCCCCTCCGGAGCTGCTGGAGCCGTGCTGTAATGTACGATCACCTCTTCCAGTGTCGTGAACTGTCCGGCATGCATGTACGGCCCACGTCCAACCACATTGCGTAGTGACGGCGGTTTGAACTGGCGGATTAGCTCGTCGCCTTCTACGATCATGTACTGGAGTTCGGCACAGTTCTCCGGCTTGGCATCACTGTACTGGCTCAGGCAGTTAAATTCATCAGCTTGGACTTGTGGTGCTCCTTGAGCACGTCCCATATCCTCTGGCAGTGTAGGAACAGATGGCACCCCCGTATTGTGGAAGTGGTTGTCCGTGAACAACGGCCCATTGTGACATTGGGTACAGTTGGCTTTCCCGATGAACAATCGCAGTCCTGCCTGCTCGTCGCTAGTGAGAATGGATGCCGCTTGATCGGTCTTGCCAGAATTCAACGCTTCCACGTAAGCATCGAACTGTGCCTGCCCCGGCATAATCAAACGCTCATAGGCGGCAATCGCCTTTCCTATATTGGCATAAACCCGCGTCACAGCTTCTCGGTCTTTAGGTGTCATCGCTTCCCATGCCGCCTTCGCATCCGGGTCAGCAACCGGCCCTGCATTCAGTGGTAGATGGCTAAGTTCGGGCATAGGGCCAAAAATGGTTTCATATTCCGCCCGATAAAATTGCTCAACGAGATGCGCATAGAAGGTTCGGTTGCCACCATGTTCTACAGCACTTTCTAGTGGACCTAGTGCCTGCGCCCATTGGCTGTCTTTGCGCCCATCCCAGAACAGCCACGGACTATAGGCGGTGCCCACAATCGACATCGTCCGCCGGTGGGTTGTGCCGATACCGTGACCTAACGGCGTCCCATCTTGGAACTCCAATTCTGGTTTATGGCAGGTTCCACAGGACACTTGCCCATTGCTGCTAAAGCGCACATCGAAGAAGAGCTTCTCGCCCAACCGTGCCGCAGCCGGATCGTCACCATAATGATTGGATGGATCAGGAGGCAAAGGTGGCAGGCTGTCAATCGAGAGTGAGCGCAGCATGGTCATTTCATCGTCATTCCACCGTGGCCTGGACTGTCCCAAGCTGACGGCAATGCCAGCAGCAACCAAAATCACACCCATTACCACCAACCCAATAAGTACTCGCGATTTCATAAGTTCTTCCTTTCCTAAAACAGCACCCGGACATAGGTCGACTGAGATGGCTTTGCGGCCTGACTGCAATCACAGGCGCTGAATGCCAAATACTCATCTGATGGCTTCTCCCAGCATGAAACGTCGCTCAGGTTTGCCCCGGTCTTTTGGGCATTCATGACACAGTGCCAGCAGGGTGCAGTCAATTCGTCATTATCCAGCAAAGGGATTTGCAGCAGAGATTGCGCCGCATGGATGCGATCACTTTTATCGACCGGAATCAGTCTCGGTTGTCCTTGATGCTGGAATATCAAATTGGCCACATTTCGAAAACCTGCCTTACTAATCCCGACACTTGAAGCCCGGTTTTCAGGCGCAGCAATAATCCAGAATTGTTCAGCGTTCGATTTTTCAGCGGTCAGAATGGCTTGTAGTAAATGAGGATAAATGCCTCGACCACGCCATACAGGCAGGGTTGCAAAATCCCACAGATAGCGACTCTGCTCAGTAAGCGTGATGTGGAGGTCGAGTTCGCCGATATAAGCGGTTTGAGTTGCCACCCACCCATAAGCCACGGGCGTGTCATCCAACCAGGCAATATACGGAATGTGGCCTTCGCGGAGCCGTGTTTGAACGCTTTCTACATCCAGCTTTGCCAGACGAGCTAGCAGCGCAGCATTATCTGACGGAAAGGCATAAAAGTTGGTTATGGGCGAAAGCAAAGGCATAGCATCGCCCTGCCACCATGTTGCAAGTGCCATAGCTGTTTTTCCTTTTTGTTTGAACGGAATTCGATAGAATTCAGGTCTTAACGGAGTTCTTCGCGCCTGACTTCAATTAAGGGCACATTGAGATCCCGTAAATACTGAAGCACGCCATGCAATGCTGCTTGATCGACTAAGTAACCACTCAAGAGCGCCTCACCGGTTGTCAGATTGGTGATCTCTAGACCGGACAACCAGTCCGCGCATTCTGGATCAAGGTGCTGCCCGATCCGGATCTGGTAAACGTTGCCTTTAGAGTGGTCATGTTGTGTTGTACTCGATGTATTCATCTTCAATCTCCATTTGTGTCCTTACTCTACGGCATTGCTCACGCTGACACAGTAGATGAAAGGAGTATCGTGAGGAGTATTCAGGAGATGCGAGAACGATTTATGCGTTGCACTCATCTGACTGCTACTCACGTTTTCGTACTGGGATAGGGGCTTTTCAGCCCCGATTACTCGCGAAATCGTAATTGGTGCCTTGGAGTACTGGCGTTACCCGGCGTCGTGCCAATACCTTCCTTCCAACAAACAGGATGAACACGCTGGTAAAACCAACCAGCACCGGTTGCAGAGACATCAACCAAGGCCAGCCTGCACCACTGAGAACCAGCGTAGGTGGACGATATTCGAGGCGACGCTGCCGCATCTGGGCGGTGGGCACATTCTGAGAGCGTGCGAGGTCAAGTAGAGGCGCATCGAAGACAAAATGATCCGGTAGGTCTGCATGCAGGTAGCTGATAGAGATATTGTTGTGATCGGCGGTCCATGCATTGGTATCGGCCTGCGCCAGTTGATGAGCATCCTGCCCCGGCACTAAAAGCCGCTCGACTGCCGGTATGCTGTGGTAGTCATATCGTGGAAGTAAAGCGAGTCCATGTTTAGACAGCATCCACTGGCGTGCTGGAGCGACGGAGTCAATAACCGTCCTCAGCGAACCCGGATAGGTGTCAAATACCGAGGCAAGGTCGATCTCACCTACACCGCTGTAAAGCAGAACACCCGTATTGCTACGTGGCGATCCGAACAAGAAGTTGACATAGAAAATATTGTCCGATGTCTCCAGGTGGTACTGCGCCGCCTGAGGATGGGTCACGAAATCAAAGTCAGGATAGTGCAGGGCATTGGCAATACGTTCTGCCGCCGGCAGACCCAAACGCTGCGCGACAACGTACAAAGAAGCGTCGATTCCAGATGTAATGCCCGCAGATGAGACAATCGAACCATCATCGACGTAGCGCAAGCCGCGCTGCCATTGAACATTCGGGAACTTCTGCTGGGCAGCATCAATGTAACCCCAGTGGGTCGTGGCTGGACGACCATCCAATAATCCCGCCTCCGCCAAAGTTCTGGCCCCTACGCAAATGGAAAGGATCTGGCTCTTGGGGGCATGACGGCGCAGCCAGTTCAGGATCGCAGGATTGATCGCATTCTGAAATTCATCAATGTTTGGAACCACGATGATGTCAGGACTTTTGCCCAACAATTGGTCGAGACCGTCCAACGAGTAATCGGGCATGATATTCAACCCACCGGTCAGGGTGCTTAGCTGGCGTTGCAATCCGACCGAATATACATTGAACGCTCCTGCTGCCGAGAAGATGTCGTAGGGGATTAAGAAATCCGCCACTTCGGTCGACTGCGTGCCGACCAGAATAGCCACGGTGGGCTTACTTGAATCATAAGCTTTCGGAGCTGGCGCAGGAAGCTCAGCCGGCGCACTCACGGCATCCGGATTAACCAATTTCATACCGGAGACATATCCGGCTCCACTGAAAATCACCATCGAAGCAACGAATACTGCCGGGTACAGAACATGACGAAGCACTTTCTTGAACATGGTTTTGCATCCTTTGAATAGGTACTGTTAAGGAAACGGTACCGAGTGTAAAAATCAAGCTTAGAAGACATTGGTTTGACGTTCGGTGTGTACATACTGCCCATTGGGTAAGTGGGATTGCTCGCAGCTTCCACAGCCTCACTTCAAGAGCAGATTGAATTGCAGCGTGTCATTTTTGCCGTTTGCTGTGATATGGAAGTTCACAACCCACCAGCCTGTCATCTGGAACTTCATTCCCTCGACCTGATAGTCGCCGTTGCCAAGATACTTCGTGACTTTAGGCTGTGTGGGTAATCCATGACCGTGTTGTGGCATACCGCCATCTACTGTAATCTGGGCATTGTCGAGCGGCTGTCCGTCGGGCAGTTCGAGGTGAATAGTCCACGTGTGAATTTGGTTGATCGCGAGCGGTTCTAATTTGGAGGTCCATGTTCCTCGAAACAGACTCTGCTCGGATGTCCGTGTCGTTGAATAGTCCAAATTCGGTGGCAGCGTATTCATACGGATCATCATAGAAGCCATATAAGCAAGGACGGCGACCACGACGAGGCCGACAACGATATACGCTGGACGAAGATTACGTTTACGGGTCTGTGCTGCTTGAGAAATTCCGACAACCTGACTCATGTTGACTCTCTCCTTAGGTGAATGACAGATCATGTTGTGAAGTGCGGGATGGGTTCATCTGCGCGCTTCATTTACGACCTACAATTTACGACTTTGCTCAAGGCAGCACAGTACACAAAAGGAGTAGCTGAAGGAGTATTCGCGATTAGAAAGAGGAGTATCTGAAGATTTTGTGAGGGAGAGAATTACAGAATGCCAGCGCGACGAGCGTAGGCGACGGCTTCTGTTCGATTCTTGACATCCAACTTGGATAAGATATTGCTGATATGCTTGCGAACGGTATGAATTGAGATCACAAAGTGAGTCGCGATTTCCTCGTTTGATGCCCCTTCGCCGATTAGTCGCAGAATATCGAGTTCGCGGTCTGTCAGCGGTTCGATCAGGGCAGCATGAGCGGGTTGCGTTGAGATCGCAATCGGTGATTGTGTATCGCGATCTGCCTCATCTATCACCAACGCTGCCAGCAAACGCCCCATGTAGGCACGTAAGGGACTCGCACTAGCCTGACGACCTACAGCACGCAGGAGCTCAACCATAGGTAAACCTTCGTTGACAAAAACTTGTACATAACCTTCTAGCTGTGCGAGGGTTAATGCACGCTCCAGTGCATCAGTTGCGCGTTCCTTTTCGCCGAGAATCATGAGTGCCCGTGCCTGTAGCATCAAAATCTCAATGACACTGCCGATACGCTGCGCGTCTTCCGCTGCTTGCAAGAGATTTTGAAGCCCTTCCAGAGCCTCATCTGCCCGCCTTTCAATGAGTTGTAACCGTATCCGAACCAAACCCTCTAATTCGGTTAGCAGCGGATCGTCCGTTTCCGAGTGATGGATGCTTTGCGCCCAGCGGATAACCAGATCAAGCTTCCCTGACCGTAAATGGACAAGCGCCTCTATCGCCTGAACCCGGCGTACGAAAAGCTCACCACCAACAGGCAGGGCTATTTCCCCTGCACGCTGGAGCATCGATAGTGCTGCCTCGTGCGCGCCGAGAGCCAGTTGCACGTTTGCTTGAGCCAAAGCTGCTGCGTAGATGAGATCGACGATGGAAGCCGCTTCACCCAGTTCCAGACCGATCTTAGCGTGCTTCTCAGCTTCATCCAATGCGCCCTGTTGGTAATAGACTCCAGCCAGCCCGACATGTGCAAAACCGCTTCCGGGCAAATTACGGCTCTGGACAATGGGTAACGCTAGCAATTGACGACAAGTGGTTGCCGCTGCATGCAGTCGCCCGAGTGCAATCTGGATGGGAGCTAATCGCCCTAAGGCTCCGACCAACAAAAACCAGTGATCGGCAGCGCGTGCCTGCTCTGCCGCATGTTCATAGTCCTGCTGGGCTTCGAACAACTCTCCCCGGTTCAAATGAGCCAATCCCAAAACAGTGAATGTCCCACCTCGGAATACATATTCGTCGAGCGGTAATTGAGCAAATGCCTCCTCCGCCAGACGGATTGCCTCCGCATTTTCGCCTCGTCTTGCCGCTAAAATCCCCCGCAGCATGGCGATTCGGCCACGACGCCGATTAAACGCTTCTGGCGTTAGTTCTTGGGATGCGGCTAAGGTTTGCCATTGGGATTCTGCTAAATTGAGTCGGGCTTCGCCCTGTTCCAGTCTGCCCGTATAGCTCAACAGCAGGCTAGACCAGTAGGCAAGTTCGGCGTGCTGCTGAACCGCAGCCTCAGGCAGATTGTCGATCCACCGCCTTAGCGTACCTAACATGCTTTGTTTCCATAGCGGCAGAAAAGCGTCCACGATGAGATCGCCAGCTCGCTTGAGATCCTGAGCGGCGATTGCGTGTTCAATCGCTTGATCGAGGAGTCCATTTTCTTCATACCACAGGCTTGCCCGATGGTGTAAGCTTGGAATCAAATCAGCATATGTTTTCTGAAGGCGCAGTTGGAGGACATCTTGAAAAAGATGGTGATACCGGTACCACTCTTCGCGCTCATCCAGCGGGACGGTGAACAGGTTATCGCGCTGCAGCATTTCCAACATGTCATGACTGCCTGCTTCACCCGTTACCGCGTCACATAATGGACCGCAGAGCCTTTGGAGGATAGACGTTTTAAGAAGAAAATCTTGAACAGCTTCCGGCTGACGGGCCAAAACTTCATCGATGAAAAACCCAAGGATGTAACGATGTCCGCCGGTGAACTCCTGAAAAAAGGATTGATAATTGGTTCTTCCTCGCAGAGCAAGCGCTGCTAGTTGAAGTCCTGCAACCCATCCTTCTGTCCGTGCTGCCAAAGCCGTTACGATTTCTTGTGGAAGGTCTAATTTCATAATGTCGGCTAAGAAAGCGGCTGTTTCCGCATCGCTAAAAGCCAGATCAGCAGCCCGTATTTCCACCATATTTCCACGAGCACGCAAACGCGCTAACGGCAAAGGAGGATCGATGCGGCTGCTGAGGATAAGCTGCATATGTGATGGCATATGGTCAATAAAATACGTGAGCGCACGGTGAATAGCGGTCGTTTCAATAAGATGGTAATCATCTAGAACCAAGCAGAAATGCGTGGGATAGGCATGAATCTCATTGAGCAGCGTGTTCAGAAAAACTTCATCTGACGGCGGTTGAGGGGATTGTAAGAGTTGGATGGCCTTTTGCGCCAGATGAGGATCGAGGGACTGGAGCGCGGCACAGACATAAATCCAGAAACGAGTCGGATCATTATCTTCTTCGTCCAGTGACAACCACGTCGCGGCGATCTTCTTCTGAAGAATCCACTGACCGAGCAGCGTGGTTTTACCCGAACCGGCTGGCGCAATGACGAGTGTTAGAGGTCGCCCTTCCTCAAAGCCCGCATCAAGCTGGCCTACAAGATCGGGGCGTGGAACCTCGTTCCCTCGATGCAAGGGCATGTGAAGTTTAGTCCGCAATAGTGGAATATCGGGAGTTGTATCCTGTTGCTGCAACTCAAATCTTCCTCTTCCAACCGTTTATGATGAGTAATAGACAGTATCACAAAATTTATACCGTACAAGGTCATCTACTGACAATTCTATGTTTGCTTTATAGATCTTAAAGCAGTGGTCACTGTCGGTATTTCTCAATAGAAGTTGGACCTTCTATGAAAAAAGCGAGCAAGAAAGCCTCACATACGCGTGCTTCGATTGCCTGTCATTTCCACTAATTACTTTAAAGCGGCTATATTTGATATAAGGTAGGAACGGCCGTATTTCTCTATCCAGTGTGCTACTATCATGATTAACGACTACGTTTTATGACCGAATCTAAAGGGCAATAGTGCTGGATGATTATCACGTCATTGAATCATCTATCCACGACGGTCTCGCTTTTCTGGTTGAACAGATGCCTTCCCAGATGCATATCATTATTACAACCCGAACCGATCCACCCCTACCCCTCGCGTGTATGCGCGTCCGCAGCCAACTCCTCGAATTGCACAGTGCGGATTTGCGCTTCTCACACCAGCAGATTGCAGCATTTTTTACGGATGTGATGGGGTACAACTCACCACTTGACTACAAAATCCCTCATCCTTGTAAGAAGTTGAATTGATGTGTGAATGTGATGATTAATTTGACTTTGGTGTGCAAGCAGAAGGTGGGTAACATTACTTATGAGGTGCAATAACTTCTCAGAAATATTTGACAGCTTTAAGCATATTGTATACAATCCACATTATACAAGATAACACCACTATGACCTCTTTATCACAAATTCGACCTATTAATCTACGAGAACAAGTGGTCGAGCAGATTCGCACAGCTATTATTGAAGGCCGCTTAAAACCGAATGATCACATCACGGAGAATATACTCACTGAGCAGTTAGGCGTAAGCCGGACTCCTATCCGCGAAGCTCTTATTTTGCTTGAGCGTGAAGGATTAGTGATAGCCGCCCCAAACCGAGGTTGCTTTGTCCGCGCCTTCACTGAACAGGACGTGAGCGAGATATTTTCCATGCGAACCACTTTGGAAAACTTTGCTGGTGAATTGATCATAGGCACTTTAACGACGGCTGACTTTGACTATCTGTATGGTTCAATTCAACTTCAAGAGAAAGCCATAAAGCAGGGTGATTTAAAGAAGGTTCGCACGATTGATATGGCATTCCATAAATACCTCATCAATAAAAGCAAACACGTCATGCTTATCCGCAACTGGGAAGAAATCGTCGCTCAAATAGCAGCTGTTCTATATCTACGTGCCGAAGCTATTTCAGATTATGATGAATCGCAATCTATAAATGACCACACGGCGATTGTCGAAGCCTATCAACACGGAGATTTAGCCCGTTTATCCTCTCTTAACCGGCAAATTAATCTGCGTGTAGCTGCCGAGTGTAAACGCGGTGTAGCACAAATTTTGTAAGGTTAGATTGTTATGAATATAGCTATCTCAATTTATCTCCGTCTAGGATTGTATACAATATGCAATTCATTGTTAATCTCGGGTGATTTAAGTAAAAATGACTGAACTATCACCTTATATCCTCTACTACGGACAAGATCTTCCCCCGCCAAAAACGATCTCGCTGCGAGCAGGGCGGTTATCACTTGTGTATGAACAGGGCGATTTGCGCTATATCCGTTTAGGCGAACATGAAATATTGCGCCGCATCTATGCGGCAGTGCGCGATCACAATTGGAGAACTATTCCTGTTCAAATCAGACCACAGATAATGGATATTCGTGCCGACTCATTCCATATTGTTTATGAAGCGGTACACCAAGAGGCAGATATTCACTTCGTATGGACAGGCACGATTGTTGGCACATCGGATGGCATTCTCCGTTTTGAAATGGACGGGGAAGCTTTAACAACTTTCAAGCGAAACCGTGTAGGTTTTTGCGTCCTTCATCCTATGGATTGCGCCGGGAAACGTTGTCATGTTGAGCATGTGGATGGCACGATAACCGAAGGTGTTTTCCCAAATCTGATTGAACCCCATCAGCCATTTCTAAATATGCGGTCGATTGCTCACGAAGTTGAGCAAGATATATGGGCAACCGCACATTTTGATGGTGATATTTTTGAGATGGAAGACCAACGTAATTGGACGGATGCCTCCTATAAAACATATTGCACGCCGCTGGCACTGCCCTTTCCCGCTACCATCGAAAAAGGTACACGGGTGAAGCAGGCTGTGAGTTTGGAATTGAAAAACAATTCCACAAGTCAACCTATTGAAATATCTATATTTCGTCCGCCAGATATTGTGCAATTCACGATTACTAATCAAGTGATTGCTCAACTCCCGCGCATTGGTCTTTGTGTGGCAGGACACGGTGAAGCACTCACCAGCACTGAAATCCAACGCTTACAGGCCCTCCACCTCACGCATTTAAGAGTGGATATCACGCCATCTCAGACGGATATGCGAAAGAAATTGGAACAGGCAAAAGAAGAAGCTTCGGCTTTAGGCACCCAACTCGAAATTGCACTCCATTTAGGTACCGATGCTGAAAACGACTTGTCCGCACTTGAGCCTAGTCTGACTGCTATTCGACCGTCAGTTTATGTATGGTTGGTTTTCCAACACGGCACATTTGTGGTATCTGCCGAAGTTATGGCACTTGTCAAAACTCATCTTTCGAAATTTACCCCTGATGCCCGTTTTGCCAATGGCACAGATGCATGGTTCGTTCAATTGAATCGGAATCGCCCTTCCCCTAATACCTTTGACCTACTGTCATATACCCTCAATCCACAGGTTCATGCTTTTGATAATGCGTCATTGGTCGAGTCGCTTGCAGGACAAGCGCCCACAGTAACTACGGCCAGATCATTTAGTGCTGGAAAACCTGTAATGGTCAGTCCAGTGACGTTCAAAATGCGTTCAAATCCAGCAGCTACGGGTCAAGAATCCCCTACACACTTCGATCAGTTGCCTCCGCAAGTTGATCCACGTCAAATGTCGCTCTTTGGGGCAGGCTGGACATTAGGCAGTATTAAGTATTTGGCAGAAGCAGGCGCACATAGCATCACCTTCTATGAAACCACTGGTTGGCTAGGTGTTATGGAACGTCGATTGGGATCGCCATTGCCCCACCTTTTCCCATCATTACCGGGTGAGGTCTTCCCACTTTACCACGTATTGGCCGATGTCAGTCCATTTGAAGGCAGCGACGTGCTGAGCGGGAAATCGAGCAATCCGCTCCTAATAGAAGGATTGGCGTTCCGCAAAAATCGCAAAGTGCGCGTAGTAATCAGCAGTTTTAAGTCAGAACCTCAACGGGTATGCGTGGTTGGATTGCCATCGCATGTCACATGTCGTCACCTAAATGAAGAAAATGTTTTGCAGGCTATGCAAATGCCGGAACACTATCGTGAAACCGTTCTTAGTCCTATAGATGAGACAGCAAAAGAACGGGTATTCGATTTGATGCCTTTTTCCACAATATGTATTGAGAACCTCAATGAATAGGTTCTCTAGAGGAGATAATTATGACAACAATCGCATTGTTCGGTGCGGCAGGGAAGATTGGGGCACGCATCGCCAATTTACTCAAGGACGACAACAGTTATCATACGTTGTATATCGAGGCGGGTGAAGCTGGACAAGAACGCTTACGAGCGGCAGGATTAGCACCTACCACAGAAACAGAAGCCGTTCGGCAGGCTGATGTGGTCATCCTCGCTGTACCTGATTTGTTTATCGGCAAAATTGCCGCAAGTATAGTACCGGCCCTCAAAAGCGGTGCAATGGTCATTGGGCTGGATCCTGCTGCCCCACATAGTGGCAAATTACCACCACGTTCCGACATTAGTTACTTTATCACCCATCCCTGCCACCCACCGGTCTATAACAATGAAACCGAAATATTGGCGCGAACGGATTACTTCGGTGGAATAGCTAAGCAAAATATCGTTTGCTCGATCATGCAAGGGCCAGAAGCCCATTACGCTCTTGGTGAAGAAATCGCCCGTAAAATGTTCGCCCCTGTTATGAATGCCCACCGAATCACTGTTGAACAGATGGCTATCCTCGAACCAGCGCTGGTCGAAACGGTAACGATTACCTGTATGCAAGTCATTCGCGATGCCATGGACGAGGCTGTGCGGCGAGGCGTTCCGCCTGAGGCAGCCAAAGACTTCTTGCTCGGTCACATCAATATTGATATCGCGATCCTGTTTGGTTTCTTGAACGCTCAGTTCTCGGATGGCGCGAAGTTAGCTGTGAAACGCGGTATGGAACAAATTATCCAACCCGATTGGAAAAAAGTATTTGAGCCAGACAACATTATGAAAGAGGTTCGTGCCATCACTGAAGGTACTAGCCGTTAGCCAATCCTAACGATCTTGTCCTTTACAAGGAAAAGATGAATGAAACTTGGACTGAGCACCTACGCTTACGCATGGGCAATTGGGGTTACAGGTTATCCACCCAGCAAACCGATGGATATTTCTACGTTTCTCGACCGGGCTAATAAGCTGGGAGTCAAGGTCGTTCAAATCGCTGACAACCTGCCTTTACACCAACTATCAGATTTTGCGTTGGATCAGCTCTTAAACCAAGCCGCAAAATACGGTATCCAGATTGAAGTAGGCACACGCGGTATTCGCCCTGATCACTTACGAACTTATCTGAAACTAGCCAAATGTTTTGAGTCGCCAATATTACGCGTCGTCGTTGATACCGCCGAGCGTCATCCCACTCCCGAAGAGATCATTTCTACACTGCGTTCCCTAATACCCGATTTCATCGAATCTGGTGTCACCCTAGCCATCGAAAATCATGATCGTTTTAAGGTCAAGACGTTAGTTCAAATTATCGAAGCTGTCGATTCTCCACAGCTCGGTATATGTCTGGATACGGTGAATTCGTTTGGGGCGGGCGAAGGACCGGATGTTGTCGTTAACGCGCTAGGACCGTATGTGATTAATCTTCACGTTAAGGACTACGTAATTAAACGGCATCCTCACATGCTGGGATTTGAAGTAGTTGGAACGCCCGCTGGTCAAGGCCAACTGAATATCCCTTGGCTTATCAAGACATTAGATCGGAATTCCCATGATTTCAATGCCATTCTTGAGCTGTGGCATCCCTTAGAACCTGACCTTGAATCGACCATCATCAAAGAAAATGCGTGGGTGGAAACGAGTATTCATTATCTTCGAACCCTCATTACTGAATAAGGATAGGTTATGAAAAAACTGCGATTTGCCATTTTGGGAACGGGATTCTGGTCATATTATCAGATTCCCGGTTGGCAAGAATTAGAAGGTGTGGAATGTGTAGCCGTTTACAATCGCACACGATCAAAAGCCGAGCTTGTTGCCAAACAATTTGGTATTCCAAAAGTTTACGATAATGCGGAAGAACTGCTTGACAAAGAAAACCTAGACTTCGTAGACATCATCACGGGCGTGGAAACACACGCCTCATTTGTGCAAATGGCTGCTGATCGAAAACTGAATGTCATCTGCCAAAAGCCAATGGCAACGTTGTTAACTGAAGCAGAATCAATGGTTGCCACAGCACACAAGGTTCAAATCCAGTTATTAATTAACGAAAATTGGCGATGGCAGTATCCCATTCGGCAGTTCAAACGCATCTTGGATGAGGGCCACATAGGTAAACCATTCCGAGCACGCGTTCACTATTGCAACAGCTTCCCAGTATTCGAAAATCAACCTTTTCTAAAAGAGCTAGATCAATTTGTTCTCACAGACATGGGCAGCCATATTCTCGATACCTCACGTTATCTTTTCGGAGATGCTCATTCGGTGTACTGCCAAACGACTCGCGTGCATCCTGATATTAGAGGCGAAGATGTTGCGACCGTCATGATGAAAATGGGCGATGACATCAGTGTGGTTTGTGAAATGAGTTACGCCAGCCGAACCGAAATTGAGCATTTTCCTCAAACCTACGTTTATGTCGAAGGCGATAAAGGTTTTTTAGAATTAGGCCCCGACTACATTATTCGAGAAACAACCAGCGAAGGCACACTCATTCGACGTTTTCCTCCGAAGCACTATCAATGGGCAGATCCCGCTTATGATCTCGTCCATTCCAGCATCGTAGATTGTCAAGCAGATTTACTTAAGCATCTTGAGGGGCAGCACCATGCGGAAACCACAGGAGATGACAATCTACGCACCGTTGAGTTGGTCTTTAAGGCTTATGAATCGGCAGCGAGCGGCCAAACTATTAACTTAGGCAGCACGAGCGTACCCGCAAGAATCAGTTGAGGACAACTTGGATCGCTTTCGGCGCGGATTAGTACTGGAGTAAAAGAGATGGAACTAGGGTTTCTTCAATCATGACAATGAACGAAACGAGCAAGATGCGCCTGTGGTATCAGCAGCCCGCAGCGGAATGGATCGAGGCACTTCCGATTGGTAACGGACGACTTGGCGCAATGGTGTTCGGCGGTACCACACACGAACGCTTGCAGTTGAATGAGGAAACAGTTTGGTCGGGAGAACCAAAAACAGGGAATAATCCCAACGCTCGTAATCTGCTGCCGGAAGTGCGGCGGCTGGTCGCGGACGAACGCTACC
Source organism: Aggregatilineales bacterium (assembly GCA_044226855.1). Classification (GTDB taxonomy): domain Bacteria; phylum Chloroflexota; class Anaerolineae; order Aggregatilineales; family Phototrophicaceae; genus CFX2. The sequence goes on from JBGAGF010000018.1 coordinate 131,437, forward strand.
TTGAAGCCGATCAACTTGCAAAAGGTATGCAAGGGCCATGGAACGAATCCTATCTGCCGATGGGAAATTTACATCTACAGTTTCCCGCGATGGGTGGCGACGCTACCAACTATGTCCGTGATCTTAATTTGGATACAGGCATTACGTCGGTGCGCTTTCAAGCAAATGGGGTGACTTACTCCCGCGAGGCTTTTTGTAGTTATGTGGATCAAGTTCTAGTAATTCGTCTGCAAAGCGATACGCAAGGCACGCTGAACTTTACGGCATCGCTCGATAGCCCATTGCGCTACACCGTCGAGTCGCTTTCGGACACTTCTTATCGGCTATTGGGTCAATGTCCGGCGCACGTCGAACCAAGCTACGTCAAACATTCAGAACCCATTACTTATCGTGATGACGGTGGTATCCGTTTTGAGATACAGATTCGAGTTATCACGAAAACAGGCAAAGTGACTACTGATGATCGCGGCATTCAGGTCAATGAAGCGGATGAAGTGCTCTTGTTATTAGGCGCACGAACCAGTTTTAACGGTGCAGACCGTTCCCCAATGTCTGAAGGAAACGATTTCAGCCGACAAGTCACAGCCGATCTCGAACAAGCTGCCAAACTTTCATTTGATGAGCTTCGAGACCGTCACATTCAAGATCACCAGCGGTTGTTTCGCCGAGCGTCACTTGATCTGGGGACAAGTTCCAACGCTCAGACTCCAACCGATTTACGGCTAAGGGCGGCTAATCCGGTGACTGATGTGGGTCTGATTGCGCTGCTTTTTCAATACGGACGTTATCTGCTGATTGCAAGCTCACGTCCGGGAACACTTCCTGCCAACCTGCAAGGCATCTGGAATGATGAGATGCGTCCACCTTGGTCATCCAATTGGACGACCAACCTCAACACTGAGATGAATTACTGGCACGCTGAGGCTACGAATTTGGCGGATTGTGTTTCGCCATTGATTGATTTCATCGTCAAGCTGAATGAGCACGGTCAAGAAACAGCGCGGGTGAACTACGGCTGTCAGGGATGGACGGCCCACCATAATGTCGATCTCTGGATGCAAACCGCGCCACCCGGCAACTACGGTGATGGTGAGCCGAATTGGGCGATGTGGCCCTTATCTGGCGCATGGTTATCGCAGCATTTGTGGGAACATTATTTGTTCAACGAGGACTCGGCTTATCTGCGCGATACGGCTTATCCGGTCATGAAAAACGCTGCCATGTTCTGTTTAGATTGGCTCATCGAACAGGGCGATTATTTTGTCACCTCGCCCTCTAGTTCACCTGAAAATCGATTTCGTCTGCCGGCAGGTGAAATGGCGTCACTAAGCGTGGCTTCCACTGCCGACATGGCGTTGATCTGGGACTTGTTTGACAACTGCGCGGCTGCGGCGGAACTGCTGGATTTTGATCACGAATTTCGAGCCAAACTCATCTACACACGAGATCGCCTGTTGCCGCAGCAGATTGGTCAATATGGGCAGTTGCAGGAATGGTCAAACGATTGGGATCGCACCGACGATGAGCACCGTCATATTTCCCATCTTATCGGATTATTCCCCGGCAAACAGCTCACACCTGAAAGTACACCTGAGCTTTGTCGCGCCGCAGCAAAATCATTAGATATGCGCGGCGATAATGCGACAACATGGTCACTAGCTTGGAAAGCGGCCTGCCGAGCACGCTTGGGTGACGGTGACCATGCGGCTCTGTTACTGGAAAAACTCCTGCTACCGAGCGCCAGCCACAGCGTTGAGTACACCAACGGGGCGGGCATATATCCGAACCTATTTACAGCGCATCCGCCATTTCAGATTGACGCTAATTTTGGTGCGGTCGCCGCGATTGCCGAAATGCTGCTGCAAAGTCATGCTCAGTGTGTCCATCTTTTACCTGCTTTACCCAAAACGTGGCTTAATGGTTCGGTTGTTGGCTTACGCGCTCGCGGTGGCTTTGAAGTGGACATCGTGTGGCGTGATGGTCAACTCAAGCAAGCGACTATCCGATCTCTTTTGGGTAAGCCTTGCTGCATTAAAGCGAATATTCCATTCCAAGTCTATCGCATTGATGATCCCTATAAAGTTCACCGAACAGAAACCAAGACGATCACGTTTGCTACTGAAAAAGACGCTACCTATACGTTTTTGCCTCTCGTATGAAATAACCGGATTTAGTTGAAAAAGGATGCTCTTATGAAAGTACTCATTATCGGCGGTACAGGACTTATCAGTACCGCGATTTCAAAGGAATTTTTAGCCAGAGATAGTGAGTTAACCTTATATAATCGGGGGGTCAGCGATGTTCGCATACCTGATGGAGCCAAAATCGTCTCTGGTAACCGGAATGATGTTGAAGCCTTTGAAAAGCAGATTGCTGATTTAGGATCGTTCGATTGTGTCATCGATATGATTTGCTTCACGCCCGCACAGGCCGAAAGCACGATCCGTGCCTGTCGCGGACGCGCCAAACAGGTCATTTTTTGTAGCACAGTGGATGTTTATACCAAACCCGCAGACCGCTATCCCATTCTGGAAAATGAGTCTCGCCACGCAGGCAACGGTTACGGACAAAATAAAGTCTTGTGCGAAGACCTGTTCATGAGCGCCCACCAGCGTGGAGACTTCGCGGCGACGGTTATCCGTCCGGCGATGACTTATGGCGAAGGCGGCAAGCTGGTCAACCTGTATGGTTGGGGAACCTATCATCTCGACCGCCTGCGGAAAGGAAAACCGCTGATCGTTCATGGCGATGGCAGTGCGTTGTGGGTCGCCTGTCACATTGATGATGCAGCCCACACTTTTGCGCAAGCCGCAGGGAATCCTATCACGTTCGGGCAGGCCTATCACGTAACAGGCGAAGAATGGTTCCCATGGAATCGCTACTATCAACTCACTGCTCAGGCCATGAACCTACCCGAACCTAAATTGGTTCATATCCCGACTGACATTCTCGGTGCGCTGATGCCCAATCGCTCTTCACCGCTTGTCACCAATTTTCAAGGAAACACCATTTTCGATAACAGCGCTGCCCACCGCGACCTCGACTTCCACTACACTATTCCCTTCCTCGAAGGCGCACGTCGAACCATTGAATGGCTAGATGCGCATGATGGTGTGCAGAGTGAAGTCTACGATGCGATTGATGACCAAATCCTCGCTCGTTGGGAACAGTTATCAGGTGAAATGATCGCCTCATTACCTAATTTGGATGCTTAGTCTTTTACAGCCAACAACCAAGGATACACCGTAATGGATTTTCTCCGCGTAAGTGAAAACAAGCGTTTTTTGATGACTGAGAAAGGTGAGCCGTTTTTCTGGCTGGGTGATACAGCATGGGAACTCTTCCATCGCCTCAGCCGCGAGGAAGCCGCGTTTTATTTTGATAACCGTGCCGCAAAAGGTTTTAATGTCATCCAAGCGGTCATTCTGGCCGAGCGCGATGGCCTACACACACCCAATGTCTACGGACATACACCGTTGTACGATGACGATCCAACCCGTCTGCGGGAAGAATACTTCGCCTATGTAGATGAGCTAATCCGGCTGGCTGAGTCAAAAGGACTGTATATCGGTTTGCTACCGACGTGGGGTGATAAGATCGATCTGGTGGGCGGAACGGGGCCGATCATTTTCAATACGACGAACGCTTTTACCTACGGTGAATTGGTTGGTACACGTTACCGCAATCAACCCAACATCATCTGGATACTCGGTGGCGACCGTTATCCAGATGGTTTCGAGGCTGTCTGGCGGGCGATGGCCGAGGGCATCCTGGCGGGAACACAGGGTAAAGCGCTCATCACTTACCATCCGCGCGGCGCAGGACAATCATCGACGCGGCTTCACAATGAGCCGTGGTTAGACTTCAACATGATCCAATCGGGACACGGCAAATACAATATCGCAAACTGGGAGTGGGTTGAGCAAGACTACAACCTCACACCACCCAAGCCCACGCTCGATGCCGAGCCGAACTATGAATATCATCCGGTCGTGTTTGATTCCCAAGTGCGATCAGGTCGCTTTTCCGATTATGATGTCCGCAAATCAGCCTATCGTGCAGTCCTTTCCGGCGCATGTGGACACACATACGGCCATCACAGCATCTGGCAGTTCTACGATGGGCAACAACCCGGTGTGACCGCACCCGGTATCACGTGGCGTGATGCACTGGATATGCCGGGAGCTACTCAGATGGGGTATTTACGTCGATTAATCGAATCGCGCCCCTTCTTCAGCCGTATCACCGATAATCAGCTTGTCAGCTACTCCGGGGACACTCCCGAAAATCACATCAGTGTGTCGCGCAGTTCAGATGGCAGCTATGCGCTGATTTATTTCCCGAACGCCGCGCAGCAGGTAACGGTTAACCTTGAACTGTTATCGGGTGACCGTTTGAATGCGTGGTGGTATGACCCGCATATCGGGAAATCCACATCCATCAGTGTTATTGATCGAGTTCCTCAACACCTATTTACGTCTCCCAACTCAGGCCCCGATTGGGTCTTGGTGTTGGATGATGCAAAAAAGGAATTTCCACTGCCGGGGCAGAAATAACGAGGAAGTTATTTGGGCCATACACTGCGAGAGTACGCTCTACTCTACTCTCGCAGTGATGGTCGGATCGAGAAGGAGTTTGCGGATTTTACTGGGCTTACTCAGGTTGGCGAACTGCTGACACATTCACATGAATATCAACAGGGAATTCGACTTGAATGCCGCGAGCGGGTTGACGCTCAACTTCAACTTCAAGCCGCTTTCCGTCCGGTTGATAGCTGAAAGACAAGCTGCCGAAATGAGTTGGGAGATTGCGGACTGAAAACGACTTGGTCAACCATTCCACTGGAATGCCAGAGCCAATGATCAGTTTATCGCCTTCTTCACGCGCGAGACAGTCACGCAGCAATAAGAAAAACTCGGCTGCCGTCCAACCATGCGGTGTGACGTAGTGGATATGATCCCACCCCCGTGTGCGCTGCCATTGAAGCGATGAGTTTTCGTCGTTGTTGCCTTCGCTGTAGGTATATAAGCCGGGGGCAATCTGTTCTGTCAGGAAATGTTCGATGGTGATCCAAGTGCGGTCAGATTGCCCCAAGAGCAAATAGTTATGCGCCTGTCCTGCTTCAAAATATGTCCACATCGGTTCGCGGGTATAGACACCATTCGGGCAGCGCACCGTATTCCAGAAGTTCTCGAAGCCTTGCTGGATCACCTCACTGTCGCGCGAGGCCCAACCGGTCGGCCAGAACGCTGAGTTTGGATCACGGTCATTCTTACCGAACAATTCCGGCGCACGGCGGTTCATTGTCTTTTGTACTTCATCGGCAGCTGCATCGAAGCGTGTACCATCTTGTCCCAAAACTGCCGCACACATTGCCGCTCGTCGTAAGCCGAAATAGGCGAAAGCATTGACCCAGACAATCGGGAAATGTCCATCCATCCGCCCCATGATCATGCCGTCATCAGCCGGCAAGCACATTAAATCTGAATCGGGGGCAAGCATCATTTGTGGAGTGCGGATTTCAGTTACGCCGGTGATGGGTACTTCGGTGTGCAGCATCTTAATCAACAAGTCAGCTTTGCGCTCGATGTCAGGGTAGACATCACGCAGAAAATCAACTGAGCCGGTGAGTAGGTAATGTTCTGACAGCATCCAAATACCTTCGCCGGGGCCATCGCCTTCCGCGCCGAAGCCACCAAATGCGTCACGGTGTGCTGCGCCTCTAACCGCGCGTTCGGCGAAATCATGATAACCACCTTTGTCGAGCGCCGTGATGGCGTATGAGCCATCGCGCAGCCACCACAGCGGGTACGAAATCGGTGAGATACGCGGTTGATTGTAGACCGTGAACATGTAAAGGAAATTTATCTGTGCGAAAAAGGCATCTGTAAATCGTTTGTCAGGAAGATCGAGCTGAATTTTCTGGTTCTGCGTCCAGTGCTCCACATAATCTTGCTGGGCTCTATCCACTGATGTATTCGGCTGCGGCGCTTTCTGCCACTTCATCTTCCAGTGGTTGGCGTGGACATGACACACAAAATCGAACTGGCGTGACTCGCCCGCTTGTAGCGTAAGCGTGTAGGCTAACGCGCCACTTGCCCAAGTCGATTCATCTTCGACCTTGATAGCAGAAGGCAGTTTACCTGTTTTGAGAGCAACCGAAATATCTTGCTTCGACTCGTCGTAGCTGAGCGCACCAAAAGCGGTTGGTGTCTGGCTGGCATAGAGTACAGGACGATTGCCGTTGATGGTCAGTGCATTGTCTCCCCACTCCATGCTGCGAATGGCGTTACCGGAAGCCCCAAATGAACGCACCGCCAGATAAAAGGTGAACTCAATTGGCTGTGATGCCGTATTGCGCAGTTCAACCGCTAAATAATCTTTGATGTCGGTCAAGGCTGCGTCACCGTCAGTGAATAACCGTGACGTCATCTCAATATCACTAGCATTCCAGCGGGATACCAAAACGGGGATATTGCCGTTTAAGAATGACCAGTTCAATTCGTCAAGTGGCTTTTCTTCCGGCGTGTGCAGTTTGCCATCGACATACAACCATGTTGAAACGCCATAAGTGCCTGCTCCGGGCGAAAACGTATTACCCGGCTCGACAGGTGTTTTGAAGCCTTCATGTGATCCCGGTACACCCAGCAAGACATGATTATCGCTGCGATTCCAAATCCAATCGGGATGCTGTTCGCGCATGCGCGCCATATTTGAATGTTCAAGCATTTGAATCCATTCCTCGCTTGTCTAGATTACTTCCAGTTCGTTAATGGTCGGTGCTGTTGGGAAGGCCGCGTGTGGTTCGAGCTGATACCAATACGAAGTCGAAGAGATGTCATCTTGAAGAGGGAGATAACGTCCCTTACTGCGCCAGCCAAGCGCCTGCATTGTCACACGTAGGTCAGCCTGAAAACGGATGGGGTCTGGAATATGCCAGCGATACAACCCAAACCGCTGCTGATTCTTAAAAAATTGCTGAGGTTCAATGACCTGTGGCATTCCTAAATAGGGAGTCGAATAAGCGCCATATGCGCCCGGCTGATAAGGATCTTCGAATGCCCACGCGCCACCGAAATAATCCTCAGTTCCGGTGCCACAGATCGTTGGATTATCAGCATCACCATCTATGTAGAATTTGATTTCGCCTTCGCCCCACCAGCCGGAGTTATGCGCACCCCATGTCATATAAGTGCCGACATATTGCCCTTGCCCTTTGATGCCATCCAGCAGGGTATGAACCTCTTGATAAGGCAGTGGATTACTGCGTCGCCACTGTGCATGAAAATAAGCATAATCCGCCGGTACATCGGTCAGCGTGTAGTCGATTTGATAGAAAAAGCCCTTCACCTCGTCGGTTGATAGATTCTCAATCGTGACACGCGCATGTTTGCGGAACGGCATTTCCCAATACGAGTTCATACCGCCCGCTGGATTAACCGCAATTGGAATTGAGTTGACGTTACAGCGGACACACCAACCGTTGCAGAAGAAATCGCCCAGCGGCACTTCAACGGAGGGCTGTGCTTCGTTATCCCAGTAAATACGCAGCATCAACACACGCCAGTACTGGGGTGCAACCGTCATCCATATGTGCTGAATCGCGCCGGGGCCTTCGATGTCACCCAACACGACGGTACTCGAAGGCCTGAGATCGATACTGGGCGATATTTTCCAACCATGACCCAACTCACGCGCGGCAGATGCGCCAGTGCCCTCGGTCGCCATCGCACCATGCCCTTTTTCGCCAGTCGGGTTTTCGGCGCTGATCGAGCGCGATACCGCCGTCGAGACCCGCGCAACGTTTCCGAGATGTACGCCTAAACCATTAAAATCAGACAATTTGTGCTCCTTGTATTTATGGAATGATGAAAAGTTTATTTGAAAGCACCACTCGTGAGGTCAGGGACGATGTAGCGCGACAACAAGATGAAAATGATGATCGAAGGTACGGTCAGCATCACTGCGCCGGCCATGATTGCGCCCCAAGGAGAATTGAAGATCAGCCCTTGGATAGAGGCCATTGCCACAGGCAGCGTGAAATTCTGCGGTGATCGCATGGCGATAAGCGGCCACAGATAATCATTCCAACTGGCAATAAAACCCAGAATGTATTGGGTAATAATCATCGGCATGATGAGTGGGACAATCACCGAGCGATAGATACGAAAGTTTGAAGCACCATCGATACGGGCAGCATCCAACAGTTCGTCTGGTACCGAGCGAATGGTCTGACGGAACAGGAAAATGGCAAAGGCACTGACAATTCCGGGTAGGATCAGCGCCCACAGCGTATCCAGCAGCTTGAACTGCACCATCTGAATAAACAGCGGGATAAAACCCACAGCAGGCGGAATCAACTGTGTAAAAATAACCAAGGCAAACAAAATATTCTGTCCGCGAAAACGAAACTTGGCGAAGGCAAAACCGGCCAGCGAACTGAAAAACACCGTGGCTGTAGGTCTCACGATGGACACCACAAGGCTGTTGACTGTATTTTCGATAATCGTTGGGATCAATACGGGAAGCCGCTGATAGTTCTCAATCGTGGGATGCAGCGGCAGGAATACAGGCGGGAAGGTGAAAATTTCCTGCACAGGCTTGAAGGATGAAATAATCATCCAGTAGAACGGGAACAGACTCACTGCTAACCAAAACAACAGAATGAGATAAACCCCAATCCGCGAAATAACAACTCGGCGGGACATCGTTCAATCCTCCCGGCCACTAAAGAAGCGGAACTGAACGATTGAGAGCATAATAATAATAATGCCGAGGATTACGGCCATCGCTGAGGCATTACCAAACTTGAGATATTTGAAGCCCTGTGTGTAGATATACATGCTGGGAGTCAGCACCGAATTCTCTGGCCCACCCATAGTGCCGCTGTAGAGTACAAATGGCTCGGTGAAGATTTGCAGCCCTGAAATCGTGCCGAGGATCACCAAAAACAGGAGGACGGGGCGAATTGAGGGTATGGTCACATGCCGTATAATCTGGAGCGAACTTGCGCCGTCAATCTTGGCAGCCTCATAGTAAACTTTTTCAACACCTTGAAGTGCCGCCAGAATATAAACAACGTACCAGCCTAACCCCTTCCATATAATCAGAATGATAGTCGTCCATGGTGCCCACGTACTTGAAGTCATCCATGCGGCAGGTGGCAGTCCGAAGAAGGTCAGAAAAACATTGACGATGCCATATTGGTCATCAAACATCAGTCGGAACACGAGCGCGACTGCGACAAGGTTGGTTACTACTGGCAGATAAAGGATGCCACTAAAAAGTCCTTTGATCGGAGCAAAAATTCCGTTTAAGAGCCACGCAATCCCGAACCCCAATATCAACTGAATAGGCAGCGTTCCCAGCCAAAGGATGACGACATTCTTCAAACTCATCCAAAAGAGTGGATCGCTAAGTACCTTCTGATAATTCGCCAGACCGATCCAAACGGGCGGCGTTCCAATCTTGAAATTGGAAAAGCTCAGTTGAATGGAGAAAAGCAGCGGATACAGCCCGAACAAAGCAAATGAAATAAAGAACGGCGCAATATACAAATAAGGCGTTTTGTTACGGTTCAAGGTTTGGAAAAAACGAATTAATCTATTATTCGAATGTACCGGGCTTGAACTTCCGCGAGTTGTGTCCATAAGCCACTTCCTTACCAATTCACCTGACAAAATCCGTCCCATGAATATCTGCTAAGAGGCGTGCCGAATACCCACTGGCCTTCCCCTTCTCCGTATGCTTGAAGAAGGGGAAGAATGTATATCTGCAAACGATGCAGTTTACTTATTGAATGCCGAGGCTAGAACGCAGCTCGTCAGCCGTTCCTTGTAGGAACTGTTCGTCCGATTCTTTACCCAGCCACCATTGTTCAAGGTGACGGTTGAAAATATCGGTGGCTTCAGCACTGTGAATAGTGGTCGGCGGCACATATGGAATGTTGAAGAAAGCCTCGGTCGCATCGACCCAATAGGCTTGATCTTTAGCGAACAGCTCATGGGGAGCCTTCACAAAGGGGTCATCAAGCGCTGCCTTGCTCACCACCGAGATACCGAGGTCCTTCAGGCCGATTTCAATTGCGCCATGCGGGTCCATCGTCCAAGCCTTTACCCACTCCATACCGGCTTCGGGATGTTCGGTCTTCGCACTGATGAAACAGGTCGCCGAACCAAAATCAGGGTAGCGACTGCCATCGGCGGTATTGGCCGGGAACGGTGTGAAGTACCAATCACCTAGTGTCTTTGGTGCTTGCTGCTTGATGGTTTCGACGAACCATGTTCCGAATGGATAGGCAACAACAGAACCATCTTGGATTGCTTGATACCACGGTTGAGTCCATGCGTCGATTTCTGCGCTCACACCCGATTCACGGATCTTCTTCCACAGCGCCAGTGTATCTTTCCATTCCTGCGAGTCAGGCCCAATCTTAACGGTGTCGCCTTCACCAATCACTTCTGCCTTGTTGCCCTGTTGAACAGCCCACAAGACTTCCAGAGGCAAACCGGTTGCAGGCAGAGTCATGATATGTGCGGCACCATTGCTTGCTTTAGCAATTGTTTGTCCAGCGGCAATAAAATCGTCCCAAGTCACAACCTTATCGGGATCAACACCATATTTTTCTGCCATGTCACGCCGCCAGAAGATGCCGCCTGCGGGGCTATTGGCCGGAACACCCCAAATACGATCTTTGTAGGTCACCATTTGCCATGCCACGTCGGGCAGCAAATCCTTGTAGGGTGCGACCAGATCCGTAATATCTTTAATAGCACCCATCTCGACCAATGCTGGAATATCACCAGACCCTCGCTTGAACACATCCGGCATCCCGACGCCACCAGCGGCCATCGCCGTTGTCACGTTGGTCAGAACGTCAGCATTGGTGTAGGTCACGTCATTGACAGTGACACCTGAAGCTTCTTTGATGTAATCGAGTATCGGCTTATTGAATTCGGGAGTATCCCAGCCCCATGCTGTAATGGTTTGTCCATCTGCGGTACGTGTCATGACTGAGGTTGAGTTATCCTGTGCGAAGGCTACAGAAACAAGCATTGTAAAAACAGAAACAAGCAACACGAAGCGAACGAGACGACCACGTAATCTGGTGTCCATATAGAACCTCTCCTCTATAAATAATTTTGTCTATGACTATGAATATTCAGTTAGGTGGGTTATTCTATAGGCAGCCTCCTCATTAAAATGCTTCGGTCTACGCTGATCAAGTACATCCATCCACTAAACAACCTAGTTACAGCTAGGTATGGAAATTTTCTGGGTGGGTTATTTTGGTGAGGGGCTTCCATTAAATAGATCCATTCGCTCGCCCCGTCATTTTCGCTCCACAAGACTCACGCACAACAAGTTCCAGTTCGACCTCATTGATCTCGCTGTAATCAGATTTAGCATTTATCACACGGAGAAGTGCTTCCATTAGCATTTGCCCAGTTCGATAACGCGGAACGCGCACCGTCGTCAGCGCGGGACTGACAATCGCGGCAATCGGAATATCGTCAAAACCTACTACGGCCAAATCTTCCGGCACACGTCGGTCAAGTCTCTTTGCTGCTAGAATCGCCCCAACCGCTAGCACATCGGAATAGCAAGTAATCGCTGTTATGTCAGGGAACTGATCAAGTAGGTGTTCCAATCCATGCGCCCCTTCTTCTATACTTGCTTGCGGCATAACGACCGTAGCACGGGGGTCAGGGGTTAAGTTGTGTTCAAGCAATGCACGGATATAACCGGGTTCACGTTCATTTTCGCCCGCAGGCTGCCATCCAATATGCCCGATAGTAGTATGTCCAAGAGAGATGAGATGCGATGTGGTCGCATAGAGCCCTGCCTCACCCGGAATTTTGACAATTCCCGCAGAAATGGGTGCTTTACTGGTCAGGAGCGCGAGCCGATGATCTTTAGCGACGTGGCTCAAATCATCTGCTTCTAAACGGCTTCCGCAGATGATCGTTCCATCAACTTGACGGCTGGCGAACATATCCAGATTAATGAGTTCTTGCTTAGGGTCGTCATTCGTAGTGGAGATAATCACGCTGTAACCGTGATTGCGCGCAACGTCTTCTATGCCATGCACGACATCCGAAAAGAAGTCCGAGATGTTGGGAACCGTAACAGCTATCAGCGAACTGTTACCCGAAACCAATCCCCGCGCGATGGCATTTGGTCGATAACCGAGGCTTTCAACCGCTTCCCAGATTCGCTGACGCGTTTCTTCAGGAACTGAAATCGCGTCGCTTCCGTTGAGGACGAAGGAAACAGTTGCTTGTGTAACCCCAACCAGACGGGCAATGTCAGCTTGGGTAGGACGTTTCTTTGAGATCATAAACTAGGTTTTCAATAAAATATATTTACAATGTTCCTATAGTTATACGTATAACTATAGATCGAAACGGCATACCTGTCAAGCAATTCACTGTATGTTGTTGCATCACCGGCGGAAATTTAAGTTCTGGCTTCACTGCTCCAACGAGTTCAATTAGGGACTATAACGAATGTAAATAGAGCTGCAATTAGGCCTCTTGAAAAAACCGATCTCGAGGGCTAGATTTGAAGGTCTAGTACGTCCTACAAGCAGCCACAAAATCTACAACTGATTTTCATGCCATCGTTTTTGGCAGCATGTTTGTTACATGCTAAAACGTAGTACTTTTTCCCGTATATCTCATTCCATTTGCCTTGACGATATTATATAAATTAATGATTGATAAATGCGGCATATTTGCCAGTGATATACGCCATTCCGTTCCCGCAGGCGTAATCTTCTTTTTCGAGTTTTGACCAGAATGTCCACTTTTCCTCAAGCGCCCGAATGATATAACCCGCTGGATTCTTGCGGTCTTGGTCTGTTGTGTGCTGGATAACTTCAGCAACTCGTTTGTGACCATGCTTTTCGATGAGTTCTTTCGCTTTGAGGTATCCAACTCCTAATTTTCCGAGCGATTGAAGAATTTCTTTTTTCTCTTCGCTTTCAGAGTCCACAACAGCAGCAGAATAGCTGTTGTGTTGTTTAGACTGATGGTTTTTATGATGTATTGTTTGTGAGTCAGAGACTGTTATGGATTGGGCGATTTCGACCGAATAAATAGGCTCATCTTCGCCAAATTCATTGATCTGATTGAGCTCATCGAGTTGGTCTGAATTCGCTTGTTGAGATGGACTGGATTGACTGTCTTCATTAGGCGTTTCTGTCCACATCCACATTTTGATCCGGAGTGGCATGATGTCTAAAAACTCACCCAGCCTCTGAATTAACTGATTTTCGTCCAAGCGATAATGAACGGTTGGTGTGCCATTGGCTTTCATAATCGTGCGTTCAATGCCAATCATCTCCAGAAAGCCTTTACCATGGACACGTTTGACCTGTGCCTGCGAGAGGTTGCACTCGGCGTTCCAATCCCGCCATGATTTGTAGACCCAACCACCTACTTTCTTCGATTTTGGGAACCAATGCAGCAAGCGTATGGCCATCAGACCTGCATTCTGATCACCGATCGCTTTGGCGATCAATGCTGAGATGGTTCGAATATCCGGGCGATTAAGTTGGCGAACGACATTTTGTAGGCGTGCGAGTAGATCAGACTGACGGTCAAGTGCGCCAGCCGAAGAATAGCCATTCATGCGTGCCTCCAAGCAAAGCTGAACAGAAGTCAGGTTCAAAAACAGGGCTGAAAGACGAATATTCAGTTGCGCGGAGAATCAGGACATGCTACATTGTGAGGTATCCAGCCTTCACAATGTCATTGTTAACCGTTCTCCCGCGTTGGCCCACCACTCCGGTGGGTTTTGCTTTATGGGCTAAATGCTGGAGGACTTCTGTTCTTTACTTTCACGATTTGTTCCTCGGAATGTTGCCCCGGGGCAACATTGTCATAGACTTTGTAAATGTCGTTCCGCCTCATCAACCAAGCGACGCATCATTTGAAGACGTGCTCGTGCAATATTGGCATCGTGTTCTTGAGAGAGAAGTGCTCGAGCTAAATCTGCACCCGACATGTCACTGCTATTCCGTGTTGCCTTTGCGATTTGCAATGCAGTGCGCGGAATAGTTTCTGATTGATTGCTATGTGTAGATTCGGCTTCATCAGTATCGGTTTCGCATATGTCTTTGACCTGCTTACTCGTCAAATTGAGATCGATAATCTGGCGTACGATTTCCACGTGATACTCAGCAGACAGGTTTGTGATATAGCGTAGTTTTTTCTCATCAATGCCGTAACGATCTGCCAAGTCAAAAGCTTCATCTGAGAGCTTTAACAACGTTTTATAGCGACTGAATTGAAAGCGGCTAATACCGCCCATTGCGCTGAGAATTTCACTTGTGAATTCCTGCTTGCTCCTCAGGTCGAGTTCCAAGGCTTGGCGGTAGAAGTCATTGTTGATGGCGTAGGATGGAATTTCATAGCCGTGAACGGCCAAGAGGAGTAACGCAGCTTGTCTCGCCATCGCTACTGCTGTCAGTCCGGAACGAGCGGTGTTCTCTTTCGCCTGTCGGAAGGGAGATGCTTGCTGAGCCGGGATGATAATGCAGGGGATCATGCCATCACCGGTGTAGTTCGGGATGAAATCTCGCAACAGCCATGAAGCCCAATAGCGCCGCTCTCCCGTTTCAATCCGGTACAGTTGGGTTAGGCCTTCAGATATATCCACCACTGTGAGTGGGTTCACTTGCCCATCATCGCGGATTGTGACTGCCAGCGTCACCAAATCGTGCAGCAGCAATTCTTCGGGTGAGAGTGGGGTCTTTGCTTCGTCGTCGGTCTCATCCTCATCATTCGGTAGCAAATCGAGCAGCCCGTCGAACGGTCGCCCTCGCTGACGAGCGGCAATCTGTGCTGACTGAACCAGTTCACGCAGCGCTTGCGTCGGTGTCATCCGGTTGTTATGAAAGGCAAAGTGCAGCCTTTCCGGCAGCACACGTCGTGGTTGTACCGGATCGGGTCGCACCAGTTCCAGCAGGATGCGCTCGACACGCAAACCATAAGCTTGAAACTGTTCAGCCACTTCGCCGCTGAAGAGATCGTCGGTTACCGTTGCCAACAGGGCATCCAGTTTGGCCGTGTTGTCACGTTTGCCACTCACGCTGCACCGCTTGCTGTCATGCGCTTGAGGAGCGATCCGACTACTTGAGCATAGGCTTTGCTGGCTGGGGCTTTCGGATCGTAGCTGAAGACATTCTGATGATCACGGTGAGCATACGATACTGCTTCATTCGCCGGGATTACACCGCACAACAATTTGCCAAGAATGTTGTGTCCTTTCAGTTCATCCAGCAGATGATTGTGTCCTTTGATACGCGTGTTCATCTTGGTAACGATGATGCCGCCGACATGCAAATCGGGTCGTCTCCAGCCTTCTCGAATGTCGTTGATCTTATTCAGTACGCTTAGCAAACCGACTGTTTCGAGATAACGCGGTTCGACCGGGATAAGTGCATCAGTGGCAGCTACCAATGCCATTTCTGTCATCAGCGAAAATGAGGGACGGGTGTCAATGATGATGGCGGCGTAATGGTTGGCAAGTTTGCTGAGTGGATCAGCAAGGCGATAGGGTGCGCCAGCCACGCCCATAAGTTCACGCTCCGCACCCTCTAGCAGCAGCGATGCTGGCAGCACATGCAGATCAGGATCCCAATGGCTTTGGACGATGGCGCTAGCCAACACGTGTGGCGCATTCTGTCGATCTGCCATCAACACCGAATATAGACTATCGTCCGTGCCAAAGTCATTTCGGCCGGTGGTAACAAGTGTGGCATGGCCTTGGCTATCGGTATCAATCAGCAAGACACGATTATTTGGCGCTCCAGCACGGCGAAGTAAGCCCACCATGCCGAAGGCAATATTGGTGGCGGATGTCGATTTCCCGACTCCCCCTTTGTGATTGGTCAGTGCGAAAACGCGGGTCATACAAAACCTCCTCTATAAAAATGACGAACGGTTCGCCGAGAGGCCGCCAACCCTGCTAGACTTATCTTCAGGGTCGCGCTGCCGGTACCAGCGAGACTTTAAGGTGGGTTGGGGGAGGGGTTAGCCTCTCCCTGGCCACCGCAAAGCACAACTCAGTTCTTAAGGTCCGTCAGTAAGAAGGTATTCGAGGGCAGTACGCTGTGGAAAGCGAATCAGATCCAGAAACTGCACAAAGTCATCAGTCACAGGAGAGGAAGAAGTCTTAGAGGGTTCATCTTGGGTGTCATTGGGGTCACCTCAGCCGACCTGAAATGAACATCTAGATCCATTATAACTGGATGTTTGTTTTCCAGCCTCAGGTTTGTTTGAGCGTTTCACTTACCTCTGGCCACCGTTACCTTCCGCTAATTGATGCGGGTAAACAAAAGGTGGTTTTAGTACCAGTTTCCGTACTTTACCGCGATGATCAACTACAACTCTCTCAACGACTTGACGCAGGGTTTCACGCTGTCGCTGTGGTTCCTGCCTTCTATATCGCTCACCAATTTCAGAAATTACTTCTAAGGGTGCATCAAGGGTTGTGATAGTTTTCCTATTTCCTATTGAATCGCCTTGAGTGCAAATGTGATACGGTCTTGTTCCTCCTGATACTCTTTAGCAAGTTTCCCAAATGTTTCGGCGCTCATTCCAGTATCTAACACCCGATTCTGCTAAAGCTTTTAACAATATTACGCTTGAGAACCAGCTCGGCAGTCAGCAGGGCAAGGTTCAGGCTGAGATCATGGTACAAATACGATCTCAGCCTATATCTGCTACGTGAATCCAGTCCATGACGAAATAATTCATGATATCCCTGCTTACTATTTTCGTAATGCCCCCCGAAGTTCACCGAACCAGCATGTTAATAAGCTCGAAGTTTATGAGCATCTGTATATGCACGGACGAAAATTCTGTTTTCAGAGAATTAATCGCATTTCGCTTGTCACCTCAAACCCTAAGGCTTCATACAGTGGGCGTGACTGGACGCTCGCATATAGATTGACATGATGAATACCTTCCGTTCGTCACCAAGTTAGCATTGTATTTGGTAAGTAAGCGCGCTACGCCGCATCGCCGATGCTCTGCCTCGACAAACAAATTATTGATATACGCCCGTCGGGTAATGAAGTCAGAGGAGAGCAGCCACCATTCAATAATTCGTCCGCCAGCGCCACCAATAGCAGCTTGTTTTTCATACAGTGCCCCTATACTCACCATTCGCTAACTGCGGTCGTAGCCAGTCGGTAAATAAGGCATCAATACTGGGAATATCTAAATACCATACATCTTGCGTAGCTTCGAAGATTGCCCGTCGTTTGTGAGCGATTATCGGCGCTTCATTAGGTGTAGCAGGACGAACAGTATAAATGAGAGGAAGCTGTACTGCCATCAATATGGTAAATTCGGCAACTTTATCTTAAGTTTCAATAAACTAAAACTTAAGACTTATCGACTTATTCAACAGGGTCGGTCATTTAATTTCAGCAGACTTCCGAAAACGGTAAGCACGCCTTATCACTCCTCATACTAAGTCTAGTTTTTGGCAAAACCGGATAATCCTATTTATTTTGTCAACTATCAATAATCTTAACTTGAATCTATACTCAGGCTCAGTTATCATGCATCATGCACGATTTAATATGTGTAGATTTGCTAGAAATAGCGATTTGAGGAGCGATGTTTTGAAAACGGTTATTTTACAGGAACCCGCGCATTTCGGAGTGCTCGATACTCAAGCCCCATTGGCTCCAAGAGAAAATGAGGCGCAACTTCGAGTCAGGCGCGTCGGCATATGTGGTACCGATCTACACGCCTATCAGGGGAACCAGCCCTTTTTCACTTACCCACGGGTTCTTGGTCATGAACTTGCACTTGAAGTAACAGACATTGGCCCAACCACTACCCAACATGACTTGAATGTTGGTGATCTGTGTTGTGTACGTCCCTATATGAACTGCGGCACATGCGACGCCTGCCAACGCGGTTTTGAGAATGCCTGTATGCGCAATCAAGTGCTCGGTGTGCATCGCGACGGGGGCATGCAAGAGTTGATTAATCTACCCATTGATAAGCTGCATAAATCCAGTGTCCTCAATGAAAATGAGCTAGCGCTCGTCGAAATGCTCAGTATTGGCTGCCATGCCGTTCGACGTGCTCAGGTGATCCCCGGCGAAACGGTTCTGGTTGTCGGCGTCGGCCCTATCGGATTGGGTGTGGCTGAATTTGCCCACATCGCTGGTGCACAGGTCATTGCACTTGATGTCAGTGCCCCTAGACTGCAATTTGCAAAGCACCAAGCAGCGATTGATCACTGTATTGACGGTAAGCAGGACGTTCTTGAACAACTCCAAACCCTTATTCCCGACCGATTGCCGACCGTCGTGTTTGACGCCACCGGCAATGCAGACTCGATGATGAAGTCTTTTCGTTATGCAGCACATGGCGGACGCTTGGTCTATGTCGGTCTATTCCAAGGTGACGTCACCTTTCATGATCCGGATTTTCATAGACGGGAACTTACCTTACTGGCCAGCCGCAATGCAACCCGCCAAGATTTCAACAAGGTCATAGAAGCGATGGAGCAAAAACAACTGGATGTTCTGTCTTGGATCACCTACTGTCCTTCAGCCGAACAAATGATAAGCGATTTTCCAACATGGCTTGATCCGGCTAATGGTGTAGTCAAAGCCATGTTTAGCTTCTAGCCATCCAATATCGAAGTTAAACGCAAAAGGAGCTTTTGTGGAACCTGTTATTACACTTGTCACCGAGAAAAAACTTGTCGGGAAAAAAGTCGCGATGTCTGTTGTCGACAATAAAACATCTGACCTCTGGAGGTCATTTTTGCCCCACCAGAAAACGATTAACAATCGTGTGTCAAATGATCTGATTTCGATGAGTGTTTATTGCGAACCGGTGAAGCTAACTGACCTTGGTCAAATTTTTGATAAATGGGCGGCGGTCGAGGTTTCTGATTATGAAGCTATTCCTCCTGACATGCTGGCTTTTCATTTGAACGGTGGCCTTTATGCAGTGTTTCACTATAAAGGTTTAAGTACGGACAACAGGATTTTTGCGTATATATATGGCACCTGGTTACCGAATTCGATATACGATTTGGATCATAGACCGTCTTTTGAGGTATTAGGCGACAAATACAAAAACGGTGATCCTAACTCCGAAGAAGACATTTACATCCCCATCAAACCAAAATACTGAAGATGTTGAACTGCTCAGGCTTAAGTATCTAACCAGACCTCTGGCCCGAGCAGTTGGCAAAGCTTGTATAAACAAATGACTGGCACATTAGCAGTTTTTATTTCTGAGTTAGCTCTAGCCTTTCACCGCACCGACCAATAGACCTTTAGCAATATAGCGCTCTAGCGTAATCGCCATAAATATAAGTGGGACAATCATCAATAGTACTAGAACTGAGATATTCCACCACTGAGGCCCGCGCGTCGCGTTCTGCCCTGAAATGAGCAGCGGCATGGTATGCGTCTGTGATCCCGACAGAAAGAGTGCCATCACGTACTCGTTCCACGAAAACACCAGCACGATCAGGAAGGTAGCAATCAGCCCCGGAGCGGATAACGGAAGAATAATTCGCTGTATCATCTGAAGACGGTTCGCGCCGTCAATAAAAGCACTTTCTTCCAGCTCTACTGGTAGGCTCTGGAAATAATCCCGCATAAACCAGATCACGATGGGCAAGTTTGCAGCGCAGTAGGTGATAATCAGGGCTTGCGGTGTATCCAACATTCCAAGCTGCTGGAATAAGATATAAATCGGAATGACGACTGTAACCGGCGGCAGAATGCGCTGTGAGATGAGCCAAAAGGCAATGTCCTCATTATTCATCGAGCCTTTGAAACGCCGTCCAATTCCCTGCGCCAGAAGGGAAAAAATCACCAGCCCAATCACGGCAGCAACCGGCCAAGGTGAGCCTATATTGATAAGGATGGCGGTGAAGGCTACGCACCCAATGAAGGTCACAATCAAGCCGGGTTTGGGCCGATATTCGAAGCGTGTCAGGGCATAGGCTGCCCCCGCTCCAACCGCTAATGAGGCCAGCGCACTGGTAATGGCAATGGTGACAGTCGTGATGTAAGGTCGTCCAACATATTCGATACCATTATCTATCAGCAGCTCTTGGTAGGCGTGAAGCGACGGCTGATAGTCTATAAACGGGACAAATTTGGGGCCGCTGGCAACATCAACGGGTTGTTTGAAGGATGTGACTAACAGCCAGTACAACGGAAAAATAACGATAAATGCCCACACGCCAAGAATGATATAGGATACCAACTTCCAAAATGGCGACAGATGAAATGGATTTGCTGATCTGAAAAGTCGGTTCATTTACAGATGCTCCACAATTTTGTTGCGCACGGTGTTGACAAACATCACAGCAACGAAGGTCACAAGAATAAGCAGAAGATAGCTTAGAGCGGCAGAGCCACCTAAATTCAAGGCGCTCCATTCATTGAAGGCATTCAGCGTCAAAGATTCGGTCGCTGTGCCGGGACCACCACCTGTTAATAGGCGTGGGAGATCGATAATCTTGAACGCTTCAATCAAACGGATGAGGATGAGCGTCAAACTGACGGGCGCAATTTGCGGAAGAATTATGCTGCGAAACATGTCGAAACGGTTTGCTCCATCGACCAATGCCGCTTCGATTTGTTCGTGCGAGACACCTTCGAGCGCAGCCAACAAAATGATGAACATAAAAGGCGTCCACTGCCAAATATCTCCGATCAGGATGGCAGCCCGCGCACCTGCTCCGGTTTCCACCCATGAGGTATTTTTGAGGCCGAGACTGATCCACAGCGGCGCAAAGGGACCAATTGAGGTGTCGGTCATCATCCTGAAAAGAAAGCCCACACCGACCGGTGTGATCATCATGGGAAGCAAGAACACGACTCTAAAGATACGCTTACCGGGTAAGCTCTGAACCAACAGCAGTGCTAATCCTAAACCGATGGTGTATTGAAAAAAGACACCCACAAACACAAACACAAGCGTTACAACAAGGGTCCCGGGAATACCCGTATCGCTTAATGTGCTGACGCAAATGCCGACCAATCCGGCTGTCATGATGGCTCCGATAAGCCGGAAGAATGTACCAAACAGCCTGCGCTTGGTGCTGGTCGTGTAGCTGTAGAGCCAATAGATCATGAATCCGGTAACGCCAATGAGAATCACCCAACCCAGTGGCGAAATTGCCCCTAACGCACCAATCAAGTGACGCTGGTTACTTCCAAAAAGCAGTTTTTCATAATTCTTGAAACCCACGAAAACGATATTGATACCGCCTCGCACAAAGGTTACACGTGTGAACGACAGATAGAGGGAGAGTATCAATGGAAAGATGGACAGGAACAAAACGATTGCAATCGTGGGCAGTAAAAATCCAAACTTCGCGGTTGTGTCATGTGATCGCGCTCGTGCCGACTTCGAATTTCTGCTCATGACCGGAACAACTTCTAATGATGTCGTGTTACGTTTTTGCATGGTTTCCATAATCGAACTGTTCAAATTACGATAGAAAAGTTCAACTCATATGAGAATCTCAATGAGTTGAACTCTTTTGATCTATGTGCGACTTAAGGCAGATGTCGCCGTCGGGCTATGCTGCCGACAAATCGCTTACTTGGTGCTAACCCCAAGTGAGGCGAGATAGGCAGCTTTTTGGGCGTCGCGTCCCACTTCGTCGGTAATTTCTTCGGACTGCTTGTAGATTTCATCAGCCGCCTGTTCAGCCGTAAACTCACCGGCAAGGAACTGGCTGACGACGGTATCCAGAACCACTTGCTGGTAGCGGCTGACCTGCGGAATGCTGAGGTCGAGCACCATATTGGGGCTGCTGACGCTGGCTTCAATGGCGCTCAGATAATTCTTGGCAGCCGTTTCGCTAAAGCCCGCTTTAACCCACATGCTGAGGTCTGAGAATTGAGAAGCGCGATAGGGGTTATAACCCGTCTTGCCCAATGTCACATCTTCGCCAGATTGCTTGGGCTGAGATAAGTAGGAGAAGAAAGCATAGGCTGCGTCTTTGACCTCTGGCTTGGCTGCCGCGCTGACAGAACCACCCCATCCACCAAAGGCCGCTAGTGGTGCATGGTTCACACCATCGACGGCGTAGGGACAAGTCTTTTCATCGCAAGGCACGAGCTTACCGGTGGCGCGGTCAAGGACTTCAGTTGCACCGGGATTCAGTAAGGTACCGACTTTGTCTTGGACAGTCGACTGCTTGGGATCAATGGACAGCGAGCCAATATCACCCCAGTCCATTGTCAAAGCGCAGCGACCTGTCAAGAACAGGCTGCGAGTGCTGTTCAGATCCAAGTTCAATTCATCCGGCGGGCCATATTTGGTGGTTTCATTGTAGATTTCGAGCGCACGAATAAACCCATCATTCTTGACCAGCGGGGTCATGTCATCGGTGTTGAAGAACATGCCCTGAGACGTTCCTTGGCTCTGGATGTAACCACTGGCGATGTCCAGCACCCACCAATAGCCCTGACCGCCGCGCTTCTTCGGGATGCATGAGCCATAGTCCGCGTTGCCATCACCGTTCAAATCCTTGCCGTTTAAGGCTGAAGCGACTTTCAGGTAATCTTCCCATGTGGTTGGTGGGGTCAGATTGTTATCTTTGAATACATCGGTGCGGTAGTAAACGGTGTGTAAATCGCCATCCAGCGGAATGGTGTAGATTTTGCCTTCGTATGTGGAAATGAAGTTGCGGAAGAAAGGGCCGATATCGTCCCACTGAATATCTTTGTCGTTCTTGACGCGATCCGTCAAATCGTCTAGATAGCCGGGGACAATCAAGTCAGCATGCCACTGTGGCGCCAAAATGAAAGCGTCATAGCTGTTGGTCCCTGTAGCTTGATCTGTCTGAATTTTGTTGAAAAGATCGGCAAAGGGAACTGTGGTCACCTCAATTTTAGCACCGGTTAAAGCCTCGAAATCCGGGCCACGTCGCAGAAGCGGTTCGGTAACGGCGGGACCATCAAAACTGAGGATGCGAACCGTTACACCGGCATAGGGTTGATCTTGTGCGGATGTTATCCCCATCCCCACAATAAGCAGCATAAGAAACACTAAGAAGACTGAAAATCTAAGAACTTTCATAGTGGTGCTCCATATTCCATATTATTCAAAGTGAAATTTTGATGTCTGTGAACTTCAAATTATGGTGTCAGTATTTGCCTTTCACTTATTGGACAGCTTGAGATATTACATGTATCATGTATCGTGCATGATGCATGAAACTACCATGGCTTGCATCAATTGTCAAATAATGTGTAAAAATTGCTTTTGAGGTTAATTGAAAATGGACGTGAAGATCAGAAGTACGAAGTGCGGTATAGTTAGCGGTTGTTAGAGGAAATTTAGCGTTTTATTGGCCAGTATTGGAGTCGTAATATCGTGAGCGAAATCGGGAATTCAAAATATAAAACACTCAAGCGGCAGCCGTATCTATCCCTGACGGATATTGCCTATAACACACTGCTTGATGCGATTATCAATCAGGATTTCCAGCCGGGCTCTCCTATTAGTATTGATAGTTTGGCAAGACAGCTCAACATGAGTAATACGCCAGTACGCGAGGCTTTAATGAGGGCTAACGGTGAGCGGTTGGTGACACAAAAAACCAATCACGGTTTTGTGGTGGCGAATATCCTAACTGCGGACGAATTAGACCAAATGTTTGATGTTCGACATTTATTGGAAACTCATGCCCTTACAGAGGCATCAATAACAGAAGATGTTATTGAATCAGTGACTGCTTTAGTCGGTCAAATGGTGGAAAGTCCCGACGGGAAAATTTATGATGATTTTCGAGATTACATGATGCTCGACTATCAATTCCACTATGCGTTGGTCAAATTGGCTAATAACACCTTCTTATCCGATGCATGGGATGATTTACACGTTCATTTGCAACTTTCTCGCTTATATACTGGAGTGGGTTTGTTTGATCGGGATCACTCAACCACCGAACATCAAGCCATTTTAGAGGCACTCCAACAAGGCCAGAAAAAACAAGCTGTCAGTTTACTTAGCAAACACATCCAAGATGTTGGAAAGCGAATGCAAGCATTCCTAAGCAAATCATGATCTGTAGCGCCCAGACGGGATATTTTCCATGACCATTGTACTACCGCCGCTGAATCGCCTCAGCGCCAATATTCCAGCATCATATCCCGAACTAGTTGTTCAGTTTGGGAGCTAGAACTTCTTGCGCGTTTTTGTCGATTGGATTATTCCACTGCTAACTGAACAAGCGGCTTTTGCCAGTAGCATTGTCATAATCAAGGTCTCTATCTCCCGAAGAAGCGATTTTAGGCTCCATCACTCGATTGACTACAGCAAGTGTAACTTTGCCTCTTAATCAGCGGGTTCTGGGTTCAAGTCCCAGCGGGTCAATAATTACAATTATAACGATTATTTTACGCTAAAGGACGGGATTTTTACCTGTTTAATGAGTAAAACTCTCGTTTTTTAGTACAAACTGTTTAGTTCTTGAGTTCAAATCCCATTGGGTATACTGACGATACTCGCATTTGATGGTTGCCCCCCGTAGATGACGAAAGCTGCCCCTAAAGAGCGTTGTCCGGTACTCAACAAAGAAGGGTTTCAAGAGCACCGAATGAGCGACCTAAAAGGCGGTTAATAAAAAGACCGATGTTGTAAGCTGCCATTGTGGCGGCTAGACGAGTATATTGTCCCCAATCGGAATGAGCATTGAGGCGCTGTAAGCCAAAGACCGTATCTAAACGTGAAAATACGGTATCAACAATTTGACGATGAGAGGATAACCAGCCTTTGAGCTGAGGTGGCCAAGGTGAATTGGAGTTGGTAGGCGGTGCAGTAATGACATCAGCACCATATTGTTTCCAGTGACGTTGCCAGCGTTTACCATTAAAGCCTTGGTCGCCGATATAGGGGCGGTTGTGAGGCTTGCCAACCGCAATCAGCGGACGAATACGCCCACTCGGCAAACGCATTTTACGGGTTTGGGCTTTCGGATGAGGTGGCGCACTCCACTCGGCACGTCCAGCACGGGCACTGACAAAGATTTGCATGAGCCAGCGATCATCATCATGGGCCGACCCCAACAGCCAGCCTGTAATCGTCCCCTCAGCCGTCACACTGGTGAGCAATTGAAATCCAAAAAACCAACCGCCGTTGTTCCCGCCACGACCCAAATTGCTTTCCATGAGCCAGTGCTGACGATGCCGTGCTGCTTGAGCGATGGTACCAGTCATTAAAGGCACACAATCCACACTTTCATACACCATCTGTGGACTTTCCAGCACTTCAGCGAAGTGTTGTTGCAAACAAATGAAAGCCGCCCATAAATGCCGTACTCGCTCGTTGAATGCACTATGTTTCAACTGCTGTGGAAACCAGCCTCGTCCGTGTACATCCATATACCGCAAAAGACCTCGTTCGGATCGCCAAGGCACTCCCACTCGCCATTGCCCAGCTCGTGCTAAGGTCAACACTTCACTATCGCTCATCGTCAGTTCCGGCCCGGCATGTCGTCTCAAAATCGCTGCGCCTACTGCTTTATACCAATTGTCAATCCAGACATATAATGTGGTAAAGAAGGTGTCCAAGTTCATGTTCAACTCCTTTTGTGTGGTTCAAAGAGTTTACATGCTATTTTCGGATACCTTCTTCAGTACCGGACAAGCCTTGTAGCGGGAATACGTCAGCGGGTTCAATAAGATACTGTGTGATGTTGACGTAGGTCGCCAACGCCGGATGAAAACTGAAGCTGAAATCGTTGTAACGGACGGTGTTGGATACATTCTTTTGCGCGAAGACTGGAACTGCGACTAACATGAGCATGAAAGCAGCAAAAACTTTGAGGGACTTCATGGCATCTTCTCCTTTTGATTAGACTATTCTTCCAACTCTAAAAGTGACAAGGATTTATTGGAGTAGCCAAAAGTCATATCTAAGGGTTTATTTTCAAAACTGCATCTGCTTGTATGCTTACATATCTGGTGCTAAACTCCTCTCAATTCATAGGTTCAGGATAATGACACGGTTATGTCGGCATCAGTCATTCTTCAAACGAAGCTGTCGTCTCCTCCTATCCGTGCTGACCGCGTTCACCGTCCCCGACTGACTCAGCGGTTCGACACGAGTTTGGAACACCTGCTCACACTGGTATGTGCGCCAGCCGGATATGGCAAGAGCACGCTGCTGGTTGAATGGTTCGGTTCTGAAGCAGAGGGAGCAGTTGTATTCGGCTGGCTGTCGCTCGATGAGGACGATAACGACCCGGTACGCTTCCTGACATACCTCATTTCCGCTTTCGCCAATGCCAGTGGCGTCGATGTAGATGAGATATTGTTACTATTGCACTCTCCCTCCTCCGAAACCCATCCTAACAGCGATAATTAGCCGCCTTGAGGATTTTCCGGGACGTCTCGCGCTCGTATTGGACGATTACCACCGGATCACGGCCCAACCGATTCACGAAGCCATGACCTATCTACTTGATCATCTCCCCTCCCAAATACGCCTTGTAATCACTAGCCGGGAAGATCCACCTTTTCCGTTCTCGTTACCGAAGTCGCGGGCAGCTTGCCGAAATTCGCGCTGACGATTTGCGGTTCATGCCAGATGAAGCTGGACAGTTTTTGCGACAGATGCTCGGCACAGAGCTTAGGGCCAACCAAGTCAGAGATCTAGAAGACCGAACTGAGGGCTGGATTGCCGGGTTGCAATTGGCGGCGCTAGCGATGAAAGGTCGCCATGACATTGACCAATTTATAACGACATTCACGGGTAGCCATCGCTACATTCTGGATTTTCTGACCGATGAGGTTTTGAGTCAGCAGTCCGAAACAATCCGGGACTTTCTGCTGCAAACTTCCATCCTTAACCGCCTAAGTGGTCCACTATGCGATGCGGTAACAAGCAGAAGGGATGGACAGCCACTTCTGGAGCAAATCGAACGCAGTAATTTGTTTCTGATTCCACTGGATAATGAACGCTATTGGTATCGTTATCATCATCTTTTTGGCGACATGCTGCGGCGACACTTGCAGCAGACACATCCCGATATAGTGACCGAACTACACCATCGCGCCAGTATTTGGTTCGAACAGAACGAATGGATGGACGAAGCGATTGAACATGCACTTCTAGGGAAAGATCATGAGGGCTCAGCAGAGTTGATCGAACTGCGCGTTGAAGACGCCTTAAGAGCTGACGGTGTGCAAACCTTCATTCGCTAGATGCGGAGAATACCGGATGACACGTTGCAGGCGCACATCCGACTGCAAATGGATTATGCGTTCACGCTGATTGCGATCAATGCTTACAGTGAGGCGGAACATCATTTGCTGCAAGCGGAGCATCAACTGACACAGGATGGTCTTGCTGAACACAGGGAACTGAACGGATTTACGGCAGCTGTACGGATGACCTTCGCTTTCTATCTGGAACAGGAGGCTGATACCATCATTGCGTCCGGGCTGAAGGCGCTTTCCCTACTGCCGGAAGAGAATATACGCTGGCGCAGTTGGAGCATGGTGGTTATCGCCTGTTCGTACTATGCGGCTAAAGGTCAAGTCGCTGTGGCGGAAAGCTGGTTTGAGCGGACGCTTCAATTGCTCGAACAATCGGTCAACACGCACTCGCTTGAGCCAGTGCAGCAAAATCTTGTAAGACTTTATGTTATTCAGGGCAACTCGAGAAGGCGCTGGCAACCGCTTGTACGTCGTCAAAGGAAATGGGAGACGAAAAAGGTTTAGCTAAGAGATACTATTCCCCACTATAACGAACATTCAAGTTAACGAAATCATGGCACTGTACTCAGCACGACGTAAGTCCAGTGTTTGACGCTTAATAACCTCCCTTTGAGTGATCACGTCGACCTTTCGCCCGAAATAGACATCCGCCGGAGTGAGATTATCCAAAGCTTCGTGGTAGCGCTGGTGGTTGTAATGCTGGACGAAAGCGGCAATCGCTGGCTCCAACTGCCAAGGGAAATAATGGTTCTCGAGGCAGATGACGTTTTTCAGCGCGCGGTGCCAACGCTCAATCTTGCCTTGGGTCATGGGATGGTAAGGTTGGCCGCGTGTGTGGCGGATACCGTGTGTTTGCAGATAGTCGGCTAAATCAGCGGACAGATAAGCTGGACCATTGTCCGACAGCAAGCGAGGACGATGCTTCACAGCAACTTGAGTAATGCCAGTGGCAGCAATCGC
>JBGAGF010000019.1:0-149679 GCA_044226855.1 Aggregatilineales bacterium
GCGCCAATGGAATGGTCGTTACACCCGTCGCACCTTATCCTTTTCTAAAGAAGATCGCTATCATGACTTGATTACACGTTGGTTTATTCTCGAACACAATTTGCGTATGCGTTCACCTCTTACCATGTGACCACTACCATAAAGATATCACTTAATGAGTAGAACTGTACTAACATGACGAGTCTTGAAAGTGGCTAGGCGTGCTCTTCTCTCTTGCCTTCTTGATGATGTGCTTTTTCTTAGATCTGAGACTTGAGTTTTCCTACTTCAGCACGGCTGCAGTGCACAAATTGCACGGCGGTGGCATTACGGGAGCCATCCGCTGTAAATGCGCCAATTCAGCGCCTTCAGCCGAGCTTCCCGCCTGCCATAAATGTCAATTTGGTGGCTTCATGGGAGACCTCCGCCTGACAATTCGGCGGGAATTACGCAAAATATGCGAATTTTGCACAAACACCTGTATAGAAGCTTGAAAGAGAATTTGCTTACCCTAGACGTCCAAATTCACGAGCTAATTGTTCGCTGGTCATGTGGAGCATGGTTGGTCGACCGTGCGGACAGGTGTGCGGTGAACGGCAGCGCTCAAGTTGACGAATAAGCGATTGCATTTCGTCATGGCTCAGAATCTGTCCTGCCTTTATCGCCCCGTGTTTGCAAACCCGCGTAATGATTTTGTCTTCAATCGCCGCTTGTCCGGGATTAGTTCCCGCTTCCAAATCAGCGATGATACCGCCGATAACCTCAGTAGGGGATTGGTCAGCTAATAGTGCGGGAACGCTGCGCACAATAAATGTATTCGGACCGAAGGGTTCCAAGTCGAAACCGACCTCACGTAACACATCGATGTTTTCCTCAACGAGTCTGGCCTCAGAAGGAGGTAAGTTTAATGTTTGCGCCGTCAGGGACATCTGGGCAACTTGTTCGTGCCGTGCGTGCTCATCCATAAACTGCTCGTACAAAATCCGTTCATGTGCCGCGTGTTGATCGACAAGGTAAAGACCGGATGGACCCTCGGCTACAATATAGGTCGCGCCGATTTGCCCGACCACACGCAGTATGGGCAGGGTTCGAGGTCTCTGCGGAGCTTGAGGACCTTCTGGAATGGCTTCCGGAGCCTCTGGCGGGGTTTGCTGGGACACGAGCGGGGTTCGTGTGTAGCTACCAGTCGAATAGAGATCAAGCGCCATACCAAGTTGCCGTTGACCTGCGGGTGAACTTTCCCAAGCGGATAGATTATCGTGATTTAATCCAATACCGCCGAAACGTCCCCCACGCATGGCTGGGGTTTGTGCTAGGTCTACAACCGCCCGTCGCACCGCTCTCTGAACCGCGCTGAACACCCCTTCAGGATCACGAAATCTGACCTCAGCTTTGGTCGGATGCACATTGACATCGACTTCAGAGGGTGGGAGCTTTACCAGTACAACCGCTACTGGGTAACGTCCGGTCATTAGGAACGTGTGATAGGCCTGTGTGATGGCATAAGATAAGCGTGTGTCTTGTATCCAACGTCCGTTCACAAATAGCGTGATATGGTTACGATCAGCCCTATGTAAGCTCGGCACTGAGCTGTAGCCTGTAACGATGATGTCCCTATGAGACTGGCCGTCACTTTCACGGCTAACAACTTCCACCATGTTTTTGAAGCTATCCAGCCCTAAAGCCGAAACAATCACATCCGCTAGTTGACCGCTGCCAGTGGACCGAAAGACTTCACGCCCATCCTGCTCCAACGTAAACCGTACGTGTGGGTAGGCCATGGCGTACCGTGTGATATACAGTGCGATTTGGCGCTTTTCGGTGTTTTCTTTCTTCAAAAACTTGAGGCGTGCAGGTGTATTATAGAAAAGATTCTCAACGGTAATAACAGTGCCGACTGGTGCACCGATGGATTGACGCCTTACAATTTCACTGCCTGAAAGCTGCATCAATATTCCGGATGCTGAAGATGCATGCCGCGTAATAATAGTTAGTTGGCTTACTGATGCGATGCTAGCAAGTGCCTCACCTCGGAACCCGAGCGTTTCAATTGAGGCTAAATCCTCAGCATTTGTCAGTTTGCTGGTAGCATGACGTTGGAAAGCCAGTTCCACTTCTTCGGGCAAAATGCCTGAACCATCGTCGCTAACTCGTATTCGCTGCCGTCCGCCGCCTGTAATTTCAATTCGAATATGCTGTGCACCAGCGTCGAGAGCATTTTCCATCAGTTCTTTAACAACCGATGCTGGACGTTCAACGACTTCGCCGGCTGCTATCTGCGCAACAACCAGTTCAGGCAGAATATGAATGGGCATCAGAAAATTCCTAGACACTCATATATGTTTAGGGAATGGACTTTGACTGATATTGTGTTGATTTATCATTCAGCAACAGACAGGAGATTAGCACCTTCTAGTGGAATACTGATATAAAACGTACTTCCGTTACCTTCTTCGCTCTTTACCCATGCATCACCGCCATGCCGTTTTGCAACACTACGGACAATAAACAAACCTAATCCAGTGCCTTTGATCTTCTTGAATTCTTGTCGGTAAATGCGTCCGTGACGTTCGAAAAGCAGACCTTGGTTCTGTGGGCTTATGCCCAGTCCTGTATCTTCAACTGCGACGACAATCTTGTTATCAGAACGTGTCACCGATATGTGAATTTTCCCCGCGTCCGGCGTATATTTGATTGCATTATCCACAAGGTTGTTGATGGCTCTTTGAAGCATCGTTTCATCAGCATTGATGATAGGCAAATCATCTGCGACAGAAAGGCTAACTGATAGGGTCTTCTCGGCTGGAACCAGATGGTTCTCAACAATTTTACGAACAATTGCCCCGATATCAGTTGGTGACCGCATTACCTGATAGGTTCCCGTGTCCGGGTCATAACGGCCAGCGTCTTGAACATTCTCAACCAAAGCAGTCATCTGAACGACACCTGAGAGAATCTTGTTCACGAAGTGTTTTTGCTTATCATTGAGGTCACCGACAGAATCCATCATACTGGCAAAGCCCTGTATCGCCGTTAACGGCGAGCGCAGGTCGTGTAATAAATAGCGCATGGATTCGCTCTGACCATGATTAAGCCGCTTGTAGTGGCTTACATCGTTGAGCACAATCGTCCAGCCGTGAGGAGCCGGTTCCACGCTTGGAACAAATACTTTGTCTCTAAAGGCCCACTCATTAACTGTGTGGGTCGGGTCAAATAAACGGCTGAGTTCCTCACCATGAGTAATATCCGTTAGCGCCGCACCGACTATTTTGTCCGAGGCAACTTCGAATAACTGCTTTGCTTGCTGATTGAATGCAATAACGTGATGAGAGTGATCGAGCAATAGAATTGGCGACTTGATTGTGTCAAGCACAGCCATCAAATTCTTTGTGTCAATTGGGTCCGCTTGTATACGTGCTGTCACTGGTGTAATCTCAGTCACCAGAAGATGGTGCTAATTGAATAGAGGTAAATATATCATCCTCATTATATGAGTGTTATGCATTGAGAGCAAGTTTAATTGGTGTGACGATTCACATAGATCTGGCGTTAACTTTGATTATCCTTTTCAAGAGTTGTCAACATGGTTCGTATTCGATCTGCCACCATATCTATGGCTACACGGTTGAAGCCGCCTTCAGGAATAATCACATCGGCATAGCGACGGCTCGGTTCCACAAACTGCAAATGCATTGGCCTCACAGTTGTGAGGTATTGATTGATTACCGATTCGATGGTACGACCTCTTTCGATGATGTCTCGCTGCAAACGTCGGATAAATCGAATATCAGCATCAATATCCACGAATATTTTGATGTCAAATAAATCGCGTAAGGCTGGTTCTGCGAAAAGTAAAATCCCCTCAATGAGAATAATAGGCTGTGGCTGCACAAGTTGTGTTTCTTCAGTGCGTATATAACGCGCAAAATCGTAAACTGGAATATGTACCGGTTTCCACCTCTGCAACTGTAATATATGTTCTATCATCAAAGGCGTATCGAGTGCATCAGGATGGTCAAAGTTTCGAACATTAGCTTGGATAAATGGAACGTCTGCCAGATCTTTGTAATAAGCGTCGTGGGGAATATAAGCGATGTGGTGACTCCCAACGCGTTCCAATATCGCGTTGGAAATGGTTGTTTTACCCGCACCTGTACCACCGACAACGGCTACGGTTACAGGGTGCATTGTCTGATCCATGATTTTCTCCACCTGCGGAATAACAAAAATGCCCGCATCATCTGGAGCGACGCGGGCACGGTGAAAGCCACCTGTGGGACTTGAACCCACAACCTACCGCTTACGAAGCGGTTGCTCTGCCATTGAGCTAAGGTGGCGATATTAGCCATTATAGCAGAGCCGATTCTTTAATCGCAAGGCTCGGTTAAGACAGCCGAGGGCGTCACTTTAATGTCTAAAATGTCTCACACCGGTAAACAACATAGCAATGTTTGCTTTGTTTGCAGCTTCAATGACAACTTTGTCACGGATCGATCCACCGGGTTGAATAATAGCCGTAATGCCTGCTTTTGCGGCAATTTCGATATTGTCAGCAAATGGGAAAAACGCATCTGAAGCCAGAACACTTCCTTTTGCACGTTCGCCGGCTTTTGCGACAGCCAATTCGACTGCGTCAACACGGCTGGAGAGTCCGCCTCCAATGCCGATCGTTGCGTTTGCTTGTGCCAATACTATTGCGTTCGACTTCACGAGCCCAACCGCTTTCCATGCGAACTGAAGCGCAGTCTTCTCCTCTGAAGTTGGTGGTCGCTCAGTAACCACTTGCAATACAGTTCCTGCTGGATCACCTGTATCAGAAATCTGTACAAGCCAGCCACCTTGCACGCTGCGAACTTCAAGTTCGCTGCCAGTAAACGACAGAGGCACTTGCAGCAAACGACAATTTTTGCGCCCTTCAGCCAATGTGACTTGTGCACCCGGAGAGAATGCTGGTGCCGCAATTGCCTCAACAAACAATGAACCCAGCGCGGCAACAAACTCCTCGTCAACAATTCGATTGACCGCTATCACACCACCGTAGGCCGAAACGGAATCGGAGGCCAGTGCACTGGGAAAAGCCTCAGTAATGGAATTCCCTATAGCAATACCACACGGATTGAGATGTTTGACGATGACAACTGCTGGCTCACTAAAACTGCTTGCAGCACGCCAAGCCGAATCAATATCAAGGATGTTATTGTACGAAAGCTGTTTTCCGCCTAGTACCGTACCTCCGAGAGGCCCTACATTTGCAGACCGGCTGTAGTATGCCGCTGCTTGATGAGGGTTTTCGCCATAACGAAGAGTTTCGACCCGTTGCATGCCGATAGACAGATGTTGTGGCAAGTCAGTACTCAGTAGGCTCGGTACGGCATCCTGTGACAAAAACGCATGTATCGCTGTGTCATAGTCGCGAGTATGAGCGAACGCTTTCACTGCAAGTTTGCGACGCGTTGCTAAGTCGACGGTACCGGATGCCTTTAGTTCAGCAGTGATCTTCGTGTAGTCATTTGCATCACATACTGTCGTCACATAGAAAAAGTTCTTTGCTCCTGCGCGCAATAGAGTGACTCCACCAATATCAATCTGTTCAATCGCATCTTGCAAAGAAATACCAATTTGCGAAACCGTCTGCTGGAACGGATACAAATTGCATACAACCATATTGATAGGAGCAAAGCCATGTTCCTGAAGACTTGCTAAATCTTCTGCTTTATCTCGCGCCAGAATACCAGCATGTATCGCCGGATGAAGGGTTTTTACCCGACCATCAAGCATTTCTGGAACACCTGTCAATTGCTCAATGGGTGTCACGGGTAAACCGGCACCACGCAATGTGGTTTCAGTGCCACCACTAGCAACTAGATCCCAACCCAATTCAACTAAACTTGTCGCAAAACTGACAAGATTCGTTTTGTCGTAAACACTCAACAACGCGCGCGGCATGTGAAAAGGATCCTTTGTTATGTGTATCTTAGAGTGATGTGATTATACCTAAATACAAAGCGCCTGTGTAACTTAGTATCACAGGCGCTGATCGGTAAACCAAGTTATTTATAACCCTGAAGTTTTGGCATCTTCTTGGGTCCAAGAGTGATCATCAACGTCAATGCCAACTCTCGCAGAGCGTTCTTCAAGGGCATATAGCAAAAGCATGACAAAAGTCAACGCTAATCCTGTAAGTGCTAGTGGAATTCCCAATTTGAATGGTCCTACAAATATACTTCCCAGTAGGGCAGCAGGGGCAACACTAATATAGGCACCTACACCGATATGATGAAATATTTTTCCAATGGTGCCCGAATAGATCCTTTCCTTTTTGCTCGAAATCCTAGCCGCAGGAAATGATCCCAATACTGATATGACCACTATAATCAGAATGACAATCGTTGAACGATCCACAGGCTTGCCCTTCTTAATGCAGTGTATAGATAAAGGGCTGTAGAGCTGGATTGCTGCCCAAAATGATGAAAATGGCAAACACAATGAGTGTAATGATCATAGGGATCAGCCAATATAATTTGCGCCGCCACAAAAAGCCTAATAACTCACCGAGAATGCCCATACGGGCGAGTAAATCACGCATAGGACACTCCTAGTTGGGTTTGCGTACCAAGAATGAATTCAGGACGAGATAATCAATATCACTATTCTGGAAAGTATTCCACGCGTCCTTTGGTGATGTGACGATTGGTTCACCACGCAAATTGAAAGACGTATTCAGGATAACTGGCACACCTGTAAGTTTGTCAAAACGTTCGATTACACCGTAATAGCGCGGATTTGTCTCGCGCTCAATAGTCTGTAATCGACCCGTACCTTGATGACACACCGCCTGTATTTTATCCTGTTTATCCGCTTTGATAGGGGCTACCATCAGCATGTATCGCGGTGCTTCGTGGATTTCTACCTCAGGATAGTCAAAATACTCTGCAGCGCGGTCACGCAAAATGACAGGAGCGAATGGACGGAACGGTTCACGGAACTTAATTTTGGTGTTGACCACTTCTTTCATTTCTTCGGTGCGGGGATCAGCCAAGATGCTTCGGTTACCAAGCGCACGAGGTCCCCACTCAAATCGCCCTTGGAAGAAGCCTATCACCTTCTTTTGCGTTAGACCCTCTGCAACGACATCGAGTAACTTTTCTTCCGACTCGCCATAGGTTTCAAACTTCGCGCCTTTGCTTCTTAAGAAGTCGGCACACTCTCCATCGGTGTAGCCCTGTCCCCAATAGGCGTGAGGCATCACCCAATCTCGGGGCTTACCAAGCGCAATGTGATATGCCCAGAGCGCAGCCCCTAATGCTCCGCCATCATCACCAGCCGCTGGTTGAATATAAACTTCTTCAAATGGGGTCTCATTGAGAATGCGGTAATTAGCTTTAGTGTTTAGCGCCACACCGCCCGCCATTACCAGTTTCTTGAGGCCAGTCTTTTTGTGGAGATAATTCGCAATGCTAATCAGTGATTCTTCTGTGACGATTTGAATACTCGCCGCAATATCTGCAAAGCGCTGGTTTTCATCCATTGCTGCTTTTTCAGATACTCTTTCAGGATTCGTAATTGATGTAAAGAAATCGGCCTCAGCAGGGCGGGGGGGGCCGAAGAGGTCAATAAACCGCTGGTTATAGCTGTCACTAGCTGAGTAATGATAGCTAAAGTAATCCATATCGAGTTGAAAGCTGCCATCGGTTTCATTCAGCTTAATCAACCGGTGTACTTTGTCAACATAGCGAGGTTGGCCATAAGGAGCCATGCCCATGACTTTGTATTCGCCATTGTTTACGCGGAAGCCAAGATAGGCTGTAAATGCAGAGTAAAGCAAACCGAGTGAATGAGGAAACTTTTCTTCTTGGAAAAGCTCAATGTCGTTTTTGCCTTCCGAATCAGTTGCCCAGCGACTCGTCGCTTTACCGAGTGTGGTTGTTGTCCATTCGCCCACGCCATCAACGGTTAATACTGCCGCTTCGTGGAATGGACTGGCAAAAAACGCGCTAGCTGCATGGCTCATGTGATGATCACAGAACAGAATGCGGTCGTACTTCACACCAACTTGATTTTGAATTTCGGTCTTAATCCAAAGCTTTTCTTTAAGCCAGTTGACCATTGCATCACGCCACACACTAGCAGATTTCGGAAATGTTTCCAGCGTGGTCAACAGGATGCGTTCGAACTTGACGAGGGGTTTTTCATAGAAAACGGCATAATCAAGGTCTTGCCCCTTGATGCCAGCTTGGCTCAAGCAGAAGTCTATCGCCTTCTTCGGAAAACTATTGTCATGCTTTTTTCGTGAAAAGCGCTCTTCCATGGCTGCGGCAACGAGCTGCCCATCTTTAATCAATGCAACAGCAGCATCGTGATAAAAACATGCAATACCAAGAATGTACATTATTGATTAACCCTGACGTTTAGCCGCATCAATATCGGATGGGACAAGAGGACGCTCTAGCCAAGCTACAGTTTCTTGCTGCTTGAGCGTTTTTCCAGAAAAACGTGCGATAAGCCCGAAGGGGACTAAGAAGGTATAATAAAACCCAACAGCAATGACAGTGGCTTCTACATCACCAATAATACCTGCAATCACTTTGAAGCGCGACCAAATTAGC
Source organism: Aggregatilineales bacterium (assembly GCA_044226855.1). Classification (GTDB taxonomy): domain Bacteria; phylum Chloroflexota; class Anaerolineae; order Aggregatilineales; family Phototrophicaceae; genus CFX2. The sequence continues at coordinate 8,586 of JBGAGF010000019.1, forward strand.
TGCCAAATTTCTTGCAAAAGAATTCCTCTGATCATTTTCAATTTGCACAATGGATGGGATAATATCATACTCTCTATCTAAGTTCCAGAATTGAGTGAAAACTTGATAGAGCTAACAGTAAATCGCTACAATATAGTCACTCTACCGTCAAATTGGGAATAACTAAAATGAGTATTGAACAATCACTTCGAGATAAGCGGGATGCCAAAGCTAAACCGCACTTGGATCAGTATGCTCCGGTCTGGATTATCGATGAAAAGCTCATTCTTGAAGATGAAGCTATTCAGTTCAATGTGATGTTCCAACATCCAGAATATGGTTGGGTCAGTCGTCGCTATCGGTACGATGGATTCAATGACGTCCTGTATCACAAGGGCCAGACACTGATGAGTGAAACTGATACCTTGCCTTATCAGGAAAAGGATCCTTACATTGCCGTCACTGTGTCAGATATTCCAAATGCCTATGGCGGTTAAGGGTTTTAGCAACATTATAGGTAAGAACGGCTGAAGGACGCATATTGTTCGTGTGTCCTTCAGCCATAAATTCGGATTCTTAAATACCGAATAAAACTCGATGTTATTGCTTTGATTTAGCAGTGAGCATAAAGACGCGAGTTTCTTGTCCACCCATTCGGAATTTGTAAATCTCGTTGCCCCGCAGGAAGTCGAATATTTTGTACCCATTCTCTATGGCCGTGCGGATGTTGTGCGCCAACAGAATGATACCCGGACTGAGCTGCCCATATTTTTCTGGCAATAGCCCTGAATTATAGACTTGCACACTATCTCCATAGACAAAATTGAGATACGCAGCCGCGGCCTCCCCATTGATCATCAGAAAGCTCAGTTGAAGCCAATGCTGTTTAAACGTGATTGGCACCATCGCTTTGAAGAAAGCCAGATTTTGTGGGTCTTGAAGGAATTTGGCTTTGTCGTATTGAGATGCCGCCATCAGATGTAAGAAACGCTCGATTTCCTCATTCAGATCGTGCTGCTCACCAACAATATACCAGTCAATCGTCTCAGGAGCAGCTTCTGCTCGGCGAAGTTTACGGCGCAGTTCATGCCGTTGCTTTTTGTCGAGAATCTCGAAATAGGCATCCCATTCGTTTGGAAGATGAATAACGGGACAAACTTCTTGTTGAGTGAGATTTGCTTCAAAACCATGTTGGTTGAGAATCATGGCAAAATCACTGTAGGTAGGTGAATCTTCCGGCAAGTTACAAAGATTAATGAGATCGTAATTCTCTTTGTGGGCCGCCGCAAATTCCGCTAGAGCTTCCATGACCACTTGTGTGCAGTCTTTGTCGATAATAACGTCAAGGTAATCTGTGACTTCGACACATCCGATTGGACGCACGACGCGCCCATATTGTTCGGTCAAATCAATAAACCAAGGTGCAATGCCTATCAGGCGATTTTGATCATCTCGGCAGGTAATGACCCATAGTTCACCGGGATAATAAGCCGACCACCAAGTAGACTGCCATTCCCATGTGCTAAATACACGATTGGAGTAGCTTCGCGCGAGCAACCCATTCCATTCATTTTGGAGTTGCTGAAAAAGTTCAGGTTGATTATAGGCCGTTAAGTTCACCAGTATCTTAAACCTCTGCTCTTGAAGTGTTCATGTTAAAAGTGGTACGTGCAGTAGGATACCATATCTAGATAGGTAAATATAAAGCCGCCCATCGGAGGGCGGCCTTTTGAAGACTATCTGAGCGAACAATCTATTACTTAGCTTTTGCAGCTTCAGCAACCTTGTATTCGTAAGCCAAAGACAGTTTGCTGTCGACATCAAACAAGTGCATGTTTTCTAGGTTGAAGACGACCCCCATGCGTTGACCAACACGAGACCGGGTACGCGGGTCCATACGAGAAATGAAATTCGAACCGCGTTCTTCAAGATAGACAACCATTTCGTTGCCCATTTGCTCAACTACATCAACGTTAGCTTCGACCAGTGCGGGTACGATTCCCGGCGGTTGATAATCGACGTCATGGATATCTTCTGGACGGATGCCGAACACGACTTTCTTGCCTGCTGATGACTTGTAAGCATCAGCGCGTTCAGGAGGAATGGGCAGTTTAAAATTGCCAGTGTCAACAATCAATCCGTTACCTTCTTGTTTGAGCGTGGCGTCAAAGAAGTTCATGGACGGGCTGCCGATGAAGCCAGCGACGAACAAGTTGCGTGGATTATGATACAGGTTAAAGGGTGTATCGATCTGTTGCAATTCACCAGCGCTCAATACGCAAATACGGGAACCCATCGTCATAGCTTCTACCTGATCGTGGGTCACGTAAATGAACGTTGTACCGAGACGTTGGTGCAGTTTGCTAATAAATGAACGGGCTTCAACACGAAGTTTAGCGTCGAGGTTCGACAGGGGTTCATCCATCAAGAACACAGCAGGTTCACGAACGATAGCGCGGCCTACTGCCACACGTTGACGCTGACCGCCCGAAAGCTGACGTGGGCGACGATCCAACAACTGCTCAATACCGAGGCTCTTGGCAGCTTCATGTACGCGCTGGTCAATAACCTGCTTTGGAGTCTTGCGGAGCTTAAGACCGAAAGCCATATTATCATAAACGGTCATGTGCGGATAAAGCGCGTAACTTTGAAATACCATTGCGACGTCACGATCTTTTGGAGCCACATTGTTCACAACGCGATCGCCAATAAGGATTTCGCCTTCGCTGATTTCTTCTAGACCGGCGAGCATACGCAGACTGGTCGACTTACCGCAGCCTGACGGACCAACGAAGACCAGAAACTCCTTATCTGCAACCTCAATATCCAGATCTTTGACGGCGTTTGCGCCGCCCGGATACCTTTTATAAACATGATTGAAAGTTACGCTTGCCACCTTGACATCCTCCATATAGATCGTTTAGGTAAGAGCATTTTTACAGACAATAATTTGGTGAATGTGCACAAAGTTTTTGCTTTGTGTCTTATTCTACTTGTTCAGGAGATTATAACGTCTAGTTTTAAATTTGCAAACACTAGGGGTGACAATTTCCGTGTTTTTCCCATGCATTCCAGCATAAGTATTGGACTGAGATTGTTGTATTCATTCCCGCTCAAATCAGGTACTATGAAGTAGTCCATCTTAATACGAGTAAATAATAATAATGACAGAACATATAAACGCTGAAATTGTTGCCATTGGTACTGAAATCCTTTTGGGCGAAATAACAGATACCAATTCCGTTTTTATTGCGCGGGCATTGCGGGATATTGGGATTAATTTGTTCTTTATGACTTCAGTTGGGGACAATGAAAAACGCATTTCGGATGCTATTCGAATTGCAATGGAACGCTCGCATGTCGTGATTACCTGTGGTGGGTTAGGGCCGACAATCGACGACATGACGCGGCAGGCTGTTGCGATGGCAACTAATCGTGGGCTGACCTTTCACCAGAACTTGCTAGATGCCATTGCAGAACGTTTTGCTGGCTTTCGTGCTCAGATGACCGACAACAATCGGCGGCAAGCTTATCTTCCTGATGATGCCATTGTCATCGAAAACCCGGTAGGTACTGCCCCATCCTTTATTGTGGAACATGAAGGTCATATTGTTATCAGCTTACCCGGCGTCCCGCGCGAAATGAAATTCTTGATGAACGAGCGAGTAATTCCCTACCTCAAAGAGCGCTACAACCTCGGTGGGGGCATCATCAAAGCTAAGGTGTTGAAAACTGCCGGCATTGGTGAAAGTCTGCTTGATAACGAAATTGGGACGCAACTCCTCGAAATGTCTAACCCGACAGTTGGCTTAGCCGCTCATGCGGGACAGGTAGATGTGCGTATTACCGCAAAGGCCGATACCGAGGCCATAGCAGATGAAATGATTGCCAAAGTTGAGGTTCAAATTCGCCAGCGCGTCGGAAAGTTCATATTTGGCGTGGACGACGATGAAATCGAGAAAGTGCTTGTTAAGTTGCTGACTTTTCATGGCTTAAGCGTTGCCGTGAGTGAGACAGGTGTTGGCGATCCTATTGGACGGCACTTAAGGGCTGTGGATGGGAATGAGAGTGTGCTCGTAAAGCACGAAGTCTTTAATAGTCCGAATAGTGTTCAGACCGCCCTCAACCTAGACTCTGCTTTGCCTATACGTGAATTAGCCGAAAAGGTCGCCGAAACCATTTGCAGACTCAATAATGCGAGTGCTGGAATCGCCGTTGTAAGTCATCCGGATATGGATGATCAACATGCCGATATTGAAGGCGGAACAGCTATTGCGGTCTATACCCCTGATCGGACACGCTCCAGAGTCTACGGTTTTGGCGGGCAGGGCGAGACTGCTCCCATTTGGGCAAGCACATGGGCAATGTCAATGCTCTGGCAAATGATTCAAGAGAAATATAGTGCATGACACTATCACCATCTGAATTTCCGAATCTGTTAGTCAACACGGGAATAATACAATTCGGTCACTTTGTCGAGCACAACGTTGTGTTGCCCGTACGCTTCTGTCCCGAATATCTACCTGCTTACCCTGATTTGCTCGCACAAATAGCAGGCGTAACGTTGCTTCATGTCAATTCAGGTGAAGTCGATCACCTGCTTTGCACTGCTGAAAGTGTGCCACTAGGGGTTGCATGTAGTCTGTCGTCTCGTTTGTCATTGGCATACAGTCAGGGTAGGGGCGAAGCGCCAGTGTTTGACTTGGTTGGGTCATATAATTTCGGACATCAGGCAGCCTCATTAGTGAATTGCTTGGATGATGCCAACCACCTCGAACAGTTTATTCGCAAAGCTCGTGGGGTAGGTCTGGAGACACGCATCATTGTGACGCTTCTCAATCTCGGTTCAATAAAACAAATAGCCGGAATACCTGTTCAAAGCGTGTTCCGGCTTGAAGAAATCGTTCGGGAATTGGTGGTTCTGAAGCGGTTGCCACCTCGGCACGCGCAACTCGTGCTAGATTGGCTTGAGACACGCGATTAATTTAATCGTCATCAAGGCTCAGAATAGCCATAAACGCTTCTTGTGGGACTTCAACTGCTCCCACCATCTTCATTCGTTTCTTGCCTTTTTTCTGCTTTTCAAGTAGCTTTTTCTTACGACTTATGTCTCCGCCATAGCATTTGGCGAGGACGTCCTTACGCATGGCACTCACATTAGCACGTGAGATGATTTTCTTTCCAACTGCAGCCTGAATTGGAATGACGAACATTTGTCGTGGAATCAGTTCTTTCAACTTGGTGACCAGCCGCTGGCCCTTATGATATGCATTATCGCGATGCACGATCATTGCCAGAGCGTCCATAGGTTCATTGTTGACCAGCACATCCAATTTGACCAAGTCACCTGCACGGTACTCGGAGAATTGGTAATCCATGCTCGCATAACCTTTAGTGATGCTCTTCAGCCGATCAAAGAAGTCCACAATCACTTCCGAAAGCGGAATGTTGTAGTGAAGCATAACGCGCTTGGGGTCAAGATACTCGGTTGTTATGTATTCTCCGCGCTTGTTGATAACCAAATCCATCACCGCACCAATAAATTCCTGCGGTGTGTAAATCTGAATTTTCATCCACGGTTCGCGGACTTCATTGATGGTCGATTCATCCGGCAGTTGGGCGGGGCTGTCAATCTCAACGGTCTCGCCATTGGTCAGAACAACCTCATACTCGACGCTCGGCGCGGTCGCTAGAATGTCGAGATCATACTCCCGCTCTAAGCGCTCCTGAATAATCTCCATATGGAACAGACCGAGAAATCCGACACGGAAACCGAAATTCAGTGCCTGTGAGGTTTCAGGTTGGTAAACCAGCGACGCGTCATTCAGTTGGAGCTTTTCAAGTGCATCACGCAAGTTTGAGTAGTCATCATTATCAGTCGGATAGAAGCCGGCGAACACCATTGGCTTGACGCGCTCATAACCGGGTAATGCTTCAGTTGCTCCATTGATCGCTGCTGTAATCGTGTCACCCACGCGGCATTCCCGCACGGTCTTGAAGCCAGTTGCTACGTAACCCACCTCACCGGCTTCAAGCGAATCTTTGACCGTCATTTGTGGGCTGAAGACACCAATTTCCACAGGCTCAAATTTCGCATCGGTAGCGATTAACCGCAGCGCTGAACGTGCATCAAGCCTGCCATCAAACACGCGCACATAGGCCACGACGCCTTTGTAAGAGTCATAATGCGAGTCAAATACCAACGCCCGCAGCGGAGCACTTGAATCGCCTTTTGGCGGCGGAACGCGCTTAACAATGGCTTCCAGAACATCTTGGATTCCAAGTCCTTGTTTGGCGGAAATCGGGATCATTTCTTCGGCACCGATGCCCAGCAAGTCTTCTAGTTCTTGTGCCACTTCAGTGGGACGTGCCGCCGGGAGATCAATTTTGTTGATGACCGGAACCAGTTCAAGGCTGTGATCGAGTGCCAGATAGAGATTTGCGAGTGTTTGTGCTTCGACGCCTTGGCTGGCATCGACCACCAGTACAGCCCCTTCGCAAGATTGAAGTGCACGGCTCACTTCGTAGTTGAAGTCAACGTGACCGGGAGTATCGATCAGGTTAATGATATAGTCGTTTCCGTCGCTGGCATGATAATTCATACGCACGGCTGAAGCTTTAATCGTTACGCCGCGCTCACGTTCCAAATCCATACTGTCGAGTAACTGCTCCTGCATGTTTCGGTCGGCAACCGTGTGGGTAAGCTGTAGCATACGGTCAGCTAATGTGCTTTTGCCGTGATCAATGTGAGCGATGATTGAGAAATTACGAATATCAGTTCGTGTCATATTGAGCATCAATTCTGTTGGTCGGTGTCGGTTGATTATACAGGTAAAGAGGGAGATTGGTGTAGATGCGGTTCATTAGGCGAGATAACATCGGTTCTAGATGAGAATATTTATCATGTTACACATCCTGCTGCCGCTGCATTGGTTAGAAAACTCGAACGAAAACCAGTTGCGTTTCAGGTGCATTTGTTCTGTGATGGGGTGATGGGGTCGTCAGTTGATAATGCCTTTTGACTTGCTACATGAACTTTGTATCGCATTAAGCTTTGAAGCAAGAACTGCAGCGGTAGAGTCAAATGTCAAAGCGGTGGAATTAGCCGAACAGCCCGCCGCAAGAGTGTCAATTCAGTGGCAGCGGCCAAGCTTCCCGCCGCGTAAAAATGTCAATTCGGTGGAATTAAGAGAGACTTCCGCCAGACAATTCGGCGGATAAATTGCATAATCTGCGAAAGTTGTGAATAAATAGACAAATTTTCTGATTTCAGAAAATGACTTTATCAACCAGATCTTGAATCTCAAGCGAAATGTCTGATCGATCTCCATGGTGTACCCAAGTCAAGAACTCGATGTTACCCGCCGGGCCTTTAATCGGTGAAGTGGTTAACCCTCTAATATCAAAACTGATATCTCGAATGAAAGTCAGAACATCTACTAAGACGCGCTTGTGCGTTTGAGGATCCCGTACAACACCGCCTTTTCCAACTTCTTCGCGTCCCGCTTCAAACTGAGGTTTGATCAGGAGAACAAGCTCAGCCATTGGCTGTAACCAGTTTATGATGGTTGGCAAGAGAATTTTGAGGGAGATGAACGATGCATCTACCGTTACAAAGTTCACTTGTTCGTCCAGTCTCTCGAGGTAACGCGCATTTGTCCTCTCGATAACGATGACGCGACTATCCTGTCTCAATTTGTAATCAATCTGCCCATAACCAACATCAATTGCATAAACGTGTGCTGCGCCATTTTGAAGCAGACAATCTGTAAAGCCACCTGTGCTAGCGCCTACATCTGCGCAAACACGATTTGTTACATCGAGTTCAAAGGTTTCTAAAGCCCACGCTAATTTTTCGCCTCCTCGACTCACAAATCGAGGTTTGTTCTTAACAACGATGTTCGCGCTGATCTCGACTGAAACACCCGGCTTGGATACAGGTTGATTGTCTATAAAAACTTCACCTGCCATAATCATGGCACGCGCTTTTTCCCGACTGGGGGCAATTCCTAGCTCAAACATAAGTACATCAATGCGTTGCTTGGCCGACATTGTTAGCTATTTAGTCCTTGGTCAAATAAATGGTCAAGTCGAGTGGGTTAGGGGTATCCGTTTTGACTTCGATGCCGTCTGCCGTTAAGGGCAAGAATCCGTTCGCCGAGATAATTGCGCTGTAGGCTACCGCTTTGTCAGTCGTACTGTATTCAAGAGGTCTACTGATTTCAAAGGTTCCATTACTATCAGTTACTGCTAGATCATAAACCTGATCTTGGCTCCATGTAAAGTCGCTTACAGAGAATTGTTCGCTGATAATGATTACTGTCACGCCTGCAACACCTTGACGTGTGTCAGCATCCAAAATGTGACCACGAAGCTGTACTCCACTGGCCCGTGCGAAACGATCAATTGGGAGCTGTCCGATACCAATTTGTGCTTGTGCTTTTTGGAGGAGCACATTGTTAACAAGGAGCTCTACTGAGTACGTTCCATCTGGAAGCCCGTTTGGTGCTGTAAGGCGCATCAAGAAGTTTTCACCACTTTGTGCATTGCTCCAAGGAACGGTCTGGTTGTAAAACGGAACGCCATCAACCAGCCAACGTAATGTCCATAAGGTGCCGGGCGCAATCTGTTCCCAATTAAAGAGGGCATAAAGAGCATTGAGGTCTTGAGGGAAATTGCTAATTGCAGTACTTGTAGCTGCGTCAGCATCCGAATTGGCCGTTGTGAACCGCAACTTGGTAAAAATTTGAGGTAGAGCCCCTTGTTGTGAACCTGCAATAATGAAGTCTGATGTCGCTTGGAGGCGCTCTTTAATATATAGTTCCAAACGGTAACTGCCCGGAAGTAATCCCTCTGCTACTTCTATGCTCGTATTGACGGATGCTCCACTTGGCCCTGCATTCCACGTGCTTTCCACGCGTTTAATTTCTTTACCATTAAGATACCAAATCGCGATCCAGTTTAGCCCATTTTCGAGGTTGCGATAGATAAATCGCGCTGTAGCGATGTTGCCCGCAGGTAAAACAAAACCATTTCCCTGTGGTTGTCCTCTGGAATCGAGTAACCCAAATGTGATGTCGCTAAATACTGGATCCGCCGTTGGCGCAGCCCCGATAGTCAGTTTTTGTGAGGGGGCTGCCACACCATTCGCAAAGAGAGTGAATTCATAAACACCATTTGGCCAAGCTTGGCCCCCACTGCCGATATACCACATGCCATTTGTTCCACCACTCCAACGTACCGGAGACAGACTGAAAGTTGCATTGGGTACATTGTCAGTAGTAACGCGTAACTCATAGACCGTTTCAGCCGTCATATTCTCATAATCAAAGAACAGATATAGATTATTACTTCCGGCGGGTAGGGTGCTAATTACCGAAGTGGGCATTCCTGCTGGATTAACTGAAGATGCAAAAAATAACCGCTTAAAAGCAGGTTCACCCTTGGTGTTAGTTTGCGTAGTTGCAATCGGTGCCGAAATCGTCTCGAGCGATAGCCCTAACGAGGCACCTCTCAGTAAAGGACGCGCAAAGTTCGATGGTCTCATCGCATTAATGAACACGCCGGTAGGCACGCAATAGTCACTGCCATTGACGATTTTGTCGCGGTTGGTGTCTTGTATAGCAAGACAGTTCGTTGAAACGCCATTGCTTGACGTAACAGGTGCTGTGGTAGGAATGGCTACAAGTTGGCTTTGTTGATTGTATACTCCACCTCCAGACATGGTTCCCGGGATCTGTGCGCTGCTCTTTAACCAAGCAGGACCTTGTCCAATGCTGCTTGGTTCAAACACGAAACCAGTTATAGTCCCTCGCACTGAAGTAACTGGGTCGTTGCCAATACCGGGATAACCTATAACTGTAACGGTTTCGTCTAGTTTGACTGTTGAAGAATCACCGAGTTCGACAAAAGGTAACGTGAGTGATTGAGGATCTACCAATCGCCCATCGAGTTCCCGCCTAATGCGTAATAAGGCGATATCAACACCGATATCAGCTTGAGCAATTTCTGCACGATATTGAGGAACAGGTGCTTCCCCAACTTTCGATGTCATGGCGATAACAAAGGTTTGTCCTTTACACGTCTTACTTGGAACAATGCTGTGCGCATTGGTCAGAATTAATCCATCTCTACTCACGATTGTTCCCGAACTGACACAAGTTACAAGTAAATCGGTTCCCACGTTATCGGTTTGCATGATATAGACTGTGGCTCGCTCAAGGCGATCAATATCAAGTGTTGAGGCTTGTGCTTCCGCTGGCATGTGGCCATCAGAGAATACCAGCAGTAATACCGTCGATAAAGTATAGAAGAATTTGTGAAGCTTCATGGTTAGAACTCAAGAGTATTTAAGAAGCGTTCAAATATGCGATAGTCGTTTGCATAGGTATTCGAGTCAGCCAAAAAAGTGATGATCACTGCCTGACCCCTTTTGATACTTAGGAGATCAATACCTCTCACTACCACAGGAATGGTATCTAGAAAGGGATCAGCATCTATTGATGCATAGGTATAACTTACTGATGTTGCTTGTGTGCCATCTGGTAATATAAATGCATTATTTGCAGGGAGCGCTCTGTATGCCGCAAGAAGTTGGGATCGGTTCAGAGTGAGCGCATCCACAATGTTCCGTGTAGATGTGTTGCTACTGATAGCCTGTACGGATACTTGAATGGTTGTCTTGAATCCAACTCGCGATGCATCTTGTACGCGAAAAATATAGTCACCGCTAGTATCGATAAGCCAATTGCGAGGATACAGCGCCCTAATACCAGCAGTAGTATTGACGTAGGGTGTCACGGCATATAGCGCATTGTCGCGGATATTGGTCGCTATAAACAAGCCAAGCAAGGAAGTGATGATCACGAGATAGTGATTCCAACGCTGCCGAAACGTGAGTTGACCTGAATTTGCGTCATCGATTGAGACTGACATTTTTAGTCCTCACGTTCAGATCGCGATTCGCGTTCAAGTCTATCCGCATTTGCAATTAGTCCGGCAATTATGATGCTGACAACAATTATGAATGCCATCGAGAAACCAAACCCAAAGAGGGGTTTCGGCGCACTCACAGACGATATACTTAAACTCGAGTTCACAAGTCCTGCATGTATTGGAATTACAATACCCGTGACTAATGATCCTAGTGAAACGACAGCTGGCAAAAATATGGGAGCAGGATTACTAAAAAATGTCTCCGATAAACCGTAGCCGATTATTATTCCGGTTGAGATATGGAGAGCAAAATTTGCAAACATTTGGAAGACAATTGTGTCTGCTGGCGTAGAGTAATTGGTCATTATGAATTGAATGTTTTGAATAGTGGCGTAACCAACTCCAGATGCAATACCGTATGCTACACCATCCAGTCGTACACGTAGATTTTGTGGCCAAATCGTATATCGAATAACAAGATACTTAACAACGCTATGAATAATGCCATTAGTTAGTGTATAGCCTACAATTCGATTGATAGCGGGGGCAAGCGGCAACCAGCTATCAACTTGAAAAAACTGGTTGATAAGTGGCAAAGCTATTGAATTGGTTGCCAACATCGTTAGAATGACGACTGTAATCAGATGTTGGCGCGGTTGATTGGTGCGCTGTTCTGCTAGCCATGAAAATAGAGACCAGCCAAGCAATGGAGCTAAAGTAAGCCCTAAGGCTAAAAATGACTGAACGCGCGTTGGTATTGAGAACCGTAAGACATTTACTAGAAGGAAGAACGCAAGTACCAGCGCTGCTAAGATTGCTGTTTCAATGAATAAGCTGCGCCAAATAGGAAGATAAGGATTTGTCTCTTGATCTTCTGTCGGCGGTGTAATGAATCTGGGTCCGTATGTTGACATGTTCTGTACGCTAACTGTCTTTCGTTATTCTCGTTATCCATGTAAATCCTAATGGATTGAATGTAAGGTGGAAAGTCTGAATATGCCGCGAGCGATGCAGTTTGTTTTGGTTTTACTTCTGCTTTTTCTTTTGTTGGTTGGCTGTTCAGATAATACACAGCAAACACTTGTTTCCCATACAAAATTGACATACATATTGGCAAATGAGCCCGGGAATATTGATCCTCAAATTTCAAGCGAGGATGATACCGCCATCATACTGCGCCAAATTTATGATACTCTTGTCTATCGTGATCCTACTCAACAAACGATTATGCCGGGTTTGGCTACTCAGTGGACAATCTCTCCTGACAATCTTACATACACGTTTTCGCTACGCAAAGATGTGATGTTTCATGATGGAACCCGCTTTGACGCACAGGCTGTGGCCCGAAATTTTGAACGAATTGTGGAATTGAAGCTGCCAGACACACGTTCAAGTATTTTACTTTCAAAATACTATGCTGGATATGAAGTGGTTGATGAGTTTACCATACGTTTTAGGCTCACACGGCCTTATGCACCATTCCTAGATGCTCTTGGTCAACCCTATCTCGGTATTTCCAGTCCAACCGCTTTTGCTCAGTACTCGTCCAATCGATACCAGTTTCACCAAGTAGGTACTGGCCCATTTGTGTTAGTCGATTATATTCCGGGCAATCGGATAATTTTACATCGAAACCCTGACTATAAATGGGGACCAGCATTTTATTCGCCTACAGAGGATGATTCGGTCACTGATATTGAATTCGAGTTTGTTCCGAATGCAAAACAAAGACTAAGCGCTATAAACCTAAGCAGCGACAACATTGTGACAACCGGATTGTTACCAGCTGATGCACGTAGCTTAACAGTTAATCCAAATGTGCAAATATTGCCGGCTAAAGTTTCGGGTCAGCCGTTGCAATTCCTGATGAATACATCTCGTTTTCCAACTGATAATTTGGCTTTTCGTCAAGCATTGCTTTATAGCGCAAACCGGAACTTTATACTGGATACAATACTTCAGCGATTTTCTTCAATCGGATGGGGACCGATTACTTCCAACATGCCATACTATAACTCTCAACTTGATGGCGTGTATGCAACGGATACAGGCAAGGCACAGGCACTATTGGCCTCGGTCGGATATATCGACAGTGATAATAATAAATATGTTGATTTGGCGGGAGCAGAAGCTGCTATAACTGTGGTTATTCAATCAGGGGATTTATACCCTGATATAGCAAAAGATCTTTCCGAGCAATGGCGTTTAGTCGGCATAAATCTCACAATTGTGGCGGTTCCTACACTGTCTGCTCTTAAGGCGAGGGTGAATACTAATGAATATAATCTGGTCGCATTTTCGGCTTCAGGGACCGATCCATCTCTCTTGGACGATTTCTATCTACCTGCCTCACAATATAATTGGTCGAAAATCATCGATGCTCAACTATCCGATTTGTTAGGGCAGGGTACCTTACAAACAGATGCAAATGCACGAAGAGACATCTATGCTCAAGTTCAACAACAAATCATGAATCTTGCACTGATTTTGCCGATAGGGGAGCCGATACTGCTTAATGCAGCCGACAGATCTATACAGAAGTTGACATTCGATTCTGTCGGGGTGCCATTACTGAATAATGTCATCATTGTGCAATAACTAATTTGAAATCATTGTGCCGGGATGCTCTTGTCCCAATAATGCCTTGTACAGAAGATTCTTTTCTAGACCACTGAATATTCGTATAGTCATTGAGGAATTATGACTTATCACATTTAACATATCCTCAACCTTGGTTTCCATTCCGCCAGTAACATCAACCCCATTTGATGCACCAACCGAGTCAAAATATAAAGAATAATTATTGTATGTTATGAGCTGAATGACATTACCAAGACGATCATACACACCACCGACTTCCCCAAGAAGAAATATACGATCAATTGATAGAACAGACGTTAGATAAAAAAACAACTTCTCTGTAGAAATAATTGTCCCACCAATCGAGGAATCAACCGACACATCACCATAAACGACAGGAATTATACCTTTTGACAGGGCAGTCACAAGTGGCTCAATCGACAAAGAAACAACCTGACCAGAAACTGCTCTCATAGAGGCAGAAGGCTGAATCCCCCAAACAGGAAGACCAGCAGATTCAAACACTTCACATACAAGCTGATTCAGTTCAGCAGCCACGTTACTTACGTGGGCGAAGGATTTCCACTCATCTAAACTATGAACACCATTAATCGTATCAGCACGACTTGCGGCAAAATGTCCAAAGGAACCACTTCCATGTCCAATAACTAATCGCAAATCAGAATCTGCAGCACAGGCAGCAGCTAATTCGTCGGCCAAACGGATTACAACATCTTTACGGAAACTTTTCTCAACACGTTTATCCGTAATTAGAGATCCACCCAACTTAACAAGCGTAAGCATGAATATAGCCCCTTAATGACCAACAACTGTTTGAAATACGTGAGTTGCACCTGCTTCATAAAGAGCATTTTTTACAGGCACAATGCACTCATCTGATACGAGCGCAATCATATTACCTCCCCGACCGCCACCAGATAATTTAGCGCCCAGAGCTCCAGATTTAATTGCCGCATTTACTAGTGCATCCAAGGCATCTGAGGAAACTGTCAAGTCACGCAATAACTGATGATTTTCTACCATTATGCGGCCTAGACTAGAGAGATTGCCATCTTCTAATGATTTTCGGCCGGCTTGCACCAACTGTCCAATCTTGATGAGCCGATCCTCTGTTGACAGCTTATCCGAGTCATATAACTTGCGAACATCGCTAACTGCAACTTTTGTTGATGCTTCTATTCCGGTATTTCCGACTAACAGCGTAAAAGATCGTTTAAATTCAAGTTTTTCTATCGGTTCACCACGAACAAAATATATTGGTTTTTCGAAAACAATAACGGTATTGTCAACGCCACTTGGTGTCCCGTGATGGATTTTTTCAACCTCATAAACGAGACTATTTAATTGATCATCATTTATTGATTTATTTAGCACATAGAGCAACGCCCTAAAAAGACATGTTGTTATCGCCGCTCCACTACCCATGCCACTTGCGATCGGAATATCAGAATGCAAAACAATTTTTACGTTAGGGGGATCGCAATCCAAGAAATCAAGCAGTACCCATGCTGCCCTAGTGAGTGGATGATCCAGCCTTGGAGAAAATTTATTGACAACCAATTCGGGATTTCCTAAATCAGCAGCAACAATCTCAAGTCCAACAATACTCTCAGATGGGATGATTCTTGCATAACTTCGTAATGTCGAGAAAGGAATGGCAAGGGAGGGTTGACCATAAACAACCGCGTGTTCACCGAGCAAGATTATTTTCGCGGGAGCAGAAACCGTAGAGTTCATAGAATTGCTTATTTGACCATGTTGGGGATGACATACAGTACAATCAAGAACGAGAAGCCCCACATTAGAATTGCCAATTGAAGCGGATGATCAGTCAAGAGTACTTCATCCGGGGCACTACCTTCACCCTTAACGTAAATTAGGTACATATATCGAAACAGCGCGTACAGCACAAAAGGTACAGTGATAAGAGCCAGTTTCGTGTTTGCAAGGAGGATTGAAGGTGACTCAATTGTATAAAGAATATAAGCAACCAATGTGCTTGTTATTACTGTACGGAGCATTTCGTCTAGTAGTGCCAGATTATATTCTTTAAAAATTGGGCGAACATCTCCTGCAGTTGGCCCAAGAGTTAGTAATTCTTGGCGTCTTTTTGCGATGGCGAGGAATAGAGCTAACAACGCTATTACAGCATACAACCAAGGTGAAAATCTCACCACAGTAATAACAACTGCGCCACCTGCAACTCTCAGAACATAACCTGACGTAACTGTCAATACATCCAAAAGCACAATATGCTTTAGGCGAAATGCATATAAGATATTAGTAACAATATACACGATGAGAATTATGGCGAATATTGGACTATAAAGAGTAGCTAACAAGACAGCAAGAATAGGTAGGAATATTGCGGCTGATATTGCAAGCGAGATAGGAAGTTGCCCAGAGGGAAGTGGGCGAAGCTTCTTTTTAGGATGAAGCCTATCACGGTCAATGTCAACCAAGTCATTAATAATATAAACTGAACTGGCAGCAAGGCATAGCAAAACGAAACTTAGGGTCACTCGAGCAAATGAAGTAGGATTAAAAAGCTGTCCATCAAATACCAACCCGGCATAGATAATTACATTTTTCGTCCACTGCTTCGGTCGCATGGTTCGAAAAAGTCCTATCAAAGAGCTCAATGTTATTCTCCAAGTGCGTTTGAGGGAGATGATATTCTTAATCATTATATCATAGGCCATTTCGACAATAATTTACATCACTAATCATCCACGAAGTCACTATGCAAATATACTCTAAGAAGTGGCACCATTAACCTTATATATCTCAAACAACGAGTAAGAATCACTAATGGAACATAAAGCGACCGCACGAGCACATGCTAATATAGCATTCATTAAGTACTGGGGTAATCAGAATCAAAACTTAAGATTACCGGAAAATTCATCATTGAGTATGAATCTTGATGGACTATATACCGAGACAACAGTCATATGGGACGATAAGCAACACCGAAATCAACTTATTCTGAATGACGAAGCTCAATCGGGGCAGGCTCTTGTTCGTGTTGATAAGCATTTACGCCGACTTGCAGAATATATTCCCGGCTTACCCCAACATGCGACCGTAATATCAATGAATAATTTCCCTATGGGAGCAGGCATTGCATCTTCTGCCTCGTCATTTGCAGCGTTAACCGTCGCTGCCATGAGCGCAGCAGGTATTGACCTACCTGAAAAGGATTTATCTGCGTTGGCGCGCCTTGGTTCTGGTTCGGCATCGAGGTCAATACCTACTGGTTTTGTAGAGTGGCACAAGGGGGAAAGTCACGAAACGTCTTATGCCGAGAGCATAGCGAATCCTGACTATTGGGATTTGGTCGATGTTATTGTTGTGGTTAGTGACTCACACAAGAAAATTGGATCGACCGAAGGACACCAATCGGCAAACACCAGTGATTTGCAGGCAGGACGGCTAACACGTGTTGAAAATCGCCTGGGACGATGTAAGGAAGCTTTATTGAATCGCGATTTCTACACGTTTGCAGAAGTTGTAGAAGAAGACAGCAATTTGATGCATTCGGTCATGATGACAAGTAAACCGCCGCTGTTTTATTGGCAGCCCGCAAGTTTGGCAATTATGCATTCGGTGCGACAATGGCGTGACGATGGACTACAAGTTTGCTATACATTGGATGCAGGGCCGAATGTACATTGTATTTGTGTTAGAAAAGACGTGCAACAAGTAATTACTCGATTGAAAATGATATCAGGAGTACTAGATATACGAGTTGCGGCCCCTGGAATAGGAGCATTTTTAGTACCGGATGGACAAGCAAGTTAAGGGTAAATGAGGGTCGGTTGATTTAGACTCTTCAGTGACTTTATAATGCACATACAAGTCCCGCATCGTCAAGTTCTTAGTGGTTTGGTTGCAAGGATATTCCCCAATGCTTGATAATAATCCACTTGTGGTCATAGTGGCCTTTATAGTGGTGCTTACACCACTCATTCTCATCCATGAGTTAGGACACTTTCTAGCTGCAAAATCTGTAGGAATCACAATACTTGAGTTTGGACTTGGGTTTCCGCCCAAGGTTCGCAAATTGTTTACTTGGCGTGAAACAGAATTTACGCTCAATTGGATTCCATTGGGCGGTTTCGTCAGACCATTAGGTGAGGATGTTATACGCCCATTGGATGATGAAAGTGTAGAGCAGGATCGTCAAGAATTCATTCGACGCCAACAAGAGAACTCTACAGCTACTAATACCACTGAACAGTCAATCAACAGACCGAAGTCTGTTAATGAGTCTAGTCCCATTGCAAGAATTCTCTTTATGGCCGCGGGAGCAGCGGCTAACTTTGTGTTGGCGTTTTCCCTTTTTGCAATTGTGGCTCTCCTAGGTATTCAGCAGGTTGTTGGCGCGAGTATACAAATAGGTGAATTAGACAATTCTTCAATCTTAGCGAAGTCAGGTTTACTTCAAGGCGACATCATAACAGAAGTGAATGGGACCAAATTCCAAGATACAGGTGAATTTCTAAAAAACTTCTATTCTCCTTCGCAGCAGCCTGTCGAGCTGAGTGTGTTACGGGGTAACGATAATCAATTCATCAACGTATCAGTCGATAAATCGACTGGCATTAATGCCTCAAGTCCAGTAACGTACACTCAAATTCAAAACATTAGTAAAGGATCACCAGCGGAATTAGCTGGTATTAGGCCGGGTGACCTAGTCACGGCATTTAATGGGTCCACTATTGCCAATCTGGATGACTTCAGAGCAAAAATTCAAGCTAATCTAGGTAAGGAAGTAGCTATTACAATTGAGCGTGATAGCCAAAACATTGATGTTACTCTAATTCCTCGTGCTAATCCTCCACAAGGGCAGGGCGCATTGGGTGTGGTCATTTCGAGTATCCAGAAGGATACCGCTCTAGGAATTACCTTTGCTACGTTACCGCAGGTTGATTATGTACCACAATCTATCGGAGACTCAGTTAAGTTTGGATATGAAAGTGTGGTAGATGTTATATCTTCGGTTGTCGAGCTACCGTCTAGATTGTTAAGTGGAGCAATAACACCACAAGAAGCACGTCCTGTTAGTGTGTTGGGTATTAGTCAAATAGGTGCCGTTTTTATCGAACAAAGCATTTCTCAAAAGCGTATCTCACCCATTCTGCTATTCATTGCAACGATCAGTGTTGGTTTAGGTTTCTTTAATTTGTTGCCTATACCTGCGCTAGATGGAGGACGTATTCTATTCGTAATAATCGAAATCATTCGTGGAAAACCTATTTCGCCGGAACGGGAAGGCTTGGTTCACCTGATCGGCCTTGCATTGCTTTTGTCACTTTCGGTGCTGGTCCTACTAAATGATGTTCTTAACCCTGTGACTAATTCGTTACCACGATAAAGGAGCAAATCAATGGCTGAAAATGGCGAAAACTCCAATGACATCGGTGAATCTGCACCAAGTCAGAAACCATCCATAGATGAGGTAATATCACTCCTTCAAGATAATGAAGACCAGCCTATACCTTCTGCTGTGTATTACGGCCTCTCTGATTTAGACAATACAGCGCAAAAGGCTTTCGAACCGGTATGGCAGAAGTTATCTGCTGACTACAAGCGCAAACTAGTTCTTGAACTAGCGGAAGCAAGTGAAGCTAACTTTGAATTGAATTTCGATGCCTTGGGATATCTTGGCTTAGAAGACGATGATGCAGACGTACGAAGTTCAGCAATTGACCTTTTGTGGACAGACGATTCGACTTACTTGTTATCGCTTCTTCTACATTTGGCCGAAAATGATGAGTCACTGGATGTACGTGCGGCGGCAACATGCGAATTGGGACGCTTTATCCTGCTAGGTGAGTATGGAGAAATTCCTGAAGCCGATGCGATACAGGCTCAAGAGGTTGCCATAGGACTACTCAATGATTTATCGGAAGATATTCAAGTACGACGTCGTGCGCTAGAGGCAATATCCAATAGTAGTTTGGATTTTGTTCCCGAAGCGATTGAAGAAGCTTATCAAAGTGACGAGCATTTGATGCGTGTAAGTGCCGTTTTCGCGATGGGACGTTCATATGATACCCGGTGGAGCGAGATAGTTCTTCGTGAAATTCGAAACGATGATCCGGAAATTCGTTATGAAGCCGCCCGCGCGGCAGGAGAACTCGAAATCGGTGAGGCTGTCACACTACTTGGAAAGATCGCTATCGCTGACGAACGTGAAATCAAACAGGTCGCCATTTGGTCTTTAGGTGAGATTGGTGGTAATCATTCGATGCGTCTGTTAACGGCTTTGGCAGAAGATGCAGAAGAAGCTGAAGACGAGGATTTACTAGAAGCAATTGAAGATGCAATTGGCTACGCCAGTATGGCTGGGGCTGATATTGACATCGACTTCGAGACCGGGAAGTGGAACTGACATATATCGAGCGGCTCGCAGTCAAATGAGCCGCTCGATATAATGGTAATATCAATTAAGAGGTAGCGAACATCGTTTGAAGCTTCATCGCCATCCCCATATCACCTTCAATCTTAATTTTTCCGCTCATGAATGCCTGCATGGCTCCCATTTTTCCAGTAGATACTGCATACCAATCATCTGCAGCGGCTTTCAAGGTCATTTTAGGATTCTCTGCTTGCCCTTGGCCGGCTTCGCAAACCCCATCATGAATATTGAGCCAGAAGAGCCCACCATTTTCACCACTCAGGTTAAATTGAATAACCGCATTGACACCTTCTGCCTTAGCGGGTATAAACCGTGTAGACATTACTGGGAAAATTCCTGCGATTTCAGCTTGGCTAGCCATCTAAATATCACTCCTGTGAATTTTGAGTTAAGTTTGTTTGAACAACTTCTACCATAATTGTTTAGTATACACCACGCAACAAGAAACCCTCAAATGAAATGCAATCCGATGGCGTTGCTTCAAGGAATGTACCCCTTAATTAAACGATTGTCATGTTTGTATTTGGCTGTCCTATTGGTTGGCTGTACAAAATTGGAACCGGTAGTAGTTGTTGTTACCGCAACAGCAACTCAAGACAGCAACATAAACCCTCCTCAAGTAACGAATCCGACAATTACGCCAATTCCTTTACCTTCAACGAACAGTACAGCGGCAGAGCTTCCGGCCACTCCTGCACATGAAACCTATATTGTTCAGGCAGGAGATACGCTTTCGGGAATTGCAGCAAAATTTGGTCTACAGATCCAGACAATTCTTAGAATAAATAACATTGAAGATCCTAATATTCTGGAAGTGGGGCAGGTTATTAATATTCCCGGCGAACCAACATCTACGTCGCCTGACTTCAGAATTATATCTGACAGGCGTTTTATACGTGGCCCCAATAGTCAGCAATTTGATGTAAACACCTTTATTTCACAACAACAAGGGTATATTCAGAGTTCGACTGACATTGTCGAAAACTCAATTTTGACTGCCGCACAAGTAGTGCAGCGCGTTTCGATGGAATATAGTGTCGATGCAAGACTTCTTTTGGCTATTCTACAATTTTGCTCACATTGGCTAACGGAAAAAGAAATTGATGAGGTTTTGAAACAATTTCCAATACAGGGGAAGCCTTCTAGCGATGGTATAGATCGCAGCGGCTTATATAAGCAGCTGAGTTGGACTGCCAATCAACTTAATGCCGGGTACTATGGATGGAAGTATAGAGGTCTAAATGTGCTGGAATTTGACGACGGTACTCGCGTACGCTTTTCGTCAGATATCAATGCAGGCACTATAGCGGTACAGTATTTTCTCAGTTTACAAAACGACTATTCTAGTTGGGAAAGTGCGGTTCGTGAAACGGGATTGTTTTCAACTTATTCATCTTTATTTGACAATTCTCTTGCTGATGACGACCAGTCTCTTGTTCCCAATCAGCTTCAACAACCCGAACTCGAATTCCCATTTGCTTCAGGGCAAACATGGTTTTTTACGGGTGGCCCGCACGGAGGATGGGGATCGGGCAGTGCATGGTCTGCAATTGATTTTGCACCTCCAGACGATCGCCCTGAAGGAAGCGCTTTGTGCTATGTATCGGATTATTGGGCAACTGCTATGTCCTCTGGAGTAATTGCTCGTAGCAGTAATGGTGCGGTAATTCTGGATCTTGATGGAGATGGTGATGAAACAACTGGATGGACAATCCTTTATCTACATATGGCAAGCAATGGCCGTATCGAGGAAGGAAATCACGTCCAGTTAGGAGATAAAATAGGTAAACCATCATGTGAAGGAGGATTTTCAAACGCCACTCATATGCACATCGCAAGGCGATATAATGGGGAATGGCTACCTGTTAGTTGTTCACATTGCAGCACTGACAAAATGCCTCCAGCTCTTCGGATAAGTGACTGGACAGTGGAAGGTCTAGATGATCAGGAATACCAAGGTTACATGTTCAAAGGTTCTGATCGTCGCAATGCGGAGCAAGGACGTACAGATCCTAGTAATCGAGTATCGTGGTGAGAATTTAAATTGAGAACATTCTATCGAAACATTTGGCTTCTTGTTTGGAGTGTTTTGAGCATATTCACCTTCAAGAGCCATGTCATTGCAGAATACGCTTTACAGACTGCACCGACGGCAACACCTGTCCAAGTAAGCCTACCTACACCATTGCCATTGATCCCTGCAGACGCTCAAGGTTCAACCGCTGTTCCTATAACTAGAACGCCGACACCTGAAGGGGCGGCATTACTTGAAGCTATCACTGAAGCAAATGTGCGTTCCCAACCAGACCCAGAGTCTGATCGGCTAGGAACCATCAGGGCAGGAGACACCTACAATGTAGTAGGTCGCTATTATCATTGGTATCAGTTTCAATATGATCAATCACCGAGCGGTACAGGCTGGGTTTTTGATGAACTGGTTAATATATCTGGGAATGTCAATCGTATTCCTGACCTTACGATAGGCACTCCTACGCCAAACATTGACGCTCAACTAGCTAATTCTACGCTGGTTTTGTTAACACAAACTCCCGGTGGCCTCTTGACAGCAACTGCTGGGGTAGGGGCATTGCCGTTACCAATCCAATCATCCGACAGTAACAATAGCAGCATAAACATTTTAGCTGCTGGTAGTCAAACCCCGCTCCCGACATTTACAGCGCCACCGAATTTAGCTCTAAATGCCCAACCCTTAGCGATAAACGGAACACCTGCTCCGAACCCCACAATTGAAGATATTCAGCAGGACATAGCCGTCCCCTCTCGAATTCCGCCGATACTGCCAATATTGGTTCTTGGCGGAGCAGGAATATTGGGATTACTGGTGAGTTCACTCCGGAAATAAAAAGAACGGGGCAGATGTCCCGTTCTTTTTATTTCCGGAGTCCAGATAACTAGTGGCTGCAACTGCCGCAACCACCGGAACTTTCACCGCTATTATCACCAGTCCGGAATGAATGGCCACAACCACACGTTGATACAGCATTAGGATTATCGATACGGAAACCGCCGCCCATCAAGCTGTCGACATAATCAATCGTCGCACCTTGTAGATACATGAGGCTTGTTGAGTCGATAATTAGCGATACGCCATCCACACCGATGACTTTGTCAAATTCTTTGGGGGACTCTTCGAACGCCATACCATATTGCATGCCGGAGCATCCACCACCCGAAACAAAAACACGCAATGAGTGGTTTGGAATGTTGCGCTGTTGTAACAGATTACGGATGATTTCGACCGCAGAAGGGGTGACAGTTATAATCGGCGTGACGTCGATTGTTGTTGGCATGACTTCCTGTTCGATTACAGTCATGTGCTTGCTCCTAAGTAACTAACGAAATTTGAAAATACTATAGCACGCTGTGGAGAAAAGGTCAATTAAAAAGACAATTATCATAATAATCATTAGGCTGTATGGAGATCAGCGGGTACGAAATATGAACAGCTCGAATCACCATCTGATACGCGCGAGACTAACCGGGGTGCAACGCCTAGAAGGGATGAAACCAGTCTCATGTCCATATTACAGAGAGCGTGATTGTCTTGAGCAACCTGATGATAAGGACAATTGGTAGTATGCAAGATAATACCATCGCTAGTCTCTTCCCAATGCGCATTATAGCCATGCTCATTAAGATATCTCACAACATAGTCTAGCCGCTCGGTGAATGATAGAGATGGAATAGTCGCATTTGCGGCCATTCGGTCAGCTACTCCCTCAAAAAGTACATTGATCTCAGTACTCGGTAAAGAGCCTGACAAATGTTCAAGCAGATGGTTAATCAATGGTTGATAGTTGTTCGGGAAATGGGCCAGAGCGGCATTAGTCAATATATAAACATGTTGTGGACGCCCCGGTGTATCTCGATGTTTAAGATCGGTTGTTGTAATCAACTGCTCCCTTAGTAATTCATTCAGGTGATGCCTTACGGTTACTGCAGTGATTGCATTTCCTCGGCGTTTCTGTAAGTCTCCAACCATGTCGTCAACAGTTGCTTGGCCTTTTTCGCGAAGGATTTCAAGAATATATTGACGAGTCTCCTGCATGACACACCCCACACAATTTCTATCACAGCAATCATAAAAATTCTATCATCTGAGGGATACGATTGTCAATTTAATACTGCAGGCGGTGATTGACGGGTATATGCTCATATGCTACCATCTCGCAAGTCAAAATATTCAAATTCAATTTACAGATCGTGAGCTAGCATAAGTGGTAGATACCGTTGCATTTCAGGGGATACATGGCGCATATTCCGAACAAGCTCTACGCCAGTTTTTTGGAGCTACAGTCGATGTGAAACCCTGCGAAACACTTCAAGATCTATTTGCAGCTATTCAATCCCGTCAAGTAAAGTACGCCATTATGCCCATCGAAAATGCTTTGGCAGGGGCAGTGAGCCAAGCTTATGAATTGCTCATGGATTATGATGTTCTGATCCAAGCAGAAGTATATTTGCATGTGCATCATGCTTTACTCACCACAAATGGTCAGCGAATAGAAGATTTACAAACTGTTCGTTCGCATCCTCAGGCACTTGCACAATGCGATCAGTTTTTACGTCGACATAAGTTAAAGCCCATACCTTGGTATGATACGGCTGGATCTGCAAGTGATTTGGCAGTAAACCCTGTGCCCGGTGTAGGAGCTATTGCGAGTGAATTGGCTGGAGAGTTATACAAATTAGATGTCCTAGCCACACACATAGAAGATGTATCGTTTAATTTTACGCGTTTTCTCGTCTTGGGACATGACGATCCACCACGTGGAGAGTACAATAAAACATCATTGATCTTCGCAACGCGGCATCGTCCCGCAGCACTATATGATTGCATCGGTGAATTTGCCTCTCGTGGGCTTAATCTTACCAAAATTGAGTCGCGTCCTAGGCGAAATCGACCTTGGGAGCCGGTCTTTTATCTCGATTTCGAAGGTCATTGGCAAGACCCGATCTGCCAAGAGGCACTAGCGAGATTATTGCAACGTGCTTCATTTGTGAAAATGCTAGGTTCTTATCCAGCCGTAAAAACAGGTAATGAGACTGTTGGCATTTAATTGAGAGGTTCGATATGGAGAAACTTGGTGTTGCAGTCCTTGGTGCAACGGGCGCAGTAGGACAACGATTTATTCAGCTGTTGGAAAATCATCCTTGGTTCTATGTGGCTGAAGTCATTGGTTCAAGCCGCAGCGCGGGACAACCATACGGCGAAATCACAAATTGGGTGCTGGATAGTGGCGTGCCAGGTAGTGTTGCTCACTTGACCGTAAAGCCACTAGATGGTGCATTTGACTCAAAACTTCTGTTTTCTGCGCTCCCTAAAGAAGCTGCTGAAACACGTGAAGTGGAATTAGCAGAACTTGGACATGTTGTATGTACAAATGCCTCCTCAAATCGAATGGTCGAAGATTTTCCTCTATTGTTACCCGAAGCGAATGCTGATCACATTCGATTAGTTGATGTACAGCGGGAGCAGCGCGGTTGGAAAACTGGGGCTGTTATTGCCAATTCGAATTGTACGGCTATGCCAGTCGTCATGGCATTAGCACCTCTCCGCAAATATGGTGTAAAGAAAATACTTGTTGTGAGTGCGCAAGCAGTTAGCGGAGCAGGTTATCCCGGTGTTGCATCTCTAGACATACTAGACAATATGATCCCGTATGTAAGCGGAGACGAACAAAAACTGGAAACAGAAACCCTGCGAATGTTAGGCGCGTATACCAATGCTCGTGTGGATTGGCTTGATGCCACCGTGAGCGCTTCATGTAATCGAGTATCTGTCGTTGATGGACATCTCGTCAACGTATCAATTGAATTGGCTGCCAAACCCGGGCTTGATGAAATCATCGAAACTTGGACGAATTTCGTGGCGCCTGATGTTGTGGCGCACCTACCCAGTGCACCTGAACATCCGCTTTATTACTTGCCGCAGATTGATCGTCCTCAAACCCGTAGAGATCGTAATGCAGGTAACGGCATGGCGACATCAATTGGACGTCTGCGTGAGTGCCCGATTCTTGGCTATAAATTTGTGGCATTATCGCACAATACAATACGCGGGGCAGCTGGGTGTAGCATCTTGAATGCTGAACTACTCGCAGTGAAAGGATATTTGGGAGCTTTTCGGCCGGAAGTTCAAATCGCTTCAATCTAGTGCACTGGTTTCTATATAAGGTGTTGTGCTAACTTCGGATCTCTAATGAAGGTATTCATCGCGGGTATAGATGGTTATTTAGGGTGGTCGTTAGCGCAGTATTTGGCTGCGCGTAAATATGTCGTTGCTGGGACGGACATGTTTTTTCGACGGCAGTGGGTGGAAGAAGTTGGTAGTCATAGTGCATTGCCTATATCCAGTATCGAGGGAAGACTTAAGGCTTTTCAAGAACGCTATGATAATTCGCTGACTTTTCGCCGAGGCGACCTACGAGATTATGCGTTTTTGAAACAATTCTTTGCCGAGTTTCAGCCAGACGCAATCGTTCATCTGGCTGAAATGCCTTCCGCACCCTATTCAATGATTGACTCTGAGCATTCAGCCTTCACACAACAGAACAATGTCATTGGTAGTCTCAATGTATTGTGGGCTATGAAGGAAGCTTGTCCAAATGCTCATCTTATCAAGTTAGGTACAATGGGTGAGTATGGAACTCCGAATATAGACATTCCTGAGGGATTCTTTGAGGTCGAATTTCGTGGTCGGAAGGATCGGTTGCCGTTTCCGAGGCAGGCAAATAGTTTCTACCATTTAAGTAAAGTGCACGATTCTCATAATGCAATGTTTGCTTGTCGTGTCTGGGGGCTAAGAGTGACAGACATTATGCAAGGCGTGGTGTTTGGTACTCAACTTGATGAGAGTCGTCAAGATCCTCGGCTTTTCACACGCCTTGACTTTGATCAATGTTTTGGTACGGCAATAAATCGCTTTTGTTGTCAGGCAGTGATTGGACATCCTCTTACACTTTTCGGCGGTGGGGCACAGACAAGAGGATTTCTCCCATTGCGCGATTCCATGCAGTGCATAACACTTTGTATCCAAAATCCACCACAAAACGGTGAGTATAGAGTGTTTAATCAATTTGAGAACGTTTATAGCATTGAAGAATTGGCAATGACAGTCCAGTGTGTCGCTAGAACCTTGGGACTAGAAGTTGATATCGGCCATTACGACAATCCGCGAAAAGAAGCGGACAAACATTATTATAATCCTGATCGTCAGCATCTTGTCCAACTTGGATATAAACCATCAGGAGACTTAGAGTACGAAATCAAACTGATGCTGACTGATCTTATGAGACACAGTGATCGGATATTGGAAAAGGAACATATTTTAGTTCCCGATATTCGATGGGACGGAGTCCGTCAGCGATCTAGGATTATTGAGAGACAGATATCTTAGGGCAAATATGCAGTTTTGAGATCTTTTGCCGTGAGAGACTATAGCTTCTCCACGGTTTCTTCAAGGAGTGTCTTGGATGATTCAGTTTATGGAACTCGGTAGCTTAACACCTACTGAATTATCGCGTTTATTAAGAAGGGCTGAGACCGATATTCAGCAATTATTGCCACTGGCACAAGATGTCATTAATCAAGTTCGAAACGACGGTGATGCCGCTGTAGTAAGATTTGCCAAGCAGTTTGACGCAAAGAACTTTGATGTCAGCATGTTGAAGGCCAGCAAGAAGGATTTTGCTGAAGCCCGGGCAAGCCTAAACAGTGACGTAATCAGTGCCATTGAACAGGCACATAATAATATTGAAAAATTTCATTCAGAACAACTTCCTGAGCCAATGTGGTTTACAGAAGTTCAACCCGGGATTATGGCTGGAGAACGCGTCACTCCTGTTGCCAGTGCTGGGCTTTATGTGCCACGAGGAAAAGGGGCATTTCCGTCGGTTATGCTCATGTTAGCAACACCGGCAAAAGTGGCAGGTGTCCCACGGATAGTTGTCGTTACGCCACCTACGCCTGATGGCAAGGCTGATGCCGGATCACTAGTAGCCGCAGAGATTTGTGGCATTAATGACGTCTATGTAGTCGGAGGAATGCAGGCTGTAGCTGCACTTGCCTATGGGACAGAAACAATACCTAAGGTAAGCAAGATTATCGGCCCCGGAAGTAGTTATGTCTCAGCCGCAAAACGGTTGCTTTATGGTTCGGTCGATGTTGGTCTTCCTGCTGGTCCGAGTGAATCGATTATTCTCACTGATGAGACGGTCGACCCTCGCTTGGCCGCTTTGGATTTGCTTGTTGAGGCAGAGCACGGTCCGGAATCTGCGGCAATTTTGGTGACGCATAGCCGCGAAGTTGCACAGGCTGCATTGGAGATACTGCCAAAATATATTGTAGAGCTTCCGCAATGGCGTCAAGCATTTGTCGAAAATGTTCTGTCAAATTACGGTGGCATTTTGCTGACAGAGAGTTTGACGGAATCAATTCAATTTGTAAATGACTATGCCCCTGAACATCTAGAAGTCCTTACTGCAGATCCTTTTGTGACACTCAATAAAATCCAAAATGCTGGGGAAATCCTTCTTGGGTACTTAACCCCAATTCCAACGGCAAATTACTGTCTAGGACTCAACGCGATTTTGCCCACTGGTGGGTTTGCACGCAGTTTTTCTTCGGTGAGTGTCCACGACTTTCTCAAGCGGAGCGGAATAGGATACCTTTCAAAAGAAGGTTATTCGAGGTTACAAGGAATTACAGCTACGCTGGCCGATTATGAGGATTTCCCAGCTCACGCTATGGCTATTCGCAAGCGCAATGAGATAATCGGTCTATGAGTGAAGGGGTGCTCCAGCATATACAAGTATTACAATTTGAGCATAAAGATGAGGCTGAGAAGCTGCTAAAATCATTTCTACAGGATGTCTATTCTGATCAAGTAGAAAACGTGGAATTGCGACCATTAGCAGTTTCTCTGAACTCATTCAACGGTTATCTGACCTTGAAAGGCGGGAAACGGCTATTCTTTAAGACTCATACTGAGCCGGATACTGTAATCACAGAATACTATAATGCAGGGCGACTTGCTGATGCTGGTTATCCAGTTATTCGCCCTGTGTTTAGTTCAACAGATGTAGGTAAGCAGCTCCTTATCTACGAGATTATCAATGACGTTTCGGTATTTGATGTCGCTTGGTCGATAGAGTGCGGTGATAATTCCCAATTTGCACGATTAGCTGAGGCGCAGGAGCGTTCGGACAAACAGCTATTCGATCTGTATATCCGGAGTCTCGCTGAGCAATCGTCAATAGAAGCCGAAAGAGCTCCAATCCATCAACTGTTTTACCACCGTATCGCAGGTGGCAGGTTAGAGCGTTTCTATGGCCAACAACCTTCGGGCGACTATGCTCAGATCAAACTAATCGATAACATCTATCCGTTGGACAAGATTAGGCAGATGCGATGGATTATTAATGGGCAACACTTCAACGAAACCATTGAAGAGATTATTCAACGCGCGCAATCGCTTTTGAATCCTAGAACGAGCGGCATTTCGGTTGTTGGACACGGGGATGCTCACAACGGTAATGTGTTTTTTCAAAGTAATGCAACTCCGCCGTCTTTGTTGTATTTTGATCCGGCCTTTGCGGGGCGCCATTCTCCATTACTTGACCTCACAAAGCCATTATTTCACAATGTCTTTGCAATGTGGATGTATTTCCCGTTGATTAAACGAGATAATTTACATATTTCTCTGGATCAAAGCGATGACACGTTCATCATTCAACACGATTACGCGTTGCATCCAGTTCGCGAAATGTTTTTGAAAAGCAAGCTGCACCATGTAGTTATACCCTTATTCCAGAAACTTAAGATGGATGCAGCGCTGCCCAGTAATTGGCGTGAGTATCTAAAATCCGCGTTGTTCTGCTGCCCCTTCTTAACAATGAACCTAGCAGATTCTCGAAAATTCCCGTCCGAAATTTCTTTGTTGGGTCTAGCCATTTCTGTCGAAATGGGAGCAGAAAGTAAAAGAAATCGTAGCCTTATCGACACAGCCCTAGATTTTGTAGCTGCGCAAATTGATTAGGGTTAAAGTATTGTCAGTAATCTTTGAAAACTAGGGGACTGCTCTAAGAAGATATATCGAACTGGGCTAACGATAGTTTGCGACCCTCCAATCGCTCGAATATGCTCCATTGCTGTAAGCAGATTGGAGTTGGCAACAATAATGGTTGCAGTAAACCATTGATCACCGGATTCATTCTGAGTCAAGTAAATGGGTGATATGCTTGGACCCTGCAATCCACGAGTAGCAGGATTTTCAGCGACCTTTTGTGCCACCTCTGCTGGTGAGTTTCCTTTAATATTCGCAACAAGCTGAAAATATCCACGCCCATGCTGTGTGGCGTCAATATATTCAACAAATATTCGGAGCGTATTAAGTAATTCGGGGTTTTCCCGAAGAGCTGTTCTGTTGCCGATTAAGCAAGCCTGCGATTCGGTGATAATTCCGTCGCTCAATATTTTGAGATGATTTTCCCTCAGTGTAGTACCAGTTTGGGTTAAATCAATAATGATGTCGGCATAGCCGAGGGTTGGGGCCGCTTCAATCGCCCCTTCTGCTTTTACTAAAGTAAAGTGGTGGATACCATGATTATGTAGGAATTGCCGTGCAAGTAAAGGATATTTGGTTGCGATCTTGATATTACGCTGTTTTTGTTCTCGGAAATCCAATGCTACATCAAGTAAATCGGACATGTTTTCAACATCGGCCCAAACTTCTGGTGCTGCCACGACTAAGCTACAATGACCAAATCCCAAGGAATCATGCACAATCACAACATCGTCATGAGGACTCTCTTTAACTACATCCAAGCCAGTAATCCCAATTTGAGCAGTACCGTCGGCTACTTTGTACAATACGTCCGTAACTCGTTGGAATAATACGTTGAGCGATGGAATGGCTGGAATATGTCCTGTATATTGGCGTTGATTTGGCTTCTCTACTTTTAGGCCACAGTCACGTAAGAAATTTATCGTTGGCTCTGCAATGGCGCCTTTGCTAGGCAAGGCAAGTGTGAGAGAGTTTGTCATTATTGAATCTGTTTTAGCTGATTAATGAGAAGATCAATTTGCTGGAAAGTAAATTCGGATCCTTGAAAACGTACGGTTGAATCATTCAGATATAGTGTCCCTGTTTGCAATTCATCCAGCATAGAATTAGGAAATAATTGGATAGAGATGCCACTTTTCCTAATTGAGTTAGCCCATTTAATTGCTTGAGCCATTTCATGTTCATGAGTTATGAGTGAGATAGTTTTCTCAAGGCCTTTTGTTACGGTAGATAGAACCTCAAGCAAGCGATCACCATAATATGCAAAACCGACGGAAGGTACGTCCGCGTTTGCTCCAATAAGGCGGACTAGTTCATCATATCGACCGCCGCCTCCAAGGTGCAAATCTTTGTTGTGCAATTCGAATACGATTCCAGTGTAGTATTCCCAACTACGCGCCAGACTCGGTCTTATGGTAACGCGCGATAATGGGATACCATGAGCATCAAGTAACGAAACCGTCTCAACCCAGTTTTGTAGCAATCGCTGGGCATTGTTGTTCCCTGAACTCAACTTAGAGAGATGTACGAATGTTTCTTCTGGATCTTCAACTATTTGACACCAACGATAAAGAAATTCTATTGCGTTGAATACATTGTCTTTGTCAATATATCGTTGATGTTTAAGTTGTAAGCGATGCGCAATATCGGCTTGAGTTCGACCGCCCATTGTTGGTGAATTACTTGTTATGGCTGAAGAGTTCAATTCAGTTGCAATTGTCTGTTGGGCTAAAGTACCATTGTTTGTTTGAGCTCCTTGGGCCCTGCTGGAAACTAACTGCGCGATAAATTGCTCAAACAGCCATTGTCTGCCTTTTTGAGGATCAGTCAATGATACGATTTGATGTAGTAAAAATCGTTCAGTTCGACTATCAAGATTGAATTGTTTAAGTAACTCTCGGATCAAACCTATGTGACCGATTGTGATGTGATAGTCTGAAATACTGAGTTTCTCAAGACCGGATGCCGACATGGCAATAATCTCGGCGTCAGCTAAACTCCCATTTAGTCCGATTAACTCTGCACCTATCCCAAAATGTTCGCAATTAGCATTCGGTTCAGCGAAATTATCTTCAAATACTGCACCGGAAAATTGCCAACGTGCGACTGTTCTTCCTCCTGAATTGGCGAAATAATTGGCCGCTGATGCAGTGAATTCTGGCCTTAGGGCGTACTGTTTTCCTTGCCGTTCAAATGTGAATAGGCTGCTAATGATTTGATCACCGGCTTTTACCAAGAAGAGATCTGCAGCATCAATTATAGGCAACTCAATCAATTTGTAGCCAAAAAGGTGCATGTGTTGATTGAGGGTAGTGGATATGTGGTTTATACGCTGTCCCGCGAGTTCAGTTTGCAAGCGCCCTGATTTCTTTGGCTGCACGTTGAACCTTTATTTTTGTTTTATGGCAATATGAAAGTGTTTATCATGATAACGTCCTTTGCAGATAAGCGAAAGACAGAAATCCAGATGACATTTTCGATAAATTGGCGATCCCGTATGGTTTGTTGATTTCTAAATTCAAAGCAATCTGTACGAGCGCGTTTTTGTGTTTTAATTTATACTTATTGAATTCGTGTACTGTATTTATATCGAAGTGGTAATGACCACACAAGCCAGAGAATCTGGCGACAGGAGATGAAGAATGAAAATTCGATCCAGATTGCTTTTTATCATGTTACTGTTCGCCTTTTGCTTTGGAACGATGTCAGTTGCTTTTGCTGACTCGCCACAACAGCAAGCTCAATTTGTTTCGCCGAAGTTAATAGTTAATACGAGCTTCCTGAATGTGCGGACAGGTCCGGGTGTGCAATATAGTGTGCTGCTTACAGTTGTAGGTGGAACAGAATTACCAGTGGTTGGCCGCGCCCAAGACAATGTCTGGTATCAAGTTTCAACCGTTATCGGTGTCGGTTGGGTGAATATTCAGTTTACAGCACCACGTGGCAGCTTTGACAACGTACCTGTTGTCACGCTCGATCAAGTGATTGCCGCAGCAGCACAAGCTACTCCATCCACCTTAGGTTTAAACGACAATGGGCAGGGCGGTGGCGGTGGTGCTCCGACTACAATTGGTACTGCTTCAGATGCACCAACCGTAGGGTCCCCCGTACGCTTCACATTAGCAAGTGGCCGCGTTGCAACTGTCAGCCCGGGTGAACGATTCCGTGCGATGATTAATGTTGAGGCAGTTAATGCCCGTACTCAGCCCAGAGATGGCGCACCCGCGATAACAACCCTCTTCCGTGATGATACATTTGATTACACAATTGTGGGCAGCTCAAATGACAAGAACGGCGTAAATTGGGTAGCGCTGGATATCCCAGATATAGGAATCGGATGGGTAGAGGGACCTAAGCTGTTTATTCGTTTGTCCCGTGTTTCTGGGCAAGTTGTTTCCATCAAAGGTAACGCAATTGCAATGCGTGATTTACCGGGTGGCGGCAGTGCTCAACTGCCGGTTCTCAATGAGGGCCGTGAGGGTTTCTTGAAAGACATTAGTAAAGATAGTCAGTTTGTTCAAATTGAGTTAGGGGATGGTACAAAAGGTTGGGTTCCTTTTGATGCGGTGGTGGGTAGAACAGGAACGCCAACTGATGAGATTGATCTCTCTTCTCTCCAAAATACTGTTTCACCGTCTGATTTAGGGCAGGGTGGTGGAGGCGGGGCGCCAGCTTCGTTTGGCTTGGCGACGCCTCACATTGTTATCAATACCGGTTTCTTGAATGTTCGGAGCGGGCCGGGGGCGCAATTCGGAATATTAGCCACATACCCCGGCGGAACTGAGCTCCCTGTGATTGGTATCACAAAAGACGGCGTGTGGTATCTAGTTGAGGGTACATTTGGACAAGGATGGGTAAATAGCGAATTCACAGTATTCCGCGGGAGTATTAAGAGCATCCCAATAATTAACACTTCCGGTTAGCTTTGGTATTATGATAGTAAACGAGGTTAAGTAACCTCGTTTACTATCATAGACTATCGGGTTTTAAACATGCGCATCACTTACGTCGAAGACAATGTAGCCAACATCGCTCTGTTAGAGCGTATATGCCAAATGGGTAAAGATGACCTCGTCACATATCTGGATGCTAATACAGCTTTGGCGGAAATCGGAGTAGGATCATCTGACCTCATCATTATCGATCTTCACTTAGGTAACAATAGTACAGACGGTTTACAATTATCTCGTGCCTTAAGAGACAATGGTGTGACGGAACCAATTGTCGCAATCACGTCATACGATCATCTTTTTAGAGATCATTACCTCGAAGCAGGTTGTGATGAATATATTCGCAAACCTATATCCATTGAAAAATTTCTCGCCACAATAGACCGTTACCGCGTATAATCGTCTGTTAATTTCAAAATTCAATCCGCACATTGTGAGGGTAGCGCCCATGTTTGAGTTGTCAAAACGATTGATTGAGTCCGCCTTGCGATGGAATATAGACGACTATTCAGCGGTATTTGACCAAGTTGTGAAATCCAGACGTTATGCGCAAAAGGCGATGTTTCGCGCCGGATTGTGGCCCATTGTTAGTAATTCTGATCCTGAAACGGCTATGGGTATAGGTCTTGTTTTGGCTTCACTATTGGAACAGTGGCAATCGGTTTGCGTGTATCGGCTTCTGGCTGAGGTTCCGGAATATCCTTCTGACTTCGCGTGGAGTATTGATAAATCACAATTTGGAGTAGATGATTGGGAAGCAGATGGTCTAGATGAAAATATTGCCATTTGGGGAGCTTTTGAAGTTGAAAAGGGTCATGTGCGATTTTCAATCGAAGTTGAAAATGATGCGCGTGAAGACGATGAAGTATTGAAACTAGAAGTTGATGAGGACACACTTGCGGGACTCCTAAGTGCATTGCCGTCCATAGTTGAAAAGATTGTTTCGTGGATTGATCCGATTATAGAAAGGGCAGGTAGTCAATACAGTCTAGTCGAGCATGCAGACAACGCTCTATTTAATGAATTCCTAAATAAGATGTTCCAATGGGAATTGAATTACTATCTTGCGCTTTGGGGGGTAGATCTTAATGCTCCTATAGATGAATTACATACTTTGGTAAATTTGTCACAAGAAATGAAATCAGATTTCGGTTCTTGGATTCTTGCGCAATCCACATCTCGCATACTGAAATTTGATCAGATGAGTTGGAGCCAAACCCTAGTTTCTGATGTACCAGAGATCTTGGAATACCTTGGCGACCGACCTGTATTTGTAGCGATGATTTGCGTCACACTGTTTCGTCTAGAGTATGGGGCAGGGGTCTTTGATCTGCTAGAGCGCAACCTTATGTTGCATCCCGAAAACGGTATTGTTTGGAATACTCTGGCTATCCTATATAGCTCATTACGAGAAGACTTGTCTACACTAGATGTATACCAACGGGCAATCGAAGCGAGATCTGCAAACACTAGTACTTATCGACGCTATGGTGACTTAATTATCCTGTTAAACAATCAGCAAATTCACTTAAAATCCGGCAATCAGCATGTGTCGCCTGCAGGACGTCCGTTTGTTGAACGCTATATTTACGCAGACCCCGAAGAGCAGTCTCCGAACCTGTATGAAGCTGCAAAGGCATATCAAAACGCGATTGAACGTGATCCGGGAGATCTTGAAGCCCTCACTCAGTTGGTAAAATGCTTGACACTACTTGAAGACAACAAAGTATGGGATTATTGCCAGAGATTAGTAGAGATCGACACAGAAGGGGATGTAACAGGAACAGTCATTGATCAATTGCCTGATAGCGACATACCCTTTATGATCGAAATCCTCGAAAAACTTCAATCGAATGCGCCGTCGCAGATGAGCATCCCAATCAATCTTGCGCGTTGTTACCTAGCAATAGGTGAATATGGTAAGGCTAGTGATGAGCTAGCACAATTGACGAAAGCTAAACTCTCTCTGCAGAATTATATATTAGTGTCGCGACTAAAACTATCGGCGCAAGTTGCGGATTTTGATACAAGGATTGCCGAGATTGATGATATTTTGGAAGCTAATGGGGAAATATCAGAAGACGATATAGAGTTTCTCGAAAAGCTCGTCGAAAATGAGCCATCGTTTACAGAAGGTTATGGATTATTAGCTAAAGGCTATCTTAGTCGAAACGAACATGATGCAGCCTTAGAGGTATTGCTTGATTGCCAAAATGATGCCCCATTCGATGCAGATGTAACCGCATTACTGGCCAAAGTCCTGTGGGAGGAAGATCAGGCGGATTTAGCCTTCGCATATTTAGAAAAAGGATTGAAACAAGATAAGCGCAATGCTACATTGCTCTCACTAAATGGGCGATTCCTGTTCGATGAAGGTCAAGATGAGGATGCGAAAGAAGTGCTATTGCTGGCTGAAGAAAGCGACCCGTTGAATGTTGAACTTGCGGCAACGAGACGCTATATCGCTAATGCACTCCTTGCCGCCAAAAAGAACTAGACTGTTACGGATTTGAAGCTGCTGTACTTCTTACATACGCCTGAAAGACTGGGGGATCGACGATCACGCGATTTCCTTGCACTTTCAGAAGTTGTTTCTGTTGAAGTGAGGCAAATACTTGCTGAACTTCATACTTATTGGGATCAATTTTAGGCTTACTGTTGAGAAACTCAATGAGCATCTGTTGTTCTTCTTCAGCCAAACTCTTCCAAATTGTTTCACATTCTGTTCGTACTGATCTCCGTGATACCAACTCATACACAAGTTGTTCACTTTTAGTCATCACAGCATCCGCTTCTATAGAACTTAGGGTGTCAAGCGCTCGAAAGCTGGCACGAAGCAATCCCGCATAACGTCCTGTTGCCCACAGTAGAAAGTCTATAGCATAAGGCTCATACTTGCGCTCATTCCGCTTCAGCAAATCAGTGACCATATTTCGGGCATCAGATTCATTGTACGGGCCTACATAAATGACATTGTCGTTAAATAGTTCGGTGAATGGTTCAATCTCTAGTGGATCAATCTCAAAGGTTTTGATCAGTTGGGGTAATGGCGATCGTGTAAAAGTCAGATAAGAAATATTTTTCTTATTTGCATCACGTAGACCACGAAGTGTGAGGAAAAACTTCACAGGTAACTGTTTCAGCATTTCTTCGAATTCATCAAACATAAACACAATGTGGGTGCCTTGTTTCATAAATATCTCTAGACCTAGCTCAAAGTAGCGAAGCCCCATATACGCATAGAGCGGATTCGTGCCATCTTGTAGGGCTTGGTATGTTTCATAAAAAACTCGGGAATCGTCAGGAGACAGGTTGCTAAATGGATAGAACGCGAGAAATAGACGATGCATCATTAACTCGTATCCAGCCCAGCATCGAATTGCATCTCCATTATCTGACGAATTACCGGGCAGTGGTCCAAGCATACTTGGGTCGATAATGATTGCCTTGAACGGTTTTCCGCCTGCAACGTCTTTCATGTAGAATGCCTGAACGGTTTCGTTTGAAAGATGCTGTAGCAGGTTAGATTTGCCGACGCTTCCAACACCTACAAGTGAACAGGAATCACTTGCTCGCCAGCGTTCCATTACATAGCCAACTTCCGTTTGTCGAAATTCCATAGATTGAATTCTGCTGCGTTGATTATTCATGTCGTTAAGCTCTCAGTGAAAAGTGTGCTCTTCAATCATCATATAAGTCATATATTCGCGCAAGCTACACTTTATATCGAATTACTTTGTGATAAGCGTCCTTATCACGAGTAATTTAAGTAAGAGATTGACCACAATAGTCTCGATGGAACTTTTCACGCAACACAATGAAGATCCTACATAAGTAAATCAGACGTTTGCGGTTACGAACTGATTTACCCCACACTGCTACATCGCCTATATTCGGCAGTGCTTACTAGATATGTTAAATTATTACAGTTTTGCAATCTTAAACGTTATTCGATCAATTCAAGCTATACTAAATACATACTTTCACGGGCTCAATTGTAGTAATCATTTATATGTCTAATTACATTGCTTGTCATCCAATCGATGACATATTTGCGGCAGAAATATCGGCTCACCTAATGCGGATCGGGATTAAAACAAAATGCATTCCCGATTCCATGGACACTGATATGGGCAGTATTGACATTGTCATTCTGATCCTGCGATCGGAATACCTGCGTTCAGATGCTTACAATCAGTTATTAAGCAGAATAACAAATTGCACTATCCTACCTGTGCTAAGATCCCCGATCGATATCTTGGATTGGACTGATAATGACATCATAAATCCAATTATAGATTTCACGAATTACACTGAAGAACACCTCACTACTGGATTGTACCGGCTTGCCGAAATTTTAAGTACTCAAGCTAATATAGACACCGATACAACTGTCACTACTCTCGATACCAATTTCCGCAAGTTGGAGGCGGAAGTACTACGTTTGTTGATGCCAGCCTATTTACTTGAAACAGTCAACTATGGACGTAGCTCATTACAGGAGCATCCAATTCATAAATTACTGGAGACTATGTCATTTGGAGTTTTCTCTGGCTTGGAGAAATCCACCAATAAAATATACCGAACGGACAGTCTTCTTAATATCGTAAAGTCGAGAGAATCCTGCACCATAAATTGCGGTGACATTGATACCCATCTAATTGCCGCATATCTAGTTAATACGGAGCGGGAATTTTTTACACATTCTCCACAGCACACATTTCCCCTTCTCTTGGACACGCGGAACTGGAATAAGGAATTTTCTTCGACTAAATGGCTCTACGATCAACTTGGTGTCAAACAAGCCCAAATTGACGATCTACAGGAGCCTCACGTTACTGTCTACGCATATGGATATGAACAATCCGTAAATCCGAATGGGTTTGAGGAGAAGTTCCGGAAATGGTGGAATCGAACATCCCCGGCTCTATCCTTAATAATGTTATGCTCTGCCACGGAGTACTCATTATTTGATGACAGCAAAGAGCTTGTAATCAAACAAAATGCGTGGAATTGGGACCAATTGCAGCACCTCTGCGCAATTTATCCTGATCGCGCTTTTGCGAAATATATGCTTTCATGTGATGCTGAACAAAGTCCGCATGCGCACAACTTAGTTCAAAATCCTGTACTTGTCGCCATCTTACTTTCGGTTGATTACGCACAGGGAATTCACTTTCTGGACCTAAGTCCGAAAGATTATTTCGAACACTTGATCAACAATCTTTGGGGCTTAGTCAGACGCAATGATTACACAGCTATTGAGGATGGAATTTCGAAGCTTGGCGCAATAATGACCGAGAATTGTAAGACTTTCGTGGCGTATGAGGACGCATTGAGTTACATGCAATCCGATTCCTTGTTGCAACGGTGTATTGACATAGGGCTATTTGTCTTAGAGTCGGGAAAACTTCACTTTTCATTATCGATTATTCAACACTATTTCGCGGCACTTGCGTTAGTGAAATACGGGGTACCTTCTCGTCTACCTTCTTTGACCCTTAACTCGCAATCGGCTCGCATCCCTCAGAAATGGGATGCCCCGCTAATTCTTGCTAGTCAATTCTCTTCGTCAGATAAACTGGATAGATTAATACGACGCATTGCAAATAGTGATCCTCTCTTAGCAATACAATGCCTTGTAAGTAGTGGACAACATAACCCTCATCTCTATGAGTATATCATAGAAAAGAATCTGGAATCGCTCGTTAATATTGGGGACTTCCGCACAGATTTTGCGCGATTTCTGTATTCCTCCGATATATCTATGGCACGAGACATTCTTTTGGAGGCGTTACGAAATGGTAAATGGGAAGTTCGGCAATATGCTTATCAAACAATTCGCGGAATGAAGTTTCCGTTAATGGCTGGATTAATCGAAGCATTAACCAGTCTCAATAGCGACACTAAAGCTGATATCGCCTTAGTGCTAAAACGGATAGCAGCAAATGCCCTTCCGACACTGTTTCATCTACTTCATTATGATGACGATATAACCAGATGTAACGCAATATGGGCCATCGGGGAAATTGCAGATAAAGCTTCTGTTCCGGCATTAGTGACCTTGCTGGATGATAATAGTGTAAAAGTAGCAACCTTAGCCGCAAGAACGATTGCAAGTAGTCAGGATGTTTGTGCCCTTCCCTATCTAGTAAATCAGCTACAGCATCGACACATTGTCACCCGAAAAGCAGTCGCAGACGCTATCATCTCACTGTTTGCCCAACAACACGATAATTTTGTCAAAGTCATTCGACAACTTGATATATCTATGCGCAGACAGATAGTGATATACTTATCATCTTCTAAATTCAACAAATTGAAGATCGACTTACTTCTTGAACTGACTCAGGACGATGATATCGATATTAGGATAGCGGCAATACAGGCACTCGGACCTATAAAAGAGGATCGTGTAATTACCAGACTCAAGGAATGTTTAGGCGATATGTCCAAATCACGATTGCACAAATCAAGTGTCAGCGAAATTGTTTCACGCATTATGTCTAGCGTTCCACATAGTGAGAACGTGAGTAGCTTACTTGATAAATCTCAAACAATGAACTCGTCACAAATTGTCAAAGCTCGTCTACTAAACGTGAAAACCCACAACTCAACTCACAATGACGTAGTCCCATCCCATTCTGCAAGTGACACTATTTTGGAAGATGCGTATGTGGTTGACATTTTGACTCAATTACGGAGTCGTCAGTGGGATACCAGTAACAACGCGGCCAAAATGCTTCGCGATTACATGAAAAGTCTTCGAGGTAACGCTAGCTCGAAAGTAATTAATCAGGTTCTCGAAACACTTAATGATGACGACTGGGTGATTCGTTGGACAGGTGTTGAGTCTTTAGGCTGGGTAGGCAACATACATGTGGTTCCACATCTTGTTCAGCGTCTCTCTGACGCAAATTGGAAAGTCAGGGTCGCGGCAATACGCGCATTGGCAGAAATTAAGGACAATTCGGCAATTGCGGGCTTGTCGAAGTTGAGTACTGATACAAATACTGTTGTACGTGAGGCTGCTGCCGAAGCTCTAGGTTACATGGATGGAAAACAGGCCGTTGTTACACTTGAAGTCTTCGCCAACGATTCTGAGGATTTTGTACGGTTAGCAAGTGTCGAAAGTCTAGGTAGAATCTGTGACAAAGTCGCGATGTCAGCTTTATTAACTGCTCTAAAAGATACAAGTGAGCATGTTCGGTGGGCAGCAGCCAATGGGCTCATGGGAATAGCCGACGCTACTATGTTGCCGAAATTGATTCCAAGTTTGTCCGATATTGGCGGTCCATACTGGGAACAAAAGAGGATTTGTGACGTAATTATTGATATACTTAAGAAGATTAACACCGAAGAAGCCAAGAACGTTATTGTCGAATGGCAAACTAATCAAGCTTAATAATTATCTACCCATATTCGCAAATTCATTGAGAAAAGCTCATGCGTATTTTCGTAAGTTATGCTCGTGTTGATAAGCCGTTTTGCATTCAAATTGTTGACACACTTGATGTACATGAAACATGGTATGATCAGCGGCTCTACGCGGGACAAAATTGGTGGAAGGAAATACTTCGAAGATTGGATTGGTGCGAAAGTTTCGTTTACCTCCTTTCGCCAGATTCGATTTCATCAGAATATTGCCGCAAAGAGTTTGAACTCGCTCAAAGTCTAGGTAAGCATATAGTGCCTGTTCTGATTCGTGATGGCGTCAGTTTGCCAGATAACCTAAAAGATACTCAATATGTTGATTTAACAAACGGAATTACGATTGAGGCTGTCAAAGTTCTCTTAAACTCAATCTATATTGCCGAACGTCGAAAGAACCCTGCTCTCCCCGTTTCCGCCATTGCCTCTGAGCGTGTTGCGCCTCCGACCACAAATCCGGCCAATGTGATTAGTGTTGCTGCTGCTGCGATGGAGAATGGTCAGTTTGATCAGGCGGTTTTCTTGCTTAAGCAGGCTAAGGAAAGCGGATTTACATCCCGGTTCATAAATCTTGACGCCTTATTGCAAGAGGCTGAAACTGCTTTAGAACGTCTCTCTTACCTACGCGAAGCTGAAAGAGAATATAAGCAGATCTCCGAATTAGTCAAATTATCACGTACCCGCAAATTGGGGTTGGAAGCGTTTGAAGCATTTCGTCGAGATTTTCCTGATTATGATCCTGATGAGCTTTCCCAACTCATATCCAAACCAGATGATATAAAGCCGATTAAAGCGCTTGTGGCAGACAATAAGGCTGAAAGTAGAGCCTCATACACACTACCTCTCTTAGAATGGTGTGAAATACCAACAGGACATGTTTTGATTGATGAGGTTGACAAGAACCAAAAGATTCAACAGCGCAAAGTCGCAGTCAATGCGTTCAAGGTCAGTAAATATCCGATAACACATAATCAATATTACTTTTTCTGTGAAGATGCCGACGGTTACAAAAATACACAATGGTGGGAATTCTCACCAGAAGGATACAACTGGAGAGTTAACAATCCAGAACCCAAACCCGGACGTTTCAAAGGAGATGAGCGACCACGTGAAATGGTCAACTGGTATGACGCCATAGCTTTTTGTCGTTGGCTCAGTTCAAAACAGAACGCTACTATAATGCTTCCCTCTGCGATCCAATGGCAGCGCGCGGCGCGCG
Source organism: Aggregatilineales bacterium (assembly GCA_044226855.1). Lineage (GTDB taxonomy): Bacteria > Chloroflexota > Anaerolineae > Aggregatilineales > Phototrophicaceae > CFX2. Next base: position 51,215 of record JBGAGF010000019.1, read on the forward strand.
GCGATGATAATCGTATTTACCCTTGGGGTAATACATTCGACAAGAATCGATGCAATACCCGTGAAAGCGAAATCAAAATGACTTCATTGGTAATGCGCTATAGTAATGGCGTCAGCCCATTTAACGTGTGTGATATGGCTGGAAATGTTTGGGAGTGGTGTTTGAACAGTAAACCGAAACCGGATCAGGAAGAGTATTCTGAAAAAGAGGGCGAGTTGATCGATGTTACGGTCGTGGGTGAACGTGCAGTCTTCGGTGGTTCATTTGTAAGTGCATATCAGCGCGCTCAAATCTCTTTTCACTATTATCTTGACCCACTCTGCTATCATGCCACCATCGGTTTCCGAGTTGTTCAAAAATCTCAATGAGTCTGCTAAATGTCACAAAACAAAAACGCCGCATAAACACGCGGCGTTTTTGTTTGCTCCATAGGGGATTCGAACCCCTGTTTTAGCCTTGAGAGGGCTACGTCCTAGGCCTCTAGACGAATGGAGCGCTGATTAATGTTATTTTAGCAGTTCATATGTGGAGGGTCAAGCTATAGCTGGTGTCCAGTTATTTCAGATTCAGATTGTTCGATATAAAACCAACTTTTTCTTTCACGTCTTGAAGTGTGCGATTTGCCATTAGCCGAGCTTTATCTGCTCCGCGCGCCAGTATATCATCCAAGTATCCTGTCTCGTCCATAATTTCGCTAAAGCGTGCTTGTAGCGGCTGTAAAGTGTCATTTACAGCCTCGACTACTGCTTTCTTCAGATCACCATACCCCCTACCCGAGAATTGTGACTCGACCTGCTCTTGAGACATCTGCGTCAAACTTTGATATATAGTCAGTAAATTATTGATGCCTGCTCTTTCAGGATCATCACTATAACCAATTTTACCTGACGAATCGGTAACAGCGCGCATAACCGTCTTCTTTACACGATTTGGTGGATCCAAAAGGTATATAGCATGACTTTCCACAGCCTCGCTTTTGCTCATCTTGCTGAGTGGATTGTCCAAACCCATAATACGAGCGCCTGCCTTTGGAATCATAACTTCCGGCAGGATGAATGTATCGCCATAGATGTGGTTGAATCGCTGCGCCAAATCACGGGTGAATTCAAGATGTTGACGCTGATCATCTCCAACAGGGACTGCATGTGCCTGATAAAGTAAGATATCGGCGGCCATCAATGTAGGATAATTGAGCAACCCCGAGGAAATCGTATCTTGTTGCTGTTTAGCTGCCTTATCTTTAAATTGAGTCATGCGATTAAGCCAGCCCATTGGAGCCAAACAAGTTAAAATCCATGCCAATTCGGCATGAGCTGACACGTGGGACTGAATAAATATCGTCACCTTTTCAGGGTCAAGACCGGATGCGATGTAGAGTGCTGCAACTTCCCGGGTTTTTGCCCGAAGCTTAATCGGATCCTGAGGCACAGTAATCGCATGTAGATCTACAACACAAAAATAGCATTCATATGTTTCTTGTTCAGCAACCCACTGCTTCAAAGCACCTAAGTAATTACCAATCGTTAAATTTCCCGACGGTTGGATACCAGATAGCACACGTTTTTTTGGAGTTTCAGACATGAATATCTCTCACTTTAGTTACAAAAAAACTGGCATCTACTTATTGATGCCAGTTAGTACCAATGAATGCGCCCAGAGGGATTCGAACCCACGGCCACCGGTTCCGAAGACCGATGCTCTATCCACTGAGCTATGGGCGCAAGACATAATCTCATTTTATCTCACTTTAGCGGTCGGTCAACTCACAATCTTCCGCTGAATAGTGTGTTCGTTATGCATACTTGTTGCTGGGCCCACCCGGTCACCAATTTGCCGCTGAATATTTTTTGCCGAGTTTATTAGCATCTGGGCGTCTGTAAGTTGATTAGTGTGAATAAAAAGGCTTGCAAGGTTAGATTGCGTCCGTGCCAGTGCAAACGGATTGTTGTCTTGGTCAGTTAGCAAGGATAGCGCAATACTAAGGTGCTTAATCGCAAATGTTAAGTCATTTTGCTTTTCTGCGATACGGCCCATCAAGAGGTGAAGTCTTGAACTAATAGACGAATAACTCTCGTAACGTGAAAGGAGTTCTTGTCCCATTCTTTGAATAGTCTCAGAGCCAACTCTAGGTACTGACTCCCGTGCGCAAATTTCAACCATCAAAACCTGTTTTCGAGGTTCGAATTGCCAGACTTGTTCTATCAAAGTCCAGGCATCTTCAGTTCGATTCTGTTCCAGAAGGATTTCAATATTCTCAATTATCAATCGATCGCTGATTTGACCCGCAAGATTGGAATTTACAAGGACTTTAACGTGATCAAGGGCTTCAGTTGCACCTTTATACTTCCCTTGCCAACGCATCAGAATCGCCCATTCTAATAGTGCCTCTGCCTGATGCTCGAAATCTCCTGCAATTCCGGTTATTTTCACGACATCCGCAAGAACGGCTTGTGCATCTGCCCACTGCCCAAGGTGGCGTTGGCATAAGGCAAAACCGATGGCTAGATCAATGTTGTCCAGTTGGACATCCTCGCCAAATTCCTTTAAGATGGTGTGCCAGATAGCGAAGTGCCCCATATGGATACCACTCCTCGAATAACATCTTGCCGATTCTACATAAAGATCCTTGGTAATCTGTACCCAGCTGCTAGACAAGATGGATTCAACTAATCCCATCACTAAGTTACTCTCAGTGAGCTTGACCACATTTAGGTACTTAATAAAACTCTGAAGTGTGATTTGTAATATTGGAGTCGACGTATAGCAATGCTCGATAAAGCGGCGTGCCGAACTAGTCAGGCCAACCCTAGAGTTATCGGACTTGGTCGCAATTGATAAGCGACTTAGCGTCAAAAATGATCTAAACTAAGATATCGCGATTCAAACTCCGAAAAATCACCAACAGTAGAAATATTGTTCACTAGAGCCATGATAAGCCAGCCAAGTCGCTGTTTTGGTTGTAACGATTGATATACACCCAAGAATATATGTTCAAGTGTCAATGATGTCGCCATCTGTACATCAAAAATAGTCCAGTTTTGCACGAGTAGTTGAATGGCGGAAGGATTGCCGCCCACTAGCTGCCAAGCATACTGATTATCTTCGTACGCTCCGGTATCTGGAGACAAATATCGCAATAAAGTACTAGTACCAAACGGCGACAATTCATGGAGGTTTATCTGTAGACAACCGGATACAGTTTGAAACACATGACTGACGATAAAAATATAAGCTTTACTGAAGTCTCGAAGAAACAATTCCAATTTCGACATTTCATGCAGTAGCAATTCACTATCATCAAGCACAATTGCATCTCGTCTGACCGATGTGTACTCAGCGACAGTTATTTTGGTGTTTTCAACCAGCAAAAGTTCCTGCAAATGAAGTCTCACATATTCAATGTTTTCTGGGTTTTCAAACCACACAATTTTATCTAACTCATCATTGTAGATTTTTTCTTGCAAACAAAATTCCACAAAAACACTTTTCCCAATACCCGGCGAGCCGCTAACATAAAAATGTTTGGAGCTACTGTTGCGTATACTGTCCAATTCACGATCCCGCTCAAATAATGTGTTAATGCTTCCTTGATGGGGTAATCGCAGAGCCAATATCTTTTTATGCTGGATTTCACGTGCTTTTTGTTCCAACCGTATAAGTTGCTTTGTCAACTGATTGATTGAGTTATATTGGTACCGTCCTAGAGTACGGTCATCAAGGTTCACCGTGTCACAAAACCATTGCTGCGAAATGTGCAAACAGTCTTCAACATAGCGAAAATACAGCCATGCCCATCCCAGTAAATTTGGATTGGAATTGGCAGCATCTTCTCTGATGACCGCGGTAGCAGTTGCTAAGTCGACTCCAATTTGTGGAGTGGCCAAATTGTACAAATTACGCAGATGTACATAGTGATTTCGAATAACAGATACAAGGAGCTCATTGAGCGGAAACTGACGCGGGTTTTGAAAGAAGGAGAAGTATGCCTTTAAAGTATATTCGTCAACGAGACGCAAAAACTGAAGAGGGTTTATACGTTCTTGAGTAGTTTTGACCAGACCATCTAGAGCTTGTCGAACGTATTCAACTGTTATTAGAAGATGTTCGGGTTCTACCACGTTGCATCAGGGAAAGTGCAAATTCCAGCGTGAATTCCTACACGCTTGTACATCTGAAAACCAGTGAACGGATGCCCTAAAATTCCGTCATGTATAGCCCAAGAGCGTCCGCGAACAGTTTTCCAGCAGTCTTCTTGACGGAATACGCTCGCTGATGAGAGCTTTTTATGTAATTCACCTCCCGGCCTAAACTCTGTGTCAATCCGGCACATTTCTTTATACCCGCGCATATAGTTGAATCCATGGCGCTCAAAGAACCATGCATTATGATAAGCCAAGGGCTCAATCAAGAAGAGATCATGTCCCATATTCGCGACAAAAGTTTCAAGTAAAGGCACAGATTGGCTAAACGCCCGAAGGCCCTTTCTAATTTGTCCGGGGGCTAGTCCGGCTTTCATCGCCATTTCTTCTGCAACTATATTTCGACCAGTTGTGCCAAGTTGTGTTCTATTGCCATGCTCATCGAAGTCGATATTATATCGGGGAGAATCGAGGTCATTGACAACGAGCAGTAAAACGAGCAGTTGATTATTAAATGTGTCTACCATATTTAGGTAAACAATAGGATCAGTATCAGTGATTAGACGTTTCACGCTGATCTCAACAGCACGGCTTCCATTTGGACACCGAAAATTCACAACCGGACTACCATCAACCATCAAAGTTCCGCGGTCAATCCTAAAAGCCGTATATAACCACTCTGGCAATAGTGTCTGGTAAACTGCGCGCTTCTCTCCGTCAGGCAGTAAATTAATTTCGCGAATCGAACTAGGAAGTTTTGTCATGACCGGTAATTTTCTTTTAACGCGCGTCGTATCTCTCTGTCCGAATCACGCTTAGAAATAGAATCACGTTTGTCATATTCTTTCTTGCCTTTTGCTAAAGCAATTTCAACTTTTGCTCGACCACGCTCAAGAAAGACAGAAGTAGGTATAATCGTGTATCCTCGCTCTCGGCTTTGTGAAATCAGTTGGGCGATTTCACGTTTATGAAGTAACAATTTTCGTGGGCGCATAGGGTCAGTGTGGCCAAACATCAGACCTTGCTCATACGGTGAAATATGAACACCGATAAGCCAAAGCTCACCATCTCTTTCTTGAACAAAACCGTCCCGCAAATTTATATTGTTTGAGCGGATCGACTTGATCTCTGATCCTTGAAGGACAATTCCCGCGCTAAAAGTACGCTCAAGATGGTAGTCATGTTGAGCTTTTCGATTGCGCGTAACGACTTTGATGTCTGCCATATAGACCTATTACTGAGGTTTAGTGATCATCACAGTGAGTTGGCGGACTGCCTCGCCGAGTTCCACGTCACGACCATTCACATCCGGAATCATAGAGATGTCTGGCACTAATCCCTGCCCATCCAAATGCTGCTGTCTGGGAGTAAGCCATTCTGCAGCAGTGATATGCAAGGATGAATTATCGGACAATCTGAAAATCTGTTGTACAGTACCTTTACCATACGTTGTTTGACCGATTAGTATACCACGTTGGCGATCTCGTATTGCACCAGATACCAGTTCCGCTGCACTCGCGGTACCTTGGTTAACCAGTACAACAATCGGTAAACGGGTCGCTAACCCTCCGGTCGGTGCGTCCAGTTCATTCTCAATAGCATTAGTTCTCTCGTATACGACGACCCCGCCATCGAGAAACTGACTTGCAACATCTATGGACTCTTTTAGCAGACCACCACTGTTGTTCCTCAAATCGAGAACCAGAGCCTTAATTTGCTTTGACGTAAGATCAGTCAAGGCATTTTTCAGTTCTTGTGGTGTGCGACTCGTAAAGAGTGTAATCTGTACATAGCCAATGTCAGGCGTATCGGTCAACACTCGCCATATCACGGACGGGACGTTGATTACAGCAAATGGGACAAATACGGTTACTTTTCCTCCACTCTTCTTAATAACGGTCAAATTAACACCATTATTTTCTTTGACTTCACCGCGCAGCATTTGGTCCAGCACATCCGGTTGGATGGTCATGTCAACAGATTTATCATTGACAGCGACAAGTTCGTCACCCGCCTCAATCCCTTTTTGTATAGCCGGGCTGTCCGGAAATGGATAAACAATCAAGTTTCCATCTTCTGCACGCTCGATTTGTAGCCCTACCCCACCATATGTTCCAGCCAAAACGTCGGATTCGCTCGCCGCAACTGGCGGATCAACAAAAAACGTGTATTTGTCATTTAGGGTGGCAATCATACCCCTGATAGCGCCATATTCTCGCTGCTGGGCATTGGGTTGCTGTCGCAAATAGTGCTGATTAAGAAGCGTTTGTACCTCACTAAGCAATGCATATTGTCCCTCAGCAGCTTGCGCCATATTCGGAGTGACGAGGCCTCTCACGAAAAAACCCGAAGCAAACGCGATGCCAATGCTTAAGCCTATCAGCGCGCCGAAAACGAGAGATCGTTTATAATTGTAGTGAATACTGGAACGTTTTTGCATTTGGTAGAGCTTTTATAATCTACTACTTAATGTTCCAAATTGTAGCACTGGCCTTGCTAACCTGATAGTGCAGATAATCCGCACAATGACTGCATCGACAAGCCTAGTTAGGAAAAATGGAAATGAATGATTCTCAATCGTCATCTCTCGTGTTAGTAGCAGACGATGAAGTTCAAACCACAGTCATGCTGACACGCATTTTCGAGCGCGAAGGATATCGAGTACATAGCACATATGATGGTGCCGCTGCACTGGAGGCAGCCCAAGAACTGCTACCTGATCTCATTCTGCTTGACGTACAAATGCCGAAAATGAACGGTTTTGAGACACTTCAAGCATTACGAGAAAACTCTGTTACGGCAAGCATTCCAACAATTATTGTTACAGCTAAAGCCCGCCAACCAAGTGACATTGCGTACGGCCTTAATCTGGGTGCGGACGATTTTGTGCAAAAGCCGTTTGATCCACGCGAGTTACTTGCCCGTGCAAGCAGCAAAATTCGCGCTCATAAACTCGAGGAAGCACTCCATCGCCGAAGTCAAGAGCTGGAGATTCTACTGCGCGTAGGTGAAGCACTAAATCAGCATGTAAACGTTAATGAATTACTGAATCTGGTTCCATACTTAGTGCTAGATTTGTTACCCGGATCAGTTTCAGTCATTTACCGTTTCGATGAACAGTTGAATGTACAGCAAGTTAAATTGGAAAGTAAAGGCTCTCAGTCGAAGTTTATTTCTGACAGTGAACATCAGCAATTGGTCGAGAAATTTCTGTCAGAGGGAAACTCTATATTTTGGAATGATACCATCCCCGGCCCAATCACGGGTTATCCAAGTGGCATAGCAGTTCCGCTCCAACACGGTGGAAAAGCCTTGGGGATGCTGATGTTGGCGTCTAACCTGAATAATTTCAATTATGATGAAAATCACTTGCGTTTATTTGAGGGCATTGGTCGTCAAGCAGCACTAGCTTTACGCAATGCTGAACTCTATGAAATTCAAATCAAATATTCCTCTCAATTAGAGGTCATGGTTGAGGCAAAAACTCAAGAACTAAAGTCCGCGCAGGAAATGTTGATCCGTTCGGAAAAACTAGCTTCCATCGGCGAACTTGCGGCCAGTATTGCCCACGAAATTAATAATCCACTCCAACCCATACGTATTAATCTTGGAGATATGTTGGAAGATATACAGAACAACATTCCGATTGATATTCGCGCAATCCAGATTACGCAAGAAAGTGTTGAGCGTATCCGGCGAATTGTAAATCAACTCCTTGACTTTGCTGGTAAACGAAACAACAGCAATTTGGAGATGGAGTTGCTTGATATCGGAAAAATCATCGAAACGGTTGCAAGTCTGAATCGTAAATTCTTCGAAAAAGAAGGTATGAAAATCCACTTAGAGATGCCAACGGAATTACCCATGTACGGCAACAAAGACCAACTAGAGCAAGTCTTCATGAATCTGGTACTAAATGCTCAAGCTGCAATGGAACGTGGTGGTACCTTGAGCATAAAGGGATGGATCAATAAAGGCGAAATAATCACCCAGTTCACTGATACTGGTTGTGGAATTCCCCACGAACAAATTAATAAGATATTCGATCCATTTTTCTCGACCAAGCTTAATGGAACAGGCTTAGGCCTTTTCGTAAGTTATGGAATCATCCAAAACCATAACGGCACCATCGATGTCGAAAGCAAAGTAAATTCGGGTACCACGTTTACAATTAGGCTTCCATCGGACCAACCTAATCAGTAGCTTTGGTTAGCTGCTGCTAATTGGTTTCCATTTTGCTTGATAGTCTTTGTCACTCAACGCTGCACTTGCAAATGCGGTAGCGTCTTCAATGCTCGAACCAATCCACAGCAAAGTGGAATTCGAAGCACAATCGACCATTTTCGCGGAAACGGCTTTGATTTGCCCCGCATAATTTGAACTTGCCTTGGCTAAAGTCTCCATAGCTTTTGGCAGAAGTTCGCGCATTTCTTTGCCTGCCGATGTACAAACACTGACATTTAACGAGCTTCCGAGATTAGTATCGACAATCGACAGCCCATTATCGCTTGTAAGCTTAAATTCGCTAAAGTTACCCGTAATTGTCGATAAATCGCTCGTTGTTACTGCTGTGTTTGTCGGACTTGATGCTTCCGTAGCCTCTGGCGTTGATGTGAGTACACCAACGCTCGACGTTTCTGCTGTTGGAGTTACTTCTAAAGCACTCGATTGAACAGTCGCTACGGGTGTCTGACTGGACGGGGAATTGACTGCAAACGGCTTTAGGAGAACGATTGCAAGTGCTACAACTAATAAAATGACAACAAGGGGTATATAAAACAAGGGACGACGGTAAAACGCCTCTTCTTGCTCACCCTCAAACATATCATCCGGTAGATCATTGGTATTATCGCTGTCAACGGCAGAACCTGCCAAATCTCCTCGTCCTGCCAGTGGCTTAATACCCGGAATACTTGATGGCATCGCGGGAACAAATTCGGGTTCTTTATCAAAATCAGGGATATCGTCAAAAACCTCGTACTTTTGTTGTTCCTCAAGCTGATTAAGTAGCTCGCGAGCATCAGGATAGTCGGGATTGATGCGGAGTACATTATTGAGCGCAAGCCGAGCTGTTTCGGGATCGCTCACCGCATGAGAATATACCCACCACACATCTGCATTCTCTTTTTCTGACTCGAGGATAGGTCGCAAAATTGCCCTTGCTTCATCTGAATTCCCGGCCTCGATCAAGCCATATGCTTGCTTTAAAGCGACTTCGATATTCTGGTTCATGAGCTTTTCTCCTGCTGGGAGATGAGGATTAGGCGAATACTGCGATCATAATGGCAGTTTACACTTAAGTTGGATACGACGCAAACATTCTGGACATAAGAATTAAGATTCATCCGGCTACAAACAAAAAATCCACAAGAAAGTGGATTTTGAAGTGCCCCGGAGAGGACTCGAACCTCCAACCCGTGAGGGACACACACCTCAAGCGTGCGCGTATGCCAGTTCCGCCACCGGGGCTGATTAATGTTATGATTATACTAACGAGCTGAAGTCTGTCAATTCCCTAAACGGCTCAATTGGAAGAGTTACCCAAATTCTGTTATGCTTCATTCCGTTAATCAGCAAATTTCACAAAGATTGAGAGACAAAAATGCGAATTGCTCTTGATGCGATGGGGAGCGATAGCTATCCGGTACCAGACGTCGAAGGAGCCATTTTAGCTGCACGCGAGTTCGGTGAAACAATTTTGATTGTTGGCGACGAAAAACGTGTTGTGCCAGAGCTTGCCAAACATGATGTGTCAGGCTTAAAAATAGAGATCGTACATGCCGCCGAAGCAATTGCAATGGATGACAAACCCGCAGTTGTGGGAAAAAGTAAGCCGAATTCGTCTATGCATGTCGGAATGAATCTGGTTAAGACCAAGGGGGCGGATGCTTTTGTCACTGCGGGTAACACCGGTGCGGCAATGACAATAGCAACGCTCTTTACCCTTCGCCGTATCCAAAATGTAAAGCGCCCTGCCCTCAGTTCAATCATCCGTGTCATGAATGGTCGAACCATAATCATGCTCGATATTGGCGCAAACACCGATTCAAAACCCGATTGGTTGCTTCAATTTGCCATTATGGGGCAAATATATGCCCAGAAAGCACTCGGGCTACAAAATCCCAAAGTCGCACTGTTGTCAAATGGAGAAGAAGAGACAAAAGGAAACCAACTTATTCATGAGACAAGTGATTTGCTGAAAGCTTCAAAACTGAACTTTGTCGGTAATATTGAACCGCGAGAAATGTTAGAAGGTAGTGCTGACGTCATCATTAGCGATGGTTTTGTCGGTAATATAGCGATAAAAACCCTAGAAGCGATGGGAAGCACATTGTTCAAACTTATTCGGCAGGAAATCAAGAGTGATCCTCTGGCAACCATTGGAGGGCTTCTTGCGCAACGAGCTTTCCGACGAGTTTATAAGCAAGTTGATCCATTTGAGATTGGTGGAGCACCACTTTTGGGTGTTGATGGTGTTGTAATTATTGGGCATGGTCGCTCAAATGCCAAAGCAATCAAAAACGCAATCGCTCAAGCTCGTATGGCTGTAAAGGGCGAAGTAATTCAGTCAATAAGCCAAGGGCTTAAGGACTTTCCTGAGTAACAACTACTAAATGGAGTGGTAAGGTGGAATTATTACGAAATGGTCGTCCCCGTGTTGTGATTACGGGTCTAGGAGCAATGACGGCTCTAGGATCAGCTAAAAGTTTGTGGGATGGCTTAAAAGCGGGAAAATCAGGTATTCGGCGCATTGAGACAATTCCGATTGATCATGTTCCAGTTCAAATTGGCGGAGAAGTTCGTGACTTTGACCCTACCCAATATATTGACCGCAAAGAAGCGCGTCGTATGGGGCGTGCGTCTCAACTGGCTGTTGCTGCCGCGAGTATGGCGATTGAAGATGCAGGTTTAAGCTCTGAGAAAATTGAAGCCGAAGGCGAACGTGTAGGCGTCGTCATCGGCTCATCGCTTGGCGCGCACGAAATGGCTGAACAAAGCACCTACAAATACAAAACGTCAGGCTACATAAAACCCAATCCACTTTCCCTGATTAACTCTCTGCCCAATATGCCAGCGCACTATGTCAGTAAATTCTTTCGAGCATTAGGTCCTCTAAATGCACCATCGACAGCATGCGCTGCCGGTACTCAATCAGTTGGTGAAGCCTCAGAGCTAATTCGCAATGGACGTTCTGATATGGTCATCACCGGTGGTGTTGAGGCTGTTTTGCAGGATTATGCGATCGCCGGCTTTGATGCCATGCAAGCTTTAGCCAATGAATTTAACGACAATCCTTCGGCTGCAAGTCGTCCGTTCGATTTAAATCGTTCAGGCTTTGTTTTTAGCGAAGGGTGCGGCATTGTCATCATCGAGAGCTTGGCCCATGCTCTGAAACGTGGCGCAAAAATATACGCCGAAATACTGGGCCATGCGTCGTCGTCAGATGCTTACCACATTGCAGCACTGGATCCAGAAGGTCGCGGTGCCATTCGCTCCATGCGCTGGGCACTAGATGATGCTCATGTAAATACCGAAGACATTCAATACATTAATGCGCATGGTACTTCAACTAAAGCCAACGATGCCATGGAAACATTGGCCATCAAACACGTCTTTGGTGAACAAGCTTATAATCTGGCCATTAGCTCTACAAAGAGCATGATGGGACACGCGCTAGCTGGCTCAGGGGCAATCGAAATCATTGCTTGTGCCATGAGTTTGTTTGAACAAATCCTTCACCCGACCATTAACTACGAAACACCTGATCCAGAGTGTGATTTAGACTACGTGCCAAATGTTGCACGCGATGCAAAGGGCTTGCGCTATGTGCTCTCGAACAGTTTTGGTCTTGGTGGGCAAAACGCAACCATAATTTTGGGCGCGAAACCCTAGTTGGATTTAAGATCGCCCTCCTATTCTGAGTTTGTGAATTGCGCGGCTAAGAGGTCGCGCTTTTCGTTTATTGAGATGGAGTATAATGACACACAACACATAAGTAGTCATGTGTGGATGTGTCATGAGTGAATTACAGCAAATTGAGAACTTAATAAACCACCGTGAGATCAAAAAGGCCGACGTTATTATTGCGAAGCTCTTGCGGAAAAATCTGCCGCAGGACGAAACGATCGCCTTACTCATGTTCCGTGCCCGTACCCGCTTGTTCGCAGGTAGGTCAGACGACTCGATAGATGATTTAACCTCTATTCAAAAGTTAAAACCAGATATAGAGTTACAATTTGACCAATTCCTAGAGCTTTGGGGTGATGCACACTTTGCTCGATTTGAACTTGCGAGTGTAGGATTTGCCGATCGCGAAGACACTTTGCGCGCCCAGCGTGCCTATAAGCAGTTACTCAGCCAAAACCCCAATTATTCAAATACGGGCTGGATACATTATCAGCAAGGGCGTATATGTCTAACGCAGAATGATATCACCCGTGCCGAGGAATGTTTTCATGCCGCCCTAATTAGCGCAAGCACGTTGCGGTATCTGACCGCCTATTGTTACGAACGACTTGGTTTTATCGCATTTTACGAATCGAGAGATATTACGCGTGCCCTTGCCTTTCTAGATCGAGCTACGGCCACCTATCCTCAAGATGAAGACAAAACTTGGTTAGTTCAGATAAACATTCTCCGCAGTCGTATCCATAATGCGGCGGGAGATAGCAATCTAGCTCTTGAAAATGCAGAGGTAGCTCTAAAGCTTGCCTCGAATCTTCATTCTGAACGTGGATCGTTATCAGAGGCAATTCTCAATATCACGGAGCTTCTCGCGTCCTTGCAGGGACGGGATAGGCAAACGTTGGCTTATCTCGAACAGTTTACTCAACAAACGAAAAGACCTCCCGGAGCAGACGTCACATGGTCGAGGGTCTATGAGATGCGTGGTAACGCTCACTTCTCACTCGGGCAATATGATGAAGCCATATCAGACTATTTAACCGCTTTACAATTTAACCCGGATCATCCTTGGGAATTGGCGCTATATCAACAAATCGCGCGCTGTTACTACAAAAAACACGCCTATCCAGAAACGGTTGATAGTATCAATCGCCTGCTCAATTTGGCTCACCAAGATGATCTGAACATTGAGGATTTTCGTGTTTATGAGTTGCTCGGTGGCGCATTATTTGCACTGAAACGTTATGACGAAGCCTCTCAAGCTTATCAATCTGCCCTACAAATAATGCCTCCCAACACCGACTATACACACCAGATTCGCTCCTACTATAATTTGGCAAAGGAATTGATTTAGGGAAGTGAATTCCCTAAACTAAGCGGTATTAGTCCACATAGTTTTGAGGGTTTCCTCGGATGACTTCATCAATCAAGATTATTGGCGGCGGTCTGGCTGGGTCAGAAGCCGCTTGGCAGCTTGCCGAACGTGGTTTTCAAGTCGAACTCTACGAAATGCGTCCTCATAAAACGACAGGGGCGCACGTAACCAATCGGTTATCAGAACTGGTTTGCAGCAATTCAATGGGTTCAAAGTTAGCTGATCGGGCAACAGGCGTATTACAAAACGAACTCAAACTTCTTAAATCGTTACTGATAGCGTCTGCTGAGGAGACGGCTGTGCCCGCTGGAGGGGCATTGGCCGTGGACCGTGAAGCGTTTGCATCACTAGTAACATCAAAAATCGAAGCACACCCCAACATCAAAATCATTCGTGAAGAAGTTCTCACGATACCTGACGGTCCAACAGTTATTGCCACCGGACCACTGACTGCCCCTACTCTAGCGAAGGAAATCGCACAACTAGCGGGTCAAGAGTATTTGTACTTTTATGATGCAATCGCACCAATTGTGACTGCGGAAAGCATCGACATGTCGATAGCATTTCGTGCCAGTCGATATGATCGCGGCGATGAAGAAGAAGGCGATTACATTAATTGCCCCATGAATAAATCGGAATACGATGCTTTTGTACAAGCTATTCGCTCAGCAAATACCGCTGATTTGCGCGATTTCGAACGGGATGACCCTCATTTCTTTGAAGGATGTTTGCCGATTGAGCAGTTAGCAGCTCGAGGTGATGACACTTTAGCCTTTGGGCCAATGCGCCCAGTCGGGCTAAGAGATCCTCGCACAGGCAAGAGACCTCATGCCATTGTCCAACTGCGGCGTGACAATTTAGCTGGTAGTCTCTACAACATTGTCGGCTTCCAAACCAACATTAAGTGGGGCGAACAAGAGCAAATCTTGCGGCTCATTCCCGGTCTTGCTCAAGCTGAATTTGTTCGTATGGGGCAAATGCACCGCAACACGTTTATCAATTCACCTACGCTGCTTGACCCAACAATGCAGATGCGCACCCGTCCAAATTTGTTTTTTGGAGGGCAAATCACCGGTGTGGAAGGCTACGTCGGAAATGTGGCAACCGGTTTGGTAGCTGCGATCAATTTGGCGAGGCATTTGGAAGGTAAACCTGCATATATTTTGCCGCCAACCACCATGATTGGTGCTTTATGTCACTATATCACCCATGCAGAGCCAAAACACTTCCAGCCCATGAAAGCAAACTTTGGCATCATGCCGGAACTTGATTCACCAATTAAGAACAAACGGGATCGATACATGGCATATGCGGAACGTGCAAATACTGCAATTCGAGACTCAATAACGACCCTAGATGATATCTATTTGCAATCAAACGCCTCTCAACCATATAATGTTCCTACCTGAAGTTGTAAAACTCCTGTATTGAGCAAACAAAAAATAGGAAGCGCAAACATCATGCGTGGTCTGCAAATCTGGCTTGAAAGACACACTGACGCTGTAATTGAGAGCGCTGTTGCAAGACTCTCGCATGATGAAACAGTGAAATTGCAGGTCGCAGCGTCAGTTCGCATATTCTTTGATGCGCTTGCTCAAACAGCGCAAGCAAACACGCTCGAACCGGTGTCAGCCATTCTGAATGATTGGGTACGGGGTCGGAGCATTCCTGCCAATGGTGAAGTGGTCAGTTTGCTACCACTCTTGGCGACCTTGAAACAAGTGATGTGGTCATATGTTCTGCAAACGTGTTCGCCTGAAGAGGCGATACCAATCTTGACCGATAGTGACCTCATATTTACGGACGCTATGATAAGTTTGGAAAGTATGGAAAACGACTCACTATTGGAAGATATGCGAAATCAGCTTCATAAAGCGCAATCCCGTATAAAGCATTTGGACAAAAGTAAATCGAATTTTATAGCAGTAGCTGCTCACGAACTTCGAACCCCATTGACCTTGGTTGAAGGCTATGTGGACATGATGGGCAGTCTGCCCACATTTGCAATCGATCCACAAAGTTCTCTCTTAGTTGACGGAATTAAGAGTGGCACAAAACGGCTTCGTGACATCATCAACGATATCATTGATGTTTCTCTGCTTGATCTCAAAATCATGGAATTCCATTTTCAACCAGTATGGTTCAATCAACTGATCAATGCCGCCGAGAAAAACGTACGCAAGCAGTTCTCTACACGTTCGGTTGAAATCCTGATTGACCGTGACAGTATCCCGAGAGAACCGACCTTTGCTGATCCTGATCGTTTGCTTCAGGCTGTGCAGAAAGTGATGATGAACGCGGTCAAGTACACACCAGATGGCCGCAGTGTTCGCATTCAGGGACGATCACTTCCCGGATTTACGGATATCATGATCGAGGATGACGGTGTGGGAATCGACCCGCGAAATTTACCTCACATATTCGATAGCTTCTCTGCGCTGGGCGACGCCTCATTGCATTCAAGCGGGAAAACAAAATTCAAGGGTGGCGGACCCGGCTTAGGTCTACCCATAGCCAAAGGCATAATTGATGCCCACGGCGGTACGATTTGGGCAGAAAGTGACGGATACGATGAAAACCAATGTCCCGGAAGCGTGTTTCATATCATGATCCCGATGGGCAATGCGGTTCCGGATGAAACGGCATGGCGTACTCAGAATCAAACATAGGGACATCAAGAGATTTACAAAGCAGTATTTTACGGAGAGATACATGCCAGATCGCGCAGCACGGCTCGACAACCTTCCGACTTATTTTTTTGCAGTCATCGCGCAGCGCATTCAAGCGTTACAGGAGCAAGGCATCGACATAATTAGTCTCGACATAGGTAGTCCCGATTTACCACCCCCTGCTCCAGTCATTGAGGCACTGTCTAATTCGGCGCATCAGCCAAATACACATGGATACTCCGGATATAGAGGCATTCCAGCTTTTCGCAAAGCGGTTGCCAATTACTATGAAAAACGTTTTGGTGTCACTCTAGACCCTGACAAAGAGGTACTACCGCTGCTCGGTAGCAAAGAAGGGATCGTAAACCTCAGTCTGGCCTATTTGGATCATGGCGACTTAGCGCTTGCACCGGATATCAGTTATCCTTCATACTCAATGGGCGCGCGGCTTGCCGGTAGCGATGTCTGCTGGGTGCCAACGTCCAAAGAAACATTTCTGCCTGACTTGAGTTCGATTCCCGATTCGCTCGCCGATAAAGCCAAATTGATGTGGGTCAACTATCCGAATAATCCCACCGGTGCAACTGCCGAACCGGACTTCTACCAAACAGTCGTTGACTGGTCGCTTAAACATGATATTCTGTTGGCCTCCGACAACCCCTATGTCGATGTCACCTTCGAGGGCTATAAAGCATCAAGCGTACTCGAGATTAAGAACGCTAAAGAGTGCGCTATCGAATTCATGTCTTTTTCCAAAACCTACAACATGGGCGGTTGGCGGCTTGGCGCGGCTGTCGGTAACGCCGACATCATCAAAACTTTATTGCAAGTGAAGAGCAATGTAGACAGTGGGCACTTCCGTCCGATTTATGATGCTGGTATAGTGGCGTTAGAAACAACACCCCAAAGCTGGATTGACGAACGCAATGAAGTCTATCGGCGGCGGCGTGATCGTATCCTTGAAACCTTGCCATTCATTGGTCTAAAGGCTCAAAAGCCAAAAGGTTCGCTCTACATATGGGCCTACGTCGAAGATGGTGATGGCGATACTTATGTGAACCAGTCTCTCAATCAGGCGCATGTAGCATTTGCCCCCGGCAGCGCTTATGGCCCCGGTGGCAGCAAATATATCCGTATCAGTCTCGGTATTTCGGATGACCGTCTGGAACAGGCGCTTAAAAGACTTCGAGACTGGTATCCAAATCGGCAAGATTTAATTGAATGATAGAAGTGTGATCGATCCGTATGCATGAACTGATACCCGGTGCTCCCGACAAAGAACGTACTTTATTAGTTGCCGCGCAGATAAAGAATGCGCGTCCCTTACTTGGCCTTGAAGATTCCCTCCAAGAGCTGACTATGCTTGCGGATACGGCAGGCGTCGAAGTTGTGGGTCAAGCGGTGCAGAAAATGCAGCAAATCGATCCCAACACTTATATTGGCTCGGGCAAAGTTGAAGAGATTAAAGAACTAGTAGCCGACCTGAATATTCAATCAATCATATTTGATGATGAACTCTCGCCTCGTCATCAACGCCAGCTTGAGCGTGAATTCGGGGAGAGTGTTAAGGTATTAGATCGTTCCGCCCTTATTCTAGATATATTCGCCCAACATGCTCGAACAAAAGAAGGCGCTTTGCAGGTTGAACTTGCTCAATATGAGTATCGCCTGCCTCGCCTAACCCGCCAGTGGACTCACTTAGCGCGTCAAGCGGGTGGTGGCGCAGCTCGTGGCGGAAGTGGTGGCGTCGGTCTACGTGGCCCCGGTGAAACGCAGCTTGAAGTCGACAAACGTGAAATCAGCCGAAAAATATCAAAGCTCAAAGAAGAATTGGAGCACGTACGAGAGCACCGCAGCCAATATCGCCGGCAGCGCAGCCGTGCGGGTATTCCGGTCATCGCTTTAGTCGGATATACCAATGCCGGCAAGTCAACCTTACTTAGAACTATAACCGGCTCTGATATTTATGTTGCGAACCAGTTATTCGCAACCCTCGATCCGCTGACACGAAAAGTCGATTTGCCATCTGGTCGGCACGTCCTAATGACAGACACAGTCGGTTTTATCCAAAAACTCCCCACGAACTTAATTGCTGCCTTTCGTGCAACGCTCGAGGAAATCATTGAAGCCGATGTCCTGCTCCATGTGGTCGACACGTCGCATCCTAACGTCTTACAGCATATTGAGACGGTGGAAGACACACTCGCCGAGCTTGAAATGCCGCCGGTGCCGCGCATCTTGGTCTGGAATAAGATTGACCAATGGCATAATGCCAACCTTCCCAATCGCATCGGTGGGGAGCATTATGTAGCGGAAACACCCATATCCGCCCAAAATGGTATCGGTATTGATGGACTCTTAGCCGCCATTGAGGATGTTCTCAACTCATATCTGCGAAAGACGAAATTAAGCATCCCCTATCAACGGGGGGATCTTGTGTCACAACTTTTTGAACTCGCCACGGTCGAAAGTCAAGAACACACAGAAAATGGTGTGATTTTGACCGTTCAATTACCACTGTCATTACAGGAACGGTTTAAGCAGTTCCAGATAAATTGATGGGATACACAATGTTTAAGCGCATAGATGAATCCAGTTGGTTAGCCAACCGTATCGCCAGTTTTTCAGAGTTCATGGCAAAACGTCGTGGGTTGCCGGTCGTCATTGGAATCGGCTTGGTCATCATTAGTTTCGTAGTCCAACTGATTGATGTGTATTCAACGTCTCAAGTTTTACATCTTATTGGCGTCATCACGCTGTATGTGGGTATTTTAACTGCCCTGATTGGCTTGCTACTGGCTGACCCTCTCGGAAAATAGATCTTGACCATAACTTATCGCGCTGTTGAATCGATGGATGACCTCGAAAAAGTTGTCGATCTTGAAATGCTGGTTTGGGGACTACCTCCTCGTGACGCTGTGCCATCCAATTTGCTTCACGCAATGGTGAATACCGGAAGTCTCATCGTTGGCGCTTACGACGACAATAAATTGATCGGTATGGCACTCATGTTCCCCACATCTCAGAACACGCGTAAACGATTATGGTCACATATGGCAGCCGTTCATCCGGATTATCAGGGACAGGGAATTGGTTTTGAACTCAAGCAGTTCCAACGCCGCTGGGCACTAGATCAAGGTTACACAGAAATTGGTTGGACATTTGATCCCATTCAGCGAGGGAATGCAAACTTTAATATGCATATCCTCGGTGGCCTAACCAATACTTACCACATTAATTTCTATGGAGAAATGACCGATGGAATTAACGCTGGATTACCATCTGATCGCGTAGAAGTGGTTTGGAAACTAAAAAATCCACGAGTGAAGCAGCTAAGTCAGCAAAGACCCCCTATACCGTTGTTAGCGCCAGATTCTGATCTTGAAGCTCATTACTTATTGCATTCGTTAGAGGGGCACCCAGTTCTCAATGCGCTAAACCCTGCTCAAAACATCTATCTCGCTGAAATTCCCGCAAACATTAACGTCCTAAAACAAACATCTGGAGAGCTTGCCTTAGCGTGGAGAATCGCGCTCCGAAATGCCTTCCAAGCTGCCTTTCAAGCCGGGTATAGTGCTCAAGATTTTGTGGGTATTGATGGCCGCTACTATTACGTTTTGGTTGCTCCGCAATCTTGGTATATGTATGTGGTGCAATGTAGTGACCAGACCCTATATACAGGTGTTACGCCTGATTTAGCTCAGCGTATGCATAAGCACAATTCCGGTCGTGGTGCCGCCTATACCAAAACGCGCCGTCCGGTGGAATTGATTGCTGCGTGGCAGTTCATAGATCGCCAGAACGCAATGAAAGCGGAATTTGCTTTTAAACAATTGTCTCGGCATACCAAGCTCGCAAATATTGCTTCAAAAGATAGTTTCGAAGAGGGAATCTTTGTCGATAATGGTGTATGAACCGCTCAAGTCTCTTGTTTAATTACGCTCTATAACACATTCCTAGCCTGTGGCATTATCAATTTGTTGCTATGATCGTCGCGCGTGGTAAAATCCTGCTCACAATGTTCCAAGTAATGGAACACGTGTATTGTGTAATGTCTTTTATGGAGGGAAATACCAATGGGTTTACAGCGTAGTAAATGGATTTTAGTTGCCTTGATGCTAGCGCTCATGATTCCAGTGCTAGGTGTCGTCGCTCAAGATTCAGAAATCAAAGTAGCTTGGCCAGATTTGGGTGGTAAAGAAATTACCATTGCCGTCGAAAATGCCTACCCTCCTTACAATGCGATTGTTGATGGCAAGGCTGTAGGTTGGGATTACGACACGTTCGACGCCATTTGCAAATTGCTTAACTGTGTCCCCAAATATGAAGAAGTTGCATGGGATGGCATGTTGCTCGGTATTGCCAACGGTCAATACGACGTTGCCGCTGATGGTATCACCTACACCGCCGAGCGCGATAAGACGGTTGATTTCTCTCAGCTCTATCAGGCTTATGATGAAACACTTCTGATCCGTGACAACGACACCCGTTTCAAGACTTCTGCTGAACTTAAAGGCCTTTCGGGCTACCTCGTTGCTACACAAATTGGAACAACCAACGAGATTACCGCCAAGGCGATCTTTGGTGAAGCCAATGTCAAGAGTTTCGACACCTTTGGCGCTGCTATTGAAGCCCTCAAGAATGATGACGTTGATGCGGTTGTCGTTGATCGTCCTGCGGCAGAAGGTTACATCGAAGCCCAGGGCGGCCTAAAGACCTTAGATGAATCGCTGAATGGTATCGAGGGTTTGGCCTTTGCATTCCCACCCGGCAGCAAACTTGTTAATCCAGTGAATGCGGCCATGTCGGCGTTGCAAGCCAGCGGAGCATGGGACGAGATTTACAAAAAGTGGTTCGAGAAGTCCAGCTAGTGAAGTTGATATAGGTAGATTTTGCAGGGGTGGGCATAGGCTCACCCCTTGTTTTTATGATCACACGAAGGGTTTTTATATGACTTCTACGGCCTCTGTTGCAGAGCCACAACCCAACGCTCCCTTGCGACCTCCCCAAATGGTGAATCTTCAAGGTCTTGCGCGAAACCTCCTTCAACGCCGAATGTGGCTAATTATATTTATTTTGTTAGATATCCTCGTTATTTACAGTATTGCCACTCAACCGGAAGTCACCAAGGTTTGGGATTACGTAGTTCCCGGTCTTGCTGCGACCATCAGAATTACAGTCATCTCATTTGTAGTTGCCATCATCATTGGTCTGATCGTTGCCTTCGGACGTATCTCAAAAAATATCGTCGTTTACAACCTTTCCACGTTATATGTGGAGCTGTTTCGAGGATTGCCTTTACTGGTAATTATTTTGATCTTCAACTTCGTATTAACCCCTGCCATAGTCAATTTTGTATCAGGAGGTGCGGATACGGGGAATAATCCAAACGTCCCCTTCCTTGATGACCTGCTGCAGCGCGCCGTTGGTATACCCGGCGATCAAATATCGACTTCAGTACTCCGTACCCGTGATATTGATCCCGAGCTGCGTATCATGCTGGCCTTTGCTGTCACTTACGGTGCCTTCATGTCGGAAGTCTTCCGTGCAGGGATCGAAAGTATTGGTCGTGGACAGGTTGAAGCCGGTAGATCGCTTGGAATGAATTACCTGCAGGTCATGTACTATATCATTCTCCCTCAAGCTGTCCGGAATGTGTTGCCTGCGCTAGCCAACAATTTTGTATTTCTCTTAAAAGATACGTCTCTGGCATCTGCGGTCGCTGTGCCTGAAATCTCATACTTAACGCGCCAATATTCCAGCAATAACTTCCGCTATCCTGAAGGTCTGTTGGTGCTGGCATTTTTATACGCCAACTTGACGATTGTGTTATCGATGGGCACAGTCTATCTCGAAAATCGGTTACACAAGGATCGAATTGGGGCGCGCTAAGACAGATTACGGACCACAAAAGTTTGTATATTCGAACGGTCAGATGTTTACAGATAAGAACTTTTGTGCTACTATAAATATATATCTGCTTTTCAGATACCCTCCCCTAGTTAATAGAGGCTATGGCTTGCATGAGATTTGGCAGTTTGTTTCCTTGTCACTTTCAACTTGTATCTTGCAACGATAGCAGCGGCACTGCACAAATTGCACGGCGGTGGCATGAAGGGGGCGATCCGCTGCAATTTTGACATTTCAGCGGCATCGAGCGAAGCATCCACCAATCGAAATTGTCAATTCGGCGGATTTCCCCTCACCTCCCGCCTGTCACTTCGGCGGGAGTATTGCAAAATCTGCGAAAAGTGCAATTTAGTGCATCAGTTTCCTGATGGCGTTGATTTCAAATCAACCCAGTAAATCTCAGGGCTGAAGATGCTGTGGAGATACAGATGCATATCAGGCGATAGTGTGATACCAGCTAAAGGTGCCGCTAACTCACTGTAAATGACAATCTGCACCTGATCATTGCTACAACCACCATTTTCCCGACAAGTTTTTGGGTCAACCCGACCGACAACCCCTCGGGTACCCAGAGAGTATCCAAAATACAACAGTCCATCGGCTCCCATCACCATATTTGTGACGTTTTGTAGACCAGTGATCAAAGAATGTGATACCGTCTTATCCTCAGAATCAATTGATGGTGATTTTGCACCGGCCGTTGGCGCATCGAACCACTCAATTGCACGACGTGCGCTGCCGGTATTCGCCACATAAATATACTTATCGTCAGTTGCAATTCCTGTTGGTGCACGCAGTTTAGTAATCACCTCTTGAGGATCACCGTCACCAACTAAGACAACATTGTTACCCTTCAAATTAGTAACTAGAAATTGTGTCTCGCTAAGTTGGGCAATGCCCCATGGCGAACCTAAATTTGTAGCGATGTTCCTGACGACACCTTGCGTAATTTCCACCAAATTATTCGATTGGAAATCAGGTATCCATAAACTTGTCTTATCCCCATTTCCCCGGGCAATCATGCTGTGGGCATTCTTGACCCCATAAATGTATTGCGCTGTATCGCCTGTCTCCGCATCAATTTCATAGACAGTCCAATCGCCACTGCACGCTGCATAGATCTTGCCGTCATACCATACAAGTGCGTTAGGACGTTGAATATTACCCGTTAACAGAGACAGATCTGCTTGAGTGAAGCTCGTAGCAGATGTCACGATATCATTATTGGGTGCTGAACTAGCCGTGGAACTAGACTGAGGCGACCGTGGCGTAGCTGTCACAGTTGCCTGTTGTACGTCAAATTGTAGTGGATCTGCAAAACTTTGTGAGGCAACAACGAATGTAAAGGTGAAGCCGACGAATATTAAGATGTTGCGAATTGTGTTCTTCATCTTACCTATCTAACCATTAGGTTATGGTTTCAGACTCGATGGCTGCCGGAATATCCACATAGAAGATAGTACCAATTCCCGGTGTCGAGGTTAACCATACTTCTCCATCATGGTTATCGACAATAGTTTTCACAAGGCTTAATCCTAATCCCGTACCGGTAATGTACTCGGCTCCTTTTTGTCCCCTTTGCCCACCGCGCCAAAAACGCTCGAAAACATGTGCCTGTAATTCTACAGGAATTCCTATACCTGTGTCAGCAATTGCAAAGCGCAAATGAGCATTTTCTAATGTGACTCGAACACTCACCTCCCCTCCTCTATCCGTAAACTTAATCGCATTTTCGACAAGATTAACCAGCGCCTGTCCAAACTGATCGGGATCGGCTTTGAACAAGGGCAAATCATCGTGAACATCGACAGTCAACTGAATATTTTTTTGCACAATCAAATGTTTCAAATCTTCGACAACTTGTGTAACCATATCTTTGGCTTTACATAACTCAGCTACAAGTTGCCCACCTTTTATACGTTCAAGATCAAGGACACCGTTAATGATTTTCTTCATACGGATTAGCTGTGTGTTGATTTCACCAAGTGATAACGCCACCTCAGGATTATCAATTTCGCCAAGATCATCCTGAAGCAGTTCGACGTTTGCCATTGCTGCCTGCAACGGGTTCTTGAGATCATGACTAGCCATTCGAATCATTTCACTTTTCAAACGGTCAAGTTCTTTAAGCTGGCTCACGTCATTGAGCACTGCCACCCAACCCGAAGACTTATTTTGAAGTAGAGCTGTTACATGACATAAGTAGGTTTTGCCACCGAGAGTGATCTCATACGTATATGCCTGTTTATGATAAAGCTCGCGCAATGCAGTGCGGAAATCGGCTGGGAAAATGGCTTTGGGAAGCATTCGAGGTAACGTATCACCGACCAAGACATGGGGATCCGTAAACAGTTTATTGGCTGCCGGATTAGCAAAGACCAATTGCAGTTTTCGATTGACAACGATTACGGCGTTTTCCGTGCTGGTCAATACCGTTTCAAGTTGGTTGCGCGCCGCCTCAACTTGTCGTGTTAGGTTTTGCTGCTCTTCAAATAGCCGGCTGTGAGCAATTGCAACTGCCGCCTGTGAGCCGAGCAATTCAAGTAATTGAACATCTTGTCTCTGAAATAGTCGCCCTTGTTGTCCAGCGATCACGATCAGAACTCCGATGGTCGCTTCAATATAAATCAAGGGAACGCAAATAATTGAGCCAAAGGTTTCCCTCGCTAGTAAGAAATCAGGAGATTCTTTCCAGTCACGACCATAGTTTTCAAGGTAAATAGAATGCTGACTCTGCGCGACTTGACCCGCCACCCCCTCGCCCATATTGAGTTGCCCATGCAAGAAGCTAGAGGGCAAGTCATAGACTGTCACTAACTCGAGCCGATTATCTTTGGTTTTGAGAAAAATACCTGATGCGTCTGCATTCAACCAATTGACAGCTTGAATAGCTATCTGGTTCAGCACATTGTCCAATGCGATATGGCTGGTTATCGCCAAACTGACCCGATGAACAGCCTCAACTTGGGAAACCCGTTCAGCAAGCGGTGTGATGATTTCTCGTCTGAGCATCGCAAAACTGATCAGTATTGTAGATATTCCCCCGAGAGTCACAGATAATGCAGCGATCTTCAGTTCAGGGTTTAGAAAACCAAGGCTTTGACTGATTGCAAACAGGTTTAGGCCAATAAATAAACCTCTTGAGTGAATTTTTCGACGATAGCGCCAAACCAGATACAGTGTGACACCGTCGAACATGAGATAAAAGATGGCTGACAAAGGTTGGAAATGATATTTATAAAATCCATCTCCTAAAGTCTCAAATTCTATGGGTGCTTCAGCTGCAATGAGTATGATCTGATACACTAAAATGAGCAGTAAACCTGAAAATGCCAGCAGCCGAAAACGCCTGGTATGCACCCCAACAAGTACAGCAGTCATAGCATACAACGCAATACAGGAACCGTTGAAACCCAGTTCCATAAGCGTTGTTGAAAATTTGATGATTGTTGAGTCAGGCGCGGTTATGGAAACAGCGAGTGTAAATAAGGATCCAACATTCCATAAAATGACCAGAAGGAGAAACGTAGCGAAAAACTGGTTGAGCTCTTTTCGAACGTTGTTCCACAAAACGATCAGCAGGAACCCCAATGATAACGCTAAGGTTAGTCCATTGAAGAGCAAGCTAATCGTATTGAATAATGACATAACTTACTGTGCTTTTGGCACCAGTGGGGACTGTTTCTCAAACCGATAGCCAATGCGGTGTTCAGTTAATATGTAGATCGGATTCGCAGGATCGGGTTCAACTTTGCGCCGCAGTTGGCTCACATATACGCGTGGATAATAGATATCGTTTATGTATTCTCTGCCCCAAACTTGTTCAAGTAAGTCACGTTGAGTTACAACTCGGCCAGCATTCTCAAGTAATGTAGCGAGTAGCTTAAATTCAGTAGGCGTTAAGTGGATTTTGCGTCCATCAACATAAACATGCCGGCGGTGCAAATCGACGTTCAGGTATCCATCATTATAGCCTTGCTGACTTTCAGTCACGATGATCTGGGAACGTCGCAATAATGCATTTACTCGCGCCACAAATTCATTCAGCCGGATAGGTTTGATCAAGTATTCATCTGCTCCGGCATGTAAACCTTCAATGATGTCGTCTTCAGTGACAGCTTGCGCCGACAGCATCATGACAGGTGTATCGGCAATTTCCCGAATGCGTTGGCAAATCGTAAGCCCGTCCATTCCACCGGGCATAACAATATCCAGAATAACTAGATCAGGATGCTCCGCGTGAAATGCTCGCAGCCCTTCCAAACCATCTGCTGCTAATACGACTTCGAATCCTTCACGATGAAGTTTGCGACCTAGAGCATCACGAATGGCCTGCTCATCATCAACAATCAATGCCTTCATAATAACATAATCCTTCTCTGGTCGAATCTAGATCGTAGGAATTCAACTGCCTCTAAAAGGGATTTGCGGTGACGCGATAATTCGATAAAAATAGTTTAGCATTGCTTTATGGCAGCAACAAGTAAGCTATCTCAATCAATGGACATTGCCAAATAGTGTGGTTTACGTCAGGTTGAGCGTTTTGATAACTGCTATAATCAAAGTGATATGTTCTTCCGAGACCGAGAAAGGTGTTGTCATGGCTCAATTAGCCAAAATGCGCTATGGATATTTTCTATTGTTGATCTTATCCATAATATTGAGCGCATGTAACCTAAGCAATTCGCCCGAACAGCTTGCGCTGACCGAGATTCCAACCAATACTTCTGCACCGACACGTACACCGATTACCTCGGCCAACGGATTACCGACCACGTTGCCTATTACGCAGGTCGCGCCACCTACAAGTAAACCATTATCGCTTCCTGCAACGTCCGTATCGTTGCCGCCTACGTTCATCCCCTTCCCCACCAGCACCCCGACCCCGATAAGTATTGTGATACTATCGCCAGTTCCGGGAAGTGTAGTTGCGGGAAACATACAAGTACTCGGTGCTGCGATCCACCCGCTCTTTTTGCAATATCAACTTGAATACGGTCCAGACCCTAATCCCGGTAATTTATGGTATCCCGCCAGTGGAATTTCACAAAACCCCATATTTAACGGTCTGCTCGGTATATGGAATACAACGCTCGTTCAAGATAGCGTTTACCAACTTCGACTGCGTGTAACATTACGCGATGGTACGAGTTTGGCTACCGTAGTCAACAACATTCGCGTACAAAATCAAGCGCCGACGCCCATTCCGTCAGCGACGCCAAATATTCCGCGACCAATTGCTGCCTTTACTCAAGATCATACCAGTGGACAAGCGCCCTTAGTCGTCCGCTTCATCAACCAATCCAGTGGAAATATCACGAACTTTACATGGTCATTTGGTGATGGCGGAAGTAGCGCTGAAGCAAATCCGATATATACATTCCGCAGCGCTGGTGTTTTCTACGTAACATTGCAAGTCACCGGCCCCGGCGGAACGTCGAATGTCATTCAACAAATCAATGTTCAGACGCCATCTGCGCCTGTTGCAGCCTTTACACAGGATACTACCAGTGGTCCATCCCCCCTTACGGTCAAATTCACAAACCAATCGACTGGTATCATTACCAGTTACAATTGGTCCTTTGGTGATGGTCAAACCAGCACCGATCCGAATCCAACCCACCAATTCGTGGCGGTTGGAACCTACAATGTTATCTTGGGCCTAGTTGGCCCCGGCGGTACATCCTTTGTCACGCGGAAGATAACGGTGCAAGACCCCGTTGTGCCTCCGCCCGTAGCAGTTTTCGCGCCAGATAAGACAACCGGCAACATTCCATTAGTTGTCCAATTTGCCAATCAATCAACCGGGCAGATTACCAGTTTCGCTTGGGATTTTGGTGATGGTCAAACGAGTGTTGAGAAGAATCCAGTGCATACGTTCACGACAGCCGGTGAGTTCACAGTTAAGCTCACAGCAATTGGTCCCGGTGGCCAAAACACAACCCAATTAAAAATCACCGCTGTCAAGCCACCTGATGCGCCAGTGGCGGCCTTTGCGCAAAGCACAGCCTCAGGTAATACGCCGCTGACGGTGCAGTTCACCAACAAATCGACTGGTCAGATTACCAGCTACAATTGGAATTTTGGTGATGGTACTGCCGAGAGCGCCGATAAAGATCCATCCCACGTTTATAATGTGGTTGGAACCTTTACGGTCAAGCTAAAAGTAACCGGTCCGGGCGGTACCAGCGAAGCCCAATCGATCGTGACTTCGACGAAACCGATTGCGCCACCTGTTGCCGCATTCACAGCATCACCCACCAGTGGGACTGCTCCACTAACAGTACAGTTCACCAATCAATCAACTGGAGAAAGCCTAGCGTACAGTTGGGATTTCGGTGATGGTTCACCGGTGAGTGCTGAAGCCAGCCCGTCCCATGTTTATGCAAAGTCCGGAAACTATGCTGCAAAGCTTACCGTTTCTAATGTTGCCGGCAGCAACACATCAGCGCCACAAACCATCACGGTCAATGCGGCACCAGTAGCCCCTGTTGCCAGTTTCACCATGGACAAGTCGAGTGGTGACGCGCCGCTGACGGTGACCTTCACTAGCACCTCAACCGGTGACTTCAACACACTGGCATGGTCGTTTAAAGATGCCGCGAACAACGAGATTGGCACAGCCAACGGTCCAGCCACCAGCTTCACTTTCCCAGCGGCGGGCACCTACACAGCAGTCCTGAGCGTGAGTGGTTTGGGCGGCAGTAATACATCAGCCCCGCAAACCATCACGGTCAGTACGGCACCGGTAGCGCCAGTTGCCAGCTTTACCATGGACAAGTCGAGTGGCGACGCCCCGTTAACGGTAACCTTCACCAGCACCTCATCCGGTGACTTCGACACCCTAACATGGACCTTTGCCGACAGCGCCAACAATATCTTAGGGACAGCCAACGGTGCCAGCACTAGCTTCACCTTCCCGACGGCAGGCACCTATAGCGCTGCGCTCACGGTCGCAGGTAAGGGTGGCAGCAATGTGTCCGCGCCACAAACCATCACGGTTAATGCTCCGGCTGTAGCCCCTGTTGCCAGTTTCACCATGGACAAGTCGAGTGGTGATGCGCCGCTGACAGTGACCTTTACCAGCACCTCAACTGGTGACTTCGACACCCTAACATGGACCTTTGCCGACAGCGCCAACAATGTCTTAGGGACAGCCAACGGTGCCAGCACTAGCTTCACCTTCCCGACGGCAGGCACCTATAGCGCTGCGCTCACGGTCGCAGGTAAGGGTGGCAGCAATGTGTCCGCGCCACAAATCATCACGGTTAACGCTCCTGCGGTAGCCCCTGTTGCCAGCTTTACCATGGACAAGCCGAGTGGCGACGCCCCGTTAACAGTGACCTTTACCAGCACCTCATCCGGTGACTTCAACACACTGGCATGGTCGTTTAAAGACGCGGCGAACAACGAGATTGGCACAGCCAACACGCCGACCACCAGCTTCACCTTCCCGACGGCTGGCACTTATACAGCAGTCCTGAGCGTGAGTGGTTTGGGCGGCAGTAATACATCGGCCCCGCAAACCATCACGGTCAATACGGCACCGGTAGCCCCTGTTGCCAGCTTTACCATGGACAAGTCGAGTGGCGACGCGCCGCTGGCTGTGACCTTTACCAGCACCTCATCCGGTGACTTCGACACCCTAACATGGACCTTCGCGGACGCTTCCAACAATGTCTTAGGGACAGCCAACGGTGCCAGCACCAGCTTCACCTTCCCAACGGCAGGCACCTACACAGCAGTCCTGAGCGTGAGTGGTTTGGGCGGCAGTAATACATCAGCCCCGCAAACCATCACGGTTAATGCTCCGGCTGTAGCCCCTGTTGCCAGTTTCACCATGGACAAGTCGAGTGGTGATGCGCCGCTGACAGTGACCTTTACCAGCACCTCAACTGGTGACTTCGACACCCTAACATGGACCTTTGCCGACAGCGCCAACAATATCTTAGGGACAGCCAACGGTGCCAGCACCAGCTTCACCTTCCCGACGGCAGGCACCTATAGCGCTGCGCTCACGGTCGCAGGTAAGGGTGGCAGCAATGTGTCCGCGCCACAAACCATCACGGTTAACGCTGCGGCGATAGCGCCTGTTGCCAGCTTCACCATGGATACAACGACGGGTGATGCCCCATTAACGGTGACCTTTACCAGCACCTCAACCGGTGATTTCAATACACTGACTTGGACGTTTGCCGACAGCGCCAACAATGTCTTAGGGACAGCCAACGGTCCGACCACCAGCTTTACCTTCCCGACAGCGGGCACCTATAGTGCTGCGCTCACGGTCGACGGTTTAGGCGGGAGCAATACGTCAGTGCCACAAACCATCACGGTCAATGCGGCCACGACTATTCCTGTACCTCCTCCAATCAACCATCCATTGGTATTCACGTCGGATCGTGAAGGGAATAATGAAATTTACATCATGGGCACGGACGGAGTAGTCACAAATATCTCGAACAATCCAGCGAGCGACACTAGCCCGGCGTGGTCTCCAGATGGCAATCGAATTGCTTTTGTCTCTGATCGCGATGGTAACGATGAAATCTACGTCATGAATACTGACGGTTCGAATGTGGTTCGCCTGACCGATAATCCAGCTTCGGATGAGACCCCCATGTGGACTTCTGCAGGTGATCTTGTCTTCGCAACCAGTCGCGATGGCAACTACGAAATCTATTCGATGAACGCGGATGGTAGTAATCCGGTGAATGTTACCAATGCTCCATCAAACGAAACGAGTCCCGCTCCTGCCCCCGACAACTCGCGGATTGCCTACATGTCTGATCGCGACGGAAATAATGAAATCTATACAACCGCAAGTGATGGGACTGTCGCAAACATAACCAATAATCCGGCAACGGATACCAGTCCCTCGTGGGCAAATGGTAGTCAGCGCATGGTATTCGTCTCAGATCGTGAATCACTAGCGCAGCTCTACATTATGGGCGTAGATGGATCGAACCCAACACGGATTTCCGATCTTACGCAACCGGACACGCATCCTGCATGGTCACAAGATGGAAGTCAGATCGCTTTTGTATCACAGGATAAAGGCCTAACACAAATCTACATTGTGAAACCGGATGGTACGGGCGTTACCAAAGTGTCAGACGAGAAAGGAAACGACAGCTCACCAGCATGGAAACCATAATAACGCATTCGAGTCCCTAAAGTAACCGAAACCAGACCTCGCAAATCTTGTGGGGTCTGGTTTATATTGAACCCAGACTTTGACTATTTGAGCGACTCATTATGGCACTGTTTCGTCATACGAAAATTCAATTTAGTTTTTGCCTCTTGATGATTATCCTGACGGCTTGTCGTCAAAATCCAACGGCTTCGCAGCTCCGTGTTAAGCTCATTGCAGATGGTCGTGAGCGTACGTTTGACGTACCGACTGCAACCACTATTGACGAGTTCTTGCGTGATCCGAAGGTCGATGTACAGTACTCCGAACTGGATATTGTGAACCCTCCCCCATTTACACAAATTGCGGACGGGATGCAGATTACAATATCTCGCGTCTCCGAAAAAGAAGAGTGCGAAACCACAGAAGTTCCATATAAACAAACTCCAGTGTTAAACGAAGGTTTAAAGCCCGGTGAAAAAAAGGTGGTGAAAGCGGGCCAAGCCGGATCGCAGGAAACCTGTTATCGTGTCACCATAATTGATGGAACGCCTAAAGATCGCGTTGTAACTCGTACAACAGAAGTTAAAGCTGCTCAAGATGAGATTATTTATATCGGTGTGGCAGGAGACGTCGAACCTGTCCCGATTACGGGTACAATAGCCTATAAGAGCAATGGCAATGTGTGGATCATCGAGGGAAGCAGTACATCAAAGAAGCCTATTACGACCGAAGGTGATCTCGACACCCATGTTTTTGCGCTCTCGTCCAATGGTCGCCAGTTGTTATTTACCCGTAAGGCTGACTCTTCAGATTCAAGTGGTTCATTCAACCATTTATGGATGTTTGCAGATGTTAGCCGACCAACCTCTCCAGTCAGTTTAGTACTCGATAACATTCTTTATGCTGACTGGATACCCGAACTTGAAAATACGATAAGTTATTCTGCTGCCGAGCCAAGTCAAGCAACGCCCGGTTGGCTACCCTTCCATGATCTCTGGCAAATGCGAGTCGACCCTGACACAGGCGAGTCTTTAGGTGTCAAACAACTACTTAAGCGTTCTGGAGGTGGTCTTTACGGATGGTGGGCAACGCGTTTCCAGTGGTCACCTGACGGCAAAAAGCTCGCATGGGCACAGGCCGATAAGGTTGGCATTTTCGATTCGGAAGCGCTTTTAA
Organism: Aggregatilineales bacterium; assembly: GCA_044226855.1. Lineage (GTDB taxonomy): Bacteria > Chloroflexota > Anaerolineae > Aggregatilineales > Phototrophicaceae > CFX2. Next base: position 83,525 of record JBGAGF010000019.1, read on the forward strand.
AAGGTGACATTTCAAACTTTGATACCGCCCTCATGAAATACGCAGTACTGGTACCGTTTAGTGGCTGGTCATGGCGTTCAACTTTAGCTTGGTCGCCAGATGATACGCTGTTACTCGCAACAACACATGGTGCGCCAGTAGGCAATGAAAGTCCGGAAAACAGCCCGTCATTCAACATATCAGTGACAGACTTAACAGGCACATTGAATTCAATCATCGTTCCTAACGCTGGGATTTGGTCAGCGCCACAATTTTCACCTATTCTTAGTCCTTCAGATAGTAAGTTTCCCAAAGGCTATATGGCGTATCTGAAGGCACGAGACCCATTTAACACGATTAACGGTGAATATGACCTCGTTGTAGCGGATCGGGATGGAAGCAATGAGCGCATTCTGTTCCCCGGTAGCGGTCGCCTTGGATTGACCGCTCAAGAGTCCATTTTTCAAGATCGTGAATTTACGTGGAGTCCTGATGGGCATCAAATCGCCATTATCTACCAGGGCAATCTATGGATCGTCGATGCTGAATCAGGCATCAGTCATCAACTGACGCTAGATGGCAGAGCCTCTAGTCCGATTTGGGCAAAATGAAACGTAACAATCTGATATTTATTGTTACCGTGGTGCTGCTGTTAGGTACCTTGGTAACCACCTTGGATACCCTTCAGCAACGAGATTTCAATCTTCGTGGCTATGTCGATGCCAGCACTGATTCAAATCTCCCATTTCGTGTACCCCGGCTGGGCGTCAATGCCGAATTAACTCAATATGACTCGGATTCAATTAATCACAACTTGGATTTAATGGAACAAGCCCACATTGTGTGGGTGCGCCAAAAAATTCGCTGGTCTGATATTGAGCCTGTGCGCGGTGAATTGAATTGGGCGAAAATCGATGATATTGTTGCTGCCTTCAAACGACACCCACAGCTTGAGCCCCTAGTGGTATTGATTTCAGAACCCTCTTGGGCGCATATCGATCATCCCACCACAACGGCACCTCCTGTAAACGGTGATGATTTTGCTCATTTTGCGGAAGAGTTTTCGAAACGCTATGGAGAACAAGTTGACTATTATCAGATTTGGGATGAACCCAACCTGATTGATGCATGGGAGGGGCAAGAACCCAATGCTGCTGCCTATACATCTCTGCTCGCATCAGCTTATAAAGCAATTCACACCTTTGACTCTGTAGCCACAGTCATGGCAGCCGCGCTAGCTCCTACTATTGAAACAGGCCCCAAAAACATAAGCGACATTTTGTTTCTGAGTGACATGTACGCAGTCGGTGCTAAAGATTACATGGATGCTGTTGCTGCGAAACCTTATGGATTTGCCGATTCACCTGAAGATCGCACTGTTTCGCCCGACAAACTCAATTTCTCGCGGATAATTGCTCTACATGAAGTCATGGTTCGCAACGGAGATGCAAAGAAAGCACTCTGGGCAAGTGAGTGGGGATGGAACAGCCTCCCCGCAGACTGGTCTGGAATTCCTTCGATATGGAGGAATGTATCTTCTGATGCGCAAATTCAATATACCTTATCTGCCCTAGACCGTTCAGAGCGTGAGTGGCCGTGGTTAGGCGGCATGATATTAAATCAATGGCAGCCCTCGGCACCAGCTAATGATCCAGTCTGGGGGTTTTCTCTAATTAATCAGGATAATCACCCGAATGCATTATGGCGCTCCTTATCCAACAACCAACAATCACAAGAAGCACAGAATGGATTATTTCCGGCGGTTAACCCCTTCACACGATATAGTGGTGTATGGACTTTTGGCCCCTTAGGTGCAGATATTGGATGGGTACAAGACAGTCAATTCTCATTTGACTTCAAAGGTTCTGATGTGGCACTCCTGCTCCGACAGGACAATTACACGGCCTATCTCTATCCCACCATTGATGGTCAGCAAGCAAATGCTGTTCCGTCCGATGCCTCAGGCAATCACTATATTGTCTTGACCAGCGCTTCTCTACTACCGGAAACAAATCTCATCCCCGTAGCCCGAAACTTACCCACTACCAACCACACGCTTCATGTTGTAGCAGATCGTGGGTGGGATCGTTGGGCAATAGCAGGCATTGGTGTCAGTTCAGGAAACTTAGCCCTACCCTATAACAACCAGATTGCGATTGGCTGGTTAGCAACATTTTTTGCGAGCCTTGGGGTTGTTATCACAGCAAGAAGCGTTACTTGGGGCTTTGCAAATTCGCTAACTAAATTTATTAGTGCATACATAAGCGCAACGCTTCAATTGATTGTCAGCGTAGTATCATCCATCGCTTTGCTTATCGGTATGTTGCTTACATGGGGGGACAGCGCAACAGGAATATTGCGCCATGAACCGGTATCAATGCTATTAGCGGTCGCAACCAGTGGGCTTATTAAACTTCAGCCCGGGTTTGTATTGACAATCCTTGCTGCGCTGGTGTTATTACTCATCTTTTACAACCATCTCTATATTGGCTTAGCACTAACCATATTCTGGGCACCGTTTTTTCTATTCCCGGTCTCTCTATACAAATTTGCCTTCCCATTAGTCGAAATCATGATTCTGCTGACAACAGCAGCATGGGTACTTCGATTACTCAGTAATTATGCTCGGTTACGCCAGTCGTGGGTTTCACAAATTCCATTTTCGCCATTAAGGACTTTTATTTCATCACGTAGTGCTATTGATTGGTTAGCCCTCATGTGGGTACTGCTGGGAATAATCTCCTTGCTTTGGGCACAACGTTTATCCAATGCAACAACCGAACTGCGCGTCATGTTCATCGAGCCGTTTTTGTTTTACCTTATTTTTCGCACGTGCAAACTGAGCAAGAATCAAATTCTGTTGATTGTCGATATATTTCTTGTCGCCGGACTGGTTGTTGCCCTGATAGGCTTGTTCCAATATGTGCAAGGCCAATCTGTCATCACAGCGGAAGCGGGTTCACGTCGCCTAGCCAGTGTGTATGGCTCTCCGAACAACGTAGCGTTATTTCTAGGCCGTTGTATCCCCTTTGCATTAGCTTTTGTCCTCGTCAAAACAGATAACCGTAGACGAATCTTTTATATGTTAACCCTTGTGCCTATGGGAATCGCCCTACTGCTTACTCAAAGTGTCGGTGGGATATTTATTGGCGTTCCACTATCGGTTGCAGCGGTACTACTGCTATCGCTTCGTCAGCGAGCAAGGTACATTGTAATTGGTTTATTGGTGGTTCTTGTAGTCGGTTTTGTAGTGTCATTACAATCCGAACGCTTTGCGCGAGCATTGGATTTCTCAAGTGGCACAAACTTTTACCGGGTACGCGCGTGGTCGAGTGCTATCAATATTATCCGTGACGATCCAATTACAGGGCTCGGGCTTGACCAATTTCTGTACCAGTTTCGTGGCAAATATATCTTGCCTGACGCATGGCAGGAACCAAACTTATCCCATCCACACAACATTATTCTCGATTTCTGGGTAAGTCTCGGTATTGCAGGCGTAGGACTCTTAGTTTTCATACAGTTCTTTTTCTGGCGCACTGGAATTTGCCTCTATAAATATCTTCATGACGGCAATTCTCTCTATCTCGCTATCACTATCGGTACAATAGGGAGCATGATCAATCTCGTCGGCCACGGCATGATTGATAACAGTGTCTATGTGCAAGACCTTTCATTTGTCTTTATGTTGCTCTTGGCTCTTGTTCAATTAAGGGAGAACGTGTGATCTATTGACGAACCATTAATATAATGGTGTAATCTAAACCAAATGTAACAAGGGTTACGGCCGCAATGAAAGTCAAGGTGAATAAAGTCACCATTCAAATTGTTCAAGCGGACATTTTGACGCTTGCGGTGAATGCTGTTGTCAATTCCACAGACCCTAACTTACACCTCCCTCCACCGCTTGTACTTAATGCAGGCTTTAAGCTCCAAGATGCTGTCAATGCTATAGGCTGGTGTGATATTGGTGATGCAGTTATCACTGATGCAGGTGATCTACCCTATCAAAAAATTATTCATGCGGTTGGGCCACGTTGGGGTGAAGGCAGTGAGCGTGGAAAACTAGCAAACGTGACTCTAGCCTGTTTGCGCCTTGCTGAACAATATCGGCTTAAGTCGCTAGCATTACCAGCAATCTCTGCCGGTGTGCTTGGATACCCATTAGAGAATTGTGCCCGGACCATGATCACCCAAATTATTGATTATACTTTTGAGAATCCCCGCTATTTGAAGTTGATTACGCTGTGTTTGGATAATCTTACCGCTCTTGCAGTTTTCCAAACGGAGTTGGATCTGCAAGTAGAACAACTAAAAGCAGCTGGCGAAGGCGAAGTTACGGTATAATCTAACGTATTCCCCCAATTTAACGTGTGGTAAACTCAGTTTGTAGTCACCAATCTTTGTACACCAGAGGAAATTTAAGTGCGCGTATTAATCACGGGTGGAGCGGGTTTTTTGGGATCACACTTGTGTGATCGATTCCTTACCGAAGGACACAGTGTTATTGCGATGGACAATCTCATTACCGGCAATACGCGTAACATAGCGCACCTCGCTGGTAATCCTAATTTTAACTTTATTAAGCATGACACGACCAATTACATCTACATCAATGGGCCATTAGATGCTGTTCTTCACTTTGCGTCGCCTGCTAGCCCCATCGATTATTTGAAGTTTCCAATTCAGACACTAAAGGTGGGGGCGCTCGGTACCCATAATGCGCTAGGTCTGGCTCTGGCAAAAGGTGCACGCTTTCTCATTGCCTCAACGTCTGAGATTTATGGAGACCCGCTCGAACATCCTCAAAAAGAAAGCTACGCCGGAAATGTCGATCCAATCGGTCCTCGCGGTGTCTATGATGAGGCCAAACGCTATGCTGAAGCGATTACGATGGCCTATCACAATGTGCATTCTGTCGATACAAAGATCGTCCGTATTTTCAACACGTATGGCCCTCGGATGCGCCTCGCAGATGGTCGTGTTGTACCCAATTTCATCGCGCAAGCCCTCCGTGGAGAGCCATTAACAGTATACGGTGACGGATCACAGACACGCAGCTTTCAATATGTTAGTGACCTCATCGAGGGTCTATACCGTCTGTTAATGTCGGACTACAACCAACCAGTAAACATTGGCAATCCAAATGAAATGACAATTTTGCAGTTTGCAGAAGCAGTCAATGAGATCACAGACAATAAAGCAGGTATTGTATACAAAGATGAACGTATCAAAGGTGATCCCCAAACACGTCAACCGGATATAACGCGTGCTCGAACCATTCTCGGTTGGGAACCCAAGGTTCAACTTCATGAAGGTTTAGAGAAAACAGTGGCCTATTTCCGTGAGGTACTGTGATCCGTTCGCGGTCATTTGAGGAACGAAGCATTCGCGGCTTGAACCTCTCTTACGGGGCAATACTTGGTTTAGTTCTAGCGATTGGAACGGGTGTGGTCGCCTTAACACAACCCGTTCCTATGGTAGTCATCGCTGGAACTGCTGCTACTTTGCTTCTTCTAGCCGTAGTTCATCCGCTAGCCGCTCTAGTTGCTCTTCTTGTTCTTGGACCAATGCGTGTCCTGATTTTCACAGAGGCTGCTTTTCAGTTACCGCTCGATATTGGGCAAATTGCTCTTCTAGTGTTTCTTGCCGTATTTATAGTCAATCGCATTATTCATACTGACTATAAATCGCTTTCACTCAAGAAACTTTGGACGCCGATATCTGGATCTTTGATATTTTTTTTGATTGTCACAGGCGTCACAGCATTTGTCGCGACGTCGCTAACAGCTTGGGCACTTGAGTGGACAAAGTGGGTTTTGGTTTTCATCACCTTCTCGGTTGTTGTGAGCATATTGCCCGAAATATCGTGGGAATGGCTGATATTCGGTCTAGTTCTTTCTGGTGTAGCCAATGCACTAGTGGGAATTTATGAGTTTTTTGGAGGAAGTGGCGCTCTGCATTTACTGATTAACGATCGTTTCTTCCGGGCATTTGGAACCTTTGGTCAACCAAATCCATTTGGTGGGTTTATGGGCCTGCTGATCCCTGTCAGCGTAATGAGTACAATCGGCTATCTTTACCGATGGGGCAGCAATAAAAATTCACTAAACTTATCGCTGATCGTCTACTATGCAGCAGCATCCGCTATTCTTTTGGTCGCTATAGGTATGTCTTGGAGTCGCGGCGCATGGTTAGGATTAGGCACTGCATTGCTAGTTATGGGGTTCTTCATCCCTCGCAAAACCCGGCATGGCTTATTGCTATTTTCGGTCATCGCGATGAGTGCTGGCATCATTTGGTTTAGTGGACTGCTTCCCCAATCTATTGTTCAACGTTTACAGACATCCACAGCGGAATTCTTTGCTTTTGAAGATGTGCGCGGTGTTGATATCACGTCAGAAAACTTTGCTGTGGCCGAACGATTGGCACATTGGCAAGCAGCTATCAACATGATTACAGCGCATCCCTATTTAGGTGTCGGATTTGGGAATTATGCGGCAGCATATCCTCAGTACCAGCTCATTAATTGGACAGAACCATTAGGACATGCCCATAATTATTACCTGAATATTTTCGCTGAAGCAGGTATACTTGGGTTGTTAGGTTATGGCAAGGTATGGCTCACAATATTCTATCAGAGTGTGAAAGCCACCACACATCCTGACTTGTTGTCACGTTTGGTCGTTATCGGCTTGCTTGGCGCGTGGGTCTATATATCTGTGCATAGTATCTTCGATAATCTTTATGTCAATAATCTATTCTTGCATATTGCAGTTATGTTAAGTGTCATGGTCTTGCTGCTCAAGGAAGCCCAAACAAGCGTAAGGATATAATCCAGTGAATCAGTCAAATACTTTGTCCTCAACTCCTACACGTAATCCATTAGATATCCCGATACTTGCTATTGCTTCACGTTTCGGTGACAAATCAAAAGAAGTTGAGCGGTTTCTTAAATTTCTTGTCGTCGGCGTCATTGGCTTTATTGTAGACTTTGGCACGGTAACTATTCTTCAGGCTACGGTACTCCCGCCGACGAATAAGGCTGGTGAGCGTGTCATTTTGAACGTTATCGTTGCTACAACGATTGCGTTTATTGCTGCACTCATTAGCAACTTTACATGGAACCGAATTTGGACCTATCCCGACTCGCGTTCCCGCGCCGCCCATCATCAGCTTTTTATGTTTGCATTTATTAGCTTAGTAGGTTGGTTAGGTCGCACAATTTGGATTACGAGTGCCTATCATTTGTTGGGCACAATGCTTATGCCTGTATTCTTGCCTTTAATTCATTTGTTCAGGCCAGTATATATTCCTTCTGTCGCGGCTGACGATAAATTAGGTACCATGGTAGCGATGGTCATTGGTGTTATTGTAGTGACATTCTGGAACTTCTTTGCAAATCGTCGTTGGACTTACAATGATGTTGACTCAAAGTAATGCTAGCGATTTGAATTGAAGCCCATTGGAATTGATTATACGCCCGCTTATGAACAGGGCGGTGGCATAGGTCGCTATGTGCGAGAACTAGTCACTGCCCTTTCAAAGATAGATCAGACTTCTGAATATAACCTTTTTGTTTCTGGTGCCCTATCGACAGATTTGCCTCAATCTCTTGGTTCAAACTTCCATTGGAATTCAACATGGTTGTCACCGAAATGGTTAGCGCGGGTTTGGCATCGTTTTCGTATTCCAGTTCCAGTTGAAATATTTACTGGATCGTTACAGCTATTTCACGCGACAGATTTTGTTTTGCCCCCTACTCTGCCCGCTATTCCTACAGTACTGACTGTTCATGATTTGTCTTTTGTTCGGGTTCCTGAGTCAGCATCTCCGAGTTTGAAAAGATATCTGGATACTGTTGTTCCTCGCTCTGTTCGGAAGGCTACATACATACTTGCTGACTCTCAGGCTACTGCTTCTGACTTGATAGATCTTTATGGTATTTCATCTTTGAAGGTGGGAGTTTTGTTATCTGGTGTAAGTGGTGATTTTAGTCAATATACAAATGATTCTGTGTTGATGACTACGCGAAAAAAGTATAATTTAGAGAATGTTGCCTATATCTTTACCGTAGGTACGGTGCAGCCAAGAAAAAACTATGTAAGGTTAATCCAGTCACTCGTTCGATTACGCTCAAAAGGTTTCGATATTCATCTGGCAATAGCTGGTGGCAAAGGCTGGCTTGATAATCCGATATATGCAGCGATCACTGACATGCATATGGAAGATTTCGTTCACTTTATAGGCTTTGTAGCTGACGAAGACCTACCGGCCCTCTATAAAAGCGCAGTTTGCCTAGCTTTTCCATCACTATACGAAGGATTTGGCCTACCAGTCTTAGAAGCGATGGCTTCTGGCATTCCGGTCTTAACTTCTAATGTGTCTTCACTCCCAGAAGTTGCAGGCGACGCGGCCATTACTGTTGATCCATATGATGTGGATGCCATTACGGATGGTCTGGAGAGGCTTCTCGTGGACACTAATTTGCGAAATGACCTCGTTAAGAGAGGTCTAGCGCGCGCCAATGAGTTCACATGGGAAAAATCCGCAAGGCAGCTACGTGGAGTTTACCAAAGCCTAATTGACCAAAAATCATAACGTTACATTTATAATGATCGCAACCGTCTATTGCAGAAAGCGATGATTTAAGTGAGTGAGTTTTTACCGCAGTTTGGTGGCCTCGAGGAATCAGTTCTTCTTCGGTTGCTCAATCAATCGGGCGCAAGAGCGGTTCTAGCCGAAGATATTCCAGATACCGGTATTGCAGACCAACGCCCCTACCCTTTCTTAGCGATTGTCGGGCAGATCGAAATGCGCATTGCACTTATGCTTTCGGTTATCAACCCCGCCGTCGGTGGCGTACTGCTGATAGGGCCGCGCGGAATTGGCAAAACAACCGCAGTCCGCAGCCTTACTGGGATTCTTCCCGACATCGAAGTTAGTGATTGTGATGAAGGCATTCTTGCGGATGAGCTTCAATCAGAAAACGCTCGCTTTCTTTATCCCGACTGCTATGAGAAGTTTCAATCTGGGCAGGCCATATCTCACTTTGAGGCGGTCAAGCTTGTTGAGCTTCCGCTAAATGCACGACTTGAAGATGTCGTCGGTGGCATCAATGAGCGACTTGCCATCCAGCAGCAACGTGTCCGCCTCGAAAAAGGCATCCTCGCTCACGCAGATAATAATTTGCTTTACGTGGACGAGGTTAATCTATTGGACGACGAAATTGTAGATGCCATCCTCGATGCCGCAGCTCAAGGGACGTATACAGTGCGCCGCGGTGCGATGTCTGGCACATTTCGCTCTAGGTTTGTCTTGATCGGCTCAATGAACCCTGAAGAAGGACGCTTACGCCCACAAATTCTGGATCGGTTTGGCCTTCGTGTGAACGTTCGGGGCTTAATGACACGGGAAGACCGTCTCGAAGTCTATAAACGGGTCAGAATGTATCGCGAAACCCCGGCCCAATTTATTCGTCTCTGGGAAACCGCGACAGCCGCAACGCGCGAAGAAATAATTCTCGCCCGTGAACTTCTCAAAGAAACGACAATAGCCGATGAAGCAGTTGGATTAGGTTTGTCACTCGTCCAGAAGCTTGACATAGACTCACACCGTGCAGAGTATACAATGTTCGAAGCCGCCCGCGCGCACGCTGCTGCTGATGGCCGTGACGTAGCCAATATTCAGGACGTTCGTGCGGTTGCCCCGATGGCACTGCGCCAGAGGCGTAGTCAATTTATGGTTAGCTTCTTTAACAGCCAGCGTGAAGAAGATGATCAAATTCGCGCTTATGTAGATGAGCTTGGTTCATAGATAATATGCAACGTCGAAATTCTTCTGTTATGCTGCTAATAATGGTTCTTGGTGTATTTGGCTATCTCATACCTTGGATTATTACTCCTGTTAACAGCCTCAACATGGGCGCATATGATTTGGCTGAGTGGGCTAGCCTTCACCCCATTGTCCGACAAACTTTACCGTTGCTATGGACAACGCTCTTGCTTCGGCTACCATTGACCACGCTCGGCGTACTGCTAGCAGCACATGTTGGATCAACCCTGAGTCGCCTAGTGGGGTTTGGAATTATCGTATTGACGGCAATAGCCTTGCTGCCGCCTATTGAATACTTCACGACCTACCACGATGATCCTAACTACCAGCAGCAGATCATCTTAACAATTTCCGCACTGCTCATAGGAAGTTTGCTTGTCGCATGGCGGAATAAACACCTGCAGCAGATCTTGCCACTGTTACTGAGCCTACTGGGATGTTTATCCTCTGCCGTTGGTTTATATCAGGCACATAACTTACTTCAGGGCTTCAACCTGCCGACCAGCATCGGATATGGGGGATTGATTACGGCACTTTGTCTCGGGGCAGTCTTTATTTACAAAACAAAACAGAGTAGTCTAGCTACTCTGTTTGTGAAGGAAGCGCATACGAATACCGCGACCTAGCTGCCGCCCATATTCTGCTGAATATAGGATACAGCTTCACCAACGCTCGTGATTTTCTGAGCATCTTCGTCAGTGATTTCGCCGCCAAACTCTTCTTCAAACGCCATAATCAACTCAACAAGATCGAGCGAATCGGCTTCAAGGTCTTCGCGGAACCGCGCGGATGGCACAACGCGGTCAGCGTCCACACCCAACAAATCCACGACAATATTCTTAACACGTTCTTCAGTTGATGCCATTTCTACCTCCCGATTGGTGGGGCATTGTGATTTTATAGACAGCAGTGGAACATTATACCTTTAAACAGGCCGACTGCCAGTGTGATGTTATTGACATTGATCAACCGCATCAGGTACGATTACGACCACTACACTAAGGAACACCGAGCAATGAGTAAAGTCACGGATACAGTCACAACTGAAACTCGCAAGACGGATCATATCCGAATTAACCTCGAAAAAGACGTCCAATTTCCTCGTTTAACCACGGGTCTCGAAAATTACCGGTTCATGCATCAAGCACTGCCAGAAATCAATCTTTCAGATGTTGATACTTCAGTAAATCTCTTTGGCAAAACAATTTCTGCTCCTGTCGTAATTTCATCCATGACCGGCGGCGCAGAAATGGCGCACAAAATCAACCAGAACTTAGCTCAGGCTGCTCAAGTTCACAACATCGCGATGGGCCTAGGTTCTCAGCGAGCAGGCATTGAAAGACAGGAATTAGCCTATAGTTATCAAGTACGTAACGTCGCACCAGATATTCTCTTATTCGCCAACCTCGGCGCGGTTCAGCTCAATTACAAATATGGAATTGACCAGTGTCAGCGCGCAGTCGATATGATTGAAGCAGACGCGCTTATTCTGCATTTCAATGTACTGCAAGAAGCAGTGCAGCCCGAAGGTGACACCAATTTCGCTGGATTGCTTGGCAAAGTCGAACAGATTTGCAGTAAAATCTCGGTTCCAGTAATTGCCAAAGAAGTCGGTTGGGGTTTCTCCGAGCAGAACGTCCGCGATTTAGTGAAAGCCGGAGTATCAGCTATAGATGTGGCGGGGGCAGGCGGAACATCTTGGAGCGAGGTAGAATATCATCGTGCTCCTACAGCCTATCATGCTCGAGTAGCAGCGAGTTTTGCAGATTGGGGAATTCCAACCAGTGATGCCGTACAGTATGCGGTCAAAGGCGCTCCAAATCTCCCAGTTATAGCCAGTGGAGGGTTACGGGACGGGATTGATATTGCAAAATGCATCGCACTTGGCGCAAGTGCAGGCGGAATGGCCGGGCCATTCTTAAAAGCAGCGGATCATTCGATTGAAGCTGTCGAACAACTTATACGTGAGACAACCTCTCAACTTCGCATCAGTATGTTATGCAGTGGCGCAAAGAATATTAGTCAATTACAGGAAACTACTTTACTCAAAGTCTAGGACAACAGCATAATGTTAACGTCGTTCTTCGAGCGCTACTTGCCAGAGCTTGATCGCTACATGCGAATGGTTGTAACCTCACAAAAGAATCAACCCCCCGATCTCGGTATCATGCTACAATATTCCCTTGGCTGGGTTGACCAAAACGGTGAACCAAACCGTATACCAAGCGGGAAACGCATTCGCCCGGTATTGCTGATGTTATGTGCTGAAGCAGCCGGTGGAGATTGGAAGTCAGCATTACCAGCCGCGGCAGCCGTAGAGCTACTCCACAATTTCTCGCTCATCCATGACGACATACAAGACGACAGTCCGCTGCGCCACAATCGTCCCACGGTATGGAAAGTGTGGGGACAAGCCAATGCAATTAATGTAGGGGACGCCCTGTTTACAATGGCTTACGACGCCCTTGAAAGACTATCGACAAGCGGTATAGCCGAAAAAACAGTCATTAAAATCTGGCATATTTTTAATCAGACAATGCTTGAGCTGACGCGCGGTCAGCATCTTGATATGCGTTTCGAACATCAACCATCAGTCACGACCGATGAATATATTTCCATGATCACAGGCAAGTCCGCAGCCCTACTCTCAGCCTGTGCCGAGATCGGTGCTTTAATTGGTCAGGACAGCGCACAAATTGCAGCGAATTACGCTGATTTTGGCCTCAATCTGGGCATCGCATTCCAAATTCGAGACGATATTTTAGGCATTTGGGGTAATCCTCAAGTTACGGGTAAATCAGCAGCGACTGACATTCTTTCGCGTAAGAAATCGCTGCCCGTTCTATATGGGTTAAGCCACAGTGAAAAGCTAGTCCAAATTTATCAACGTCCGGATTTTAAACAAGCAGATGTTGATGAAGCCGTCACTGAGCTAAATTATATCAATGCGCAGGAGTACACAAGGCATTCCGAAGACCGTTACTACAATACAGCATTGACTGCCATCGAAGCAGCTAATCCACAAGGGCAAGCCTCCGAGTGGATCATGCAGCTTGTCAACAGCTTGTTTCAGCGCAATTACTGAACTACACCAAATCACGGAATATCATGTTACTCAATAAGCGCCCACGTTGTGTTATTCGAACCACATCCTCATCGACATAGAGTAAACCGTGTTTCTCGTAACGGGTTATGGTTTCAGGATGTACGTCAAGAAGGTCTTCTCCAAAACGTTCGCGAAACGCATCTCGGCGAATACCTTCTTGGGTCAGTCTTAACCCCATTATGAGCGTTTCCGCGATTTCACTATCACGATCGACAACACTTGCCTGATCAGTTACCGGAGTACGAGGATATTCGTAGACTAAATTCGCTTCATTCATGAGTTTAATATATCGTTGAGGCGAAAGAATTGTCGAGTAGCGCACCCCATCAGCATACCCATGTGCACCCGGCCCCACCCCCGGATAAGGTAGGTTACGCCAATATTGAAGATTATGCCTACACTCCAGCCCTGCTTTAGCCCAGTTGCTAATCTCATATTGTTCTAGCCCTGCCCCACCCAACATCTCAGTTGCCAAATCGTACATATCCGCTGCGAGATCATCGTCAGGCGCAGGATACTTACCGGTTTCAACCCACGTTTTTAGGGGAGTTCCATCTTCGAGACCGAGCGCATAAAGGGATACATGCTCGGGCTTGAGTTCCAGCAGCACTTTCAAACTGTGTTCCCAGTCTGATAATTTTTGCTGCGGAATACCATATATCAAATCAAGGTTAAGATTATCGAAACCGCCTGATCGGGCAGCTTCAACCGCCTTGATGACCGCATCCAGATTATGTCGGCGCTCAAACAGCTTCAACTCGCTCTCATTAGCGGACTGCATACCGATACTCAATCGGTTCACCCCTATGGCTTTTACGCTCGCCATATAGTCAGCGGTAAGATCGCTGGGATTTGACTCCATCGAAATCTCACTTCCGGGCAACAGATCAATTTCGTCGTGAATGGCAGTCAGTATGCGTTGAAGTTGTTGAACACTTAGTAAGCTTGGTGTCCCCCCGCCCAAATAAACCGTGTGAAGCTGCAATCCCGGTTTACTTTTGCCAACAATGCTAATCTCTTTGATCAGCGCTTGTACAAATGGCTCAATCAGATTATCAAGATTAACATATGTATTAAAAGCACAATAAGTACATCTGATACGGCAGAAGGGAATATGTAAATACAATGACGATGGAACGGTCATATCAACCTAACTGAGCTTAATGCTTCACCGATTGCGGTATCGTAATGATACTCATATAATAATTGATGACGCATATATCATCCACTGTGTCTGTAATTATAGGAACTATATAATCATGCCCGAAACGACTCAATTCGCCGGAATGGGCGGAGATGACTCGACCGATACTTCACTTCAGGCGAACACCGTCCTCCAACGCCGTTATAAAATTCTTGGCGTCTTGGGCGGCGGTGGAATGGGTACCGTATATCAAGCTCGTGATCTTAATTTTCCAGATGTCCGCAAATTGGTCGCTGTCAAGGAAATGCTTAATCCGACAACAGACCCAACCTTACACGCGTCTACCCTTAAAACCTTCCAACGTGAAGCCAATATTCTTGCTACCTTAAATCACTCGGCCATCCCAAAAATCTTTGACTTCTTCGATCAAAATGATCGTGTTTATCTTGTCATGGAATACATCAATGGTCGCGACCTTGAAACCCTCCTTGCCCAAACCAAAGAATTACCGATCGAGAAAATTATCGAGTGGTCAATAGATCTCTGTGACGTGGTAGAGTTCTTGCACACTCAACCCAAACCAATCGTATTCCGGGACATGAAACCGTCAAATATCATGGTAGATCAGTTCGGTAAGATCCGGTTGATCGATTTCGGTATCGCGAAAATATTTGACGGCGGTACGAAAAAGCATACGATGATTGGTACCGAAGGATATTGTGCCCCTGAACAATATAAAGGTGATGTTACTGTTCTCAGTGATGTTTACAGTTTAGGTGCAACATTACACCACATTCTCACGCGCAAGGACCCGCGCCTAGAACCACCATTTAGTTTTGCAGAACGCCCAATTCCCGACTTCAACCCCGCTGCACCAGATCTCTTAGTTCAGGTCGTTGAAAAAGCCCTCTCATTTGAACCGCAAAATCGCTTTCAAAGCTGCTTAGAGATGAAAGCAGAGCTAGAAAAACTGCGTTACAAGCCTCAAGTCATGGTTTCTTCAGGTGGAACCAAAACGACCCAGCAAGGGAGCGAAACGAGCTTTTTTGCAGGGCTAGACTCGCACGGTTCAATCGAGCCAAGATGGAAGTTCCGTGCCGAAGATGAAATTCGCTGCACACCTTCTGCTTATAAGGAACTTGCCTTCATTGGCTCTTACGATACCAACGTCTACGGAATAAATCTTGCAACCGGTGCGTTCACTTGGAAGTATGCCACGCACGGCGGCATTGCATCTTCCCCGGTTGTTGACCAGAGCAACCGTCTTGTGATGTTTGGTTCGGAAGATAAGACTTTTTATGCTCTTGATTACCGCAATGGTAAGATCAGTTGGTCATATACCACGCAAGACAAAGTTCGTGGGACGGCCCGTATCGCGCCAGAGGTTGATGCGGTTTTCTTCGGTAGCGATGATGGTCACCTCTACGCGCTGGGCGCGCCAAATGGCCGGTTCCTATGGAAATTCCAATTAGGCGAGGCTGTACGTAGTCGCCCGGTCATTTCAAATGATTTAGTGATTGTGGGCAGCGAATCAGGAGAAATATTCTCTTTAGGTTTGGATGGCAAACGCAAATGGAGTTATCGCACAAAGCGCGCCATCACTTCATCGCCGTTTGTGGACACGACCGAAGGAATTTGTTACGTAGGGTCAATGGATGGCTTCTTGTACGCACTCGACGCAGGCAACGGCTTTAGTTCGTGGCGTTACCGTACAAATGGACCGATTATTTCGTCACCCGTTGTTGAAGGCGATTTGGTCTTTTTCGGTTCAGCAGACGGCAACCTTTACGCCTTGAATGCTCAGACCTCGAAAGAAAAATGGAAATTTGTTACTGACAAACCCATAATATCTTCACCAGTTGCTTATCAAGGTGCAATCTACTTTGGTAGCACCAACGATCACTTCTATTGTGTAGATATAGCGACCGGAAAAGAACGTTGGAAATTCAAGTCGGGTGGGCCGATCACGTCGACCGCACTCATTGTCAATGATACGATCCTTTTTGGATCACTCGACAAAACCCTATACGCGTTGCCATTGGCCGCAGGGTAGTTTTACACAATGACCGTGTTATACCCTTTACGCCATATAACGGGAGCCTAATATGGATCTATTCCGCCGTCTCTTTACTCAGGCCAGTCCGAAACCTGAAAATCCGGCACCAGTTGAAGCTCCAAACCCACCAAAAGTCGTTGAGGTCACGCCCCCACCGCCTCTTGCAGGAACAACGCCACTGACGCCACCGTCGGTTGACATGCCGCCAATGAGTATTGCGGATGGCATCACGCGCCCGCTACCACCTGAAACTGTGATTTCATCCAGTAATGAGCATCTTCAGTTCGGTCAGGCAACCGACGTTGGAATGGTACGCACAAATAATCAAGATGCAGTATTTTCATTTGTAGCAACCAGTCGAAGTGCCCAGCAGCGCCCCGACTTTGGACTGTTTGTCGTGGCCGATGGCATGGGTGGTCATCATGACGGCGAAAAGGCATCTGCCCTAACTGCCAGTATGGTAGCCTCCTATATCACACACTATATCTTCCTACCCATGCTTAATAGTGATGAAGATACCGAACGTGTACCAATCACAGAGTCAATGATTTCCGCCGTTCAAAAGGCAAACGCCGATATTATAACCAAGGTTCCAGATGGCGGGACAACCTTGACAGCGGTTGCCGTGATTGGGGATCTTGCCTACGTCGCTCACGTTGGGGACAGCAGAATTTACCTTGTCACCAAAGATAATATCGAACAAATCACTCGTGATCATTCGTTGGTTCAGCGTTACGTCGAGTTAAATCTTCTAACGCGTGAGGAAGCCAGCGTTCATGCTCAAAAGAACGTCCTTTATCGAGCCTTAGGTCAAAGCGAGACGCTTGAAGTTGATGCCCTTACCCGCCGTCTCCCGCCTAACTCCAAGTTGATGCTCTGCAGCGATGGTCTTTGGAACCTCGTAAGCGATGACGAAATTATGGATATTGTCAGCAAACATTCGAATCCGCAAGAAGCATGTGATAAACTTGTAGCGTTAGCGAATGCGCATGGTGGAACAGACAATATCACAGTGATTTTACTTAGAATCCCTGCCCACTAATGGTAAATTCGCAAAGCAAAAAACATGTCATTTAATATTGATCCGTATTTGACCTTAGGTATTTCCCGCGATGCCTCTGCCGATGAAATAAAGTCGGCCTATCGCCGCATTGCACGCCGTTTACACCCAGATGTAAATCACGATAGTTTGGGAGCGACTGCCCAATTTCAGGATGTAACACTGGCATATGAATTACTGCTTGATCCAGTTCGACGTCGCGACTACGACTCGCAGTATAATCGTCGTGGTTCAGAAAATAACTTCTTTTTTAACCTCCGTGTCACGCCCAGCAAACGATCAATAATGCCTCTTAAAGAGCCGCAAGTGGTATATCTTCTTGCCGAGATACTACCGGATCCGCGTGCGCGTGACCAAGATCAAACACAGCGCGAGTCTCGTCTCAATCTCACATTGGTACTGGATCATAGTAACTCGATGAATGGGACCCGCTTGGATAAGGTAAAGGTCGCAGCTCATCAAATAATCGAACAGCTAAATGAGCAAGACATTCTGTCTGTAGTAGCGTTTAATGATCGCGCAGAAGTCATTATTGCCGCGACCCCTGTCAATAATAAACAAAGCCTGAAAGCCAAAATCAGCATGATGTCGGCTTCTGGTGGCACTGAAATATTCAACGGCTTATCCAAAGGCGTTGAGCAAAACCGCCGCTATCTCGGGCCCAAATTAGTCAACCATATCGTCCTCTTAACGGACGGGAATACCTTTGGCGACCAAGATAAGTGTTTGGAACTCGCGCGTGAAGCTGCACAGCAAGGCATTTCCATCAGTGCGATGGGGCTCGGTCAGGAATGGAATGATGAATTCTTGGATGAACTGGCATCGACCACGGGTGGAACGTCAGCATACATCAATACCGCTAATGCGGTTGTGCAGTTCTTAAATGATCACGTTCGCAACTTAAGTAATGCGTTTGCCGAACGTGTTAGGATATCGATTGCGACAGATCCCGATGTCAAATTGGAATCAGCGTTTAAGCTAGCGCCACATCCACAGCCACTTCCCACGAATGAAAGTCATATTCAGTTGGGTAGTTTGCAGGCCACCCGGCTGATCTCTGTGTTGCTTCAGTTTCAGTTGCCTGCAAACATGTCTATTGGCTTCCGCTCAGTAGCCCGTTTGGTTGCGTATGGAGACATTCTCTCTAACCAACAACAGCAGTTCCAAGCGCTGAGTGATATCTCGCTTGAAATTACCGATCAGCCATCGGCTGAAGAACCACCCGTAGCAATATTAGACGCCCTTGGCAAGCTAACACTCTACCGTATGCAGGAACGTGCCCAAGAAGCACTAGCAACGGGAGATATCCAAGAAGCGACACGACGACTTGAAAACCTTGCAACTCGTCTAATGGCTATCGGCGAAGAAAGTCTGGCTCATGAAGCCCGTGATGAAGCTCACCGGGTCGCGCATACGAGTAACCTGTCCGATCAGGGGCGAAAAACGTTAAAATATCAGACGCGCTACCTCCTCTTAGGACCATCTGAGGATAAAGCAGAATGATTGCCTGCCAGTATTGTAGTCACCAAAATCGCGAAGGAGTAATGTTTTGTGAGGAGTGCGGGCAAGGTCTCCATGCAGTCGCTGAGCGTACTATAACAGTATCTCCCACCAAACGTTTTGATCAAACCGTCGCAGATTTGGCCGCCAAGGTCACTTGGGGCACTGCCCGTTTTGGTCATGATGCGTTTATCATTATTCATATTCGTGATGCAACTGAACCGATTATACTTAAGCCCAGCGAAAAACTCGTTGTAGGGCGCGCTGACGCTACGAGTAACACAAAGCCCGATTTGGACTTAACGCCATTTGGAGCTCTAGAAAAGGGAGTTTCACGCATTCATGCGGCGGTCTGTCGTAGTGAAGACACACTTACTCTCGTTGATATGGGAAGTGCGAATGGAACTCACCTAAATGGTCAGCGCCTCGTACCCGATCAACCCCGTATTTTGCGTGACGGCGACGAAATCCGACTGGGAAAACTAGTCGCACATGTGTATTTTAAATAACCGATAACGGAGCCAATCGAAAGACCTGTTATGATTACCTTACTCGTACACATCTCTAACAGCGAACCGGTCAAAATTGATGTTGAAGATTTACCCGGCCCGACAGACATTATGGTCATGGGACGAAATCCTCGTGATCGTAAAGATCGAGAAGTCGAATGGATTGATGAAGGCGTAACAACCATCATGCTACCATGGTCGCGTATCAATTTTATCCAAATTATGCCCAGCAGTGACGCTCAGGACGAATTCCCGCAGCTTTGGCGAAATGACTAGCAGCAGCCTTAATTAGCAACTGAAACGGAAAAGATGACAACAAGGTTACCCAAAACTAATCAGCGCGACGGCAAACGGATACTTGTGGTCGATGATGAACCCCGTATGATCGGCTTCATACGTATGAATCTGGAACTTGAAGGTCACCAAGTAATTGAAGCCCATAACGGCCTCGAAGCATTGGAAGCCATCCGCACCAAGCTCCCTGATCTCGTACTCCTAGATGTGATGATGCCCGAGTTGGATGGCTATGAAACACTTCGCATGTTGCGAGAGTTCTCTAGTCTGCCCGTAATCATGCTGACGGCGAAGGGCGAAGAAAATGATCGTGTCTATGGTCTAGAACTTGGTGCAGACGACTACATCACAAAACCTTTCGGTCCACGCGAACTCTCAAGTCGAATTAAGGCCGTTTTGCGACGTGCGGCTATTCCTTCTAGTACCCCTGAACTGGCCGTTCTGAAGATTGATGATCGCTTGAGCGTAGACTTTAATCGCCGCGAAGTCATCGTAAATGGGGAGCACATCAAACTGCGACCGACCGAGTACCGGTTACTCTATCATTTAATCGAAAATGCTGGTTGGACAGTTCCACATGACCAGATTCTCGCCAAAGTGTGGGGGTACGAATATCGCGACGAAGCGCATTATGTTCGTCTGTATGTCAATTACCTGCGCGAGAAGATTGAAGAAGATCCTGCCAATCCCAAATACATCATCACAGAGCGAGGTATCGGCTATCGCTTCGTCGATTTCAAGAAGCAAGCCTCATAAAAAAAGCGCTGGCGTAGAACCAGCGCTTTTCACTGCACCAAACACATCACTTAAAGTGCTGCATCAGCCAATACATCATGTTCTATCCTGAGCTTAGCATACGCTGATTGGAAATCGGCCTTCATAGCTGCCTTTGCCTCATCAGCCATGAAACTAGCACTAATAGCATTCAACGCCATTGATTCCAATTCATCAAGTGACAGACCAACCTCTTGAGTAGCTGCTAAATACTGTTGATTCAATGTGGTTTGGTAGAGGCTTGGCATACCAGATCCAAGACTGATAACGGCTCCATCATCGTAAAGACGACGCAGCGGAAAGTCTGAATAGGATGCGATTTTTCCAGTTGCCAAGGTGCGCACCATACAAACATTCAGCACAACTTTTTTATCGCTGGTGTATTGCATCACACTCTCTTCTTCAGCGACGTTGGCTCCAACATGTAAACGTTCTGGCGCAATATGTTGTAGTGCATCGAGTAATGTAGTTGAGGATTCAAAAATCTCTACACTACGCGACAAATCTTTCTTCTGTGCCGTATGCAATGGTCGTGTAAATTCCTCTACCCAATTTTGAACTTCACGTCCAACTAAACCGATGCCGACTACCCCGCCTTTGGTCGCCGCCGCACTAGAAGCCCACCGCACAATATCATCGAATTTACGCGGTTCATCCCGAAGCGCATTTAACACCCATCGTAGTTGCACATTCCACGCACGTTCAACTCGGGTACGCCCATCGTTCAATGCAGTCAAAATTTGTTCAAAGGTCAACCCGTTCTCAATATACAAAGACGGTGCAACCCCAATTTCAGAGTATCGAATATTTTGTTTAGCCAGTGATACACCGATCTCATAAACAATACGTGTGAAATCTTCCGGCTGTTGTATCCATTTACTGACTCCACGCAAGAGCTCGTCAACCTGCGTATAATCCACGTGCTCAAGTTGCTTTACGAGTGCCTTGTTTGGCTTCACGTTCAGAGGAACATCATTTTGTTCCGCAATCAGAATTAACACCTCACGTTGAATAGCACCTTCTAATCGAAGGTTCACTTCAACTTTCGGCATTGCCTTCACAAAACTTTCAATTGTCATTGCAAATTCTCGGTTCGCGTTATCCTTTTAGATCGTTTTGATGTCCATTGACCGATGGCCCTGCCACATTAAGGGGTTGATTCGCCTGACGATACAAAATCGCCGCATGAATAAACTCAGCAAATAATGGATGTGGCTTGTCGGGTCTGCTCAAAAATTCGGGATGGAACTGACTTCCCACCATAAATGGATGGCCTTTGACTTCGGAGATTTCAACCAATTGTCCATCAGGACTCAATCCTGAAAACACCATACCATGATCTTCAAACGATTCACGATACTTGTTATTGAACTCAAAGCGATGGCGATGGCGTTCCTGCACAATCTCTGCATTTTGGTAAGCGCGGGCAGCCACACTTCCGGGTGTAAGATGGCACGGGTATAGGCCCAAACGCATCGTCCCGCCCATTTCAGTGATGCCACGTTGTTCCAGCATAAGATCAATGACAGCGTGTTCATTGACTTCGAATTCTGAACTGTTGGCATTTTCGAGATCCAGCACGTTCCGGGCAAACTCAATACACATTGCTTGCATGCCGAGACACAATCCTAAATAGGGAATCTTGTGCTCGCGTGCATATCGTGCTGCTAAGATTTTACCCTCAACCCCTCGGTGTCCGAACCCGCCCGGCACAACAATACCATCAACCGCAGCGAGCTTATCCCAGCCCTTCTCTTTTTCCAGATCGCCGGAGTAAATCCACTCAATTTGCAGCTTGGCGTCTTGGAAGGTTGAGGCATGGAATAAAGCCTCTTTAACACTCATATAGGCGTCGTGCAGTTCGACATACTTCCCGACCACGCCAATCTTCACAGGCTGTTGAGCCGCCCGCATCCGCCGTGTCATTCCACGCCATTCACCTAATGACGGCTTCGGCGTTTCAAGTTGAAGTTGCTGAACTAGATATTCGCCAAGCCCGGCCTCTTCCAGTGTCAGTGGAACTTCATACAGCAAATCAGTCGTCAAGAGCGGAATGACAGCTTCCGGTTCCACATCACAGAACAAAGCCACCTTATCAGTGGTCTCTTTACTCACGGGATGATCAGTCCGCAAAATAATCACCTGCGGCTGAATACCGATTCCGCGCAGATCACGCACACTATGCTGGGTGGGTTTCGTCTTCAGTTCATCTGTAGCGCCGATATAGGGCAAGAAAGTTACATGAACGGACAAAGAATCATTACGGGCAAGGCTGTTACGCAGTTGGCGAATCGCCTCCAAGAAGGGTAAGCTTTCGATATCTCCAACCGTACCGCCCACTTCCACGATTACGACATCAGCATTATTCTCTTTACCCACCAGTCCAATGCGGCGTTTGATTTCGCTGGTGATATGGGGAATAACTTGAATAGTACCACCCAGATAATCACCGCGGCGTTCCTTATCAATGACAGTGCTGTAAACCTTACCCGCAGTGACATTACAGTTTTGATCAAGGTTTTCATCAATGAACCGCTCGTAGTGTCCCAAATCTAGATCCGTTTCGGCACCATCTGCCGTTACGAAAACTTCACCATGCTGGTAAGGACTCATCGTACCCGGATCGACATTTAGGTAGGGATCAAGTTTTTGAACCGCCACCTTCAGACCGCGAGCTTTTAAAATCCGCCCTATTGCAGCCGCCGTTACCCCTTTACCAACCGAACTAACGACTCCGCCCGTACAGAAAATATACTTTGGTTTTGGCATTTGGCACTCACCTTACAAAACAAAAAGATCGGCGGGAATGCAGGTGTCTCCCGCCAATCTGAACTTCAGATAAAAATAGGCACTCGAACCGTGAGTACCAGACCGGAATCCGTTTTAGACGAGCTTTTCTAGGTCGTCAGCAGTACGTCGCATATCGAGGAAAATCAGACCCAGTTTCGCGCCTTCACGAACCAACGTAGTCAATACAGCTTCATCGCCGACTGACATCAAAATGACGTACCCTTCTTTGCCCTTGATATAGACCTGATCAAGAAGGCCGCGTCCCAATTCCGTAGAAATGCGTTCACCGAGTGAGAGCATAGCAGCAGACATCGCCGAAACACGATCTTCCTCTACACCAGCGGGCAATGACGAAGCCATAATCAAACCATCCACGCTTACAACAGCTGATGCTTCAATCTCTGGCGTCGTAGATTGGAGATCGCGTAGGCGGTCAACCATCAATTCTGTCCGCGATTTTGCCATACTCGCACTCCTTCTCAAGATGCCCGGTTTTTTACAGCCCCGGGTAGCCGTTAATCAGCAAAGAACAGCTTCACATCACACATTGACGAGTTACAACAGAAATTGTACTACGAGTTTGACGAAAATAGATTTGCAAGTGTTGAACACGTTGAAGAAATAATAGTGCTGTACAGTCATTCCAACCTACTCATATTATACTAAACCGCCTATAAACAGCAAGTCAGATCAACTTCCGCTATACTGATGGTGTAACATAGGGCAATCACCGAGTTTGCTTGCTCGTTTATAAGCATAATGGAACAAAAAGCAGGTACTAATGACCGATTTCCCACAAAACACTCGTCAAACGCCGCGCGCCGTAAATATGGCTCCGCAGATCAATCTCGCCCAAAATGTAGCCGAACGCATCGCCCAATCAGTTGGGCAAGTCATTATCGGCAAACGTAACGAAGTTCGCTTAGCGGTGCTTGGTCTTCTGTGTAAAGGCCACATCCTCATTGAAGATATTCCGGGTGTCGGCAAAACCATGCTCGCCAAAGCGCTCGCGCGCGTGATTGGGTGTACATTTAGCCGTATTCAATTCACGCCCGATATGCTCCCTTCAGATGTAACTGGTGTTTCGCTCTTTAACCAGAAAACACGCGAATTCGAATTTCGGGCTGGTCCGATCATGGCCCAAATCGTCCTCGCTGACGAAATTAACCGCGCCACGCCCAAAACCCAAGCCGCGCTTCTCGAAGCTATGGAAGAACGTCAAGTCACCGTCGACGGGGTCACCTATCCTATGGAAAACCCCTTCATGATCTTGGCGACGCAGAACCCTATCGAGTATGAAGGGACTTTCCCGCTACCGGAAGCTCAACTTGACCGGTTCATGATCCGCCTTCAACTGGGTTATCCCAGCCCTGCCGAAGAATTAACCGTGCTATCCGCTCAGCAATATGAACACCCCATCGCCAACCTTCAGCAAGTTGTTAGCTTACAGGAACTGATCGCAGCCCAGCAAGCCATTCGTGAAATTTATGTTGCCGACGAAGTCAAGCGCTATATCATTGATCTCGTCAACGCAACCCGTCAACATCCCGATGTCTATCTAGGCAGCAGTCCTCGTGGTTCGCTTGCCCTCTTCCGCACGTCGCAAGCCCGCGCCGCAATGGCCGGTCGTGATTATGTCATTCCAGACGACGTCAAAGCCCTAGCCGAAGTCACCCTTGCTCATCGCGTCATTGTCGGACCTGCCGCACGCATCAAGGATATTTCTTCTCGCACCGTTGTTCAGGATGTATTGGCTTCGACAGGCGTTCCCGGCGCTTCCGCGCGGTAATCGCCTATGTCAAGTCGTCGTAACGCTGTCTATGCCCTGCTGATCGCCGCCCTGCTCACGGGCTTATTCACAGGTCGCGCCTTCTTCTTCATCTTGGCCTATCTCTTCGGCGGCTTACTGTTTGTGTCCTTAGTCTGGGCATGGATATCCGTACGCTGGCTTACGATAAATCGAAAGACACGCGCACGTCGTGCACAGGTCGGTCGCAAACTCGAAGAAACATTTATCATCCACAATCGCAGCATCCTGCCTAAACTATGGCTTGAAGTTCGTGACCACTCGACCCTTCCCAATCACTATGCCAGCCATGTTGTTCCCGCGCTAGGCGCACGCAAACGCTATCAATGGACAGTCGAAACCATGTGCTTGGTGCGCGGTGAATTTGAACTTGGCCCTGTGACGCTCAAGAGTGGTGATCCTTTCGGCTTTTATGTATCGCCTCGGCAGTTGGATGCCACGTCTAAAGTCATCGTTTATCCTCAGACTATTCCCATCAACCACATTGATCTACCGATTGGTCAAATGTCCGGCGGTGACGCACAGCGGCGGCGTTCTCATAACATCACCACCAATGCGTCAGGTGTCCGTGACTATGTTTCAGGCGACAGCTTCAATCGTATCCACTGGGCATCCAGCGCACGCAAGGATAGACTCATCGTCAAAGAATTTGAAATCGACCCGCTTGTCGACATTTGGCTCTTTGTCGATTTCTCATCAACATCAATCGTCGACGACCCATTTCTCGAACGTACTGGACCCAACCGATCAATCGTAGCGACCAGTAGCGGCATTCCCGCCTCAACCGAAGAGTACGCTGTTGTCATAGCCGCTTCCATGTCCAAGTACTTTATAGACTCGGAACGCGCCTTAGGCTTTGCCGCCTACGTGCCCGGTCGGGAAATTCTCCAGCCCGAACATGGCAATCGGCAGCTCAGCCGGATATTGCAGCGGCTCGCCGTTGCTCGGAGTCTCAGCACCTACTCCCTTGCCCAGATGCTAGCACTGGAAACCCCCTATTTTACCCGCGGAACAACGCTGGTTATAATCACTTCATCTTTGGAACCAGGTTGGGTTACGGAAGCGCAGATTCTATCTCGGCGTGGCATTCGCCCGATGTGTATTTTGATCGATCCCTATTCATTTGGCGGCAATAACCCTGCCACAGAATTGGCTGCCTTGCTGCAGGTGGCTCGTATCCCAACCATCACGGTCAAGAAGAACGATGATATTGGAGCCGTACTATCACAACGCGCCATCTAGCAAAGGGAATCCACATGGCAAACCACTACGATGCAATTGTTCTCGGTGCAGGTGCAATGGGCAGCGCTGCTGCCTACCACCTCGCCAAAGCCGGGCAGCGAGTTTTGCTACTCGAACAATTCGAGTTGAACCATCAGAAAGGCAGTTCCTACGGCCTCTCGCGCATCATCCGCTTTGCCTACGACTATCCGCAGTATGTCGAACTCGCCAAAGCCGTATATCCCATGTGGGCCGAGATTGAGCAAGAATCGGGAGAAAAACTTTATACCAAGACCGGTGGTATCGACTTCGGGGCGCTCGACGAACCAAGCCTCAACAAAGTCATCACCACTCTTCAGGAAACAGAAATCCCCTTCGAACTCATGTCTGCCGCTGAAGCGACCAAGCAGTTCCCGCAGTTTCGCTTCAGCGACGATACAAAAGTCCTGTATCAAGAGGATGCGGGAATTTTGCCCGCATCAAAATGTGTCCTTGCCCATCTACGATTAGCGGAAAAGCACGGCGCGACACTTAAATCGAATACGCCAATTACCAGTGTTGTGGTACATCCAGATAGCGTCGAAGTCAAAACAGCCAGTGAAACCTATTCCGCCGCGAAACTCGTCATTGCGGCTGGCTCATGGGCGAAATCGTTTCTTGCCACACTCGATCTCAACTTGCCTTTAACGCCCTGCCGCTGTCAGGAAATGTACTTCAACACCAACCACGCCGATGAATACGAAATTGGACGTTTTCCAGCGTTTATCGCTCACCTACCCTCCGAATATAAGTACATGCCCTATGGTATGGCGAGCAATCAAGGTTCTGGTCTAAAAGTCGCATGGCACGGTGGTCAACTAGTCAAACATCCTTCCGACATCGACTACACCCCTTCGCCGGAAGAGGCCAATTTAGCCCTTCAGTTTGGCAGAAAATACCTGCCGGATATGGTCAGCCTACGTGCATCGCGTGTATGCCTTTACACCATGACTCCCGATGAGCATTGGATAATTGACAAACATCCTCAATTTTCACATGTCGTATTTGCCGGAGGCTGTTCTGGGCACGCCTTCAAATTCAGCACCATCATTGGCAAGATTTTGAGTGATCTCGCCACTATCGGCCAAACCCAGCATGACATCAGCCTGTTTAAGGTATCGCGCTTTCTGTAACAGATTTCAAAGGACGCTGCCACCATTCATAGCGTCCGACCTTTTCAAATCCGAGCGCTTCAGCATCAACAATATTTTGTGTCTGCTCACTCGGCACGACAGCTCCAACCAAGTCATAGGGACCGATGGACAGTTGACGCAGCCCTTTTTCCAATCCCGCCTTATTTTGATTGCCTTCTACCCATAGTCCGCTGTAATTGATCGTCCGAACAGCGATAATTGCTGCCTCGATATCAAGATCGCTTCCTTCTGGTGATTTAACATCACTCGCAACCATAAGTTCGCAAATGACAGCATCCGTCTCATAACCCGATTTTGAGAATGCACGTTGGCTACCAATGTTACTTACAGCAATCAATCCTCGTGCAATCTCTGCACCCATTAACTGCCCTTCCTGCGTATTTGCAGTGACCAGCGTCGATGCGATCCCTCGCCGCTGAAAATCAGGATGAACAGCGAGCAAATCCAGTTCCCAGCGCTTCAAGCCGGATTGAGAAACCGTCAAAAACCCATCCACAAACCCTACTACTCTACCCTCACACACAGCGACCATCGTCGAATGCGCAGAATCACCCAACACCCCTAAGATACGCTCATTGCTAATCGAGCTTTCCGTCCATACTGCCTTCATGATCTCGGCTATATTTTCGACATCTTCCGCATTTGCGCTTCGTATTTCAACAGCGTTCATTAACTCTCCCTAGCAAATCGTTTTGGTTTCAGATACGCTCTTGCGATATTAGTTCATCTCATTGATAAATTGACAGTGCAATCCAACACACTTCCCAAACCTGCTGGCAAATATTTATACCTCGCCGTTTTTATTAGCGGCATGACCACACTTGCCGTAGAATTATCGGCATCTCGCCTCTTAGGCAACGTGTTCGGCTCGAGCAATATTGTCTGGGCGAACGTCATCGGACTCATACTGTTATATCTCACCGCCGGTTATTTTATCGGTGGGCGATGGGCAGATCGCTCTCCCTATCCAAGAACTTTTTATCGCATTCTCCTATGGGGCGCATTCCTCAGCGCGCTTATTCCATTGGTAGCACGGCCCGTCTTGGTGACTGCTGCCTCCGCTGTGGCTGGCGCAGAAGCCGCTCTTGCCATCGGATCATTTATATCAGTCTTGGTATTATTTGCAATTCCAGTTACGCTGCTCGGTTGTGCTTCCCCTTTTGCCATTCGCTTAGCCATAGCGAATAACGCTGATTTAGCCGACTCAGGGAAAATATCTGGTCGCATCTACGCCATCAGTACACTGGGTAGCTTGCTCGGCACGTATCTACCAGTCTTGCTCATCATTCCCGAACTCGGCACAATTCGCACCTTCTTACTGTTTGCGGGAATACTCTACGTTGCAGCCTTCATGGGCATGTATCAACATCAAGGACCTTCAGCAATTCGCTGGCTCTGGATGCCAATCGTGGTTGTTATTCTTGCGTTTCTAGTATTGAATGGTCCGCTTCGCCCGCCTGTAACGGGTTCTAAATTACTATACGAAAAAGAAAGCCAGTACAACTATATTCAGGTTCAAGAGGATACTCATGGCAACCGTTATCTCTATCTAAATGAGGGACAAGGCATTCACAGTCAGTGGAGTCCCAATACCGTTAGCGATAACCATCGCACGTGGAGTTTTTTCTTAACCGCGCCCTACTTCAATGCAATCATGCAACCTGCTGATGTCAAATCTGTTGCCATTATCGGCCTCGCAGCGGGCACAATTGCCCGCCAATACAACGCCGTTTATGGTTCTATTCCGATTGATGGAATCGAGATCGACAGCGACATTATCGATGCCGGTGCACGTTACTTCGATATGAATGCCGAAAAGATGCCGGGTCTAAAAACCTACGCTCAAGATGGCCGCTACATGCTTAACCATTTGGACAAGAAATACACGCTCATCGCCATCGACGCCTACCGTCCGCCCTACATTCCTTGGCACTTAACAACAGTCGAGTTCTTTCAAGAAGTCAGCACCCATCTCGATGACAACGGCGTAGTCGCCATCAATGTTGGCCGCACCACCACCGACCGCCGCCTCGTGGATGCCCTCACCAGTACCTTGTTGCAGGTCTATCCCACCGTCCATGCCATCGACGTACCGGCGTCCTTCAACACCATCTTGGTCGCCACCAATCAGCCAACCGAGGATACTAATCTAGCAACCAACCTTCAGGCATTGCCAGCCGATGCCGATCCTCTCTTGCGCGACTCGCTGACTTGGGGAGTCAAGCAGATAGTGCCAATCCATACGTCATCAACCATCTTTACGGATGACCGCGCACCAGTCGAAACCTTAGTCGATTCACTGGTCGTCAATTTCCTTCTATCCGATGACATGAATGAATTAGCCAAGCAGCCCTAAAACATGACCGTTGCCCACTCTTCTCACCGTCTTCTCGCTTGGGTTTTGCGCTTTTATATCACCCTCATTTTTCCCTTTTTGGTAGTCATGATCTTCGTCCGTCTCATAATGACTCCGATTTTCCCCCAAATCGAATACAATCGCCCCGGCTTTCCGGCGGATTATTATGGTTTTACCTCTCAAGATCGCTTAACTTACGCCCCATATGCTATCCAGTACTTGCTCAACGGTGAAGACATTTCCTACCTTGGCGATCTCCGCTTCCCCGATGGTAAAGAAATGTACAACACGCGCGAACTTCACCACATGCGTGATGTAAAACTCGTCACGCAATATGCTTATGCAGTTGCACTCATCGGCGGCATACTAGCAGTTTTCGCCCTCTATTATCTCTGGCGTTCCAATCGTTCAGCCTTGCAATCCGCTCTGCTCAACGGCAGCCGCCTGACCATCGGCCTCATTTTTGCGATTGTCATTATCGCCGTAACCAGTTGGGATACCTTTTTCACCACCTTCCATCAGCTTTTCTTTGCCGGTGGTACATGGCAGTTCGAATATTCAGATACCCTCATCCGTCTCTTCCCGGAACAATTCTGGTTTGATGCCTCACTCGTCATTGGCGGTGCAACCCTATTGGTTGCCCTCGTGACAATGTATTTGACGCTCCGCTCGCCTAGACAAGCACTTTGACTCCCATCTACGGCAGTGGTATCCTCAGTATTTAGACAGATATAACAAAGTGAATCTATGCAGAAATTTCGATTGCTGTCGACTTGGCTTACCTTCGGGCTAGGCATCAAACGTTGGTTGGTGCTCCTCATAGCGGGTGTTATAGTAATCGCATTAGGCATAACCCAAAGTATCCTCAATGCCATCGGCCTTCATGTAATTCAGAGTCTCTCGTCCCCAAATGAGATAATCATTGATATAGTCACCATCCTCTTCGGATTTTGGCTGGTCATTTTCTCAGTGATTAAACTCTCGCGGAATATCCTCGCCCCTTATCGACGTAATCAGCAAGGCCGCGTTGCTGACGTGGTTCATGCCCATCGCACTCGCCAAAAAGGCCTGAGAGTAGTTGCAATCGGCGGCGGAACAGGATTGCCATCCGTGTTGCGAGGTCTGAAACCTTTCACCAGCAACATTACCGCCGTCGTAACCGTTGCTGATGATGGCGGCAGTTCCGGTCGTCTTCGCCGTGAATTAGGTGTCTTACCGCCCGGTGATCTTCGCAACAATATTGCGGCTCTAGCGGATGACGAAAGCCTCATGACTCGACTTTTCCAGTACCGTTTCGGCGCTGGCGACCTCAGTGGTCATGCCTTTGGAAACCTGTTTATAAGTGCGCTGGCAGGTGTCACCGGCAGCATCGAAACGGCTCTCATCGAAACCGAACGCGTCCTCAACATTCAAGGGCGGGTACTCCCTGCAACCCTTGAAGATGTGCATCTATCCGCGACCGTTCGGGTGGCTAACAAAACTCGACCTCTCAACATCGTTGGCGAATCAAAAATCACCGATGCGGGTGGGAAAATTGAGAAGATTAGCCTCACGCCAGCCGATGTACAAGCCTACAGCGAGAGCGTACAGGCTATTTTGGACGCCGACTTAATTGTCATTGGCCCCGGAAGCCTCTTCACCAGTATCTTGCCAAATCTGCTTGTACAGGGAATTGCGGAGGCGATACGGGCGTCAACAGCCTACGTGGTGTATGTCTGCAATGTTGCCACCCAGCCCGGCGAAACCGATGGCTTCACGGTTGCCGAACATGTCATGGCGCTTGAGCGTCACATAGGGCGTGGCATTGTTCAAGCTGTCCTTGCCAACAATGCCTATCCCAGTCTCAACGCAGGCATGAACACAACTTATGTAAAACCAGCACCAGAGCATCACGAAATCCTCCAGCGCTACGAAATTCGTTACGCCGATCTAACCGATGATGAGCGCCCTTGGCGTCACGATCCGCAAAAACTCGTCGCCGCCATCCTCCAAATGAGTCAAGAAGAACGTGCGGGTATGAGTCAGCCCAGAGAATTAGTCACTGAATCTTAAACAAATACTCTCGTCATTTTGCTGTCGATTTGCTAGATTTAATATTCGTCCTGCCATAATTATTCCATGTGTCATGATCAAGACCTGACACACATAGGGTTACAAATGGGATAACTTGTGGTCTACTACCCATTGGCACTTCTAGATAAGCTTTCGTTTACGCTGCGTTTCACAGGGTAAAGGGCAAACCTGCCCTTCCGCTCTTTTTTGACAACAGGAGACTATCTAATGAACAAAATGACTGTCCGTGATATTGACCTGAAAGGCAAGCGGGTTCTTGTCCGCGTCGATTTCAACGTACCGCTCGAAGGCAGCAAAATAACCGACGACACCCGTATTCGTGCTGCCGTTCCCACATTGAAGTACATTCTCGACCAACATCCCAAAGCGCTCATTCTAATGTCGCACCTTGGTCGCCCTAAGGATGGCCCTGATCCCAAGTTCTCGCTTGCGCCTGTGGCACCAGCCTTAGCCGCTTTGCTCGGCAAAGAAGTCAAGTTCGCCAGTGACTGCATCGGTGACGTGGCTGATAGAGCCGTCGCCGATCTTCCCGATGGCGGCGTGCTCCTTCTCGAAAACACCCGTTTCTATAAGGGTGATGAGAAAAACGACCCCGAAATGGCAAAGAAGCTAGCCAAGCTGGGTGACATCTTCGTGAATGATGCCTTTGGTTCTGCCCACCGCGCTCATGCCTCGACCGAAGGTGTAACCAAGTACCTACCAGCGGTTTCCGGCCTGCTCATGGAGAAAGAACTGGACTATCTCTCGACCACCCTTGAAAGCCCCAAGCGTCCCTTTATCGCCATCCTCGGCGGTGCCAAAGTTTCCGATAAGATTGAAGTCATCTCATCACTGCTCGGCAAAGTAGATTACCTCCTCATCGGTGGTGGTATGGCCAACACCTTCTTTAAGGCGCAGGGATACTCACTCGGCAAGTCACTTGTCGAGGCTGACGCAGTTGAAACCGCTGCCAAGCTGCTCAAACAAGCAGGCGGCAAACTTGTGCTTCCTATTGATGGAGTCATCGGTGACGCCTTTGACAACAATGCCAATAGCAAGACCATCACCATTGCGGATGGCACACCCGATGGTTGGAGCATCTATGACATCGGCCCCAAGACTATCGAACTTTTCAAGCAGCACCTTTCGACTGCCAAGACAGTCGTTTGGAATGGCCCGATGGGCGTCTTCGAAATGTCCAACTTCGCCAAAGGCACCAATGCCATCGCCCAAATTTTGGCCGAACAAACCGATCACGGAGCAGTCACCATCATCGGTGGTGGCGACTCGGCAGCAGCAGTCGAAGCCTCAGGACTGGCGAATCGCATCACCCACATTTCAACCGGTGGTGGTGCCAGCTTGGAAATGCTCGAAGGCAAGGCACTTCCCGGCGTCGTGGCACTCAAAGATAAAGCGTAACACTTCGATAACACATTTTGATGGTTTGGCGCGTCACAGCCTGCATATAATGAGATAAGGGACTTCGTTCGACAAATGGGGGTTGTATGGCGCTCCAAACCGGAGACATTGTCGGTGCATATCGGATTGTTGGGCAGTTTGGTCAGGGTGGTATGGCGACGGTCTATAAAGCCTACCACCCGCAGTTAGAACGTCATGTCGCCATAAAATTCCTCCAGCAGTCCTACGTAGACGATGTCAACTTCCTCACGCGTTTTGAACGAGAAGCCAAGATCATCGCAAGTCTCGACCATCTCAATATCGTTCCGGTCTATGATTTTAATTACTACCAAGGGCAGCCCTATCTCGTCATGAAGTTGATCGAAGGGGTAACCCTCAAGGAAGTCATGTCAGATTCATTGGCGTCAAAAGCGGAAGTTCTCGATATGCTGACTGCCGTTGCCAATGGCTTGACCTACGCCCATGAGCGTCACATTCTACACCGCGACATAAAGCCCTCGAACATTCTTGTAGACTCGTCTAAACGCCCCTACATCACCGACTTTGGCTTGGCACGGATGACGCAGGCCGCACAAACGACACTCAGCCAAGACATGCTCATGGGTACACCCCACTATATGTCACCTGAACAAGCCAAAGGCGCAGATGAGTTAGGTCCCGCCACCGATATCTATTCGCTTGGTGTCATTCTCTACGAATTTGCAGTAGGACGTGTCCCCTTCAGCGGCAATACGCCTTATGCCATCGTCCATGACCACATTTACACCCCATTGCCCTCACCGCGTGAACTAAACCCATCGGTTTCGCCACAGGTTGAGGCGGTTCTTGTCCACGCCCTTGCCAAATCACCGTTAGATCGTTATTCCTCAGCGGTTACCATGCTTTCGGCGTTTAGGGAGGCATTTGAAACAGTGCCGCCAAAATCGGTGACCAAGCCTTTACACATGTCAAAGCCCGCTCCCACATCTGATAAGTCTATTCCGTCCTATACCGTCGGCGTACCTGCCCTGATCGAACCAAAATCGTCAAAACCGAATTCGCCAAAATGGCTCGTTCCAGTAGGTATAGCGGCATTAGTCCTTATTGTGATTATTGCCGTTGTGGCACTGAATAGACCTTCCAAGAAGTTAGCCGAAACCCCTCTGCCAACTTTAGCCTCTCTAGACCAAACAACATCGACAAATCTAGGGCAATCGTCTGCAACTTCGGCTGTTGCCGCTATCCCGTCTGCAATCGCCGACTTATCGGCGGATCAGGCTCAAGCCACATTAACCAGCAATCCCAATGATGAACAAGCCTATCTCGCTTTAGCCAAAACATTGTGGCTTCGTGACGAAAACGATGCAGCCCAAAAGGCAGTTCAAGATGGCTATGCCGTTACATCGGATAAAATTTCTTACCTGTTGAACGCGGCTTCCATTGCGAATCAAGTTGATCGTGTGACAGCATCGCTCGCGCTTGATGGACAGGCTCTTTGGGCAGCCCAGAATGATGCGGCACGCTATCCCGAAGTCCGTGCTCAAGTTGGTGAAGCCCTGTACAGGGCGGCTTCATCACCAAGTGACGTTAACATACGCGAACTAGAACGACTAAACCAAGCAGTTCCCGATTTTCAACAACCTGCCTTATTTGATATTATGGCGGTGCAATTACTTGTAAACCAAAAACGGCTATCTCTAGCCCAAGCAGCCTATAATCGTCTCTCAGATGCAACCATCAGACTCTCTGAAGCGTATTTAGTTCATGGTGAGTTGCTCCAAGCGCAAGGCAGTAGCGAGAAAGCCAAAAAAGAGTGGAAAGCAGCGTTGCAAATTCCCGATACCCCTCAGTGGGTGACGGAACGTATTACTGAGTTACTCAAATCCAACTAGGAGCTTCTATATCACTATGCGAAAACCAATCATTGCCGGCAACTGGAAAATGTACAAAACGGTTGCCGAGTCCGTATCATTTGTACGCGAATTAGCCCCTCGGCTTGCCGGAATTTCCGGTGTTGAACTGGTCGTCTGCCCGACGTATGTCGCTCTTGCCTCCGTCGCAGAGGCTCTCAAAGGCACGAACATCCATGTCGGCGCACAGAGCGTTCATTGGGAAGCACAGGGTGCCTTTACCTCCCAAATCGCCCCTACCATGCTTCAAGGGTTAGTCGAGTATGTAATCATCGGCCACTCCGAATGCCGTGCCTATCTCAATGAAACAGACGAAACAGTCAACAAGAAGGTCAAGGCCGCTCTTGCCTATGGCCTCAAGCCCATCATTGCAGTCGGTGAAAGTCTAGCTGAAAACGAAGCTGGCAAGACCTCGTCTCTGGTCAGCGGTCAGGTTCGTGCCGCGCTTAATGGCGTCGATGCCGCCAATATGGCGAACATCGTTCTCGCCTATGAACCCATTTGGGCCATTGGTACCGGCAAGAATGCCAGTGCACAAATTGCTGAAGACGTTATCGGCGGCACCATCCGCGCCACGCTTGTTGACCTATATGGCAAAGCAGTTGCCGATACCGTACGAATTCAATATGGTGGGAGCGTCAAACCCGATAATATGCAAGAATACATGTCACAACCAGATATCGACGGCGGGTTGGTCGGCGGTGCTTCACTCAAGGTTGAGGATTTCGCCAAGTTGATTGAGGCCGCTGCTAAAGCGAAAGGCGTCTAAATCTGACTAGTCTGGATCTGATCACTCCTTGGCTGGTTTTAGCGACACTCTTTTATGTGCTGCGCCAGCTTGAGGTTTGGCTGCACCAGCACATCTTTAAAGTGGGCTGGCTGGTCACCAAACAATATCAGACCACGACTATTCTCTACTACGCCTTCTTCTTACCCGGCATCATTCTCAATCAAGCCATATTTTGGCTGGCCGCCGGTTTCCTGAATGTCAGCGCTGAGCGAACCATCGCATGGCCGCAAAAACAGGAAATCGGCGAGCTTAAGCTAGATTTCATTCGTCTGTCCAAAAACGTATCCCCGGTCCGTCTCGCCATTATCAGTACAGCACCGTTACTCGTTGGCCTCGTTTCAGTCTGGTTTATTGCCAATAACGTACTCAATGTTCCGACGTTCCTGACTGAACTCAACAAAAACGGCTTTCTCGTAAATCTATCTACCGCCGTAGCTCACTTCACCAATGCGCCTGATTTCTGGATTTGGGTTTACTTGGCATTCACCATCAGCAACACCATGATGCCCAACTTCGCCAACTTGCGTGGGTGGCGGATTATCCTCGGGATTGCTGCTGTGTTAATCGTAGGTCTCTATATCCTCGGCGCGGGCGATCAAATCGTCATGAACAATCTGCGCGGCCCTGTGACGGATGCCTTAAACTCCCTGTCCAGTGTCTTTGCCATTATCATCGGCGTAGACATATTTATGGTTGTCGTCTTGGGCACCCTTGAAGCCCTCATCGAACGCGTCACAGGCGACAGCGCAACCTTCGAAAACGGCAAGATGATCACACTTCGCCGCAGCGAACTCATTGCCCGCCGTCAGCAGGCGCTCGCCGTCAAACCGCAGCAAAAAGCGCAGCGTGCCGCTCCTGCTCCGTCTGGCCCGCCGTCCGTCTACAAACTGAACTTCCCTATTCCCGGTCCACCCGGCAAAGAAGCCGTGACACCCAGTCCTCAAATTGTCATCTCCCAAGAACCCAAACCTGCCCTGCCTGCTCAACCGGACTCGCGCTCCGGTCCTGCTGTGATTTCCGGTACAGTCGCCGAGAAATTGCCACCGCCATCCTCGCCATCGCCCATACCATCAAATCCAGTGATCCCGCCTGTCAAACCAGCAGCGACCACAGCATCCCCACAGACGTCGCCATTCAAGCCATCCACACCAACCGCCATTCCGCAGCCCGCCTCAATGAAACCTGCGACACCCGCAGCAGCCACATTGCCTGTGGGTACCACTGCCGATAAGCCAGCCACACCAATCGCCAAACCACCTGTGCCATCCAATCCGGCTGCACCGCTGTCATCAGCCGTCCGCCCCGCGCCAAAGCCTGTCAGCCCGTTTGCCGCAGCCGGCAGTGC
Organism: Aggregatilineales bacterium; assembly: GCA_044226855.1. Lineage (GTDB taxonomy): Bacteria > Chloroflexota > Anaerolineae > Aggregatilineales > Phototrophicaceae > CFX2. The sequence continues at coordinate 120,643 of JBGAGF010000019.1, forward strand.
CGATGAAGATGAAAATGACGAATTAGAAGATGAGAAAGAAGACGATGCAGACAATGATAAGGATGATGTAACCTACGAGGATTACGAAGACCCCGCCTGACGGGTTTTGGCCACCAGCACGAACCCGATAGCCACCAGCAGCAGCATAACCCCCAGCGTCACAAATTTAAACAACTGGCTCTCGGTCACCAGAGTCAACACGCCGAAAAACGCACAAAACATATAATATCCGGTCACAATCTGCCGCTGACTGAAACCCATATCCAGCAGCCGAAAGTGAATATGGCCTCGATCCCCCTCAAAGGGACTGCGTCCACGCCGCAGCCGGTTCACCGCCTGCCATAGCAAATCCATCAGTGGCAGCCCCATCACCAGCAAAATCGCCGCCATCTTTGCCCCGCCGATGATACTCAGCGTACCCAGCAAATAACCGAGGTAAAACGCCCCGCCGCCCATAATGATTCGCGCCGGATAAAAGTTATACAGCACAAATCCCAGTGAGCTGCCCATCAGCGCCAGCATCAGCAGGCTCACACTCGTCTGCGGTGGTGTCACCCGTAAGGCGCTGTTCACAAACAACATCGTCCCTGCGATGAACGCCACGCCGCCCGCCAGCCCATCCAAACCATCCAGAAAGTTGACCGTATTCATCATCCCCACCATCCAAAAGTAGCTCAGCGCCACCGTGACGATATACGCCCAAGGGATGGTCTGCTGTCCGGTAAGGGGATTATTAAAGTACTCAATGAAGATTTGAAAAACGATAGCGATGCCCGCCGCAATCGACTGGCCGGTAAAAATACTTAGCGCCTTAAACTGATAAATATCATCCAGCAGCCCGACAACGAAAATGACCGCGCCGCCGATTAATAACCCGATCAGCCGGATGTTTTCGTAGGGATCAAGATGGGGCACAGGCAGGAATTGTGCCAGCAGAACCGTCACGTTGAACGACACAAATAAACACAGGCTGCCCAATTTGGAAACGCCGCGTGAATCAGCATCATTCACGCGCCGTCCACCCATCACCGACACAATCTTGTAGCGTTTTCCCAAAGCATCCGCAATCGGCCCAACCGCCAGAGAAATGCTTAAAGCCATTGCAAACACAAGCACGAAAACGCCGTTGTCAACCACGTTGTATTCCTATGTTCCGAACTGTCGGTCGCCAGCGTCGCCCAGCCCCGGCACGATAAACCCGATTTCGTTCAGTTTCTCATCAATTGACGCGATATGAATTGGCACATCTGGATGCGCCTTCGTCAGCCGCTCGACGCCTTCAGGAGCAGCAATCAAACCCAGATACTTAATCTGCTTGACGCCCCACCGCTTGAGGATGTCAATCGTCGCCACCGCCGAGCCACCGGTTGCCAGCATCGGGTCAAGCACGATGCAAATCTGCACGGTTGGCGCGGTCGGCAGCCGGTTATAGTATTCTACGGGGCGCAGCGTCTTTTCATCGCGATACAAACCGATGTGCCACACCTGCACATTCGGCAGCAGTTCCATGACGCCTTCAACCAGTCCCAAACCTGCACGCAAAACCGGCACCAGACCAATCGCCAGATCAGCCTTGAAGCCGTTCGCCTCGCCCATCGGCGTATTCACTTTCTTGGGAGACAGTTCCAAATCCTGTGTCGCTTCATAGCACAACAGCAGTGCCAGCTCCCGCACCAATTCACGGAACGCGCGATGGTCAGTCTCCTTATCGCGCAGTGCGGTTAACTTATGCAAGACCAACGGATGACGGGAAACATGCACCTGAGACACGGGGGAACCTCCTTCAGTAGACAAACGTTCATATTGTACGTGCTGCACACTTGGCTGTCAAAGCCGCCGTTGCGCCTTTCCCCTCCCCCACATTACAATAGAACAGATTATTCAAGGACTGGAGACTCAGCATGTCCGAAGATGGACGGATCATTGGTGGAACGCGTCGTCGTGACGACCGCGAAAATATCGCCCTGCGCCCCAAGCTGCTGCATGATATCGTGGGGCAGGATTCCGTCCGTGAAAATCTCAAAATTCTCATTGACGCTGCCAAAAACCGGCAGGAACCGATTGACCATGTGCTCTTCTATGGCCCACCCGGCCTCGGCAAGACCTCACTTGCTCATGTCATCGCCAACGAGATGGAAGTCAACATCCGCGTCACGGCTGGCCCTTCCATCGAACGCGCGGGTGATCTGGCGGCCATTCTGACCAACCTCAAGCAAAACGACATCCTCTTCATTGATGAAATTCATCGTCTTGGACGTGCCATCGAAGAGGTTCTCTATCCAGCCATGGAAGACTTCGTGCTTGATATTGTCATCGGCAAAGGCCCGGGTGCCAAAAACGTTCGCCTCAACCTGCCCCGCTTCAGCGTGATCGGAGCCACCACACGCCTCGCCCTACTCTCTGCCCCATTGCGAGATCGTTTTGGTGCGCAGTTCCGCCTCGACTTTTACGACTTGGCCGCTATGGAACACATCATCAACCGTGCTGCATCCATGTTGAAGATTGAAATCCGTCAAGAAGGCACGACCGAAATCGCCCGACGCGCACGTGGAACACCCCGTGTTGCTCTGCGCTTATTACGGCGTGTCCGTGACTATGCGCAAGTCCGCGCTGAAGGAATCATCACCGGTCCTGTAGCCGGAGAAGCCCTTGCCCTACTCAATATTGATCCGCTCGGCCTTGATGATGTGGATCGCCGCATTCTCTCTTACATCATCGAAAAATTTGGAGGCGGCCCTGTCGGTCTGGAAACCATTGCCGCAGCCATCAGCGAAGACAGCGCCACCATTATGGATGTCTGCGAACCCTATTTGCTTCAACTTGGCTTCTTGGGACGCACCCCGCGCGGACGTGTCGCCACACCCGCCGCTTACGAGCACATGGGCATCCCGATTCCCGAAAACAATTCCAACCAACCAACCCTATTTTAAATACAATTATGTCACTAACGTCGTACAATAATCTCAATGGAAATAAATCGATTTATCCCTCCTTCGTTTACGGGCTTTCACCGAAATGAGCCTGCGAACATGGTGATGGGTTGCGGTAGGGGTTATTATCATGGACTTACAATTACTGGGGCGCGGCGTTCTAATCATTGGCCTCATTTTGACAGTTCTCGGCGGCCTGCTGATGCTCATTGCCCGTATTCCTTTTTTCAGCAACCTCGGCAATCTCCCCGGCGACATCCATATTGAAGGTCAGGGCTTTTCTTGTATCATTCCCATCGTCAGCATGATTCTCATTAGCGTTGTACTAACCATCGTCCTCAATATCATTGTTCGCTTCATCAACCGCCCATGAATCTCTCTGAATTCGACTACGACTTACCCGAATCCTTTATTGCGCAGGAACCGCTCGAACCGCGTGACTCTTCCAAATTGATGCACCTTGACCGCCAAACGGGAGCCATCGCGCATAGCATCTTTCGCGATATTGTCGATTACATCGATTCGGGCGATGTCTTGGTCATGAACACCACCCGCGTTATTCCGGCGCGTATATTCGCCACCAAATCGACCACTGGGGGAAAAGTCGAAATTCTATTGCTGCGTCAGTTGGATGACACCCGCTGGCATATCCTCGCTGGGGGCCACAAAGTCATACGCGGCCTCGAACTGCATTTTGCGGGTGCGGACATCACCGCCTCCGTTGTCGAAGTCCTGCAAGGCTCGGAGCGCATCATCCAGTTCAGCCAGCCTGTCAACGCTTTGCTGGCGCAATTAGGTGAAATGCCCCTTCCGCCCTACATTCACCACCGCCTTCAAGACGCCGAACGCTATCAGACCGTCTACAGCCGTCAGGAAGGCTCTGCCGCGGCCCCTACTGCTGGCCTGCACTTCACACCCGAATTGCTGTTCAAACTGCGTGATAAAGGCGTCAAAATCGCCAACTGTGTCCTCCATGTTGGCCTCGACACCTTCCAACCCGTAAAAGTCGACAAGATCGAAGATCACCACATGCACAGCGAACGCGCTTATCTCTCTGCCGATGACGCCCGTATCATCAACGAAGCCAAACTCGCTGGAGGCCGTATCATTGCTGTAGGCACAACCAGTACCCGCACCCTCGAAACATCCGCCATACTCAGCGCAGGCGGCGATCCCGCCCATCCCGAAGCCCTTGGCCACATCTGCGCGTGGCGTCCTGTCACGGCCTTTGATAGCGACACCACCCTCTTCATCTACCCCGGCTATAAGTGGCGCGTCGTCGATGCCATCATCACCAACTTCCACCTGCCCAAATCAACCCTGCTCATGATGATGAGTTCCTTCGCCGGACGTGATAACATGCTTCACGCCTATGAGGTCGCCAAACAAAATCACTATCGCTTCTTCTCCTTCGGCGACGCCATGTTTATTTCCTAGCGCGGTGCTTTCTTATCATTCCGGTTTAAATCCACAAACCATCACAAACCAAATTCAACCATTTTCCAACCTTCTTAACAATCTCACTCCCTCAAAAGGTTTGTTCCAGCGCTCAAAAAGAGTTACAAAATGTTCTTCCAAAATGTAACCCATTGACCTTTGCTTTCCACTAAAATAGAAAACAGGATGGCCCGTAGGGATTTGCCGGCGGCAAATCTTCTACCCCACCGCGCAGCTTAACAACCGCTCCACCACAATTTTCGCCGCTTGTGCTGCTTTCGCCGCATATTCCGCATAATCGAGTATCACTACGGTCAGCAGCCCCTTGACCCGAACGTTACTATGTAGAGGCAAAATACATCCTGCCTAACACACCCTTACCGCCCACCAATTGTTTCAAATGTCACAAAAACCACCCATTCTCAATTGCAACATTTTCAACCTTTCCCACATTGCCAATGTCAATACCGCCGCCACTGCCGCCATAGCAAATTTGGCACAAAACCCGACTATGGCAATGCCGAAATTGCTGCCAGTTTTGCCAACTAGCGTCCGAAGTCTTCTCATTTCGACTGCTAATTGATAACACTAGTGCCCTTCAGTGCCTATTCGCTCCTTTGGCAGAGAAATCATCGATATGGCGTGGCCGACGACGACATCGCCGACATAAACAGTCTTCTCCTTCAAGTCTCGACTATCGACTAATGACTTTATGTGCGCTTCAGCGCTCGTTCTCTCTCAGGTAGTGGCTTGAGCCACTGACGTCAATGTCGACACATCTTCAGTCACAAGAGAAGCTAAAAGCCATTCCGAATCTGAAGAATCCGACGAATTTTGCAGCCGAAGGAAGTCCTTTAAGGCTTGTCCGGTACTGTTTTTTGCTTATTCAGCCGAGAATTTGCATTCTAAGCCATCGAAGCATGTTGTGTCATGTACAAGACTCTGATTTTTGAAGCGCCTTTAGTGAGCTTGTCTGGCTGGTAGCTGTATGGCTTTAGCCTACAGCGACACGAAACATGACGCTTTTCACTACCGGACAACGCTCTTTAGGGCGAATCTTCGGCATCCTACTCCCTCAAATCAGCCCTCCAAACCATGCATTGCAGTTGCTGTTCTTGTAGTTTTTGCAGCTTTTGAATATTGTCACTGAATTTCATCAGCTAAAAGCTAATCGCTAACCGCCAAAAGCCAATAGCCAACCGCTTGAATCAAACATTGACGCACCCCCTCTCTCCCCCGTATAATAGTCAAGTTGCTCCAACTGTGGAGCACAACTATTTACAACCGCATTCACAGCCAATTTTCCCCGTTCTTTGTGTCCTTAGGTGATGCAACCGGCGGTGGCAAGTGAAGATTGGGAGCAAACATGTACGCCATTATCCGTCAGGGCGGTCGCCAGTACCGCGCCGAAGTCGGCAAGACCCTCGATGTCGACAAACTACCCTTCGATGTAGATCACAAACTCGTTATTGAAGATGTCCTGCTCATTGGTGATGGCGACAACACCGTTGTCGGCCAGCCCGTTGTTGAAGGGGCCAAAGTCAGCGCCACCGTCGTCGAGCAGTTCCGCGGTGAGAAGATCATGGTCTTCCACTACCGCCAGCGCACCAACCTGCGTAAAATGGCCGGTCACCGCCAGTATTACACCCGCCTTCGTATTGACGAAATTACAGTCTAAACAGTTATTAGGAGACACCTACAATGGCTCACAAAAAGGGCGGTGGATCAAGCCGCAACGGTCGCGATAGTAACTCACAGCGTCTGGGCGTCAAGGCCTACGGTGGAGAGCATGTTCTCCCCGGAACCATCATCGTTCGTCAGCATGGCACCCATTTCCGCCCCGGCGAAAATGTTGGCCTCGGTCGTGACTACACCATTTTCGCCAAGACCGCAGGCGTCGTCACTTTCGAACGTGTTCGTGGCCGCGAAGGTCAAAAGCAAATCAGCGTTTATCCGGTAGCGGATACAACCGAACAATAATATTCTATGGAGTGCGTTACGCTACCCTGCTTGGGCCGTAACGCCGGAAAGAAAATAAAATGAAGTCAAACATTCACCCGGCGTGGTATCCCGAAGCCACCGTCATTTGCGCCTGCGGTAACACGTGGAAAACCGGCGCGACCATTCCTGAAATTCGCACCGATATTTGCTCGGCCTGCCATCCCTTCTACACCGGCGAACAGCGTATCGTCGACACCGAAGGACAGGTTGATCGCTTCCTCAAGCGTCTGCAAACCCGCGACTCTCGTCGTGCCGAGGCCGAAGCCAAGATTGCGGCCCTCACCTCGCCCGATGTTTCGATTGGCGAGTTCGATATTGGCAAGCGCTACATCACCATCTTGTCGGAAAACGGCATCAATACCGTTGGCGATTTCCTGAACAAGTTGGAAACCAGCGGCGAACAAGCCGTTCTGGAAATCCCCGGCATCGGTCGTAAGGTCCTTAGCGATCTCAAGAAGCTGCTGCGCGCTCGTGGTTACGAACTACCACAGGCTAACGCTGAAGCTGGTGAACCCGCAGCCGAGTAAACGTTACGTAGTATGGATATTTCAAGGCAGACATGTCCTAGGCATGTCTGCCTTTCTTTTTGAATAGGGGGAAATTGTGATTCATTCTTCGGGCCGCATCGAGGTCATTTGCGGCAGCATGTTCTGTGGAAAAAGTGAGGAACTCATTCGCCGCTCGCGTCGCGCAGCCATCGCCAAACAAGAAATCCAAGTCTTTAAACCATCCATTGATGACCGCTACAGTGTCCTTCACGTCACCAGCCATAGCGGCCAAAATATCGAAGCCATCGCCATCACCAAAGCCCACGAAATCCTAGAACGTCTATCTCCCTCAACCACAGTTGTCGCAGTGGACGAAGTCCAGTTTTTTGATATGGAAATCATCGAAATAGTCCAGCAGCTAGCCGCTCGCGGCCTTCGTGTAATTCTTGCCGGATTGGATATGGATTTTCGTGGTGAACCGTTTGGCCCTATGCCACAACTACTCTCCATAGCAGAAGATGTGACGAAACTACACGCTATTTGTGTGGTCTGCGGTGAAGACGCCTGCCGCACCCAGCGCCTCGTAAATGGTGAACCGGCTCGCTACAACGACCCCATTATTTTGGTCGGAGCGCAGGAAGCCTACGAAGCGCGCTGTCGCAAACATCACCAAGTCCCTCACTAGTTTTAGGATTCATGTAGCAATCTTCCTAAATTTGGTATAGAATGCTTTGCAATGCTAAATAATTCACTGAAGCTGTACATTGTATTGTCATACTGCAAGCGAGGGAGGTACTAAAATGGGTGCTACGACCGCCAATTTCACGACCACAGCCGCTCTGGATCAGGATCGTCCCGGTCTTTGGCTGCGCAACAGACGCTGGGACCTAATATTCATGATTCTCAGTGTTTTTGTAGTTCCGCTGCCCTATGTTTTTTATCTTTTGGGCATTCGCATCTTCAATTTAAATGATGATGTTAGCCGTAACATTGTAAATGGTTTTGTTGCGATTGCGGTTGGTGGTCCTCACATGATGTCCACCCTTCTGCGCACAAGTTTAGACACAGACTTTAAGAAGCGTTACCCGATGCTGATTCGGTCGTCGATCATTATCCCCATCATTGTGATTTCGTTAGCATTTCTCAATCTCACCTTGCTGCTGACGATCTTCTTTTTCTGGGCAATGCTCCACGTTATGCATCAGGTAACCTATATCGTCGAGTTGTATAACCACAAAGAACACGCGATTGTCAAAAAAGGCGCCAGCGCGGTCAGCCTCCAAGCACGCATTATTGACTATGCAGTCGTTCTGACTTGCCTCTTCCCGATGGCCGCCTACAAGATTAGCAACGGTTCATTCGCTGTCGGAACCAACGATTTAACCAAAGTCATCCCCACGACGTTCCAAGCACCTTGGTTCTTCATGGCTGCGGCTGCCGTCTTCTTCGTAGCGCTCATTGCCTATATCCTCAAAACGGTCAACGAATACCGTAACGGTATCATCAACTGGCCGAAAACCGTTTTCATCAGCCTCACCGTAATCGTGTTCTTCCCCTTGGCTGCCTTCCCCAATTTGGATACAGCCTTTCAGGGTGCGAACATGTGGCATTCTTTCCAGTATCTTGCCATTACCTTCTATATCATCAAAATCAAGCAGCAGTACGGCAATCTCAAGCAGAGCGCACCGTTGGTCGCTCGGTTCAGCAACCGCAAAGATTCATGGGGCCTTTTTGCGCTCAGCACCATGATGTTGGTCGGTTCAGTGGTCGTATTTATCATCGTCTACGCCCTATCTGGGGCCCTTATCCCCAATATCGACCCGAATCGGCATTTTGATACTGCTTACTACACTGCCATTCTCTCATTCCTGTGGATCCACTACTATCACGATCACTTTCTATTCACCAATTTCGAAGCCCTTGATCCTGCCTTCGAATAAAGCTCTGCGCTAAACAAAAACGGGATGGTAGAGCGCCATCCCGTTTTTTATCAAATTCGTTTTGTAACCAGAACTAACCTTCCGCCGCGACTTCTTCCATGACAATCTCAATAATCTGGAAAGAATCGGTCGTAAATTCCAAAATCCCTTGGTCAAAGTACCACAACGGTGCAGGACGTCGATCAATACGAATAGCGAGCGGCTCTTGCCCTAAACCCACAACTTCAACTCGGATATGCGTATAGGCCGGATCAAACTGTCCGGCAATCCGTCGCTTGATGATAAACTTGCCCTCTTCCCAACTGCACGTAATATAGATCCACCGGTATTCGTTACGCTCTTGATCAAAACTACTCGTATTATCCTCGTAAAGAACACTCTCTAGGTTACCGGGATAAACGCGATACAGCAGCGGGTGAGCACTCTCTTGGGTATCTTCCGCTTCAACGGACCTTAGGGGCAGGACTGTTCCAGCCTTCACAAAAATAGGAAGCGTTTGCAGCGGGGCATCCACAGCAATATATTGCCCCCCGTTTGCCAAAGACTGAGTCTCAAAGCTATACCAATAGCCTTCAGGTAAATACACGTAGCGTTGTAAAGCACCCTGCACAATAACAGGCGCGATAAGCAGCGAGTCCCCCAATAAATAAACGTCTTCGATCCCTCGCACCTTTGGGTTATCTGGTTCCACGCGATCAAGTGCGCGGAGAATCGGCCGCTTATAATCGCGGGATAAAGCAACTACAGCTTGTATATAAGGGGTTAAGTGTTCCCGCAAGTCCACGATAGATTCAATCGCAGAATCGCCAAATTGCCCTTTAACAGCCGCAATTTTGAAAAATGGAATCAAACAGAATGCTTGAAACCAGCGGATAAGCAATTCTTTATCAAACTGTCCAGATAGAGCGGGAATAAGCAAGTCACGATAAAAAGTTTCTGAAACAGTACCCTTCACCAGCAACATTTTCAGGTTAATTTTGAGGTCATTCCAGCTAAAATCAGAACGGGGTTTAGCACGCTGCGTAGGAGAAGAGTCAACGGTTGGTTGCTGATCTTGGCTTCGCAAGCGCCCCAATAATCGTCTAACCTTCCCGTTCGACATCAAAAATCCTTTATGAAAACGACTCGAGTACCCACTGCATCGGATTGACCTGCACGCCATTAACCCAGAGTTCCCAATGTAAGTGCGGCCCGGTGACACGGCCAGTTGCACCTACAGTTCCGATCACAGTTCCTGTGTTCACGAAATCTCCCACCTTGACATATTGTGTTGTCTGGTGGCAGTAAACCGTATAGATACCCCAACCATGATCGATAATCGTTACATTTCCACGGACACTAAGTGAACCGGCTAAAACCACATATCCGGATGCCGCAGACATAACCGGTGAACCGGGAGCAGCAGCAAAATCCGTTCCTGCATGAAAATGGTCAAATGGTCCACCATTGTAAGATCGTTTCCGGCCAAAAGGAGATGAGACGCTGGCCGCCGCAGGTAAACTCAATGGCCCATCAAAATAACGGGTCGGCGTAAAGTTACTCATTATGCCCTGCATAGTCTGTAACTCAGCCGCTTCCAGTGCTGGATCAACTAAATCAGATCTGCTGGAAAGGAGAGTGATAGCTTCACGGCCATAACCACCGGACAGAACTTGAATATTAAGGTTGATGGGTGTGACCTGCCCTAATTTATCCGTCAGATTTAAGGCCAATGGATAAATGCCAGCGTCGGTGAAAACTGGAATGCCGACAAGAATTGTATCGGTAGTTCCAGTTTGATCAGTTGCAGCCGACAAATTGCGATCCAAGAATGTACCAGTCACCGTCATCGGAACGGTTGTGGTTAAACGGATTTCACCTGTTTCGCCTTCTACAAACATTGTTGGACTGACGAAAAGGTTAGTTATATTCGGCGGCAAATCCAATGCAGATTGAGGCGGTTTTACCCCCGGAATAATCAATTGTTGTCCGGAATAAATGACGGTAGGGTCAGCAACATTGTTTGCCCTTACCAACTCATTGACCGTCAATCCATAACGGGTAGCGATCCGAAACAGAGTATCACCGCCCTGCACTGTGTAGATCAGGCTAGGTACGTCTTCTGATGTGTCTTGTGCAGGTATCGGAGTAATTGTCGGAATTGGACTAGGCGTGGCTGGAGCGGCGGGCTGAATATTCAACACTTGGCCCACAAAAATACGATTAATGTCCGTGATATTGTTGCGGTTGGCCAAATCCTCAAGCGTTAGGCCATATAAAGTTGCAATACTCTTTAACGTTTCACCCGCTTGCACAACATGAGTGGAAGGAACATTGGATTGCGCAGTTCCATTTGTCGGAATCAGCAAGCGCTGTCCGACTTGAATATTGGTTGGATCAGCGATATTGTTGAATGAAGCGATCGCATCAACGGTCAAGTTATATTGTTGGGCAATGCGGTATAACGTCTCACCACGTTGTACGACATGGACAACAACATTACTGGTGTCTTGAGCAACAGAAAAAGCGGGCAGCCATAACAGCATGCCCGCGAATAGAACCAGTACCGCAAACCGAAATTTCATGCTGCGACCTCATCAAAACGCAGCACGTCCCCAATCTTCACTTTGTCTAGTATTCCCGGCTTAGCCTCAATAAAATATTGAGCTGGACTCTTAGGAGCATAGGCTGGTCGCCAAGGCTTTGCAAAGCACTTGTCAACCACTTTGCCTTTTGAATCGAGCCAAACAACACCGATACTGAAAAACATAAAAAACATGTGGATGGTGGTATTTGCCCGATTCTCGGAACCCGTCACAAACAACAGTCCTTCATCATCCGGTAAACTTGTGACAAGCTGCAGACCACGAAACCGTGTCCAAAAGTTGTCGCATAACTTTACACGTCTCAATATCACTTTGTTGTTTTGCTTCAGGACACGCCATTTGGTCATGGAATAACCAACCTCTGCCCAACGTACACGAGGTTTGTATTATTAATGCCATTGGCCTGCGCCAAGCGCGCCACAGTCACATTGAAACGAACGGCAATCTTAAAGAGTGTATCTCCCGGTTGAACCACGTAAGTCGTATTTTCAACAGGCGCAGGTTGGGTTGCAGTAACGGCAGGTGGCTGTGGTTCCGTAATAGTACCTTCTTGTCCAGCTGCAGGAATATTGAGGCGCTGGCCCGCATAAATCGTGTTTGGATTGGTAATGCCATTGAGCTGTGCCAACGTGGCGGTTGTCGTGTTAAAACGTGCGGCAATCCGGCTCAAAGTGTCTCCTCGCTGAACGATATACACGTTACTCGGAACGGGTTCATTCACAGCCGTTGTTGCGGTTGCCACGGGAACGAGAGGTGTCGCAGTTGGTGTAGAGGTAGCAGGAGGTAGCAACCGAACCGGAATAACCAAACCCTGCCCCACTTTGATCAAAGCGCTGTCAGGCAAATTATTAGCCGCGATGATCGCATCTATTGAGCTTCCATACAATGTAGCCAGATTCCCGACCGTATCCCCTGAACGCACAATGTGAACGATGCGTCCCGGGAACTGAACATTGTCAACACCACCATTGGGCGTTGCCGTGGCCGCAGTCTCTTGTGTAGCGGTAGGCTGTGTAGTCGAAGTAGGCTGTTGAGCCGCTGTTGTAGAAGTGGGCACCGCTGGCTGTGACGTGTTGGTTGGAGCAAGCGTATTTGCCACAGTCACCGTCGGTTGCCCTGCACTAACGGTCGCTGTAGCACTCGCAGGCACAGCCACAGTTGATGTGGCCGTTGCACTTGCCGGCACAGTCGTTTTGGTTGGTGCGGCAACGGTATTCGTGGCTGTCGCTGGCACGGATGTATTAGTCGGGACAGAAGCGACAGAGGTATTGGTTGGGGATGTACCACCCGTTGAAACGCCCAAAGAAGCATCATCTACATAGATGTTCGAGTTCTTCACGGGAGTGCTGACCGTGGAACGAATCCAAACTGTCACAGTCGTGTTCGTCGCGGCAGCAGTAACAGAATACTCATTGTAGGCGTCATACTGTATCGAAGGAGCAGACCAAACAATGTTAGCACTAGTCCCATCAGTTCCACCGCTCGGATCGATACCAACTTGCACAACTACGCCACCGGGATCTTCACTCTTATTTGGATCATCAAATGTGCTTGACCAAACATAAACGTAAGCGCCGAACCGCAACTGCGTTCCTTTGGTGACCCCACTTACACTTTGGTACAAGCCGCCATCATGAGTGGCAAAAAACGAATGATATTGTTGGGAATCACTGCCATTACGAATCCGCGGCACGCCTAACCCATTAGTCACATCTGAAGCAGGATAGTACTCGGGCTGTACATTTTCAGAAGCGGACTGCCCACCGCCAATGTTCCAAGGTGACCATCCCTGTGCGACCTGTCGCGGCGGATTACCAGAAACAGTAGCAAACGGCTGTTCAAAACCGGGATTTGTAAGTAAGTTCTGGTTTTGGGCAGACACTATTCCCGTAGCCAATATAAGCGTCAATGATAACCATAGCAGACGAGCAATTTGGTTCGTAAATAAACGTTTCATACCGGCTCCAGACTGTAGGTAGGTGGATCAACTAAAGCATTTTAATCATTATAGAATAGAGGTCGTATTTTTGCACGGCAATAGGCATGAGACCACAAGGAAAGGGATAATAACATACGAACTTCACTACAACCACACGCTTGGCAGAAATTCTCAGCTAGTTGTGAGGGGGAGTGTTTTTCTTATTGAGAACCTTTTCGATGCTTGAGAGAAGCTCCGAAGGTGAAAATGGTTTCGTAATGTAATCATCAACCTTGGCAATATGTAACCCCAAGATCTTATCAATACTCTGGGCACGCGCGGTCACAACAATAATCGGTACATGTGTCGTTTTCGGATTAGATTTCAGACGCTGATAGACTTCCCAACCATCAAGGTCAGGCATCATCAAATCCAAGAGAATGAGTTCAGGATGCGTATCCTCAACAGTTTGAAGTCCCTGCAATCCACCCGGAGCGCCGATCACTTGATATCCCTCTCTGGAAAGAATCATACTCACCAGATCAATCATGTCAGACTCATCTTCAATACACACCACACGAATCGGTGTCATGCTTATACCCGCCCCAACAAAATTAAAAGTTGCACAACAGAATTAAATTCAGTCTACCATAAGGATTTTTGCCGTGTCTATTAATATTTTCGCGTGTATACTTGACATGTTAACCTAAAAACTAACTCAACCGGAGGGCAGTCCGTGAATCTTCACGAGTACCAAACTAAGTTTCGTTTCGCTGATTTCGGCATTCCGATTATGAGAGGAAAAATTGCGTCAACCCCACAGGAAGCCTATGAGATTGCTCGTGAACTTCATGGACCTGTGGTCGTTAAAGCTCAGGTTCTCGCGGGTGGTCGCGGCAAAGCGGGTGGCGTAAAACTGGCCCAAACACCCGAAGAAGCCGAACAGGTTGCCGGAAAAATTATTGGCATGACGATCAAAGGCCTTATTGTTCGCAAAGTGCTTGTTGACCCCGCTGTTCAAATTGCCTCCGAAATCTATCTTGGTATTGTGAACGACCGTACGATTGGCAAACCGGTCATGATGGCCTCGTCTGAAGGCGGCGTAGAAATTGAGGTAGTGGCGCGGGAAAAACCGGAAGCCATCATTCGGGAACAAATTGATCCATTCTTGGGGCTATTGGATTATCAAGCCCGAAATATTGCCAGCGGCATCAATCTTCCCCATGAGCATTGGAAAGTATTTACAAAAATTGCGACGACCCTCTTTAAGGTATATATGGCGAGTGACGCTGTCCTTGCCGAAATCAATCCGCTCGTGATCACCAAAGATAATCAGCTTATTGCACTCGATGGCAAGATGATTATTGACGACAACGCTCTTTTCCGGCATACAGATTTATCTGACATGCGTGATACTGATGCGGAACCCGTCGAAGAAACACAGGCGCGTGCTGCAGGTATCAGCTACGTAAAACTAAATGGTCAAATCGGCTGTATGGTCAACGGCGCGGGCTTAGCAATGACCACAATGGACATGACCAAGCTCTACGGCGGTGAAGGTATTGGCCCGGCCAACTTCCTTGACATCGGTGGTGGAGCACAGGCTGCCAAAGTTGCCGCTGCATTGCGCATCATCTTAGCGGACCCCAACGTCAAATCGGTGCTTTTCAACATTTTTGGTGGTATTACCCGCTGCGACGAGGTTGCCCGTGGTATCCTCCAAGCCCTTGATGAAGTTAAAACTAATATACCTATGGTTATCCGTTTGGCTGGTACGAATGCAGAAGAAGGTCGCGCCATCATTGATGCTGCCAAGATTCCAACTTTGTCCAGTGCAGCAACGTTAACTGAAGCAGCCAAAAAGGCTGTCGAAGCCGCAAAAGGAGCACAATAATGGCAATCCTAGCCGATAAAAATACTCGCTTACTGGTTCAGGGTATTACAGGACGCGAAGGCAGTTTCCACACCAAGCAAATGATCGACTACGGAACGAACGTGGTCGGCGGTGTGACACCCGGCAAAGGTGGCGAATGGGTTCACGGAAAACCCGTATTCGATACCGTCAAAAAAGCAGTTGACGCTACGGGCGCAAACGCAAGCATTATTTATGCGCCTGCAGCCGTGGCTCCTGACACGATTTATGAAGCGGTCGATGCAGGTATTGAACTCATCGTCTGCATCACCGAAGGCATTCCGATTTTGGACATGATCAAGGTCTATGATTATGTCAAACGGAGCAGCAGCCGTCTGATCGGCCCCAACTGCCCCGGCTTACTCACTCCCGGTCAGGCCAAAGTGGGCATCATGCCCGGTTACATCGCCAAACCCGGCAATGTAGGTGTCGTCTCCAAGAGCGGTACGCTCACATATGAAGTCGTTTATGCCCTCACCCAAGCCGGAATGGGACAGACAACGTGTCTGGGTATCGGCGGCGATCCAGTTATTGGAACAAACTTCGTCGATGCATTGCGCATGTTTGAGGACGATCCCGAAACTGAAAAAGTCGTGCTTATCGGCGAAATTGGTGGGCGAGCGGAAATTGACGCCGCAGACTTCATTCAAGCCCACATGACCAAACCGGTTGCAGCCTTCATCGCGGGTAAGAGTGCTCCTCCCGGAACGCGCATGGGACATGCTGGCGCTATCATCGAAGGTGGTGAAGGCACTGCATCTGAAAAGATCGCTGCCTTAAACGCGGCTGGCGTCAAAGTCGCAGATAATCCTGAGCAAATCCCATCGCTCCTGAAATAGCAGTCGATTTTTATGAACGGGTGTGCAATGAGCATACTCGTTCATACCTTCTCCACTGCCGACGATTGAACCCACCCCTCCTCTAAATCGGGTAACTGGATACGAATCCAATCATTTCTGATTTCGATAATCCGAACTTCAGCAGCCGAATGCAATTCAAAGATCTCCATATATGATGCATCCGGACCGGTCATAACCGAAACGGTTTCACTAATTACCACGGCAGGCGAATGAGCCGTATCAACCACCAACCGGACGCTTTCCAAAACACCAATTATTAGGATGAGGCTGCCCCCAACAATGACAGCCAACTTCAAGTACCTCCGCCAAAGCGGGAGCAATGCATAGCCAATACCGAATCCGCATGAAACCCACCAAATCATCAACAGGAGTAGCGCCAGTTCCGAGTTGGATGCTAAACCATTTAGTGAATTCGCAATTTGCTCTCCAAGAGCAACATAATCTCCTAACGAATCAACTCGTTGAGCACGAATCCGCGCCATATTCAGTCTTAAATCATCATCGCGAGGCGAGACTTGTTCTGCCCGCCGATAATTGACAAGTGCATTTCCCAAATCACGCAACTGGAAGTAGGCATTACCAAGATTAAAATAGATTTCACTGCTCTGAATACCTGTATCAACGATCTGCTGATAAAGCTGGGCAGCTAGACGAAAATCGCCGCTTGTATAAGCAGTGTCAGCTTCTCGTATCCAATCTTCTACAACTGTAATCGATTTGTTACTGACTTGAATAAGACTTAACAGGGTCAAAACAATTACTAGTAACTTCACTTCGTTTCCCACTCACGATCAATTTTGGCTAGTAATTCGATGATTTCGTGGCGGTATGTAGAGGACAATTCTTGTGATGAAGGCGCAAATAATCCGGCCTCAATATTCTCTACAAGCAGATTTATCTTTTCGTTTATAGATTTAGGGATATTTTGCCCAGCTATGATTAACCGAACATCCAACGGACTGGAATTTAGGCCGAGTTTATCTGCAACGTATCGTCTAAAAATCGTATTGAGTTGTTCATAACCAGTCCGAACATCCAAAGATGA
Source organism: Aggregatilineales bacterium (assembly GCA_044226855.1). Taxonomy (GTDB): domain Bacteria; phylum Chloroflexota; class Anaerolineae; order Aggregatilineales; family Phototrophicaceae; genus CFX2. Next base: position 137,759 of record JBGAGF010000019.1, read on the forward strand.
TACATTATTGATTTGTTGAGTTGCACTTGCTAATGCTTGCTGTTTTCGTCGCACATTTTCTCGCTGACGATTCTGCGTTTTCAATCGCTGCCATGCAAATGAAATCACCACACCCACGAACGGCACAACGAATAAAATAACGAACAGCCCCGTCGAAACAGAATTTTCGCTGCGTGTTACGCCGGTAACAGCCTTTAATTTTAGGCTCAATTCCATGGGTTGTGACTGTGACGAATTGATGGTCTCACCAGCCACATTAATCTTGACTGGTGCTGTGCTAACTGAACGATAGGCCACAGCGTCAGGGTCAAAATAATGGAGAGCAATTGAGGGCAGTTCCTGTTCGCCAGTGCTCGTCGGAAAAAACACAATTTGATAGTCGCGTTTACCGACAACCAAGCCCCGTTGAATTTCATTTGAATAAGCACCAGCCGTTACGGTCGTTCGCCAGTTTCGAGAAACCGATGGAGGAGGTAGCTGCTCGACATTACCCGTTCCAGTAATTGTGAGAGATAGAGTAATCGGTTCGCCAAGCTTTACAGATTGTCGATCAAGGCTTGCGGCCACATTGAACTGCCCTACTCCTCCACTAAAATCAGCTGGTTTTCCATCTGGTAATGAACGCGTTTTGATAACAAGCGGATTGGCGGTCAGGGTTGTCTTCGATCGGAATACGGTTTCAGGCAGCACAACACCAGACGGTTTTATCGTCACATCACCCGGCTGCGTCGCATAGAGTGCGGTAGCAATGGTGGTTACGGTGTACGCGTGCCCATTGATTTGCGCGGTCGTTTGGGAGATAACCCCCATATCGATACGCCAGAAGCCTTCAAAGTCCGATGGCTGATAGAGTGAATTGGTCAGTCCAACCGCATCATACAAAACGAACTTGTAAATAATCTGTTCGCCTACATACGGATCAGACTTGCTAACCGAAGCCTCTACGTAAACATTACTTTTTACGTCCTGCGCAAATGTTGAAGACACTAAAACAAACAGGGAGCTTATAGCAAGTATCCAAAGTCTTGAGCGCATACTCACCAATCTTTACCTGACTTCGGCGAATTGGGCGTACCAGTTATTGATTGATTAGGAAACAGGGCTTGAGACTGCTGTACAGCATCCAGTATGCGCTGTGCATCTTCAATGCTATAAGTTGGCTGTAAATCGCTACGATCTAGAGTTGGATTGGCGGTTGCAGTCTGCGAACCAGAATCATTACTTATTGGTGTAGCGGTTTGCACCATTTCAGATTCATTTGTAGGGGTTGCACCGCCATTTCCGGCATCTTCGGTAGCAGTTTCAGGCGATGATACAGGACTTGGCGTAGCCACAATTTGATTCATCGCGAGTTCGAGATTGTGCCGTGCGTCTTCATCATTAGGCTGTAGTAACAACACCTGCTGATAAGCCCTAATTGCATCATCAAAACGGCGCATTTCAAAATAGATATTTCCCATATTGTATTGAGCATGCACCACAAGATCAGGGTCAGTCGTCTTGAGAGCCTGATTCAGGGCCTCTATTGCTTTCTCGTACTCGCCCGCTCGGCCGTAAGCAGTCGCCGCATTGTAGTACGCTTCCGGGCTATCGGGAGCGGCTACTTGAGCAGCCTGATAAGCTTTTATCGCTGCTGGGTATTCGGACTGGCTGTACAAACTGTTACCCGCATTGTTGCGCTCTGCAGGATTGACAGCGCATCCACAGCCAACTAGTAAAATTACTCCGAGGATCCAACGCAAATTCATATTAGGCTGCTTGTGGTCGTACTAAGGGCAATAAAATCTCAAAGGTTAGTAAAACGACAGCAAGACCAAGAAACAGGTCAAAGTGTTCAAGTGGCTTCGTTTGAACACCCTTGTTAAGTGTTTCCGGAACAAACTGTTTGATACGTTCCATAAGCTTTCGGACTTCGCTCCCATCAGCACCCGCAGGGATATACTGCCCCCCTGTCGTTTCTGCAACAGACTTCAAAGTTGCCTCGTCCAAGGCAGACACAACGCGATTACCTGACGAGTCGGTTTTATCAACAATGCTGCCATCAGCATTATGAATAGGTATCAATGTACCAGATGCGTTCCCGTAGCCAATTGAAAAAATTGTGATATTGGTTTGGGCAGCAGTGGCAGCCGCTTCAACCGGATCACCTTCATGCCCTTCACCATCGGTTAGCAGCACGATCAGATGTTTTCCTTTACTAGCCGATTTTAACCCGAGCATAGCCAGTCGAATTGCATCCCTGATATTCGTACCTTGTTCCATCATACTCGCTGTATTCACATGCCGAACAAAATCAGCAGCGGACAAGGTGTCAGTGGTCAACGGAAACTGAACAACTGCGTTTCCTGCAAACAAGATCAAGCCCATCTCGTTGCCCGATAGAGTTTTGAAAAGGTCTTCCAAACTAAGCTTTGCTCTTTCAAGACGGCTCGGTTGAACATCTTGAGCATCCATGCTACGACTTACATCTAGCAAAAACATGACCGAAACACCCTGCGTTTCAACAGGTTCGATTTCAATCCCCCACGCAGGCCGAGCTATCGAAACAATGACTAGGACAATGCATATTCCCCAAACTACCAATCGCCGCCGCTGGTTATTTATGCCCTCATTTTCTGTCAGGCCAGATTGAACCAAGCGAAGCCGCTTTAAATAAGTCGTTTCCTGTCTGCGAAATAGGACAATTGCAATGGGAAAAAGCAACGAAAGCCAAAGTGCTGCAGGGTTCAAGAATTGCATTATGGAACAGCCTGAAACAAACTGTGACGCAACAAACGCTCAAGAACTAACAAGAATAGTCCACTTCCAGCAAATATCTGAAACTGCTCCTGCCAATGTATGTAAATTTGTCGCTCGATATCCGAACGCTCAAGTGAATTAATCTCATTATATACAGCCTGTAAATCGGTCAGATTTGATGCAGCGAAATAATCCCCTTGTGTAATCGAAGCTACCGAGCGTAGTGTTTCCTCATCAACCTTATCAACATCTTCTGTGGAGTCGGGGGTTAGCTGAACCATTCCAATTGTGTAAACCCGTATTCCTAAAGCAGCTAAAGCATTAGCAGCCGTAATCGGACCAATATCACCAGCGTTATTAGCCCCATCAGTCAATAAAATGACGACCTTACTAGCAGCATCGCTCGACCGCAGCATGTTCGCCGCAGACGATATGCCTAAGCCAATTGCCGTTCCATCGGATATTCCTTCATCGCTGGCATTTTGGATATTTGAGAGAGTGGTTCTTAATGCAGTGTAATCCAAGGTCGGCGGAATAAGTTGATAAGCATCATGGGCAAAAACAACTAACCCGATACGGTCAAATTCACGCTTTTGGATGAAAGTATCAATCACCGATTTGGCCGCTTCTAAGCGGTTTTGTGGCGCAAAATCATTCTTCGCCATACTGCCCGAGATGTCGAGAGCCAGCACGATTTCTATACCTTGACCTCTGATGATTTGCTGCGACTGTCCAGACTGCGGGCGCATGAGTGCAAGGACTAAACATGCCCATGCCGTCCACCGAAGCATATCAGGCAGTCGATGAAACCGCACTTTCCAATTGATGGGCAAACCTGTGAACAATCGAATATCAGAGTAATTGACAGAGGCAAGCACTGTACATTTGCCACGCTGGCGGAGTAACCACCATCCAACAATCAAAGTGAGAATCAGGCCAATTAGCGGTTGCGCAAAGCGAAACATCATGACTACGACTCACCGTGAGATTGTTCGACCGATTGGATCCATTGGGCAGCAACGGACGTGTACTGATGAGCTGTATTTAACTTAGGTACCACTTGCGCAAACTTCACCAAATCAGCGCGTTTGAGCATTTCAATCAGTTTTTGCTGCTGATCTTCGGTGATGACGTGCTCCTCTTCAAATCTATCAAGTAATTCGCTAGTGGTTAGGTCAACCGACTGGAGCGCAAAACGTGCATCCAAATAGCGCCGTAAGCAATCGGAAACTTGGATGTAGATAGCAGGGGGATCGGCTTGTGATTGTCCAATATACTTGAGTGAATTCAGAGCTGCATTCGCTTCAGGATGCCACTTACCATCTACGCTGATGGGAATTCGGAATCGCTTACTTCGGGAGAGTCGAAAGCGCACTATACCAATCACACCGATCACAAGGACAAGTGGCCCGGCAACGGAAATCCAGAGCGGGAAATAAGGCAAATCGATCTGTGACTTAAACGGGCGAGGGCTCAAATCACTCGAATCGAGGATACTAGGGACAACAAACTGAAAACTTTCAACTGGCAGATTGGTGGTCGTGCCATTCAGTTGATAAGTGACTTCAAGTGGAGGGGTTACCAGTTGCCCTGTCTGCCATAAGATCAGTGTCACCGGAAGTGCGTACTGAACGCTGCCGTCTTGCTCCTGACTCCCCGCAGAAAACCCGCCTACCTGTTTGACAAAAAAAGGAGGCCGCCAATTCTTAAAATCTGGCAGTATCGGTTGACCTTGTTGTGGGACCTGAACGTGCAAAACAAGTTGGACCGGCTCACCGATGAGTGGAGCCGTTTTGTCCACCGTGAAAAAGGCTTTATCAACGGCATAAACAATGCTTTGAATAAGCATCATACAGAACAATATAACCGGCATTACAGTCCAACAACGCTTAATCATAGGCAATATTAGCGCCGAGAACTCACTCGTCGATAAAAAAGATTTGTCAACGGAACAATATAATCCTCGTTGGTCTGGAGGAATGTGAATTCGACGCGAGACTTCAACAGTGCCGATTCGAGGCGACTTCGTAATCGGGAAGACTGGCTAGAAAACGCTGCCTGCCAACCGGGAGCATTAGTGTCAATCCATATTTGCTCCCCCGTTTCAGCATCTTGTACTTTCGTTAATCCAACTGCAGGCCACGTTTGTTCCAGTGGATCACTGAGAATCAGGGCAATCACATCGTGGTGATAGGCGAGCAAAGAAAGCTCAGTGGCGTAGGTTTCTACCGGAGCAAGAAAGTCCGACAGAATGAAGATGATTGACCGTCGTTTAAGGGACTGGTTAGCCATGCGCAATGCAGCAGCGATATCCGTTCCACGATCCGCAGCTTGCGCCGTCAGCAAATCACGAATGAGCCGCAAAATATGGTTTCTGCCCTTTCGAGGCGGTACATACAATTCATTATGAGTACTGAAAAGCAGCAACCCCACTTTATCATTATTGCGAATGGCGGAGTACGCCAGTATGGCACCGACTTCTGCCCCAACATCCCGCTTTTGTTTTCCGGTTGTACCAAACAAACATGATGCGCTGGTATCGAGCAGCAGCATGACGGTCAATTCACGTTCTTCGATATATTGGCGAACATAGACATTTTCGTTTCGTGCGGTCACGTTCCAATCAATTTGTCGAACATCATCGCCGGGTTCGTACTGACGAAGCGCATCAAATTCAATACCCCGTCCCTTAAATGCGGAATGATATGCACCAGCCAACGAGTCATTGACCAGTTTGCGCGTTCGAAGTTCAATTAAGCGGATTTTGCGAAAGGTATCAGGTGCGATCATTACGGCACCGGTACTCGACACAAGATTTGTTCGACAATTTGATCACTGGTTACATCTTCAGCCTGTGCTTCGAATGTAACCAGTATTCGATGACGAAGAACATCCGGTGCCACCTGCTTGATATCATCCGGCGTCACATATCCACGCCCGCGCAAAAAGGCGTAGGCTTTAGCAGCTTTAAGCAACGAAATAGTCGCACGAGGGGAAGCACCATATTCAATCAAAGCATTCAATTCTTTTGCACCGCCATTCGCGGGATCACGGGTCATAAAGATGATGTTGAGAACATAGTCATGAATCTTCTCATCCACGTAAATGCTATTCACGACCGTTCGTGCTTGCTGAATGCTGTCAAGGCTAATAACGGACTGGGCAACCGGTTCATCGTTACCCGTCATACGATCCACAATCAAACGTTCTTCGGCACGAGTTGGATACCCAATGACCACTTTAAGCATAAACCGATCAAGCTGCGCTTCAGGTAGTAAATAAGTCCCTTCCTGCTCAATTGGGTTTTGAGTGGCAAGTACCATGAACGGTGATGGTAATGCGTGTGTTTGGTCGCCTACGGTCACCTGCCGTTCTTCCATCGCTTCCAACAAAGCCGACTGAACTTTAGCGGGAGCCCGGTTAATTTCATCCGCCAGCACAATATTGGCGAAGATCGGCCCCAAACGTGGTGTAAATTCTCCCGTACGCGGGTTATAGATTTGCGTGCCAATCAGGTCGGAAGGCAGCAAATCAGGCGTGAACTGCACGCGTTGAAATTTCGCCTGTACCGTACTGGCAAGAGTTCGAACCGCGAGGGTTTTGGCTAATCCGGGTACACCTTCAATCAGAATATGACCGCCGCAAATCAAGCCGATCAACAAGCGATTAATGAGGCGATCTTGCCCAACAATCACACGGTTGGTTTCTTTGGCAACCTCTAAAAATGCGCTGGCTTCACGCTTGATGGTTTCGTTCAACTGTTGGATAGAGTTCATTACAGATTACACTCAGCGGAAAAACAGACAAAAATTCATCGATGTAGGATTGGCCTTACAACTGGCAAAAAGTAATGCTCCACCAGCCACAGCCACACAAACAAATACGACGGCCAAGCATCCACACCAAGCGACAGGGCCTCCATTTACGATGCCCCCTAGCACCTGAACAATACCAATTATGGTGTGCAAACCAGTACCCAGTATTTGTAATCCAAAAAACAAGAGCAGGCCAACAACACATAATACCGCACAACCAACACCTAACGTCAGCAAGTTTGCATTTTGCAGTAAATCCATTTCGAACCAAACCTATTTCACATGAAGAAATACAGCAGCATTTATGATACTACGGATTGCACGATCCTTGTGCCGAACTTACTGATTTCCAAGTGTCACCCTCATGAGCATAACACTCACAAAAACTGGTCGCATCGCCCTTTCCCATCCACATGATAAAACTGGTATCCGTTTGCAGGCAGGTGTTTGAATTTTGATCAGTATGTATGCTTGGGCGAGCAATTCCGACCCCTCGCTCAGAAGCGTCCTGAATGAGCCATACGCGAAGGCTTTGACCGGGTACATCGCCGAGTTGGACTGCAATTTCACCCTGTGAGATGAGAGCTATCGCAATACAGGGCAGCAAAAGCAAGATTATCCAAATGACTGCGCCAATGCCACATCGTAAACGTCGTAAGCGACTTTGCGGTTTTGAAAGTGGCGATACCGTGACGGCATCCGGTGGGGTTGGGGCGTTTTCTGACATCGACGAACCTACTGAAGATAGCGAACAGTAATCAACAAATAGTATAGCGTATCAAAACTTGACACTGGACATTCATCAACAATTATTCATTTGCAAAACGCATCTGAATATGATCCTGTTCATCATAGCTGACATGTATAAAGAGTGGTGCATCTGTTTTACCCATTTTCAAGATCCGTGGAAGAATCATAGGCAAATCCTCAACCAAATCATAATTAGAGACATCATTCTGTGGTATCCAATGCAGAGTACCTTCGTCGTTTGCAATCACTTCACGGCTTCGACTTTCCGCTGTGAAAACGAATAGAACAATTCCCGTTACAGCTTTAGCATCGACATTGTAAACGGCACACAACCGAACATTGTTTACAGACAATCCAGTTTCTTCTAAGATTTCACGGCGCGCGCTGGTCAGTGGGTCTTCGTTCCGTTCAATGTGTCCCCCTACCCCATTGTACTGATTTGGGAATACACGTTTGTGAGCAGCCCGCTTCATGAGCAAAACATCGGAGCCATTCAAAACAAAACACAACGTACGGGGAATGGTGAGCCAGCGATTTAGCGTCGCATCGGCTCCCTGCTGATTCGCGCCCATATTAGTCTTTTCCTCATAACCAGTATTGATTGTCATAATGTGTAACTTCGTGCTAATCTAGCGGATAGAGAGATTAGTAACGCTCTATTCAAGAATGCTGTTTTTATGTCACCCAACCAACCCGACGCACCACAACCTGATTTGAGAATTGTCCTCACCGAAACACTACATCCACATGAGGAGAATGACTCGCAGCGTTCACGTCCGCTTATGGAACGACTAGCGAATGAGACAGTGGTCATCAATCCACCGATCGTCGCGCCCATGGGGACAAGCCAGTATCTTGTACTGGATGGCGCAAACCGATTCCATGCGTTTTCTCACCTCGGATATCAGCACATTTTGGTACAAGTTGCACCTTATGAAAGTGGATTTGTCGAGTTAAAAACGTGGCGACATCTGATCTGTGACTGGAATCTAGATGCATTTCTTGAGCATATCAAGCAATTAGACGATATTCAAATCATTCAAGGACAAGAAACCTCCGCGATTGCCCATATTCTGCTTCCGGATAGCACTGTGTTGGCGCTCATGTCACCCGTTGAAAATACGCACGAGCGGAACGCGGCGCTGCGCCAAGTTGTGGGTATTTACCAGCGTAATGCCACCTTACAACGGACCGCCTTGGCTGAGCCCTCCGATATATGGCCGTTACACCCGACAGCCATTGCAATCGTCGAGTTTCCACATTATCTGCCAGCCGATATTATTGCGGCTGCTCGTTACAAGGCTTATCTTCCGCCGGGGATCAGCCGCCATATTATTCAAGGTCGAGCGCTCAAAGTAAACTATCCACTGGCGCTTTTGCGCGATGAAACCACTAGCTTGAGTGATAAGAACGAACAACTTCATGAATGGGTACAAAAGAAACTCGCGACACGCCAAATTCGATACTATGCCGAGTCCAGCTACTTATTTGACGAATAGAAAAGGTTCTGAATGAATCCAGATGTACAATTCGCATTGAAACAAACAAGCTTGTACAGCGATAGCGTTGATTACGCCGTCCTGAAGTTACCAGCAGGTGCAATAACAGTCGCAGCGGGCGTAGTGGCCGAAATAGGCGAAGCGTTTTGCACATTGGTCGTTGATAAAAACGAGGTCAGCCTTATCATCCCGGCCGAAGCAGTTGAGGATTTTGGCAATCGGCTGAAAGGCTCTGAAACCGCACCAACCCCCTATCGACTTATCACCTTTGATCTTGAACTAGACTTTAATCTATTCGGATTTATGGCAGCGGTGAGCCAAACGCTGGCTGAAGCACAAGTCGCTATACTGCCTATCGCAGCGTTTTCGCGTGACCATATCCTTGTTCCTAGTACACAGTTCGATATTGCCATGCAAGCTCTGCAAAAGTTACAATCTTCTCTATAAATCACTCACTATAAGCAAGCAAACATATGGATATACCACTGTTTCCGACCGATCAAGTTCCACGACCAGCCGATGAAATCCGCATCGAACAAATTGATATAACGCCCTATCCAGATCGTTTTCGGGTACGTATTCATATTCTGGTGACCCCCTTCCTAGAGCGCCCCAACTTGATCTTAGTGGCACGGAATAAAGATAACATCATCGTGAGCGAGCTAAATATCATCGAAACCATGCATGCAGACATGGAGTTTACACTGCATATTCGGAATGTTAAGGAACCAGCAGGGGAATATACGTTGACTGCCGATCTGTTTTACCAAACGCGTACGCCGCCACAGGATCAGAAAACCCAACCGTTTGTCATTCCCGAAGCTAGCTAAGCGAACTCAGGTTGGGGAACACTTCTATGCAACTGTGGCTTAAGCCAGAACTCGCGCGATCCATTATCGAACATGCTCGACAAGAACAGCCAAACGAATGCTGTGGATTAATCGTTGGTCAGGGCATAACAGCAGAACAAATTGTGCCTATTCCTAACGTTGCTGAGCGCCCAGAATACGAATATCACATGGATGATCAGGCGCTTGTTCAGGCAACTTTTCAAACACAGCGCGGGAACCTTGAAATTGTCGGCTTCTATCATTCGCACCCCAGAACAGATCCGATCCCCTCACAAACGGATATTCGACTTGCCAGCTATCCGGATACGGCTTACGTGATTGCCAGCCTTAAAAACGGTGAGGGGCGGTTAGCAGCATGGTCCATTCGGCGAGATCAAGTTGCACCAATCACAATCGTTGTTTCTGCGGAGGCACCAGCGCTAGAAGCACCCCAACTCACTCTTATTCAGAAAAGAGCGATTATCGCATCTGCCATTATTGCGTTTATTTTTATGCTAGTTTTATCCCTTTCATTGCTGCCACCCGCACCGGTGATACCTATTCATTAATCCAAGAAAGTTGTCGATTATCCTTATGCTTGTTCCGATTATTCTGCTCATCATTATTGGAATTCTCGCGGGTGGTGTGGTCAATGCTTTGGCGGACGACCTGCCCAATGACAAACGCCCCAAGCTGCCTCATTATCCTGATGGCTCTCCGCGTCCGGTTTCAGCGTGGTTAGGCATTAGCGCGTTTCTGCTGGGTAAACGTACCGGCCCAAACGGTTCAAAACTGACATGGCGTTATCCGATGGTCGAAGTCGGAACGGCAATCGCAATGATTTTGACCTATATGATCAAAGTTGGCGAGCCGAAGGTTGACAGCCTACAACTGGTCTACTGGCTGATCTACATGGCGATTTTCATGCTGATCACGGTGATTGACCTTGAGCACAAGCTGATTCTGTTTGTGGTCATTATTCCATCGAGCATTCTTGCCATCCTAGATGCGATAACGACCAGCGCACCGCCCAATTTGGAACGGTCACTGATGGGTGGAGCGCTCGGTTTTGGGACGTTTTTTGTGCTTTATTTGGGCGGCATTGCTTATGTGTATATTGCCAACCAAGTACAGGGAAGAAATATTAGCGAAGTGGCCTTTGGTTACGGCGATGTGATGATGGCGCTGCTGAGCGGCCTGATTTTGGGGCTAGGCGATATGCTGTTTGCAATGTTCCTGACCGTAATTCTAGGAGCGTTGGGTGCAATGCTATATCTGATGGGGCGACGGATTGCAGGACGCAATTCGAGCATGATCGCTGCCCTACCCTACGGGCCGTATATCGTAGCCGGAACCATATTGATGATCTTATTCGGGCCACAAATACGCATTTTTCTCGTGGGATATGCGAATTAGAACCCTTAAAGTTAGCGATTACTATAACAGGAAGCGGGGTTAAGAACCCGCTTTTTGTTTCCAAGTCATCCTGTTCACAAACTAATTCGTCTGATTCGGAAACTTCGCTAGTTTAAGGCGCTTTTACGGGAGAATATTCGCGAAATTCTTCAGATTCTTCAAATTCACAAGTGAAGTTTGGCTGTTGGCAAATAGTTGTTAGCTCCACATAAAGAAGGTCTTGTGTCGGCGATGTCGTCGGCGGCGACTGTCGCCAATTAAGGTTCTTATGGCGGCAGCGGCGGCATTGACACTGGCAGCGCGGTAAGTGTTTAAAATATTGCTATTGATGCAGTTGAGAATCGACACCTTTTGTCATATTTACAATGTTAGGTGGTTGTTAAGGTGTGGTGAGGGAAATCCTCACCCCCACCCCCTCTCCATTTCATGCTGAGGAGAGGACATGTTTGAAAATGAGGGAGAGCACAATCGCAAAACTCCAATTCGGGAGCACACATAGGTGCTCCCCTACGGGAAGGTTTGTTATCTAAGAATAACATCTCCTAAAAAGGTGTCCTCTCCTCAGCCATTTCATGGCAGAGGGGAGCAAATACAGCGTTCCTGATGTTCATTGTAAAGCAGTTTAAGAGAGAAGGGGTTACATTTTGGAGGAACATTTTGTAACTGATTCGAGGCGTTGGGATTAACTTAGCAAGGGAGCGTTTCGGAGAGGAAGTATGTAATCAGTTAGAGAATGGTAGAGCGTGTTTAAAAAGGGTAAAGGAGGTAAAAGAGAGGGAATAAAGGGAGGAAAAGATGAAAAAACAGTATCCAAGTGATGTGAGCGATAAAGAATGGGCAATCTTGGAAGGCATGATTCCGAATCCGGGTGG
>JBGAGF010000020.1:0-130732 GCA_044226855.1 Aggregatilineales bacterium
TTTAAGTTCGATGGGGACGGTGTTCCATCGGTTTGTTTGGGTTTTAGGGAGAATAGCCATTATGATGCTGGCGAAGGTGATAGGTACGGTTGTGGCCAGCGCTAAGAGCGAGAAAACTGAAGGGCTGAAGATGCTGATCCTGCAGCCGTTGGATCTGGCGGGGGCAGCGAAGGGCGCTTATGTGGTGGCGTTTGATGCGGTGGGCGTGGGCGCGGGTGAGGTGGTGCTGTACGTGACGGGCAGCAGCGCCCGACAGACTCCCGCGACCGAGGGGCGTCCGGCGGATGCGACGATCTTCGCGATTGTGGATACATGGGACGTGGACGGCGCAGTGCAGTACGAGAAGCGTGCCGAGTACACCGTGCCGAGCGCTGAGTGAGTCGTTAGTCGATAGTCAGTAGTCGATAGAGGGGTGCGTGAGCGCTCCTTTTTTGTTTAGTCTCCAGCTATCAGTCGCCAGTCCAATACAAAGCAGAAAACTTTTTTATGGCGGCATTGGCGGCGGCATTGGCAGTGCCATGAAGGCTTTTGGCTTTTAGAAGTTGGCTTTTGGCTCCAAACAAGATCATGGTTATGTCGGCCATGTCGGAAGTGTCCGTATTGGCGGAGCGATTATCAGCGCAATATGCGGCATAAGCAGCACAGGCGGCAAAATCGGCGTACCAAATGTGGCAAATATTGATGGTTGTTAAGGTGCGAAGAACCCTCATCGCTAACCCTTCTCCCTCAGGGTGAAGGGAACAAAGACAAGTCCTGTGATGATTATGATACGACAGGTGATGGGGGAGTGGGTTACAGTTTGGAAGAACATTTTGTAACTCTTTGGCGGGGTTGGCGCTAACCGTTTTGAGGGAGCGGGGAAGCGCAGTGGGTTGGGGGATGGTTTGGAAAGAGTTTGTCGGGTTAACCGAAAGTAAACCAAGTCTATAATACTGAGTGCCCGGTACCGAGGAGGTAAATGCAAAGGCGTTCGCGCTGACTGGATCTCCGTTGTGGCTGGTCATTTAAGAGCAAATCGATCCTTTGGAAGGTATATAAAACATCACCGCATAAAATGTTTGCTGATGAATACACAGATCGTATAAAATGGGATTTACGAATATAAATTAATACCTATTTAGGATATGTATGACCCTCTCCAATACTGTTATTAACCGACGTTATATCATTCATAACATGCTTGGGCAAGGCGGTATGGGAGAGGTTTACCGGTCAACTGACCGTTTGTCCGGACAAGTAGTTGCCCTAAAAAGAGTCACGGGTTTTGCTGATCAAATCGGTGAGTTGCCAAGTACGGAGAACGACTTTTTTCTGGCGCTGTCAGACGAATTTCGTACTTTAGCCTCCATCCGGCATCCAAACATTATCAGCGTTCTGGATTATGGATTTGAGAATAAGCAGCCCTACTTCACAATGGAACTCCTTGAAGCGCCGCGCACGATTCTGGAGTTCGGCCAAAACTTATCGCTCAGTGAAAAAATCAAACTGATTACTGAGGTGCTTCAGGCTCTGGTCTATTTACATCGACGGGGTATTCTGCACCGCGACCTGAAACCGGGAAACATACTGGTGACTCAAGCCGGTGTCGTCAAAGTCCTCGATTTCGGATTGTCACTGGAGAGCGCCAATTCACGTTCCAATATCCACCATAACGCAGTCGGTACTATCGCCTATATGGCACCGGAGTTATTCGCCGATAAACCTGCCAGTGTGGCTTCAGACCTGTATGCTGTTGGGGTGATTGCCTGCGAACTATTGGCTGGGCACCATCCCTTCAATAACAAGAACATCGCACTCCTGATTAACGGCATTCTATCGTCTGAGGCTGATTTAAAAGGGCTGGAAGACGAAATGTCGCCGATAGTGGGACGATTGTTATTGAAAGAACCTGAAGATCGATACGATGACGCGGGGTTGGTCATACGAGAATTATGCTATGCTGCTGACCAACCGCTGCCCGTGGAGAGCAGCGCCATACGCGAAAGCCTCTTGCAAACTGCGAAGTTCTCTGGACGCAAAGACGAATTACAACTCCTCAGAACCGCATTAGACAACATATCAAGCCCCGGTGTGAACGGTGATGCAACATCACGAACATGGTTAGTCGGTGGGGAAAGCGGCGTGGGGAAATCGCGCTTATTGGATGAAATCCGCATCCGCGCATTAGTAAAGGGCGCTTTGGTGCTTCGCGGTCAAGCGATCACTGAAGGCAGTATCCCCTATCAAGTCTGGCGCGACCCGATTCGCCGTTTAGTGCTTTCGATTGATCTGGACGACAATGATGCGCCCGTCCTTAAAAGGCTATTGCCCGATATTGATCAGTTGCTCGAGCGTCCTATTCCTGAGCCACCTGACCTTGACCCCCAAACGAGTCAAAGCCGGTTTATGCGAGTCGTGACTGATATTTTTCGCGCTTTACAACAGCCTACGATGCTCATTCTTGAGGATTTGCAATGGGCTAGCGATGAGAACCTCGAACTGCTCAAGCGTATTATTCCACTAACGCATGACGTTCCGCTGATCATTATTGCGAGCTATCGCGATGACGAGCGCCCAAAATTACATGAAGAAATATCCGGAACGACTCTGCTCAAACTCAAACGACTCGATGAGCCAAGCGTGGCGGATTTTAGCGAATCGATACTCGGCCAGAGTGGACGTGATGCAAAGATTGTGAACTGGCTGTATCGAGAGACGGAAGGTAACGTCTTCTTTTTGGTCGAGGTGCTCCGTGAATTAGCCGAGAACGCGGGAGAACTCGACCTCATCAACAAGGCTAACCTTCCAGCAACGCTCATGTCGAGTGGTATTCGGAGCATCATTCAAAACCGTATGCAGCAGGTGCCTGAGGACGCTCGTTCGGGGCTTCAGCTGGCGGCGCTTGCCGGTCGTGAACTGGATTTAAAATTGATGGGCGCGTTTGTCACGGATTTGGAATCGTGGTTGGCGCGCTCTGCTTTCAGTGCGGTCATTGAAGTCGAACAAGATCGCTGGCGTTTTGCCCATGACAAGTTCCGCGAAGGACTTATCTCGACGATTCAGGATGATGCGCTTGCGGGAATGCACCGCCGTTTAGCTGAAACACTGGAACAGGTTCATCCGGATGATCCCTCTTACGTGCCTGCGATTGCGCGACATTACCGGCAGGCGGGCATTCATGATAAGGCTGTCCACTTCCACATTCTTGCAGGCGATTACGCGAAAAAGGGATTTGCTAACCGTGAGGCGATTGCGTTTTATCAAGCCGCGATTGATGAACTGAAACACCTCGATACAGAGCAATCTGAAGAATGGCGACCAGTCCTACTGGTATTATATGAAAATTACGGCGAGGTGCTCACGCTAGGTGGCCAATATGAAGATGGGCACAATGCTTTGTCGAAAGCATTGGAATACACACGACCCAGCGATGTCCTTCAGCAGGCGGCGATTTATCGCACAATTGGTGAGTCATGGGAGCATCGACGCCAATTCGCAGAAGCCATGAAAGCCCTTATCCGCGCGGTTGAAATTCTTGATGACAACAGTATGCCTACAGACCCACAATGGCAAGAATCATGGATTGAGGTTCTGGTTCGACGAATGCGGGTTTCATATTGGATGAATAATATTCAAGGCATGAGAAACGATTCTGAACGTCTAAGACCCGTGATCGCGCAATATGGAGCGATTCCACAACGCCGATTATATGCGGCAATGATTGCTTTAACAGATCTCCGAAAGAATCATTTCACGGTAACGAAAGAAACAATCCAAGAGATGGAGGCTAACTTACCTGAATCAAAAGATTGGGGGTACAGCACATCAGATACCTTTGCACACTTCAGTGTGGCCTTTGTATACATGTGGTATGGCGATCTTGAAACTGCCGAAAAGAATATGCAGGAGAGCGCGGCGGAAACCGCCCACATTGGTGACGTGACCAACCACACTCGAGCACTTGCTTATCTGACGCTGATACGGCGCAAACATGAAAAAGTGGATGAGACAAAAGAGTACGCAGAGCGCACCCTGCAAATGGCGCTAGTCGGGAAAATGGTTGAATACACTGCATCCGCTTATGGACACCAAGCATGGGCAGCACTGCGTGAAGGCAATCTGGATAAGGCACGGTCATTAGCTGAGCAAGGCTTTCAGTTGATCAAAACAGTCCCTATCGGCTCGATTATCATTTGGATCACGTTATGGCCGCTGATGGCTGTCGAAATTCAAATGAAGGAAACCGAGGAGGCGATTGAACATGCGAAAGTGCTCTTAGGACCTACACAACAACCACTCCCTGATGCTGTAAAGGCCGCCCTTGAAGCGGCCATCGAAGCATGGGACGCAAAAGACATCGACACAGTCTATCTACGGCTCGTCGAGGCACATGGCGCTGCCCGTCCATACGGCTATGTATGAGTCAACAGCAGAACAGAAGCAGATAGATGCCTTTTTCGCGGATTTGTTTCGCGGTGTCTGGGTCGAGGCAATGATGCGATTGGCTTAGGCCAGTGTTTTGCGTAATAAAAAGCTGCTGTGACCGGGTGGATAGTCCTCGAGTTCGGCGATGACTTTATAGCCCAACTTTTCGTAGAAGGGACGGGCTTGAAAGCTGTGGGTTTCGAGGTGCGCGTTCCGGCAGCCGTAGGCCAAGGCCTGCGCTTCCACCTGCTGCATCAATTGGGTGGCGTAGCCGTGCCCACGCAAGTCTTCATCAACCCACAGAAATTCGACGTAGAGCCAGCCGCCCCATATATCCGCGGCCACTCCACCGCGGATGTTGCCGTTTTCATCGCGAAGAAAAATGCGCAGTGGTTTCCAGTCGTAATCGCCTGTGACGCGCATATTGAATTCATAAATGCGGTGGGCAATGACATTGACATCATCTGCGCTGGCGTGGGGTTCGGATGTGATGCGGATGGTGGGTTTCTGGTGTTCCATGTTGAAATATCCCTGACACGACTATAAGACGTACTTGGATTGTTGTCCATCTTTCTTATCAAGGTATTACAGCGACCTGCTAACTACAGGATTTTTGGCGTAAGGAAAAACAGGCTGATTTTATGAGAATTTTTGGCCGTATCTCTCTGAAAAATGGGGCAATATCCGTGAGATGGGTGGTATGGTTGTTTAAAAATTTGCTATTTGCGAGTAAAATTGTTAGCACAGATAGGTGATTAAACCTTTTACGGAAGTTCAAACTATGATTCCGGTTAAAACTTTTGCGGTTCGTCGTACTCAGGAAAATTGGCTCCCTCTGGTAACCTATATCCTTCGTGACGGTCGCCCCCAACGTTATTCCCAAATTCAAAACCAAATCGATGGTATATCCCAACCTGCGCTAACGCACACGCTGCGGCAGTTGGAAGCCAGCGGCATTATTATCCACACGGTTTACGGGACGATGCCGCCGGTGGTGGAGTATGAACTAACACCCAAGGGACGGAGTTTGCTTGAGCGGTTCATCACGATGGCGACGACGCAGACCCAAATCCCGTATACCGAAAATGACGAGTGGACGATTACGGCTGAGCCGATGGGGTAAGTCGAATTGCCCTGTTCGTGTCGCATGAGGCTAAAGCCATCACGCTACCAACCAGACAAGTGCACTTAAGGCGCTTCCAAGACTACTCTATTAAGCAAAGATACCCACGAGACGAAAGACCCTCATCCGAGGGTTTTTTATTTCAGTTGACGCAGGGATTGTATGTATCTGAAGTCCTGTGA
The DNA here is from genome assembly GCA_044226855.1 of Aggregatilineales bacterium. Classification (GTDB taxonomy): domain Bacteria; phylum Chloroflexota; class Anaerolineae; order Aggregatilineales; family Phototrophicaceae; genus CFX2. The sequence continues at coordinate 5,710 of JBGAGF010000020.1, forward strand.
GCGGATTAAGATACATGATGAATCCAGAGAAACTGGCGTACCCCTTGCAGGCGATATACGGCACGAAAGAGCCATGAATAAGCGGGCATCGCTTGAGCCGGTGCAATGAGTTCTGGTTTGATTAACGTATATTCGAGGTTGTTTGTTTTTAAAATGCATTTGCCAGCGGCCATAACATTTCGCACCCAATCGACTTCCGCAGCATCACCATAAAGAATGGCAAGAACGAAACCATCACCGAGCGGAAAGGCGGATACGGGTGTTCGATATTCTTTACCACTTTTGCGTCCGACATGCTTGAGAAGTGAATAGGCTCGCAACCGCCCTCCTGATATTTTAAGAAAGATGGCGTTGGAACGGCTGTGGGTAGGACGAGATTGCTGAGGAAAGTTAGCGGATACTTTGTTCAAGATCAATTTCCTTATTCGCTCACGTAGGGTTTGCTATTTCTGTTCCTAACTGTATGAGCGTAAAATTGAACTTACAAGAAGGCACTTTTTGGTTCCCTCGAGGTTGATATGGATTTCAGTGACATGTTTTCAGTTGCGAACTTAACCAACTGCCGATTGAAAGGAAAATGGGTGCCCCTTGTGGCGTATTTGCTGCGCGATGGCCGTCCACAGCATTACGCGGATTTACAACGACAGATTAAGGGCATTTCGAAGAAAATGCTGACACAGACGCTCCGCCAATTAGAGGATGAAGGATTGGTGACGCGAACAGTCTATTCGACTGTGCCACCCACAGTTGAATATCAGCTCACAAGCAAGGGGAAGGCAACAATCGCCCCTTTTATTCAGATGGCGGAATATGCATTCCAATCGCAGTCTAACGAGCAGGAATAGCCATCTTATGTCTTGAGTTCGAGGTAGGCTTCGTCGATTTCTTGACTGCGCGCTTCGGCAAAGGCACGCCCATATCCGGTGATGACAAAACCACATTTCTGTAAGACACGCAGTGAGCCGGGATTATCTTTGGCGGCGGCAGCGTAGATGGGGCGGATGGGGACGATCTCCAAGAAGGCTTTGAGGGCTTGGGTGGCGATGCCTTTTCCCCAAAATTCTTTGCCAATCCAGTAACCGATTTCGGGTTGACCGAACATGATGAATTTAGCGATGCTGCCTGCGATCTCGCCATTATAGAGGATAGTTTTATTGATGACGGTGTCGTCATGCATGATTTTGTGCCAATGGGTATCGAAGGCAGCACGATCCGATGGATCACGCGAGGTGAAGGCCGCCATAAAGTTGGCTTCGGGGTCTTGCTGCTGGATGAACAAGGTCGGAAGATCGCTTTCGACGGTATCGCGGAGGGTGACGGTGTTGGGTGGTAAGTCGGACATAAAATTGCCTCGGAGTAAATTAAATTTGTTCAGCAGGTACCCATGATTAGTCTCTACTTGATTGCCTCAACCAGCATTTCGCTGCCTGCTTTGTCATAGAAGATCATGGTCATTTTGCGGGTATCGACTGTCCACTTTTCGATGCCGCTTTGGGCTAATCCCTGCGACATTTCGATATAGCTGGTTTTGCCCTGCTCATGAAGCTTCAAGTGCTTTAGAAAATTTTCCCGATCAGTGGTATCCGCTATAGATAGTTTGTCATGTACTGGAGGGGAACTGAGGGTGTAACCGCGCTCTCCAACATATTCTGAGTGACCATCGGTTAAATACGAGTCGTATTTTTGGACGCCAATCGCGCTGAGGGCTTGTACATACTGAAGCAGGGTTTCGGCATTCCCAAGGCTGTCATGGATGTCATCAATTTGCTTTAGTGTGAACATGGTTGGATTCTCCACTAAACCTCATCGGGTCAAACATTTTGGGTGGGTTCTATGCAATGAAGTGGGCAATCTTCAGAACCGACGGCTGAGGCACGCCTCCGCCATACACATCGTGTAACTATTATTAGTCGCACATTGCAGGTTATTATACAGATAATTTGTTCTGAGAGAAAGTAGGGTCGGCGTGTTATTCGACGCATGAGTGTAGAATTATCAACAATACGTAGAATTATCAACAATACTGAGAAGTGTTTTGTGGTGAGAAAAATGGATATAGAACATTTTTTGGAAGATTTGAAATGGAAAAGATACGGAGGGCGTTTTTCGAAGGATGATGAAGTCACCCTCCTGAATATTATTGAGCAGAACCCGTGTCATTTAGAGGCGCAACTGCTGTTGATTGAATGTGCTCACTACAATCATCCACATTTCTTTCCGCATTTTTGGACTGTTTATTATGAAACGGCTATAGAGTTGGGAGGCGAGTGTTGGAAGCCGGAAGAATTGGCAGAAGTCTATTTGTTGGGCCGCCAACTTCATTATTATGACCAGAATAATCCGATAGCAGAGAAAAATGCAGCAGCCAAAGCTTTCGAACTGGCGCCTAATAATTCGAAAGCGATCATGCTTTACATTAAGGTGTTTCGTAAATCGTTAGTGACAGAAGAATTCCTTCGGTTAGTTCATCAAATCACCATTGCAAATCCCGAAGACCCACTCGGATATTACATGCAAGCAAGGTATCTCAAAGAATATGCTCTGGAGTCGGGTGAAACCCAATATCTCGCAGTTTCAGAAGCCGCCTATCAGAAGAGTCTCGATCTCGGCATTGATAGACCTCCCACTATTCCACGCAAAGTTGTAGAAGATGAGGTGAAAAAGTTGAGAGATATGTTGGATAGGGATGGCAGCGAAAAACGATAAATGAATTGATGTATCTACATGTGTACTGAGAATAATAAGGATTCGGATAAAGTAGCTTAGTGGATATGTGTAAAGCGCACGATTGGCGCTTGACACTTCACAGCACGGGTGATAGTATTCGAACTCGCAACCGAACGGCTCACACCCTCCACTTCAACGAGGCAATGTAAAAGCCGAAATGAATGGCAGTGAAAGCACTCCGGGTACCATTTCGGGGGAAGCTCACTAACCGAGAGAGATGTGCGGGCGTTCTGTGGTTGAAGTACGCCCGTTTGCTTGTCTGGAAATTGGTTCATTATTTTGGAGCTAAAGTATGCCAACGATCAATCAGTTGGTGCGTAAGGGACGCCATGCAAAGAAGAGCAAGTCAAAAGCTCCCGCTTTGCAATTTACCCTGAACGCCTACAGCCAAAAGCGTACGCGCCGTCGTAAGGGTGCGCCGCAGAAGCGTGGTGTGTGCACCGTCGTGAAGACGATGACCCCCAAGAAACCGAACTCGGCCTTGCGGAAGGTTGCCCGTGTGCGCCTCACCAATTTGCTGGAAGTCACCGCTTACATTCCGGGTGAAGGCCACAGCCTTCAGGAACACAGCGTGGTGCTGGTACGCGGCGGTCGTGTGAAGGACCTGCCCGGTGTTCGTTACCACATTGTGCGCGGTACGCTGGACACCGATGGTGTGAAGAACCGCGAACAGGCGCGCAGCAAGTACGGAGCCAAACGTCCGAAGCCGGGCGCAGCGGCGGCCAAGAAATAAAAGAGGTTGAGGCGTTATGTCCAGAAGAAATAGTCCCGCGAAGCGCAAAGTTGCGCCGGATAAGAAGTACAACAACACCCACGTCACGATGTTCGTCAACCGTATGATGTACGGTGGCAAGCGCAGCACGGCGCTGGCGATCATGTACGGGGCGTTTGATCTGATCGAAGAACGCGCCAAGCGTGATCCGATTGAAGTGTTTGAACAGGCGCTGCGGAATGTGACTCCTTCAGTGGAAGTCAAGCCGATGCGCGTCGGTGGTTCGACGTACCAAGTTCCAGTGGAAGTTCCGTATGCACGGGCGACCTCGCTCGCGATGCGTTGGCTGCTGGAAACCTCTCGTGGTCGCGGCGGCAAGAACATGGCCGAGAAGCTGTCCAGCGAGATTTTGGATGCCGCTGCCGGTCAAGGCTCGTCGATTAAGAAGAAGGACGACACCCACCGTATGGCCGAGGCCAACCGCGCCTTCGCCCATTTCCGGTAGGTTTCGTATCGAACGGCGTGCAGAGCGTGCGCCCGTTTCAGGCAAATGTTTGGGTAGTATGAGAGTGTTATGGCTAACAAGAGCGAAAAACTCGATCTGAATAAAGTGCGCAATATTGGCATCATCGCTCATATTGACGCGGGTAAAACCACCACCACTGAGCGCGTGTTGTATTACACGGGCATGATCCACAAGATCGGTGAAGTGCATGATGGTTCTGCGACAACCGATTATATGGAACAGGAACGCGAGCGCGGCATCACCATTACGGCAGCCGCCATCAGCGCAAGCTGGCGCGATTACCAGATCAACGTTATCGACACCCCCGGCCACGTGGACTTCACAGTTGAAGTGCAGCGCAGCTTGCGCGTGTTGGATGGCGGTGTAGTGGTTTTTGACGCAGTAGCCGGTGTAGAACCGCAGTCCGAAACCGTGTGGCGCCAAGCGAACACGTATGCTGTTCCGCGCCTGTGCTTCGTTAATAAGATGGATCGCACCGGTGCGAACTTCCAACGCTGTGTCGATATGATTATCGAACGCGTGAACGGCAATCCGTGCGTGATCCAGATCCCTTACGGGGAAGGTTCGGAATTCGAGGGTATCATTGACCTGCTGACGATGGAACTGGTCACCTTTGAAGGTGACATGGGCAGCGTCATGAAGCGTCACCCCATTCCAGAAGCTTACCGTGAACAAGCTGAAACGCGTCGTCAGGAAATGATTGAGAAGGTAGTCGAGAATGACGACTTCCTGACCGAGAAGTACCTGAACGAAGAAGCGATCAACGATGAAGAAATACTGGCTGGAATGCGTTCAGCAACACTGGCCGGCAAGATTCAACCGGTGCTGTGCGGATCATCTTTGAAGAACAAAGGTGTTCAACTGATGCTGGACCGCGTGGTTGATCTGCTGCCCTCGCCTTTGGATGTTCCTCCGGTCACCGGCATGCATCCCAAGACGGATGAGCCTCTGGAACGCCATGCTGATCCTAACGAACCAACAGCCGCGCTCGTTTTCAAAATCCTGACCGACCCGTTTGTGGGACGTCTGGCATTCTTCCGCGTTTATTCGGGTGTTGTGAAGGCCGGTTCCGGCTTACTGAACAGCACCAAGGGCGACAAAGAACGTATCGGTCGTATTGTCCGGTTGTTCGCTGAGAGCCGTGAAGATGTTGAAGAAGTACAAGCGGGCGACATCGCCGCAATCCTCGGTCTGAAGAATACCTTCACCGGTGACACGCTGTGCGATCCTGATAAGCCAATCGTTCTCGAAAAGATCAGCTTCCCTGAACCGGTTATCGAACTTTCGATTGAGCCGAACAGTAAGGCTGACCAAGACAAGATGGGTATTGCGCTGCGCCGCTTGGCTGAAGAAGATCCTACCTTTAAGATCGAAGTGGACGACAAGCTCGGCCAAACCAAGATCAAGGGTATGGGTGAGCTTCACCTTGAAATCATCGTTGACCGCATGATGCGCGAATTCGGTGTACAGGCTAACGTTGGCCGTCCGCGTGTGGCGTACCGCGAAACGATTACCCGCCCAACCCGTATCGATACGACGTTCAAGCGTCAAACGGGTGGTTCCGGTCAATATGCGCGCGTCGTGTTCGAATTCGAACCGCTGAGCGAGGAAGACCGTGCCAAGCTGGCACCGGGTGAAGAATCGCTGTTTGAGGATGCGATCCGCGGCGGTACGATCCCGAAGGAATTTGTGAAGCCCTCCTTGAACGGCGTACGGGATGCGATGGCTGGGGGCGTGCTGGCCGGATATCCGGTCGTGGGCATCAAGGCACGGTTGGTTGACGGCGCGTTCCATGATGTTGACTCGAGCGAAATGGCCTTTAAGGTCGCTGGCTCGATGTGCTTGAAGGAAGGCGTACAGAAGGGTGCTCCGGTGCTGCTGGAGCCGACAATGAAGGTTGAAGTCTCCGTACCGGAAGAATTCACCGGAACGATTGTTGGTGACCTTTCAGCACGACGCGGCATCATCTTCGGTATGGACCCGCGCGGTGGTGGAGCAACCTCGATCCGTGCGAACGTGCCGCTGGGTGAAATGTTCGGGTATGCAACCAACATTCGTAACATGACACAGGGACGCGGCAGCTTCAGCATGGAATTTGAGAAATACGCGGTAGCCCCGAATAATATCGCTGAAGAAGTGATCAAGAGCGGGCGTTAAATCAGTTAATCCGGTAGGGGGCACGTCCTGTGTCTCCTACGCTGTAAAAAGTATCGTGAATGTATCGCAGAAAAGGATTGAAAGACAATGGCTAAGTTTGAACGTACCAAACCCCATGTCAATATCGGTACTATCGGTCACGTTGACCACGGCAAGACGACTCTGACTGCCGCCATCACCAAGGTGTTGGGACTGAAGGGCCAAGCCGAACGTATGAAGTATGACGATATTGACAACGCGCCCGAAGAAAAGGCTCGCGGTATCACTATCAACATCCGTCACGTGGAATATGAAACCAACAAGCGTCACTATGCCCACGTAGACTGCCCCGGCCACCGTGACTATATCAAGAATATGATCACCGGTGCGGCGCAGATGGACGGCGCGATCTTGGTCGTGAGCGCTCCAGACGGCCCAATGCCCCAGACCCGTGAGCACGTTTTGCTTGCCCGTCAGGTAGAAGTGCCGGCGATGGTCGTGTTCCTGAACAAGGTCGACCAAATGGACGATCCTGAACTGCTGGAACTGGTCGAGATGGAATTGAGCGAACTGCTCGCCAGCTACAAGTTCGCGGCTGAAACCCCGGTTGTCCGTGGTTCTGCTCTGCAGGCCAACGAATCGACCAGCGAAGATCCGAACGCTCCTGAATACGCGCCCATCCTGAAGCTGATGGACACGGTTGACGAGTGGATCCCCAGCCCGGTTCGCGAAACCGACAAGCCCTTCTTGATGCCCGTCGAAGACGTGTTCTCGATCAAGGGTCGTGGTACGGTTGTGACCGGTCGTGTTGAGCGCGGTCGCTTAACCAAGGGTGAAGAAATTGAAATCATCGGTCTGCGTGACGAAACCATGAAGACCGTTGTGACCGGTATCGAAATGTTCCATAAGGAACTCGACTCGGCGGACGCCGGCGACAACGCTGGTATTCTGCTCCGTGGTATCACCCGTGAACAAATCGAACGTGGTATGGTTCTGGCCAAGCCCGGCAGCATCAAGCCGCACAAGAAGTTCATGAGCGAAGTGTACGTTCTGAAGAAGGAAGAAGGCGGACGTCACAAGGCGTTCTTCCCCGGCTACCGTCCTCAGTTCTACATCCGCACCATGGATGTGACCGGTACGATCACCCTGCCCGCAGGCGTGGAAATGGTTATGCCCGGCGACAACGTGAACTTGGAAGTGGAATTGATCACTCCAGTGGCGTTGGAAAAGGGTTCTAAGTTTGCTATCCGCGAAGGCGGCTTGACCGTCGGCGCAGGCGTCATCACCGAAGTTCTTGGTTAAGAAATCGGCCTGACAAAAAAGCTGTGGACGTTCGTGGGGGTTTGCTAATGGCAGATTTGCCAGCGGCAAACCCCTACTACCCTAGATGGTTAGGCAACGGCAGCTAGGCCACCAGAGGAAAAAATGGTTAGAAACAAAATTCGTATCTGGCTCAAGGCGTATGATCACCGGGTGCTAGACCAATCCGTGCAGCGGATCGTCGAGACAGCGGAACGTACTGGAGCGCGTGTTGTTGGTCCTGTGCCACTGCCTACGCGTATCGAGCGTTTCACGGTTCGGCGCAGCCCGTTCATTGACAAAGACTCGCAAGAGCATTTCGAAATTCGCACCCACAAGCGTTTGATTGATGTCCTCGATCCAGATAGCAAGACAATTGACGCGCTGATGCGCTTGAACTTGCCCGCTGGCGTCGACATTGTAGTGAAATAAGGGGCGGATGTGATGAAGGGCTTAATAGGTAAAAAAGTGGGTATGACCCAAGTGTTTGACGATAACGGGAACGCCATTCCTGTAACCGTCATTCAAGCCGGTCCCTGCTATGTCACCCAGATTCGTACAGCGGATAAAGATGGCTACGTCGGCGTGCAGTTGGGCTATGGTGAAACCAAGCCGCAGCGGTTGACGAAGGGACAGCTTGGGCATCTGCAACGGAACAGTCTGCCAGCGCTAAAGGTGCTGCGCGAGTTCCGGATCAAGAACGGGGACGTCTCCGTCACGGAAGGCCAAACCCTGAAGGCAGATGTGTTCGTTAAAGGCGAACGTGTAGATGTGGTTGGAACCAGCAAAGGTCGTGGTTTCGCCGGTGGTATCAAGCGGCATAATTTCAACCGCCAGCCCAAAACGCACGGTGCGTCTGACCGCACACGCGCACCGGGTTCGGCAGGTTCGAACACTTACCCCGGTAAAACTTGGAAGGGCAAGCGCTTCCCCGGTCACATGGGCAGCGAACGTGTCACAACCGAGAATCTGGAAGTGATCGTGGTGGATGCGGAACGTAACCTCCTCGCCGTGAGAGGTTCAATCCCCGGCACCAATGGCGGCATCGTCATCGTTAAGCCAGCGCGTCCGCGCCGCCGCTAGAACCGGGTAGAGGAGTAGAGTGATGAAGGTTCCAGTTTTGAACTCAACCGGCAAGGAAGTCAATCAGATTGATTTGCCTGCCGATATTTTCGAAGTCGAGATCAACATGGGCTTGATGCATCAGGCGTACATTCGCCAGATGGCCAACGCCCGCTTGGGTACACACAAGGTGCAGCGCCGCGGTGAAGTGAGCCGTACGACCGCCAAGTGGTACCGCCAGAAGGGTACAGGCCGCGCCCGTCACGGTGCGCGAAATGCAACCCAGTTTGTGGGTGGTGGTCGTCCGAAGGGGCCGCAGCCGCACAAGTATACGAAGGATATGCCGCGCAAGATGCGCCAGCAAGCTATTCGCTGTGCATTGAGCGCCCTGCTGCGTGATGAGCAGTTGGTTTTTGTCGATGGGTTTAGCCTCGATGCGCCAAAGACCAAAGAGATGCGCCAGATTCTGGACGCCGTAGCGGGCAAGGGCAACAAGGCATTGGTGCTGACGACACATGGCGGCAACGTCAATGTGACCAACAGCATCCACAACTTGAGCGATGCTCACGTCTTGCTGGTGAATTACTTGAACATGCGTGATCTGTTGCAATACGACCGTGTGGTCGTGCCGCTGGATGCGCTGGAAGTCATTAAGAGCCTCTGGGGGCAAGCAAGTTAATCATGGCTGAACTACATATTTATGATGTGCTGCGCCGACCGGTGATCAGCGAAAAAACGGCAGTCATGTCAGACGAACTTAACCAGTACGTCTTCGAGGTTGCCGATAATGCCAACAAAATTCAGATCAAGGAAGCCGTCGAGGTTATCTTTGAGGTGGATGTGGTAAAAGTCAACACGATGGTGGTTCCCGCGAAGCGCGGTCGTCGTGGCCGAAACTGGTATTTGCGCTCGCGCCAATGGAAGAAAGCCATTGTAACGCTCGCAGATGACCAGAAGATTGAATTGTTCAACACCTAAGGTGACAAGATGGCCGTAAAAGTTTACAAGCCCACTTCGGCTGGTCGCCGAGGGATGACGGGCCACAGTTTCGAAGAGATTACCAAGTCAAGCCCACAGCGGTCGTTGACGGAAGCCATTCGCAAGCATGGTGGTCGTAACAACACTGGCCGCGTGACCGTGCGGCATCGTGGTGGTGGACACAAGCGCCGCTACCGCATCATTGACTTCAAGCGCGATAAGTTCAATGTTGCTGCGCAGGTGATCGCAGTGGAGTACGATCCGAACCGTTCGGCTCGTATCGCCCTGCTGGAATACGAAGATGGCGAGAAGCGCTACATCATTGCGCCGCTGGGCCTGAAGGTCGGTGACCGTGTCGCTAGCGGCGAACTGTCCCAACTGCGTACTGGTGACGCGCTGGAAATCCGTGATATTCCGGTCGGTACGACGATCCACAATATTGAACTGCTGCCCGGTAAGGGTGGTCAGTTGGTTCGTTCGGCTGGCAGCTCGGCGCAGTTGTTGGCGAAAGAAGGTAAGTACGCTCAGGTTCGTATGCCGAGCGGTGAAATGCGCTTGATCAGCGAACGCTGCATGGCGACGATTGGTCAGGTGGGTAACACCGATCACAGCAACGTCAACCTTGGTAAAGCCGGTCGCAAGCGCTGGATGGGTATCCGCCCGACTGTTCGTGGTAGCGCGATGGATCCGGCGAGCCATCCGCACGGTGGTGGTGAAGGCCGCTCACCGATTGGTATGCCCGGCCCGAAGACTCCTTGGGGTAAACCGGCCATGGGTAAGAAGACGCGTGTCAACCGTCGTACAGATAAGTTCATTGTCCGCCGCCGCGGTAAAGGCCGTTGATTTAGTGCTGAGTACTGAGTCACGAGTACCGAGACAGCCATTCGGGTACTCGGCACTCGGCACTTGGTACTCGTAACTAACGAGGAAATAGAGTATGTCGCGTTCATTGAAAAAAGGGCCTTTCATAAGCCCTAAGCTGCTCAAAAAAGTTGAGAAGCTGAATGATGAAAATAAGAAAGTCGTCATCCGTACATGGAGCCGCGCCAGCACGATCTTCCCGCAGATGGTAGGACATACCATTGCCGTGCATGATGGCCGCCGTCACGTACCGATATACGTCACCGAAAACATGGTCGGTCACAAACTCGGTGAGTTCGCGCCAACGCGGACTTATCGCGGCCACCTTGTCGAAAAGAAGGTTAAGTAAGGGGAATTTGAAATGAAGGTACAGGCTAAGACATCTTATCTCTCGATTTCACCCCAGAAAATTCGCCTCGTGTGTGACAAGGTGCGTGGGATGGGTGCCAAGCAGGCGGTGACCGTTCTGCAGTTCATGCCACAAAAGGGTGCGGACTTTGTTCAGAACACTTTGAAGTCGGCAATTGCAAACGCCGAAAACAATTATGATTTGAATCCCGATAATCTGGTGGTTGAGACGATTTACGCAGGAGACGGCCCACGCTTGAAGCGTATGAAGGCTGGTGCTCGCGGTCGTTCCAAACCGCGCGTCAAGCGTACATCGCACTTGACGATTGTTCTCAACGAGCGAGAGGAATAGCATATGGGGCGCAAAATACATCCAATTGGTTTCCGGTTGAAGATCAACCGCGACTGGGACGCCCGCTGGTACGCTGAAGGCGACAAGTACCGTGATCTGCTGCAAGAAGACTTCAAGATTCGGCGCTTCGTCAAGAAACTTGGTTTGCGTGCTGGTGTCTCTCGCGTTGAGATCGAGCGTTATCCAAACCAACTGCTGGTCAACATTCACACTGCCAAGCCCGGTATCTTGATCGGACGTAAGGGTGAAGCAGTCAAGGATCTCCGCACGGGTATCGAAGCCATGACTGATAAGAAGGTCAAGGTGGAAGTGACCGAGATTGAGAAACCTGATCTCGATCCCATTTTGGTGGCCGAGAATATCGTTGACCAATTGGAACGCCGTATTGGTCACAGCCGCGCGATGAAGCGTGCGATCAGCCAAGCGATGCGCCAAGGCGCGCTGGGCATCAAGATTGAAGTCGCCGGTCGTTTGGCCGGTGGTGATATGGCCCGTCGTGAGTGGGCGAGCGAAGGCCGCGTGCCGCGTTCATCACTGCGTTCCGACCTTGATTTCGGTACTGCCGAGGCGTTGACCACCTTCGGACGAATCGGTGTGAAGGTGTGGATCTATCGTGGCGAGGTTCTGAAGCAGGAAGAAAAGCCTGAGCCGAAGAAAGACGTATACGTGACACCATAATAGTCACCAGTCACCAGTCGCCAGTCTATAGTTTTGAAGACTGCTGACTGAAAGCTGAAAACTGACGACTAGATGGAATGAGGATGAAGTAATTATGTTAATGCCAAAGCGTATGAAATACCGCAAGCAACAACGCGGTAACTTGAAGGGCAAGGCCACGCGCGGGAACGTCGTTTCCTTCGGTGAATATGGTTTGCAGGCTTTAGAGCCAATATGGTTGACGGCCCGCCAGATCGAAGCTGCCCGTAAGGCGATGGTACGTTTCACCAAACGTCGTGGTAAGGTTTGGATCCGGGTGTTCCCTGACAAGCCGTACACACAAAAAGCTGCCGAAACCCGTATGGGTAGCGGTAAGGGCGCGGTGGAGTACTATGTGGCGGTGGTTCGTCCGGGACACGTGCTGTTCGAAATGGGCGGCGTGCCGGAAGAAGATGCAAAAGAAGCGCTGCGTCTGGCTGCGTTCAAGCTGCCGATCAAAACCAAGATGATCCGGCGCTATGATCCGATTTCAGGGCAGGAGGTCAAGTTAGAGTCATGAAATCCAGAGAAATTCGTGAGATGACCGAAGAGGAAATCCTCAATGCCTTGGAAGACAGCCGGGAAGCTTTGTTCAACTTTCGCTTCCAGAAGGCTTCCGGGCAGTTGGAAGATGAGAGTGCGCCGACTCGTACACGGCGCGAGATCGCGCGGATGAAGACGATTTTGCGCGAACGTGAGTTGGCTAAGAATGTAGCCGGTAAGGGAAGCAGCAATGGCTAATGATCGTCGGCGGCTGATTGGCCGCGTAACCAGCGACAAGATGGAAAAGACGGTGGTCGTCGAGATTGAACATCGCAAGATGCACCGTGTTTACAAGAAGGTTATTAAGTCCACCAAGAAAGTGTATGCCCACGACGAGAGCAACGCGATTGAAGTTGGATCGCTGGTGCAGGTTGTCGAGAGCAAGCCGCTGAGCAAGACCAAGCGGTGGGTGGTCGAACAAGTTTTGGAAACCCCCGGTGGGCGTGTCTTGCAACCGATTAGTGGTGATGTCGAAGTGAAACCTGCGACCACCGAAGGTGAGGCGGAGTCATGATCCAGAACGAATCGCGAGTCGTCGTCGCTGACAACAGTGGCGCACGCGAAATCCTCGTCATCCGTATGTTGGGCGGTTCATTCCGCAAGTATGCCGGTGTTGGTGACATCGTGGTTGGCACCGTGAAGGATGCATCCACCGATGGTAACGTGAAGAAGAGCGAAGTGGTGAAGGCGGTTATCGTCCGCACCGCTAAAGAATACCGCCGCAGTGATGGTTCGTATATCAAGTTTGATGATAATGCGGCTGTGCTGCTGGCTGATGATATGGAAAACCCACGCGGAACCCGCGTGTTTGGCCCTGTGGCGCGCGAACTGCGCGAAAAAGGCTTCCTGAAGATCGTCTCGCTCGCGCCAGAAACGCTGTAGGGTTGGGGAGTAAGTAATATGCAACGGATAAAGAAGGGCGACACCATTGAAGTGATCGCCGGCAAGGACCTAGGCGAACGCGGCGAAGTTGTCACGGTACTGCCTAAAGAAGATCGTGTTGTGGTAGGCGGCGTGAATATCGGTAAGAAACACGAGAAGGCCAAGCAGGTCGGCAGCCGTCAGATTCCAGCGCAGATTATGGAATTCAATGCACCGCTGCACATCTCGAACGTGATGTTGGTTTGCCCGTCATGCAGCAAGGCTACACGGGTGGGCTTCCGCGTCACGGATGATGGTCGTAAAGTTCGCTTCTGCAAGGCTTGCGATACGGATATTGATTAAACAGGAGCGAATGAGGAATGGCGACACCGATTTTACAAGCGCGCTACAAGGACGAAGTGGTCCCCGCGCTGATCGAAGAATTCAAGTACCAGAATGTTATGGAAGTCCCGCGCATCCAGAAAGTTGTTGTCAACATCGGTCTGGGTGAAGCGAACGAAAACCCGAAGCTGCTCGACGGCGCGGTTGAAGATTTGCGGCTCATTACCGGGCAGCAGCCAATCATCACCAAGTCGAAGAAGAGCATCGCGACCTACAAGTTGCGCGAAGACCGCGCCATCGGTATGAAGGTGACGATCCGTGGCGAACGTATGTGGTCGCTGTTAGACCGGTTGATGAATATTGCCCTGCCCCGTGTGCGCGACTTCCGGGGTGTGCCTTCCAAGATGGATGGTCGTGGCAATTACACATTGGGTCTGCGTGAACAGTTGATGTTCGCGGAAATCCAATATGACAAGATTGATAAGGTACGCGGCATGGAAATCACTATCGTGACGACTGCCAAGACGGACGAAGAAGGCCGCCGCTTGCTCAAGCTGCTCGGGATGCCGTTTAAAGAGAACTAGGACAGAGAATATGTCAAAAAGATCAATGGTCGCCCGTGAAACACGGCGCAAGTTCAAGATCCGCGTCCGCAACCGCTGCCAGTTCGTTGATCCGAACTCGGGTAAAGTATGTGGCCGTCCGCGCGGTTACATCAGCCGTTTCGGTCTGTGCCGCATTCATTTTCGTGAATTAGCACTCCAGGGAAAGATCCCCGGAGTGGTGAAATCAAGCTGGTAGGGGGAAACGCATGATTACCGATCCAGTTGGAGATATGCTGACACGTATTCGGAACGCGCTACTTATCGGTCGTACCGAGGTCGAGGTTCCGCTGTCAAAGATCAAAGTCGAGATTGCCCGCATCTTGCAAGCTGAGGGCTATATTGAAAGCTACACCATTGGCGAGGAAACACCCGCGCCGATGATTCACATCACATTGAAGTATTACGGTGCACGCCGTGATCGCCGTCCGGTCATCACCCATCTGGAACGTGTGAGCAAGCCGGGTCGCCGGGTGTACAGCCCGCGCCAAGAGCTGCCGCGCGTGATGAGCGGGATGGGTATCGCCATCGTGACCACACCGAAAGGCGTAATGACAGCGCAGCAAGCCCGACGCGAAGGCGTGGGCGGCGAAGTGCTGTGTTACGTGTGGTAAGGGAGAAACGATAATGTCTCGTATTGGTAAGAAACCGATAACCCTGCCAGCCAAGGTGAGCGCCACTATTTCTGGCACGGAAGTGAGCGTCAAAGGGCCGAAGGGCGAAATTAATATGCCCCTGCCGCCGGAAATGACGGTTAAGCAGGAAGGCAATGACCTGATTGTTGAACGTCCCAGCGATGCCCGTCATCACCGTGCGCTGCACGGCTTGACCCGCGCGCTGCTGGCGAACAACGTCAACGGCGTATCAACCGGTTTTCGCCGCACGCTGAAGATCGAAGGCGTCGGTTACAACGGTGATATGCGCGGTAAAGACCTTGTGATGAAGGTTGGTTTTTCACACGAAGTCGTCATCAACCCACCGCCGGGAATTTCATTCTCGACGGAGGATAAAGGTACAACCATCCACATTGATGGTGTGGATAAGCAATTGGTCGGGCAGGTGGCAGCCAATATTCGTGAACTGCGTCCGCCGGAACCCTACTTGGGTAAGGGCGTTCGCTACAGCGATGAAGTCATCCGCCGCAAGGCTGGTAAAGCTGGTAAGGCGAAGTAACATACTGAGAGCCGCGTACCGAGTGAGACATGGTGTTTTGCTCAAATACGCGGCGAACTGAGGAAGATGAGAGATGGCAACATTAACACAGAAAAAGACTGCTTCTCGTGACCGTCGCCACCGACGTGTCCGGGCCAAGGTGAAGGGTACGGCACAGCGCCCCCGCCTGAACGTTTATCGCAGCCTCGCAAATATTTTTGCTCAGGTCATTGACGATATTGATGGTAAGACGCTGGTTTCCGCTTCGACCATTGATAAAGAAGTCGCGAAGCAAATCGGCGATAAAAATAAAGTGGACTCGGCCAAGGTTGTCGGCAAAATTCTGGCCGAACGCGCAAAGAGTGCCGGGATTACAGCAGTAGTATTCGACCGGGGTGGCTACCGTTATCATGGTCGCGTGGCCGCACTGGCCGAAGGCGCTCGTGAGGGCGGCTTAGAATTTTAAGGCTGGAGTAAAAAATGGCTGACGAACCAAAGAAAAGAAAGCGTCGCGGGTCGAACTCCGGGGACGCAGCGGGCGGTGAAGGTGGTGGTGAACAAGCGGGTGCGGAATCAAAGCCGCGCCGTGACCGGGAACCACGCCGCGAACGTGAGCGTGATGAAGACCGCGAAGAACTTGACGAACGCGTTGTTGATATTAAGCGCGTCGCCAAGGTTATCAAGGGTGGTCGCCGCTTCGCCTTCCGCACGGTTGTGGTTGTAGGCGATAACAAGGGGCGTATCGGCATCGGCATCGGCAAGTCCCGTGCTGTGCCCGATAGCATCCGTAAGGGATCGGAAGTGGCTCGCCGCCAGATGTTGAAGGTTTCACTTTCTGGCACGACTATTCCGCATCCGGTCGTGGCGGAATACGGCGGCGCACGCGTGCTGTTGCGTCCTGCTTCACCCGGTACCGGTGTGGTCGCAGGTGGTGGTGTCCGCGCCGTGTTGGAAGCAGTTGGTGTCCGTGATGTGCTGAGCAAGAGCCAAGGCAGCAACAACGTTCTGAACGTGACCATGGCGACATTGGCGGCACTGCAACAACTTCGCACACCGCAAGAGATGGCTGGTATCCGCGGCAAAGAAACCGCTGACCTCCTGCCATTCTGGGAACGGAGTCGGAAGAGTGGCTAAATTATCAGTGAAGCTCATTCGGAGCGCCATCGGTTATGATAAGACCCAGAAGGCGACCGTACAGGCGCTGGGGCTGAATAAGCTAAACAAGACGGTGGTTCATAATGATACGCCTCAAGTTCGGGGCATGATCTACAAAGTCCGCCACCTCGTTCTTGTGGAGGAAGTAGAGTCATGAAGTTACACGAGTTGCGTCCAAACGCTGGCGCGAAGAAGAATCGCAAGCGTATCGGTCGCGGTAACGCAGCCGGACAAGGCCGCTACGGTGGACGTGGTATCAAGGGTCAAGGCTCACGCGGCGGTAAGCCGAAGAGCGCGGCCTTTGAAGGTGGTACCCTCCCATTGGTGCGCCGCCTGCCGTTCAAGCGCGGTTTCAATAATATTTTCCGTATCGAACATCAAGAAGTGCGGTTGGATCGTTTGGCCGCATTGATGGACGGCGGTGCGGTGGTGACACCGTCAGCAATGGCCGAAGCGGGTTTGATCCGTGACGCCTTTGTGCCCGTGGTCATTCTGGGCAACGGCGAATCCATTAGCAAGAAGTTGACGGTGAAGGCTCACCGTGTAACATCCGGCGCTCGCGCCAAGATCGAAGCGGCTGGCGGCAGCGTAGAGATTATTCCTCTGCGTATTAAGGGTATCCGCGCCACCTTCCGCAAACACAATAAGGAAGAACTCGCCAAGATTTACGGCGAGGGCTAAAGAAGTCGCAAACCATGATGAGGTTGGGTATAACTGACAGTGCGGTATAGAACTGTACTGTTATGAGTACCCGATGCTCATCATTTTTGTTTAGAGGAGATTTACGGTTATGTTTGACGCATTCCGCAACGCATGGCGGCTGCCGGATTTAAGGACCAAGCTGCTCGTTACCGGTCTCATTCTGGTCATCTATCAGTTTGGGGCGCACGTGCCCGTGGTCGGTGTTGACCCGACGGCACTCGAAAATTTGCTGAACAGCCAGTCCGGCGGTTTGATCGGCACGCTTAACCTGCTTTCAGGTGGTGCGGTACGCCACTTTAGTATTCTGGCGATGGGAGTGTATCCTTACATTACCGCGCAAATTATTCTGCAGCTCTTGGTGCCATTGGTTCCGCGTCTGGAAGCGATCCAGCGTGAACCCGGTGGACAGGACAAAATTAACCGCTATACCTACTTCCTCGCTATTCCGATGGCGGTCTTGCAGGCAATCGGCCAAATTAATATTTTCGGTACCTTGGGCGGCTCCCCGATTATTCCGGGCTTCGGCCTGAATTTGTTGGGTTTGGCTGTCGTGGCAACCATGACCGCCGGTACGATGTTCGCGATCTGGCTGGGTGAATTGATCACCGAGCAGGGCATCGGTAACGGTTTGTCGATCATCATTTTCTCCGGCATCGTGGCGCAGGCTCCGGGCCAGCTTTCGACACTGCTGAACAACAGCACGCAGCCGTTGTTTAACCTGATTCTGTTCGTCGTGATCGTACTGGCGAGCTTGGCGGTGATTATTATCATCGCGGAAGGCGTACGCCGCATTCCGGTACAGTACGGCAAGCGCGTGCGCGGTCGCAAGCAGTACGGCGGTGGTTCGACCCATATTCCACTGAAGGTCAACGCGGTCGGCATGATCCCGCTGATTTTCGCGCAGTCGATTATTACCCTGCCGGCGATTGTGGTGAATTTGTTCCCTGAAGGTCAGCTTCGCACCGACATTACCCAGACTTTCGGTAACCATCTCGGTTTGGCCTACTGGGTGACGTTCTTCATTCTGGTCGTGGGCTTCACCTTCGTGTATACGGATATTATGGTGGCGCAGCAAGACCTGTCCGATCAGCTTCAACGGAACGGTGGTTTCATCCCCGGCATCCGTCCCGGCAAGCGGACACAGGAATACATCCAGCGTGTGACCCGCCGTATTACGCTGGTCGGCGCTCTGTTCCTTGGTATCATCGCCATCGTTCCTGGTCTGGTTGACCTGCTGAACCGGATCATTTTCCCGACCGAAGCGGTTGCTGGTTCATCCGGTAACAATGCCGCGATGGTCATCACCGGTTCCGGTCTGATCATCGTGGTCGGTGTCGTGATCGACACGATGCGCCAGATTGAGGCTCAGTTGGTAATGCGCAACTACGAAGGCTTCATCAACTAGGCGTGACGCCGAGTCCGGGCGACAGTTATATAGCTATCTAAGGACGAGGCATGTACCTCGTCCTTTCGCGCTATTGCGAAAACAGTTTTAAGGAATAGGTTATGGGACTTTATATTATTTTGATGGGCGTACAGGGTTCAGGCAAAGGAACACAGGCCACGTTTATTACTCAAAATTATGGTGGGATCCCGCAGATTTCAACCGGCGATTTGTTCCGCGCGATGAAGACCCGTACCGATGATCTGGCGAAGCAGATTCAGCAGATTATGGCGGAAGGCAAGCTGATTGATGACGATACCACAAACAAGGTGGTTGAAGATCGTCTCCAGCAGCCGGATGCTGTGAACGGTGCAATCTTTGACGGATTCCCGCGCACACCGTATCAGGCCCAGTGGCTTGAGAATTATCTGGCGAAGAAGGGCGAGAAGATCAACGCCGTCGTGTTGATGGAGCTTGATCTGTACGATGCCTTCCGCCGCGCCTTCGGTCGTGTGACTTCTCCCAGCGGACAGGGGTATAACATTTACACTGACGCCGAGAAGTTGGACGCCAAGTGGGTTGATCATCCGGAGAAGCTGTTCCCGCCGAAGCTGGAAGCGACTGTCAAAGCAACAGGCGAAAAATTGGTACGGCGTCCGGATGATGCCAGCGCCGACGCGATCATCAAGCGGATCGATATTTTCAAGAAGACCACACAGCCCTTGATTGATTATTTTTCGGCTAAAGGGGTAGTCAAGAAGGTGAACGCTGACCAATCGATTGAGGCCGTGACGGCTGACATCAAGAAGATATTGGACGCGGCGAAGTAAATCCTCACCCCCAGCCCCTCTTCATTTCATAGAGAGGGGAGCGATGAAGATGAGAAAGTAATGGATTATGGTTCTGCAACTCAAAACTCCTGATGAAATTGCGGTGATGCGTGAAGCAGGGCGGATCGTGGCCAAGGCGCATATCGCCATGAAAGAAGCACTGCGTCCCGGCATCAGCACGGGCGAACTGGATAAGATTGCTGAGACAGTCATTCGCGATCACGGAGCGATTCCGGCCTTCTTGAATTATCCCAAACAGGGCGCGCCCAATTATCCGGGGACGATCAACGCCAGCATCAATGACGAGCTGGTGCATGGGCTACCGAATGACAAGCGCATCATCAAAGAAGGCGACATTGTCAGCTTGGATACGGGCTGCGTGTATCAGGGGTTTGTGGGAGACTGCGCTTATACCTACGCCATCGGCGAAATTCCGGCCTCAGTGCAGCGGCTGCTTGATGTGACGGAAGAGTCACTGCGGCGGGGTATTGAGGCGTCGGTGCTGCCCAACACCATCAAGGATGTGGCGTTGACGGTGCAGCGGTTTGTCGAAAGTCAGGGCTACAGCGTGGCGCGGGAATATACGGGGCACGGTGTTGGACGGTCGATGCATGAAGATCCGGAAGTTCCGAACTGGTGGTCACGGATTGCGGAGCGGCGTGGTCGTAAGAATCAACCGCTGCAAGTTGGCATGACCTACGCAATCGAGCCGATGGTCATCGCGGGGCGTTCTGATCTGATGGAGCTTGAGGATCACTGGACGGTGGTGACCAAGGATCATTCGCTGTGCGCGCACTTCGAGCATACCATCGCGATCACCGACGGCAAGCCGATCATCCTGACTCTGCCTTAAATACAAATACATTTGAACCGCAGAGATCGCCAAGGTGAATACGGAATTCGGTGCCTTTGTGGTAAAAAGTATTCGGTTTTGGGTATTAAGGAAATCATAGGACGCGTAAGATTTGAACCGGACGTGATTTCTATATATACTCCACTGCTCAATTTGTATCTTATATGCTACGAGAATCATCGAAACTGACCGTAGACATTAAGATTAAAAAGCAGTAAAATCTTAAGCCTTATGCAAATCTTGAGGGTAGTCAAACATGCGTGTAACAGCATCTGTAAAGCCGCGTTGCCCGAAATGCCGTGTGATTAAGCGTCACGGGCATGTGATGGTCATCTGCGAAAATCCAAAGCACAAGCAGCGCCAAGGTTAGTGGCGACCAAACATAGAGGAAGAGACACATGGCGCGTATTTCAGGGGTAGACATTCCCCGCGATAAACGAGTTGAAATCAGCCTAACGTACATTTTTGGGATTGGGCGTCCAACCAGCCGCCGCATTTTGGCGACAGTTGGCATTAACCCTGATACCCGTGTGCGCAACCTGACCGAAGACGACATGCAAAAGCTGCGTGAAGAGATTGCCAAGATCACCACTGAAGGTGATTTGCGCCGTCAGGTGTTGGGCAATATCAAGCGCTTGCAGGATATTGGTTGTTATCGTGGTGTGCGCCATCGTCGTCATTTACCGGCGCGTGGACAGCGTACCCGTACCAACTCACGCACGGTGAAGGGGCCGCGTAAGACCGTTCCCGGTCGTGGTCGCCGTCGTGGTGCAACCAAGAAGTAATCCGTACAGGGTTGCTTCGACAACTCAGCATTTTCGTAGAGGCGATCTGTATTGGGTCGCCTCTATCAGGTAAGGCAGTGAATACGGAAACAAGCGCCCTGATTCCAGTTTTGGCAGGGCGCGTTTTCCCGCATTAGACCAGTGAGTAAGGAAAAGATATGGCACGTACACCAGTCAAGAAGACGGCGGGACGACGCAGCAGTAAGAAGGCCGTCAAAAATATCCCCTACGGGCAGGCGCATGTTCATGCGACTTTCAATAATACAATTGTTTCAATGACTGACCAACTCGGCAATGTGATTGCATGGGCCAGCGCCGGTACATCGGGCTTCAAGGGCAGCCGCAAGAGCACTCCCTATGCCGCTCGTATGGCCGCGCAGGTGGCGTCTGAGAATGCTCAGGGCCAAGGCATGCAGGAAGTTGATATTTTCATTAAGGGTCCCGGACCGGGTCGTGAGGCCGCAATCCGCGCTATTCAGTCCAGTGGGCTGAAGGTGCGCTCGATTTCCGACGTGACTCCTGTGGCACATAATGGTGTCCGCCCGCCGAAACGTCGCCGCGTCTAACGGGTTCGCTCATTTCCAGAAAATACGCGTTATTTTCACGGGTTTAGAGTTTACCGGCAGTAGGCGAGGAGGATAAGAGTTGGTTACGAATAATATGGTTTTGCCGCACAAAGTTGAGGGCGATGCGACGTCCCGTAATTACGGACGTTTTATCATTAGCCCGCTGGAAAGCGGTTACGGTTTGACACTGGGTACGGCGCTGCGGCGCGTGCTGTTGTCATCTCTGCCCGGCGCAGCGATTACCAGCGTGCGTGTTTCAGATGTACACCATGAATTCTCGGCCATTCCGGGCGTTCGTGAAGATATGACGCAGTTGATTTTGCAAGTCAAGCAGCTGCGCTTGAAGATGTTTGAGACCGATGCACCGGCGCGTCTGCGTTTGGAGCATCGTGGTGAAGGTACCGTGACGGCTGCCGACATTATTTGTCCGGCGGAAGTCGAAATCGTGAACAGCGATTTGTACCTGTTCACAGTGGATGCGCCCGATGCGCATCTCGAACTGGAATTTGAGGTTCAATCAGGGCGTGGTTATAGCCCTGCCGAAGATCGTGGTCGTCTGCCGATTGGCGAACTGCCAGTGGACGCCATTTTCAGCCCCGTTCGCCGCGTGAATTTCGACGTGGAACGGGCGCGTGTTGGTCAACGCACCAACTATGACCGTCTGGTACTGGAAATCTGGACTGACGGCACGATCCGTCCTGAAGACGCGCTGAGCCAAGCCGCACAAATCTTGCAAAAGCATTTGGTGGTCATCAGCGGTATTCAGCCTGACGAAGGCTTCGTCAGCGACAGCAACGAACCGGCGGAAGAAACGCATGGTCGTAAGGCTGAGCTGTACGAGAAGCCGATTGAAGAATTGGACTTGAGCGTGCGCGTCTTCAATTCGTTGAAGCGCACGGGTATCACCACCGTCGGCGATGTGTTGGATATGCTGGCTCGTGGGCCTGACGCCATGTTGGCGATCCGTAACTTCGGTGAGAAATCACTGGACGAACTGGTCGAAAAACTGAAGGACAAAGGTTATCTGAACGATCAGCCCGATATGGCTGAATACAATACGACTGAGTAACGGACTGAGGAAGTATCATGCGTCATCGCGTTTATGGAAAGAAACTAGGACGTAACGGCGGCGAGCGTAAGGCGCTTAAGCTGGCGTTGACCCGTGCGCTGCTGGAACATGGGCGCATTCATACCACTCGTGCAAAGGCTGACTTTGTGCGCGCCAATGTTGAAAAGTTAATCACTCTGGCCAAGCGCAGCAAAGCGGGCGATGCGTCAGGTGTGGTTCATGCTCAACGCTTGGCTGCCAGCCGCTTGAACAATGATCGTGAACTGGTGCATAAGCTGTTCACGGAAATTGCGCCGCGCTTCGAGAACCGTCCCGGTGGATACACCCGCATTTTGCGCGTGGCTCCCCGTCATGGGGATCGCGCCGAAATGGTGCTGATCGAACTGACCGAGCGCGAAGAAGCTTCTGCCTAACAAACCCTACCCCTTGATCCCCTCCTTGTTTACGGGGAGGGGAAATAAGGGTTGAGGTTGAGGACTGGATGATGCGTTATCGCGCGACACTGGCCTATGATGGCACAGCCTATCAAGGGTTTCAGCGTCAATCGGGCGATACGCCGAGCATTCAGGGAACTGTTGAGCAGGCGATAGCGCTCGTCAGCGGTCAGAAGGTGGTGATCAGCGGGGCAGGACGCACCGACACCGGAGTCCATGCCATCGGTCAAGTGATCGCCTTCGATGTGGAGTGGGCACATGCAGACCAAGCGCTGCTGCGAGCCATCAACTTCCAACTGCCGCAGGATATCGCCTTACAGGACATCCGCCAGCAGCCCGGTTTTCACCCGCGTTATGACGCGATCAGCCGCCTGTACCGCTACAGGGTGCTGATCGCTGCACAACGACAACCGCTCCTTCTGACCCGTGTATGGCAGATGTGGAACGGATTGGACGGCGAGTTGATGGAGCAAGCCGCGAAGCTGCTCATCGGCGAGAAAGACTTCGGCGCGTTAGGGAAACCCACACAGGGCGAAGTCACCATCCGCAACGTCATGCGTTCGGAATGGGCGTCACAGCACAACGAGTTCGGGACGCTGTGGACGTATACGGTTGAGGCAGATGGATTTCTGCACCACATGGTACGGCGAATGGTTGCCTTACTGGTGCAGGTGGGGCAAAAGCGGATGACCATCGAACGGTTTGAGGAACTTCTCAACCGTGCGAAACTGGTCGAAGCGCTGGCAATCGCACCGCCGCAGGGATTGACTCTGGAAGTCGTGCGCTATAACGAATAAACTAATGCGAAATTCCCACTGATCTGTTTTCTCGTAGCGGACGCAAGATCAGGATAACAATGTGAAGGTGCGGGCGCGAGACGTTCGCTGAGAGGATTTTTGGAAATGGCACTCTATAAGACATACGTCACCAAACCACTCGAACTCGAGCGTGAGTGGTGGATTGTAGACGCGAAGGGTCAGACTCTGGGACGTCTCGCCTCAGCGATTGCTCCCATTCTGCGTGGCAAGCACAAGCCTGTGTTTGTTCCCAATCAAGACGTCGGCGATTATGTGATCATCATTAACTGTGAACTGATCGCGGTCACCGGCAACAAGCTCGACGAAAAGATGTATTACAAGTATTCGGGCTATCCGGGTGGACTTTCGGAAATCAACCTGCGCGACCAACTGCGTAAGTTCCCGGATCGTCCTATCACGGCTGCCATCAAGGGCATGCTGCCGGATGGTGCGCTCGGACGTAACATGCTCAAGAAGCTCAAGGTGTACGCCGGAGCCGAACATCCGCATATCGGTCAAAAGCCCAAAGTTCTGGAACTGTAAAGAGGAAAATTATGGCTGGACAATATTACGAAGGCATTGGCCGACGCAAAGCTGCAAGCGCCCGCGTGCGGATCACCGCCGGTGGAACTGGCAGTGTGATTATTAACGACAAAGACGGTGCCGATTATCTGCCCCGCCCCGGCGATGTGGATATTCTGCTGGAGCCGCTGACCATTCTCGGTCAGGCCAAGAGTTACGACGTGACCGTTCATGTCAACGGTGGTGGCATCTCCGGCCAGCGTGACGCGATCCTCTTAGGGATTGCCCGCGCCTTGGTCAAGGTTGACGAACAGAGCAAGCCCCAACTGCGTGACGCCGGTTACATGACCCGCGACGCCCGCGTTAAGGAACGTAAGAAACCCGGTCTCAAGCGCGCTCGTAAGGCCCCGACCTACACCAAGCGTTAATCGCTGTACCGCGTTTCGCGTAGTGAACAGTGTTTCACTACCCTCAATTGATGAGCAAAACAATCAGGCAAGGCCATGTGGTCTTGCCTATTTTGTTTGTTGATCGTCGGGAAACAGTCATCTTCGTACGGGGAAGCTCTGCTACACTCTTCAATAAGAACACTTTATATAATCCTGCTCCCCGATAGGTTATCAAGATGACTCGCGAACCCGATTCGAAGTCCTTTCCTTACATGTGGCTGATTCCGGTGGTGATGCTGGTGATGGCGATGCTAGCCTGTGACGATGTGATTCAGCCCTCGGTGATGGTCGACCGTGTGGAAGCTGATCCGACCGTGGATGGCAAGGTCTATGCCACCCTGATTAATGTGGACAACCCCGATTCAAGTGACTCGATGGATGTGCTGACCGTCGCCTACGAGACATCTGATCATGGGGCAAGCTGGCAGCGCTCCGACCACCGCTTCGCTGATCCGCCCGTCAAGAGTGCCTACACCACCGAATGGTATGGCGAGCAGTTGATGTTGAACGGTTACGGCGTCTGGTCATTCCCTCGTCCGATCTTCCGCAGCGTGTTCTATGATGGCACGACCGTCCAAGGGGTGCTGCCTTTTGATCTACCGGAGGGCAGCGTCAATAACGCGGTTCAAGGGAACACCATCTACATCGCTGCCGGGACGCAGGGCGTTTTGGTCGCCCACTTCGATGATCGCGGCGGCCTCGCCTCCGACTGGAAGATCAGTTCACAGGGGATGGACGCCCTACAACCGCTGCGGTTGTCCATCACCGATCCTTTCGACATCCTGTTTGTCATCGCCTTGATTTTGATCGTGCCGCCCTTCGCCCTGATTCATCGTTATCTGCTGAGTCGGGTTTGGCTCTATATATTGCCGCCCGCCGAAGCCAGTTCGATGGCATGGAAGGTCACGCTGGGTTTGGTTGCCGCCGGTGTCATCGGCGCGATCTTCTGGCTGACCAGTGACCGTGTTGATTTATACGAAGTGCTGGCTGTGTTAACCGCGCTCATCGTCATTGTCGGCGTGACAGTCACCGTCCTCCTTGCTCAGAAAGCCGACGTCACTGATGGTACGCGCAATCGCTTGGCGCTGGCGGCATTAGTAGTCTCGTTGGTCGTGCCGATCGGTGTGGCAGCCATCTTCGCCATGTGGTGGTTCGTGTTTGGCGTGGTGTTCGTCTATTGGGCATTCCAGCGCGTTTTCTGGCGCTACATCCAGTATGATGGATTGACACCCGAAGGCCGTGTCCAGCGCTGGCGGGTGGATCGCCTCGCCATCGAGTTGGTGATTATTATCGCCGTTGGTCTGGGTGGGATCGCCCTCCAAATCGTTTTATTCCAGACTATTCTGTATCGAGCACGATTTGATTACGGCTTGATCCAGCTTTTGGCATTGGCTCTGGCGATTGGTGGCCTGTATTTTGTCATCCGGCACTACAGTTCGGGACGCGCAAGGGGTATCCTGAAGCTGGATGCCGATACCCGCCAAGGCCGTCCGCTGCAAAAGATGTCGCGCGATATGTGGGTGAACAGTCTCTACTGGTTCATCCTGACGGTGGTGGCCACGGCGCTGACGCTTTTTGCACAGGCTATGACTTATACGTGGTTTACCACGCTTTTAAAAACAACAGTGAGTCGTTGAGGATTTGAGTATGACATTGACCATTCTCGGCCTTGGGCCGGGTGAAGTAGACGATCTCTCACGGCGGGCATGGCGCACGCTCAAACAGGCCAAAACGGTCATCGTGCGCACCTCGCAGCACAACTGTGTACCCTGCCTGCCGCAGGGCGACGAGATCACTTACCAGTACTGTGATGACTTGTACGAGAGTATCCCCGCATTCGAAGATGTTTATAAGGCGATAGTCGAGCGCGTCATGACCGCCGCCCGTCAGTGTGATGTGGTCTATGCTGTGCCCGGTGATCCGCTGGTGGGGGAAAGTACGGTTCTGGCGCTGCTGGAACAGGCCAAGGTGGAGAACATTCCGGTGCAGTTGGTCAACGGCATCAGTTTTGTCGAGCCGACCATCGCCGCGCTCGGGATTGATGCGATGGCCGGACTGCAAATTCTGGATGGCCTCACCGTCGGCATGATGCACCATCCGCCGATTAATCCGGATTATCCGGCACTGTTGGGACAGGTCTACAGCCGTGAAGTGGCTGGTAACGTCAAGCTGACACTCATGAACCAGTATCCCGATGAGTTTGAAGTGGCGCTGGTTCACGCCGCCGGAACCGATAATCCGGTCGTCGAACGCATGCCGCTCTACGAGATTGACCGCAGCGAACACATCAAGCACATGACTTCACTCTATGTGCCTGCGCTGGGCAAGATGTCGAGCTTCGAGCAGTTTCAGGAGATCATCGCTCATCTCCGCGCGCCGGAAGGCTGCCCGTGGGATCGCGAACAGACGCATCTCTCGCTGCGCCGCTATCTGCTGGAAGAGACGCATGAAGTCCTCGAAGCGCTGGACGCCGAAGACGAGGTGGAACTCTACAAAGAGATGGGCGACTTGATGCTCCAAGTCGTCCTGCATACCCAGATCGCGATTGACGACGGCGAGTTCAAGATGAGCGATGTCATCAGCCACATCAATCGCAAGCTGATCCACCGCCATCCACATGTCTGGGGCGATGTCGAGGCCAAGAACGCCGGCGAAGTGCTGGCGAATTGGGACGCCCTCAAGCAGAAAGAACATGCCGAGCAGGGCATCGAGCGCAAATCGGTTTTGGACGGTATCCCCAAAGGTATTCCGGCGCTGATGCAAGCGCTGCGCTATCAGGAGAAAGCCGCCAAAGTCCACTTTGATTGGGATTCGATTGAGCCGGTCATTGCCAAGGTGCGCGAGGAATTCGATGAGGTCATGACCGCCACCAGCGATGAACACCGCGCTGAAGAGTTAGGCGATCTGCTGTTTGTGGTGGCCAATTGGGCGCGCTGGCTGAAGGTTGATCCTGAAACGGCACTGCGCAAAACCAACGCCAAGTTCTACCGCCGCTTCCGTTTTGTTGAGGAAGGTCTTGCCGCGATAGGCAAAACGCCCGCCGACTCCACCTTGGAAGAGATGGACGCCCTCTGGGACAAGGCCAAGGCCGCGGGGCTTTAGTCACCAAATACAGTGAAATAAACTGTATAGAGGTTTTGTCGTGTGTGTCGATGAAAACCTCTTCATACCAATCAGAGCTGTCGTTATTGTCATAGAGATAGTTGATGATTTCTCGTTATTCTCGCAAGCCCAATCAAGTTATTCGGGATGTTATACGGCAAACTATGAGCTGAACCGTCGGTAGTAGAGGCAGTAATGATACTCCACATCCAATTTTTGATGGGCTTTTAAAAGCTCGGTCGCGAGTTGGTCGCCAAATTCTAATCCTACTACCGCTTCAAGATCTGTACGGTTTTGGAATCGCCATTCGCTTGGAATGCGTTGAAGTTGAAAGCCATGTGTGTCCCAAAACTGCTCTACAGTATCTGCGGATGTTTGGCTGTAGCTAGGATGCTGTTGAAGCCATTTTGCGAAAAGACCGTTCCTTAAATCATTGTCAATAATAAACATAATACCACCGGGACGGAGAACGCGGGCGATTTCTGTTAAGCCGCGCTCGCTTTTTGGCCCAAAGAAATAGGCAAATCGGGCATGAATAACATCGACGCTCAAGTCGGGTAACAATATCTGCTCGGCAGAGCCTGTCATGACCGAAACATGCGGGAGCTTTAAAGTACAGATACGTTCCATTATTTTAAGACGCGATTCATCATGTGGCTCTACGGCAATAACATGCGACGCTTGACTGTGGAATCGGGGTACATGAAAACCTGTACCAGCTCCAAGATCTAAAACGACTTTGTCTTTCCATGATTGGATAGCCCACATAGCCGCTTCAAGCTTTTGTTGTGGATCGGCTGCAATATTCTCAATCTCATACAGGTCTGCTGAGGTTTGAATGTTCGGCGCTTTATGGACACCCGGTAGAGTTAAAGGCATATTTATCTTCTTAAATTGATCTATTTACATAAAACGATTTCGGGCGAATATCGCTGACAAATATATTGAGGTTGCTATGGCAAGTCAACTGACGGATTGCCATGACTTGGTAGAAAACATCGGAGCTTTTCCTTTAATATTTCCTGACACACCATACAGTTCGCTCAACAGATAATGATCTGGTTTCACAGCCAAAAGTTTGTAAACTCGAACGAAATTCAGTTGACAACCAACGAACTTTTGTTCTAAAATAGGATATTCAGTAAAGCCAAATCGCTCTTATTCTCTGTGTCTCTGTGGTCAAAAAGTTTTGCAACAACAGAAGCGGCATATGTCGGAAATGTCGGCGGTGGCATCAGCCGAGTGATCCGCCGCAAAAGTGCCAATTCAGCGCCGCGCTCCCGTAAACCCGCCGGACAATTCGGCGGATGGTTTGCAAATTGTGCCGCATTTGCCGCATATTTCGCATAACTAAAGCTCATTAGAAGGATTTCACCATATCGACTAACCATGCTTCGCCGCTGTTCAGGTGATCATCACCATCGAGCGCTGCCCAGTGGTGAAGATAAGCCTGTAGTTGGATAGCCTCATAGCCAAGTCGTTGATAGAGGGCGTACGCACGATCATTATCGACTGGCTCAACCGAGATAAAGAGCTGTTTGTGCCCTGCTTGAGTAGCTATTCGTTCCAAAGTGTGGATCGCCGCCGAGCCACAGCCCTTTTCGCGATGTGCTTCGGTGATAAATAAATCGTTGATTTCGGGAAGATGTTCGAGGTTTTGACTATTTGACCATGAAGCAGGACGCCGATAAACCAATGACACAAACCCGACCGCTTCCTCTTCATGCTGGATGACAAAATAGCGGAAGTCTGGATTCTTGGCATCGCGCAGGCGTCCCTGATGGAGTGCTTCAGGCGGACGGATGGCCGTAAGCACAGGTAAATCTTCTTGTTTTGCCTCTCGTAAAGTCACTGAAGAATTCCCCATGAAAGCCATCCGCCTCGTTTAGCTTTCTGGTATGTAGGGCGCTTCGTCGTGGATAGCGCCGACGAACTCCGGCAAATTCGTGTGACCGAGCATCTGTCGCACTGCCATCCCCTCGCCCAGATGGTAGAAGTAATGATAAGTGGTACGGCGCAGCATACTCCCTACACTTTCAACATGCGGCTTGCCGTTGATGATGTAGAAGCTTTGCAGGGTTTCAGTGGTCAGCGTGTCGAGGTAAGGATCCGTCGCTTGAGTGACCGCTTCCCACGCTGCCCACATATCGGCCAAAGGCGGCGTACTGGCTGGTTGATCCCAACCGACGAGGCCATCCAACTGAGGTGCGGCGTCCTTACCAAGTGCCCGAACCATCCAGTAGCGGTTCTCCTGAAAGGCCAAGTGGCCGATCATCCAACTGATGCAGTTCATGGGCATAAAACGCTTGCGCGCTTCTTCATCGGTGATGCCCTGCAATCCGCGCTGAAATTCGCTGCGGGCAAAACGTAACTGTGCGACTAAAGGATGAGTCATTTGGGTGTGCTCCTAACGGGTCTGCGTAGATCAAATGTTTGGTGGAGTATAACGCAACTATTTTGATCGTGCCGCCGAATACAATGGTTCGTTGCGAAGTCGCCGCAATCCACCCATAATCAGTTGATTGCGACCGGCCTAAACGAAGGACGACCACCATGTACATTATCGGGTTGATGTCCGGCACTTCAGCCGATGCCATTGACGCGGCGCTGTGTGAAATTCAGGGTGAACCGCCCCTGCTCAAGATTCGCATCGTCCGTGCCATCACCTACGCCTATCCTGAAGGCTTTCAGGCACGGATTTGGGATGCCTGTTTACCCGCCAAAAGCCATGTGGATACGGTTTGCCAGCTTAATTTCGATATGGGCGAATTGTTCGCGAAGGCTGCGCTCAAGGTGATCGAGGAAGCCGGTGTTCAACCCGCCGATGTGGATTTGATCGGCTCGCACGGGCAGACCATCTGGCATATGGTACAGCCCTCCGGACAAGTCAGCGCCACACTGCAAATCACTGATGCGTCTGTTATTGCCGAGCGAACCGGAATCACCACCATTAGCAACTTTCGCCCGCGTGATGTGGCCGCAGGCGGACAGGGCGCACCGCTCACCGGTTATGCCGATTGGCTGCTGCTGCGCCATCCATCCCACTGGCGGGCGGTTCAGAACGTCGGTGGGATGGGCAACGTCACCTTCCTGCCGCCGCTTTCGGATACAGTCAACGTGCCAATGGCCTTTGATACCGGCCCGGGGAACGCCCTGATCGATGGTGTGATGACCATCCTCACCGGTGGTAAGCAGAGCTATGACAAAGACGGCGTTATGGCGAGCCAAGGTCGGATTGACGAGGATTGGCTGCAAACGCTGGCCCTCCATCCTTATTATGCGATCAAGCCGCCCAAGACCACCGGACGCGAACTGTTCGGCGCGGTCATGTCAGCCGAGTTGGTCAAGGAAGGCAAGTTGCGCGGGCTGGACGACAAGAGCATCGTGGCAACGGTCACAGCCCTAACAGCCGCCAGTATCGCCGACGCTTACCATCGCTATGCGCCTGCGCCGGTACAGGAAGTGATTATGGGCGGTGGCGGCGCACGAAATCCGTCGCTGCTGGGACTGCTCCAAAGCTTGCTGCCCACTGCCAAAGTCATGACTCACGAGGACATCGGCCTCGACAGTGACAACAAAGAGGCGCTGGTCTTCGCCCTGCTGGCCCATGAAACATGGCATGACCGACCGGGAAATCTCCCTTCATTGACGGGAGCAAAATATCCGGTCGTTCTCGGTCAAATCACGCCGGGGCAGAATTACAAGGCGCTGATCAAGAAGACATGGTGTTAGCTGTTCTGTCACCGCTTGACAAAGTGAGTTAGAACA
The DNA here is from genome assembly GCA_044226855.1 of Aggregatilineales bacterium. GTDB lineage: Bacteria > Chloroflexota > Anaerolineae > Aggregatilineales > Phototrophicaceae > CFX2. Next base: position 37,323 of record JBGAGF010000020.1, read on the forward strand.
CATAAGCTGGTCTTTAAGAACTTGCGTTCTGTATAATCCTCGCTTGTCTAGCCTACTTATAGAAAGTGAAACCCCTATGACACTTCCCAATATCAGTGCGGCAGTATTGTTCGTGGAAGATCTAAACAAGTGTGCGACGTTTTACAGGGACATACTCGGTGTGCCTGTGACCTTTAATGACGACGTTTCCTTCGCTTTCAAGATGGGCGAACAGGACTTTGTACTGTTACAACTCTCTGCTGCTGTCAATATGGTCTCTGAGGAGGCAATTGCCCCTGATAAGACAGGCGGACATCGGGTGCTGTTGTGTGTTGGTGTAAAGGATGTTGATGCAGAGTATAAGACATTGACTGCAAAGGGCTTGACGTTTATCAAACCGCCGGTCAGCCAAGCATGGGGACGGCGCACGGCTTATTTCGCTGATCCTGAAGGCAACCTCTGGGAATTGTGGCATTTCCTCGAATAGTGATCACTCACGTAACAGACACGGCGTGCTGTGCCCTCTGCACGCCGATCTTCACATGAACGTTTGGTGAAAATGGATATATCCAAAAGGTGGGAATTCGCTTCCAATCTGTTAGCATCCAACCCATGAATGCAATTCGTGTTCGCCCCATGACTCACAATGATATTCCGGTGCTGGCCGCGTGGATGGTGGAAACCCCATTGTGGCAGCGCTATCAGCTAACTATCGAACGTGCCAGCAGGAATTTTGAAACTGGGTTGGCGCGGGGTGATGTGCTGCTGGTTGCCGACGCTGGAGCCGATAACCTCGGCTGTGGTTTCGCGTGGTGCCTGCCTCAGGGTGGCTTCGGACGGAGCATGTACCTGCGGTTGATCGGCGTACGTAAAGAGCGGGCACGGGCAGGCGTGGGCGCGGCGCTGCTCAAAGGCGCCGAAGAGGCGGCGCTGACTATCGGTAACGAACTGTTTCTACTGGTTTCGGACTTCAACACAGATGCGCAGCGTTTTTATGAACGGCAGGGGTATCAGAAGGTCGGCGCGATACCGGGGTACGTGTTGCCAGATGTGACCGAACTGTTATACTGGAAGCAGTTGCGTAATACAAAAGCAACGACATAGGGTTACCTATTGAGAAATTGCACCTTATTATTTAGCACAGTGGAGTTGGCGTATGCAAAAATCAATCCGTCTGGTTCTTTTAGTGATGCTGCTGGCACTAGTTGTCGTTGTTCCGACACTGGCTCAGGACAGTGGTAAAAACACATTGGTGATGGCACGCGCTACAGATGCGACCGGCCTCGACCCCCACACACAAACCGCGTTCGCCTCGTTCCGCTTACTGGAACTGATTTATGAACCACTGGTGACAGTGGATAAAGATTTGAATATCGTCCCGGCGCTGGCCGAAAGCTGGAAGTTCGCGGATGATGCCAAGACCCTGACTATCAATCTCCGCAAGGGCGTAAAGTTCCATGATGGATCAGACTTGACCTCGGCAGATGTCAAGGCGACATTTGAGCGTATTCTGAAAGAAGATACGGGAGCTTCCGCCCGTGCGAACTTTGCCAGTATTGCTTCAATTGACACCCCAGATGATGCAACAGTGGTGTTTAATTTATCAATCGCTGATGTGCCGTTATTGGCCGCGATGAGCAGCCTGAACGCAGCAATTGTGACTTCTGAAGCCGCCACCAGTGGTGACTTCAAAGCGACTGCGGTTGGCACCGGCCCCTTCAAGCTGGAAAGCTGGACGCCCGATCAAAAGACTATTTTGAGCGCCAACCAGGATTGGTGGGGCGGCAGTATCGCTATTGATGGTATTGAAATCCGTATTATTCCTGATGAAACCTCGATTGTGGCTGCACTCCGCGCCAAGGAAATCGACTTTGGGATTTTTAATGACCCGCTGGCTGCCAGCACCATTTCAGATAGTGATGGTCTTGTGGTCAATAAAGTGCCATCGATTTCCTATCATGTACTGCAACTGAACCCCAGCCGCGCCCCGATGGACAAGCTGGAAGTTCGCCAAGCGATGTCCTGCGCAATTGACCGCCAAGAAGTGCTCGATACCGCTTCACTCGGCAATGGTACCGTCACTGGCCCGATCACCGTTCCGGCTTATTCGGTCCCGACTGACCAACTTTTCTGCTATAAGAAAGATGTTGCCAAAGCCAAAGAATTGCTGGCCAAGGCTGGCGTACCAGATGGCTTCAGTATCAAGGTGATTGCGGCTAATGCTGAACCGCCGACCGCCATTTCAGAAGCTCAGACCATTCAAGCGCAATTGGCTGAAATCGGCATCAAGGTCGAAATCGAATCGCTGGAACTGAACACCTATGTTGACCGCTGGCTGGCTGGCGATTTCGATGCGGCCGTCGCGGCGAATGGTGGTCGTCCTGACCCGTACACCATGTATGCCCGATATTGGACGAAAGCTGGTAATCTGCAAAAAGTCGCCAATTACATTGACGATACACTAGATGATCTGATGGCCAAGGGACGCGCCGAGACTGATCCCAAGAAGCGCTATGAGATCTTCGCGGAATTCCAGAAGCACATTACCGAAGTATCGCCTTGGATTTGGTTGTACAACGGTTTTGATTACAGCGCTCAACAGCCTTATGTAAAGGGTTTCGTGCCGAACCCGACCGACTCGCTGTATTCTCTGGCTAAGGTTTCGCTGGAAGGCAAAGGCAGTTAATGTCCGCAGTTATGGCCTGTGGGGTTGATGCCCCACAGGTTGTGTAGATTATGTTTCGTTATCTCCTGCGGCGGTTGATTGCTTCCATACCGACGCTGATAGGCGTTTCGATTCTGATCTTTTTAGCTATTCGTCTTGTGCCCGGTGACGCGGTGACCGCAACACTGGGCACAGAAGCAGGTATGCTTTCGGATGAACAGCGGGCATCTCTGCGCAGTTATTACGGGCTTGACCGTCCGGTGGTGGAGCAGTATTTCTACTGGATTGGTGAGGCGCTGCACGGCAATCTCGGTTTCTCCATCCGGCAGGGGAAGCCTGTCACTGAACTGATCGCAGACCGCTTTCCGCTAACGCTGGAACTGGCTGTGATGGCGATCATCATCGCGCTGGTGATCGGCATACCGTTGGGGCTGGTTTCAGCGATTCAACACAATACGATAATCGATTTACTCAGCCGACTATTCGCGCTGATCGGCCTCTCGATGCCCAGTTTTTTGGTCGGGACGCTGATCATTTTTGTGCTCTCCTCAGTTTTCCATGTCCTGCCGACCTCCGGTGATTACGTCAGTCTGGCACAAGACCCTTCCCGCAATCTTCAGCAGTTGTTCTTTCCGGCAGTGACCTTGGGATTTGCCTTCTCAGCCTCGGTAATGCGGATGACGCGCTCGTCAATGCTGGAAGTGCTGAACGAGGATTACATCCGTACGGCACGCAGCAAGGGGATGCCGGAAAGCCGCGTTATCACCCGGCATGCGCTGTGGAACGCACTCATTCCTGTGGTGACGCTGATCGGTATCGAGATGGGGTATTTGCTCGGCGGAACGTTCATTGTCGAGCAGTTGTTCGCGCTGCCCGGTTTGGGACGGCTGTTAGTCAACGCCATCTCCCAGCGGGAGTACGCGCTGGTGCAAGGCTCGGTGCTGTTTATCGCCATCAACTTCGTCGTCATCAACCTGATCGTTGACGTTATTTATTCGGCTATTGATCCCCGCATTTCTTATGGCAGCCATCGTTAATACTACCGACACCCTCATCCCCTCGCCGGGGATTTTACGCCGCTTGTCGCGCAACCTGAGCGGAATGGTGGGCTTGGTGATCGTCAGCATTTTTGTGGTCATCGCCATTTCAGGCGCGCTGGGCATTACGCCCTATCCTTCGGTTCAACAGCATGCCCGTGATCGCCTGAAACCGCCGAGTTCGGCCTATTTGATGGGCACGGATTTGTTCGGGCGGGATGTCGCCAGCCGCGTCATGGAAGGCGCGGGCAACTCGTTCAAGGTGGCATTCATCTCGGTGATGCTGTCGAGTGTGGTCGGCATTGTGCTGGGCATGATTTCAGGGTTTGCGGGCGGAGCCGTCGATAACTGGATCATGCGCATCATGGATATTTTCTTTGCCTTTCCCTCGCTGTTGCTGGCGCTGGTGGTGGTCACGGTCATGGGGCCGGGGCTGATCCAGACGGCGCTAGCAATCGCGGTAGTGTATACACCGATTTTTGCGCGGGTGGCGCGTGGGCCAGTATTGGCAGCAAAAGAGCGAGAGTTTGTGCTGGCGGCTCGCTGTTTGGGCGTGCGACCGGCGGGTATCTTGCTGCGGCATATCTTCCCGAATACACTGGCCCCGCTGATTGTCCAGTTCAGTTTGGCCCTGTCGTGGTCGCTGCTGACCGAGGCAGGGTTGAGCTTCCTCGGTTTGGGGACGCAGCCTCCGGCGGCTTCATGGGGTGTGATGCTGAGTGAAGGACGCAACCTCGCTGAAAAAGCGCCGTGGTTGATTATTGTCCCCGGCTTGGCGATCATGCTGGGTGTGCTGGGGTTCAATCTACTGGGCGATGGTCTGCGTGACGTGCTTGATCCCCGAATGCGCGGGACACGGTAAGCAGACATACATCGGATAACTAACGCCGTATTCCTACAAGGCGCTTCAATCGAGTATTTCCCCTCGAAACATAACTCGTCTGATTTTTGGCCGCTGTGCACTTGCGACATTGTGCTAATCCGTACATACTTGCTCTAATTTATTTTGTAACAATGCGAGAGGATGGCACAGTGTCTATAGACCGTTTACTTAAAGGCATGTTGATTTTTGTCCCGATTGCGATCATCGCTAAGCTGCTGAATGCTGATCCGATTTTGATCTTTATTCTGGCAGCGTTGGGCATTATTCCGCTGGCGGATTTGATCGGGGAGGCGACGGAAGAAATCGCCCACCACACCGGCCCGAAAATTGGTGGGTTACTGAATGCGACACTAGGTAACGCAGCCGAACTGATCATCACCATTCTGGCGATCCAAGCCGGATTGCTCGATCTGGTCAAGGCGTCGATTGTGGGGTCAATCATCGGCAATTTGCTGCTGGTGATGGGGTTTAGTCTGCTGCTGGGTGGTCTGAAGCATGGGCTGCAGAAGTTTGACGCGCGGCAGGCCGGATTAAATGCGACGCTACTAATTCTAGCGGTGGTGGCACTGGCTGTACCGTCACTGTTTGATGCAGCGATTAACGCCAATAAAGCGGCGGAGTTCGGGCTAAGCGAAGGCGTGGCCATTGTCATGATCATCTTGTATGCGCTGAGTATCCTTTACTCATTCCGTAGTCAGGGTGAAAGCTCGTCCGATGCTGTGAGCCGTGAAGCTGTCCCGCATGAAGCCAAGTGGAGCGTCCGCACCTCCGCCATAGTATTGGTGGTGACGACTGTCGGGATTGTGATTTTGAGCGAGGCGCTAGTGGGCGCGGTGGAGCATGTGACGGCGACGCTGGGATTGAGCGAGTTCTTCATCGGTATCATTGTGATCCCGCTGGTGGGTAATATCGCTGAACATCTGGTGGCGGTGCAGGTGGCGTTGAAGAACAAGATGGAACTGAGTTTGGCAGTGTCGGTAGGGTCGAGCTTGCAGGTGGCGCTGTTCGTGGCGCCGGTGCTGGTGTTCATCACGCTGATGATCACCGGACAACCGCTGCTGCTGGTGTTTAGCAGCTTTGAACTGATCGCGATCTTCGCAACCGTGTTGGTGACGGCGTTCGTCGCGCTGGATGGCGAGTCGAACTGGCTGGAAGGGGCGATGCTGCTGGCGGTGTATGTGATTGTGGCGATTGCGTTCTTTTATCTGCCGTCGGTGGGCGGAACAGTGCCGCATCCTTAAAATCCCCTATCTCCCCAACCCTCTTTCCCCATTGCATGGAGAAAGAGGGAGCTAAATCATATGTTTTTATATTGTCGTGTAGAGAATTGGTTTCAGGTTGCCCATGAAGATTGTTATTCCGGATGATTACCAAGGTGCAGTGCGGACGTTGGAGTGCTTTAGCAAGCTCGACGGGCACGAGGTCACCATTTACAACGACAGCGTGACAGATGTGGATGTGCTGGCGGAGCGTTTCCGAGAGGCCGAGGCGCTGGTGCTCATCCGGGAGCGGACGGCGGTTGGTGAGGCGCTGCTGGATCGGCTGCCCAGGCTGAAGGTGATCGCGCAGACCGGACGTGGGATGCCGCATATCGATCTGGCGGCGTGTACACGGCACGGTGTACTGGTGACAAGCGGCGGGGGATCAGCGACGGCGACGGCTGAATTGACATGGGCACTGGTACTGGCGGCGTCGCGGCACATCCCACAGGAAGTGGCGAGTATGAAGGCGGGACGCTGGCAGAGCCGCTTAGGTGTCGGCCTGAGCGGTAGGACGCTGGGCATCTTCGGGTACGGGAAGATCGGGAGCGTTGTGGCGGGTTATGGGCGTGCGTTCGATATGAAGGTGGTTGTTTGGGGGCGTGAAGGTTCGCTGACACGGGCGCAGGCCGATGGTTATGAGACGGTGGGCAGCCAAGCCGAATTGTTTGAGCGAGCGGATGTGCTGAGTTTACACGTCAAGCTGACGAAAGAGACGCGCGGGATTGTTAGGGCGGGTGATCTGGCACGGATGAAACCGGCGGCGCTGCTGGTCAATACCAGCCGGGCGGATTTGATTGAGGCGGGGGCATTGGAGGCGGCGTTGAAGGCAGGCCGTCCCGGTTGGGCGGCGGTGGATGTCTATGAGAGCGAGCCAGTGGTTGACCATCCGCTGCTGCATCTGGAGAACGCGCTGTGTACGCCGCATCTCGGTTATGTGGAGAAGGACAGCTACGAGTTGTACTTCGGCTCGGCGTTCGACCATTTGCTGGCATTTATCGCAGGCCAGCCGGTGGATGTGGCGAATCCCGAAGTATTGAATGGCGGTTAGCTTTTAGCGAGTGGCTGTTGGCTCCAAACAGTGATGCAATTTGTCGAAAATGTCGTCACAGTCGTCAGTGTCGGAGCTGTCAGTGGCGCAGGCAAGATGTATCTTGCCCCTACCAATACGTTATCTAAAGGGCATAGGCCACTGGCTGAGTGCCAAGTCGGCGAAATATGCGGCAAATGCAGCACAGGCGGCAATGGCAAAAGAGGATTTTGTGCCAAGGAAGTTATCGGCTATCAGTCGCCAGTCAAATGTCTCTATGGCGGCGGCATATTTTGGTTTTTAAAATGCGTGATGGTTTGATTTGGCGCAGGGTTTGCCAGCGGCAAACCCCTACAGACCATCCTGTTTCTATTGTACGAGGATGTGTTCGAGAATGGGTGACCATTTGGAAGAACATTTTGTAACTGTTTGCGCGAGTTGGTTCTAACGGTTTTGAGGGAGATGGTGGGCGGATGACGTTGACGCGGCGTTAGAAAATGATTTGTCGGACAAACCGAAAATAAACCGAAGAAATAGTATTGAGTCATGAGTAGCGAGCCAATACTCTGTTTATTATGAGATGCAGCATTCTGGAAAGACGGGAGCACACGCAGGTGCTCCCCTACGCGCAGACATTCGTGAGGTCAAATATGGAGCAATAATTTAGCGCTTTCTTTGGTGTTAATTTGGTGACCAAAGGGTGAGGCCAATATCGGTGCCGATGGCGAGATATTTGCCTTCCGGCGACCAATCAATGGCGATGATGGGCGAACGACTATTAAAGTGGAGCACTGGATTACCGGTCTGCGCGTCCCACAAATCAATAGTTGATTCACCCCGAATAAAGGTGGCGATGCGCTGTCCGTCAGGCGACCACTCGACCTGCGGATTGAAGGCATTTGAAGACCGTACGGGACGCGGAAGGGTTCGATTCCATCGGATCTGGTCGTGAGGATGAATTCGGCTGAGTATGAAGTCGGCGTTGACTAGCTGTGTGACGGCTATATCCTGTCCATCGGGCGACCATGAAACCTGCTGATAATTTCCCTTGAGCACTTCGAATGGAATATCCGCTGCTGGCAGCCATTTCCAAATGCCTATCTCCGTCACGAGCGAATACCAACTGCCATCCCCAATCCAATCGAGGTCATGGACTGGCGAGTCCGAACGGCGGGTGGCCATCCACCTGAACCGGTTGTGATTGATGATACTGATTCTAAAGCCATCTCTGGACACGATTGCCGTTATGTTTTGGGGCGAGGTTGCAAGCAGTTCGGGCAGCGCATCCTTGATGAAATCCGGCTGGGAATTAACTGGCTGCATGTTAAAGTCGCTGCCCGGAATCCCAAACACACTGAGTACCGGATCAAGAGACGAGCCGGTCATCGGGTGGTGAATCCCGACCAAGTCTTGACCGTCGGGCATCCAATCAAAATAGGACAACGCCTGTTCGGTATTAATCCATGACTCATAGACGCGCAGTCCTAGGAAGGCGATGGTTTCATCCCCCTTTTGATAGGCAACCGTATTGCCATCCGGCGACCATTTGACCCGGGTGACCGGCAGACTGGAATAGGTGTCGCTCCAATTACCGGATGACGGGAGGTAACGGGCGTCGAGCGGTGGCAGCGTTTTCTTGATGGTATTGGGTGCTGTTGGGCGCGGTGTAGATACAGGTTTCGTTACATGTGTGCTCGGGTTGCATTTCAGGACGAGGCCGGATATGAAGGGCGTGGCGGCCAGGAAAACCAATACGCTGACCAGAATAATGCCGAAATTATTCCGGATGAAATCTCGGAGATGCGTCGAAAAAGTGGGTTCAGGTAGATCACCCCAAACATAATAGTCATATTGTTCATCATCAACGAGCGTATCGGGTTCAATAAGTTCGCCATCGTCACCGATGATGGGTTTATGGTCAGGTTCAGGGTTTAGCATGATTATTATTTAGTATAAATCGTCCTTGTTCATAATAGTCTTAACCGGATTGAACTAACCCCCAGAAATTGGGCAGGACTTGGAATAAAAACGAGCAGCGCGTTTAGACGGTGCTCGTTGAACACTTATCCAATGTGATGCGCGTTACTTGCTGGCTTGCTCTTGCGGCGCGTCCGTTTGGTGATGATGTAGAAATTTGGGCAAAGGTATAAACATCGAGGTACTGGCGCGGTACTGACGGTATGCATCTCCGAATTCGGCTTCCATATCCGCTTCTTCTCGCTTAGCGAGGCGATAGTAAATGATCAAGAGCAGCGGCCACATGATTAATAGGGGCAGCGTTGCCCATTCAAATATCATACCGAGGGTGATGAGCATGAAGCCTGTATACTGTGGATGGCGGATGTAGGCGTAGATGCCTTTGGTGACAAGCTGGCCGCGTCCTTCTTCTTTACTCCAATAGTGTTTATAAATGTCGCGCCAACCCCAGATAATGAGGATGCCGCCGATCAAACAGAGCACATACATGATGTTTGTGCCCCACAAACCGATCTGCTCGATGAAAGTGTGTCCCCAGAGGACTCCTTCGGGCAAACGTGTTCCAATCGCCCATGTAATGATATACATGGTTAAGGGTACACCAAACATTTCAAGTGCCAGCGCGAGGACAAAGGCGATGTAGACACTGGCGGGCTTGCGCTGACTTTTCTTATAGAATGGCGTGAAGATCAGAAATAGGATGAAGAAGAGCGCCCATATGATCATCACGCCCCATTGACCGAAATGATCCTGTGCAGGATCGATGCTTGACGGTGGCATAGAAAGACCTTTCCCTATTCACTTGATTTTTGTGTTACGCCTAGACTCTAGCCCATTTGAGAGAGAGGAAAGGTGATGTCTGTCCTGATTTGAGATAATGGTCGTCAGTATCTCATATAAAGTAATGTTCGAATAATTCAGTTGTGCGCCGCGAGGGATTTGAGCGCAGTATAGGCATTCTCTACTATAATCAACCACATAGTGGACTCGGGGGTGAAGATGATGCGAAGATTACGTGGAGTGATTTACGGCTTTTTGCTGCTGTTATGTGTGGTGCCGGTGCTGGCGCAGACGAGTGACTGCCCTACGATTGTGCAGAGCGCAATCCAAGCGGTGGAGAATCTTTGCGCGGGAACCGGATTGAACCAAGCGTGTTACGGGAATTTGTCGTTGAAGGCGGAACCTCAAGCAGGGGTGACCAGCTTCGTGTTCGATAAGCCGGGGGATAAGACGCGGGTCGCCAATCTGAAGACGCTGCAAGTCGATCCGTTTGACGACGTTAAGCAGGCATGGGGCGTGGCGTTGATGCGCTTGCAGGCCAATCTTCCGGATACGCTGCCGGGGCAGAGTGTGAGCTTTCTGGTCTTCGGTAACGTGACACTCGAAAACAAAGTTCAGCCGAGCGAGTCGCCTGTGGTCAAGATGATGGCGAACACGGTGCTGCTTGGCGAACCGAAAGCCGATGCGGCGATTGTAGGGGCGTTGAGCGCAAGTGACAAAGCATTCGCATTGAGCCAATCGGCCGATGGGCAGTGGGTGCGCATCGAACTGGACGGTTCGGACAGCCGCACGGGATGGATTCCATCGGCGCTGGTGGCAGAAGCTAGCAGCTTGCCCGTGTATGGCGCCAATGCCCTGAGTCCGATGCAGGCTTTCAGTTTGCAAACGGGCGTAACGGGTGTGAAGTGTGCCAGCGCTCCGCAAGACGGCATTCTGGTGCAGACACCGGGCGGCGGGGACATCAAGATCAAACTGACAGTGAATGATGTGAATATAGAGCTGGGGTCGACAGCCTTTTTGCAGGCTCAGCCCAACAATAATATGCGCTTCTCGGTGATCGAGGGCAAAGGCTCCATCGAATCGAAGGGGCAGCGGGTGGATGTTCCGGCGGGGTCATGGGTGAGTGTGCCGATGGACGCCAACCTTGAACCGATTGGGACGATCAGCCAGCCGAAGGGCTATCAGCCGGGGCAGATGGATAACCTGCCGATTGCGCTGCTGGGCCGCCCGATCACGGTTGCAACGCCGATTATTGCTGTTGATGTGAAGCTGTGCGTGAGTAATCCGAACGGGGCGTGGCTGCGGAGTGAAGCGAACTCGGCCAGTCCGAGCATCCTGCGGGTGTTGAAAACGGGCGACAGCGTGATCGACACGGGTTCGACAGTTAACGATGGCGCACAGGACTGGCGGCAGGTCGAGACATCCGATGAACAGCTCACCGGCTGGATGGAGGCGGCGTCGCTGGCGAACTGCGCGGGCAGCCCAAGCGTCACCACCACGCCTGCCGTGCTGCCGAACTGTACACCCCGCGCGGATTGGGCAGTGATTTATACGGTGCAGTCGGGCAATACACTGGCGCAAATTGCGCAAGCTGCAGGCTTATCCTTGAGTGATCTGGCATTGGGTAACTGCATTGGGGACGTCAACCGGATTGTCACGGGGCAAAAGCTGCGCCTGCCGAAGGAGATTATTCTGCCGACGGTGACACCGGGCAGCGCACTGGTCCCGGAGATTACGGCAGCGCCCGAAGTTACGGTTGCGCCTCCGTCTATCGCCAGTGGACAGTGGACGTTCACAGCCACGCTGGAATATCAGGGGTGTCCGGTGACGCCCGCGCCGACACCGCAAGTATCCACCAGCAGCGCAAACGTGGTGGTGAATGCGGACGGCAGTCTCGCGATCACGTCGAATGCAGAAACGGTTGTGTTCCAGAAGGTACAGGGCAATACGTATGCCGGAACAGTGGCGTCATTGGATGCACAGGCGACCCTGACGGTTACGGTTCCGAACGGGCCGAACACACAGGCGGTGATTCGGATTGTCGCGCCGTGTCCGGCCAGTGCGAATCCGGCGCGGTGAGTGTTTAGGTGCTGATTGTGGTCGAACCGTTGGGCGCACAACCGTGCGCCCTACAAGTGGACGTGCTGCATTAAAACGGTTTTGCCAACGGCTGAGGCACGCCTCAGCTCTACAATTCAGTAGAGAACGGGAATAAAACCGTTAGCTATTTACTGGTGGATTCGTAGGCTTGTAAGACCGGTTCGGCAGGGGCGTTGCCTCCACAGATGAGCGCGACGGGATGCTGATAAGGACTCATGTCGGCAGCACCGTAGAGGGCCGCGGCTAGTGCGGCGGCTCCGGATGGTTCGACCAATTGGTTGCATTCGGCCCAGAGCCAACGTGCGGCGGCAGCGATTTGAGCGTCGGTCACCAAGGCGATGTTATCGACGTAACGCTGCGTAAGGGCTAAGGTGCGTTCGACGACCGAGCGGGTAGCCAGCGTATCAGCGATGGTTTTGACTTCGGGCAGGGTGATGACGTGCCCTGCCGCGACACTGTCATGCATGGATGGCGCGCCAACCGGTTCGACGCCGATCACTTTGATGTGTGGATTGATCTGCTTGAGCGCACAGGCTACACCGGAGATCAATCCTCCGCCTCCGACCGCCACCAATAAACAGTCCATTTCGGGCACGTCCTCCAAGAGTTCTAAGGCAAGCGTACCATGTCCAGCTAATGTGGCGTCCGAGTCGAAGGAATGGACATAGGTTAAGCCCACTGAGTTAGCATGTTCAACCGCGAGTTGATGGGCATCCTCATAGACGTCGCCATATTGGACGACGACTGCGCCCCATGCCTGAATGCGGGCGACACGATCCGCGCTGGCATGCTGCGGCAGATAGATGATGGCGGGAATACCTAACTGACGGGCGACATAGGCCACCGCTAGACCATGATTGCCTGCCGAGGCCGCGACCACACCGAGTTTGCGCTTCTCCGGCGCAAGCTGGCGCATGTGGTTACAGACGCCACGCGGCTTGAATGAGCCTACCACCTGCAAATTTTCCAACTTGAGGCGCAGTCCCGGTGGGGCGTCGTTGTGAAGCATGGGCCAAGGGGCGATGGGTGTATGACGGGTATAGGGGGCAAGCCGTGCACGAGCCTGTTGAAAGGCTACGAGTGGAATGTCATAGTCCGAAGTCACAGGGTTGTCTCTCCGTTAATTTGAAGCTTGTCCCTACGATACATCCATATGAGGTAAGACACCAGAAATCCATGCCATAAGTATAGGCAAAAGCACTATAGTTGATCTGTTAGTTCAGTTTTTCACAAATTATTTACTATTATTTCTAGTACTCCACGTTATATAGGCGTAAAATAAATCTATCTTACAGTTTGTTACAAGTCAGCAGCGGTTTTATCAGCTGATAGCAGCGACACAAGGCTTTATAGAGGACCCAACATCGTGGCAATCAATATCGAGTGGAAAGACGACACCCAAGACGTACTGATTTTTACTTTTGAGGCGCGTTGGACGCTGACAGAGTTTTTCGAGATTGCTGAGAAAGCCAATGACATGATGGACAAGGTCCGGCACACTGTTCACGTGATGCTGGACGTGCGCAAGAGCCGGTCACTACCGGAAGGCTTTATGAACGGTATCACCAATGTGGCTCGAAAATCACACGCTAATACGGGCATTATGGTGCTGGTCGGGATTAATCCGCTTGCCCGAACTTTTATCAGCTGGTATCGCAAAGTTTATCCACGCAAACCGGGTGAGCTGACGGTATATTACGCAGGCGATGTTGTGGAAGCCCAAATGATGATTGATCGACTCGCGGCAGCCGAAGTTCAGATACTTAAACCGGGTTGACGCAGACGATCACATTTGAGGGCATGGCAACCGTGCGGCAGAAGTCATATCGACCGTTCACTATAGCTGTTACCTTTTTCATATGACGTCTATCCTATATCCATGAAGCAGGTGAAAAATAGATGTAAAATGAAGTTAGTATGACGATTTGTTACGACTCAATTGTGGATTTACAAGTCCCTATTTAGTTGAATGCGTTATTCATTTACCCCATGTGTTTGGATCAGGTAGGACAATTTCATGCCCATCGACGTGAAATGGATGGACGAATCAAAAACTGTATTGGTTTTCGCTTATGTAGGTCATTGGGATCTTGAGGATTTTTACGAATCCAGTGAAATTGGGATCGGAGTGCTGACTGAGGTTCAATATCCGGTAACGGTGGTATTGGACGTCAAGGGAAGCAAAATGATCCCCAACGGGTTTATGAGCGCACTCCGGAGTATTTATGTGGATATTCCTTCGAATGTCGGTACGGTGGTGATGGTAGGGTTAAACCCATTTGCCAGAGCTTTCACGACTGTATTCAGTAAGCTTTACCCCCATGAAGGCAAGCAGAAGCCGATCTATTTTGCGGCGGATTATGACGAAGTCCAGCGAGTCGTCGACCGGCATGTGGATGAGGGGCCGAATTCAGAGGCGGTAACTTGATGGGTGACTACATTCAATAATGGAACGGCATGGGTTGGCGTATGTACCCACCCCAACCCCTCCCCGAAGTATCTTTACCACACGACATTTTTGTAGTTGCTCGCTCTCAAATCCTCACCCCCTGACCCCCTCTCCATTTCATGGCAGAGGGGGAATCCAGAGGGAAAAGACAGCGGATTTCAAAAAGTGTCGTCTCCTGAACCGAAGTATCAGGGAGAGGATTCAAAGCGACTGCTAGACCTTGATGACCTTGTTGGTCTTGAAGCGCATGACGATGAGCGGTTGAGCCGACCATTCGGCTAGGAGCTTATCGGCGCTTTCTTTGGTCGCTTCATAAGCATAAGTGATCTTCTTCGCCCAAAAATGATCAACATCCTCTTCTAGTGAGAACTCGCCTTTCAGTAAAAAGCCTAAGCCTGCCGGATCACCCGCTATCTGGAGCGAGCCTTTGGGATTGGCTTTGATATAGTCCACTTTGCGGGTGTTGCGGAACCCAAAAATAATGACATCATCGCCATCCACGCCGAACCAGACCGGCACGACATGGGGATAGCCATCGGGATCCACGACGGCCATGCGGATGATGGTGGGTTTTTCCAATGCGCTGCGAACATTGTCGGGTAGAACCATGAAATTTGCCTCGCTTCTGAAGAGAATTGTTTATTCCCTATAACTATAACGCGTTCTCATCTGTCCGGACATTGGATTGGTCACCAAAGGGCGGTGGATAGGGAGCATAGTCGGCGGCGTCCAATAAGCGGATGGCAGAATTCAGGTGATCGAGCGGCGGGTTGGCTTGCAGCAGATGCACCAGCTTTTCGATGAGCGCGGCAGTGTTCTCGATGTAGCGGCTCATAGTGGCTTCATTCAAGTGAATGTAGGGATGGTCGAGGTTGTGCAGCGGGTCGGGCTGGCTGTAGAAGGTGCGGATATGGTTTAGCGAGTGTTCCAGACTGTCCTGTGAGACAAAGGGCAGATAGGGCGGTGGATTGGGTGTCGTCATGATGACACGCCAGAAAAGACAATCTGGATGATTATGTAGATAGCAAAAGTCGAGATCGAACCAGTCGCGTTTGAGGGTTCGCCATGTCGGACTGAGCGGATTATCCACCAATTCGGGATGCAATTTCTTGTAGGTGACGTTCAGACGGCGCGACCACAGGCTGTCACTAAGCAGATGGGCGAAGTAGCCGAGGCGGAAGCTGTAATCGTCAAGGTCGGCTTTGGGCTGTATCCGCGATAAATAACCCCGATAGAACTGGAGATCGTGAATTTTATCCTCACCATCGCCGCGCCGGAGAAAGTGCGTCACTTCCTTGGGCGGGTCGAAGGCAGACCAATCGGCATTGGGTTTACCAGAGTCCGGCGCGAGATTGCCATAGGCGAAAGCCGTTTCGTCGAGATGCGGCATTTTGGTCAGCAGTGCTTCTGCGACGCGGAGATGTGCAATCCAAGGAGCCATATTTATCCTCCTTGCAAGAATCCAATGTTCCCATTGTAACGGTGGTTCTGGTCAATGATCAGCAGCGATGGAAAATCGGGTAGCAAGCGCCGAATTTGTGTCGAAAGTCATGACAAGTTTGTGACCGGAACGAGGGAAGTTCAGTTGAAAGGAAGGCGACTTATCAGATATTATATCGAAGAAATAATAGCTTTTATTTTGAAAGAATTGGAATCCCAATTTGAACCGGCTAAAACCCTTTGAAGACCAACTCCAGAAGGCACAGACGCCCATCGAGCGGATTGATGCGCTGAATGGATTAGCACACCGCAGCAGCGAGGGTGATACCGAAAAGGCACTGGCATGGGCAAAGGAAGCTCACCGACTGGCGACTGAAGTCGGCTATGAGCTCGGCATTATAGATGGACTGCTGAATCTGGCATGGTGCAGCCAATGCCATTCGGATTACTCCGAATCAATTGCGTATGTGATGCAAGCGTTGCCGCTGACCCATAAACCGGAATACGCGCGGCAAGAAGCTGATGCTATCAATATTCTGGGTAACAACCATGAGCGGATGGGCAACTGGCAGGAAGCGCTGGACTATTATCTTGAAGCGCTGTATTTGAGCGAACAGCAAAACCATCAAGCCCATGTGGCGGCGATGCGCAGCAACATCGGTGATATTTATGCGTTGATGGGCAATTACCAGCAGGCGATCCAACATTATCAGGAATCGTACCGGATTGACGTGGAACTGGATCACGTCGATGCTTCGGACGGAATGACGCTGACCAGCATGGCAGAAGCTTATTTGCAACTGCACGACCCGACACTGGCGCTGGACTACGCATGGCAAGGGCTGGGCTTGATGCAACCCGACCGCTATTGGGCGGGTGTCGCACGCGCGTTTACGATTATCGGGCAAGCCTATCACCAGTTGAAAGATCTGACGCAGGCCGTATCATTCTATCAGCAGGCGATGTCTTGGGCTGAAACGGGCGGTGCGCAGCGTGAGGCCGGAATCGCGATGATGCGGCTGGCAGAAACGCTGACTTCACGTGGACAGACGGCCGCCGCGCTCCAACATTTGCAGGCGGCATTGGCGATTTTTGAACGACTGGAAACGCAGCCGCTGGTGGTCGAGGCACATGGTTTGCTGGCGGGTATCTACAAAACATTGGGCGAATACGAACGGGCGCTTGACCACTTTGAACAGCAGCAGGCTGTGAAAGAACATCTGTTTAATCAACACGCGGACATGCGCTTAAAGACCCTGCAAACCCAATATGAGGTCGAGCGGGTGCGAATGGATGCCGAGGCGCAGTCCAGCCGCAATCGTGTATTGCAGGAAGAAATCAACCTGCGCGAGCAGATGATCGCTGATCTGGAATCGTATGCCGATAATATCGCCCATGACCTGAAGAATCCGATTGCGGTCATCAGCACCTATATGGCGCTTATCGAAGCGGATCTGGAGGGAAAGGTCGCCGAAGAGAGCTACCGTGCTATCAAGAATGTGGTGCATACGGCAGATAAGATGAACTCGATTATCGAGTCGCTGCTGACGCTGGCACGGGCGCGTAAGCAGGCCATCATGCCCCAGCCGATTGAGATGAATGCCGTACTGAAAAACTCGCTGGAACGGTTGGAACTGCCAATTCAGCAGCGGAACGCGCGGATTCATGTGTCGCATCCCTTGCCGGACGCGCTCGGTCACGATTCATGGTTGGAAGAGGTGTGGGTGAATTACATCGGGAATGCCATCAAGTATGGCGGCAATCCACCGGAAGTGCATATCGGCGCGGTGCCGCTGGCCGGCGGATTGATCCGCTACTGGGTGAGCGACAACGGCAAAGGGCTGACGGCTGACGAACAGACTCATCTCTTCCAGAAATTCGAACGGCTCGGCCAGAATAAGATTGATGGGCACGGACTTGGCCTAACCATCATCAAAACGGTGGTCGAGCGCTTAGGCGGTTCGGTGGGCGTGACCAGCAGCGGCATCCCCGGCGAAGGCTGCACGTTTAGTTTTACCCTGCCAGTGGCACAGCTTAATGGTGTTCAGGATCCGATTTAGCTCAATTTACGCTGACCCAACCGCATTCATGTCTTTCTGTGTCAGGTAACCTCAGCCTAATGGTACACGTTTCATATTTGTTCACACCAATGGTTTATCCCAAATAACCGCGCTTGAGTTGGGAAAACGACATTCTGGAAGGTGCTGCCGATAGAACTGTTGAAAAGCACGGGCTGATAAATATTTGTCGGTCGCAAGATGACCCAGCCAATGTTTGGAGACGCGAAAACGGAAAATCCGGTTGGCGTTCTTTCGTCCATATTTCCGGACATTTGGAAGATATTCTTGAAAAGCACCTACGATATAAACGATGATCGGCGGCGTTTCGCGTTCGGATATGACATCGGTGATCAGTAACCTTCCACCGGGTTGTAAGAGGTTTGTGATCTGATCCAGAATGCAGGGAATCTCATGGAGATGGTGAAAAACATTCTGGCTGATTATGTAGTCAAATTTTTCGTGTATCCCCAGCTTGTGAATATCCATCAAACAATAATGTGTGTTGGCTGGTTTATGTTTCGCTCGGGCAATGGTGAGCAAATCCAACGAGACGTCGATACCAACCACTTCCTGAAAATGGTTGGCTAGTTCCTGTACCATCGGTCCGGAGCCACAGCCGAGATCAAGCGCACGCTGCCTGCGATCCGGAAGATGCGCGAGAACAAACTCAGGTGCATGAAAAATCTCGGACATGAAATCATATTCAAGGGCGACTGCATCAAACTGTTGACCTGTAGCTAAAGGCCGCATGTGTCGCGTTCCTTCTAAATCCCTCACCTAGTGCTATTCGCCCTGCCAAAATCCTGCGCATATTCAGGCGAGAGCGTGCCGAATAAGCGATCCCAGATGACGGTATAAAACCCGAAGTTGTGCGCCTTGTCATGGTGATGTTCGGCATGGAAGGTGCTGGTCGATATGCTGCGGATGACCGGCAGCTTGAGCCATGCGTCCGGAGCAGGTTCGACGCCCAGATGTCCGACCAAGCCGAAGATCAGATTGAAGGCCAGATAGATGACGATGGCGACCTGCGAGGCCTGCGAGAACCAGATGACGACAATCAGCAGTGCGCCGAAGCCCAAAACCTCAAAGGGATTCAATACAAACAACGTTAGCGGGCGCGGGTTTTCGTAGAGGTGATGGGTCAGGTGGATGATGGGATAGAGCAGCGGGTAATGGGCGGCACGGTGAAAGACGTACATGCCGAAATCCATGAGGATGATGAGGACGAGGACATCAACAGTGGTGGCTAATATGTCTCCATTGGGTCGTAGATTGATGATACCTGCCCGCCAGAAGATGATGCCGACGACCGCGACCAGCGCATTAAGCACGACGCAAAGCAACGCCAATAGGATTTCTTGACGGCTGATGGGTTCAGGCGGGGCGGAGTTGGGTTTGTTGTGGTAGTGGCGCACGAGAAGTTCACCAGCCAACAAGGCCGCCGCAAACATTATGACGTTGCCGAGCAGCGACCAGAAAACGGCCTGTTCCATGGGCATGGTGTATAAGGCGGTGAAGAAGTCGTTGAATAGGTTCATCTTGCCCTCCGTGGGGATTACACATATTTCTTGTGGGGCAAGCACAACCCCAATTATAGCAATTTTTTGACCAGCGCACGTTTGAGTTCACGTCAGCGTGCAGTCGTAGGTGTAACGTAGGCCGCTCGTCCAAACTTATCCCCCTGCTTATGCGTTTATTAGATATAGACGAGAGGAATAGGGGGATTTATTTTATGTTGTTTAAAAAATTACTAGTGAGTACTACGCTCCTGATGGCTGCTCTGGTGAGCGGGTGTAACCTGTCTACTCAGCTCGCTGCGAATGAAGTGGCGTTGAAGCCGGTGGCGCTGGAAATCAGTCCAACCTCTACGCTGGCGCTCACGCCCTTGCCCACGCGTACCCCTATCAACGAAGCGCCGACCTTGATCGCGCTGGGCGGAGCAAATGTGACGGCTCAACCCGCATCGCAATCGGGCGCAGTGGCTGCTCCTCCGACACAACCACCCCCTGAGGGCGGATGTTCACTCAAGGCAACCGGTAACTATGATGTGAATGTGCGGACGGGACCCGGCACACAGTTCAAGATTATGAGTGCTCTGCCTGCCGGACAATATATGCTGGTCATCAATCAATCGGAGAATGGTTGGTTTGAAATCCCATGGGGCCGTGAAGCGGTTGGCTGGGTTTCGCCCAAGGTGGTAACGCTGTTCGGGCCGTGCGATATGTTGATTGCCCAATGGGCGGCGGACAGAGCGCAACCTCCAACACTCACGCCAACGCCAACCGCGATGTTCGGCGCGACTATCGGCATTCCGCAAAATAACCTCATCACCAAAGTTACGGTTGGCAGCATTCCAGCGGGAACGACCGTGATGATTAGTGGCGCAATGTTTACGGGCAGCGGCTATATCTATGACATTATGACGGTCGATGGGCGCTTCGAAAAGGCTACGGATGCACAACTGATGTTTAGTTCCGGTGGGGGATTGATGCCCTTCCCGACGCCGACAGCCACGGTTGTGGTATCCCCGACCGTGCCTGTGATGGATTTGCCAACGGATGCATCTCCTTCGGATGTGGTGATTCCCGATGGGTTGTGTACCATGACGGCCAAATCGCAAACCACATTGTATGCGTCGCCCAACACATCGGCTGCGGTTGTCGGTGTATTAAACCCCGGCCCTTGGGCGCAGGTTGGCGCGACCAATGCTCAAGGCTGGTATAAGGTGACTATCTGGACAGATGGGCGGCAAGGTTGGGGCAATATCAGCACACTGACGCTGCACGGGCCGTGCGACTCGCTGCCCACAGAAGGCGGTGGATAAAGGCTGTGATGGTACAAGTCAGGTTGTCTGACCGCGCGTTATAATCGGTGCCGTGACGTTTTCAATAATGGATAGCGATTATGACCACGCGACAGGCAAAGCTCGACGGACTTCGTTCTCATCCACAGGTTTCGGTGCTGGTGATCGGCGGCGGGATCAACGGCATCGGCACCTTTCGGGACTTGGCGCTGCAAGGCGTCGATGTGCTGCTGGTGGAAAAAGGTGATTACTGCTCCGGTTCGAGCGCGGCCTCCACGCGGCAGGCGCACGGCGGACTGCGCTATCTAGAGCACGGTGATTTCCGTTTGGTGCGCGAGTCGCTGCTGGAACGTAACCGCTTGGTCATCAACGCGCCTCATGCGGTTGAGCCGATGCTGACCACCATCCCCATCTACAAGTGGTTCTCCGGTTTGCAGAACGCGCCCCTCAAATTTATGGGCTGGCTCCAAAAGCCCAACGAGCGCGGCTATTTGGTCATTAAGCTGGGGATGATGATGTATGACTGGTTCACGCGGCAAAATCGCGTGACGCCCACACACAAAATGCTCAGCCGTTCGGAAGCGCTGGCGAAGCATCCTCACTTAAACCCCAATATTATCGGGGCGGCCACCTACTACGACTGCCAGATGCTGCAAGCTGAACGCATCGGGGTGGAGCTGGTGCTGGATGCGGAAGCGGCTTTTGAGGGCGCGAGGGCGCTCAATTATTGCAGTGTGGTGAGTGGTTCGGGCGACAGCGTACAGATCAAAGACGAACTGTCGGGCGAGGTGCTGACGATTCAGCCCAAGATAGTAATTAATGCGGGCGGCGCGTGGATCGATTTCGTCAACCGCAGCCTGAAGCATCCCACACGGTTTATCGGGGGCACCAAAGGCTCGCATATGGTGGTTGATCATCCCGAACTGCTGAAGACGCTCAGCGGCAGCGTGCTGTATTTTGAGAACCTTGATGGGCGCTTGGGCATTTTCGAGCCGTTCGGCGATAAGGTCATCATCGGAGCGACCGACATCCGCGCGGATGACCCCGACTCGGTGGTGTGTACCGACGAGGAAATTGATTATTTCTTGAAGTTCTCGTCGCATGTGCTGCCGGGACTCACCGTGGATCGCTCACAAATTGTGTTCCATTTTTGCGGGGTGCGTCCGCTGCCTGCCAGTGATGTGGAGTTTGTGGGATTGGTCAGCCGTGACCACAGTATGCGGGTGGTCGAGCCGGACAGCGATATTCACTTCCCGATTTATTCGCTGATCGGTGGCAAATGGACGACCTTCCGGGCATTTGCGGAGCAGGTTACGGATAAGACGCTGGTGTTCTTGGGCAGGTCGCGCAAGGTCAGCACGGAAAGCGCGGCGATTGGCGGTGGCAAAGATTATCCACGAACGGAAGCGGCGCGTGAGTTATGGTTCAAGCAGGTGCAGTCCAGCACGGGGATGAATCCGGAACGCTTGCTGGTCTTATTCAAGCGCTACGGCACGCGAGCGGAGGCTGTTGCCCGTTTCATCGTGGCTGATGCGGATAGGCCGCTGCGCCACCAGCCGGATTACAGCCAGCGCGAGATCGAGTTCTTGGCCGTCCATGAAGAAGTGGTTCATTTAGAGGATGTGATTTTACGCCGCTCGTTGATCGGGATGCTGGGTTTGACGGATGGCGATCTGTTACAGCAGTTGGGCGAGATTGTTGGCGGCGTTCTGGGTTGGTCAGATGGGCAGGTGAAGCAGGAGATCGAACGAACCGCTGATGTCCTGCTTCACAAACATGGTGTACCTGCTGAACGGCTAGAGTGATCTGTAGGAGAGCAATAACGCTTCTACCTGTTATGAAGTGGACAAAGTGACCTTAAAGGTCCACGGACCGCTGATCCAGTCGCCGAGCGCTTCACGCGCTTGATTGACGGCTTCATCATAATTCACGCCATCAGGAACACTGAGAACTTTAACATCCAATCCATGTGAAACCGAGATTACTTCAATTTGGATGTCGTGCTTGGCTAGTTCAGCTTTGATTTTGTTCCAGTCGTCGGGGCCTTCGGACATTGATACTGAGAAATGATCAAGTGTCAGATTGAGCGTAGCCGCTTTCGCATCATGGAAAATGTTGTAGCTAAGGTCATGGCAGCGATGATTACTGCTGAAATCAGCTTGCTTGCCACCGACCAATGACATACCGCCTATCAACCCCTGTTGATCGTCGATGTTGACCGAACCCTCGGGTATCCAATCTCGGTTGTCCGGCAGATCATAACAGACCCGTACGGTTGTCTTAGCCGGAGTGACCGTTACCTGCTCCAAGGTTACCGGAATGTTTTTCACCTTCACGGTCTGTGCTGGTTTGACGATCAGCGCGGGATGCAGTGGAAGGGTGAAGCTGAAGGAAATCGGCAGTGGTGATTGGCTGAGTTCTGCCAACTGCGGATCAAAGATCAGGTTCACTTCTTTCGGCGCAGGATTGAAATAGTCATTGTTGAGTTCGAAGTCGGTTGTGCCTTCAACGGGAACCATCGCTTGGGTATAGAATTCGACCACCATCGAGGTCTTGTTCGTGCTTTCGTTTTGGGTGGGGTAGCTGCTGGCCGAAGAGAACGCGACCTTTTTATCATCCGTGAGTTTGGCGGATGTACGGTTGGCGAAGAAGGCTTCAGTTGATTTGCCGTCTTTGGTTTGCAGCGTATAACCTAAGACGATGCGTTGAACATCGGCATAAGCCCAATCGAGTGTGATCGTGATGTACTTGAAGGTTTGGGTTTTGTTGATGGTGGTGACCAGTCCGGCAGCGCGGACGGCTTCCATCACCGGATCTTCGAAAGTGTCTTGGGCGGACGAGGTCGTTACGGATAGTCCGAATAGGGATAGAACACAGAACAGAATTAGCAAAGATTTGTATCTTAGACACGGCTGCAATTTGCTCATCGTTTCCTCCGAATGGATCAACAAATGGTGCGAACCGTGCCTGAGAATAGCATTTCGTAATGTGATTTGTAAACCAACGACTGGCCTACGTTTATTTAAACTGACCGACAATTTCTGGCAGTTCAGCCAGCGAGTCGATGACATAGGTGGGCGGCGTGGTCATCTTGGCGACGTCAGCGCGCGTGGAGGCTCCGGTCATGGTGGCGGCGGTTTGCATGCCGGCCTGCTGCCCCATGAAAATATCCGTTTCCAGACGGTCGCCGACCATCATCACGTTGGTGGCGGGCAAGCCTAACTTTTGCAGCGCCACTTCGATAATCAAGGTTGAAGGTTTCCCAGCCAGCAGTTCGACTTTGCGTCCGGTCATGTGTTCCAGCGCAGCGATGGTGCCGCCCGCGTCAGGGATGCCACCACCGGGCATGGGACACATCTTGTCGGCGTTGGTGGCGAAGAAGTGTGCGCCATACTTGAGCGCTTGGTAAGCCGTGTTCAGCTTGCGGTAATCCAGTGTGCGGTCAAAGGCGATGACCACCGCATCCACGCCGTAGGGCTGGATGACTTCCAATGGACTTTGATCGACGAATTCGTTGACGACCTTCAGACCAAAGCCGCGCAATTCAGTGAGCAGATTGGCTTCCCCCACCACATACAGATTGAGATCCGGCTGCGTTTTGGCGAGGTGATAACCCAGCACATAGGCTGAGGTGACCACGTCATCCGGCGTGGCGGGGATGCCGAGCTTGGTCAATTTATAGGCGTATTTTTCGCGCGGTTCCAGCGGTTTGTTGCTGACGAACAGCACCTTCTTACCTATCTGGCGCAGTTGGCCGATCCCCTCGACGGCACCGGGCAGCGCCGCGTCACCGAGATAGACCGTTCCATCCAAATCGAAGATAAAGCCCTGAACCGGTTGTGGCATGTTGATAACCCTACAAGAGCACAAAATGAGTTGATATGGCGTTAGTGTATCACGGATGCGGTTTAACATGAGCAGCAGGACTCATGATGTTCGTAATGCGTCTCCTATGACCGCTGCCGTTCAGAATATCTGTAGTATGTAAATAACGAATATGTGGCGTTGCTCACATTGCAGCGGCAGAAAACGGAATACTTATTCAATAGCTGCCGAAGGCTGACTCTCAGGGTGAGGGTTTGTCCTTCGGCTTTTGTTTTGGGGGAGAGGAAAAAATCATGTTCAAGCGACTTGTGTTAGTTTTGATTCTGATTGTATTACTTGTCCTACCTAATGTTGCTGCAAGCACGGTAGAGGCACAGACGTCTGATTTCCCGGCCCTCACGGTACCCGGGCCATATGGGGTACGCCTCAAGATCATGACCTTTGTTGATAAAAGTCGTGGGGATTGGAAATTGGAAACGGCTGTCCTGTATCCGGCTGACAAAACCAAAGGGACTCCTGTAATGCCTGATAGCTTGATTCTAAGAGATGCCCCGCCGGATAAAACTGGCGCGCCCTACCCATTGATTATTTATTCTCATGAATGGGTGTCGAGTTCCGGCGAACTCATGAACGTCAAAGCACAGCTTGCCTCGTATGGTTACGTTGTCGTGGCGCCTTCGCACCATGATACAACCCCCTCTACACACGAATTCGTTGACCGCCCATTGGATATTCAATTGGTTCTGCATGAATTGGTTGCCATCAAAGAGGGGGATCTTACTGGCATGATTGACATGGAAAATATTGGGCTCATGGGTTTTGGATTAGGGGCAGATGCGTCGTTGCAAATGTTAGGCTTACTATCTGATCCAGTATCCTATAGCGCTTGGTGCAAGCAACACCCCGAAATCACCACCCTTGACTGTAGCACTATTAACTTAGAAAAGACAAAAACCTACCGAGATCAACTGGGTCTAGCGAATCTGCTTGACGGTCGATGGGCACCTTTCGATAACACAGGAATCCGCGCAGCTCTCGTCATGGCCGCGGGCGATTTCCCACTAACCACTGAGGATATGTTGGCATCGGTGACAATCCCAACGATGATTCTTCACGGCAGTAAAGACGAGAATTGTGACTATAAAGGCAACGCGGTACGTACCTATACACATCTCGGCTCTAAAGACCGTTACCTGATCTCAGTAGTCAATGGCAGCCACGCGGTTTTCAATACGCCCGAACTTTCAGAGCACTTCGCAACGGCTTTCTTTGGCTATTACCTCAAAGGGGATGAATCATATTTGCCTTATTTGACACCCGAACACATACCAGAACATCTGCCCAATTGGTCACCGTTTAAGCTGGTATGGGGAATATACGAGGGTGAATAGTCAGCAGCATTTGGCTTTCGGCTTTCATTCATGGAAAGGGGAAAGATGATGTTCAAGCGACTTGTACTGATTCTGATGGTGCTGTTTATTATTCCAAATGTGATTGGTAGTTATGTACAGGCACAGACGGCTGATTTCCCGCCGCTGACCGAACCCGGGCCATATGGGGTGCGACTCAAGATCATGATCTTTGTCGATAAAAGTCGCGGGGATTGGAAATTGGAAACGGCTGTCCTGTATCCGGCTGACAAAACCAAAGGAACGCCGATTAAACCCGATAGCTTATTGCTGAACGATGCCCCGCCGGACAAAACTGGTGCGCCCTATCCATTGATTATTTATTCGCATGGTTGGCGATCTTTCTCCGGTGAACTCATGAACGCCAAAGCACAGCTTGCATCACAGGGGTATGTTGTTGTTGCGCCTTCCCATCACGATACTAATCCCCCCGCGCACGAATTTGTAGATCGTTCACTGGACATCCAACTGGCACTCCGTGAACTGGAGGCCATAAAAGAAGGCGATCTTGCAGGCATGATTGACACAGAAAATATTGGTCTAATGGGATATTCACAGGGCGCAACAGCATCCCTGCAAATGTTGGGTTTAGTATCAGATCCAGTACGTGCTAAAGAGTGGTGCAATGCGCACCCGGAAATCACCACCGAGGATTGTCATATTCTCCTTCTAAAAACGCTCGATTCATACCGTACACAACTTGGCCTAGCGAATATGCCAGATGGTCGCTGGCAACCTTTTGGTGACGAGCGTATCCATGCTGTACTAGCTATGGCGCCGTGCCATTTCCCGCTCACGACTGAGGATATGCTGGCATCGGTGACAACTCCGGTAATGATCCTACACGGCACTAGCGATGCAAGCTGTGATTATGAGGGTAACGCAGTTCGGAACTTTACTTACCTTGGCTCAAAAGATCGCTATCTCATCACGGCAGTCAAGGGCCGTCATTCGGCGTTTGGTGATCCTGAAACATCTGAGCACTTCGCAACGGCTTTCTTTGGCTATTACCTGAAGGGTGATGAAACTTATCAACCCTACCTGACACCTGAACATTTACCGGAACGCCTGCCGGCTTGGTCACCGTTCAAGTTGGCGTGGGGGGTGTACGAGGGTGAATAGTCAGCAGCATTTGGCTTTCGGCTTTCATTCATGTAAAGGGAAAGATGATGTTCAAGAGACTTGCACTGATTCTGATGGCGCTGTTTATTATTCCAAATGTGATCGGTAGTAGTTATGCTCAGGCACAGACGGCTGATTACCTGCCACTGACCGAACCCGGCCAATATGGGGTGCGCATCCAAAAACTGACCTTTGTTGATAAGAGTAGAGGTGATTGGAAACTCGATACTTACATCTGGTATCCGGCTGATAAGACCAAGGGCACAGCTATATCGACAGGTAGTCTGCTGTTGAAAGATGCACCGCCGGACACCAGTGGTGCGCCCTATCCATTGATTATTTATTCGCACGGACATACGGGTACTTTTGGTGAAGTGACGGACTTTAAAACTCATCTCGCTTCACAAGGTTATATCGTGGTAGCGCCTCAATACCATGACACCGATCCTTCAAAACATGAGTTTGTTGACCGTCCGTTGGATCTCCAACTGGTACTGCGAGAACTCGCTGCCATCAAGGAGGGCGATCTTGCAGGCATGATCGACATGGAAAATATTGGGTTGATCGGGTATTCACAGGGTGCGGTCGTGTCCTTGCAGATGCTTGGCTTAGTGAATGATCCGGCATCGTATACGGCGTGGTGCAAAGCACATCCCGAAATGAAGACGCTTGATTGTGCCTTTATGAAGCTCACAGAGACAGAGGCCTACCGTAAGCAGCTTGGACTAACGACTCTACCGGATGGCCGCTGGACCCCGTTCAGCGACAAGCGAATTCGTGCGGTTCTGACCATAGCCCCGTGTGGTTTTCCTCTGACCACCGAGGACAGCTTGGCGTCGGTGAACACGCCTATTTTGATCATACACGGGACGCAGGATCCATCCTGTGATTATCAGAACGATGCCGTGCGCCTCTATAACCACCTCGCTAGCGATGATCGCTACCTGATTACGGTCGTTATGGGTATGCACGAAATTGGTTTCGATGCCAAATATGCGATGCACTTCGGCACAGCATTCTTCGGCTATTACCTGAAGGGGGATAAAGCATACCAACCCTACCTAACCCCAGACCATTTACCGAAGTTATCTTATTTCGATCTGGCGTGGGGGCCGTATGAACAGGAGTAATTCAGATCGTTAATTGTGAAAATGGTCACATAAAAAACGCGGCGTAACCTACGTTGGCCGCCGCGCTCTTTGTATCGGGTTGTTTTAAGGAACTCCGGACTAGTAACGTCCGTAGGGATTGCGTCGTTCTTGTGGACGGGGTACACGCGCCGGAACAGGCACGCGCACGGGTTTGGGTTGTGGCGGGTTGAGCAAACGATCAACAGCGTCTACGATTTCGCGTAATCGGTTGCTGATTTTGTCCAAGGGACCTTGTTTTTGTTTTGCCACAGTAAAGACCTTTCTCATTGCACCACTGTAAGATAAACAGTGGCAGCGGTGTGGAAACAAAAACCCCCTATAAACCACGGAATTGGTTGATATGGGGGCGAGCGGCTTGGGGTGTATAGTTTAGAGGTAAGTGTGCTTCTTTGGACCTAAAGGGACTCGAACCCTTGACCTCTTCAATGCCATTGAAGCGCTCTCCCAACTGAGCTATAGGCCCTGATAGGTGAGCATTGTAGCCGCTTCATCCTGTGCTGTCAATACAAAGAGCATACAGCGGTTTTTTGATTTTGGCTATAGGCCAAAGGTTTTTTTAACACAATTATTGTGATTTAGTTACGCTGGTGCTCATATTCACTTTGCCCAAACTTAGTCGGGAATAAGCATTCCTCGCTTATAACCACTTTTGTAGTCTACTATGAAGCCGCTTAGAAATCCTGTTACAATCACGGAACACTCATCAAATGGTTGACAAAGGAATAACCATGCACGTCTCAGCGCTTTATACCTATCCCATCAAGTCCTGCGGCGGATTAACTCACGACACCATTCGCTTTGACGCGCGAGGCCCGATCTGGGATCGGCGTTGGGTCGTCACGGACGCAGACGGCATGTTTTATACCCAGCGTGAACTGCCACCGATGGCGCTGATTCAACCGCGGTTCGACGGGGATCAACTGACCCTAAGCGCCCCCGGCATGAGCAGTATCAGCCTGCCGCTGGAAGCCGAGCGTCCTGAACCGCGTCTGGTGAGGGTTTGGCGGGATACTTGCGAAGCGTGGGATGAAGGCGACACGCTCGCGCAGTGGTTCAGTGATTACCTCAAAGTCGAGGCGCGGCTGACCCGCATGACTGATGGATACTATCGCACGGTGAATAAAGATTATGCGCCCTATCCGGCTCAGGTCAGCTTTGCCGATGGTTATCCAGCGTTGATTGTGTCCGAGTCGTCCTTGGATGATCTCAACCAGCGCTTGATTGAACGCGGCTCGGAAGCTATCCCCATGAAGCGTTTCCGCCCCAATATCGTGATCACCGACAGCTCCCCGTATGCCGAGGACACATGGCGCGAAGCCTGCATTGGTGATATGACTTTTGACGTGGTCAAACCCTGCGCCCGCTGCGTGATGACCACGGTTGATCCGGCGACGGGGACGATACCTGATAAGGCCGAACCGCTGGCAACACTCAATACCTACCGCAAGCAGGAGCGCGGGGTGATGTTCGCCCAGAACGCCATCCACCGTGCGCCGGGTGTGCTCAAGGTAGGTGACGCCGTCAATGTGGTGGAATCTCAAGCAGCACTAAGCTTCTAAATCATACAGATTGGACTCCCTGTTGCGCGATATGATGAGGTGAGGTTGGATCGCGCACACGGGAGTCTTACATCGTGAAGAAACGGCTGATTTTGCTGGGATTGGCTGCCGGTTGGTTGGCTTGGCGGCGCTCCAAGAAGCCCTCGCAAGATTTAAACAATCAAGTAATCATCGTTACCGGAGCATCCGCCGGAATTGGCAAGGCGGCTGCCCACGCTTTTGCGTCTCAAGGAGCGAAAGTTGTTTTGGTGGCGCGTCGTGCGGATGTTCTGGAACTGGTCAAGTACGAACTTGCCCAATATGGTCAACCGGTATTAGCCATCCCCGCCGATGTGACCAATGATGATGATCTCCAACGCATTGTGGATACGATTATAGGAGAATTCGGGCGAATTGACGTGCTGGTCAACAATGCTGGCTTATCGATGGGCGGGCACTTCGAGGCGAACAATCCCAACCAGATTCGCAAGCTGCTGAACGTTAACTTGTACGGGCTGATGCGCCTGACCCAACTGACGCTGCCAACGATGATTAAGCAGGGTGGCGGACATATCGTGAACATCAGCAGCGTGGCGAGTATTATGGGCTCAGCAGGGCAAGTGGTCTATGGCGCTTCCAAAGCGGCCGTCAACAGTTTTTCCAACTCGATAAGACGTGAATATAGGAGCCGGGGCATTCGGGTTTCGACAGTGCTGCCCGGTTGGACGCGTACCGATATGACTGCCGGGATGGACGAGCAAAAGATGCACGACGCTCATCTCCTCGGCGTGGGCATGGTGATGGACGAGGTGCAGACCATTGCCAGCGGTGTGGTCGATGCCGTGCGCTTCAACCGCCGATTCATGGTCTTTGGCGGTTGGATGTTTCAGCTTTCGAGCCTTGCGTTCATCAACCATTCTTTTCTTCTTGACTTCTTTTTCCATTGTGTCTTTAATGCTGATAAAATGACCGATGTGATGGATGAACTCGGCACCTCGCTTTAAAAGGAGTCTCTCACATGTGGTAAGTGATTGCTGTTCTTGGTCGTAGACTGCGTTCCACTGGAATGACGGTTTTTTACTTGCACTCGTTTCTATAGCAGCAATCACAACCTCATCAGGAGACTTTCTCATGTCTAAAATTCACCTCGATACCGACATCGGCGGCGACATGGACGATCTGTGCGCGTTGGCGATGCTCCTCAAATGGCCCGATTTGGAAATCACGGGGATTACCACTACCGCCGAAGCACAGGGCAGACGTGCTGGCTATGTGGACTATGTGTTGAAGCTGGCCGGACGGGGCGACATTCCCTTCGCCTCAGGTGCGGATTTGGCCGATGGCTATTTCCGGTACAGCGAACTAGGTTATCCGCCGGAAGAAGATAACTGGCCGGAGCGTATTCCTCCCCACCCCAACCCGATTGATGACGCCCTCGAGATTCTCAAATCCAGCATCGAGCAGGGCGCGGTATTGGTCGGGATTGGCCCGTTCACCAACTTCATGCTGGTTGACCATAAGTATCCCGGCATTTTGAAGGATGCCAAGCTGTTTCTGATGGGCGGTTATGTGGATGATATTCCAGCGGGCTATCCGCAGTTCAGCCGTCAAGACGACTGGAATATGCAGCTTGATGTCAAGGCCACACAGTACGTGCTTGACCATGCCAACCCGACGTTGGTGCCGCTGACCTTGACTGCTCAAACGGCACTCCGGCATTCGGATTTGCCCAAACTGGCGCAGGCTGGACCGCTCGGTGAACTGTTGATTCGGCAGGCCGAAGTCTTCGCCCGTACCGAAGATTTATACGGCAGATATGGCGCGGACTGCCCCAAACTACCTGCGGACTTCATTAACTTTCACCATGATCCATTGGCCTGCGCCATCGCGCTCGAATGGAACGAGGGTGTGACCGTCGAAACGCTGCCGCTCAAATTTAAGGTGCGCGACACTTACCTTTATGCGACGCGCGATCCCAATGGCAGACCGACACGTCTCGTTACCCAAGCCGATGTCGAGGCGTTTGATCGCTATTGGTTGGATGTCATCTTGCAATGTCTCTGACGCAAGAAAGAACACCATCTTCTCTATCGTCTGTTGACCTTATAAAGGTTATATGGATGAGGTTGTTGAAAAGGATGCTGAGTCGGTTACAGGTACTTGCAACTTGATTTCACGCTGCTTTATCCAGAGTAGGCTGATTACCATAAGAAGACTACCCATTGCGGGAAGACCTAACAGCAAACGATACAGGTAGGAACCAGATAACAATGATGCATTTTGGTACGACAATGAGGCGATAATGTCACCGGGTATGCTGAGAATTGCGAGCAGAATCAGTAAGAGCACCATCCAATATTTTTGCACAGAATTCTTCTGACGGAAAATATAGATGAATATGACCATGATTCCAGGGAGCATCAGCACATTATCGTAACTTCGATGGTAGACAATAATCAGCGAAAGCGCTGAAATCAGTGCGAAATCGAGCAGTTCATTTTCTAACGAGAGTTTCGCTCGCCATATTAAATAAAATGTATAGCTACATAGCCCTATGATCAGTATCCATGTTACAACGGTTGACGCAAGACCTTCCCCATTAAAGAAACGGTTGACCAACGATTGGAGATGGAGCATTGAGATACTGTTATAACTAAACGGATCTGGTATATTGAGGTCAGCAGTCCCATACAACTGGAGTATATTGATCCAACCTGAAAACTGTTCAATTATCGATCTGCCTGTTAGCAATACGGGGAGGGCATTGATTAAGATTCCGGTTATTATGAGACTGGCAAATAAATTGATTCGGCGTCGAATAAGGTAGTAGAGTGTATATAAAATGAGGAAAGTTGGTTTTAGAGACACAAGGCTGAGAATAATTCCGGCAAGTGCTTCGCGCTTGTAATGTCTGATCACGAAAGCACCCATCACACATACGAATAAAATGATCCCTACCTGTAGGCTGCGAATCGTATCCCGTATCCCTGTGGTATTGAGAAAAGCGATGATCAATGTTAACTCAAGCAGGCCAATTGGTCTGTACCAATGCATGACAAGCAAAAGCAACCCCAAAACTACAATTAAGAAGACAAAATTGAGAATGATTTCGATCAAGTAAGCGGTATTAAGGGGCAGTGGGGCGATCAAAGATGCGACAAAGGTTGTAAATGGCGGATATAAATACCCAAAGATGAGCATCTTTTCCGTTTTATTATCAAAATTAATGAGTTGGCGTTTGATGAAGGTTGGGTAATCATAAGGGTTTTTGCCTTCATTCCACAGTTGGCCTGCGCTGTAAAATTGAAAAAAATCCACTGCATGGTCTGAGGCAACGCGCGCAAAACCTCTGAACAAGATAATGCTAATCGAAAAAACCATATACGCAATGCATAAGAGCATAACAAGGCGTTTTAGAATTCCGCCATTCCAGTACGACTGAATGTCCTGCACGAGAGTCGCCATAGATGATATGATTCCTTTGATTATGCACGATTTCAAAAGCCTATTTTTCATTCCTTTCATTGGACTAAAATTCTCATGGGCATTTGGGCGAGAATTCGCTGTTCGACTTGTGTTTGCAATAATCCTCCGTTTAATCCAAATAGGTGGATTTTGAACGACCTATTAGGTCCAACTACTTTAGTTAATCCAAATTCTAGCTACCGGACAGTAGAAAAAGGAGAGGAAGGTAGGAAAAACAAGTGAAAATCGCTGAGGTTGAGTTGTCACACAAAACCAGAAGCGAGGTTCACAAATGTCCACTCCCAGCCTTCCTCAATTGTATAGTAGCTTGCAGCAGTTCATCGGGCAAACACTAGCGGATCAATGCCGAACACGAATAGCCAACCTGTTATGGGTGATGAGTGGGATATTTCTGGCGCGGAGTGTGCATTTGGAGCACATGGCTCGAAAAACGCCGCTACGAGCCAAGAAGCTGAGCACAGTGAAACGCTTCAGCCGGTTTCTAGATAATCCAAAAGTCGAAGCGCGGGCGTGGTGTGAACCGTTTGCGCGTCATCTGTTACAGTCTGCCGGAAGTGGCGGACAGGTGCATCTGATCATTGACGTAACCAAAGTGGCATTTAGCCATCATCTGGTGATGCTGAGCGTGGCCTACCGCCGACACAGTGTGCCCTTAGCATGGACAAGGATGAAGGGGGTGAAAGGTCACAGCACCAGCCAGACCCAAATGGAGTTACCGAAAGCGTTACAGACTTGGTTTCCTGCAAATTGTCTGGGGGTGTTAGTGGGCGATTGTGAATTCGGACGGTGAGTTAATCACTTACCTGCGACAAATCGGATGGCAGTGTGCCCTACGGCAAGTCGGCAGTCAGCAACTGTGGTGGCTGGCCACCAATCTGCCATCACTTCTACCTGCCGGCAGGCTCTACCGCCGTCACCTGTGGATTGAGGCCATGTTTGCCGACCTCAAACGCCATGGTTTTGATTTGGAAGGCAGCCATTTGCGTTCTTAGCAGCGTCTTGATCGCCTCACGCTTCTCGTCTCCCTCCTTTATCTCTGGCTCATGGCCATCGCCCGCCGCGTTGGACTCGCTCACTTAGCCGATTTAGTCGATCGCCATGATCGTCGTGACTTAAGTCTTTTTCGTTTGGATTGGGACTTTGTTGAGCGCTGTCTTGCTTTGGTTGACACTATCCGGGCTATTCTTTCTTCTGATCTCCTCTTGTTGTCCGGTAGCTAGAGCGAAATTTAATATCACTGTATTGCCTATTTTTATACCCTAGGTAGTGGTCACAAGGTAAGTGATAAACGAATTACGGAGATGTATTCGACGATGAGCCAATGGGTGACGAGGGAATGATAAGGATCCTCTTTGGAAAAAGATAAGGTCTTGCTAGTGTAACGACCAATCCAGTGACGCAGCGTATTGTTCAAGCACTCTTAATGATGGGTTTGGTGTGTCTCTTTGGAGGCTGCACGATGTTGTTGGGGCGGGACTATACGCGGATAAACACGATGTTTATCGGTGTACATGGGACAGTTTCGATAACTGTCGGGCAGCGTTTGCCAAAGCTTCTGAGCGGTGGTTTCGGAGCGATCCCCAATGGCGTAAGCCACAATCTGGCGAGTTCGACGGCACATGGCTACCCATAACCAGCGTTCGAAGAATTTCTCGGCTACAAACTCACCAGTTCATCCAACTCCGGCACATCTGTGGTTTGAACGGTGAGTAGTGTTTCAGGCAAACTCGGGAGCGAGGCTACACATGCCTTCAACCAACGCAGCACGGTACTTTGCCAAATGCCGAATACTCGTTGCAGTCCGCGCGGACTGATCCGTTCCCGTTAGGCACACAAGATGGTACCTTTCTGCTCGAGCGTCTAGTTCCCTTTCGGTGTCAACACGCGACAGGTACCACAGGCTTTGTACTTATACTTCGCACTACCATATTTATTATGTCCCTTGCGTAAATAGCTCACTGCCGCATAATCGACACGAGTATTCAGTCGTCTCTTCGATCATGTGGCAGATTCTTATCTACCATCACTTACTTTGCAACAATTATCACACCCTGTTTAGAACGTTTGTGCATTGTAATGTTGTTCTAAAGTAAGGCTCACCCTATGCTCATGCGTCTATTAGAGGTCAAGGGGACATGATTCAATAGGAGGGACGCGCGTCCGTTTTGACCCTTCACCATCCTAACCCTGCAATTGGCATCTGGTAACACAGCCCAAAGGAGACATGATGACCCTGACCGAAGCACATGAGTCGCGCGTTAACGCCGAAGCTTTCCCCCGTGCCGGACGGCGCGAATGGATTGGACTGGCCGTTCTGATGCTGCCTACTTTGCTGATCTCGATGGATTTGACGGTGCTCCATTTGGCCGTTCCCCACTTGAGCGAAGCGTTACAACCCACCAGCACTCAACTGCTGTGGATTGTTGATATCTACGGTTTCATGATTGCCGGTTCGCTGATTACGATGGGAACGCTCGGTGATCGAATCGGTCGGCGTAAGCTGCTGATGATCGGCGCGGCGGCTTTTGGATTGACGTCGATTTTGGCGGCCTTCGCGACCAGCGCGCCAATGTTGATCCTGTTCCGCGCTTTTATGGGCATCGCCGGAGCAACCTTAATGCCCTCGACTATGTCGCTGATCCGCAACATGTTTCTCAATCCACGCCAGCGCACAAGCGCCATCGGTATCTGGGTGTCGGGCTTCTCGGCAGGCAGTGCCATCGGCCCGCTGGTCGGCGGCTTCCTGTTGGAGCATTTCTCATGGGGATCGGTCTTCCTGATCGGCAGCGTCGTGATGGTCATCCTGCTGATTTCTGGCCCGCTGCTGCTGCCGGAATATAAAGACCC
The DNA here is from genome assembly GCA_044226855.1 of Aggregatilineales bacterium. GTDB lineage: Bacteria > Chloroflexota > Anaerolineae > Aggregatilineales > Phototrophicaceae > CFX2. Next base: position 73,163 of record JBGAGF010000020.1, read on the forward strand.
GCATCCGGGACGCTTCGATCTGTTGAGTGCGATTATGTCATTGGTCGCAGTGTTGACCATCATCTTTGGCCTGAAGCAAATCGCTCAGGATGGCATCGGCGTTCTGCCGGTTGTGTCGATTGTTGTGGGTGTGGTGGTCGGTGTGCTGTTTGTGCAGCGCCAACGCGCTTTGGCTGATCCGCTGCTGGATTTGCGTCTATTCCGTATTCCAGCTTTCAGCGCGTCACTAGCCATCAACACGTCAGCCATTTTTGTCGGTTTCGGCTCGTTCCTGTTCATCGCCCAATATCTGCAACTGGTACTTGGCCTCTCGCCGTTAGAAGCGGGTTTATGGTCGGTGCCGGGGGCGATTACCAGCATCATCGGTTCAAACGTCGCGCCGGTCTTGGTGCGGCGAATGAAACCCGCCTTTGTCATCGCGATTGGCATGGCCTTTGTAGCAGTGGGCTTCGGCATGATTAGCCAAGCAGGTACCAATTCGCTGGCGCTGGTGGTCATCGGTAACACGATTTTGTCCATCGGCTTCGGCTTCACCTTCGCCCTGACCTCCGACATGATTATCACGACTGCGCCGCCGGAACGGGCGGGTGCGGCCTCAGCTATCTCGGAAACCAGCAATGAACTCGGTGGTTCACTGGGCATCGCCATCCTTGGCAGCATCGGCCTTGCCTTGTACCGCAGCCAGATTGCCGCCCGTGTTCCATCGGATATTCCCGCCGATGTGGTGAAGGCTGCTCAAGAAACGCTGGGTGGCGCATTGGCCGCCGCTGGAAAATTTGGCGGCGCATCCGGTGAGGCGCTGGCGACGATTTCACGCGAGTCGTTCACCCATGCGCTGCAATTGATGTCGGTGATCGGCTTGGTGGTCGTGATTGGGTTAGGTGTTCTGGCAGTGATTACACTGCGGCATGTACAGCCGCATACTGAAGGGGACTCAGAAGAGTCGCCTGACGTGGCACCACCCCAAAACGCGCCTACTGTTCGCCCGCAGCGTGAAATGCAAGTCGGTGACTGACGACCAATAGACCAATTGGTGTCAACAGAATAGGCCCGATTAGGTTAATATCCCCTGTCAATAACCGGTTGATTATTGACGGGGGATTTTTAACGTGACCACCTACGACCTGATTCTGCGTGATGGAATGATTTACGATGGCAGCGGTCAGCCGCCGGTACGCGGTGATGTTGCCATTCAAGGTGACCGTGTAGCAGCGGTTGGCAATCTCGGGGATGCCCAAGCCGTCCGTGAAATTCCGCTCAAGGGTTTGGCGGTCGCGCCCGGTTTCATCAACATGCTCAGTTGGTCGGTCGAGTCGCTGATCGAAGATGGCTGCTCGCAAAGTGAAATCCGGCAGGGCGTGACGCTGGAAGTCATGGGCGAAGGCACATCGATGGGGCCGATGAGTCCGGCGATGAAAGCAAGCGGCATGCGCGGAATCCTCGGCAACGGCCACATCCAATATGACGTGGAATGGTCAACGCTCGGTGAATATCTGGACTGGCTGGAAAAGCGTGGCGTCTCGACCAACATCGCTTCGTTCGTCGGTTCGGGTACGCTGCGCACTTACGCGATGGGTGATAATGACCGTCCGCCGACTGAAGAAGAACTTGAGCAGATGTTGGAACTGGTACGCCAAGCCATGCAGGAAGGCGCGATGGGCATGTCCGCCGCGCTGATTTATCCGCCTGCCGCCTATGCCAGCACTGAAGAATTGATCGAACTGGTCAAGGCCGTAGCCGAATATGACGGCATGTATATCTCCCACATCCGCAACGAAGGCAGCACCTTTGTCGAGGCCATCCAAGAATTCCTGCGTATTGTGCGCGAAACCCATGTGACCGGCGAAATCTATCACTTGAAGGCGGCGGGCAGTTCCAACTGGCACAAGATGGATCAGGTCATCGGCATTGTCGAGCAAGCTCGCGCCGAAGGCCTGCCCGTGACCGCCGATATGTACAACTACGAATTCTCCGGCACCGGCTTATCTTCCTGCATTCCACCTTGGGCACACGATGGCGGATACAAAGCGTTGATCGCCCGCCTCAAAGACCCTGCCACCCGCGAACGCATCAAGAAGGATATGAACACGCCCAGCCTCGAATGGGAGAATATGTTCAATGAGTACGGCCCAACGCGCATCCTGCTCTCCGGTTTCCAGACGGAGGCGCTCAAACATTACACCGGCAAAACACTGGCGGAGGTCTGCGCCGAACGCGGCACTGCCCCCGACGATACCTTGATGGATTTGATTGTGGAGGATGACAGCCGCATCTTCACCATGTACTTCTGTATGTCCGAGGACAACTTGCGCAAACAGATCAAAGTCCCTTGGGTCAGCTTCTGCTCGGATGCCGAGTCGCAAGCGCCCGAAGGGGTGTTCCTCAAGACCAATCCGCATCCCCGCGCCTATGGATCATTCGCGCGGCTGCTCGGCAAATACGTGCGCGATGAAAAGCTCATTACGCTCGAAGAAGCCGTTCGCCGCCTGACCAGTTTGCCCGCCGCCAACCTCAAGATCAAGGAACGCGGCTGGCTCAAGCCGGGGTACTTCGCCGATGTGGTGGTCTTTGATCCTGCCAAGGTGCAGGATTACGCCACACCCGACAAGCCGCACCAGTACTCGACCGGCATGGTGCATGTCTTCGTGAACGGCGAACAAGTGCTGAAAGATGGCGAACATACCGGCGCGAAACCGGGGCGCGTCGTGCGCGGGCCGGGGTATAAGGGGTAGCGACAATCTGGGGGCGAGTGTTATCTCGCCCTCGACTTCGAGCTATATCAGCGAATAGGGACGGAACTGCTGTTTACGCCAAATCTGGATCAGCATGCCGATAACAAGCAATGCGCTAACGCTGGCGAGCAGAAGATAGATCATATTCCATTGGCCGATATGAATTCGAAGTGTGCTGAGCAAATCCTTGATGTTCAAGCTGCGAGTGGCAAGATCGCTTTTTAGCGCGGCGTCCGCGATACGATCCCGAATTACAAAGATCGACAGATTTGCAATGAGTGTCAAGGTGAGCGGCAGGCGTCCAACGGACAGTGGATGCATGACCCAAGCCGCAATATTGAATGTCAATAATAGAATGAATGGGACGAAGACCGGAGCTGAGTCGACAATCCGTAGGTTTACCGTTAGAGCGACATCCGAATTGGGTGGAATGTCGATCTCCGTTTGCGAGGCTGTAGTGCTGCGGTGAACGCGGTTTGCATAAGAGCCAAATTGATAGAAGGTCAAGAGAGCGAAAACGAGGAACGTGATAGATTTGATCTTATTTACCTTCACACTTGTTTCAGTCTCAAACATATATTCTTCTTTTAGTCAATTTCCCCTTAATAATTTTATATACTTTTCACTGTCTGGGATATGCACCGGCAGGTGTCGATAGGGTGGACGCGGCGGCGCGACCAGAATGATCTCTATCGCGCCACTTAAATCTAGCGGGTCATTGGTCGGGAAAAGCGCGGGCTGCTTCCAGTCCATGTCGCTCAACTTGCGCAGTGTATCCATCAACTTAGATTGGGTTTGCTCCCACTCATCCAGCGTTTCGGTGAGAGACTGCTTGCGCCGGTCTTCAATGCCGCCGTAGTGAATTTGGCGGCTGCTCGGTTCGTGCTGCATGGCCTCAATCGCGAAGTGTTCTTCGCCGCGCTGCCACGCCTCGATCATCTCGATGGTATAGACTTCATAGGTGATGAGATGCGCCAGCAAATCTTTGAACGACAGCTTTTGATCCCAATACAACCCGTAGCGGATGGTATCGGGACGGATCTTTTCCTCATCTGTGAGCGTAGTGATCAGATCACGGACAGCCTGATGTTCGATGTCCAGTTCACGTAATGCAAGTTCATGGCTTAGGGTTGCTAACATCGGCTGTCTCCTGATGCAATCAGTTAGAGTACTCTGCAAAAGTCATCGGTCGACCTGTAACCATTGTTGATCAGAAATGCGTAGAAATCTGCCGTACCGCTGTACAGTCCAATATCACTGGAGTAGACGGTGCCTGCAGGACAGGCTCCACCATCACCGCTGACGTTGCTTGAAACCACATAAAAGTGATATTCAAATGTGCCATCATTGCCCGAGTCTTGGCTCAGAACACCCCCGCTCAAACACTCGGTTACATAGCCGCCGAAGGTAACAATGCAGCCACCCGATGCATTCACGCCCGATTCGTCAGACGGACCCGGAAGCAGGATGCCGCAGTCGCTCGGCACTTTATTACGGGAAATCTTACCATCATTGAAGCGCGACATATACCAGCCGCAGCGCCATGCCCACGATACTTCAGCTTTGGTGTACGACCCATCGGCGTGAAATCCCCTGCCGCCGCACTTTCCCTCCATTGTGCCATCAGTATAGCATTCGTTATCGGCGCGGCTCCCCGGTTCAGGCGTTGTAGAGACATCCTGAGCATGTACAGGTAGAATAAAACACAGTCCGAGTAGCAAGAGTAAACCAATAGTCATCCGTTGCTTCATACGTCCCTCACGATAGCGAATAAAAAGATAATGAGGCGGATACTCAGTCAGAATTTAGATTGTTTTGTCAGAATGATTTTGCACTGTTAGCATCATATATGATTTTTCGGTCACGTGTAAAGGACTCGTGCGTTTTCATCGCTATACGGCTGCCCTATGAACCAACAACAAACCCCTTTCCTTGACATTCTCATGCAGGCCAAGAACGCCCATGAATATTCCTTCCACATGCCCGGTCATAAATATGTCGCGGGTTTTGATCCGCAGCTTGCCGCTTTTATGGGCGAAGCCGTCTTTGAGGCCGATCTCAATGAAATCAGCCCCGGCGTGGATTATCTGCATGCGGCTAAAGGTTCACTGCTCGAAGCGCAGCGCTTGGCTGCGGATGCGGTGGGCGCGGATCGTACCTTCTTTCTCATCAACGGCTCAACAGTGGGCAATCAGGCATCGATATTAGCTACCGTCCACGATGGTCAGACGGTTATTGTTCCCCGCGCCTCTCACCGTTCGGTCTATGCTGGCCTGATTTTGTCCGGTGCCAATCCGGTTTATGTGCCGCCGGTTTATCATCCACAGGTCGAGTTCCCGCTGGCTGTGCCGCTCGACAGTGTTCGCGCTTTGCTAGCCGCGCATCCCGATGCCAAGGCCATCCAGATCACTTCGCCCAACTACTATGGCTATCTCTCGGATGTCGGTGGCTTGGTCTCGCTGGCCCATGATCGTGATATTCCCTTGCTGGTCGATGAAGCACACGGCGCGCATCTGCCGTTCCATCCCGATTTGCCGCCGTCGGGTGTCCAATTGGGAGCCGATTTGGTGGTTCAGAGTTCACATAAAACCGTCGGGGCACTAACTCAATCGGCGCTGCTCCATCTCAAAGGCAGCCGCATTGATGTCGCTCGCCTCGAACACATCCTGTCAATGATGCAGTCATCATCGCCCAGCGTGCTGCTGACCGCCTCCCTCGATGCCGCTCGCCAGCAGATGGCAACTCATGGGCGCGAACTGCTGACTAATACCCTACACTTGGCCGCCTACGCGCGGGAAGCCATCCGCCAGATTTCCGGTTTGTGGTGCTATGGTGATGAACTGATTGGCGAGTGTGGCATTTTCGCCCACGACCCGACCAAACTGGTGATTCGCGTAGTCGATACAGGTATGAATGGCTACACCTTCGCCCAATCGCTCGCTCATGAACATAATGTTTACGGCGAGTTCGTCGATCCCAGGCACATCATTTGCTCGGTTACCATTGCCGATGATCAACAGCGCATCGACTACTTATTGGCTGCCTTACGCGCAGTCGCCGCCAAAGGCACCCGCAGTGCCGTCCAATCTTCTGGCAGTGTGTTAAATCCGCCCAACCTGCCGCAGATGGTCATCAATCCCCGTCAGGCGAATTTTGCGTCCTCCAAGCGCATAACCTTATCGCAAGCTATCGGCCAGATTTGCGCCGAACAGATCATGCCCTATCCACCGGGTATTCCCTTGCTGCTTCCCGGCGAACGCATCGACGCCGATATGGTGGATTATCTGCGCTACGTCAAGGCACACGGCGTATCCATTGTTGGGCCAGAAGATACCAGCCTCGAATACGTGCGGGTGATCGATAAACAGTCCTAAAGCGCTCTGTCATCTCTCGATGTGATAGAAGTCAGGTCTTAACCAGTATTTTGTGATCTCTTGTGAACCTTTAAAACTGGTATGCTCAAGGATATAGATATGAAGCACCCGTTACTAAAGGAAAATCCCTTTTATGGAGTCCAGTCCCAAGAGTGAAGTATTGAAGCTCAGCACCGAGCGTCTTGTGCTGCGCCCGTTGGAACAATCTGATGTGCCGGTCATGCACAGGCTGTGCAATGATCCTGACGTATCCGCCACCATCGCTGACATGCCCTATCCCTATCCGATTGAAGCTGCTGCGGGTACTGTCGCGGCTATGCAGAACTTGATGGCAAGCGGGGAAGCTTATGCTTTCGCCGTTGTGCCACACGACTCCAGTGAACTGGTCGGCATTGTCTACCTGATCCCTAATCCTGTCTATCAACATGCCGAACTCATCTACTGGCTGGGCAAACCCCATTGGTGCAAGGGCTATGCTACCGAAGCCGCCCGTGCCGTTTTGACCTTTGCCTTTGGTCAGCTCAAGCTGCACCGTGTCTATGCCAGTGTTTTTCGAGGGAATATCGCCTCAGTCCGCATTTTGGAGAAATGTGGCATGCAGGTTGAAGGCACGCAGCGCGAACATATCCTCAAGAACGGTCAGTTTGTTGACTTGCTCAGCTACGGTATCTTAAGCAGCGAATTCAACTCAGTCAAATGATCGCCGCTTGCATGGCTTCAACGGCTGACTTCTCAATCGCATAAATGTTGAGCACGTGCGCTCGCAGCTTTTCGCGGAACGCTTTGTATTCGGTGTTTCTCATCACAAAATCAGTCGCAGCCGCTTCCTTCAATTGTTTGAGGCGGCTGTTGATGGCACGGCGCTCTTCGATGTTGGATTGTGCCGCTTGAAACAATGTCTGTTTACGCAGCTTTAGTTCCCGCGTTTCCTTCAACAAGGGGATATCATCGGGCAGGACGTCTAGCGCGAAGGCGTTCCATACCTGCGCCGATTGTCTGAACAACTCGGATGCGGCTTTCAAATCCGGCTTGTTGAGAATCAGTGCCGCTTCGTCTAAAAAATCGGCATACACTGCCCGTTCCGCACCATCGCTGCCGCCCCATATCATAATCCAGTCGAAGAGTCCCGGCTGCCCAACATGCCCCGCCAGCGCGTTATACATGCGGCTGCCCACTGGAAAATACCGTTCCCAACTGTGTTTGTTCCGCGTATTGACCAGCATGTCCGCCCAATGCTGTAAGGCCGCCAAGCCGAAGTTATCGCGCTTGCCTTTAGGCGGCGCATCCGTGTACAGGCTGATACACTGCCAGATGCCTTTCAGAACCGCCGCAGGCAGCTTATCCATATCCGGCGTGTCCAAATCCATCACGCGGTATTTATCATCTTTTACCCGCCCACGCGCTTTCATGAGTTCATCAACGCTAATGGTTAACGGCTGTTGCGCACGGTCAGCGATATAAACTGTGTCGCCCTCTACGCCATACACCACAACCGGAATCATCGCCCACATCTGCTGAGGATCGAGTAAGTTGTAGGGCAGGCTAAACAGATCGACCCATACTAGCGCCGGATGCCCACTTTCCAGTACATCCAGCAGATTCTTCATGGCCGTTTCAGGTTTCGAGGTTTGCAACACCTCACGCGGCAGCGCCAGCCGCTCCAACAGCGTGTCCAACGGATCAAACGTGTTTCGCGTCAGCAGGGCGATATGGGGCAAATAGCCTTTGTACTCAAACAGAAAGTAACCGACCGTGATCCCGCCGCTGATCCCCATTAACAGCGCTTCACTGATCGGTTGGCCGTTATGTGGAGCCTTCTGTCCTTGATAGGCCAGTACATTTCGAATTGGGCCGGTTTCGCGGTGTCGTCCGTCGAAGTGGTGATAATTTTTCAGGACAGGCATGGGCTTCTCCAAAGGCAATTATCAGCGATATCGCCTATTCTAGAAGAAAATGTCGCTCACTTCGGAAAGGAGCGACATCCTTTGCACTTTTTGCCTATTCGATTGGTAGCGTAGGCCAAGTCGCCCGTTCGAGGACTTCGAGGGCGACTTCTTTTAGTGGACGCTGCCCGTTTTGGACAACGATCCCCGGAAGATCGAGCATTGCGATGCGTTCGGCGATTTGGTTGGTGATGTTCAGCAAGAAGTCCCGCGCACTGCCTTGTTCACGAATAGTTAAGCGCTCTTGAATAAGTTCTGGTGGCACTTGCATCAGGCAAAACATTATCCGCGCATTTGGAAAAGCCGCACGATACTGTTCTAAATCTTCAGCCGACTCAATCATTCGCGCCAAAATCAGCCGCCGGACGCCAGCCGCATAGAAGTTCGCCCAAACCGCTTTAAGGTTCGCTATCGCCAGTGACCGGTTGAAGTCCACCGTTTTCGTAGGCAGCACACCCCGGCACAACTCGTCTACATCTATGAGTGCATGAGGTTCACGGATACGCCACAGCATCTCTCCGATTTCTTTGGCGACTGCTGTTTTGCCAGAACCGGGCTGTCCCGTTAGGAACAAGACGTCAACTTGCGCATTCCCTGATTGACCAGCAGTATTCATTTCACGCATCCCTGTCTTCTGCCTCACATATACGGCAGCTTTTCGCCCCATCCCCAATAGGGCATGGGTTCGTCGGTGGGCGCTTTCATATTGGGCTTGGAGAACATCAACGCCATCCGCGTGCCCCACTCGATGTAAGCCACGAACGCCGACCGGAACTCAGGGTCACAGGGCAGATTGACATCATCGGCTGCCGCGCACATCAACTCCCCCCAACGCTTGCGCTGCGCCTCGCTGATATGCAGCTCCAAGTGTGCTGATACCATATGATGATGGGCAGTTTCGCCCGCCGAATAAGCCGCGCTGTAAACCTTTGGCCCGCCGAAAATTTCCATGAACCACTGCGCGACATGCTGCCGATGCAGCGGCGGCATATGCTCGAACAACGTGCCGAGCAGGTCATCAGCAACCGCTTTGTCGTAGAAAACCTCAATCAGGTTGGTAAACGTTTCGTCGTTCGCCACCCATTCATATAACGTTGGTATGGTTGTCGTCGCCGCCATGTTGAATCCTCCGCTTGGCGTCTCCACAGTTTCCCCTTGATCGTATTATGAGCCGGATCGCCCACCGTTTATCCTGCACCTCTGTTTAATTTGCACCTGTACCTTCGGGCAGGTTTAGCACCACTAAGAACCGTTGTTTAGGTTAATGGTTAGTAGAAGGGTTTACAAGGGGTTAGGATGGACAATTATGATCTCGGTTGGTGCTTTCGTTCCACCGATGCTTTATGATAATGTCTATAAATACGCAAGCTGGGCATTTTTCGTTGCCCGAAAGGCGCATTCGGGTACAGTGAACCCAATATGGAAATCAATCTGAGCAATTATCGGATGTTGGCTTTCATCAGAATCGGTTAAGTTTCATCACAAGTCGTAATCAGGAGCGAATTCATGCGCATCAAAGTCGGGCTGGCACAGATGTATCCCAAACTGGGAGATGTGAAGGCCAATCTGCAAAAGCATCTGGATACCATTCAGCAGGCCAGCCAGCAGGGTGTAGATTTAATTGTCTTCCCCGAACTCTCGATGACCGGCTATCAAGTGCAGGATCTTGTGCCAGAAGTAGCCATTCGCCCTACCGCTGATGATCCGACTTTCAGTGCTATGTTACAGGCCAGCCAAGATATGGACATTGTGTTTGGCTTTGTGCATCAGGATATCCGCCAGCGCTTCTATACGGCTGCCGCCTATCTCTCGAAAGGGGTATGCTTACATATCCACCACAAAATATACCTGCCGACCTATGCCATGTTTGATGAAGGCCGCTACTTCGATCAAGGCGAACATGCCCGCGCCTTCAATACCCGTTTTGGCCGGGTCGGGATGCTGATTTGCGAAGACTTCTGGCATATGTCACCCGCCTATTTGCTCTGGCAGGATGGTGCGGATATTCTGGTATTTCACAGCGCCAGCCCCAGCCGCGGCTTGGATGGCGAGGATCGCCTGTCCGGTTCGCGTTGGGTTGAGTTGGTCAATCAAGCCTACGGCAGCATGTTCACTAACTACGTCATCCACTGCAACCGTGTCGGCTACGAAGACGGCAAGAACTTCTGGGGCGGTTCCACTATTGTCGATCCGGATGGCGAGTTCATAGTCCATGCGCCTTATTTTGATGAAGCCTTCATAGTGCAGGAGATCGACCTCAACCAACTGCACCGGACACGTTCCCGTCTGCCGCTGCTCCGTGACGAACGCCCCGACATGGTGCAGCGCGAATTGGGTCGCATCCTGCACCGCGATGGACAGTAAAATCGTATGACCACTGCGCCTCAATCCGTGCTCATTCCCAGCAATGCTGGGATGCGCCTCATCGCCCAACTGACCATCTTCAACAAAGGGGACTTCAACCGTCTGCGGGATTACATCACTGAAAACTACGCGCCGGAAGCCTTGGAAGTCGCGGCGGCCAAAGCCCGATTGGTGGAGTTCAAAGCCGTCTACCGCATGTCTGGCAAGCTGCGAATCGACCGTGTCATCGCGGCGGATAAGCACCAAGCCCTCGCCGTAGTCGAAGGTGAAAAGGGCGATTTCTATATGGTGCAGATGGTCGTCTCCGAAGATTACCCGCACAAAGTTTTGGTTTGCACCTTTAATAAAGGATCAGAAGCATGATCATCCAGCGGGGCAGCCTGCTCTCCAGCGCCGAACGCGCACAGGGCCTGCCCATCGTCATTGATGTACTCCGCGCCTTCAGCACCAGCGCCGTCCTCTTTTCACTTGGCATCGAAAGTCTGATCCTCGTCGGTTCACCGGAAGAAGCCTTTGCCCTGCGTGATAAAGACAATTGTTTATTAGCCGGAGAAAACAACGGCATCAAAATTGACGGCTTTGATTTCGGCAACTCACCCACTGAACTGCTCCGCACGCCGCCTGAACGCTTGCTCGGCAAAACGGTTGTCTTGCGCACCAGTGCCGGAACGCAGGGCGTAGTCGCCGCCTTAAAGAACACGCCGCGTGTCATCTTAGGCAGTTATCTGATGGCCAAGTCGATTGCATCATATATTCGCAATCAGAATCCAGAATTGGTCAGCATCGCTGCGATGGGGCAGCGCCTCTTGGAAACTGCGCCCGAAGATGAAGCCTGCGCCAGCTACCTTGAACATCTGCTGGCCGATAAACCCTACGACCACTTCAGCACCATCTGGTCATGCATCAACACGCCCTTCATCCAGCGCTGCCTGCATGGCGAACTCCCACACATCCCGCCCGAAGATGTGCTGCTCTGCCTCCAGCGTGATCTGTTTGACTTCGTGCTAATCGCTGAAAAAGTGGATGGATTGATTAGGGTGACGAAACAGGAAGTTGGACTCAAGGTAAAGTCATTAACCAGTCAACAGCTTCAACATCTGCTTGAATTCAAAGGCTATGGCCGTTTAGATGCGCCAATCTGGTTTATCGGCATGGAAGAAGGCATTGGCGGACAAGCCAATAATGTCGAAAGTGCCATTCTGACAAACATCAACGCACGTTTGGAGAAGTACGACAAAGATGTTATGGATATAGCCCAAGCGCATTTGGCGATGGACTACGATATTGAAAAGATAACCTCCTCATCAACCCAAGTTTGGACATGGATGGCGAAAATTGCGCTGGCTCTAACCAATGATTCCGCACAGTCAAGCATTGAATACATCACTAAGCGGTTAGGGCGTGTTGATGGATACACATTCTTGACCGAGTTAATGCCTATTCCAGTTGTGGATAACAATAGTTGGCCTGAGATATACAAAATACTGACTCCCTTCCAAAGTCGGGACGCTTATTTTGAAGCAGTCATCGAGCAACGCAAAGCAATGCTGGTGGGATTGATCAACAAGTATTCACCAAAATATATTTTTGCTTATGGCAAGCGCTATCACGACACCTATAAACTGCTTTTCCCATCCGTAAAATTTAATGATCGAGTCGTCAAACCTTTTCAAATCGGGCATCTCAACCAGACAACGGTTATTCTGACGCCATTTTTCGGTGTAGGAGCACTCAGTTCGAATGACTTTGATTCTTTGATGCGCTACCTCAAACAGCAGCCATTGTTTAAGTTGATCGATTGTTGAAATTGTGACCACTTACACCGACCTTGAACAGCAAGTCCAGCACTGGGCACTCCAGCGTGATCTGTTTGACTTCGTGCTAATCGCTGAAAAAGTGGATGGTCTTATTCAGGTAACTAGGGTCACACCTGCATGAAATCATCGAAGCTTATGTTATTCGGTTTGGTTTTCCTGGGCTTGGCTGGATTATCGCTGCTTTTTTATGCTCTATACCCCTTGCAGGCAACCGCTATCGATAACTTGCCGCAAGTGACCATCCCGAATACGGAGCTTCATGTTTTACATTCAAACTTGATGCAGCGCGACTATCGCATATATATTGCACTGCCTGCTGATTATGCGACATCAAAAGTAAAGTATCCCGTTCTCTACCTGCTAGATGCGCAGTCTTCATTTGCAACAGTCACAGAATATATGCGCCGCTTGAGCTTCTACAAAGAGTTGCCCCAAATCATTGTTGTTGGCGTCGGATATACCATTGATTCGCCTGACGATATTGTTCCACTCCGAGCGCGTGATCTCACGCCAACGGATCCTAGTGGTAAAGGACAATTCGGTTGGGCAGATCGCTTTCTCTCATTTATGACTGAGGAAGTGATTCCACTTGTAGAATCGAATTATCGTGTTGATATACAGGATCGTGCTTTAGTTGGGCATTCATTAGGCGGTCTGTTTGGTTTGTATACCCTATTTACCAAACCGGAGACTTTTCAACGGTATGTTGTCAGCAGCCCATCACTATGGTGGGATCAACGCTTTATGTTTAGCTATGAAGCTAACTTCGCTAAAACACATACGGAATTAAACGCCTGTGTATACATGTCGGCAGGGGCTTTAGAAACCGCTTCCGATATTCCAATTGCCAAAGAAGTGCCGGAACTTGCTTCTGCGTTAATGAAACACGCCTACGGTGGTTTGCAGCTTTCAACGCATCTATTTGAAGATCAAACGCATGCTTCCGTGCTGCCGATGGCTTTAACGGATGGTATCCGTGTTGTTTATAGTTCAAACTAAATTGGATATTTTGAAACCGTGACCACCTACGCCGACCTCGAACAGCAAGTCCAGCAGTGGGCGCTCTCCCGTGAGGATATTCGCGCGGTGCTGGTCGTCGGTTCACGCGCCCGCAGCCACCACATCGCCGATGAACTCTCCGACCTTGATCTAATTCTGCTTACGACTGATGCCAGCCTCTACCGCACCGATGGCACATGGCTCAATACCTTCAGCACGGTTTTGCTGTCGGCAGTGGATGTTTTGGAGAGCGGCGATCCGGAATGGATTGTGGTCTATGAAGGCGTTCTAAAAGGCGACTTCTCTTTTTTTCGAGTCACCGAAAATGACTCCCTCGCCGATCAACTGACGAACTTCCCTTTCCAGAACGTCTTGGCGCGGGGCATCCGCATCCTTGTTGATAAGTTCACACAGTCCAAGCCGCTGCTAACCCCCTCACGTCCCTTTCAGATGCCAACGGCTAACCGTTTCCATCACATCGTTGCTAACTTCTGGATTGTTGTCACACGCGTTGCCAAATTCATTCAACGTGGCGATCTGTGGCGAGCCGTGACTATGCTCTATTGCAAACTGCGTGCTTATCTCCTGACCATGATGGAATGGCAGGCTCATGCTGTTCACGGCCTCGACTATGACACATGGTATGATGGCCGCTATCTTGAGGAATGGCTGGATGTCGATACGCTTGCTGCGCTGCCCGACCTCTTTGCGCGTTATAATCCTGCCGAACTGCAAGCGGCACTGCTCAACATGGTCAATCTCTTTCGCCATTTAGCCCAAGTCGTTGCTACACGTCTCGGTTTTGAGTATCCTGAAATGGCAGACGCACAACTCACGGCTTGGCTCGAAACCTTTTAGCAAACATCACACCACTGTGTTTTGAAGGATAGGATCACTGAATGACAACCACCACCGCGCCTAATCTGCTGCACCGCCTGAACATCAACACCGACATTGCCCGCAAAATGCTGACAGGCTTTATCAAAGACCAGATCGCCAAAGCCGGCATGAAACGCGCTGTGCTCGGACTTTCCGGCGGCATCGACTCGGCGCTTTCTGCCTACCTCTCGGTGGAAGCCCTCGGCGCGGAAAATGTCCTTGCCGTACGCATGCCCTATAAAACCTCCAATCCCGCCAGCCTGAATGATGCCGGTCTGGTGATCGAAGCGCTGGAAATCCCGCATCTCGACCTCCCCATTACCGAGATGGCCGACCCGCTCATCAACCGCTTCCCCGACATGTCGCATGGTCACGCTCTACGACCAATCGGTGGCCTTTGGTGGTCTGGTCATGGGTACCAGCAACAAGACCGAGTTCCTGCTGGGCTACTCGACTATTTACGGGGACAGCGGCGTAGCGCTCCATCCCCTCGCCGATCTCTACAAAGCACAGGTACGCCAGTTGTCCCGCGCGATGGGCGTCCCGCAGCCTATCCTCGACAAAGCCCCCTCGGCGGATCTCTGGGAAGGGCAGACCGACGAAGGCGAACTCGGCTACACCTACAACGATGTGGATCAAGTCCTGTTCCTGTTGGTCGATGAACGCTACACCGTGGATGAAGTGGTCGAAGAAGGTTTCGAGCGCACCTTTGTCGAGAAGGTCTGGTCGCGCGTCAAGATCAACCACTACAAGCGCACCATGCCCAACATCGCCAAGCTCAGCCGCCGCACCATCGGTCATGACTTTCTCTATCTGCGCGACTTTACAGGCCGGTAGGCATACTATCCATCACATGTTCGTGTTATGCAGCAAGGTATGAAGAAGAACGGTATGTGTAGGGCTGAGGCGTGCCTCAGCCGATGACTTGGTAATTAGATTTCATGGATTTTTGTAGGGGAGCATCTGCCTGCTCTCCCAAAATATTGATTTTCATTTAACAAGGATAGAACCCATTATGAATAGATTTACAGGTAAAGTAGCCATTGTGACCGGAGGTGCATCCGGCATTGGTGCGGCAACCGCGCGCGAATTCGCCTCGGAAGGCGCGGCGGTTGCCATCTTCGATATTAACGTTCCACTGGGGCAAGCCTATGCAGCCGAACTCACAGCAGCCGGACACCGCGTCAGCTTTCACAACGTCGATGTATCCGATGCTGACGCCGTTTCTCAAGCTGTTGCGACGGTCGCTGCCCAATACGGCTCGGTCAACTATCTCACCAACAGCGCGGCCAGCTTCAACGCCAAAGGGGTGGATGTCACCACTGCCGATTGGGAACGTTCCTTAGGCGTCAACGTGCGCGGTACCGCCAACATGGTGCAATCTTGCTACCCTTACATGAAAGCCGCTGGCGGAGGCGCTGTCGTCAACATCGCCAGCATTTCCGGTCACATCGCCCAGCCCAACCGCTGGACCTATAACGCTACCAAAGGCGCGATCATTACCATGACCAAATGTCAGGCGCTCGACCTCGCGCCGGATCACATTCGCGTCAACGTCATCAGCCCCGGCTGGATATGGACGCCCGAAGTCGCCAAAGCTGCCGCTAATGATCGCGCCAAGTGGGAGCCGGTCTGGGGACGCTACAGTATGATGCGTCGCTTGGGCGAAGCCTCCGAGATTGCCCGTTCGGTACTCTTCCTCTGCAGTGATGACGCCAGCTTCATCACCGCAGCCGAACTCTCGGTTGATGGCGGCTATCTTGGTTTGGGCAGTGAAGGGCTGGGCGAATCGTCAACCTTTGCCGGCACGAACTAACCTGCGCCGAGCTTTCGTGCCACGATGACCAACGACAATTCCTTAACCAGTAGTGTTACGCCTGCTCAAGTACTGCTTCGTGCCGTGAGCTTGATGCTGCTTGTGCCGGTCGTTGTGTTGATCGTCCTCGTGCTCATTACCCCGCTCACGCTCTCCGGTATTTTGTACGTCGTCGGAGCCGTTGCGCTCGTGCTTGGCATTGCCAGCATCGCATGGGGATTTCCGCGCTATAAGTCCGTCCTCTGGATTGGCTTCGCCCTCATCGTCCTTGTCGCTGCTGCCCGATTGATCTTGCTCAACACTATCAGCGACAAAATCAAACTGCTGACTCTGCCGTCGCAATCTTCGCTCTGCATCATCGACTGCCTGATTGATGAGCAGGACGCCTCACTGGTTTCGACTCATATCCTGCCGCTCATCGGCTGGATTTCCCCCGCCGAACACGATGGCCTCTTGGATGCCATGTCTGTGGGTTATCGTTCCCTCTCCGCCGCGCAGCCGCTTGCGCCATCGCCCTTTGTGCGCACCTATCTCGGCATGCAGAACCCTGACGCCTTTGATGCCGTAGTCATCGAACCGGATAATCCCGAATCCCAAACCGGCTTGATCTTCCTGCACGGCTTTACCGGCAACTTCACTATGCCCTGCTGGTTAGTCGCCCGATCCGCTCCTGATGCTGTGACCGTCTGTCCCTCCGTCGGATGGGAAGGCTACTGGTGGATTCCCGATGGCGAAAAGACTCTGCGCGAAACCATCGACTACCTGCATCATCGCGGCATCACCCGTATCTATCTTGCTGGCCTCTCCAACGGCGGCGTCGGAATTAGCCAACTCGCCTACAAACTGACCTCCGACATCGCCGGACTGATCCTGATTTCCGGCGCGTCGCTAAATGCTCAGGATTCCAGTTTGCCTGCGCTTGTCCTTTCCGGCATTCATGACGAGCGCATGCCCACCGACATGCTTCACACCTATGCCGACCGTATGGGTTCGAACGCCACCTTTGTCGCTTTCGATTCCGACCACTTTATGCTTGTCAAAAAGACTAAGGAGATTCAAACCGCCATCGTGACGTGGCTCCAGCAGCATTAAACAGTTTTTATTGAACACTGATTGAGGAAAATAACATGCTCGAAAAATTAACCTTTCCGATTGTCGATACCCATCTCCACGTCTGGGATACCCGCCTCATTGATTACCCTTGGCTCAATGAGAACGCATTCCTCAATCGCCCTTACTTATTGGAGGATTACGACCGCGCCCGTGGTCCTGTTGCCGTCGAGCGCATGGTTTTTCTTCAGTGCGAGGCCGACTTTGCCCAGTTCATGCGTGAGGCCGAATGGGTGGAAAGTCTTGCGCAGCAGGACTCGCGAATTCAAGGCATCGTGCCTTGGGCACCGCTCGAAAAAGGCGATGCTGCCCGCGCCGATCTCGAGAAATTAGCCGCCCATCCGCGTGTCAAAGGTATTCGCCGCATCATTCAATTTGAGCCGGATTTGGAGTTTTGCCTGCGACCGGATTTTGTACGCGGTGTTAATGCCTTGCTCGATTACAATCTGAGCTTTGATATTTGCATCGACCGCCGCCACATGGCGAACACCATTCAGATGGTGCGCCAATGTCCCAACGTGCAGTTCATCATCGACCACATCGCCAAGCCCAATATTCGCGCGGGCGAACTCGATCCTTGGCGTGAACACTTGAAGACCTTCGCCAGTTTCCCCAATGTCGTCTGTAAAATGTCCGGTCTCGTCACCGAAGCCGACTATAAAACGTGGACGCGAGAGCAGTTGAAACCCTTCATTGACCACGTCATCGAGTGCTTTGGCTTCGACCGTGTCATCTATGGCGGGGATTGGCCGGTCGCCTCTCAAGCCACCGACTATCCGCGTTGGGTCGAAACCTTACTCTGGGCGGTTGACGGCTGCTCCGAAACCGAACTACGAAAACTCTTTCATGACAACGCCATTGCCTTTTACCGCCTCGAGTAAGCCATTATGTGGGTTACAAATGAGGGTTGTCGCGGGCAGCCCTTACCATATCCCCGGCAGCAGTCGGAAGCGAACTCGCTCGGCGTATTCGCGATACCCATCCAGTTCGGCTTGTAGTGTTTTATCCTCCAGCACGGTACGGATGATGATAAACACTGCTGCCAGTGCGCCGGGGATCAGCGCCCACCATGAACCGAACAGCAGCGCCATCGCGAATGACTGCACAATCGAACCGGCGTAACCCGGATGCCGGACGACGCGGTACGGCCCTGTTGTGCATACCTGATGCCCGCTGCTTTGCTGAATCCGCACCACGGTTGCGAAGTAGGCATTGGTGATCATCGCCCAGCTAAACAAGCCGAAGCCGAGGATGAATCCGACCGTTCCGAATAGATGAACCGCGAATGACAATTCGCCACTCCAACCAAACCGTTCATCCAATCCGGCGACAATCAGTTGGATGATGAGCGCCACAGTCCACAAACTTCTGACCGTTGTATCCCAACTTTTACCCCCCTCGCGGGAGGCACGTCGGGCAATGGTTTCCGGGCTGCGCTCGAACATGAAATAAGCGTTGATCAAAACACCCACTAAATACAACCCTATAAACACCCATGCCCACAACCAATCCAACCGTCCGGCGCTTACAAAGAGCAGCACCGCCTCGAATAGCATGGCAACAACAATCTGTTCAATCCGTTTGATGATACCTGAGCGTAAATCTTGTGGAAGTTCTCTGAGATGGATAGCCATACAAGCACCTCCTTTTGACAATGGGACAACCCTTATGCCAGCTTATGACGCCGGCTCGTGAACTGCCGCAGCATCGGCAGACAGAAAATTGAGAATGTCATCACCAACCCCCAGATCAGACCTTGCCAGTGCAGCCCCAAACTATGGCTGCCTTCGGGCATCGTTGGCATCGTCGTATCTAGATACCGCGATAATCGGTCGAGGTTCGGGGTAGGGATGCCTGCTTGGAGTACCAGTGATCGCACTTCGGCGGCAAGGGTTTGCATTTCATCGTTGGCAGCCTTGGCATGGCGCGCGAGGCCGATTTCGGCGTAGCGTGTATTCATAAGTCGGGCAACCAGTGGCACCAGAATCGGTTCTGGCAAACGCATGATTAAAGACAACCAGCGTGGCGTTACAGGGATGTGAAGTGTTCGCAGCGCGTCAGCCGTTTCACGGACAGCCCTTATCATCAGTACCAGACCGTCACGGGTGTGGGACAGTCGGTAATTGTCGTTGCCCGCCAGTGCAATCGCATCAGCAATCGGACTGACGAATGCCGCATGTGCCTTAAGCCATGCGTCGATGTTGGGGGATACCTCCACCACAAATCCGGCTTCCTTAAAAGCGGTGACAATCGCTTGCAGCCGTGGCGTCATCTGCCCATCCAGTTCACCGATGATCAGCGAAGCGGGTTTGGCGTCCGTGCCGCGAATGTGATGAATGGTATAGCCATCCCGCCCTCCGCCCGCTCCGGCAAACCCCATCAGCACCCGTTCCCGACCCAGCGCTGCGACATAGGCATTGGCTCCTGTGGCATTATTGCCGAGGAAAGCCACGTTCGGCGTATGCGTATTTGCCGCCAGAACGGGCAGCACATCCGCCACTTGATTCTTGCGCATGATGACCAGTACCAGATCGTAGGCGTCATCAGGGTTGAGCGTTTCCACCAGCGGAACATGTTCGACTTGTTGTTCGCCTGTGAAATCTTCGATAAGAACGATTCCGTGTTCACGGAGATCTGCTAGCCGTTGACCACGCGCCAACAGTGAAACCTCGTGCCCGCCCTTATGTAACCGTGCTGCAAAAATACTGCCGAGCACACCGGCGCCATAAACTAAAATTTTCATCGTCAACTCCTCGCACTGTGGGCGACAAGCCGACTCGGAGCAGGTCGCCCAAAGACAACTGCGTATACTACAACTATAATTTTAGGTTAGCCTAATTAGGTTGGCTAGTGATTTTTGTCACGTTTGAGTCAGAATCGGGTTTGGAGGTGTCACATCGAGCCAAAAGTTTGTAAACTCGAACCATCGTGGGCGAACTTTTGTGCTATGATGGTGCTATGCAATATTCTCTTTTGATTTCTCTCTTTCTCTTCTTCCTCTGCGTCTTGGCGGTTCAATTGCATTTGCTTTGCAATGTCAGCGGAATACTCCCTGCTATCCGCGGCGACAGTGCCAATATTGGCAGGCGGTGGCATTACGGGAGCCATCCGCTGCAATTGCGCCAATTCAGCGCCATTAGCCGGGCCAACCGCCGACACAAATTGTCAATTCAGCGGCATCACGGCAGCCTCCCGCCAGCCAATTCAGCGGGAAATCTGCACAAAATGCAAATTGTGCAATAAAAATAGATTTGCTCCCTTGCCCTGTTACTACGGGGAAAGGGTTGGGGTTAGGGGTACTTTCTGCGTCTCTGCGGTTCAATTCGTCTTTGGTGGGTTATCCCGTAAATACTCCGCCGTCGCCAAGCCCGCGCACACCTGTACGCCCACCAACCCGCGAATGGGCAGGGCACGGTAATCCAACTGGCTTTCCAGCGCCGCGCCTTCCTGTTCAATAAACGCTTTGGCCTCCGCTGCCAGTTCGCTGACCAACGGCTCCGGATTACCGGCTGCTACCTCGTCCGCCAGCAGTCGCGTGAACATCCCCAAAATCAGCACCTGATAAAAGCGCCGCCCCAACTGCGCACTGAAAAGTTCGGCGCGGGTTGCCTTCCGTAAAGTCTCAGCGTCGTTCTGCGCCCATTTGCGCTCCGCATCCCGCCAACCCACGCTCATTTTGAGGAAGGTTTCCGCTGCGGTGCGAACTGCCGTATTTAACCGGAGATAGGGTTGAACGTTCTCCAATCGTGAAGTCATCCATAACCCGAATTCGTCCGCTTGATCCAACCCTTTCAGCAGGGCCTCGCGCCGTGTCATGTTGGTCACCGTCCGGTCGTTCACGCGTGGTTCATCGTAGTAGGGCATCTCCACGATTAAGGTATATGTCCCGTACTTTCGCGCATACCCTTCGCTCGATGACCCCGACTTAATAATCGTGGTTGGGTCACTGATACCGATCTTCTCGTAGTGGTCGTAATCATCCTCAAGGGTCAGCGTCTGGTAAATCGCCGGAGCCAGCGTGATCGCGTTGCTCACTTCCGGTTCGCCCAAATCCAGTGATAGCCCGAACCATTCCGGAATATCATGGAACGGTTTATACAGAGGGTCACACGCTCGGCTTACGTAGTAATAAACTCCGCCGAAGCCCGAGTTGTGCAGGGAAAACATGAAGCGCGGTTTCAGTTCGTCGATCACCTGCATCAACGCTTCGGTTTCCGGCAGCGGGCTGTGGAAGTGTAGATTCTTATAGTCAATTGGGAATGTCCACTCCACCTGCGCCGTTGGCTCTGGTCGGTAATAATGCCGCGCGTAATTCGTAGGGGTGAACGGCCCTTTGAACCAGCCTTCGTTCAGGCGCATCCCATCTGCGTCAATCGACTTGATGAAGTGCCACGTATAACCCAATTCCTCGCGCAGCGCTTGATCTTCACACAGCTTCCGGCTCAGATATTCAACCGTCAGAGTCCCGATGGGTTCGTTCGGATGTGGCCCGCCGAACACAAACGCCTGTATTTCACCGCCTTTGACCGTCAGCAGTTCAATCGGATCACCGCGCCGTGTCTTCCCGATCACGCGGATGCTCGCCATCTCCGGATAATCCTTCACCAACCGGTGGCTCGACTCGTTCAATTCATCAACTGTCATAAACGTTGAATAATCCGGTATCTCGTTGGCGATTTGTCGAAGGTCCACGAGCTTATCCTTTTGATATGGAGGCACAGCATGAGACTCGTGATTGTATAGTCCCCATCTATTCGACGCAAATAAAAAGGGCCGCCACTGGCAACCCTTTATTCAATCCATCTGTAAAGGTTTGCCGTCGGCAAACCCTATGAATATTACGGGATCAACAACCGCTGTCCGGTCTTCACCAGATTGATGTTGGTGATGTTGTTGGCCGTCACCAGCGCTTGCAATGTCACACCATAACGTGTGGCGATGTTCGCCAACGTATCGCCTGCCTGTACCGTGTAATAGCGGGGCGCGGCTGGAATCTTTAACACCTGCCCTGCATAAATCAGGTTGACGTTGGTCAGGCCGTTGGCCGCCGCGATCAGTTCCGGTGTTGAGTTATAAAGTGCCGCAATTGTCTTGAGCGTCTCGCCCTGCTTGACCACATGCGTACCCGGATTCGAAGGTACGGGTGCTGGCTGTGATGGAACTGGAGCGCTGTAGGCAATCAGGAGTTTCTGGCCGGCATAGATATAGTTAGCGTTGGGCAGGTTGTTGACCGCAGCCAAAATCTGCCATGTCGTTCCATACCGTGCCGCAATCGACTTCAGATCATCGCCTGCCTTCACCGTGTAATAGGTCGGCGTTCCCGGCAGGGGATAAGTCGGGGGCGGAACATCAGTGGTAGGCGGCGGTGGCGCATCGCTGTTATAGGTGATCGGGAGCAGGGACAGATCAGCATAGGTGCGGATGAGGGTCGAGTTCACCCATCCTTGCTGTCCACTGGCCAGTTGCACCTGTACCCACACACCCTTCGAAGCCCGCCCGATCAGCGTGAACTGGGTATTAAAAGGAATGCTCGTGATCTCTTTGAATTGGACGCCCGGCCCGGTGCGGACATTCAGCCGCCCTGTATTGACCGCAGCTACCGACCCGGCTTGTGCCATCGCGCTCATCGTCGGCACGATCATACCGACCACCATCACCAGCACAATGAACAGTGAAAGTCCCTTGAAATGAGGTCGTATTTTTGCGGTCATCGCCTTATCGTCCTATCCTAAATAGATTACAGTTCTTTATGTGTACAAATCTTACTACCGATTATAAACCCGCGCAATTCAAATACGCTTCAGAGGGGCATGTGCTTGGCATTTCCCCCTAATCTCGGTTTACAGTACAATCATAATAAGTAATGATTGCCATTTCCTGCTGCATTTGACCCATTTTCCTTCATTCCTATGACGGATGAAAATGCAATAGGCGTAGTTTTGACCAATCGCTTAACAAAATGAACAGTGACCTTTACGATACCAATGAAGCATTTAACTGATGCAGGATGTGGTTATGAGTGATACACCGCTTGATTTATGGATTATTGAGCTGTCCAGCCCTCAGTTGAAGACACCGCTCCGCTTGCGTGTGGAAAACAAGATGAATGTCGGGCGTGTCGTCGCCGGGGATACCAATAAGCGTCCCGATGTGGATTTAACTCCCTACGATGCCGAGTCGATGGGTGTTTCACGCCTTCACTTTTCGATTGAGCCGGATGTCGATCGCCTCATCATACGTGATCTCAATAGTGGCAATGGTACGCAGCTCAACGGCAACCGCCTCAAACCGGATGAGGCCTACCGCCTGTCGTCTGGTGACCAGATTATGGCCGGCTTACTGCGTTTGGATGTCAATTTTGTTTTATCGCCTTCTTACGGTGGTGCGGTTCATCGCCAACCCAGCCTACAGCTTCAAGATCAGATTCATCCCGGTAAAGGTCAGTTGATTCTGATCGTCGAGCAGGACGAGGATTTCGCAAATGCCGTTGCCCTCATTTTGGAGCAGGCCGGTTACACCACCAAGATCGCTCATGAAGTGGTTGGTGCCATCCGTGCTTATAACCAGAACCGCCCCAGTGCGATCATCGTCAATCCGATCTTGCCCGATATGAGCGGTTTGGAGTTCTGCCGTTATATCCGCCGTGATGTAAAGATGAACACCACACCGATGGTGGTCATCGGCTCATCCTCCAAGTCCGTCGAGAGCGCCGAGGCTATGAAGGCCGGTGTCGAAGTCTTCCTCGAACGTCCGGTCAGCGCTCAAGAACTGCGCCATGTCATGTCTTCGCTCATCATGCAGCATGAAACCGGCAAGTCCAACCTGTATACCAAACATCTGGTCGGCACAGCGCCGCTCAAAGCCGTACAGCCGGAAACACGCCGTAATACCTGCGTCTTGTTCGTCGCCGGACACAGTGATTCCCCGATTGTGCTGACGGTGCTGCCCAATCAGCCGGTTTCGTTCGGGCGGCAGGTGACGACCGGCGGCTTAAAATCCCACGTGGATTTGACGCGCTATGATGCGGCCAATTGGGGCGTCTCCCGCATCCATATGATCTTGCAGCATAAGGATGGGCAGTTCTGGGTAGAAGATCAGGACAGTGTCAACGGCTCCTACCTGAATGGCGATCCCATTAAACCCAAAACGATGACGCCGCTCAAGAACGCTGATGAAGTCCGTTTGGGGCAGCTTCGGATGTATATCTACTTCTTGGACGACAGCGAAGAAACCTTGCCTAAAAAACCGACTAAGAAAAAGACTCAATCCGTCAAAAAATCCGAGTTATAATGCACGACGCATAGTATTAAGGAACATTGCAGCTATGGATTTCAGCAACCAGATCATCCTGATAACAGGTGCGTCACGCGGTATCGGGCGTGCCATTGCCCGACAGTTTGCCGAAAACGGTGGACGAGTTGCCGTGCACTACAACAGCAATGTTGCCGCTGCCGAGGAAACGTTAGCGACACTTGCTGGCATTGGACATCTCGTGGTGCAGGCCGATCTGGCTGACCCTGACGCCGTTGGCCGTATGGTCGAAACCGTCATTTCCCAAATGGGTGGGCTGAATGTGCTGGTCAATAACGCCGCCATTTATGAAGATCACACCGTGTCCAAGGTCGATTATGCAACATGGCAAACCAGTTGGATGCGAACCATTCAAGCCAATTTGCTCGGCGCTGCTAACGCTACTTACTGCGCTGCCCAACACATGATGAAGCACGGTGGTGGGCGTATTATCAACATTTCGTCGCGCGGAGCTTTTCGGGGTGAACCGGATGCGCCTGCTTACGCCGCCAGCAAAGCCGGATTGAACGCCATGGGGCAGTCCCTCGCCAAGGCACTGGGCGGACACAAAATTTATATCACCACTGTTGCCCCCGGTTGGGTCGAAACCGATATGGCCGCCGAGCACCTCAATGGGCCGGATGGAGATGCCATCCGTGCTCAAAGTCCGCTTGGGCGGGTAGCAACGCCGGACGATGTGGCGTACACTGTATTATTCCTAGCCTCCGAAGGGGCTGAGTTCCTGACAGGGACAATTGTGGATGTGAACGGCGCATCCTATTTACGGATGTGATTTGAAGTAGTACCGGGCAGCGACATAAGTTTATGGCTGAGAAAAAAAGCGCACCGAATTACCCGGATATTCTGGGTTATATTACGGACGGGCAGCAGTTGACAATTGGCGTGGTGCAGGCGGCCGTAGCGGTTCGACCTCCTGTTGCCCGTGTGGGTAGGCCGTTTGCTGCCATTCTCCTGCTTCAAAATATGTCGGATGCCAACGTTGCGATTACAGCGACTTTGCATCTTCCACCGAAAGACGCTGCTGGCGAGAAAGCGCGTTTTGGTACGCCCAATGAACGTTCCTTAGTGAATTTGCGCCCTGCCGAAGTCGGCTATCTGGTCATTCCCATCGGCACACGCCCCAACGCCGCGCCTGCTAGAGAATACACCATCGCAATTGAGCTTGAAGTCGAAACCCCCACCAAACCTCGCCTCATTCGCCAAACTGAACAGAGCGAGGAAATCAACCTCGATTACTACTTCTCGCTGAGTGAAGATGCCATTCAAAAATTGATGGTCCTGAAGATGCTCAACTTCTCGGTCAAGCGCCGTGGCATGTTTAGCGGCACCACTATTGAGGCCAGCTTCGCCTTAGCGCCTGCCAAAGAGATGCCGCACTACGAGGTGAAAGCTGGTTGGTTCAACTTATGGGGATTGGGCACAGATAGCGATGCGCGTCCCTTGCTCGAAAAGTACCGTGGTACGTTAGCGCTCAGCATTATTCCGAACCTCAAACCGACCGCCTTGTATAAAGCTTTATTCGCGGTCACCAAAGAGCGCTTTGGCAAAGCTTATCGCATCCAGAATATTGAAGTCCACTACATCACCAAGCTCATGGTGTACATCCTGAGCATCGCGCCTCATCCGCCAGTCGTTTATCACTATCCTGAAGAAGCCATGTACACGGTTATGACGTTGCTTCGTGATGGCTGGCCGACGGACGGTACGCCCATTCCGCTGCCCGATTGGTGTCGGGGTCTTCTGCACATGATCGGCATGGATGAGGAAGTCGTCGAAAATCCGGTGCTGGCCTTTACCGGCGCGCTCTACGATGATCTGCTTCGCGATGCCATCATTCACGGCTTCCATATAATGAGCGTCGCCACCCGCCGCGAAATGGCGACGGAACACGAACTGCGGGTCTACACCGATTATCTGGTACAGATTGTCCGTCATCCGCGCCGTCCGCTGACGTTTAGTGATGTCTACATTCCGTTAGTGCTGGCCGGTTCTGTGGTGTCGGAAGATGTGTCGCTGCCCAACGAGAAACCGCTTGACCGGATGCACGACCTCATCAACTGCTACAACCGCCGTGCTGAAACTGAACGCAAGCCGGAAACCGAGATGGCCTTCCTCATGGCCGAAGATGTCACCAACTTCGCCCTTCGCCGCTACAGCGATTGGATGTAGCCGCTTTCCATTTGTTCATTTCGTATGTTTTGCCGCGTTTTATCCGCTGAATTGCGGTGGATTCGCCACCGACTTGCACATTTCGCGTATAATAAAATTGTTACACGGAGGCGATTGTGGCAGAAACAGCGACAAACTATCCTGATATATTGGGCACCATTACGAACGGCGCGCGCTATAACGTCAATGTGGCGCAAGTCGCCTTGGGGATTCGTCCGCGCAACGTGCATGCCGGACGCGCCTTTGAAGTGATTTTGCTCATTCAAAACGCGTCGGATGTCGATGTCGATGTCACAGCGACCTTGCAATTACCCCCTCAGGACACTAAAAAGAAACCCAAACGTTTCATCGCGAAATCTGAACGGCTGGTCGTTGGTTTGCGGCCTGCTGAAGTCGGCTATGTTATGCTGCCAGTGACCTCGCTGCCAGATACTGCGATTGGTGATGGCTACAAGATCGGCGTCAGCGTCGAAGTCAAGCCGCAGGGCAAGCCGCGCCGTGTCCGCACTAATGAGGGTGGGGGGCAGGTTAACCCCGAATACCTGCGTACCGAAACCATCAGCGACCTCAACGAATTAAAGAAACTAACCTATTCCACAACCCGTCGCGGTTTAATGGGTTCGGTACTGGAAGCGCCTTTCAATGTCATGTCGCCGAAAATTGGCGCGCTTGTGGACTTGAAACCGTCGTGGATCAGCTTGTGGAAGATGAGCGACCATCATGACGATAGCCTGCTCCTGAAACAATATGCTGAAAAGCTCCAAACTTTCGTGCTCCCCAAATTGAAGCGCGAGGCACTTTATCCACCGCTTTATCAAGCCACCACCGAACGCTTCCAAAAGAGCGGTTACACCTTGAAACAGGCTGAAGCGCATTACATTACCAAACTGCTGGTCTATATCCTCGAAATGGCAGCGCCGGATGAAAATGGTCCCGATTATTTGAAGGATCCGCATTTTGATGTGCACTTGGCGCTCAAAAAGGTGGCACGCGGCGAACAAGATCCGCTCACATTGCCCGCTTGGTGTAAGGGCATGCTCAAAGCGATTGAGTCCAATCCCTCTACCGCCTTTGACCAACCAGCAGTTGCCTTAGCTAACAATGGCTATGAGGAACTTTTGCGCGATGCCATGCGTCTAGGCTTCCAGATGATTACGACGGCAACCGGCGAAAAAATGGGCAGCGAAAAAGATATGCAAGACTATGCTGACCGCTTGATCGGTAAATTGCAGTCGGATAAAGCAGCATTAAGTTTTGGCGATGTCTATCTGCCATTGCTGTTGGGTGGGGTCATTATTTACGACCGCGCTGTTTTGAAAGCTGAACAGGTGGGGGAAATGCTCACTGAACTTTCACGGATTATCAAATCACGTTATGCTGAAATAAACGCGGACGATGATATGGTATACCACCTCACCGAACAGGTCATTGACCGTTCACTCCAGAAATTTGGCTATAGGGCGTAACATGATGCAAGAATCAATTCATAAACTGGAACCACTTTATCCAGATGTTCTTGGATCGATTACCGGCGGTACGCGCATCAACATGGATAAGCTGCAATGTGCCTTAGGCATATTCCCGCAGCAAACGTACATCAATCAGCCGGTTGAAGTCATCCTGATTTTGCAGAACATGGTCGATCAACCCATGCAAATCAAGGTCGGGTTGCAGCTGCCGTCGCAGGACAAAAAAGGAAATCCGGTCGTCATCGATACCGCCAAGAAAACCCTCGCCTTCACTATGCGTGCCGGGGAAGTGGGTGTGCTGCACGTCCCGATTATTCCCTTACCCCCGACTCAGCCCGGTACCGGCTTTCCGGTACGGGTTGCCGTTCGATATCGTACCCCCAATGAAGGCCGCGCGGTTCGCCCTCCCGCCGGAGGTGCGCCCCCCTCTGTGCTGAGTATTTCCAGTTTCAAATTGCAAGCGCTGCGTGAAGTTGCTTTCTCAGCGCACACATGGAATGAATCAGCCGAAATCATCACCACCTATTTCGACATTGCGCCCAAACGTACCCCGCCCATTGGTCAAGATTTTCAGCCACGCTACGAAAGTCTATGGACGATGCAGGAAATGGTTGAAGAGCGTGAACTCGTACAGGCTAAATTGGACGATGCCCAGCGTATTGCCAGCAACCTGACCCGCAACACGGTTTATCAGCCGATCATGCAGGCCGTCGAAGAACATTTCGCCGAACGGGGAATGCCGCTGCATCCCGGCGAAACCCGTGCCATCGCCAAGATGTTAACCTATACACTGGACGAAGGTCTTGAACTGGAACCCGGTTTCTCGACCGAAGGCAGCCGTTGGTTCTTGACCTTATGCCAAGTCTTGGCACATGATCCTCAGCTTGAACACATTGATCGTGGCGAACTTGTCACCAAATATTTGTTTGAAGCTGCGCTCTACGATGCCATCTTGCTCGGTTTCGCCACCATTGACCCCAAAGTCAAAGAAGATTTAGGTGACCTGTCCGAACGGGTTAATTATGCCAATCGCGTGCTGGAATGGTTTGGCGGACAGGGCGATCCTGATCCCAGCTACATCTATTTGCCGCTGGCGATGGGTGGCGTAGTTGTCAATATGCTGGTCGCCAACAAGGATGAGAATCCTTGGTTGATGATTGATCAACTTACCGAAGCCAACCGGGGCCGTGCACGCCTTGCCAGTGGTGAAGTCGCCACCATCTTCAAAGTGATGGACTTGCTGCTCAACCAAGCCGAAGATGCCTTGCGCCGTGCGCGTGTGAATAGACCATAATCACACTGGTGCTAGTGCCAACTGTCGTGTGAAAAAAGGCTTTGTCGCATATAATTGAATATTTATTGATCTCACCTGCACCGCGCGGTTTAGTTCACTATGGACAACCAAATTTTGATAGGCCAAACTATTGGCCAATATCAAATTCGTGCCTTTCTCGGACAAGGCGGCATGGGAACCGTCTTTCGAGCCTACCAAGCTAGCCTTAAGCGCGAAGTTGCATTTAAGGTTTTGCCCCCTGAATTTGCCACGCAGGGCGACTATGCCGAACGCTTTGTTCGCGAGGCTCAGACAGCGGCTTCCCTAGAACACGCCCATATCGTTCCTATTTTTGATTACGGCACAATCAATGGTATGGCGTTTGTCGTCATGCGGCTGTTAAGTGGTGGTACCTTAAGCGACCGTATGCGGCGGTATATTGAAGCCAGCCAGCAGCTTCCCTCGCTGGCGGAAATTGCCGAAATCTTAAAACAACTGGCCGGTGCTTTGGACTATGCCCATTCCAAGGGCATTATTCATCGGGACATCAAAACCAGCAACGTGATGTTCGATAATCTTGGTAGTGCCTTTCTGGTGGACTTTGGTATCGCTAAGCTCATGGATGCTACTGCCAACCTGACCCAAAGCGGCGTCTATATGGGCACCCCATCTTATATGCCGCCAGAACAGTGGCGAGGTGAGACGATTACGCCGGCTGCCGACCAATATGCGCTGGGTGTGATGGTCTATGCCTTGGTCACCGGACGAATGCCTTACGAGGGTACGACGCCGTACTCCCTTATGCATAAACACCTCAATGAGGCACTTACTCCACCACAGATCATGCGGGCCGGAGTACCCCAATCGCTTCAACCCGTCCTTGAACGGGCGATGTCAAAACAGCCGCAGGATCGTTTTTCGAATGTAACAGAGTTTTCACGCGCTTTTGAGAAAGCCATTACCGGACAAGAGGGACATCCGACAGGTTTCTTTAGTGCTCCACTGCCACCCGGTCCTGTCATACCCACAGAACGGATTAGACCTGTTTCAGATACGCATACCCAACCCACGACCATTCTTGTGCCTTGGTATCGTAAGCCGCTTTATATAGGCCTATTGGTTGGAGCAGTCCTCTTGACATTGATCATCGGCTTATTAGTCGCGCTGCCGAAGGGGACAGCATCCCAAAGTTTGGAAGTGACACAAGCGGCTGCCGTACCGACTGCTGAGGCAACCAGTCAAGTGGTCTCCATTTCTACGACCGGGGCACCAACCGCGACTCTAACATCAACCTTTACGACAACAGCCAGTCCCACAGCTACCCCAACGATCACACCTTCGCTGACCTTTACCGCGACCTTAACTTCAACGCCGACCGCTACACCGACTGAAACTTTGAAGCCGGAAGTGGCTGCTCAGGCTACGTTTGTAGCGCTGCGGACATCAACCGCCGAAGCGTGGACGGATACGCCGATGCCCAACGCCAGTCAGACGCTTGCTGCTGTCTTGACGGCCTTAAATTTGACCGAAATCGCCTCGTCTTGGACACCGACCTACACTGCGACACCCTCTGCCACCATGACTCCTTCTTCAACATCGACCCTCACTCCAACTATAACCAACACACCGACTGCGACCTTCACAGCTTCACCGACGTCGACTCTGACACCGACCCTCACGCCTACGCTAACCGTAACATCCACACCGACCATAACTTATACGCCAACGGTAATGCCCAGCGCAACCTTTACACCGACCATCACGCTGCCCCCGCAAATTTCCTGTGGAGTCGCACCACCGGCGCGCCTCATCGTTGGTCAACAGGGCCGGAATACTTTTGGAGGTGGCAGTACTCATCTACGAGACACGCCGCGCGGAAATAGCATCTACATCTTGCAGGAAGGCGAAGTGTTCGATGTACTCCAAGGTCCTATTTGTCGTGAGTCCACTTCCGATGGAAATCTCAATTGGTGGCAAGTTCGCATCCTGAGTAACGGCTTAGTCGGTTGGGTTCCTGAAGGTAATGCGAGCGATTACTGGATCGAACCGCTGCCACTCCAAGA
Source organism: Aggregatilineales bacterium (assembly GCA_044226855.1). Classification (GTDB taxonomy): domain Bacteria; phylum Chloroflexota; class Anaerolineae; order Aggregatilineales; family Phototrophicaceae; genus CFX2. Next base: position 104,482 of record JBGAGF010000020.1, read on the forward strand.
TCAGACTCAAATCGCGGTAACGGCATCTATCCCCTCCGCCGCTGTTGAGCATAATGCGGATTGGACGCCTCAATCTCAAGTCTTCAATGGGGTTGAGATGATGCTTGTCCCACCCGGATGTTTCAATATGGGGAGCGATATCGCGGAACTCAATGAGCAGCCTGTTCACCAGCAGTGTTTTGATCAACCTTTCTGGATCGATCGTACCGAAATTACCAATGTCCAATACGGATCGTCGGGCGGTTTTGCAGGCGACAATTTCCCACGTGAGAATTTGACGTGGTATGAGGCACGCGACTTTTGCTTGCGGCGCGGGGCACGTTTGCCCACTGAGGCGGAATGGGAATATGCCGCGCGTGGGCCGGATAGCTGGATCTATCCTTGGGGTGATCCATGGATTCCGGACAATTTAGTCTGGCGAGATGGCAAGAACCGTCAGACCAGCCCTGTCGGCAGTCGTCCGGCTGGTGTGTCGTGGGTTGGTGCGCTCGATATGGCGGGGAATGTCTGGGAATGGACAAGCAGCATTCATAAACCCTATCCTTATAATGCTCTCGATGGCCGTGAAAATGATACTGATACCACCAGCTATCGGGTAATCAAAGGTGGCTCGTGGGATTATGGGGATAGCAACGTTGCCCGTGCTTCGTGGCGTGGTGGTGATGGATATGCGCTTGACAAGCATGATAATGGCATTGGTTTCCGGTGCGCACTTCACATGGACGTCGTCACTGGCTTCTCGACGGCGGTTTCTGCACCATCTCAATTGGCATTCCGCAGTAATCGTGACGGCAATTGGGAAATCTATCTCATGGATGCCGATGGCACTAACCAGATCAACTTGACGCAGAATGCAGCCGATGATCAGCTTCCGAGTTGGTCACCGGACGGTAATCAAATCGCGTTTGACTCCAACCGTCAGAAAAAAGACAACGACATTTTTATTATGAACGCTGACGGAAGTGGTGTTCGTGATTTGACCGATCGGCGTGAGAAAGATACGGTTCCGGCTTGGTCACCCGATGGCACGCAAATCGCCTTTGTTTCGGCGCGTAAAGGCAATTGGGAAATCTTTAGTATGAGTGTCGATGGCGGCGTGGCGGAAGACTTGACGAATGATGGCGCAGAAGATTTTTCTCCGGCTTGGTCACCGGATGGTCGACGTATGTTGTTCCATTCGAACCGAGATGGCAATTTTGAAATCTATGTCATGAACGTGGATGGGAGCAATGTGCAGCGTTTGACGAATAATAGTGCCGATGACTTTGCACCAGCTTGGTCGCCAGATGGGCAGCATGTTATATTCCAATCCAATCGCGACGGTGATAACGAAATTTATGTCATGAATGCCGATGGCAGCAGTGTGGTGCAACTCACCAGCAATCGGTTTGATGATACTAACCCCGATTGGTCACCGGATGGTAAAGAAATTGCGTTTTCTTCTAACCGTGATGGTAATGTCGAAATCTATGTCATGAACGCCGATGGCAGCGATCAACGCCGGATTACCAATAATCCCGCCAATGATTCAAGCCCGACATGGCGGCCTATGGGCGATAGTCGAGGATAAGCCATGCGCTACACCTATCAACATGACGGGCAGACCTACACCCTCGATCTTGTCGCCCAGTCAGACGGAAATTTCACGGCCTTGATAGGCGACCGCACTATTCCTGTTCAAGTACAGCAACTTGCCAACGGTGGGTATCGCCTTGTTCTCAACGGTCAATCTCACATCGTTCATGCCGCCGCGCAGCGTGACCAACGCCCTGTTCAAGTCGATGGCGTGGAATATATCCTCACTTTCCCAACGGCAAAATCGACCCGCCGTAAAGCTCACACCGCTGGGGATGAACTGATCGCGCAAATGCCGGGGCAGGTCACATCGGTATTGGTAAAAGCCGGTGACCAAACCACACGTGGTCAAACGCTGATGATACTGGAAGCTATGAAAATGGAAATTCGCATCACTGCACCTGCTGATGGACGTATTCAAGACGTCTTGGTACAGCAGGGTGCTGTGGTGGAGCGTGGTCAGCGCTTGGTAATCTTCGAAACAGCCTCTTAAGACGACTAAAGAGCAGGCTTATCCTTCGCCCAAACGCTTAGGTTCCATCGAACCGTAACGCAGTGTCAATCGGCTGTCACCGATGTGTGCCGTTTGGTTGATAAGCCATGTAATCGGCACGCCGGATTCGAGTTTGCGACCATCAAAAAGAGTGCCATTCGCTGAATACAAATCGGTGAGGGTAATGCCTTTATCCGGCTCGCGTGAAACCCGCAGATGAACCCGTGAAATCCGGCTGTCATCAATCACCAAATCACAGCGATTCGGGCTGCGTCCAATCACCAATTCGGCTTGGGGCAAAGGAACCCTCAGACGCTTCCCATCCTGTGATACAATATCTAGATAAAAGTGATGGGCGTACGCCGATTTTCCCCGTTCTTCGGCAGAATTGTTTTCTGGATTTTGATCCATTGTAAACACGCTGATACCTCTATAAAATGTCACTAACTTAACCAAGGTTAAGTGGCGATCTCACTTCAATAAGGAAAGATGAGAACCATGTGGCAATTCACTGAAATTTGTGTAAAATTGAACAAAGACGATATGCTCTCACTCACAATGGTTCATTTTTCACAATAACATACATTTTTCTCCAAGTGAGATTAAGTTTCTAGTACCAACCTCCTCGTCAGGATGTTGTAGCTGTATTGTTCGCTTTTAACCGTTATTTGTCTTCAGGAAGCGTTTATGGCCTCGATTACCCCCCAAAAACCGCACCAAAGCACTGGCGGACTGAATGGCACCACCCTCGCCGTCATTGTGGTGGCGGGTATCCTCTTGATTGCTGGTGGTCTGCTCATTGGTGTTTTCACATCAAGTGTCTTACCAGCACAAGCTTCTGCAGAATCCAAGCAAGTCGATAATCTGTTCCATATTTTGTTGGTTATCGGCGGCGCGGTGTTCTTGCTGGTGCAAGGTATGTTAGTGTTTTCGGTTTGGCGGTTCCGCGCGAAACCGGGTGATACTTCAGACGGCATCAGCTTGCATGGCAATACGACGCTGGAAATCGTCTGGACGGCCATTCCGGCCATCATCGTTTTTGTCTTGACCATCTTAAGCTGGCAGGTTTTTAACAGTATAACATCTCCCAAAGAAGGTGAGATGACCATCAAAGCCAATGGAGCGCGCTTCAATTGGAACTTTGAGTATAAGATGCCCTTGAGCATTATGGGCAAAGAATACGATATTTCAAAACTGCCGCAGCCGGTTCAGGATGATCTCAAAGATGACAATCTCATCACTCTGACCTCGGCTACGTTGTATGTCATGCTCAATCAGCCGGTGGTTATGCAAATGGAACCGAAAGACGTCATCCATGCCTTTTGGGTTCCGGCTTTTCGTGTCAAACAAGACTTGATACCGGGACGTGTCACGACCGTACGCTTTACGCCGGATCAAACCGGGGAATTTGTGCTGGAATGCGCTGAATTGTGCGGCGCGAATCATGGTGCGATGCGCTCCACCGTTGTTGTAGAAGCCTCACAGGCGGACTTTGAAGCGGCGCTGATGCCGATCATGAAAGATCTTGTCGAACCGCCCGCTGATCCAGTCGCGCGTGGCAAGAAACTGCTGGAAAGCAACGTCTATCCACGGTGTTGCGGATCGTGCTGCGACCTCCCGTGCCTCTGCAACCGGACAGACCCCACAGGAATATCTGTACACCGCCATTCATAATCCGACAGCTTATCTCGTTCCCGGCTATGGCCCATTGATGCCACAGTTGAACATGCCTGAATGTCAGGTTTGGGACATCGTCTCCTACTTGGCCACGGAGTCTACGACCGGTCAAGCGCCGTTCAAGGTTGATATCCCGCCTCAGTGTCAGGTAACAGCCAGCGCTTCCACTGAAGCAACTGCCGAAGCGACTGCTGCGACCGGCGCAGAGGCAACTGCCGAAGCGACCTCAACCAATCCCACCGGCGAACAGGCGATTGATCAAATTGGTGGCGCGCCTGTCGCTTCACCCGTTGTTCCGACGGGCGAAGTGACTGCCGAATCAACCCCCGAACCGACTGCTGCTCCAGTCACCATCGTGCCGGATGCGACCAGCGCGGGTTCGGGTTCATAATCGTAATTGATGTGTCTAGCACGTATTGGCTTAGGAAAAGTTAGTTGGGAAAGGTATTAATATGGCAAGCATTACCGTACCCGTAGGCGGCGCACAAGGCGATATACGCCCAATTGAAAGCCCCAAACTGCGGGTCAGTGACTTCTTGCGCTGGAGTGTCGATCACAAGATCATCGGCGTCCAGTACATTGTCACCTCACTGGTGTTCTTCATCCTCGGCGGTACGATGGCGATGCTCATTCGTATGGAACTGCTGACACCCAATCTCGATGTGGTGCAAACAGGGTCACAGTACAACACCCTGTTCAGCGTTCATGCCTTGATCATGATCTTCTTGTGGATCATCCCCATGTTTGCGGGGTTCGGCAATTACTTCATCCCGCTCATGCTCGGTGCCAAGGATATGGCCTTCCCGTGGCTGAACGCGTTTGCCTTCTGGCTCATTCCTCCGGCGGGCTTGCTCTTGGTCGCCAGTATGGTGGTTGGTGCGCCTGAAGCCGGTTGGACGATGTATCCGCCTCTCAGCACCCTCTACAGTGGTGATGGTCAGACGTTGGCTGCTCTCGCAATCCACCTTCTGGGTATTAGCTCGATCTTGGGTGCGATTAACTTCATCGTCACCATCAAGAACATGCGTCCCGAAGGCATGGGCTGGTGGCAGATGCCGCTGTTCTGCTGGGCTATTCTGGCAACCTCCATCATCGTTGTTATGGCGACTCCCTTCTTGGCAGGTGCCCTTACACTGCTGATCCTCGACCGCATCGCTGGCACCAGTTTCTTCGATGCCACCAAGGGCGGTGATCCTCAGCTCTGGCAGAACGTCTTCTGGTTCTACAGCCACCCCGCTGTCTATATCATGGTTTTGCCGGGTATGGGTATCCTCTCGGAAGTGCTTTCGATTCATTCACGCAAGCCGATTTTCGGCTACAAGATGATTGCGCTCTCCAGTTTGGGTATCGCCCTCATCGGCTTTACTGTCTGGGCTCACCATATGTTTACCAGCCTGACGCCGCAGTTGCGTATCCCCTTCATGATCACCTCGATGATCATTGCGGTTCCGACGGGTATCAAGATCTTTAGCTGGCTCGGTACGCTGTGGGGCGGGAAGATCAGGTTCACCAGCGCTATGCTGTTCTCGCTAGGTTTCCTGTCGATGTTCGTCATCGGTGGCATCGGTGGTGTGATGTTGGCCTCTATCCCGTGGGATATTCAAGTCCATGACACCTATTTTGTGGTATCGCATCTCCACTTCGTGCTCTACGGCGGCAGCGTCTTCGCCATTTACTCCGGCATTTACCACTGGTATCCCAAGATCACAGGCCGCATGTTGAACGAACGCTGGGGTAAGATTCATTTCTGGATCACCTACGTCAGCTTCTTCTTGACCTTCTTCCCGATGAACCTCATCGGTATGATGGGAATGCCGCGCCGCGTAGCTGTCTACCTACCAGAGTTCCAAGGTACGAACCGCATCATTAGCTTCGCCGCCTTCACTTTGGGCATTTCCACCTTCATTGTTCTCGTCAACATGGTCGTCAGCCTGCGTAAGGGCAAGATTGCCGGCGCCAATCCTTGGCGTGCATTGACCCTCGAATGGGCCACGACCTCACCGCCGCCCCCGACCAACTTCATTGACGATCCTGTGCCGTTCCCCGACCCCTATGGTTATGGTTCAGTCGGTTCACAGGAATACTTGGATGATATTGATCGCCGCTTCGGTAGAGGTGAAGAGGATGTTGTGCCACGTCCGGCACCCATCCCCGCGCCTGCACCGTCGGGTGACTAAGTCGTAAGGCAATCAATCCCCTCCCTATTACTTTGGGGAGGGGTTTCGGCTGGGGTAGATTATCCTAGCCAACATTCTATCGTAAGTGGGTGTGTTTTACTGGAATAAGGAATGACTCAACAAGCATTGGAGCATAAACTAACACGGCAAGAACAACAACAACTGCGTAACCGTCGTACTGGATTGGCGATCTTCCAGATTTCGTGGATTATGACCTTCGTTTGTCTGATCGTCGTCAATTTCGCGTTGCGGGGAGGCAGCCAATTGTGGCCTCCGGCAGGTGTTCAGATCGAACGCATTGTTCCCACTTTGATGATGCTGACCCTAGTAGCCAGCAGTTTCTTTATACGGCGTGGGACGAAGGCCCTGAAGGCCAATGACCTTTTGGGCTTTACAACCAACTGGCGTAACGGGTTGGTTTTAGGTGCTGTCTTCGCGGTCGTGATGGCGATTGAATTCGTCACCGCACCGGGTAGTGGACAGTTTCTCAGTGTCTATCGTTTAATGATCGGCTTCCATCACGTACACGCCTTGGTGATCGGTTACTACCTCATCCGCGTGTATCAAAACGGCCAGCGCGGTGCCTACAGCGCCACCGATTTTTGGCCGGTCGAGGGTGGAACCAGTTTGTGGGATTTCGTGACGGTCGCTTGGGTTCTCTTCTACATCGTGCTGTACATCATTTAACATTGTGTTGAAACGTTATCGCAGGCTCGATAATTACTGGGCCTGCGGTATAATCGCTAACAGCGATTGGGAACGATTAAACTTTGATTTTTGCATGAAGTGAAACGAGAGGATTGGCTTATGCTGCAACCGGGTCTTGCCCGCGCAGTGCCAATGGGCATTCTGGGCTTTATCGGTGGCGCTTTACTGGCGCTGGTTATTCGTCTGTTACAGGGACTCGATCCCGCTGGTTCCGTTGGCCCAGCTTTTGTCCTAGGCGCATTCATTTCGGCTGGTGTGTTTGTTTGGGGTATGGGTGGTTTTGACCCGCGCATGAGTGTTCACGGCGAACATGCCGAAGAAGAACATGAACACGCCATTGTCAAAGCTGGCCCTGTCCAAGATCCGCCTGCTGTTAGCATTTTGGGCGCTTATACATGGCAGTTCACCTTCTGGACCATTCTGTGTGTGCTGGTGATCGCGGCCTTCGCCTTCTTGCCCTCTGGCCCTCACATCCGCAACGTCCATCCCGGACAGGGCGATGTGTCCGGGGTAGGCTTCGTGGCGCTGGGTGGAATTTATCAGCCGATCCGCGAATTCCTTCAAACAGCCACCGGTCTGGAATTACTACCCAAGATGTCCGATGAATTATCCGCGATACAGGTTAGCTATCTGGTTCTGTTCGTGGTCTTCATCGCCATCATGATGCTTTCGCTGTTTGCGGTTGGGGCGCTGCTCGCAGGTGCGGTCAGTTACTTTATCGCAGGCAAGAAAAATCCCGATGCGACGCCGATCCCTTGGCGCGCGCTGATCTTTATCGCGGTCATCGCTGGACCATTCATGTCACTGCCGCTGCTGGTCACCAGCCGTGAGCTGCCGATGGCGATCATCGTGCCTTTCTTCTTGCTACCGCCCCTGCTGTTATTCGTCGCTTATCGCCGTCCGATCTGGGCGATTCTGCTGCTGATTGGCCTGCTGCTGCCGATACTCGTACCGACTGTCAAAATCACCAATATTTCGACAGTGATGTTTGCAGTAGTCGGTGTCGCCGTCCTGTCCTTCATCTTCAACATTCTCCATCACTTCTTGGCGGAACGCACATGGCGCATTGCCGCAGCCATCGTCTTGTCTATCGCTGTAATTGCCGACTTGGTTTACACCGTTGGTCTAACGCGTGGCGACCTCTGGGAACTTTTGTTTAGCGTACTGGCCGTCGTCTTTAGCCTGCTCTTGGTTCTGCCCGTTCCTTACCTGAAGATGATTATTCCGGCGAGTATGTGGAGCAAGTTCGCGGCCATTAACTGGACGACGCTCGTCCCCGATGTCGCGGTGTGGCTGGCGAATGTGCTGCGTACTGGACTACCGAGCTTCCTCGGTCAAAAATAGGAGTTTATTGACATGAGTGAAATAAGTATCGAGAAACCAGTACAACATTCAGAACCGGCTGTTGGTCGTGAAGATGTGAAGCATCACAGTCCGATTGCCGAACGTGCCGAAAATTTGAAGTTTGCCACGTGGCTCTATCTGGCGTCTGAAGTCGTCATCTTCGCCTCGATGATCGGCGTCTTCATTGTTTTCCGTATCCAGCATCCTGAAGTGGTCTTTGCGGTTCACCACAATGCCAACATTCTGTTGGTGACCCTTAACACCTTCCTGCTCTTAACCAGCAGTTGGGCGATGGTCATGGGCTTGCGAGAAATTCGCCAGAACAACGTACAGGGACTTATACGCTGGTTTGGCTTGATGTGTTTGCTGGGCGTCGTTTTCGTCAGCCTGCAATATGTTGAGTATCAACAGCTTGCCCATGAAGGTATTGCCCTCTTCAATCAAGGCAACGAGTTCGACGGTTTCGGTATGCGCTTCTATGCGCCGACCGCTTTCCACGGCGCTCACGTGATCGTCGGTGTGCTCTGGGGCTTGTTCGTCATGAATAATGCACGTAAGGGCAATTACGACAGCAAGAACTATGCCGGTGTCGAAGTCTTCGGCCTGTACTGGCACTTTGTGGATGTCGTCTGGGTTATCCTGTTCACCATGCTGTATTTGGTCTAGGAGGCATGATGTCTGAAGTTACACACGAAACCGAAACGCACGTTACGGATACACATGACGACCACAACGAGCAGTTCTCATTCGTAGGCCGTACCTTTCCGGTTCCGGTCTACACGGGCGTCTTCATTCTGCTCGGTGTGCTTACCCTCATCGAAGTGACGATTTCCCAACTGTTTGAACGCAGTGGGATTTTGATCGCCGTCATGATCTTGTTAGCGACCTTCAAAGCGGGGTTGGTGGTCTGGTTCTATATGCACTTGAACAAAGACAGCCGCATATTCCTTGCCTGCTTACTGATTCCGGTTGCGCTGGTGATTGTCGCCATCCTCTTCCTGTCGCTGGTTCCGACATTCGGCTATTCCTAAATCAATGGATGCGCTCAAAGAAGGGCAGCCATTGTCTGGTTGAGATATTGGTAAGGGCGAACCGTCGTGTTCGTCCTTATTCATTTAAGGGGGTATTGGCATCATGCATATGGATATCAGCGATCAAGTCGCTGTAGTCACCGGCGGGGCACACCGTGTCGGCAAGGCGATTGCGGTGGAATTGGCCCGTCGCGGCGTGAACATCCTAATTCATTATGGAACATCGGAAAAGGAAGCCACCGAAACTGTCCGCGAGATCAAATCCCTCGGTGTCGATGCCTACGCGGTACAGGCCGACATCAGCAAACCGGAAGCGGTTGAAACCATTTTCTCCGCTCTGCGCGAACACTTTGGCCGTCTCGATATTTTCGTGAACAGTGCCGCCAACTTTCAGAAACGGGATTTGCTCAGTGTCTCGCTTGAAGATTGGCAGGAAACGATGGCGATTAACGTTACTGCGCCGTTCCTCTGCACGCAGGCCGCCACCGCCATGATGCGTCAGAATGATCCATCGGGTGGCTGTATCATCAACATCCTCGACCGTGGTGCAATTGACCCTTGGCCGGCCTATCCGCATCACGGTGTCAGTAAAGCCGCCTTATGGATGCTGACGCAGGTTAGCGCAGCCAGTTTAGGGCCGGACATCCGTGTGAATGCCGTCATTCCGGGGCCGGTCATGAAACCCGCCGGAACCAATATGACTGATGAAGAATGGGCGAAAATCGGTAAGAAAACCACTCCTGTGCAGCGCGTCGGTTCAGCCGAGGATGTCGCGCGGGCGGTTGTCTACCTTGCCAGCGAAGACTTCATCAACGGCACCGCCATCCATGTCAACGGCGGCGAGCATTTACTGTGGTAAATTGGGCGAAATCCAACGACCTATAAAACACGAGAAATTGTTGTAGGGCAAGACATATCTTGCCCGGTAACTAAAATTATTATCTACATACCCATATCGTCGATTCCGAAAAAGAAAGATTATTACCATGTCCCATTCAATTATTCGCGCCACCATTGACCATCTCGATCAGATCGCGCCGCTGTTCGACGGCTACCGCCAATTTTACAAACAGCCTGCTAATCTGGCGGGTGCGCGTCAATTCATTCACGACCGCTTGATACGCCATGACTCGGTGATTTTTCTAGCATTGATCGAAGACAATGGGGTCGGTTTTACCCAGCTTTACCCTTCCTTTTCCTCAGTCTCGATGAAGCGCCTCTGGATACTGAACGATCTATTCGTTGCTCCTGCCGGACGCCGACAGGGTATTGGTGAGGCTATACTGGAACGTGCCCGCCAGTTTGCCGTTGATGATGGCGCAAAAGGGCTGATGCTGGAAACGGCTGTCACCAACACCACCGCCCAGAAACTCTATGAACGGCTCGGTTGGGTACGTGATACGGAATACTGCGTCTACAATCTCACCCTTTAACCGCTGCGTCTTCTATAAGATGCGGGTTGTGATCGCCCCACGGTTCGCACCTCGGATCACCACAGATTCACTTATCTTCTTAACGTTGCGGGGTCACCAAAACAAAATATAATAATGTGACGAATAACCTACTATTCGCATCACCTCTACTGCTTAGCGTATGACAATCTGATAATCGGGTGCTTCAATGACACACATGGCATCTCAAACTGCGCGTCAAAGCTTAGATGCGGCAGCATATGATATCCGTTACGTTCGATCACTTTTCATTTCGTTCATATCATGAAGTAGGGAGAGAAGATTCGTGACCGCAGCGACAATTCAGGCCAATCATTCCAACGGCGACGTAATGATTAAGGAGATACCTATTCCGTTAGTAAGAGCCAATCAGGTCATGCTGATCATTGGCAATGTACTGGCTTTGCTGACCGGTAATTATTGGATCGTTACGGCGCTTTTCATCATCACCATCAGTTCGCTTCTTTTTGGCCCACGCGCCAATCTGGCCTTTCGCATCGTACGCCCTATTCTCGGCAGTCGCTTATTTTACGCCCCATCTGAATCGGTCGAATTACAGCGTTTTAATCAACTTATTGCTACAACTTGTATGGCGCTGGCGACAATAATTTTATGGACAACAAATTTTTGGATTGGCTGGATTTTTTGTATCTTCGTCATTATTGCTGCGACCGCCGCTGTGATGGGACACTGCATTGGCTGTAAGATTTACTTCCCTTACAAGCAGAAGATCAAAATGCTGCGCCAGCAGTACCCTACGCTTAATCCCCTCTTTGACTTTATTGCCGGACAGGGACGGTTCAAGCCACCGCTGCAGGAAAAGCCTCAACCTCTGATGTTGATGGGGCTTGCACACGAAGCTATGCGAGCTTATACCGCTGAGATTGAACATCAGGCTAAACATCTGACACCTGACTCGCTCCCTGCGCTCAGGGCGGTGATTGAAGAAATGCTGCACAGTGTCGAGCAGCATGCCCAGCAAGAAGACCTTGCCATGTATCCGCCTTTCGAGGCTAAATTGCGCGGCATCACCAAAGTGTTTACCGATGAACACACCGATATTCACGAAAAAGCCAACACCGCCGTACTAGACGCACTTCAGGAGGGCGCGGAAAATCCCGCCTTACTGCCGAAAACAGCGGAGGCCGTGCTTGCTTGGCTCGATTTTAATCGCCACCATTTCCGCCACGAAGAAGACATCCTGATGCCCCACATACCGAAGATATTCTCTCATGGAGAAGCAGTGGAGGTCGTTCAAAGTATCTTGACCATCAATCCACAGAATAACCCGCAGCATTTTGCCTACGTGTTTCGCAAGCTGCGACCCGGACAACGCTATACCTACGTCAATATCCTTAAAGAATGCTGCTCTTCTCATGAATTTGAGGTGTACGAGGAAGTGCTGAAACCGATGGTTCCAGCCGAGGCTTGGGTTGACTTTGTTAATCCAGCACGTATGACCGCATAGCTATCCGGTTGACAGTTTAATGGGGACGGCCGGTGATCGTCCCTATTAGAACAACTTGCCGTTCTCAAATGGCAGCGGCTCGGGTTCACCCGCCTCGATGAAACCGGCGCTGGCTTGCACATCATCTAGCAGCGCCGCACTGACCCAAATATTTTCCAGATCAAGCGTACTGCGGATGCGCATCACGCGCGCGCTGCTCATTGGCTGTGGATTTGCTCTGAACACCGATGTGAGTGCGGCATCAATGGCTTCTGCATCATTTTCAAACACCATTGGTAGATTCCCCCGCATGAGGAATCCGCTGGTAAAGGCATTCTTGGTCGTGATCGGAAAATCGATTTTGTCGAGCAGCCGCCGTGTCGTGAAATCCGCTAGACCTGTGCCAATGGCATTGCCGTGTGAGGCTTCTGTCAAATCGAGGACGACAATCGCCTTGATGCGCGGTGCTTCCGGTTCAGGTACGCCCGCAATTCGCCATCGCCCGATGACATTGGTATCCATCCCCGCGCCGCTGATATCTTTGCCCATCAAATCGATAATCAACACGTCAATGTCATCAACCGGCAGTCGCGGCATCAGTGACCGTGCCAGATCAAGCAGTCGTTGTTCACCTGCCTCGACAGTGGATTTGGTGAACGCTTCTAAATGTACCGGACGGTGATACCCATCCTCGACTACACCGAAGCCAGCGATGAACTGTGTCCTTTGCAGCACGAGACGGGCGTTTTCCGGCATATAGTCCCGCAACCCAACCACGCCGAAATTATGCAGCGAAGCCGCGCCGATCTCTTTCGCCATGCCGATGCCCAGCATTTTGATCAAGCCGCTTTCATGTGGGCCGTGATAATCGGTGTGAATTTTGACCCGGTTACAGATCATGTAGCCATCGGCCTCTGCCGCGTAACGGTCAAAATAGACTTGCTGACCCCGTTCCGTCTCACCGAGGACGACTGTGTCCATCGTCGCGCAAATCGGACAGCCTGCCGACTCTTCGGTGATGCCCAAGCCGCTCAGCACTTCGATCTGTCCTGCTGCAGTCGCGCCGCCATGACTGCCCATCGCCGGAACGATAAACGGATCACCGCCGCTGGCCTTGACCATTGTGACCATTTCCCGCGCGATCTCGTCAATGCGCGCCACGCCCCGGCTGCCGAAACCCAGCGCGATCCGCTTGCCTTTGACCTGCTCGGCCAGATTCAGCCGTTCCCACTCCTGCCGGACTCGGGCAGGGATGTTGACGGCTTCGCCCGAAGGCAGACGCCGCCGCACCGCGCACAGCGGGGGGATCAACTCCAATGGTTCGTTCATTATTGTGACCTTTGGACTCTAGATAACAATAGCGCTGCTGGCTTCGCGTATCCGCTGCACGTCGCGCATGGGTGGGATGCCGAAAACGCTCTTGTACTCCCGATTGAAATGGGCGGCATCGTTGTATCCGACGCGATAAGCCGCACTTGTGGCATCCAGATTTTCGCTCAGCAGCAGCCGTCGTGCCTCTTGTAACCGCACTTGCTTCTGGAACTGCAAGGGACTCATAGCCGTCACTGCTTTGAAGTGATAGTGGAAGCCCGAAACACTCATACCCAGTTCATGGGCAAGCTTCTCAATACGAAGCGGTTGGTCGAAGTTCTGGCGGATGAGTTGAACGGCGCGAGCAATATCCGGCGTATAGCCCCCGATCATGGTCATATGGCTCAGCCTTCCGCCCTGATCGCCTTTTAACAGACGGTAGATAATTTCCCGAACAATCATCGGCATGAGGATCGGGGCTTCGGAAGGGGTATCTTGAAGCCTGACCAACCGAACCACCGCATCCAGCAGGTTCGCGTCAAGTGGGCCGACATCAATCGCACGCATATCCACCGGATTTCGTGGTGGCGTGAACTGACCCGCCTCAACCATGACCGAACTCACCATCTGCGGGTCGAGCTCCAATCGAAAGCTGAGGTAAGGCCGCTCTCGAGAAGCCTCAAGAACTTGACTGGTTCGGGGCAGTTCCAATGTTGTGATCAGGTAATGATCCGAATCATAGACATAGCGCTGATCGCCCAGCAGCACTTCCTTGCTGCCCTGCGCAATCACACAGAACGAGGCTTCAAGTACGCTGTGAAGTTTTTCAGACGGCTGGGTTACACGGGCGAGATGCACACCTTTGAACACTTGAACGACACCATCTTCACGAACGAGGCGTGAAATCTGTTCGACCAGTTCTTCTTGGCTGGTTTGCAGGCGCTGTGCCTCGCGTTGGGTCTGTTCAGATGGCATATCCATAAGGCGTTCTTCATTTTGTGATCATTATTTTAGAGGATTATACAAGCATCAGAGACGATTCTACAATTATTCTCCCCCGCGCTTCTCTATAATCAAATTTATAACGATAGCCCGGCACTTCTCATGCGTTGGAAGTTTATTCAAGAGCAGGTTAATTCGTTGGTATGGCTGCACTAACCAATTCATGGCGTACCATTCGTGGGAATTTTGCACCACTCCGTGATGCTAATTTTCGTCTCTACCTCGGCGGACAGGCCATTTCACTGATCGGCACGTTTCTTCAGGTGACGGCGCAAAGTTGGGTCGTCTGGCAGTTGACCCATTCCGAGGCGGCGCTGGGTATCGTCGGCATGCTCAGCAGCCTGCCCATCCTGTTCTTGAGCGCCTACGCCGGAGCATGGATTGACCGGCTGGATCGGCGCAAACTGCTGATCGGCACGCAGGCGGTCTTCATGCTGTTGGCCTTTATTCTTGCGGTTCTGGTGCAGACCAACCTCGTTCAAATCTGGCACGTGTATGTGCTGAGCCTCTTGCTCGGTGCAGCCAACGCCTTGGATATGCCCGCGCAGCAGGCCTTCTTGGGCGACTTGGCAGGAATGGGTGATGTACACAAAGCCATCAATCTGAACGTCATGATCTTCCAAAGCGGTCGTATCGTCGGCCCGGCTTTGGCAGGGCTGATCGTTTCACGCTTGGGCATTGCCTCCGCTTTCTGGCTCAACGGCCTCAGTTTCTTGGCAGTCATTGTCAGCTTAGCGCTGGTACGTTCTCATCAAGAGGTACACCCGGACACCGGAAAAGTCACTCCGATACGGTCAGTCATTGAGGGCGTGAAGTATGTTCGCACCACGTCGCGTTTGCAGGATATGTTCATCTTCATCGTCTTGGTCATGATGTTCTTCTTCTCGGTTCCCTACAACATCTTGCCTGCGGTAGCAGACAAACTGCTGGGCGGGGATGCTGCCATTCTCGGTTTGCTGCTGGCCTCGGTCAGTGTAGGAGGGCTAACCTCTCTGTTGTTTGTCGTGCCTGTCGCACAGTCTTTCAAGCGCAACGGCTTGGTGATGGTTATCGCCTTTTTCTGGCTGGCGTTCTGGATCACGATCTTTGCCTACTCGCATTCGCTTCCTTTGTCGATGCTGGCGTTGGGCATGGCGAACCTTGGTGGGCCAGTAATCGGCAACACCGCGATGGCACTGGTACAGGTCATGTCACCACCCGTCGTACGGGGACGCGTCATCGCGCTGTACGCAGCAGTGAGTTCCGGTACGCAGATGTTAGGTGCCCTGTGGATTGGCTGGTCGGCGCAGGACTCGGTCATGGGTGTGACGTCAGCCATCCAGTTCAACGCGGTGATGTTAGTCGTAGGCGCGCTGGGGATTTTTCAGTTCCGGCGTGTTGTGCTCAGTCATGAATATCTACCCCGTTCTTCTGAATAGAAGGTCTTGATCATGGAGTTATTAGGAGTTTCGAAAATGCAAATACGTAAACTGGGTAATAGTGGTTTAGAAGTCTCCGCCCTTGGCCTCGGCTGCATGAGGATGAGCTTTGGGGATGCGCCGATTGGCGACAAGCAGGAGATGATCGAGTTTCTTCACGCGGCGGTTGATCGCGGCGTCACCTTTTTTGATACTGCCGAAGTCTATGGCCCCTTCACCAATGAGGAACTGGTGGGTGAGGCGCTTGAGCCGTTTCGTGGCAAGGTGATTATCGCCACCAAATTCGGCTTTAAACACGATCCGGTCAAAGGCCCAAGTCCGACAGTTGGACAGGACAGCCGTCCTGAGCAGATCAAGCGGGTAGCTGAAGCGTCGCTCAAGCGCCTGCGCGTTGAAGCCATTGACCTGTTCTACCAACATCGTCCCGACCCGAACGTGCCAATTGAAGAAGTTGCAGGTGCCGTTAAAGACCTCATCCAAGCCGGCAAAGTCAAGCACTTCGGCCTATCGGAATCCGATGCGCCAACTATTCGCCGTGCCCATGCCATTCAACCGGTCACAGCCCTGCAAAGTGAGTACTCGATTTGGTGGACGCCCATCGAAGCTGAAATATTGCCCACGCTTGAAGAATTGGGTATCGGCCTTGTACCCTATAGTCCACTTGGACGGGGCTATCTGACCGGCAAGATTGACGAAAACGCGACATTTGCCGCGAACGACATCCGCGCGCGCAATCCCCGCTTTACACAGGAAGCTATCAAGGCCAATCGCGGTGTAATCGAACTGCTTGAGAAGATCGCGGCACAGAAGGGTGGCACACCTGCACAGATCGCACTGGCATGGCTGCTTGCGAAAAAACCTTGGATCGTCCCCATCCCCGGTTCTCGTAAACTCTCCCGCCTTGACGAGAATCTAGGTGCTGTGGACATTCAACTGACGTCTGATGATCTCAGCCAGATCAAAGACGCCATGTCTAAGATCACCGTGCTTGGGGATCGCTATTGAAACTTCGTGTTTATGTAGATGAGGCCAGCGTCAGAAAATCGATAGGAACATTACGAAGGAGATACAGGCATGGCAACATGGACAAACGATGAATTGACGAAGATCGAAAATGCCGAAGAGTTGGAGATCGCGTCGCTACGGCAGGACGGAACGCTGCGAAAATCGAGGACGATTTGGGTTGTGCGTCAGGGTAGTCACCTCTATGTTCGCTCGGTGCGGGGACGTAACTCGGATTGGTTTCGGGGCGTTGCAGAGCGTCACGAAGGCCATATTGAAGCGGGTGGCGTTCACAAAGATGTCACCTTTGAGGAAATCGACGCCAGTCAAGATATCCAGAACCAGCTTGATGCCGTCTACCGCAGCAAATACCGACGCTACGCCAAGAACATTGTGGATAGCATCGTGAGTTCAACAGCCCGATCCGCCACCATCAAACTGGTGCCGCGCTAACCAGAATACCTATCAGACCGAATCAAAAAGCGGTGAGCCAGCGCCCACCGCTTTTTCTACAGACTATCGTCTATCGACTAGAAACTGTCTTATTCGCCACCAGCCGTGATTTCGACCTCAGCGGCCTTCCAGTCTTTACCAACCGTATCAGCCTTGGCGTCTTCCTTGGTGATCAAGTCCAGAGCAGCCTTCGCGAGATCGGTACGGTAAGCACCTTCACTCGGGGCTTCCTTGATGATCTTGTAGGTGGTCAGAATATCAACTGACGACTTCCAAGCGGCTTCGTCCAACTGACCGATGCCATTTTCCGACGGCCAAATCAGCTTGTTGACTTCGTTCATCATCCATGTCTGGTGACCCTGACCGAGAGTTGAACCGGACTCCAACACATAACTAACGCATTTGTCAGCGTTGTCACGGCAGAACATCCAGCCCTTGAATGAAGCAGCAAGGAACTTGGTCGCGGTTTCTTCGTTGTCCTTCAGCCATGCGCCGTTCGCGAAGATCAAGTCTTCCAGCAAAGGTGCGCCGTCGACGTTCAGGTCGATGACGTTCAGATCATCGAGGGTGTAGAGCGGGAACTTGCCGTCTTCGCCCTTGGCTTCCAAAACCTGCGCCAGTTCGTTGTAGGTCATGGCCGCAGCCGCATCAACTTCTTTGTTCAAGAAAGCGTTCATATCGAAGGGTTGGTTGAAGATGGTGACATCATCGGTGTTATCCGGATCAATGCCGTTCTTAACCAAGGAGGCTTTGACGGGAACTTCGTTACCGAAACCCCACACGCCAACAATCTTGCCCTTCATATCCTTGAAGCTGGTGATGCCGCTGTCTTTCCACGTCACTTCGCGCATGCCGGAGCGCTGGTAAACCTGAGCGATATGAACCACATCGCCGCCATTTTCACGCGAGGAAAGCAAGCTGCCAATCCAGTCGGTGCCCATTTCTGCGCCACCGCTCGCCACCACCTGCTGCGGGCCAATATCGGGACCGCCGGGGAGTAGTGTGACATCCAGTCCTGCATCCTTATAGTAACCTTCGTTCAAGGCAGCATAGTAACCAGCAAACTGTGCTTGCGTGACCCACTTCAACTGAAATTTGACGGGGATCAAATCTTGTGCGGCAGCCGGTGCAACGGCCAGTGCCATCACAACTGCCACGAGGGCGAGAACCGGAATCAATTTACGAAGCATTGCATTTCTCCTTGAAAAATGACAGAACCCTATTTATTCCTCGCGGAACGAGATATGCCACGGCATCATGGCTCGCTCCACGGCAGAAACCACCAGATAGAAAAGGATACCCAGCAAAGCCGCGATGATAATCGCTGACCACGACTCTGGATAACGGAACAACTGCGCGTCTTCGCGAATGCGGTATCCCAGCCCTTTGGTCGAGCCGCCAAAATATTCGCTGACAATCGCGCCGATCATCGCCAGTGTTGTCGCCACTTTGAGCGAGGAGAAAATAAATGGGAGCGCGTTCGGGAAGCGCAGCTTGCGGAAGATTTCCATCTCGGTCGCCGCATACGAACGCATCAATTCCAGCGAACGGTAATCAACCGAGTTCAGCCCTTTCACCGTGCTGATCATCGCCGGAAAGTAAGTCAGCACCGCCACAATCGCAATTTTCGACTGTGGATTCAACGCTCCAAACCATGTATTGAAGATCGGTGCAAAGGCGATAATCGGCACCGAGTTGGCCGCAATCGCCAGCGGCATCAGCGCCTTACTGAAATTGGTGAATCGGGATGACGCCAATCCGGTGAGGATGCCTAGCCCGCAGCCCCATATGAATCCCCAGACCGCGTTCTGGAAGGTGTTCCATCCGACGGTCACCAGTTGGTCATAAATTGTCAGCAGTTTTGCTAGAATGACGCTCGGCTTGGGCAGCAAGAACTGCTGCACATTGAACACCGTCAGCACTACTTCCAGCAGCACCAGTACCACTAGGGCCACGATCAAGGTCGCAGCGTTGCGCCGGATGGAATGCACATAAACCGATACGCGTTTCCACGGCTCCCATACGATGACCACTGCTACCAGCGCAATGTATTCCACGATGCTGCTGATGTTCAGGGCTGTTTGCAGCGCCGCTAGAGGACTACTTTCATCCAGTTTGGCATGGAACACCTCTTGCGATATTCCACTGACCACCGCCAGCACATTGAAGCTCACGACCACATCGAGCAGGATATAGAGCGTATACACCACCAGTATCCCGACACACACCAATCGCAGCGTGTCTTTGCGAAGCGCTGACCATTTGCCCGCCAGCGCGTACACACAAATCCCCAACGCGATAGCCAGCACCGGTTGCAGCGTCGGATTGCGCCACGCCTGCCCGAACTGGAGTTCTTGAAGCAGGGGATTTTGGAGATGGTAGGTGATAATTACCAATATGGCCGTCACCAGCGCGATGAAATCACGCCCTAAATGACGCGTATCCACCACCATATCAGCGGCCTCGCTGTATATCGCCTCGGACGCGGCTTCTACGTCGCTGGCTTGCCCCTGTGTAAGGTTCAGTGTATCCGCCATTAGGTTTCTACTCCGAAGCGCAGCGCATTACGCACCCGCGTGCTCAGGTGGAAGAAATCATCCATTTCGCGCGTTTGGGAGGTGCGCGGTTGCGGCAGCGGAATGTCAATGATCTCCGAAAGTCGTCCCGGACGGGGTGAGAGCACCACCACTTTGGTTGAGAGATAGACTGCTTCTGCGATGCTGTGCGTCACGAAAATGACGGTCATGCCGTCAATCGACTTCCAGATGCGCAGCAGTTCGTTATTCATGCGTTCGCGGGTCATCTCGTCCAACGCGCCGAACGGCTCATCCATCAACAGAATCTTCGGCTCGAAGGACAGCGCCCGTGCGATGCTCACCCGCTGCTGCATACCGCCCGAAAGCTGCCAAGGATATTTGTCCTCGAACTCGCTCAACTCCACCAGCTTCAGCATTTCACGCGCGCGGCGGTCACGCTCTGGTTTGGGGTAGTTCATGATCTCCAGTGGAAGCTGCACATTTTTGAGGATGCTGCGCCAGTCGTAGAGCGTCGCGTTCTGGAACACCATCCCGTAATCGCGATCTTTCCGCGCTTGCGGTGCAGGCTTGCCGTTCACGGTCACCGTGCCAGACGTCGGCTGAATCAAGTCGGCGATAATTCGCAGCAGCGTACTTTTACCGCAGCCCGATGGCCCGATCAGCGATATGAATTCACCATGCTCGATGTTTAGATTAATGTTATCCAGTGCCAGCACCGAACCGGAGTCCGATCCCTGAAAGCGTTTGGTGAGGTTCTGAATAGAAATGATGGGAGTCACATTAAAACCTTACTGCTGTACACATCGATAAAAAGGAAACTAATCGGATTCTTTGACTTGCCAACGCACGACAAAACGTTCCAGCAAGGCCATCGCCCCGAACAGCATAATGCCGATTAAGGCCGAAGTGAAAATCGCTGCCCACAGACGCGGTGGGGATTGGTTGTAGAACTGGGTGAAGTTGAGGAGGGCGATGCCCAGCCCGTTTTGAATGCCCGATGGCAGTTCGCCGATAATCGCGCCGACGATACTGGCGGTCGCTGAAATTTTGAGCGCCGTGAAGATATGAGGTAAGGCGTTGGGCAGACGCAGCTTCCACAGGATTTGGCGTCGTGTCGCGGCATAGGACTGCATCAGTTCCAGTGAGGTTTGTGGAACCGAGGTCAAGCCGCGCAGGGTATAGATCGTGACCGGGAAGAACGTCAAATAGGCCGCGATAATCGGCACAGCCAGTCCAGCTTGCCCTATATTGCGCATCCAGATGACGACCATCGGCGCAATCGCCAAGATCGGGATGGTCTGCGAAGCGATTACATAAGGCAGCACGCCCCGCTGTAAAAGGGAGGAATGGGCGAATACCACCGCCAGCATAAATCCCAGCAGCCCGCCGATGCCGAACCCCAGCAGCGCCTCGCTCAGCGTGAACAGACTGTAATTTAACAGCGTTTGATAGAGCGGCGGCCCGTTGCGC
The DNA here is from genome assembly GCA_044226855.1 of Aggregatilineales bacterium. GTDB lineage: Bacteria > Chloroflexota > Anaerolineae > Aggregatilineales > Phototrophicaceae > CFX2. The sequence continues at coordinate 125,578 of JBGAGF010000020.1, forward strand.
TGTGCAGGCAGGAAGAAGGCTTCAATAATCGCTGGCAGGTGAGGCAGCTTGGTGTCATTGAAAATTGACAAATCAATGATCGAGCCGCCGACGGGCAGCTTATACCCGTTGCTTTTTCCAAAACTCTTGGCACCTTCCCACAACAGGACAATCAGCACGACCAAGACCAGCATCGTGACGATCGTCTTGATATTGGTGCGATCCGGCGGCGGATTATCAGCACGGGTAGCCGGTATAGCAGGTGCAGTATCACGGACAGTTTCAGCCATGCAATTAATCTTTATTCACTAATGACGATCATGCTGTCGTACGTTAGAGCGGTTAAAACGATACTTAAAATATCCGGTTAAGTAACGAACTGAAATTTTACAACTGTCCTATAACCCAACCAATTGGTAGATGTGCCTATGTTACGATTTATTCTATTGGTTAGTTTGGTGATTTTACCGCTTCTGACGCGCACGTCAAATCTTACCCTCACAATACAACTTAAGCCAATTTAGATGGCTTAGACAAATCACACAACATTAAGGCAATGATCTCCGGAAGCCACTCATAATAGAAATATGAGCTTACATTGAGTCAAACACTTACGGAAAGCAAAGTCATGACGAGCGACGAAATCAGAATAGGTGCGTTAGCCACGTTAGTGGGTCCCTATGCAGGTGCAGGGCAAGAAGGCATGCGCGGCCTTGATATGGCGGTCGCGGAATTCGGCGGACAAATTGCGGGCAAAAAACTCACCGTTATTAAAGAAGGCACTAACGCCTTGCCCGAATCGGCTGAAGAAATGGCCGATTTTCTTGTGAATCAGCACAATGTTGACATTATGATCGGACCGCTTTCCGGCGATGAAGGCATCGCGATGCGCGATTTCGCCAAACAGCATTTGGATAAAACCTTTATCAATGGGATTTCCGGTGCGCAGGATATGACCCTACGCAATTCAGCACCGAACTTCTTCAGCTTCACCAGCAACGGTGTCCAGTGGATGTCCGGCTTGGCCGAATATGTCTTTACTGTTCAGAACTATAAACAGGTCGTGACACTCGCCGAAGACTACAGCTATCCACACGGGCAGGTGGCGGGCTTTTCGCTTCAGTTTTGTAAAATAGGGGGCAAAATCCCCAAGCGTTACTGGGTTCCCCTCGGTACCAGTGATTACAGTGATATTGTGGCTGACATTCCGACGGATATTGATGCCATCTTCGTTGCGCTCGGTGGCACGGATGCCATCAACTTTTTGAAGCAGTATGCCGACAGTGGTCATCAGACTCCGCTTATTGGTGGCTCGATTACGGTTGATCAAACGGTGCTTAGCACGCGCGGCGCGTTGTCGGATCGGTTGGTGGGCATGGCGAGCTGCGGCCCAATTGCCGATAACAATCCGGCTCCAAGCTGGCAGAATTTCATCAACTCGTATCGCAAACAATACCCCAAAGGGTTATCCACACCCTCCTTGTTTGCGTGGGGCTATTATGTGAATACCCTTGCTGCGCTGACCGCGTTGAAACAGCTTGACGGTGATCTTTCAGATGATCAATCCCGCCTTCAAGCGCGGCTTCGCATTCTGGAATTGCAGACCCCGACCGGCAAAGTCAAGCTCGACCATAACCGCAACGCAATCAGTAGTAATTTCCTCACAATGGTGGATAAACGGGCTGACGGCAGCTTGTATAATAAACTGGTACGCATTGTTCCGAGCGTGAACCAAACGTTGGGCATTCCTGAACATGAATACCTTAAAATCGGTACCTTCAACCGTCACAATCCCCCAATTTGTCCATAACAAAATGCCGCATTTTTCGCGCAGGTGGTTACTGACTGCCTGCGCTTTGTTCCCGATCCTATTGATCACGCTGCTGGTGCTGCGCCAGTCTGATCCTTTAACCGACTTGGAAACTGCTAGAGCGCGTTGGGCAGCGACTGGCATCACGGATTATCGGATTAGGGTCGAATTCCAGCGTCCTTATTCCACCTGCCAGCAGGATTTTGCTGTGCGAGGTACAAACATCGCCTACAAATACAAAGATAGCTGTCGGACTGTCGGTGTCATAACCAGCAACCGTGCGACGCTATGGCCGACTGTTGATAACCTCTTCAGCCGGATCGATGAAGCCCTAAAGAACCCGCAGTGCGGTCCGAACGGCTGTATTTGTGATGGGCCGATTGAAGTGACAGCCACCTATGACCCGGATAAAGGCTACCCAATGCAAATCACATACACGCTGCGTCAGGATTTGCGTACGCGCGATCTCCAATACTGGATCGCTATGTTGGATGGTTCATTGGGGAACTGTCCGCAGGTGACTTACATTGGTCAAACCATCAACGTGATCTCACTCGAACCACTGGATCCACTGGTCGAGCAGTTGAGCGAGCCTACGCCTGAAGTCGGTGTTGGTAATCCTTTCAAACCGGATGTGACGCCAGACAAAACGCCGGAAGTTAGCATCGGAGAGGCTATTAAGCCTGAGCCAACAGTCGAAGCGACACCGTGAATTCATACTTATAAGGGGGAAATTGTGTCCAATCAGCCAACTGGATCAAGAGAGGCATTTATCGGCACGTGGAAACTGGTGTCGTTTGAGTTTCGCCGTTCGGATGGAACCATCGTCAACGTCTTGGGCGACAACGGACAGGGCGTGCTAATATATGATGCCAGCGGGCACATGTCCGGCCAGATGATGCGCGCGGATCGACCGATATTCGCTTCTGGCGACCAACAAAACGCTACCTATGAGGAACTGAAAGCGGCTGTCGCTGGCTATATCGCGTATTTTGGAGATTACGACGTTGACGAGGCTTCCAAGACCGTGATCCACCATACCAAAGGCGCGATGTTCCCCAATTTGGTGGGGCAAGATCAGAAGCGTTTCTACCAGTTTTCCGGCAATACACTGACGCTGACCACGCCGCCGACTCTGGTGGGTGGGGTAACAGTTACGGGCGTCGTTCTGTGGGAGAAAATTGGTTAGGGAACGACTGATCGTATTGGGCGCAAGGCCGTGCACCCCTACAGATGGGCAAGCTGTTTTTATGACACAATAAATTCATCGTGCAACCACTTGCTCTAATCCGGGGGTATGATGGTTTCATAAGAGGGCAAGACATGTCTTGCCCCTACGAAAGCGTTACCCGATTTATTGTCTTTCGTAGTATCCCTACTTTACAGCCACTCCCCTAACCCGCGTAGAACGCTTGTTTTTATCGTGATTCCCTCATATGATTTTCCTATCACCACATTACAAAAAGGGGGATAACGGATGGCAACTGTTCGCTACATGGTCAATGACGTTGAGCAGACAATCAGCTTCTACGTGGAGTACCTCGGCTTTGAGCTGAAGGAAAAATGGGGACCAGCCTTCGCGATGATCGCCAAGGATGACCTGACGCTGTGGCTTGCTGGTCCGAAAACCTCTGCCGCCCAGCCCATGCCGGATGGACGTCAGCCGCAGCCCGGTGGATGGAACCGAATTGTCCTCGAAGTCACGGATCTTCAAGCGGTTGTCGATCAACTTACTAAGACAGGCGCGATCTTCCGCAACACGATTGTTGATGGCGTGGGCGGGAAACAAATCCTGATCGAAGACCCGTCCGGCAACCCGATAGAACTGTTTGAGCCTAAGTGAGCCGAACATGGAACTGATCGACCAAGTTCTGGACGCGTGGGCTATTCACAGCCGGATTACCTTCTATTTACTGGACGCTGTTCCTGAAGAAGGGCTTGCGGGCGTAGCGGCTTCCAAAGGGCGCAGCGTCGGGCAGATGTTCGCCCATATGCATAACGTGCGGCTGATGTGGCTGGATTCGGTTGCACCTGCGCTGTTGGACGGGTTGAGCAAAATCCCCGCTGATTCGCCGGATAATCTCAGTAAGGCCGCCTTGAAAGCCGCGTTGGAGGCGTCAACTGCCGTGATGGAGCAGGTGCTGAAGCAGGGTTTCGAAGCGGGCAAAATCAAGGGCTTTAAGCCGCATCCGATGGCTTTCTACAGCTACTTGATCGCGCACGAGTGGTACCATGTGGGGGAAATCGGCATGACGCTCAACCAAGCCGGATATAAGCTGGACAAGAAAGTCGCCTACGGCATCTGGGAGTGGGGCGTGCGGTAGGGGGTTAGCGATTGGCTTTTAGCGGTTAGCTCCAAACGTATGGCGGCGATGGCGTCGGCATTGACTTTGGCAAAATTGGCAGCCGCTGGGCGTCGGCAATGGCAAAATGGGATTTTGTGCCCTAAAGGATTGCTTCACTTACCAGATTTGCCAAGCATGACGTTTAAAGCACAATCAGCGGAACATGCAGCAAAAGCGGCGAAAGCAGCACGATTGGTGTCGTGAAAGCGCATTGTTAAGGTGCGTGATGGTTGGATTTGACGAAGGGGTTTGCCGCCGGCAAACCCCTACAGGGCGTCCTGTTGTTATTGTACGGGATTAGGGGAACGAATAGGTTACCTTTTGGAAGACCATTTTGTAACTGTTTTTGAGAGTTGGCGCTAACCGTTTTGAGGGAGCAAGGAGGCATCGCAGGTTGGGGGATGGTTGGGAAAGGGTTTGTCGGGTTAACCGAAAGTAAACCTGTTTACGAAGAAGTGATTCTACTGCTCTGCGATAGGGAGTAGAATAATTATTGAAAAGCGGGGTTATCACGACTTATTTCGCCGCACAAGTACAGACAACAGTGGCAGTGCCGTTGACCTCATGTGTCACGACCTAGCACAACGAATTAGCTGTGCGTGCCACTAATGATGCCGCTAGATTGTCAACAAACAGATTGTCTTTATACGATTAGTGGTTTGAGCAGCCTTAGATATATGAAAGTAAAGATCATGCCAGAGGTGTGGCATGATTTCAGTATGAGCAATCGGCGCAAATCTTGGCGTTTATTGGCTGCTGATCGAAATTATTGGCTCGGTGCGACCCAGATCAGTGCTTGGTTTACGTCGCGCAATCGGTCAACGCACGGATCATTGATGGCTATGTAACGGAGTGCGACAGGTTTACCGTCGTACTTTAGAACTCGAAGTTGATACTGGGGTGGTTCGTTGCATGGGGGTGGTGCGCCTACGACTGCACCATAGGTGACCACTTGACCATCAAAGCTGAACGTGCCAGAAGCGTAGCTGGTCTCCGGTTTAGCAGAATTTTCAATACTATC
>JBGAGF010000021.1:0-106519 GCA_044226855.1 Aggregatilineales bacterium
TTTGCTTGGCTCGGTCGTTATCGTCGTCTGAGCAAGGATTACGAGTTTCTCACTTCTTCTTCTCGCACCTTTATTTTTCTCGCCATGACTGCTCTCGTCCTCCGTCGTCTTTCCCGTCTTTGACCTTTTTAAACACCCTCGTATGCCGACAAACCGAATTTAAACCTTTATGCGAATAAATATCAAAATAGAGAATTTGGGTTTACCGGCAGCAAACCCATATAGATAGCCCATCATTCTGTCGAGATTGGACGTTCGATAACGCCCCCGCCGAGAACCCGATCACCATCATAGACGACTGCGCCCTGTCCGGGGGTGATGTCCCGCAGGGCACCTTCAAAAGTGATCGACATGCGGGCATCCGGCAGTGGTTCAACCAACGCGGGGACAGGCGTCGCCTTATAGCGAATCTTGACCTCGGCGCGGAATGGTTCGGTCGGTGTGATACCGCTTACCCAATTGACGCGTTTGGCCGTTAGTGTACTGCGCCCCAGTTCATCGGCTGTTCCGACAACCAAAACATTCTGCTGCGGGTTGATGCCGATGACATAAAGCGGATCGGGACTCGAAAGGCCAAGTCCTTTGCGCTGACCAATGGTGTAATTGACAAGGCCGTGATGTTCGCCGACAACTTCACCATTTTTGCGAATAATTGGCCCTGATACCATGACTTCCGGCGCGTGATCAGTCAGGAAACGGCGGTAGTTGTTGTCCCCAATGAAGCATAAGTCCTGACTATCCTGTTTGCTAGCGGTGGGCAAGCCGAAGCGCTTGGCAATTTCACGGACTTCTGGTTTGGTGTAGCCGCCCACAGGGAACAGGGCGTGGCTTAACTGCTCCTGCCCTAACACACTGAGCACATAGCTTTGATCTTTGTGCGAATCGACCGATTTCTTGAGCATAAAGCGGCCATCTGCGTCCTGCGATACCTGCGCATAGTGTCCGGTTGCCAAATATTGGGCATCCAGAGCTAAGGCATTTTCCAGCAAATAGCGGAAACGGATTTGACGATTGCATTCCAAACAGGGATTGGGTGTCACACCTTGGCGATGCTGATCGACAAAGAATTCGACAATGGTATTGCGGAAGACTTCTTTGGTATCCAGCACATAGAATGGAATGCCTAGCTGGGCAGCAATGCGGCGGGCATCCGCCATTTGATCAGGCGTACAGCAGCGGTTATGGGCGCCACCGGCTACCGTTTCTTCCGACCAGAGGCGCATCATCATGCCAACGACATCATAGCCCTGCTCAACCAACAATGCCGCAGCAACCGAGCTGTCTACTCCGCCGCTCATTGCCACGACGACTCTTGTATTCGAGTTACTGTTCACACGACTGACTTTCGACTCAACTTCGGGAAAATGCACAAATACGGGCAAGACAGACCTTGCCCCTACAAAAGCGCCAACTATGGATCAGGGTACTTTTGTGAAATGAAATGTCGCGTTCAACTTACGCAGTTTGGCAACAACATCGACCAACGAATCGACCGTGTAGTCAATATCTTCGGGGGTCGTTTGTAAGCCAACTGTTAGACGCAGGCTGCCCAGCGCTTCTTTCGGAGAATAGCCCATCGCCAGCAAAACCGAGGATGGTTCAGGATTACCGGTTTTACAGGCTGAAGCACTGCTGACCGCAATTCCACGCAGATCAAGATGCGTCACCAGTTGGTTTCCGTCAAGGCCATCGAACAAGAAACTGGAATGAGATGGCAAACGATTGGCCGGATGTCCGGTTAAGATTGCGTCAGGAACGTGGGTAAGAACACCATCAATCAATTGGTCACGAAGCATTGTGAAATGCGCCACACGAGCATCACGCTCTTGATATGCGAGTTCAAGCGCTTTCGCCATACCCACGATACCCGGGGTATTGAGTGTTCCAGCACGACGGCCTTCTTCGTGACTGCCTCCGGTTTGAGATGGAACCAGCTCAACACCTTTGCGAAGGTAAAGCAGCCCGACACCCTTTGGTCCATAAAACTTGTGTGCTGAGAGACTGAGCATATCCACATTGAGCTGGCATATATCTATCAGCAGTTGACCAGCGGCTTGTACGGCATCGGTATGTACGAGCACATTACGAGATTTCACGCGGGCGGATAACTCAGAGATTGGCTGTAAGGTGCCGACTTCATTGTTCACAAGCATGGCGCTGACGATAGATGTTATCGGGCGGTATAAGGAATCAAAGTCAGACAGGTTGAGCGTACCCTGAGCATCAACCGACAAATAGCTGTGCTCAAAACCCATAATGTTGGTTAGCTGCTCAACCGTGTTAATAACAGCACTGTGTTCGATGGAGGTTGTAATAAGGTGATTACCCTGCCTCGACTGGCGAGATGCCCACGCTGCACCGCGCAACGCCAAATTATTGGATTCCGACGCGCCGCTGGTGAAGATGATTTCATGCGGATTGCAGTTCAAGTTACGGGCGATGGTTTCCCGTGCGGTTTCGACAGCATCTTCGGCTTGGCGACCAAAGGCATGAGCCGAGGCCGAGTTGCCATAGACCGATGTCATATACGGGAGCATGGCATCGACTACGCGCGGATCGGTTGGCGTTGTGGCTGAATGGTCAAGATACACGAGACGCTTTGTTAACATGCGAAGAAATCCCGCTCACTAACAGAAATCACTAGAAATTATAGGTCACTCGACATGATTTTCACAGATAACAGGTGACGGGGCGCATAAATCGGTATATCATTAAGGTTTGCAAATCAACGAACACCACAAGCGAAAAATCAGGTGAATTCACTCATCTGAGAAATTGTTCTGTTCACTAATCTCACAGGAGAAAATGATGACTATTATCGAAAACATTCATGGTCGCGAGATATTGGATTCTCGTGGCAACCCGACCATTGAAGTCGAAGTGCGTTTGGCCGACGGAGCATTCGGTCGCGCAATGGTTCCAAGCGGCGCCTCGACCGGCGAGCATGAAGCCCTTGAACTGCGCGATGGCGATAAGAAACGCTACGGTGGTAAGGGTGTGCTGCGTGCTGTCAACGCAGTCAATGGGCCGCTAGCTGATGCTCTGCGCGGCATGTATGCCCAAGAACAGAAAAAGATTGATGAAACCATGATCGAGTTGGATGGCACACCAACCAAGTCCAACCTCGGTGCGAATGCCATTCTGGGTGTGTCGTTGGCTGTCGCACGCGCAGCAGCCGAAAGCGTCAATCAGCCGCTGTACGCCTATTTGGGCGGCGTACATGCCCATACACTGCCTGTTCCGATGATGAACATTATGAACGGCGGCAAGCACGCGACCAACAGCACGGACTTCCAAGAATTCATGGTCATGCCTGTTGGCGCAGACTCGTTCCGCGAAGCGCTGCGCTGGTGTGTTGAGGTTTACCAGTCGCTCAAGAATGTTCTCCATAAGGCTGGACACAGCACGACGGTTGGTGACGAAGGTGGTTTCGCGCCGAGCCTCGGTTCGAACCAAGCGGCGCTCGATGTCATCATGGAAGCCATCCAAAAAGCGGGTTACACGCCCGGTGAACAAATTCGTATTGCCCTTGATCCGGCCACTTCCGAACTGTACCGTGAAGATGGCAAGTATCACCTCGACATTGAAGGTCGCGTCCTGAGCGGGGAGGAAATGGTCGAATTCTGGGCGGACTGGACCAGTCGTTACCCGATTATTTCGCTGGAAGACGGCTTGTCGCAAGATGATTGGGCGAACTGGTCTAGGTTAGTCGCGACCATCGGTGACCGTGTTCAGGTCGTCGGTGATGACCTGCTGGTCACAAACGTCGACCGTGTTGAACGCGCAATTAAAGAAAAAGCTGCAAATTCACTGCTGTGCAAAGTCAATCAGATTGGTACACTTACGGAAGCAATAGCAGCGAGCCAGATGAGTCAACGGGCAGGCTGGACGGTCGTCGCCAGCCATCGCAGCGGTGAAACCGAAGATACGACGATTGCTGACTTGGCTGTTGCCTTGAACGCAGGCCAGATTAAGACGGGCGCACCGGCACGTTCAGACCGTGTTGCGAAGTTCAACCAACTGTTGCGTATCGAAGAGCAATTGGGTAGCGCGGCTGTGTATCCCGGATTGAAGGCCTTCACTAATCTCAAACTGTAGTCGGCGCTTTTACTTGAAAGGAAGATCAGCTTGTCTAACAAGTCAGGTGTTGAAGGCAAACGCACCAAAATCGTAGCTACGATTGGCCCGGCCTCCAAAGATGAGGCCACCATACGGCAGATGATTCGCAGCGGCATGAATGTGGCGCGCATCAATTTTTCGCACGGCGATCATGCGACGCACGGCGAAAACATTGACCGTATCCGACGAATCGCCAAAGAAGAAGGCGCTGTCATCGCCATACTGTGCGACATTCAAGGCCCCAAGATTCGTATTGGAAAAGTCGCCAATGAACCGCTTGTTTTGAAAAAAGGCGACAAAGTTACCTTCACGTTAGACAATGTGCCGGGAGATAACGGCGTCATCTCCTTACCGCATCCTGAGTTTATTCAGGACATCCGAGCAGGAATGCAACTGCTTTTGGATGACGGCAACATGGAAATGATGGTCACGCAAACCATTCCACGCGGTCTGGTGTGCGAGGCGGTTATTCCCGGCGTGCTGAGTTCCCGCAAGGGCGTTATGGCGCCGAAAGCACGCCTGACACTTTCGGCCATCACTGAAAAAGATCGCGCTGATGTTGAATTTGCCTTAAGCAAAAATACCGAGTACCTCGCGATGTCGTTCGTCCGTTCGGAGGACGATATTCGCGAGATGCGCTGGTTAATCAAACATTTAGGCGGCGATGTCGCGGTTATCTCGAAAATCGAGAAGCACGAAGCGCTTGAAAACATTGAGTCGATAATCGAAGTGTCCGATGGCATCATGGTGGCACGCGGTGACTTGGGTATCGAAACCCCCGCCGAAGAAGTGCCTTTCCATCAGAAGCGCATCATCCGGCTGTGTAATGAGGCGGCTAAACCGGTCATTACGGCCACACAGATGTTGAACTCGATGGTGGAAAATCCACGGCCAACGCGCGCGGAAGCCAGCGACGTTTACAACGCGATTATTGATGGAACCGACGCCGTTATGTTGAGCAATGAAACGGCAGCCGGTAAGTATCCGGTAATTGCTGTTGAGACGATGGCACGGATCGCAGTCATTGCAGAACACAGCATCTGGGCAAACCGTAACCAGCCGCATGCGGTATCGGCGTCAAATCTGCAAAGCAATCAAGCGATTTCCGATGCGATTAGCCAATCCACATGTCAAATCGCGGAGGCGCTCAACTCTAAACTGATCGTGACCTCGACATTGACCGGCTACACCTCACGCCGGGTCGCAAAAGAACGTCCTCGTACCCCTATCCTCTGTGTAACACCAAATGAAGTTACTCAACACCGAATGGCACTGGTTTGGGGCGTACTGCCACTGCTCATCCCTGAATTTCATTCGATTGACGAGATGATTACAACTGTCGTAAATGCTGCTGAAGGTGCGGGATTAGTCGCGACTGGTGATAATCTGGTCATTATTGCAGGTGTCCCATTCAGTGTGGGTGGGCAGACCAACTTCTTGAAGATCCACACGGTCGGTGATGTAGCCGCGTTCTAAATCTCCAAATTTCAGTCAATGGGTGACGCTCTATAGATCGTCACCCTCTACAAATTCAAGGGGTTCGGGATTCCGTGAAGCTGAACGCCGACGCACCTGCGTCTGAACGGTGCCGGTAATTTGCTCTGGTACGCTACTTGAGGGTCGCGTATAGGCAGGAGCCGCCACAACTGGATCAGCCGATGCAGCCTGTTGAGGCGTGCTGCAATAAGGGCATACCTGCCATGAGAGTTCCAACATTTGATGGCAGTGAATACACGGTTTCTTGAGGCGGGTGAAACAGTGGGGACAAGCCTGCCAGTTTTCCTGCACGCGTTGGCCGCAACCAGGACAAGTCGGCTTTTCTTCAATCTCTTGAAGGAGTGCTTCTTCTTCTAAGGACCGTTCGTAGGCTTCGCTCAAGGTTTCGCGCGGGCGTATCAACAAATAGATGATCAAGCCGGGTATGGTTAGGAGCGCGACCAACACCAACGTGCCGATGTGGGTAAAGGTATCCCGCGAACGTGAGCGAATGTCGCGATAGGCCCATACAATCATCGCTAACCAAAACGCAGCCAAAATAACAATCCCATAAATCGTGATCCCGATTGCAAGATCATTTGATAAGCCTAGACCCGTCAGCAACTCACCCATCTTGGGAACTCCAAACCTTCAAGCTATTTCAAAGGCCAGTATAGCAGTGTGTATAAGCAGGCGCAAAAGACCCGCTAAGAGTATCATACAGTGCAAGTAATAATCAAAGTCATTTTGAATGGTGTGTATGAGTTCTCGCGATAAAGGCGCACGAAAACAATCCAGCTTCAAAACTCTCCCTGCTAACGAACGTCCACGCGAGCGCATGTTGAATTATGGGGCTGCATCACTTTCAAATGCAGAATTGATTGCCATACTCTTACGGACGGGCACGGCAGCAGAAAATGTGCTTCAAGTGGCCGAGCAAGTTTTAACGAAATGCGGCGGACTGGCCGGACTCATGCGAGCGTCGCATACGGATTTGATGGAAATTGATGGTTTGGGGCCGACCAAAGCGACTCAGGTGATGGCAGTCGTCGAGTTGGCGAAACGCGCGATGACTTTGCCGATCACGGAACGGCCAGTCATAGACAAGTCTGAAGATGCGGCCAAATTTTTCATGGATATGCAGTTTTTGCAGCAGGAGCATGTGCGGGTATTACTCCTCGATTCATCGCGGCGTGTGATCGCAAGTCCAACCATTTACATCGGCACGCTCAACACATCAGTCCTTCGTGTTTCGGAAATCTACAGACAAGCCATCACACGCAACTGTCCCGCGATCATACTTGCGCACAATCATCCATCGGGCGACCCTACTCCCTCCCCTGAAGATTTGGAACTGACGCACACACTCATTGCTGCTGGCAAGTTACTCGACATTCAACTGCTCGACCATCTGGTAATCGGGCACAATCATTGGGTTTCGATGAAAGCGCAGGGGCTTGCCTTCTACGAATGACAGCGATTATGGATTTGCCTCTAGACTGGCAAGCAAGGCCATATCACTGACATCTACATCATATTGGTGGCCGGATGATCTAAATTGAACGTCGACGATAGTCACGGGACGCTGCTCAGCGATTTGATCAGGATTCGCCATTAAATTGAGTAGGTTGCCACTGTCATATGTAAACCATGCTTTCTCGTTGATTTGCTCGTGAGCCTGCAAGCATGAGTTACATTGCAGCGGGAAATTACGATTGGGGTCTAACGTGGCATAAAAGCCATGATACCAACGATGGTAGTTCTTATTTTTGTCGACATATTCGACAAGCAGCATCAGCGGGCACTCACTGCCATCCTGACCGCAGGCACTCAGGGACTGATAATTAATCTTGAAGGTCGCCCGCAGGCTTAGGTAATTGAAACTGGCTACATTTTGACCATCATTGCCCCATGAACGCAGGCAAAATGTCTCACCATGCGAGGTAGCGTTATTGTCGCGCACAAAACGCAATACAGGACGTCCATCGACTAGATCCGAAACAGCTCTGCCTTGGGGGTCGCTATTGTCTTTACAGAACCAGTCCTTGCTAAAGGGTTGACCGGTTGAATCCACTTCTGAAGGGGCAAGAAGGTCGTCTTGAAATACCCGTTCACTGAGCAAATTGGTATACGTCTGCGAGATGACCACATCCTGTGGATTTTCAGAGTAACTGATCACGCCTTGACTGTTGGCTGGAATAGACTTCCCGATATCAACATTGGACGGTTTAAGGATCACTTCTCCATCTTGGTTAATGACCTGAACACGACTATCCGTCGCCCGTAATATATACTGCCCGCCCGAACGTAAATAGATTAAGTCCCCTGCCCGCGTCAATATGCTGAAGGTCAAGTTACGAGTGAGATGCTTCGGAGAAAATACATTCAATTCTCCAATAAAATCTTGGAGTTCAACAATATAATCGCCATTACTCCACTTAAAACGAGGGCGCGTACCGCGTATTAGTTTGAGCGATGTGTCACCCCGTAGCGTGATGGCCGTAATAAGCTGCTGATCGTTCAGAGAATCACGAAGTGATAAAGTGGCTTGCGATAGAGGGTCTGTGCTGACTTTGTCGTTGGCCGTGACTACGCCGTTCGTCCGAACCGCTTCTTGGGCCGTGATACCGCCTGTGCCGCGACTCACCTGCATCATCACGTTTAATGGCACTGAAGATTGAAATAAGAAATAGGTGGCACCTACACCGCTCACCAAGCAGATCGTACAAAAGGTGGCAAACGCGAGCAGCATGATACCCCATGCGCGACGCTGTGGATCAATGTTAATACGCGGTGATGGAGGCGTTACTGTGTCTATGCGTCCCAAGATCTGCACCTGTTTCATACGACTTATGCATATCAAGTCGGGGAATTATAACATACGGTTAGCCCACCTCGACGCATAAAAGCCGTTCAGGTATAATCAATAGTAATATTCTCAAATGAAAGTTAGATGGAGTATAGGCCATGTCCGGACATAGTAAATGGTCTACTATTAAACGCAAAAAAGGTGCCGCAGATGCACAACGCGGCAAGATTTTTACCCGCTTAGCACGGGACATCATGATCGCGGCGCGGGAAGGTGGTGGAGATGAAGATTCCAACACCAAACTCAAACTGGCGATTGGAAAAGCCAAGGCCAGCAATATGCCGCGCGAAAACATCGAACGCGCCATTCTACGTGGCACAGGCGGTGCTGACGGTGAAATGATGGAAGAAATCACCTATGAGGGCTATGGGCCAGAAGGTGTTGCATTCCTGATTGACGTACTTACGGACAACAAGAACCGCACCTTAGCCGAAGTAAAACGGCTGTTCAACCGGGCAGGCGGCAGCTTGGCTTCAGCGGGTTCAGTGGGCTGGCAGTTCGAGAAGAAGGGTGTGATCGCCCTTACCGGTGAAAAGCTGGATTTCGACAGTATTTTCATGGCGGCAGCTGAGGCTGGCGCAGATGACGTGATTAACGAAGATGGCACGATCATTGTCTCCACGCCCCGCGAAATGTTCGCAGCCGTTGAGGCTGCATTGGCCGAAAACGGCTATGAAATTGCAGAAGCCGAACTGCGATGGGAAGCCAAGAACGAAAGCGAAATCCCGGTTGAAAAAGCGGTTCAGAATATGCATCTGATGGAACAGCTCGAAGAACTGGACGACGTGCAAGGTGTGGCTTCGAACCTCGCCATTACTGATGACGTACTTGCTGCCCTTGAGACAGCTTAATGATTAGTCTGGGCATTGATCCGGGCACCGCAACCGTCGGATATGGCGTGGTTGAGGAAATGCGCGATGGTTCACTCCAAGCGATTGCGTACGGAGTCATTACGACTTTGCCTTCAATGCCCATGTGGGAACGACTGTTGATTATCTATGACGGTATCCGCGAGTTGGTCACAACCTACCAGCCCGACCGTGCTGCCGTCGAAGAGCTATTCTTTGCCAAGAACGTCACCACTGCCATTACAGTGGCGCAGGGTCGCGGTGTGATTCTGGCGGCCTTGGCCGGAGCAAAACTGCCCATCGCTGAATACAAACCCAACAACATCAAGCAGTCGATTGCAGGCTTCGGCGGCGCAAAGAAACCTCAAATGCAGGAAATGGTACGCATTCTGCTGGGCTTAAGTGAAATCCCGAAACCGGACGATGCAGCCGACGGCCTCGCGATTGCCATCACCGACTTACATAACTCGAGTTACGAGAGCTACAGTGATTAGTGGGATAACACCGATATGATTGCTAGTATTCAAGGAGTCGTCACAGCGACCGGTAAAGATTTCGCTGTGATTGCCACCAACAGCGGTCTTGGCTACAAAGTATTTGTCCCACATTCAGCGCTCAACCGGCTCAATACTGACAGCGAAGCATTTCTGCATACCACGCTCATCGTCCGCGAAGACTCGATGAACTTATATGGATTTGACACTATCACCGAACGTGATGTCTTCGATACGCTGATTAGTATTAGTGGTATTGGCCCGAAAACTGGCCTCGCCATTCTCAGTACCCTGAGTCTTGATAGTTTGCGGAACGCAGTCGTCAGTGAACGCGCCGAAATCTTGACGCGCGTTCCGGGAATTGGTAATAAGTCCGCACAGAAAATTCTTATCGAACTCAAAGACAAACTCAAATTTGGTCAAGATACAGCACCCATTGCGGCATTTGACGATCTCAATAGTGATGTTCTTGACACGCTGGTGGCTCTCGGTTACAGCATTGTTGAGGCACAGACAGCAATCCAGTCGCTGCCCAAAGATGCCCCCGCCAATGTCGAAGACCGTGTGCGCCTTGCCTTAAGTTATTTCGCCTAAACAAAACCCACTGGATAAAACGATAAATGTCTACAAATCCGCCTGAATTGGTTGGCAAACGCGTTGAGGTTCTGGATAAGGGATGGATTGAACTGGTTGACCTTTTGCCGCATCCGTCCACCGGAGTAAGTGGCGATCTGGCGATCGTCAATGCAGCACGGGTGAGCTTCATGGGCGAAAGTAAAGGCCCCGAAAAAGACAAAAAGTTACTCTTTTATTTGCTGCGTAACCATCATACCAGTCCGTTCGAGATGGTCGAGTTTAAGTTCCGTGTTCGCGCGCCGCTGGTTACATGGTGGCAGTGGGTGCGTCATCGTACATGGAACTTTAACGCGCAGTCCGGACGATACACGCCGTTTGAAGAAAACGATTTTTATGTACCGGATGTTTGGCGTAAACAGGCGGCCAGTAATAAGCAGGCCAGCGAAGGTCAGGTCGATGACGCGGCCAACCAACTTCTGACGGACAAGCTGAATGACTTCTACAAAAAAGGCTATGATCTGTACGATGAGGCGCTGCAAGCAGGCGTTTCAAAAGAGATGGCGCGCCTTTTCCTGCCGGGATTCAGTGTTTATTACACGTGGGTCGCGAAGATCGATGCTCACAACTTGATGCAGTTCTTGCGCTTGCGCATGGCGAATGACGCTCAATATGAAATTCGCGTCTATGCCCAAGCCATCTACGATGCCTTCTTTAAGCCTGCCCTACCATGGACGGCAGAGGCATTTGAGGAATATATTTTGAAACTGCCGCCCAAGTAAGTCAGGGCGGCAGTATAAATCCATATCTTCTTAGTTCGAGGCGAGTTCCTCGGTGAGCGCGACGCACATCTGACGTGACAGCGAGTCTTCAGGGTATACCTTCCAAGCGTAGCGCTTGCCTGCCTCCAGCGAACCCGGTCTGAAGATATAGGTTGGGTCAACCGAGTAATCCGCGAATAGTTCATTATTAAAACCATCAATCACGCGAATGCGATAGCGTGCTGCGCCCTGCACAGGTGTCCAGTAGACTTGTGCAGGCTGGCCAGCCGTAAAGGTCGCGGCGCTCTTTTCGCGATCAATATCAAAGGTTGCACAGGCCACTAAAGTTGGAATTGCGGTATAAGCTGGAATAGGTGTGTTGGTCGGGGGAACTGGTGTTGCACTAGCTTCCAACACCGGAGTCCATGTCGGGGGCAAAGTCGGTCGCTCAACCGGTATTTCAGTCGGTGCCGTGGTGGGGATAGACGTTGACGTAGCAGAAGCAGCCGGTTGAGGAGAGGGTATTAAGGTCGGCAAGACTTCTGCTGTTGGAGTACAACCTACTATTGCAAGGACAAATAACCCTAATGTCATAAACAATTTCATTAATTGCACTCCTGCTATCAAGCGGGCAAGTTTGCCATAGAATAGCCATTGACCATAAGAATAAGAACAAACACCATCACGAGAAAACCGGAAACAATATAGATAAAGATGGCAGCAATTCGCTCCGGAGGTCTCTCCCCCCGCGTGCCTACAATCAGCCACCAACCTACTATATACGTTATTATACCGAATGCAGCCGAAACAAAAGACGGAAGAATACGGGTTTGTTCGCTAAAAAAATTGTTGATATAAATGAAGTCGATTAGCGGAAAAACCAGCGCAGTCACGGCAAGGGCAAAAACCGAAATGATGACAATGCGGACAAGACGCGGCCAATCTAGGGTTTTACGAACAAAGAATGTGATCAGCGGCACACGCTCAACCGGTTGTGCGCGCTCGATACGTTGCTGCTTCAGTGACTTGCGTGAGCTCATGATGTTTGATCTTTCGGTCGGTTCTGAAAATGCATAAGGTTGTCTGAACTGGCCTCAGTATTAATCATAAAAGTCGCTGCTCGTTCGAAATAGTCGCGCATAATGCCGCGGGCTGGTTCTTGGATGCCAACTTCATCCATTGCGTCGCACATATGCTGAAACCAATGATCACGCCCTTCTTGATCGATAACGAAGGGGGCATGACGCATCCGCAAACGAGGATGTCCACGCTCCGCGATATACCGGGCTGGCCCGCCGAAAAACTGGGATAGAAAGAGATATTGCCAATACTTACCTTCCTCAAGCGCGTCTGGAAACATGGGGCGCAGTACCGCATCTGCCTCCACACGTCGATAAAACGCATCAACCAAGCGTTTAAAGGTTGAATCTCCACCCACCATGTCGTAAACACTTTGTTCTTGTTCTGCCATTGCACCTGTCCCATAACAATCGGTTAAAATTAGCGACAGTGTTTCTATTATGCCCCAACATTAAAAGTCTGGCTGGACAATTAAGGGCATAAGAGTACAATCTTTTCCGCTAAATACGTTGCTCAATACGCTTCCTTAAGGAGTAGTTCATATGAAGGCATTTCAGCGTCGAGTGGGGGTTCTTGTCCTACTAACGCTTTTAATCAGTTTGGGTTTGGTTGCTGCCCAAGATAATAACACCGTTACAGTGGCAGGTTCAGGCGTTGTCGCCCCCGTTTTTGACAGTCTCAAAACAGCCAGCGGCGTCGCAATCGACGTCAAGTCAGAAGTCACCGGTACACGCACGGGCTTCGAACGCCTTTGCAATAATCAGACCGACATTGCCACCTCAAACCGTTCTATTTCGGCTGATGAAAACCGCAGCTGTACCACCAACAATATTGATTATACCGAATTATTGATTGCCAATAATGTTGTCGCGTTTATTGCTGCGCCAGATGCTGCATTCAACCAGTGTTTGACTTCTGCCGAACTCAACAGCGTTTTCGCTCCCAGTTCGCAGACAACCAACTGGAATCAAGTTAACGTTGCAAATACCGATATACCGTTGACTGTTATTGCGCCCGCTGCAACATCAACGACCTATGCCATTCTCGACAATGTTATTGAGGGTGATGGCATTCGTTCGGATGCGACAGCAGCCGCATCTGAAGCCGATGTCATTGCTGCCGTAGCAAAATCAAAGGGCGCAATCGGTGTCGTTAGTCTTCCAGCCGCAACGGCAGCAGGTACCAGCGTAAAAGTTCTGCAAGTCAATGCTAATAATACGTTCGGCTGCACCGGTCCATCAGCTGAAACCGTTGACCAGCGCACTTACACAATATCCAGTCCGCTGTTTGTCTATGTCAACCGCGCCAGTTTGACTAAAGCGGGTTTGAAGGACTTGCTGAGCTATATGATTAGCGCAGACGCCGCACAAACCATTACCGGAGCAGGATTGGTCGTTCCAACTTCAACGGTTGTGGAGTCGAATAAGACCGCCCTCGAAGGCACAGGCAATACACGTCCGTTCAGCGAAGCAGACACCTCTTTCCAAATTCCGGCGGATGCAAGTGGACAGGTTACGATTGCAGGTGCAGCAAGCGGCGAAAATTATCTGAAGAGTTTGACCGGTACCCTTACTTCACAAATCTCCACGCTGACATTTGACCTGAAGCTGGAAGGGCAAACTGCTGGTGTTCGGCGTCTGTGCAATGGTGAAGTAGATATTGCTGCTGTAAACGAGCCGCTCACTGACGAACAGGCTAAAGCTTGCGATGCCAACAATATCAAGACACTGAATATTGAACTCGGCAAACAGGCAGTCGTGCTGGTCGGAAATGCCGCAAGCAGTTATCTGGCCTGTCTCACATCAGAGCAACTGACCAAAGTATGGGATGCGGCTTCTGCAAAGACTGTCACCAACTGGAATCAAGTTGATCCCAGCTTCGCGGACCAAAAGATCACACTGTTCGCGGCAACCGCCAGTGACGACTATACAGATTTGCTTTTAGCGAAAGTCTCTAGCAAGCCCTTAATTGGTCGTGGCGATATTGAAATCAATACCGATCCTTTATATCGCGCTGCTGCAGTCGCTAATGTTGAGGGCGGCTTGACTTACATGAGTTGGTCTGATTACCAGAACGTACTCAAGAACAATCAACAGCGCATTCAATTGGTGGGTGTGAATGCCGGAAACGGCTGCGTTACTCCAAGTGAAGAAACCATTAGTAACGCGACGTATCCGCTGGTACGGGATACGCAGCTACTGGTAAAAACCACTTCACTGACCAATATCCCTGTACAATCCCTGCTGTGGTTCCTCGCCAGCGATACGAACTACACTGCGTTTGCTAATGCGGGACTCATTGGCGTGAACTTCGGCAGCTTACCCGGCTTGCGCCAATCGCTTCAGAAAGCTTATATTGATGCCGCAACCGAAGCAGCACTCAAAGCCGAGGCAACACCAGAAGCAACCAGCGAAGCGACTGCTGAAGCCACGCAAGCGGCAGAAGCAGCAGCCACCGCCGAAGCAACACAAGCTCAGTAAACAAAACGCAACTTGTTGCATAAACATCCCTGCCAATAAACGGTGGGGATGTTTTATTATGGGGCTGTGCTATACTGCCAAAACTGTTCCGTATGACTGGAACGAAACATACTCAACTGGAGACTATAATGCGTGGTGAGTTTGTCGCGCTTGATTTAGAAACAACGGGACTCGACCCTAAAGTAGATACCATTATTGAATTTGGTGCGGTGCGATTCCGTGACGGGGAGGTAGTGGCCGAATATTCTACCCTCATTAATCCCGGTCGTCCCATTCCAGTTGAAGTGACCGCGCTCACCGGAATCAGCAATAACGACTTTCTACCCAAGCTGCATAAACCGGGTGAAGCACCCGAACCGCCTGCCCCTAGTTTAAACCAAGCTTTGCCTGCGATACGGGCTTTTGTCGGCGACGCGCCAATTATTGGCCATAATATCGGATTTGATCTCAGTTATCTTTATCCTCACGGCCTGTTCCAAAATAACCTATGGATTGACACCTATGATCTGGCGGCAGTCCTCGTACCGAATGCAACCCGCTACAGCCTTTCCAGTCTATCCAAACAGCTCAATATTGAACTGACTGAAGCGCACCGGGCACTCCATGATGCTCGTGCATCTGCCCTGCTCTATTGGGCTATGTATCAGAAGATTCTTGAACTCCCGCCTTCGCTCATCCGTGAAATCATCAATTTATCGCAGGGTGTGGATTGGAATGCGCGGGTTGTCTTTGAATTCGCATTCGAACAGTTGCGAACGAAAGATCAGGCGACAAGCGCCCCTCGACAAGATCGTTTCAGCAATCTATTAGCGGAAAGTGAAGCACTCCAATCAACGCCCTCCAAGGCAGAAACAGCTCAACCCCAAACGGTCGAGAGCGTTCTGGGTGAGCAAGGTACACTTTCACAAATCATCGACGCCTATGAACTTCGCCCACAGCAAATGGAGATGGCGAAACTAGTTGCCGAATCATTTGACCAAAATCGCCATCTGATTGTCGAAGCTGGTACGGGTATCGGCAAATCGCTCGCTTATCTCGTTCCGAGTATCTTGTGGGCAACCCAAAATCAGCAACGAGTCGTCGTATCCACCAATACACTTAATCTGCAAGATCAGTTGTTGTCCAATGAGATTCCACTGCTTCGACAGGTAATTAATACCCCGTTCAACGCCGTTGTACTCAAGGGACGTTCAAATTACCTGTGTCCGGTACGTCTGACCGATATGCGCCGCCGGCAGCCGACCACAACCGACGAACTCCGTGTTTTAGCCAAGGTCTTAGTCTGGCTGACATTAGGCGGCAGTGGTGAAAAGAGTGAACTTAATCTGCGCGCGTTCGTGGAGCAGAGCATCTGGCAGCGCTTGAGCGCCGAGGAAGAAAATTGCACCTTGGAGCGCTGCGAAGCCGCCACACAAGGGAAATGTCCGTTTTACAGGGCACGCAAAGCCGCTGAAGCCGCCCATGTTGTAGTCGTTAACCACGCGCTGCTTTTAGCCGATGCTATTGGCGATAACCAAGTCATCCCGGAATATCAACAGCTTGTGATCGACGAAGCGCACCATCTTGAAGAGGCTATCACCAACAGCCTAAGTGCCCGAATTGATGAATCGGCGCTTAAGTATCGACTAGCGCATATGGCTGGAAACAAGCACAGTCTGGTTGCCGAACTCATTGACAATTTACAAGCACAGGTACCTCCGAATGAAAGCGGGCGACTGGTCGATTTCTTGGCGAACTTCCGGAGCGCTGCTATCGCGGTCGAGACCCATCTCACAAAACTATTCGCAATCTGCCGCGACTTGGCTTACCGATCCGAGGCCGACACGGTTGTACTCCTACGTATCACGCGTGAGGTGAGGAACAAAGCCGAGTTCGCAGTTCTTGTCAACCAATGGCAGATTGTCAAAGAATTTCTGGTGACGATTGTAGATGGGCTGCAACGTCTCCCTGCCGCGTTGAACCGCCTGAAGAGATATCCTATTCCTAATCTTCAGGATGACATCGCAAGTCTAGACGCCTTTTCGCATTACTTCGTGGAAATGCTGAACACGGTGGACGGTCTAATCCTGACACCGGATGACAACAAGGTATATTGGATTCACCTCAATCAGGCTTACGGGGCATCGATCAATTCAGCACCTATCAATGTTGGCAAATTCGTCGATGAATATTTGTGGTCAAAGAAACGCTCAGTCATCCTCACCAGCGCGACTCTACAAACCGTCGGGAACTTCAATTACATCCAGAAAATGCTGAATGCCGAGAACGTTGAAACAGTGGCGCTTAATTCGCCATTCAATTACCGGCAGTCAACATTAGTATTCATTCCGAATGACATGCCTGATCCGGCTGAACGTGGACGGTATCAGCAAGCAGTTGAACGGGCTTTGGTCGAAGTTGCGGCAGCACTGGGTGGGCGGACATTAGCCCTGTTTACCAGCTACTCGCAGCTCCAGCAAACCGCTCAGGCCATTCGTCCACGCCTCGCCTTAGGGGACATCACCGTTTACGATCAGCTGGATACAAGCAATCGACAGGCGTTACTCGAAAGTTTTAAGACAACCGAAAAAGCAATCCTGTTAGGCACAAAGAGCTTCTGGGAAGGCGTGGATATTCCGGGCGCTGCCCTCAGTGCGTTAGCACTAACCAAGCTGCCCTTCCCCATTCCAACTGATCCCGTGATTGCGGCGCGTTCTGAACTGTATCATGATCCATTCAAGGACTACACGCTGCCAGAAACGATTTTGCGCTTCCGGCAAGGGTTCGGGCGTCTCATCCGTAACCAATCGGATCGGGGCGTCGTGGTACTGCTGGACAAACGGCTCATGAGCAAGAGTTATGGACAGGACTTCCTCGATTCGTTGCCTGATTGCACCATCCAATATGGTGGTTTGCAGTCTCTGGGGGACGCGGCGCTAAAATGGATAAACGCCAAGAGTTAGCTTATCTACTATTAACGCATGCATGTTAAAATAGTGTTACATCATTCGATCACTATGAGGTTGTGATATGCGTACCCCTGCTGGCAAGGACTGCCCGCACTACCATGAAGATTTTCATCGCGGCAGAAATATTCAAGAATGCCGATTGGTTAACCAAAACCCGAATTCGCTGCACTGGAAGCCCGGTGACTGCAAATCGTGTCCGATTCCCGAAATCCTCAATGCCAACGCCAGCCAATATCTTGAATTGAAACTGACGATTAAGCCCAAACTCTTGGGCTTAGGTCGGCAGCTTGAGGTGAAGGCATCGTGCGTCAAACACCGATCTGAAATCGCGGACCCTTACGTCGGATGTCCGAAATGCAACGCGGAACGTCCCGGTCTGAATCTCTTCTGGGAAGCCCTTCAAGAAGACGAGAGCGACACGTAATCCTCTGAAAGTTCGGAGTGCGTATGGATCTGATATGCACTCCGTTTGTTGACGATTTTCCATGTTATGATGAACACATATGGCAATAGATGACCAGAGTGTTCTTTACTATGCAACCATGCAAGTGACAACCGCCCTCGACGAATTGTCTATACTCATCATTTACGACGTTGACTTCGCTCACAAGCTGCGACTTGAAACGGTGCTCGGAACGTATCAAACGACTTTCGCAGTCACTTCTGATGAAATTCAGCCTATCCTTCAAGATACCAAACCCGATGTCATCATTGTTTGTGCGGAACACTTTCTAATAGAAGAAATTCCGCTGATGTTCGAGGATACGGAACGCCCGATTCTGATCGTTGTCACAGACCATCCAGCTAGCGAACTATTCACTATTGCTGACCAAGTCGTTCCAGTCACCTATCTACCGTTTATTGAAGACATCATTCGATCTCAGATCAACCGCTCACAATTACGCAATCATCTAGAGAAACATCAAGCAACGCTCGAAGCCGAAAACAGCCAGCTTAATCAACAACTGGATTTAGCAAACCAGACTAAAGCAGAGATCAACATCCTCAAGCAGGCGATTGTCCATAGTGTGTCGCATGAGCTTCGAACCCCTATGCTCCAAGTGAAATCAGCAGTAGCCCTCTTGAATGAAGATGAAAACACCAACCGCAATATCATTGAACTGGCAACCGAAGCGACCACGCGGCTTGAAGGGGGAATCCGTAATGTGACACTGCTCAATGAACTGATGAATGAAAACTCATCAGTTGAGTCATTCACTGCCGTTCCGATTATCCAGATTATTCAAGCGGCGTTACGCAATCTAGGGCGTTCTTGGGAGCACAAAAAGAACGTCGAGCGGGTTCAAATCGTGTCGAATGAACTAATTACCGCAGTTCTATGCGACAAGCAGCGCCTGACCATCGCTGTTCAACTTCTGATCGATAACGCCCTCAAGTTCAGTCAAGGCAAAATCAAAGTTACTGTAACACGGTTTGACGACAAAGTCAGGATAAGTGTACAAGATCGTGGCATCGGTATACCTCCTGATCAGCTTGAGCGTATTTTTGAGCCGTTCTACCAGCTTGACGGGTCGTCAACACGGCGTTTTGGGGGAATGGGAATTGGCCTTGCGATTGTCCAGTTGATTCTTGAGCAACACTGCACGTCGATACAAATTGACTCCATTCAGGGTAAAGGCAGTACGTTCAGCTTTGATCTCGAATTGGTTGATGCATAGCTTGCCTCGCCTTCTGAAACTGTATACATTCAGCTCGTCTTTGACCGCTGACTTTGCTTGACAAACGAATCGGCATTTCATATACTTGCCCTCTGTTTTATTGCCTTCAAAATCTTGCCCCTGTGACTATTCCTCGATTATGTTGAGAGAGAGTTATTACATGTCTGACGTGGTGCAGAATTATATTGGTGGGAATTGGATACAGGCTCAATCGGGTGAAACATTTCCAACCTATAACCCCGCTACCGAAGAGATTATTGCCGTTGCCCCGACCAGCGCTGCTCAAGATGTAGATGCTGCCGTAAAAGCCGCCAAAGCCGCTTACAAGGGATGGCGTTTGACCCCTGCTCCACGACGCGGTGAAATCCTATTCCGTGTTGCGCATTTGCTCACTGAGCGTAAGGAACAACTCGCCCGCCTCATGACGCAAGAAATGGGCAAAATTCTCACTGAAACACGCGGCGATGTCCAAGAAGCCATTGACATGGCCTATTACATGGGCGGCGAAGGACGGCGGTTGCTGGGTTATACCGCGCCGGTCGAGATGCCCAACAAATTTGGTATGGCAATGCGTGACTCGGTCGGCGTTATCGGGTTAATAACCCCATGGAACTTTCCGGTTGCTGTTCCAAGCTGGAAAATTTTGCCTGCGTTGATCGCCGGAAATACAATTGTCGTCAAGCCAAGCGAAGATACGCCAGCCACAAGTGCTGCATTTGTCAAAGTATTTGAGGACGCCGGTCTGCCGCCCGGTGTGATTAATCTGGTGACTGGTGGGGGTGCAGCGGGCGCGGCACTTGCGAACCATCCTGATGTTCGCGTCATTTCATTTACAGGCTCAACAGATACGGGCCTAAAAGTTTACGCACAAGCCGCCAGCCTTGGCAAAAAAGTTTGCTTGGAGATGGGCGGCAAGAACGCCATTATTGTACTGGACGACGCCAATCTCGAACTGGCAGTCGAAGCGATTACATGGAGCGCATTCGGTACTACCGGCCAGCGCTGCACTGCGACCAGCCGCCTGATCGTTCAAAAAGGTATTAAACCCAACCTGATCGAAGCTTTGGTCGCCAAAGCCAAAACGCTCAGAGTCGGTAACGGTTTAGATGATGCAACCAACGTCGGTCCGCTGGTCAATGCTAAGGGGCGCGACAAGGTCGAAAAATATGTCGAAATCGGTAAACAGGAAGGTGCAAAACTGCTGGTCGGCGGCCAACGTGCCGAAATCGGCAAAGGCTATTTCTACACCCCTACCCTGTTTTCGGATGTCAGCCGCACGATGCGAATCGCGCGTGAAGAAATCTTTGGCCCCGTCCTAAGTGCCATCGAGGTCGAAAGCCTCGACGAAGCGGTTGAAGTCAACAACGAATCGTCTTACGGTCTTTCGAGCAGCATCTTTACCGAAAATGTGAATGCAGCCTTCCGAGCCATTCGCGACCTAACTACGGGCATCGTTTACATCAATCACGGCACGACCGGCGCTGAGATTCAGTTCCCGTTCGGTGGCACCCGCGGCACCGGCAATGGTATGCGCGAAGCGGGTCTGGCAGGTATGGACTCCTTCACGGAGTGGAAGTCGGTTTATGTGGATTACAGCGGACGTTTGCAACGCGCCCAAATTGATACGGAAGCCATTCTCAAAGAAACATGATGCTTCCATTTTTATCATATTGGTTGTCGTAATTTGATGTGTTTTGCGGTACTATAGCGAATGAATGATTTTTCACAATCAGGTAAGTTGTATTGGGATGCGACCTACGAAATTGTTCTGAGTCTAAAAGCCACGTATCCTGATATTGATATTGAAACTATTGGTCTAGATCAGTTGTATCAGTTTGTAACCACGCTGCCAAATTTTGCAGATGATCCCCGCTTGGCAAACGAGGGAATTCTGAATGAAATTTTGCGGGAGTGGTATGAGGAGGTCACCCCATAATGGCTCAACTCGACCTGCGTGATTTACACGCCACCGAGTTCCCAATACCGGATGAGATGCAGGGCAACGTCGCGATCACCAGTTTGAGCAAGATCTATAACTGGAGCCGACGTTCATCAATGTGGCCGCTGCTGTTCGGCCTCGCCTGCTGCGCGATTGAAATGATCGCGACTGCTGCTGCGCGTTATGATCTATCGCGCTTCGGTATGGAAGTCATGCGCGCCAGCCCGCGCCAGTCTGACTTGATGATTGTTTCCGGAACCGTCACTAAAAAGATGGTCGTTCCGATTGTTCGTCTCTACAACCAGATGCCGGAACCCAAATATGTTCTGGCAATGGGTGCTTGCGCCAGCGGTGGTGGCCCCTTCAAAGAAGGCTACAACGTGGTTTCAGGCATTGATATGTATATTCCAGTTGATGTCTATGTGCCGGGGTGCCCTCCGACCCCACAGGCACTGCTGCACGGTCTGATTTCGCTCCAGAAGAAAATTGACGGGCAGTCGCTCGCTAATTTGGACGACGTGCCTTGGTACGGTGTCGGTCCTTCTGAACCGACTCCTATTCCGATCCTTGGGCCGGATATTATCGATCCGCGTCAAATGGATTTGATCCGCCGTCAAGCGCAGCTTGCCGCAGCCGGTAAGACCTTTGGCGTACGTGAGCTGCCGCCTCTGAAGCCGGCTGATACACCGAAGATGGCTCCGAAAGCCAAGGCTGGATCAGAGGCAGCAGCTAAACCGGTGCCAGCGGCCTCGGCGGCTGTTGAAGCCAAACCCGCTCCGGCAGCGGTTGCCGAAGCGCCTGCGCCAGCGGCAGGCGGCGCAAAACCGAAGTTCGACAAGCAGGCTATGTTGGCAAAGATCCGTGAGAAGAAGGCGAACAAGGGATAAGAATAATGACTGATAACGCCATTGTCGAAGCAAATGACATCCAATCAGTGATTGCCAGCCTCAAGGAACGATTTCCTGATGCGGTCAAAGATGACACGCGACAGGGATACGGCGGCATCATTGTTGACAAGAACCGTCTGGTCGAAGTCGCCACCACAATGCGTGATGAGCTAGGATATAACTACCTCTCCAGCGCAACCGGAGTGGACTACCTCGGTATCGAAGACTCGATGGAGATGGTCTACCATGCCTATAAAACGACAGGCGGGTCGGCTCTTCTCTTCAAGGCCCAGACCGACCGTAATAATCCCGTCATTCCATCACTGATTGACGTGTGGCCGGGTGCAGATTTCCAAGAACGCGAAGCCTACGACTTGTACGGTATCAAGTTCCCCGGACATCCCAATCTCAAGCGCATTCTGCTGTGGGAAGGCTTCCACGGTCACCCTATGCGGAAAGATTGGCACGAAGCCTATTACGAAGAAGATCATAAGCCGTTTGAAAGCCGCTGGCCGGACGGTTGGGTACGACGTGCCGAAGAGCGCAATATCTACGGCAAGAACGTTTCTTACCCTGCCGACTTTGATCTTTCCAAGTTGAATGATACTTCCGAAGAGTCACTGTATAGTGACCTTGGCCTCGGTGTGAGTGTTCAAGAACTGGACGGCGATTCTCCGCTGAAGACAGATCGTTTGGTCGTCAACATGGGGCCGCACCATCCCAGTACACATGGCGTGTTCCGCATGATCGTCACCTTAAATGGCGAGACGATTGAATCGCTGGAACCAGTCATGGGCTACCTGCACCGTAACCACGAAAAGATTGGCGAACGCAACACGTTCCTGCACAATATGCCGTTCACGGATCGTCTCGACTATATCAGCAGCATGGGCAATAATCATGGCTATGCGCTGGCTGTTGAGCAACTGCTGGCAAAAGGCGCCAAATACCAGCCTCCGACCTACCGTGCTGAGGTCATCCGCGTTCTGATGGTCGAGCTGACGCGTATTGTCAATCACTATTGGGCGATTGGCTTCTTGCTGAACGACCTCGGCGCATTCTTCACCCCCGCACTGTATGCCATTGCCGAACGCGAGAAAATTCTGGACTTCTTCGAAGCAACCGCTGGCAGCCGCATGATGTGCAACTATATGCGCTTCGGTGGCGTCTTCAAGGATATTCCTGAACGCATTGCCAGCGTCTTGAACTTGGTCAACGACAAAGTTCGCGATTTCAACACAATGGATTATCTGACCGAACTGATCAATGAACGTATTCCGCGTTCGATTGATGAGTTGGACACCTTCCTAACTGAGAGTGAAATTATCAAGTCGCGTACCATCGGGGTTGGCTATCTACCACCCGAAATGGCTATCGCATACAGTGCGGCTGGCCCATTGCTCCGTGCGAGCGGCGTGCCCTATGATGTGCGTAAGGCCGAACCATACAGCATTTATCCTGAACTGGATTTCGACGCTGCGGTTCGCTATAACGGAGACATCTACGACCGTTACCTCATCCGCTTGGATGAAATGCGCGAGAGCGTTCGCATTCTCAAGCAGATCCTGCCGCGTCTCGAAAAGACCCGGGGCGAAGCGATCTTCTCAGGCGAAAAGAAGCACACCCCGCGTGTTCCGCTGGGAGAAGCCTACGGTCGCGTCGAAAATCCGAAGGGTGAACTGGGTTACTACGTCGTGTCAGCCGGTGACGAAAAAGGCCCACAAAATCCTTGGCGTTACCATGTTCGTGCCCCTAGCTTCATTAACCTCACGGCGCTTGGCCCGATGTGCGTCGGCCATAAGGTTGCAGACGTGGTCGCCATTCTTGGCAGCATTGACATCGTTCTCGGCGAAACTGATCGCTAATCATGAAACAGGATATAGGGGTATCTCATACGATACCCCAATTTGACGAATTAAGGAGCCGCTATGTACGGTAAAGGTATTGCGACTGGCCTATGGGTCACTTTCAAACACTTTTTCAATACCTATGTTGATGACCTTCGCTATGCTGGCCGGAAATATTCACGGCAGGATAACTTTCAAGTCCGTCAGGGTTTAAAGGCACAGGGTGCTTTTACGGTGCAATACCCTGAAGAGAAGATTGCGGTGCCAGAACGTTTCCGCTTTGTTCCCTTCCTTGTGACCGAAGACCAAGACCCGACTCGTATGGGTGAGGATTGGTGCACAAGCTGCGGTATTTGCGCCAAAGTGTGTCCGCCACAGTGCATCTGGATTGTGCGTGGTTCTGATCCGGTGACCGGTCGCCCTGTTCCGCAGCCGGAAGCCTTCTTCATTGACATTGACATCTGTATGAACTGCGGTTTCTGCGCCGAATTCTGTCCGTTTGATGCCATCAAGATGGATCACGATTACGAGTTGGCGAGCTACGACCGCACCAACCATCACATCTTGAACAAGCAGAGTCTTTCCAAGCCACACAGCTATTGGAAGGCTATTGCACCCACCACTGCCCTTGAAGAAGCAGCGGATCGTGGAGGCTGGGAACACCCCGATACGCTGAAGGCCTATAAGAAGGCTGGTAAACAAGGTACGCCACCGACGAAAGATAACATGTATCCTTCACGGACGTTGGCACAATTGGCCGAAGCTGCAGCGGTTGAAGAATCTGCACCCGCTCCTGTGACAGCTGCACCCACGGCTGCTGATAATCCGGCACCAGCCAAAGCTGAGTCTGCGGCTTCAGGCGATAAGAAGCCGAAGTTTGACAAGCAGGCCATGTTGGCAAAGATCCGCGAAAAGAAAGCCAGTAAATAAAATGGACTTGATGCGGGGTGTGAAAACACCCCGTTTTATTTCTAAATAATTGCTTCCATCTAAAAAGAATATGACAAAAGATACTGACTAATTTTTATCATCCACGTTATAATTATTCTCAATACTGTATGCAATCGAACGAAGGAATTACACATGACTGATAAACAAGCGCAAATTATGGCCGCGCTGAGTACGGTTATTGAACCCGAACTCCATCGGGATATTGTTTCGCTAAATATGGTGCGTGACCTGTCTATCGAAGGCGACGTCGCAAAATTCACCATCGTCCTCACAACCCCCGCCTGCCCTCTCCGCAATGTTTTCGAAGATCGCTGCAATGCCGCCGTCATCGGACATGTTGATGGGATTCAAAAGCTGAATATCAGTTGGGACTCCCAAGTGCCCACTGACCGCAAAATTCACGGTTTAGTCGATGTCCCCATGCGCAGTTTAATCGCAGTTGCCAGTGGTAAAGGTGGCGTAGGCAAAAGCACAGTCTCGACCAATCTGGCTGCGGCTCTCGCCGATGCAGGTGCAAGAGTCGGCCTCATTGACGGCGATATTCTGAACCCGAACCTCCCTACTATGACTGGTTTAGGCTATGGTCATCCCAAAGTTGTCGACGGCAAGATGATCCCAATGGAAGCTTATGGCTTTAAAGTCATGAGCACCGGTTTCCTCACCAGCCCAGATAAGCCAATGATTTTACGCGGCCCAATGCTCCACAGCGCAATTCGGCAGCTTTTCACCGATGTCAATTGGGGCAAACTGGACTATATGATCGTCGATTTGCCGCCCGGAACAGGTGATGCGCCGCTCTCGTTAGCCCAATCTTTCCCGCTTACAGGTGCGGTCATTGTGACCCAACCACAGGATGTGGCCGTGTCGGATGCGCTACGAAGCATCGCCATGTTTGAAACCCTCAATGTACCGATACTCGGTGTGGTTGAAAATATGGCAGGTGATTTCTTCGGCGAAGGTGGTGGTGAGAAACTGGCTGCCGAACGCAATGTGCCCTTCCTTGGCCGCATTCCGCTGCATGCTGAAGTCCGCAAAGGTGGTGACTATGGTCGTCCGATTGTCGTCACCCAACCCGAGAATCCTGCGGCTATAGCATTCCAAAAGATGGCTCAAACAATAGCAGCCCGCGTCAGTGTGGTCATGCTCCAGACCAGCGACGTAATTCCTCTAAACGTCATCGGCTAGATATCAACTCAGAAAGGCACTTCCAATGCAAAATTGGGAGTGTCTTTTTGTTAGTCGTCCATGCCTAACACACGGATGTCGTCACTGCTGCCCACGGGGTTGTAACGTCCAATGAGCACGTAAAACAGAAAATTCAGAATCGCGGCGATTACTAAGCCAATCACTGCCTCGCCCCACGCCACCCGAATATTGATGAGCCATCCCAGCACCAGCAGTACCAAAAACATAATTCCCATCACGACACGTCGTCGTCTAGCTTCTGTCCGCTGGATGACAAGGAGAATTGTGCCGAAACTCAGGATCAATAATAGTACTATTCCGCCGTCCATTGTTCTCGTGCTTTCTCGAATTCATTGACAAGCATCACGATTATACTCCAACCCGAATTCGATCTGTTTACGCGTAAACAGCTTTTAGGGTATACTCATCTTCGTCCACAGTCAGAAATTATGTCGGACTGAGTGACATGGAAAACAAGGACTCAACAGATGAATGTAAACGTATCCAAAGAAAATAATACAACGCTGATCGAAGTCAGTGGCCGCATTGACAGTACCAACGCCAGCCAACTTGGTGAAGCGCTGATGACCGAGATTAACGCAGGAAACATGCAGTTAGTGGTCGATTTGGCTAGCGTCGATTATATGAGCAGTGCCGGACTCAGAGAAATTGTCTCCGCGCTGAAGAAAGTACGCGGTAAAGGTGACTTACGTCTGGCTCAGCCATCGGAACGTGTGCTGGAAGTGCTGGAGATGGCCGGTCTGGACACGATCTTCCAAATTTTTCCCGATCAATCATTGGCATTGAGCAGCTACGCATGAGAAATATTTGCGACCATTACAGGGATGCAAAGTAGTTTCTAATGTATCCTCAAGAAAATCGCCTCACGATTATGGGTCGATTAGATGAAATTGCGCGCGCTCGTGATTTTGTAGAAGCGATTGCGCGTGATATCGGCATGAGTGAGAAAGGCGTACATCACTGTGTGTTAGCGGTCGATGAAACCTGCACGAACATTATCGAGCATGGTTATCGCCATCAAGGACATGACAAGTCCATAGAGATAATTTGTCTCGTCGCCCCGACCAAATTAGTTATTCGAATACGCGATGAAGGCCCCGAATTTAATCCCCTGCTCCGTGACGATCCTGATCCTGACGCAGCCTTAGACGACCGGGGGAGCGGCGGGTGGGGCGTCTTCTTTGTCAAAGAAATCATGGATCAGGTTCTTTACACGCGAGAAGGCACTTTCAACCAACTCACTATGAGTAAGAACCTGACCGCATAATCCCCTTATGAACCGGCTGGTGTTTCTGTCGGCGTTGTTCCATCCGAAGGCGCAATGGGTGTTTTGGTACGCCAACTGTTAATATCATCGAGATTGACTTGTCCCTGTGGCGGTAGGAAGTTTCCGGCACAGGCTTGAGCCGTTTCGGGCAAGTCAGTACGCGGAGCAATTAACGGATTATCCGGATTAAAGTAATTCCATGCTGCGCGGGAAATATCCTCGATCAACGGCCACAGCTTGGTGTAATCTTGAAAGTCCGTCTTCTGCCATAGATAAACCGCAATCGTATAATCTCGACCATTGGGCGGGAAAACAATACCTGCGTCGCCGCTCATATCGGTTACCCAGCCGTTCTTATGCGAAATCCGAACGCCTTCTGGTATGCCACCCTGCAACAGTCGCAGCAAATCATTTGCACTCATCAGCTCCAGCATTTGCTTGCACTCGGTTTGCGTATATTCCCCATTAGGATAGGCGGTCATCAGACCGGAACCATAATTGGCGCAGTCATAGATTTCGCTAAACAGCGTCCCCATATCCTCAGTCGTCGTTTGGTTATAGGGATCCGATTCCGTTTTGACGGTCTTGTTGGGAGAGGTCTGCGGCGCAGGAATAGAACCGAGTTGCTGGCCCTGTATGCCAAGCACCAATGGGGCTGTTATGTAGGTGTTACGCGCACCCAAATATTGAGCGTTTTTCGTGACATCCCCGATGCCATTAAACAACTTTTTGTTGTCGTCGCCGGGGTCAACTTTGTCTTGGATAGCCGCCCGTTCGCCAGTGATTTGCATCATCAGGTTCGAAGACGCATTATTGCTGCACAAAAGCGAATTCGCCATCAGCCACGCTTCGTCTTGGGTCGGCGCAACCCATAGTTGCCGGAAATAGTCCAATACAATCGGAACTTTAATCGTACTTGCTGCCGAAAAAGCGACATCTCCGTTAATGTTGACTTCTTCACCCGTCTTCAAATCCTCGATAAAGACCGAAGCCACGGTGGTTTGGCCGTCATAGATGAACCCTTTCGAGTCGAGATATTCTTCAATCATTTTTTGTAGGGTTCCGATGTTCCCCGCATTCACACTGCCCTCTATAAACGGCAGGTTTACAATCCGATTTGTTGGACTCTTTAAGGCAGCCTCCACTAGGGGTACAGCCGCGGCGATATCCAGTGAATATCCTGAAGCGCCGGGACGTAAGGTTAACGTGCTCAGATCATAACTTGCATCACCGGATTTGCGATCATAGCGGGCGCTGATATCACGGAGGAATTGTTCAATTAAGTTTTCCTGATATTGAGCCGTAAGCGGAACATTCACTGTTTGCTGGGTTTCTCGTCCTAGCATATAAGTAAGGAACCGTGACCAAAAACTGCCGGATAAATCCCCTGCCGCACTCGCGGAGGCCAACATCGATTCGCCATTGATTGTAAAACCGACCGTTGAAGGATCCAGTTGAATGGGGTCATTGGCATAGTACAAAATCACGGGCTTTTGATAGGCCGAAACGATTGTGGATAATGCCTCACGCTTTGATAAGCCACCCACAGAAACATTACCAACCGAAATATCGCCTGCTAGTTTTTCAGGCTGTTGGCTAAATCGAACGAGGTAAAAAACGAACAGACCAATAGCTGCCATAATCATCAGGGCTGACATGATTTGCACGATTGGCAGCCCCCGACGCTTACGTCTTTTGTTCAAGGTACCCATTGTCGTCATATGGAACCTATCGACTCCTTTTGACTCTTCTGTTTTAGAGCGATGTTGATGGCTTGAGAATTAAATCGGCGCAGTTTGGGAAGCGCATCTATGTCATACCAGCGATAATCCAATAATTCATTACTAAGGTTCCCGATTGGACTGATCGGATGACACAAAAATGCAAAATCAAGATGATTGCCGAAATCAACTTCCACGAGCAACAGCGCGTCAACTTCGACAGTCAACTGCAGTTCCTCTCGCAATTCTCGTGCAATCGTTTGTGATGGGTTTTCGTGACGGTCGACCCAACCCCCGGGCAATCCCCAAGGGGTATAGGGGTGAAAGACATGCTCGACCAGCAAAACTTGATTTTGGGCGTTTAGCACCACACCCACCGCGCCCGCCGTAAATTTGGGCTGGCCGATGCGCCAGAATGAGCGTGCGATACCAATAATCCAAGGAGCTTTTTGCAGAATTTGCGCGACACGCCGCATGGAGGAATTCAACAGCAACCTATTCAAACTATAAAACGGCGGATTTCAGTGTAAAGAATGACCCCAAAAAGGTCAACCGAGTTTTGATCGTGATGGTTTGTAAAAACAAACCAAACCGCCGACACTCTGAAAGACTGAGTATGATATACTTAGAAATACTATCCTCAAAAGTTACAGCAGGGTTAGCAAATTGTCTCAAACGTCTCTCGATTTCCTAAACCTGTTCACAAAATCACCCGGTGATTTGATCTTCTTTTTGCTGGCCATAGCCCTCACCCAAGCCGGTCTATTTATGGCATTGGGCGAACGGCTGCGCAGACCACAGAACCGCCCTGCCGGACGCTATATGATCGCCATGCTGGGGTCATTGGCGGCATGGGTCATCGTCATGTTGGGCGCCCTTTACAGTGTCGTCACCAGCCAAAACATCAGCGCAATTCTACCACCATTGGAACGGGTATGCAGCCTAGCAATCATTCTTCTCATCGGATGGGCATTTTTCACAGCTGATGACCTGCGATGGAGCCGCCCCGCCAACATCGTCTTGCTCTTGCTGCTCCTTGTTGGATTGATCGCCTATATCGTTACAGGCATCCAATGGACCAATCAGCTTGACTATACGAATTTCAACCTGAGTGTCTACGGTGTTGCATGGACCTTCACAACCTTCATCATCAGCATCTTGGGTCTCATCCTTGTGGTCGTATCCTTTAAACGTTTTACGGATGCGCCGCTCAAGCTGCTGTTTTTTGCACTGTTGATTCTGGGTTATGGTGGAACGCTTCTCCAAATCAATCAATTGAGCATTCTGGGCAATTACGCGGGTACAGCACGTTTAGCACTTTTCGCCGCGCTGGCCATCCTCCCAGTACTGATTTACCGCATGGTGATGCACCATCTCCAAGCTGAACTCCAAAATTCGGAACAGATTGTCCTACGAACGGCAAATACACCTGCCGCGCCACGATCAAAGGACGCGACACAAACGGCAGAAATACCGCTCACGACATCGATCGCCCCCATCGTATCCCCCGCCCAACGCGATTCAATCCAACTACTAAAAATTCTCGGTCTGATCTTGGAAGACGCGACACCCAGCAGCATTCCTGAAAAAATCATTTCGGCGGTGCTCGACAGTCTCAAAGCCGACATCGGTGCAATCCTGAACTTGCAGGACGCCAATTACGCCGATCTTGCCAACGCTTACGACAAATCCATGAAGCGTCGTATTGCAGGCATGTCAATCAACCTCGATAATCAACCCACTCTGGTCAACGCCATCGAGCGCCGTTCACAGCGCCCACTCTATGTCGACCGCAACATGGATGAACTGCGCGATCTGTATAATCGCCTCGATGTTGAGCAAACAGGCCCTGCCTACTTCCAACCGCTGACACGCGGCAAAGACCTTGTCGGTGTGCTGCTGGTCGCCAATCCCTATGCCCAACGTGAACTCGATGAAAGTGAACGAGAACTGCTTAAAGGTATTGGCATTATCGCAGGCAACTTGCTCGGGCTTAGTTATGCTGCGCGTGACGCCGGACTCAAAGCCGAAGAACGGGCGATTGAAGCGCTCGTACAAGGCATTCCGCTGGAACAAATTAATGACAGCAGTGTGCTCGCCGCGCGGCAGGAGATGCAAAGTAATTTGCAAGCATCTCGTGAACAGATTAACGACCTCACGCGCCAGATTTCACAGCTGAAAATTGAACTGGATGGTGAACGCAACCGGATTACCTCATCGCTGGGTGATACAGAAGAAGGAATGTCCGTCTCGCAGCGCATCCTCACGCTGACCGATGAGCAGCATAATCTGCGTACTGAACGTGAACAACTGCTCTCTCGACTTCAAGAAGCCGAAACGGCCCTTGCCGGCGCGACCGCCAACAGCAATGAGTCCGTCTACAAGCACATGGTTGAAGTGCTGCGCCGTGAAAAAGAAGAATTGGTCGCGCAACGCAACAATCTGCAAAATCAACTGACTCAGATTCGGAATGCTGACCAGCAGATTAATCCTGCGCAGGCCATGGAAACCGTTGCCGACCGCATCAACGTGGATAATTCACGCATGCTTGCTGAACGTGACGAACTGCAAGGCAAACTGACCGATATATCCGCACAGTTGCAGGCGCTCGGCATCGAACAAAGTACAACCGGCATGGCACAGTTGATAACCCAATTAATCGAACAGCGCACCGGGTTGCAGCAGCGCATCGACGCCTTGGCACTCGAACGCAACGCCCTTCTGAATGAACGGGTGCAGCACGAAGACTCAATCAAACGCGAGAAAGAACGCGCCGCCCGTATTCAGGCGCTTGAAACCGAGATGCGTAATCTCGCCTCTGACCGTGAAGCACTGACCATTGAACGCGATCAAATCAAGCGGGAACGGGATGAATTTGCCAGTAAGCAAGATGCCATCAAGCAGAATCGCGCCCGACTATTGGCGGAAGCTTCCGGCTACCAGTTAGAACTCGCCGAAGCTCACCAAGAACAGGCCAAGCTGCGCCTGCAACTTCAAATCCTATCCAATGAGAAAAGTGATCTCACAAGCCGCGTGAATCATCTCACGGCAGAAAAACAAGCCCTGCAAGCCGAGCGTGATACCTTATTGGTGCAGTCCGGCGCACAGACCTCTAACCTTGGTCAGGATAACACGGAACATATCAGCTCACTGACCAAACAGATTGACGAGCTATCGGAACAGCGCAACCGTCTGGAACACGAACTTAACGAAACACGATCGCAGCTGGCGGAAGCGCAAGCTCGGATCACGACACTCCGGTTGTCATCGGAGGCTGCAACTGAACCAGAGGCAGTGACCAACGGTGAAAATGGCAAGCGCGATCCTGAATTGACATTAAATGTAATTCAGGAATTCCGCACGCCGCTCACGTCCATCATGGGTTATATTGACCTCCTCATGGACGAGTCTGCAGGTATTCTCGGCGAAATGCAGCGCAAGTTCCTTCAGCGCGTCGCCGCCAATATCACA
The DNA here is from genome assembly GCA_044226855.1 of Aggregatilineales bacterium. Taxonomy (GTDB): domain Bacteria; phylum Chloroflexota; class Anaerolineae; order Aggregatilineales; family Phototrophicaceae; genus CFX2. The sequence continues at coordinate 32,617 of JBGAGF010000021.1, forward strand.
CGCTTGTCGTCAATCACGGATGATCTCACCCGCATTACGGCGATGGATACCAGCCGACTTATATTGGTGCCGCGTCCGGTCAACATTGTCAACCTGATCGAAGACACCATCAGCAATTCGACCTACCAGTTCCGCGAAAAGGGTCTGACTGTTCACCTCAACCTCGATGACAACCTGCCGACCATCGAAGCCGATCAGGATGCGATCAGTCAGGTCATCAGCCAAATTCTGACCAATGCCTATCTGGTTTCGCCACCCGATAGCCAGATCATTGTGACTGCCCATCGCCAAGAAGTGAAGCTGTCAACCAATGGCAATCTCGCCACCCCCACCGATTGTATATTAGTCTCCGTTGAAGATCGTGGTGGTGGTATCCCGCCTGAAGAATTGGCGCGCGTGTTTGCTCGGAAATATAAAGCCCAAAATTCAGTCATCAACGGATTAGGCGACAATGGTGTGGCACTTTCCATCGCAAAAACCTTGGTGGAAGCACACGGTGGCGGACTATGGGTCGAAACTCGCCCGAGCATCGGGAGCATTTTCTACTTTGCGCTTCCCATTACCAGTATGCTTGAGGCTCAAGGATAAAACATGCAACGTGACATTGGAAACGAATTCATTGTAGCCATCGTCGCCGTAGGGGTTTTGGCCTTTGCGGTCGCCTTTGCCATCATTCTGTCGCTCTCAGGCGGCGCAGGACAAGGCGCAACACCTACCCCACAGGCGTCCGCCGTGATTGCTCAGGCTGCGACAACACTGGCGCTATCACCAAGTGATTCAAGCACAGATGAAACACCTGAAGCCACTGCGACTCAACCACCTGCAGTTATAACCCGTGTCATCACCGCGACACCATCTTTTACCAATACAAACGTGCCTCTACCCAGCGCCACGCCCGTCACTCCGACGGTCGCGCCTACTAAGGTAGCTGTTCAACCAACAGACACCACCGCCCCATCCAATACGCCGGTCAAGCCGACAACTGCGCCCACCAATACGGCCATACCAACAACCGTCGTTCCACCCTCACCGACGCTTCGCGCACAGAGCGCAACCATTGCCCCCAGCGCAACTAATCAACCAACTGATACGCCCAAGCCATCCGCTACGAACTCACCCATTCCACAGCCAACGCTGACCAGCACACCACGTCCGACCGACAAGCCAACTGATATACCGACTCGGGTTCCGCCGACTGCAACCTTAACGGCCACACGCGTCCCAGCTTCAGCTACCTTTACACCGACCACCGTAGCCAGCGCAACGCCGTTACCCACGCTGAAACCCTCGGCCACGCCGACCAAGACCTTCACTGCAACGGCCACCTCCACGCGCATTCCGCCGACTGCGACCTTTACACCGACGACTATGCCCAGCGCGACGCCAACCCTAACGCCCACACTAACTGCGACGGTACCGCCAACAGCAACGCCAATACCGCCATCACCCACTCCAGTTTTAACAGCGACTTCAACGCCGACCACTGTCCCTTGTACCCTTCCGGCAGGTTGGGTCAATTACACCGTGAAGCGCGGTGATATACTTGCAAAAATCGCTCAAGCTAGCGGCACAACAATCGAGACACTTCAAGCCGTCAACTGCCTTGCCAACATTAACAATATCGCCATTGGGCAAGTATTATTTGTCCCGAACCCACCCATTAGTACCTCTTCAACCTATAAAGCCGAAGGTTGCACCGACTCCAGCACCAGAATTACGTCACCGCAGGTCGGGCAAGTTGTGACAGGCGTTGTCAAGGTTGAAGGCAGCGCCAACATCAACAACTTTGCCTTCTACAAACTCGAATTACGTCCCGATAAAGGCACTGCCTATACTCTGTATAACAGCTTCATCAATCCGGTCACTCAGGGGCTTCTCGGTGAAGTCGATACAAAGATTTTCAGTCCGGGCATCTACTGGCTGAAATTGACGACGATTACCCAGACTGATCAGGCCGCCGCATCCTGTGCGGTGCCCATCTTGATTGCCAAATAACGTTTCATTTGTGTGATCACACCGTAATGTCTTTCACATAAACGACTTTTCCCTCATGCTGAGAGCGGGTTGCTGCAAGTGCGATTTTCAGCGCCGCCCGTGCATCAGCATGAGTCACAATAGGGGTTTTGTCATCCCGTAAACAATCGACAAAATGGGCGATTTGCGCTGTATAAGCAGGGCCAAACCGCTGCGGGAAATGAGGCACAACATCATGTCGTGCGCCTTCGGGAGTTAAGATCAGCACCGGCGTCTCTTGCAAGTAGCCAATTTGCAGCGCCCCTTTTGTACCGATGACATTTGTCTGAATGTCATACCCATAATTGGCGGTTCGGCTCACTTCCACGTTACCCAACCCACCGCGCTCAAAGCGTAGGTTGATCATCGCGTTATCCACATCACCGACTGTTTCAAGTTCCGGATAAACAAGTGAAGCAACTTCGGTGTAAACACGTTGAACCTCGTCGTTCATCAGCCAGCGTAACAAGTCAAAATCATGAATGGCCATATCGATGATTAAGCCTCCGCTGACGTTTGGATTAGCATATTCAAGGCTGGTGCGAAACGGATCACGCCCGATGGAGCGAATCGTAACAGGGTCACCAATTGCCCCTGAGTCGATATGGCGCTTTGCAGCCGCATAACCTGAATCAAAACGCCGCATGAACCCCACTTGGAACATCACGCCTGCTTTTTCAACGGCTGAGATCATCTCATCGGTTGCGGCCAATGTCAAAGCCGTTGGTTTTTCACAAAATATCGCTTTTCCAGCATCTGCCCCTGCAATAACGACCTCACGATGCGTGCTCGTCGGCGTGGTGATAATCACTGCTTGTACATCCGGATTAGCCAAAAGTTCGTGATAATCCGTGTACGTCTTAGCGCCGCCAACGCGGTCAGCAAACGAGTCCACAACGTCTGCTCTCATATCGGCTACTGCCACCAGATTCGCGTCAGCCAGTTGACCAGCCGAATAGGTCGCATAGACCTGCCCCATGCGCCCCAGCCCAATAACCCCAATCCCAATTTTCGCCATCCATCAATCCTTTTCAATAAACAGTAATTATCAAAACAGGCAGTTTCTTCAAAATTCTATCTTGTGCCAATCAATCCTCAAAACATCGTTTGATGGGCGAATAACGAAGCGCAGACTCGCCACCAAACTATTTTCTAACAGTTTATGAACACCACGCATCAGAATTCTCCCTCAAAATGGTTAGCAAACTAGTCGCGAAAGAGTGACCAAAATGTAACCCGAAGCCCTTCGACCTGTGCTACGATAGGCTTGATTGTCGTTGCAGCTTTTAGGCTCGGAGTCGATGAGAAATCAAGTGCTTCTGACGGCGGACATTAACGAAATTATCACGAAGACCATATTTCGCCGCTCAACTCTGGCGGCTCTCTCCCTCATATCCGATGGGGCGGCACTGCCATTTGTGCAGCGGCGGACATACGGGAGCCATCCACTGCACTTGTGCCAATTCAGCGGTCATAGCCGAAGTACCCGCCGCGAGAAAATGTCAATTCAGCGGCATTGAGGGAGCTTCTCGCCTGCCATTTCGGCGGGAAATATGCAAAATCTGCAAAAACGACACCGTGGAGGAAACTAGCCGAGGTACGCGGAAATGATTCGAGGATCTTGGCGCAGTTCTGAGGCATTGCCTTGATGCACTACGGTTCCGCGTTCCAGCACATAAGCATAGTCCGCAATTTGCAGAGCTTTACGCGCGTTCTGCTCGACCAGCAGGATCGGAATCCCTTGTGCTTTAATATCCGCCACAATCTTGAATACTTCGTTGATCAGCATGGGGGCAAGGCCCATACTGGGCTCATCCAGCATTAGGAGACGCGGCTTTGACATCAACGCACGGCCAACCGCTAACATCTGCTGCTCGCCGCCGCTCAGTGATCCCGCCCGCTGATTCCGACGCTCACTTAACCGGATGAAACGTTTGAAAATAGCCTCAACATCATGCTTAACAGTATCCAAATCGCGCCGGGGGTATGCTCCAAGCTGCAAGTTTTCCATAACGGTCATCGGCGCAATAATCTGACGACCTTCCGGCACTTGCACTAGGCCAAGCCGCGTGATTCGATCGGAACGCCAACCCGTAATCTCCCGACCATCAAATACAATGCGTCCCTGAGAAGGCCTCAAAATTCCACTGATGCTGTTTAGAGTTGTGGTTTTACCTGCGCCATTCGCGCCGATCAAACTGACGACCTGTCCGGCTTCAACATTGAAAGAAACCCCACGCAATGCATTGATCGCACCATAACTGGTATAGATATCATGAATTTCAAGGAGCGCCATGTTCTTCTTGTCCCAAATACGCTTCGATCACCACCGGATTCTGCTTAATTTCCTCTGGGGCTCCGTGCGCAATAATTTGACCAAAATTCAAGACATAGATCGTATCGCATACCTGATGAATGAGAGACATGTCGTGTTCAATGACCAAAACGGTAATCCCGTCTTCTTTCAGGCGAATAATCTGCTCCCCCAACTGGCGCGTTTCAACCGGATTCATACCAGCAGCCGGTTCATCAAGAAGCATCAAAGCAGGCCGTGTAGCTAACGCACGTGCCATCTCCAAACGCCGTTGGTCACCGTAGGGCAAATTCTTCGCGCGATGTTCCATGACATTCATTAAATTGAATCGTTCAAGCCACTGCGCCGCATTTTCGCGCAACACTCGTTCCTCTTGACGATAGCGGGAGGAAAAAACAAGTGTGTCAAAAATAGAGGATGTTCCGCGCCGATGCTGGCTAATCAACAAGTTTTCCAGCGCGGTCATTTCCCCGAACAGTCGGATATTTTGATAAGTTCGTGCGATCCCCAAGCGTGCAATCTTGTGAGGTGGCAGCTGTTGAATCTCGACATTGTTAAAACGGATCGTCCCGCTCGTCGGGTGATCAAGACCACTGATATTGTTAATGAGTGTGGTCTTGCCCGCACCGTTCGGCCCGATTAAACCCGCAACATGATTTTTGGGCACAGTCATAGTGACATCTTTAAGTGCCTGCAAACCTCCGAAGGATCGTGATACTTGGGTTAGTTCAAGCATAATTTTTCGTTGACCAAAACGATGACGAGTTAGGAAACAGTATTATTTGCAGGCTTCAATCTGCGACGGATACGGTTGAAAAGCTTTGCCCAGATTGATGGATCGGCCAACCCTCCCGGCAAATAGATAATAACGGCCAGCAGAATGACGCCGTTCACGATTGTGCGGTAATCCTTCAGGCCGCGCAGCACTTCGGGTAAAGCCGTCAACACAAATCCCCCGATTATCGGGCCAATTAGAGTAGTTGTGCCACCGAGCACTGCAAATGTGAGGATTTCCACAGCCGCATTGAAGCCATAATCACCGGGGTCAATGGTACGTGTAAGATGTGCTTTCAAAACACCAGCCGCCGCTGCAAGGGCTGCGCTCAAGATAAACACAACGTTCTTAGTATAGACTACGTCGATCCCCATGTTGGCCGCAGCTTGTTCATCCTGTCGAATAGCCGTCATAGCTCGCCCAAAACGGGAGCGGTGCAAACGAGCAATCACATAGGCTGCAATGATCAGGAAAACGATGAGATGCCATGTCTGTGTGATTTTGGGTATACCACTAATGCCCATTGCCCCTTGGGTCAAGCTCACTGTCTTTCCGGTGATTGCGCTGGCGAGTGCATCAAAGTTCAGAATGAGGATGCGAACGACTTCACCAAAGCCAATTGTGGCAATCGCCAAGTAAATATCGCGCAATCGTAGTACAGGCAAACCAATGGGTATGGCGACCAGTCCAGCTAAAAGCATACCCGCAATAAGGCCAACCCATAGGGGTAATTGTAAGTTCTGGGTAACGATAACCCCTGCATATGCACCAATCGCCATAAAACCAGCATTCGCCAGCGAAAACATGCCTGTATAAAGCGTGAGATAAATGCTCAAGCCAAGGATAGCATTGACCAGCATGAACTGCAGAACCGGTTCACTGATGCCAATGCTACTGAGGAATTCCATTATCATGCTCGATTCTGTTCCGCTTGACCAATAAGTCCCTGAGGCCGGAACAGAAGGATCAGAAAGAGTAAGCCAAAAACAATCGCATCACGATAATTGCTTCCACCTGCGGCGATGCTAAACGTTTCTAGGGCCGCAACCAAGAATCCGCCGACTACCGCGCCTTTGATATTGCCGAGGCCGCCCAGCACGATAACAGTTAGCCCTTTGAGCGATATTGCGTCACCCATGAAAGGAGTCATCGAGTTATAAGCCAGACCATAAAGCACACCAGATGCCCCGGCAAGCGCGCCTGCAAGAAAAAAGGTGATCTGAAAAATCTGTGCCGAGTGAATACCCAGTAGACCTGCTACACGATCATTAAAAGCTACGGCACGCATGGCCTGCCCTACCCGCGTCCGCATCACCAAATATTGAAGGAGCGCCATCAGCACGACAGAAATCAACAGAATAATGATTTGAACCGGGGTCACACGAAATGGTAAACCCTGCAAAGCCGCAGTCGGGATACTACCTTGCGGAAAACGCTGGGGCGAAGTTCCAAATATTATTTGAGCAATATTCACAAGCAGAATAGAGGCACCGATGCTGCTGATCAACTGGGACATACGCGGGGCATTCCGGCGGCGTAACGGGGCGAAAGCGACTGCCTCTAGGAGCACGGCTATACCGCCAGCAGCACACATAGCAACTGGTATGGCGATCCAAATAGGCAAACTCAATTGCACCACAACTGCCAAACCAATGAATGCGCCCCACATAAAAACGGCACTGTGCGCCAAATTGAGTACCCCTAATACACTAAACACCAGCGCATAACCAAGCGCGAAAAGACTATAGACCCCACCGAGCCACACTGCATTGACAAGCTGCTGAAGGATATTCATATGATTTCGCGAAAAACGATATCTTGTATACGTAACTTCAAACACAACGAAAAGGGGCGATGCTAAACCGCCCCTGTGTACACACAGTACAGCTATGAAGCAGGTGTCGCTTCTGGCGTCGCCTCAGATGATGTAGCAAGCGGAGCAAACTTACCATCAACAACAATCTGAGCAATAGGTTCGTGCACCGGATCGCGATTTTCATCAAAAGCAAAAACACCGAGAGGGCTGTCGAAGTCTTTGATGGACGCTAACGAATCACGGACTGCTTTGTGATCAACAGAGTCGGCGCAGCGAACGGCTGTGGCGATCAACCATGCACCGGTATAAGCCTGAGCCGCAAATTGATCGGGAGAGCTGCTGTACTTGGCTTCGTAGCTCTTGACGAAGGCAACACTGCTTTCCGAGGGATTCGGATTGCCATAGTTCCAAGCACCGCCAACGATCAACCCTTCAGCATCTGCGCCACTGTTCTTGAGAACGGCAGGCGAGTTAAAACCATTGCCGCCAATAATATGCCCAGTATACCCCAATGCACGTGCTTGGATGATAATTTGAGTGGCTTCAGCTGCGAGCGCCGAAACAACCAGCGCATCGGGTTGAGTATCAATTGCCTTGGTCAATTGGGCGTTAAAATCGACATCACCCTTCGCGAAGGTTTCTTCATCAGTAATCTGGACGTTATTGTCACCGAGTGCTTTCTTGAAAATGTCGTAGCCACTAGTCGTAAAGGCATCATCATTGCCGTACAGAAGAGCAACTTTCGTCAAGCCAAGGGCTTCGGTTGCCTGCTTAATCGTACCGGGAATAACTGCCGATTCAGGGAGGCTATCACGGAACACATAATCACCCATACCCTGAGCAGTCGTGAGTCCATTAGCAGTGTTGCTCACACCAAGTACAACCGTGCCGGCTTCTTGCGCGATTGGATCAGCAGCGAACGCTTCTGAGGAAAGCGTTGGACCAATCACAGCTACAACCTTATCTTCATTGATCAGTTTGGTCATAGCAGCGACCGCTTGGTCTTTGTCGCCAGCAGAGTCTTCAACCGTAACGGCAAACGTCGTTTTGTCCCCCAAATAGTGCGAGGCATTGATCTCTTCAACTGCTAAATCAACCGCATTCTTCTGTGCCGTACCGTAAACAGCTACAGCCTTTGTAAGACCAAATATAGCACCAGCCGTTACAGTATCGGGTAAATTTTTCGGTGCAGCACATTGATCCCAAGAGCCCACTAGGGGTTGGGAGTCTTGAGCCAAGGTCGCAGTCAATGGAATGACTAAAATGGCAGCAAGTAATACACAAAGAAACCGATAGCATCGCATTTCAAGTCTCCTTCATTAAGTAATAATCGGGCCAGAAGACATTCTATACCACAAGCAATATAACGGAAAGCATTTAGTTGAGTTGTGTTCTCTATCAGTTGTAACCCAAATCGGCTTAACCTTACAACTTTCGATGACACAATCCATTCGGTATAGCATTGGAAGGTATAGGTAAAGTGTAAAGTAAAAGGTAAATTGCATATAATAACTAGTTAAATCAATAGGCTCGCTGAAAATATCCTTTTGGAGACAATGTGACTACACATTATGATTTGATTGTCATCGGTTCCGGTCCAGCTGGCGAAAAAGGGGCTGCGCAAGCGGCATATTTTGGCAAAAAAGTAGCACTGATTGAGCGTACGCCTTATCTCGGCGGTGCAGGCATTAATACCGGGACCGTGCCTTCGAAAACACTGCGTGAAACAGCGCTTTATTTTTCAGGACTCCTACAACGTGGTCTTTACGGCATCGACTACTCGCTCAAAGAACATATGACGGTTGCGGACTTCATGCACCGTGAAAAGACGGTCGTGGCGAGTGAGCGCGAAATCATTCAGCAAAACCTTGACCGGCACAAGATAGAAATCTTTTGGGGCGAAGGCTCGCTGAAAGATGCTCATACTGTAAAAGTCCACAATGCAAACGGCACTGATACAGAGTTAGAAGCGGACATTATTTTGATCGCAACTGGATCGTCTCCATTTCATCCACAGGACGTTCCGTTTGATGGACAATTGGTCTTTGATTCCGATACGATCCTCCGCATGGAGTTCATCCCTAAGTCGTTAGCCGTGGTTGGGGGCGGTGTAATCGGCTGTGAATACGCGTCGGTCTTTGCGACGTTGGGCGTTCAGGTCACTCTCATTGATAGCCATGACCGCATTTTGCCCTTTGTCGATCAAGAAATTGTTGCACGGCTTCTCGCACAACTCAATAAACTCAACGTCAAAATTTTGTTCCAGCAGCAGGTCGACAAGACAGAAACACGTGATAAGCAAGTTCATCTGACTTTACATTCCGGTGAAGAGCTGGTGGTTGATGGAGCGCTGTATGCGGCTGGAAGACAAGGCAACATTTCGGGTCTTGGGCTAGAAGCGCTTGGCATTGAAGTCGCTAAACGCGGACTGATTGTGGTTGACGATAAATACCAAACCAAGGTACCTAACATTTACGCAGCAGGTGACGTAATTGGCTTTCCCGCATTGGCCTCAACGTCGATGGAACAGGCCCGAGTGGCGATGGCAGATGCTTTCAACCTGTCTTACAAAGAACATGTTTCACCTGTTCTCCCACTTGCTGTCTATACTGTGCCAGAAATCGCGATGGTAGGCATAACAGAAGAGACCTGTCAGGAGAAAGACATTCCTTACTTAGTCGGTCGCACTTACAGCGAGAACAATGCGCGTGGGCAAATCATCGGCGACGAAGGAATGTTGAAGCTCATCTTCGCCCCTGAAGACAAGAAACTTTTGGGCGTCCATTTGATTGGTGAAATGGCATCCGAACTTGTCCACATCGGCTCGCAGGTCATCAGTTCGAATGGCACGATAGACGTATTCATCGAGTCCGTCTACAACTACCCTACACTATCTGATATGTATAAATACGCGGCATACGACGGTTTAGGCAACTGGGAAAAGTGGAACGGAAGCAATAATATTCCCTCGCCTATTGCCTAGCCAAAAACTCTAGACTGTTGAAACGGCGGTTGAGTTTTTGTTGCTCAGTCGATTGCTCAAGGATTGACTGCACTTGTAGACTCGTGGGAGCGTAATAAAAACGAATTTGACGTTACTGCAAGTATGATTTCCTCTGACGGCTATGATTGTCTTAGGCTATGATTAGTAGCTTTACAGAATTTCCTCTTTGAGCAAGTAGCATTTTTTGCTGATAGATGATTGGTCTGAGCACAAGCAGCGATTTCTCAAATTCATTTGGATCATACACAATGTCTCTTGTCCGTAATTTGATGTCACGATTCTGGATACCACTCATATTACTGGTACTCGTCTTGCTATTCATGTCACCGGTTATTCGGCCACCAACAGGTATTGAAGTACTCGACGGTCATGATTTAGTAAACCAGCAGTATCCACTGTTTTCACTGATCTTTGACAGTGTTCGCGATGGCAAAGGTGTTCCACTCTGGAACCCGTATCAGTTTGCAGGGCAAAGCATCGTAAGCAATCCGCAGTCATCGGTGGCCTATCCACCAGCTTGGATCATGGTGCTGACGGGAGTTCCCCGCGGCGTAGGATGGCTTGCTATCTTCCATCTTTGGCTTGGTGGATGGGGGATGGTGATGTTCATTCGCTTCCTAGGTGCTTCACGAGCAGGTGCACTGATTGCCGGCATGATTTACACCTTTTCGGCTTTTACGGCGGCACACCTGAACGGCAGCACGCTAAACTACTTGATGTGCTGGGCATGGCTACCTTGGATGGCGGCAGGGTATTTATGGAGCATGACGCGAGGGACTTGGAAGCACGCAGTGCTCAGTGGAGCAGTCGTTGGTATGACGATCCTCTCAGGACACCCACCAATGTTCTATTTTGGAGTGCTCTGGCTCATGGCACTGTGGATTTACCTGAGTCTGACCCGCGAAGTGAAACCTTTTGATGGGCTGCGGACACTTGTGATCATGTTAGGAGTCGGGGCAGCGTTAGGTGCGGCGCTCTGGTTACCCGTGGCCGATTTCACGCTACGTTCTAACCGGACGGGGGCGGCGAGCCTCGGATTCAGCAACAGCTATGCCCTCCCCCCCGGACAAGCTCTTACACTTTTATTCCCCAACTTATTCGGCGAACCCGTCAACGGCTATTGGGGCGTACCATTCTATGAAGAACTTACCATTTACATAGGAGTACTGCCACTCGTGGCAATATTCCTATCGCGACGACGTCCTGCTACTTACATCCTAGCTTTATTTGTGATCGTAGGGCTAGTTGTGAGCATGGGGATTGATGGCGGTCTGTTCCCAATCCTCTACAAGATTCTTCCCGGTTATCAACTCTTCCGCGTTCCTTCAAGAGCGTTGTACTTCATTCAGGTCGGCGGTGCGGGTCTGGCGGCCCTCTGGATTTCCGATCTTCAGAATGCAAACCGTTTCGAACGATTAAGACTGGTCAGACCGGCACTGCGACGCGGACTGCCCATACTGATCATGCTTTGTCTCGCTGGGGCGTTCTTGTTGATGACAATATTTAATGCTTTCAGTAGTGAGGCTAATCCACCGTGGAGGGTTTATCACACGGCCAGCGTAGCGATGTTAACGGGAATATTCGCCCTATTAAGTTGGGTTGTACTGCGAAGTTGGACTTTCAACCGGTTAAACGTGAAATGGCCTCTCTTCATGACGGGAGCGGTCATTCTGGTTGATTTGTGGCGAATTTCCGCACCGCTAGTGACGGTAAGCGCAGTAGACATACCAACCATGTGGAAAGCTATGAGTCGAACTGCACCAGCAAGCCCGGATTTCAGGGTGATGACTGTGCCTGATGAGGTTATCTGGCAAGCTGGATTGACCTACACTCATCACTTGAACGCGAACGGGTATGATCCACTAGTGAGTAACGACTACCAACGATTACTGGATGCCAGCAATTACAATCCGACCTCGTCCATCGCACAGCTTCTTGGTGTGCGCTATGTCCTCAGCGATAAGCCTTATGAATGGTCGAAATATTCCGGAATCGAATCACTCACTTTAAAGTCACAGGAAGATGATTGGTATATCTACGAGAGTGCAAATGCCATGCCCCGCACTTTTGTAACGTCAAGCTTTTTAGTGATCACCGATAATGAAACATCTCGACAAACTTTGGCTTCAAGTGAGGCTGGACGCATTCCCACTATCCTCAGCCAAGCGCCAAATTGTACAAGCATGGAGAATAATGCTTCGCAGATTCCTGCCAAAATAACAGGGTACAGTCCCAACTCTGTAGATATTCAAGCTCAAAGCGAACAGGGTGGCGTCCTTGTACTCACTGATAGTTATGATCCGAATTGGACAGTTTCGGTTGACAATACGCCCGCCCCATTATTACGTGTCGATACGGCTCTGCGTGGAGTTTGTGTACCAGCAGGTGATCATCAAGTTCATTTTGAATACCAGCCCAAAGCGTTTTTTGCTGGAGTGATCATCTCGGGTATTGGCTGGGCAGCATTTATCCTCTTTGGACTCTATATTTCAATATCCTCTCTAAGAGCGGGGAAATACTCAAAACCACAGCCATTTTAACTCGTTCCCTTCGCAAATTTCGCAATTTGTGCAATCAATCCGCTGAAATGGCTGGCGAATGTGAGGGAGCGAGGCGCTGAATTGACATTTTATGGCGGCGGTGGCCTCGGCTGATGCCACCGAATTGGCGCATTTGCAGCGGATGGCTCGGTGAATGCCACCGCTGTGCAATTTGTGCCCCGCCGCTGCTTAAAATGTAAAAAACATTCTCACCACAAAGACACAGTTTTGAGAGAGCCATACACCCTATTATAGAACAAAAGTCCGTATCAGTCAATACAAGTCGGTTCGAATTTTCCAACCTGTGATTGGGGGAAGTACAGCGGTAATCATATGTGCGTGATTGTGGTTAGAAGTGCTGTTCTCAAACACAGCCAAACAGCACTTCTGTAGTCACTTCAATAGGATTAAGAGCAATAATCAACCGAAGGAACTGTAGCTGGCCAAGCACTCTTGAGCGCATAGATTTCGAGCTTGGACACTTTCATATCGCCTTTTTCGCTAAAGAGCGCTAGACCTTTATCTGACGGACTCGTGAAGGTTTGAGACGTTATGGAATATAGACCGTCTTGAGCGAAGATTTCTACAGACGACTCGTCGACAAAAATATGTAGACGTAGAGTTGTCTTTTCAAGCGAAATCGGTGCACCAAAAGCTGGCGTAAAGGCACTGATCATGCCCGAATCCGTTTTGTCCGAACGACTCACAAATAGCTTTCCTTGCTTACTGTTATAGACAATTCGCGTCTTATTATCAGAGCCACGCTGCACATCGAGTCCGAAGCGTTCTGCCGTTCCGGGTTCGATCTCCGCGATGATTTCCAGCTTACGGCCCTGTACTTGATCGAGCAGCATTTCGCCATCGACATGAGAATCTGTCCATGTTCCGATCGGTTCACGCAACTGTGTCACACTGTCCACAGGTGTTTGAGTGAGGCGGATTCCATCGGGCGTATGCACCAATTTGAATTCACGAGGCAGGGTCATCGCACCGCGCCAAGGGGTAGTCGGTGTGTTGGCTGCATATTGCCAATTGCTCATCCAGCCAATGTAGATGCGCTTGTTGTCTGGCGCATTATCCCAAGTGGTACCCGCATAATTATCCGGTCCGTAATCCAGCCACAAATCGGGGCCAGTCGCATCATCAGTGAAAACCTGCCCATCAAAGTCACCAATAAAATAGCGGATGCCCCCGCCGCCTGCGGGAGCCATTTGACTCACGCTGCCCATTAACACCCACTTGATCTGACCATCAATCTCTAATGGGAACAAATCCGGCACTTCCCATACGCCACCGAGAATCCCGCCACTAAGGTGATCGGTCATTTCCCAGTTTAAGAGGTTCGGTGAGGTGTAGATCTGGAGTTCACGTCCTGCGGCAATAACCATCACCCATTTTTTGCTCGGCTCATGCCAGATGACTTTAGGATCACGGAAGTCTTTTGCCAGTGCGGGGATTACTGGATTGCCTTCGTACTTCGTCCACGTACGGCCTTTATCCGTGCTGTAAGCCACACCTTGAGATTGATCTTGATAGGAGAAAATGGCGACTAATCCACCACCCGGAACCAAGCCACTGGTGTTTTGCTGATCGACCACCGCACTTCCCGACCAGATTGGCCCAATACCATCGGGATACAGTGCGATCGGTAGGTTCTGCCAATGGATCAAGTCCGGACTAACAGCGTGTCCCCAGTGCATCGGCCCCCATACAATATCCTTCGGGTTGTACTGGTAAAAGAGATGATATTCGCCTTCATAATAGACCATTCCATTTGGATCATTAATCCATCCGCATGGTGCGCTGAAATGAAATTGAGGCCGATAGGGTTCATGATAAAGAGGATTATCCTGCGCCATTGTATTGATCCCGAGGATTAATGAGAAGAACAAAATAAAAGACACAACAATTCGATGCCGTTTCATGACCAACCCTTCCAACTTCTTGCTACCTGCCCTTCATGCAGCAAAATCAAAACAACCCTCACTCTGCCATGAAGTTACCAATGGAACTATGCTTTTGTTCGACGATTCATGTTCGATTAGAACGTTGACATCATCTCGCCATCAGCGAATCCGACAATTAAACTCATTCCTCGAACTGGATTGAGCGCAATAGTCATCGCCAGTGCATGCGAAGGAAATGGATGCTGGAATAACTTCCAAGTCCAACCATTGTCATCAGAATAGATAATCCTATTTTCCAACAACAGCCAGTGATTCTTTTCAACTAGAATGGCGCTCACAGTTCCTGAAATCAGACCATTGTTCAGATGACTCCAGTGCGCCCCTCTATCGGTTGAAACACTGAGACCGTTGGCTTCTGTTCCCGCGTATATCAAACCGTCATCGGCATAGTTGGACGAGAATGCGAGACTGACAACCGGAGCGACGTCCATCGGGAAGTCCAGTTCGATCCAACCACGCCCGCCATTCTTACTGGCGAAAATGCCCGTTTCAGTTCCGGCCAAAATCAGATGATCTTCGGCATAAGAAGGCGAGAAAACTATACACTGAACATGCGCATCAATTAACCCGAAGTTCCATGCCACCCACGTCGAGCCACGATCAGTTGATACAAACACGCCATCGTCTATTGTTCCAGCGACGACTATCCCGTCTTCGTCGAAATTCGGCGAGATCGCAAGTGCAACCACGTCTGGCGCGGGAGTAGCTAAGCCTATGATGGTCCATGATTCGCCTGCATCATACGAACGTAAGACGGCCCCTTTCACACCTGCAAACACTGCATTTTGATAGGCAGTCACCGCCGTAACAGTCAACGGAAGCATATCTTCCAATGAATGGAAGGCGTTTGTCCATGTCAGACCTCCATCAATAGACCGATACAGGCCAGATTGACGCGCAGCATAGAGGGTTGAATTGACATTTATAAGAGAAAAGATAGTGTCGTGCTGTAATGTCTCCATAATGTTAGCACTCATTCCGATTTTCCAATCATTTCTGGCTTGGCAAGATGCACCAGCGAGTCAATCGTGAGCGCCATTGCCGCAGTGCTGATGGCATTGCGTAAGGTGGCTTTCAAAACCTGTGCGCTATCCAAAATGCCTGCCTCATGCATATTGACAACTTGATTGGTCAGCACATCAAAGCCCATATCAGTCGATTCGTGATAGAGCTGTCCCATCACTTCGCCGGGGTCATAACCCGCGTTCTGGAACAAGGTTCGGGCAGGAGCGGCCAGTGCCTCCACAAGAATACGATAGGCTGCACGTTCGTCAGGGTCATAGCGATATGTTATCTGCTTTTGCAGAATGTTCCGGCAGTTCAACAGCGCTACGCCACCCCCGGGAACAATCCCTTCCTGAATGGCCGAGCGTAATGCCAATGCGGTTCGTTCAGCGATATTCTTGCGGTTCTTGATTTCTGGCTCGGTAAAACCACCGATACGGAGGGTGACTGCCCCACCGAGCAAATTACCGATGCGTTCTTGTACCTTTTTGCGATCATCTTTGTCACGCATATCGCGATAATGGGTTTTCAGTGTTTGGATATGCTGGCGAAGTTTAGCTGGATCGCCGCCACCACCTACCAGCCCAAATGAACGGGTATTCGCCCACAACCGCCGCGCTTTGCCAAAGTCTTTTGCCGTCACGTTTTCAAGTGTGGCACCTGCAACTTTGATATAAGGCGTGGCACCGGTTAAGAAGCTTAGATCTTCCAACGCAATCATCCGGTCATCGGGATTCATTCCCGGCAGTTGAACCGACATGACTTTGAACTTGTCCATCTTGTTCTGGGCGACCAGAAGCGAAATGGCCTTTTCAGACAGACTGCGAGCGAAGATAACTACACTTTCAACTTTGGCCACGTTGGCTGTCTGTAGAATTGGGAATAATTCACGATGATCTTCGATTTCAAAGTCGCAGAGGAAAATCACTGGATTCTCATAGATGACTTTGGCCACTGAATCTTCGGGTAAATGTGCACGCGACAGCAAACCCGTATGGTAGTATGAGCCTTCTACGTATTCGCGCTCAAGAACGCGCCCATAATCCTCGCGAATGTCGAGCCGACCAAACTCTCCGATCAGGTCAAAGGCTTCACCCAAGAGCGCAGACATCGGTTCATCGTGACACACGGACATTGCCATCCGGCTCAGCTTCTGTTCGCCTTCCAGCTTAATGACCATGCTATCCAACTCTTGAATCACGCAGGGTAATGCCGCTTCAAGATGGCGACGGAGCTGCATGGCGTTGCCACCTGCCGCAATATAGCGCAGACCCGCGTCAAAGATGGCCTTAAACAAGACGGCGGCAGTTGCGACACCATCTCCTACCCTCTCCGATTGGCGCAGGAGCATTCCACGAAGGAGCATCGCCCCCATATCTTCATCACGATCCGGCAATTCGATAATGCGCCTTGCAATGACGCCGCCATCATCGAGATATTCAGGCACATGGTTACTGCTGTTCAAGCGATCAATAGCAACGCCGCCGGATAATGGTCCCAACGTTGGACTGATGGCATTGACCATGTAGTCAATGCCACGCTGCAGCGTTCGGTGGGCATGGGGTTGAAAGACAATCCCCGGCTTTTGCTTGGCTTTCATCCTTTTAGACCGCCGGCCATTAGACCTTCAATGAGATAGCGCTGGCCCAAAACGTAAATGATGATGACGGGGATGGTCGACAGGACGATACCTGCCAGAACCACCGAGATACTGCCTGTGGCCATGTAGCCTTGCAGGTCAACAATACCGAGCGTTATCGGGAAGCGCTCTTTGGTATTCATGAAGATCAACGGGCTGAAGTAATCATTCCACTTAGCGTTAAAGGTCAATACGGCCAGAATGGCGAGACCGGGGGACGCCAGTGGAAAATAAATCTTCTGAAAGATTTGCCACTGGTTTGCACCTTCGACAAGCGCCGCTTCCTCGAAGTCATCAGGAATGCTGAGAAAATATTGACGAAGCAAGAAGGTACCGAAGGCCGTCGCCAGACCGGGCAGTATCAGGGCATACAGCGTGTCATTGAGGTGGAAGGCACGCGAAATGAGAATAAATACCGGAATAATCGTTGCCTGTCCGGGGATCATCATCGTGGCAAGCACCACCCAGAATAGAACGTTACGTCCGCGGAATTTGAGGCGTGCAAAGGCATAACCGGCCAGCGAAGCGGTGGTCAACTGCCCGAGCACCACTGAAATCGTGATAATAAAGCTGTTACCAATTTGCTGCCAGAATGGGATTTCCTCAAAAACACGTGTGTAGTTGGTGAAGTCCATGTCGATTGGAATCCACTGCGGTGGAACTGTGAACGATTGCACTGAATTCCGTAATGAAGTTGAGACAACCCACACGAACGGCATCAGGGTGAGGACTGCGAAAACGGTCAGGAAAATGATCGACGCCAATTTACTTAACTTGATTCGAGATCTCCTGCGCCTTGGTGTAACAGAAGTAGCCTTGGTATTGTCCATTGGATTAAAGGTTGTTGAAGCCATGATACGCCTTTAGCTATAAAATACCCATCGTCGGCTGAGGTAGAACTGAAGTCCAGTAACAGCCATAATGACGATGAACAAGGACAAAGCGATAGCAGACCCGTAACCGAAATTGAGGTTGCCGAATGCGTTTTCGTACATCATCATGACAACCGTGCGACTAGCATCACCCGGACCTCCGCGCGTCATAATGAATGGTTCATCGAAGAACTGCAGCAGCTTGATAATGTCCGTGACGGCTGCAAATAGAATTGTCGGACTCAGTAGTGGCAAGATGATGCGGTAGATCTTTTGCCAGCCCATTGCTCCATCAACTTCAGCCGCCTCGAGCACCTCACTCGGCAAACTACTTAGGCCACCGAGGTAGATGATGAACGTGAATCCGACGTTCCTCCACACGGTAGTTAGGGCGATTGTGAATAACACCACGTCGCTCGAAGTCAACCAAGATATTTTGGCAATACCGAGCAAACCTAAATAGTAATTTATGACACCGAAATCTTTATGAAATAAGTATCCCAGCGTGACCGCGACTGATGCACCGGAGAGTAATACCGGCAAAAAGTAAGCTGTCCGGTAAAAGGTGGCTAATGCTCTATTCGCAAGGCGGTAGACCGCAAACGCCAACAAAAATGCAAGCGTCTCCAGCATCGTTACAGTCATGATCACTAAAATGAAAGTATTTTTATAAGTGACAAACACACGCTGATCGCCCACTAAGCGTTGAAAGTTTGCTAAGCCTACAAATTCAGGCGGACGAAAAACGTTCCATTTGTAAAAGCTGATGCCAAAGGCCCCAATCATCGGCCCTACAACAAACAACAAAAGGCCGATCATAGTCGGCGCAATAAATAAATAGCCCATCAGCGCACGCTGCCGACGAATGCCTTCAACAGTATCCGCTGCGATCCAGCGCATAAACCGATTGCGTTTCGGTTTTTCAGACTTTGAAAGACTATAGCTGGTCATGCAATTACCTCCATGACCTCAACGGGGAACCATTCTCAGGTTCCCCGCATTCCAACGAACTTACACTAAAATTACTTACAATACCAACGCATTACGCATTGCGGGCATACAGGTCTTCAAGTTCCGTTTGCATACCATCAAGTGCGTCCTTCGGTGATTTCTCACCGCTGGTTGCCATCGCGGTATAACGGACATAAATATCCGTCTCTTCAATCGAGAACTTGGGAGCCGGGATTGGGCCGGTGTCCGGACGCTTGTCGAGTGTGTCATAAAAGACATGCCAGTTGGCCGGGCCGGACTTCGAGTAACGCTTCTCGTCATTCATCGAGCGGCGCACTGGTGTAGTTCCGGTCAATTCGCCGAAGAACTTGATCATCTCCATGACTTCTTTTTGAGTCGTGAATTTGACGAATTCCCATGATTCATCTTCGTGTTCAGCGCCGTTCAGAATCCATGCTGCACCGACACCGAGTTGATGCCGTTGGCTAACCCACTTCGGCCAGTATTGAACGTCGAAGTCGCCATTCTTCATGCCAGCTTCGATCAACCCACCGGACCAGAAACCACCGGCCGGGGTCATACCGAGCTTACCGCTGGTGAAGAAACCCTGAAGTGTTCCACCACCACCGATTTCAACAACCGGAGTCAACTTCTGCTCGGTCAGTGACACCACAAATTCCAATGCCTCGACCATCTTGGGATTGTTCGCCTGTGGCTTCGGCCAGCGCCATCCGCCACCACGTCCCTGAGCATTCGGATCATCCTTGTAGAAGGTTTCCCACAGCCATTCGCCACCCGGAGCCTTTTCTTCGCTTAGGAAGTTGGTGTCGTTGACGAAGAACCAAGGCGTCCAGCTACCCCAGAGGCGGTTGGTCCAACCGAAACCGAATGAGTCTTTGCCAGAGCCAATACCCGTCATGGCCTTAGCATATTCAACGAAGTCATCCTTCGTCCAGTCTTCCTTCGGCATTTCAAGGCCGGCTTCCTTCAATAGTGCCGTATTGAAATACATGTTGGCAGCATTGAAATCACGCGGTAATTGATACAGATCGCCTTCATAGAGATCGGTTTCGACCAGTACGGGGCTGACATCTGAGAAGTATTCAGCGAGGTCCTTCTCATTGTCCTTGACACGTTGAGTCAATGACAGCGCTAAGCCTTCACCAGCATAGAGCTGAGTGGCTTCCGTCGCGGCATAACCGATATTAACCGGTTGGCCAGCAGCGAGCTGCGCTAAAATCTTGCTGGCGATTTCAGCATGGTCAACACCGGTTACGTTCACAAACTCGATGTTAACGTTCGGGAATTTTTCCTTAAAGGCCGCGACGACCTTGGCATATTGCTCTTCATTTTCCTGAAGGCGCAAAGTAACCGTATCCTGACCGGCTGGTGCTGCAAAAATCTTGATTGTTGGTACAAGCCCTGCACCAACTGCCGCCGCGCTGGCTGCTGCGAGCTTCAGCATCTCGCGTCGGCTTAACTTTGTAGTCATTCTGACCTCCACTAAGAAACCAATACAAATAAACTACTATCGATTTTGGACGACCTACAGGGTCTAAGTACCTTCGCTATAGAGCCTCCATAACTAAGACTGGCGAGGTTGCCAGATAGACGACATTTCCCAAATGTCGATAACATCTATTGAATCTTTGCGCCCGATCAGTTGAACTTTATTCTGCTGCGCATTTGATGGGTAGATGCGACAGGTAAAACTGGTTTTCTCGTTGGCGATGATCTCGACAACGGAGCCATCAAGCAAGATACGGAGTTCGAGATTTTCATCTGGTGACAGTTCGAGCGGAACCGATTGGGTCAACTTAATCAGAGGATCACCGTTATTCAACTCAAATCGACTCACTTCTTCCTGAAAACCAAAATACTGTTCCACGGTACGATAAGTTTCTTCGTGAGTAGTGTTGGCGTCCGCTTCCGTTGTGATTGTCTTAACAACGAGACGTTGAGCAGCAGCTTGATAGACTATATTTAGTCCCTCTGGACCATTCGGAGAACCTAAGAGCCGAATGCCATACTCACCGCTCGCCGCACGAATAAATCGCGCCGTTATATCCAGTGAACGTCCTTCAACATCGAAGAACCCGCTATCAGAGATATTGGCAGCTGCATAATGGTGATTCTTGCTGCGCACGGAGGCCAAGGTCGGTACAGGTTTCATTACCAACTGCTGGCCTTCAAGTGTGAGAATACGCGGTATAGACTGGACACCTGACCACCCCGCAGCTTCCTGTTTCTGTGGGGAACGCGATTCACGCAGCCAACCAATCAGCAGGTGGCGATTTTGATCATCTCGCATGCTTAGGGGCGCGTACAATTGGCCGTAATCCAACACCCCTTCATAGATCGGCGTAAACTGATGATTTTCAAAATCACCAACAAAGTAGAGCACGATGTCAACCGCAACCTCAACATGTGCTGAAACGATGAGTACCCATTTGTCTCCCAATTTAAAGAAGTTGGGACATTCCCAAATGCCACCGTTTCGTTTCTTGTCGCCAATGAGTAGTGGATGCAGATAGTCCCACTTCAAGAGATCAGCAGAGCGATAAAGAAACACTGCCCCACCGACGTCTTGGATTCGTGATCCAACGACCATGTACCAAGCATCCGATTCTTTCCAGACATAAGGATCACGAAAATCGCGAGTCTGATTTGCTATAGCTGGAACTTCCGCTAAGACTGGATTAGCAGCATACTTTTGCCAGTGGATTAGATCATTATCCCCGGTTGCGATGCACTGCGTTTGAATTTCATGCCACTGTCCGCGTGTACCGGTATAGACAAAAGTGGGGACACCATTTTTAACAGCACATCCAGAAAAACACCCCGCCTCATCTGGCCCACCGGGTGTTGGTGCGAGAGCAATTGGCAAATCTTCCCAATGAATCAAATCATCACTAACAGTATGGCCCCAATGCATATTGCCCCATAACGGGCCAAAAGGATTGTGTTGATAGAAGAGATGAAATTTGCCGTTCCAATGAATGAAACCATTTGGATCATTCATCCAGTTGGATGGGGGTTGAAAGTGATATGAAGGACGATGAGGATCACTGGCAAAACGCTGACGTATGGATAAAGCAGTTTCATTGGACATGGTCAAATATTTTCCAAATAAGTACCGAACTTCACTCTTGTGAACGATCCCACGCAATAACTTTGATTCGTGATCGTTCCCATCACACCGATTTCTCCGTGTGATCGTTCCCAATCACTTCTAAAGACTATAACATGGCTACGGATCTAATGCAAATCTCCTATCAGACAAACGTATTATGTGGTTTAATGGAATACGTAAGAGTGTCTTATACTTCACTTGAGTAGGTTAGATGGGTTAGTCGAGGAACAGTATCACGCGTTCTAAATAACCATCCATCCGTGAGCGAAGAAGCACGTGCGAAGGTTTTGGAAGCGATAGAAAAGTCGAATTACCGCCCCAACTTTAGTGCGCGACACATGCGCACCGACAGTTCCAATATCGTGGGTTTTGGTTTCCTTGCAGATGACGTAATAACAACGCCTTACGCAGTCGATATGATTCGCGGCGCACAAGAAGCGTTGTGGGCGCTGGGCAAAGTGATGCTAGTGGTTAATGCAGGTCATGCGTACGGGCATAATATGACTGAAGCATCTCTGGAAGCGCTCCTAGAACGCCGGGTCGAAGGCATTATTTATGCCGCCATGTATCATCACTCAGTTGAAATACCTGCACAAATGTCTCAAGTTCCGATCATTTTAGCGAATTGTTTCTCAGTAGATCGTGACTATCCCTCCGTTGTGCCGGACGAGTTTTCGGGCGGGTATGCCGCGACCAAGTGCTTGCTAGACGCAGGACATAAGCGAATTGGCTTCATTAATTTGGGGCAAACCGAAGATGGTTCTCCACCTCCCCTACCCGCCTCAGATGGACGCCTTGCGGGGTATAAGCAAGCACTTGAGGATTATGATGTCCCCTATGATCCAGCGTTGCTCTGCTACACCAACCAAACGCCGAAAATGAATTATCAACTTACACGCAGACTAATGGAGCTTTCGGATCCTCCTTCAGCTATCTTTTGTGGAAATGACAGGACAGCAACAGCCTGTTATGGAGCACTTTCGGATTTAGGCCTGCGCATTCCCCGTGATATTGCAGTTGTCGGATTTGACAACTTCAAGGATATTTCTGATGGTCTATGGCCGCCGCTGACGACGGTGCAGCTACCTCATTACGAAATGGGTAAATGGGCAGTCGAGTATTTGCTATCACCCAACAAGAGCCAGAAAGAGCCTATCCAACACATGATTGCCTGCCCGTTGGTCGAGCGAGACTCAGTCTAGAGTGTTTCCGCAATATTACCAATGTCGTCTAAGAGGCGTTCAATTACTCGTAATGCTGATGCCTCAACCTCTGCGGAAATAGAGGCACCAAATTCGAAGCTCTGCCCTTCAATGCCGTAAATGACTAATTTTCGCGGTATACAATCGAGTGAACGTGCAAGTTCGATGGCTTCAGCGAGGCCAAACGCATGCGTCGATGTGTTCCGGCTAAAACAGGCAGGCAGAGGTTTATTATGAATCTCAAAGTATTGGATTGAGCCAGCAGGCAGACCCGAATAGGTGGCATCGACAATATAAACCGTAGCAGTGCCGTTCATCCGCCACAATTCAATCAAGCTTGTCCCTTCGCCAGAATGCTGCACCATCTGCATCCCATATGGAGTACGAAGGCGCAACTGTTCAACCGTCCAGATGCCGACACCATCATCACCACGGTCTGGATTTCCAATTCCAATTACGAGAATAGGCTCGGACAAATCATTTCCTATTTTATTGATTTAGTGGGAGAATCTAAGGCTTCTCCCACAACACTTCATTATTTCACAGCGCCGATAGCCCGCAGCAAGCGCGTATTGAACTCCTCAACAATCGGTGTCAAATAAGGCGAGATGGTTGTATTCCACATAATGTGAGGATCAGTTACTTTGACCTCAATCTGTCCCTCTTCAGTCTGGAACAAACTTACCTGACAAGGCAATAAAGTGTTGATTGCTGGCGCAATGGTCAACACACGATGAGCAAGATCCGACTCAAAGACAAGAATTGTCTTGAATGGACGAACATAAGAGATTGAATTTTTCTCCAATAATGCAGCCATATCAACTTCGGCCACGATTTCAAAACCGGCTGCTCTTAAGGCTGTACAGACTTCTTCGTAGATGGTTGCAAAGGTTCCGTCGATCAACCGATGTAGACCAGTCGCGGTCATCTCAGAGGTACTCATGAAATCCTCCATTTACAAACGATCAACATTTAACTTCAAAAAATGGGTCGCGCACGATATGCACGGATCATAGTTCCGGATAGCTTGCTCACAAGCCAAAGTGAGCTGTTCATCCGGCATGGTGACATGTGCTTCGATAAAGCGTCGCAAGTCATCCTCAATAATTCTTTGATTTTGAGAAGTCGGCGGCACAATCTTGGCGTCCAAAATCATGCCTGCCTCGTCCAGACGGTAACGGTGATACAGCATTCCGCGCGGCGCTTCGGTACAACCGTAGCCTATCCCACCACGAGGCCGAATGGGAACAGCCGGGCTTTCCGGGGGTTGATAATTGTTGATGATGTGGATAGCGTGATCACAAGCATACACAGTTTCCACAGCCCGCACGATGATGCTCTTGAACGGATTCAAACAGGCCTTACCTATCCCCCCACTGCGCGCTGCATCTTTAGCAATAGGCGACAACTGTTCATAGTTCAGGTTGTATCGCGCGAGCGGGCCAACGAAATAGATTCCACCTCCTTTGCGATAAGATTGAAGCGCGTTCGAATGGGCCACATGCTCCTCAAGAAAATGGTTCTCATAATCGCTTACCGCGATATTCAAGCCTCGATTGGATACGATACGCCCTTCATTCAGCGGATATTCATTTGGATGATGAAGCGCGACAAACTCATAGTCGAATTCCATGTCAGGGAAAGAAAGTGTGCTAACCCACTTGACGGTTTCTAAGGCGGCGTCAACGGCCCACTTCAGACGTTCCATGAGTGGAAGCAACTCGCTTTTCGTCGGGACGCGATAGAAGCCACCAACGCGCACATTGATAGGGTGAATCTCCCGGCCTCCGAGTAGCCGAACAATGTCATTACCGATTTTCTTGAGCGTCAGACCACGATTGACAGCTTCAGGATAATCCTTCGCCATTTGAATAGCGTCGGGATAGCCCAAAAAGTCTGGCGCGTGCAGCATATAGATATGCAGAACATGACTTTCAATCCATTCACCACAGTAAAGAAGCCGACGAAGGTCGCGGATTGCCCCATCTATTTGGATGCCGAAGGCGTTTTCCATGGCATGGACAGCGCTCATCTGATAGGCAACCGGACAAATACCGCAAATCCGCGCGGTGATATCCGGCGCTTCACTGTAGGCGCGTCCCCGCATGAATCCCTCGAAAAGGCGTGGCGGCTCGAAAATCTTGAGCTTGACGTCCTTCACGTCGTTGTCTTTGATTTTGACGTACAGCCCACCTTCCCCTTCGACACGCGCGAGCATATTGACCTTGATGACCCGTGAGTCGGCAGCGGTTATTGTGTTATCCTTCATGGGCATCACTCTCCTTACGGAAGGCGTCGGCATAGGCGTTATAGCTGCGAAACGCCCGCAAAATTTCCTGTGAACTCTTGCCGAGGACTTTCCACTCTTCGCTCAGTGCACGGGTATTGGGTGTTTCCATCGGGCCAAAGCAGCCGAAGCAACCCCGCTGGTAAGCTGGACACAAAGCATTACATCCGGCCTGTGTGACCGGCCCTAAACAGGCTATCCCCTGAGATACCATCACACAGGGTGTACCGCGTCGTTTACATTCGACGCAGACACTGTACTTCGGCACGTTTGGTTTGCGACCATTCAAATAGGCGCTTACCACTTCGAGCAGTTGATTTTTGTTGATGGGACAACCACGCAATTCAAAGTCCACAAAGACATGATCGGCAATCGGTGTCGATTTCGTCAAAGTTTCGATGTACTTAGGAGTGGCATAGACCACCGACATGAGGCTCTTAACATCCTTAAAGTTTCGCAGCGATTGAATGCCGCCTGCTGTGGCGCAAGCACCAATCGTAATCAGAAATTTTGATGACCTTCTGACCTGTTGAATCCGTTCGGCATCGTGGGGTGTTGTTATTGAACCTTCGACTAAGGACACATCATATGGCCCTTTCATGACGGCCCGTGTCGCTTCAGGGAAATATGCAAGCTCAATGGCGCTGGTGACCGCTAGGAGTTCATCCTCACAGTCCAAGAGGCTTAACTGACAGCCATCGCAGGATGCAAACTTCCATACAGCGAGTTTAGGCTTATTTTTTGGCTGCATAGTAGTCCTCCTAGACTTCCCACTTGCTTAAGAAATGCTCAACTTGGCTATGCCGGAACACCGGGCCATCTTTACAAACGAATTTAGATCCTAACTGGCAGTGTCCACATAATCCTATTCCGCATTTCATATTACGTTCAAGGGAGACATAAATGTTGTCACCACTCACTCCGCGTTTTTCCAACTCCATAGTTGTGAAACGCAGCATCACTTCTGGACCACAGACCATCGCGATAGTATTGGACGGGTCAAAAGGAGCGCGGACAATGAGCTGGGTGACCAACCCAACGCTACTACGCCAATTTCCGGTGGCACGGTCTACTGTGACATATACGTCGAGATCAAAGTGCGCCCGCCATTGCTCAAGCTGTTTCCTGTAAAGCACATCACCGGGGGTACGCGCACCATAAAGCAGCACGACACGCTCATAGTGATCGCGATTGGCAAGAATGCGGAACATGGCAGGACGCAGCGGTGCAAGCCCAATTCCGCCTGCCACAATCACAATATCTTTGCCCTTTCCACTGTCGGTCGGCCAAGCACTTCCGAACGGGCCACGAACGCCTAACGTGTCGCCCACCTTGAGTTCGCTCATGGCACGAGTGACAGTACCAACGGCACGCGTAGTGTGGACTAACATGTCGCGACGGGAAGGATCGCTACTAATTGAAATCGGAATTTCGCCCACACCGTAGACATACACCATATTGAATTGCCCCGCCTCAAAAGCGGGAATATCACCACCCTGTGAGGGAACAAGGTCAACTGAAAACGTGTCATTCGTTTCCCAACGTGCTCGCTGGATAGAGTATGTCATTGGAATCATCGGATCAGGCGTCTTAACCGTAACAGGTGTCAAAACTGGTTCCGCTAAGAACAGCGCCATGTGTGGCTCCTTTCTTTAGTGCTCCTTATATAAGTCGAGCAGTTGCACGCGTGTTGCCTGAAGGCGCCCCAACATGATGTATGAGAATCGCTTAAGGAACTCGTAGCCCAAGCTGTGATCTTCCTCACACTTCTTACGCAGGCATTCACCATCAAGGGCGATTACGCGGAGCGGTTGGGTTGCGCGTCCAGTAAAGTGCCAACGGTAAGGCGGGAATAACCATGACCAGCCGACAATGTCACCACCCTCAACTGTTTGAATCGGGATTTCACCCTGCCCCGGGGCAAAAATTTCCAAACGGATGATGCCTTCTCGGATGACAAAGAACTGCCGTGCATCTTCACCCTCGCGGAAAACTATGTCGCCTGTTTTAAAGACCACGTTAGAAGCACAACCTGTCAAAAGCTCCAAATATTGTGGTTCTAGCCCTTCAAAGAACGGATGCTTAGATAAAATAGGTTCAAGCGTTTTCATATTTCTTTTTCCTCCCCGTCCCAGAGTTGGATTTCGCTTGGCTTTCCTCACGTATCACGTGAACTTCTTCAGTTATATCAATCCCGACCGGACACCATGTGATGCAGCGACCACAACCCACACAGCCTGACGTGCCAAATTGGTCAATCCAACTGGCTAATTTATGTGTCATCCATTGGCGATAACGCGACTTGGCAGAGGAGCGGATGCTACCACCGACGATATACGAAAAGTCCATCGTGAAGCAGGAATCCCACTTACGCCAACGCTCTGCCGTACCGCCATTTAAGTCAGTGACATCTTCAACAGTGGTACAAAAACAAGTTGGGCATACCATGGTGCAATTGCCGCAGCTCAGGCAGCGAGAGGCGATACTGTCCCAATGGGTACTGTTGTAGCTAGCATAGAGCAGTTCCTTGAGGCCAGATGTATCAACTGAGCGTCCCATTTGCATTACCGTTTCGGCAATGATTTTTTCCGCTGCTTGCGTTTCTTCGTCAACAGCGGGACGGTTTGGGATCGCGTTCAGGACGTCAGCGCCCTTATTGCTACCCACTTCGACAACGAAATAGTGATGATTCAGTCCGAGCACTTCAGTCAGGGCCAAATCAAACCCGGAGTTCGCTTTCGGCCCGGTATTCATAGAGGCACAGAAGCATGTTTCGCCTGCACGCCCACAATTCACTGCTACGATAAAGGCATTCTCACGCTGGGTCTGATAGAACGTGTCGACATATTCACCCCCCATAAAGACTTTGTCCTGAATGGCAATGGCAGCCAGTTCGCAGGCACGAACGCCGATGAAGGCCAATTTATTAGGTTCGCGTGTTTCGGGGTGAACGTCAAAATGCCCATTGCTGCGATTGGCTTGCCATAGACGGACAGCAGAGGGGTAAAGATATTTCTTCCACGCATGCGGGCTTAAGGTGTAGCCAAACAAGACCGGGACTTCGGTTCTCTTTAAGCGGTAACTGCCTCGCTCCTGTTCTTCAATATATCCGAGTGGAAAATCAGAAATGGTTCGGATGTCACCGTAGGTAACTACACCATCGCGCACCGATGGCCCTAGCAACCGATAGCTTCTTTGCGCAAGAACATCCAACAACTTCTGAACATCATCTCGTTCGACGATGTATTTTTCCCTTGTTCTTCCTTTCGCTGCTTTTGTCATTAGGCCCATCTCCTGTCTGCTCAATAAGTATCAACAATGGGGTTTGAAACTTTTTCACAATCGGGCTTTATGTTGCGCCAACCTCCTCCGCCAATCACTATTGGCGGTTTATAAGAGTTGGGACGAGTAAACCTCATCCCGTTGACTAATTGGGAAAGACAAATTCCGCCTGAGGCATTGCCTTGCAAGCAATAGGTTTGATTAAATTGATTTGATAGACATTTAGTGCGCGGAAACGAGGAGTATGCACTGCGGCGTGGGCAGGAGATGGTGAAAAGAGAACTATGCGGGGCGGTCTAGTCTGCGTACAACGAAATCTGCGAACAACCACGACCTTGAAGCCCATGTAAGACATCATTGAACTCCAGTTGCGGGTGTTTCACTACCTCATATTAGAACCCTAGAACAGAAGATATGTAGTGACGAATGTCATGCTACGAGCGTACATTTATGCTCATAACAGAGGAACAATGATCCCTTTGGAATGGGTACAAATTACACTAGCTCCCTAGTCGCACGGGAGAAACTGGATTCATGTAATGGATAAAAATCGCTATTGAGATGTGACGTTCATTACTGTAGCTTCTGTAAAGACCGTCCTATGATCAATTGCAGTTTAAGGTGTCGGTACGTCCTGTAGAAAGGATACTCAGATGGAGTACCTTTTACTGGTTGTCGCAAGCATCACCTGTGCATTACTGGCGATTCGGGCATCTCGCCTGTTGAGTTCCGCCTTGTGGCTGGCGGGTGCCAGTGTCTTTACTGCCTTAATCCTCTATCTGCTTGGCGCCCCAGAAATCGCCGTCATTGAACTGAGTGTTGGAGCGGGCTTGGTTACCGTTTTGTTTGTCTTTGCCATCACGATTGCTGGTGAAGACGCCATGCACACCCGTTCGCTTGTCCCCAAATCTCTCGCTTGGTTTTTCGTTGGACTTGTTGTAGTCCTGATTGGTTTCCTTGTACTTCCAAACAACCCGAACCAAAGTCCAGTGGCTGATACTTCTTTCATCATTAACTTCTGGCAAGACCGTGCCTTGGATGTGGTGGCGCAAATCGCGCTGATCTTTGCCGGTGTCCTCGCCATCCTCGGACTGCTTCCCAATCAACAACCTCGCTCTGCTCCACTTTCCACTACAAATAAGCTGGATACAGTGCCGTCTGTTCCCGCAGCACCTAGTCCTACTGAAGAAGAAGACGAAGAAGTTCGAGAGAAGGAATATGCATGATGGCAACGACCCTCATTATGATAGGCGTATTGGGTTTATTGGGTATCGGGCTATACGGCTTATTGATTGTTCGCAATCTCATCAAACTGGTCATTGCACTGCAAATCTTAGCCAAAGCGACTGCTGTGGCATTGGTGGTAGCCGGACAGATGAGCGGACACATGAACCTTGGTCAGAGCTTAGCGTTGACCGTCATCGTGGCCGATACGATTGTGGCGGTTGTCGGATTAGCATTAGCTGTGCAGGTACGGCAGCATTTTGGGACATTGGATGTCAGGGAACTATCAACGCTGAAGAGGTGAAACATGGCCGCGCTGCTGGTCGCGCTCGTCATTTTACTCCCGTGGGTGGGAGCAGTTGGCATATTATTGGCTGGCGACAGGCATCCCAAGACACAGCATATTACCGCCTCTGTATTTGCCGCACTCTCCGGTATAGCCGCATTAGCACTGCTCGCGTATAGTTCTCCAGAAACTGCAATTACCATCGCTATAGGTGGCGTCTTTGGCGATTTCTCGTTCATACCGGATGGCCTCGGTGTATTTCTCGCGGCAGTCGCCACTGTCATCGGCTGCCTAACCATAATCTTTTCAATCGATTACATGCGCGGCGAACGGCAGCTCGGACGCTATTACTTTCTGGTGCTGCTGTTTATCGGTGCGATGTGCGGTCTCGTCCTGAGCAACAGCTTACTACTGCTATTCATCTTTTGGGAAATCACTGCGCTGTGTTCATACGCTTTGATCTCCTTCGACAATGAAAACCCCAATGCAGTCGCAGGTGGTATCAAAGCGTTGGTGATCACACAAATCGGCGGGCTTGGCCTGTTAGTTGGCATACTCGTCACTTATTCCCAACTTGGCAGCTACGACATCGGCAACCTGCTTGCCAATGCCCACACACTGCCAACAGGTATGCTGGGCTGGATTGGTTTCGGCTTTTTACTTGCGGCAGCGGCGAAATCCGCCCAAGTCCCATTCCATACATGGCTGCCGGGCGCGATGGAAGCGCCAACACCTGTAAGCGCACTGATACATGCGGCGACAATGGTCAACGCCGGGGTCTATTTGCTAGCACGCTTCTATCCGGCGTTTGTTTCAGTGCCGGGATGGACATCTGCTGTGACGCTGATCGGTATGCTCTCTGCCTTATTGGGTGCATTGATGGCTCTGGTTGCGGTCGATCTCAAACGGGTGCTGGCCTATTCCACTATCAGCCAGCTTGGATACATGATTTACGCGATAGGGATTGGCGCGATCTATGCCAGCCAACTCCACCTTTTGAGCCATGCCGTTTTCAAAGCACTGCTGTTCCTCGGCGCGGGTGCGGTAATCCACACTATCGAGACACGCAATCTGCAACAAATGGGTGGACTCGGAAAACAGATGCCGTTCGTGCGAAATGTGTTTGTCATCGGTGGATTAGCGTTGGTAGGACTGCCCATCGCCAACGGCTTCTGGAGCAAAGAACTAATCTTAGAGAGCGGAGCGCAGAATCTACCTTGGTCATTTGTGGTGATGCTAATCGGAGTGGGCATTACCTCGTTGTACACCCTACGAGTTGTGTGGCGGGTGTTTTTTGGTGAACGACGAGGGACATACAGGGTGCATGATGCGCCAACCGCTATGCGAATTGCACTGGGCATCCTCGCACTGGGTACCTTAACCACTTGGTTACTCGCAGGGGCGTTTGCAAATCTGCTGCAAGCAACTCTGCCCTTTCATCAACTCCATGCTGAAAACATGCTGGAAATTGTGAGCGGTGTGCTCTCTGCACCCGCCACATGGGTGGCGCTGGCCGTGATCGGATGCGGATTAGCAAGTTGGTACTGGCGCAGTCGATTAACTGGAATGTCACGTAGGTTCCAGTTTATCGCCCGTGCGGCAAGCGCTGATTTTGGTTTTGAGGCACTAAACCATCAAGTGGCGAGAATAGCTCAACGTACTGCCATTGAGCTGCGCCGCACCCAAACTGGAAAACTCAATTGGAACATGGTCGGAATTGTCGGCGGCTTGGCGATGGTGCTATTAGTGGTTCTGATAGGCAAATGATATGACAACGGCTCTATGGCTCATCGGACTGCCTCTCGTGACGTCGCCTTTGGTCTATTTTGCAGGGCGAATTCGCATCAGCCGACCGTGGATTGCTCGCTGGTCGGCCCTAATCGGACTGGTCATTCTGTGGGTGTTCTTTGTGCAGGCAGTTCGTGAGTTCAATGTGAACGGTGCGGCAACAACCCGCATTGGAACAATTGGCCTCAAGGTGGATGGCATCAGTCTGCTGCTCACAGCGGTAGCGCTGACGCTCGGCACACTCGTTACTATCTATTCCAGTTCGTATATCGCGGACGAAAGTCACCAAGAAAAATATTATGCACTGCTCGTCTTGATGATTGGGGCGATGATTGGATTGGCCTGTACGGCTGATCTGTTTAATCTGTGGGTATGGTTCGAAACAATGGCAGTATCGGCCTATTTGCTGATCGCTTTCTACCGCCAGCAGCCTGCCTCTTTAGAGGCCAGTGTTAAGTATCTGGTGCAAAGCGCCGCCGGTTCGATGCTGGTGGTGATGGGTATCGCACTGGTCATCATGCAAACCGGAACGCTAAGCCTAAGCGAAATTAGTCTCGCGAAGTCATCTCCCTTGTTGTTAGCAGCGGGTGCTTTATTTGTGATCGGGTTTGGCGGCAAAGCAGCTTTCGTACCTTTGCATACGTGGCTGCCGGATGCCCACTCCCAAGCTCCAAGCGGCATCAGCGCCATGCTTTCAGGCGTGGTAATTGAGGCCGGACTCATCGCCTTGCTGCGAGTACTAATTGCCTTGTCTGGTGTCAGTCTGTCGTGGGGTGTGCTGCTTATGGCCTTCGGCGCGATCAATATGCTGACAGGGAATTTGTTGGCACTGCGACAAAAGCAAGTCAAGCGCCTGCTGGCTTTCTCCAGTTTAAGCCACGTGGGATACATGCTGGTCGGGATAGGTATCGCGCTTTATTCAGGACAGGCCGGCGGGGCGCAGGGTGGTTTCTTCCACCTGTTGACACACGGTCTGATGAAAGGATTAGCTTTTCTCGCGGCTGGAGCTCTGTTATATGGATTACACCTCACTAATGGGCAGCATGTGCCGCTAACTATTGCTGATTTACGAGGAGTGTCGCGCAGTTATCCGTTGGTAGCCTTATCGTTGAGCATTGCCCTGCTCGGTCTAGGAGGCTTGCCTCCGCTGGCAGGATTCATGTCCAAGTGGCAGATTTTTGTGGCGGGCTTTGAAACCCAGAACAGCTTGATTATGGCATTAGTTGTGTTCACGGCACTCAACAGCGTCTTGTCGCTGACCTACTACATGCCTTTGGTGAATGCAATGTACCGGAAAACAGCATCGAATACGGTGCTAGGTGGAAATCCATTACCGCTTTCCATGCAGTTTCCGCTCATTATTCTGGCAATTGCTATTGTGGTAATCGGCATTTGGCCGGGAGGGGTTACGTGGCTCAGCGAACCGGCAGGCACAGCAGTAGTGGCACTACTCAGTCACTAGGATATTGATCATGACACAGCTTTTACTCATTCCTCCGATTGCATTCTTAGTGTACCTGCTGTTGGTCGGCGTGCTTTCCGGCATCGGTCGAGTTATGGCTGGCACACATCATCCGCTGTCATCTGTTAAGTCAGGGGCTTATGCCAGTGGCGAAGAACCTCAGCGTTCAAGCGGCGCACCCGGCTACCGTCCTTTCTTTCAAGGTGCACTCTTTTTCGCAATTCTCCATCTGGGCGTGCTGGTGCTGGCCAGCGGTGGATTATCGCCCATGAGCGTGATCTATCTCATAGGGCTGATTGTGGCGCTGGCAGCATTGATTTTAGGCTGAAAATTCACCAGAAATGCAATCCGTTTGTGAACTACGGGACAACGGATATTGAGTAAGAAGGGTGGAAACGCTGATGAGCAACAATCCTCCTTGGAAGCAAGTACTAGATGAGATTAAAGCATGGGCACGCATCAATTCACCTTGGGCAATTCACTTTAACAGCGGATCATGCAACGGATGTGACATTGAAATCCTCGCAACATTGACACCACGCTACGATTTGGAACGGTTGGGTGTGAAGTTACAAGGCAGCCCACGCCACGCGGATGTGCTGCTGTGTACTGGACCTGTGACACGACAAGCTCGCGAACGTTTACTTCGCACTTACGAGCAAATGCCGGATCCGAAATTTGTGATCGCTGTAGGCTCATGCGGCATTTCCGGAGGCGCGTTCCAAGGCTGCTACAACGTGGTCGGGCACATTGATGAGGTTATTCCGGTGGATATTTATGTACCGGGATGCCCACCAAGACCCGAAGCGATTATTGATGGGATTGTGAAACTTCTAGCGAAACTCAAAACCCCGCAAGCGGAGGTCGTTGAAACTCTATGAACGCAGATACCGCACTAAAAACAGCTAGCGAATTGCTGACCAACTGGACAATTGAAGTCACCACGCCTGAGGCAAACCGCATTGATGTGATCATTGATGGCGCGAACTTATTGCCGGCAGTCAAAGCATTAGCCACGAACCATTGGGGATATTTAGCAGGTATAACCGGACTTGATTTGGGTACAGAAGCAGGACAGATCGAGGTGTTGTATCACTTCTGTTCTGGATTGGCAATCGTAACCCTGCGTGTGCGCACCGCCCGTGATCATGCTGATGTGCCAAGTATTGCCTCTATCCTGCCATCTGCCAACTTCTATGAACGGGAATTGCACGAAATGCTGGGTGTCGAGGTGGTCGGCATGGCTAATGTGAACCATCTCTTTCTGCCGGACGATTGGCCCGATGGAGTCTATCCACTTCGGAAAGATGCCGCACTGAATTGACCGGGGAGGAAATCATGACGACGAAATCCGATAAGTTCATTATTCCAATTGGACCGCAGCATCCAGCACTCAAAGAGCCGGGGCACTTTGAATTCACAGTGGAGGGCGAAATTGTCACTGATGCCTCCGTACGGCTCGGTTATGTGCATCGCGGAATCGAGAAGGCGACTGAGTCCCGCAACTGGGTACAAAACTTGTATTTACTTGAGCGTGTCTGCGGCATTTGCTCCCACACGCATGCTACAGCCTACTGCCTAGGTGTGGAAAAGTTGGCAGGCGTAACTGCTCCACCGCGTGCACAAGCCATTCGCTCACTCGTCGCCGAACTCGAACGTATTCATAGTCATTTGTTGTGGCTCGGTGTGGCAGCCCATGAAGCTGGATTTGATACATTGTTTATGACCAGTTGGCGTGACCGTGAAACGGTCATGGATATGCTCGAAGCATTGACAGGCAACCGCGTCAATTACTCCGCGAATCTGATCGGCGGCGTGAAAATCGATATTGATGACACGCAAAGAAACGCCATTTCTCAGGGCGTTGATTATCTTGAGGAGCGCGGCCATTTCTATCTAAATGTCGTGACTACTGACACGGTGTTTTTACAGCGGACACGTGGGATTGGCGTGACGACGTTGGAACAAGCCGAAACGCTGGGACTGGTCGGGCCGACCGCACGGGCGTCGGGAGTCACACGTGATATTCGAGTGGATGCACCATATGCGGCTTATAGCGATTTCCCGGTGAACGTCGTGCTGGATAAGGCAGGCGATTTGGAAGCGCGCTTCGTGGTTCGGATCAAAGAACTCTTTGAGAGCATCCGTCTTATCCGGCAAATTCTGGAAAAGCTTCCGGAGGGTGAGCTGCAAGCACGTGTACCGCGCCGCATCAAAGAAGGTGAAACGATCAGCCGAGTTGAAGCGCCACGCGGTGAATTGTTTTACTTAATCAGAAGCAATGGCAAGGATACTCCTGAACGCATCAAAATACGAACGCCGACCATGTGCAACATGGCATCGGTTGCAGTGCTGGCAATCGGTCATCATCTGGCAGACATGCCGATGATATTGGCCGGAATTGACCCCTGTTTCTCCTGTAATGATCGCGCCGTTGTGGTGAAGCATGCTAGCAGCGGCGATGTGTGGACATGGGAGCGGCTGCGGCAGCATGGAATTAACTATTACAGGAGGCAGTTGTGAACGACATTCTTGCCCTCTTGTTTTTCCCCGGTGGACTATTCGTACTGGCAGGCGGGCTGGCCTATGAATGGGCTGACCGTAAACTGGTGGCACGGCTGCAAAACCGCGTCGGTCCACGTTGGTTCCAACCGTTAGCAGACATGGTCAAACTGCTGGCCAAAGAGGAAGTTATTCCGAACGGAATAAACAGTTTTTTGTTTCTTATACTGCCGGTAGCAGCCTTAACAGGTGCGCTCACTGCCGCGATTTATATCCCGCTGGCAGGGCTAAATCCGATTAACAGCTTCCCCGGGGACCTGATCGTGACGCTGTATTTGCTGAGTTTACTTACTCTGTGTACGGGGTTAGCGGGATCAAACACGACTGATACATTTTCACTGGTCGGAGCAACGCGAACACTGACACAGCTCTTTTCATATGAAGCACCGTTTCTGTTAGCACTGCTTGGTCCGGCGCTGGTGGCAGGGAGTTGGCAAATCAACCAGATTAACGCCTATACCCATGATCATTGGCTGCTGTTCACCCAGCCTGTCGGTTTCTTCGTAGCTTTGATTGGGCTGATGGGCAAGCTGGAACTACCTCCATTTGACTCGCCAGAAGCTGAAACCGAGATCGTGGCCGGAGCGCTGACTGAATACAGTGGACGTGGACTCGCCTTATTCCGCCTTGGTAGGAACGTTGAATTGATGGTGGGACTGACATTGGTGGCAGCATTCTATCTCGGCGGTGTGAGTAACCCGCTGGAATTCTTCATTAAGACGCTGGCATTGCTGCTCGGGTTGTCATTCGTGCAATCGCTGATGGCACGCTTGCGGATCGACCAAACGGTAGGATTGTGGTGGCGATACGGGGCGCTACTGGTGCTGGCTCAATGGCTCTTCCTCATTTTGATGGGAGGGATAACACGATGAAACTCGGTGCGATGGTAGGCGATGTGATTCGCTCTTTGTTCCGGCATCCGGCAACAAGAGAGTATCCTTTCGAGCGCAAGGCCGCACCAGAACGACTAAGAGGGAAGCTTCACTGGGATGCTGAAAAATGTACCGGTTGCTCACTTTGCGTGAAAGATTGTCCGGCACAGGCGATTGAAGTGGTGATGGTAGACAAGGCCGAAAAGCGTTTTGTTTTGCGTTACCATGTTGATCGCTGTACGTTCTGTTCACAGTGTGTCGTGTCTTGTCGACCCGGCGCATTGACGATGTCCAATAGTGAATGGGAACTGGCTTCGCCGAGTGTGCAATCCTTTGAACTTTGTTACGGAGACGAGGCGGATGTCAAACGATTGGTCGAACTGGCTGAAGCATCTCCAAAATCGTAAACCAGCGCGTATCGCAATCGTCGGTATCGGACAAGAACTGCTCGGTGACGATGCGGTTGGATTGATGATTGTAAGAGCACTAATGTCCGTTCCTTCCGATCAACAACGAATGCTCGTCGTCGAGGGGGGACAAGCACCGGAAAATCAAACGGGCGTCTTGAGGCGATTTTTGCCAAATCTGGTGCTGTTGGTCGATGCCGCGCAAATGGGAGCAGCGAGTGGTGAAGTACGTTGGCTCACATTCGAAGAGCTAGAAGGCCTGAGCGCCTCTACACACACCTTACCCTTATCGATGTTTGCTCAATACCTGCGTGCCGAAGTAGGATGCGAGGTTATACTGCTCGGCATCCAACCTGCTCAGATGGAATTTGGTATGGATTTATCCCCAACTGTTCAAAAGGCTATGGACGATGTTGTACAGGAATTAGTCAGCACTCTATTCAACACTCATTATGGATAAGGTTGACCCATTGCAGTAAATAATGCAAATGATTTGCAAATTGTGCTGATTTTGCAGATTTCCCGCTGAAATGTCCGGCAGATCACTCGGCTGACGTCGCTGGACCGACATTTTGCAATGGCGGGAAGCTCGCTCAATTCCACTGAAATGACACAGATCCGGCGGATTACTCGGCTAGTGCCGCCGCTGCATTTTTGCAGTTTGCGCTGTGCTGCTGCTCGCATTGCAATACAGTTATTAACGGCTCTCCCACAGAAAGAATTTTGAAGGAAAACCATATCTTATGGTAGTGGGTACACGGTAAGTGATGAAATTATGACGCAATAAAATGCGCTGAACCACTGTAGGGGCGCAGCATGCTGCGCCCAATAATATGCATAAATAACGCTACTTACTTTTATACCACCACCTATCTTATTATAGAACAGAAGTTCATCAAAGTAAAGCCGAATTCGTTCGAGTTTTCAAACCATTCTGTCAGGAGGTCATATATCCATAACGGACATTATTCAGTAGCAGTTTGATCCATGCCCTGCCCCATGCCTGAGCAAAAGTGGTGCCACATTGCCACAGGAATGAGGCCGGGTTTTTCGATGTCGCTTGTTCCACGTTACACTGTGGAAAGATCCCATTCTTCGTGGAGCTTCGGTACATCATTAAGCAAGCGTTTGGTATAAGGCTCTTTCGGGTTCAGAATCACTTCATCAGCCGAGCCAAATTCGACAAATCGACCATGCTCCATGATATAAACCGTATCTGAAACATAATAGGCTAAGCCTATGTCATGGGTAATGAAAATCGGTGTCATCCCAATGTCATTGCGTAAGGCCATAAGCATGTCTAAGATGGTCGCACGCGAACAGGCATCGATCATGGATGTCGGCTCGTCAGCAATCAATATTTTCGGAGTCAGCAAGAAGATACGGGCGATCATCAAGCGCTGCTGCTGACCACCGGACAGTTCAAATGGATACTTGTTGGTCAATTCCTCGAACTTCAAATTGACGAACTTGCAGGCTTCCCGCATCATCTCATATTTTTGCTCGTAAGGAAGATTCGCTCCGCTACGCATCCGTATGCAGTCAAGCAGCACGGCGTCAATTTTTCTAAAGATGTTGTAAGACGAAAATGGGTCTTGGAAAATCGCTTGAATGTTTTTCCAATATTCCCGTTTTTTGCTTTGGCTGCGAATGTCGCGCAACTGGCCATCGAAGTAAATCTCGCCTTCGGTCTGGTTGGTCAGCCCCAAAAGCATCTTTGCCAGCGTGGTTTTGCCACTACCGGACTCACCTACAATCGAGATAACTTCACCTGCCTTGAAGCTAAAATCGACATGATCGACCGCTACCGTCTTATGGGCACCAAAACCGAAGGTCTTTGTAACCCCTTTGCCGCTCAAGACAACTGTGTCACGCTTCATTTTTGTAGGCCTTTCTGAGGTCTTCTTCGGGTATGATACAGCGATAGGTGCGTCCGCCACCAACTTCCTGTAGATTAATCGTATTTGACCGACATTGGGGCATGGCGAATTGGCAGCGATCTGCAAAACGACACCCTGATGGTGGGTTTTTGAGATTAGGCGGCGTACCGGGAATGGCGGTTAACTTCACTCCACGCAAACCTTTTTCCGGTACGATAATGGAACCCATGAGTGCCTTGGTATAGGGATGAATGGGATCAAAGACAACTTCTTCGGCTGATCCTTTTTCAACAATTTGCCCTGCGTACATGACCATGATGTCATCTGTGACATTATAAAGCAGAGGCAGTTCGTGGGTGATGAAGACCAATGCTTTGATGATCCCCTTATCCATCAAATCCATAATCATCTTGATGACCATCTTTTGAGAGGTCACGTCCAACGCTGAAGACGGTTCATCAGCGATCAGCACTTTGGGGGACAAAATGACCGAGGTCGCGATTACGGTACGCTGCTTCATACCACCAGAAAGTTCGACCGAATACTTTTGCAGAACTTCCGGCGGCAAGCCGAGCAGTTGAAAGCGCTCTTTGGCAAGCTCGTAAATCTCCATTTTCGAGGTCTTGGGATGATGCGCCCGAATAACATCCTCAATAAAATTGATGATGCGCTGAGTCGGATTGAGCGCGTTCATCGCCGCTTGGGGGATGTAGGAAATTTCATGGCCGAGGATTGTCTTACGCACTTCATCCGCGGCAATACCGGTAATATTTTGTCCATCAATAATGATTTCCCCGCTGGAGTAGTGCAGCGGAGGGAAGTAATAGCCCATCAGGCTAAGAGCAAGCGTGGACTTTCCGCATCCGGATTCACCTGCAATACCTAACGATCTGCCCGAATCAACCTTAAGTGAGACATGATCAACTGCATAGATATTTTCCCGAAACCGGGTGACGTAGTTCGTCGTCAATTCATTGACTTCTAGCATGGTTTGTGGCATGAGTTTTGTTAATCTCTTAATGCTGGATTGAATACTTGGTCAAGCCCGGTGTTCATGAGATTCATTGAGAATGAAATCAGTGCAATCGTAACAATTACGGGAATGTAAGCCCACCAATAGCCTAGGATAGGCGCTTGGTAGATCAACGCCCACTTCATCATCAACCCCAGAGTTGGTACATCGGTCGTTCGTGGGCCTAAACCTAAAACGGATAATCCGGCTTCAGCAAGAATACCAGATGAAATCTGTAGAATAAGCGCCATCACGACATACGAAGCAATGTACGGCAGAATATCGGTCAAAATGATATAGGCAACAGAATGGCCGGATAATTTTGACAGATTGACGTGATCACGGTTACGGAGTGAAATAACCTGTGCGCGTACCGCTCTAGTGGTCCAAACCCACGAGGTCAGGCCGATGACTACTGCGACGGTGAAGGCGCCACGTGCTTCTTGCCCGATGCTGAACGAAATCAGTATTAGAAGGACAAAGCCGGGTATGACAATAAACAAGTTGGTAATAAATGTGATTATGTCATCAAGCAAACCACCGAGATAACCCGAAATCAAGCCAAGTGTTAGCCCTATCGTCGTTGCGACAATCCCCGCTACGAAGC
This sequence comes from Aggregatilineales bacterium, assembly GCA_044226855.1. Taxonomy (GTDB): domain Bacteria; phylum Chloroflexota; class Anaerolineae; order Aggregatilineales; family Phototrophicaceae; genus CFX2. The sequence continues at coordinate 73,517 of JBGAGF010000021.1, forward strand.
CTATGGTCAGGGATACGCCGGTCGCGCTCACCAGTTCAGTGAGCACATCACGACCAAAGTTATCTGTTCCAAGAAGAAACGAACGCGCGTTCGCCACTTCATTGATATTCACATAGTCGTCTTGATTGACTGTACCTTTTTGCTCAAGTGCACCTGAAGATGGATCCGCTACGGCAATAACAGCGCTTTCTTTGGATAAGAGACCATCCAATGAAGCGTTAAGCCGGATATAATAATTACGATCAGCATTGGTCATTCCGGCTACGCGGACTTTGGGGTCAAAGTTATTTTTCCAAAGTTCGAGAAGCTTAGTTGTATCATCAATATTGACGTCTTCTTCCGGAACACCTTTGCCGACCAGCCATTTCTGCATCGCAAGACGATCTTCATTACTCAGCTTAGCAGCGATGCGCTGTGCTGCAGCCTTCTCTAGGAGGAGCGTGTAACGGGGTGCAGAATTCATACTGTCATACAGGTTCACATAGGTACCGGGGGCAAGAAACGTTCCCTGACTGACGATTCCCAAGGGCGGATCTTTAACAAAGATCGGGTAGATTAATACCGTCAGCAGAATCCCTACAAAAATCACGAAGCCAATAATGAATTTTCCAGATCGAAAAATTTGCCTTAGAAAATGTTTCATGGTTGTCTATCCGCGTTATTCTGATTGAGCAGCTCTAATGCGCGGATCAATCAGCCCGTAAAAGATTTCAAGTGCGAAAAACGCGACCAGCACCATGATAGTGATAATCAGAGTCGCTGCCGATATCAGTGGATAATCTCCCCCTAAGACTGCGGACAAGAGCGTCGTTCCAAGTCCGGGATAGTTGAAGATAACCTCAGCTACTAGCGCCCCGCCAACCATGGTCCCAATTGAAAGTGCTAGACCTGTAATCTGGGGAAGCATGGCGTTTCTGAAAACATAAAGAACAATTTTGGTGTCCTTAATCCCTAAGAAACGCGCATATTTGACATAATCGGCATTTAGTTCATAGATCGCCATTGAACGCATACCAATCGCTTGACCACCAATGGTAATCAGCACCAACGACCAAAACGGCAGCTGATAGTGAACAATGACAGATTGCACAAATTCCCAACTGAAAGAAGGAACCATGTCAAAACTATAACCGCCAGACGACGGAAACCATTTCAGACGAACGGCGAATATCACCGATAGCACAATCGCCATGCCAAAAGCAGGCATGCTACTTAGGAAAATGCTGGCCGGCAGAAGCGCCTTATCAAAGCCTTTTCGCAAGTAAGCCGCCAGAGCGCCAAGCGTATTTCCGATAATCCAACCAACGATGATGGCCGGGAATTGCAGCGCAATGGTCCACCAGATAGACGCGTTGATAACCTCCCCTACCGTCCGAGGATACTGGCTCAACGAATAACCAAAATCGCCATGAAGTACATTTTGAACATAAATAAAGAACTGTTCTATTATCGGTTTATTTGTACCAAATAATTTTGTGTACTGTTCATAGACCGCTTGAACACCGGTCGCATTTGACATGCCCTGTGCCATTCGGGCGGCAATAGCGGCAACCGGGTCCCCGGGCATCAGTCGGGGCAGAATGAAGTTCAAGGTAAAGGCCACAACAAGGGTGACCGCGAACCAACCAAATTTCCTTACAAAATAATCTCTATAGCCTTTCAACGCAGGCCTCCTCATAGCTACATACAGATAACAAAAAGGTGGCAGTCACGTCAGCGGATTAGCCTTGGAAAACATGCTCAAGGCTAATCCTTAAGTGAAGGAACTGCCACCCTGCCGCATTGCGGCATCGTTACTTAATGGTCTATGGGGTGACCAGCTGTAAGTTGTACAAACCAGCGACGCTCCAGCCATCCATTAGATCCAGTGGCGGCACCGGTGGGTTGGTACCATCACCGTCAAACGGGAAGTTCGTCCAAACGCTTTCATTCACGGTATGGAACGATTGCGGACGATACATGAGCGTGAAGGAAGGAATGTCGGTCAAATAAATCTTGACCAGTTGTGTGTAGATATCCTTCAACTTGGCCGGATCGGTCTCAGTCGGGATCGACTGGATAAGCTTATCAGCTTCTGGGTTCGCATATCCACCCCAGTTACCATTCCAGTTGCTCGCCATACCGTTGAATTCAGAGCTCATCAGATGGCGGATACGGCTCCATGGCTGTGTTGGGCCAGCGCCATCACTCCACATCATGAATATGTCATAGCCAGCCGGAAGCGCGGTATCTGACTTGGTGACGACCGTCTGGTAAACTGACCACTCGGGGTAATTGGTGGTGATATCGACGCCAATCTTCTTGCCAGCGGCGGCGAGAACTTCAATGGCCGCTTGCCAGTCAGACCAACCATTCGGGCAGGTCGCGACGTAGCTTAACTTCTTGCCATCCAATTCACGCCAACCATCGCCATTGGTATCCTTAATGCCAGCGTCATCGAGGATCTTCTTTGCGCCTTCAATGTCATTGCCTGCCCACTGCAGATCCTTGACGGCTGCATGGTCATAGAGAGCCTGTTCACCAGCGGTGGGGTTCATCAACGAACGCGGAACCTGATCGAACGTAGCAGATTGATTGGTCATCGCATTGGCGATGATGGTGGGATAATCAACAGCAATCGCAATCGCCTTACGCACTGCTGGATTGTCCAGACCGGGTGACTTCAGGTTGAAGAAAGCGGTCGGCAAGCTGGCGCCGATACCATAGGGGGCATCGGGCAGGTAGGTGGAAATGGGCAGCTTGTCCGTGAGCCACAGATCCTGAACATTCGAGTTGAACTGTTGGCTGACATCAACTTCGCCAGCCTTCAAAGCAGTCGTACCAGCAGCGTTATCCTTGAAAATGGTGTGAGCAAGATATTTCGGAACAGGGAGCTTGCCCCACATGCTGGCATCCTGACCCCAATATTTGTCATCACGAATGAGGACGACCTTGGTGTCATCAGCAAAGTATTTGTGATACGGACCTGAGTAAACAACGTCTTCGGCGGTGTCAGCGATCAATTTGGTTGCATCTTCGCCTGCACGCTTCTCAAGTGTCTGCGTCCATGCCTTTTGAATGACATAGTTGGAGCTTACATACGCCTGAACGAGCAATGGATTGACTGTCTTGCCATTGGCATCCAGCTTTGCCTTAATGACGACTGTGCTGGCATCCTTGGCGACGATGTCTTCGATATAGTCCTTATTGGACGCGCCGGTCGGGGTGTTGTACTTGACATGGGTTGCCCACGTATACGCAACATCATCAGCCGTCACCGGAGTTTCGTCACTCCAGTGGGCGACAGCCTTGATCTTGAAGGTGAGTTCGGTACGGGCATCGTTCCACGAAAAATCACCATCTGCCAGCAGCGGATAGATCTTGCCATCGAGCATGTTGTACAGATAGGGTGATTCAAACATCAGAACGCGAGCATTGTCCTGCTGGCTGATTGCCATAGCATTGTTGTTATTGCTCGAATACGGATTCCAGCCAACAACTGCGCCCCACTGCTGACCGTTGAAATACAGGGTTTCATTGCGGGGCAATGATGTATCCTGTGCGAGGGATGACGGCACTAAAGCAAGGGCCATCAACAGAACGAGAAATAACGAGACGAGTCGCATACGCTTCATAGATTTTATCTCCCTAATAACATTTTCTGGGTCAAAACACTAATTAAGAAGCCAACATCACTTAAAGTGAAGTGAAATCAACTTCTAAAACCGCAATTATTATAGCATTCGCACTTTTCCTTGCCACTTTCTTAATCTTGATGATGTCTAGAGAAGTGGATGTTGTTGATGCACTTGAGCACAGCCCATTTGATCAAGAACGTCCTACAGCACAAGTAATGTTAATCCAAATTGCGGATATGAGGACATAGCCAATGTAATACTTAAAATATGCAATTTGGCATTGAGTATGATTTTAGCTCATCGCCTGCCAAATCGTCTGAAGTGCTCCATAGCTGATCAGCTTGACCCCCTCCTGTTGAATGACCTCACGAATGGAGGTGGCCAACATACACTCCAAGTCTGCTTGGCGTATCTGAGCGCCTTCCGGTTCTATTGCGAGTAACTCAGCGTCTGCTAGACCGGGATGCACCGCCCACTCGCTTAGCCCCTCCGGAAGTTCTCGAAGGAGACGAATGTACTGATCCAGTTTCCCGTTCGTAGCAATGCTGTAGCTATCCAAGAAGTCGTAGTCGTTGACAGGCAGCATCAGCCGCTGCACTTTTTCGATTAGGTGACGTTCACGGACGCGTAGTGCCAGACCATATTCCCTTGCCAAGCCGAACATGACCTCGAATAGTTCTGGTTTCTTAATGATGCGTAACGCATGCCAATCAAGGTGGGTCGGACTGAGTCCGGCGGCCAACACCGCTTCGATTTGTGCCCTGAATTCCAATTCCAACTCATCTAGCTTGACCTGAGCAAAAAATTCATCCATACGGGCGAACGTATAAAAATGACCTGTCTCATCAACCAAGGAAGGTACTTTATCCCTTCCGGTCAGCGGTCTCCAGCGATAATTGGTTCCATCGCAAATTGCCGTCAGGTGGACGCCAAATTGCATTGTTGGATTCTGGGCAAGCATGCGCATGGCTTGAGGAGACCACGCACAAGGAACCATTAGTGTTGTTGAACAGACCACACCTTCCAAAAGTGTTTGAAAAATGGCGGTGTTGGTTGAATGGCACATTCCGAAATCATCGGCATTGATAATTAGCAACCGTGCATCGGGCGGATAACACAATAAACGATTGGTGTCACTTTGTGGGGACTGGTTCATCTTGGTTAATTTTCAGTTGTGCCAATCATGCTGCTGAATGCCGGACGGTCTGCATGTGTAAGACGGGCCATCTCATGAAATACAAAAGCAGCTATTGCCAGAACCGTAAAGGTTATGGTCATGGATTCGAGGCCGAAGTTCTTGCCAATCGTCCCGATCAGGCCGGGGAGAATGGCCGACCCGAGTCCCACAAAACTCATTTGAAGACTGACTCCATTTTCAGCATGTTCGATCCCGACACGCTGCGGCGTAGTGGTCATCAACATTGGGAAGACTGGTGCTTCAGCAAAGCCTACAATGATCAATCCAATCGAACCAATAATCGGAAGCGGATTCCATGCTAATAAGACCGTACCAACAATGACCGCCACTAAACACCACCGGAGTAAACGGGTTGTATCAAAGCGATTGACGATAAATCCGAAAAAGATTCTTCCGCCTGTAAAGACACCCCAATACACACTGACCCAAGTACCTGCGACTTCCGGAGAAATGCCCCGTGACTGATTGAGAAGTGTATAAGCCCATTGACCAATACTGATTTCCATGCTGACGTAGGTCAAGATGGTGATCATGCTGAACCACATCACAGGCAAGCGCAACGACTGACTAAAACTGGCACGGCGAACTGGCTTATTCTCCTCGCTTTGAAAGCCCTCGTTACGCCACTTATGCCGAGTCACAATGAGCAACAGCAGAATGATAATGAGCGCGCCCGCTGTTATGGCATAACCAATCTGCCATTTCAGATTCACGACACAATAAGTCATGATCAACGGCCCGATGGTGATGCCAACCCCAAAGGCGGCGTGCAACCAGTTCATGTCCCGCACAGAATGGTAAGCAGTGACATACATGTTGAGCCCGGCGTCGATAATGCCACTGCCAAATCCGGCGATGAGTCCGAACGCAACGACCATGATCCAAGTGGAGGACAGCGCCATAGCAAAATAACACAGCACCATAATCAACATGCCGCCAGCTAAGCTTGTACCGCTACCAAAACGCGCCATGAGCCGACCAATGAAAAAACTGGCTATGGTATAGCTGATGGTTTGAACCAAGAGCAACACATTGACAGCATCCAATGCCAGATTGAAATCTTTTTGCATGTAGGGCCATGCCACGCCGAGCAAGCCACCAGTCAATCCAAGGCCAATGAAAGCAAGAAAAGCGATGAGAATAGTCTGTGTATTTGTATTTTTTGCTGTCATCCAATAACCCTATTATCAAAAATATTAGCGTTGTCAGCGCTCAAAACAGGATACACCCTGACGGCATGATGTCGTCAGGGTGCAATTCTTAGCGAAGGCGATTAAGAAACGACTTCCAGTTCAGAGTGAAACGTCGCCTGCGAATCTGAACCGATCCAGAGGTCGAAGCTTGCAGCATCCTGTACCCATTTACCGGCACTGCTGCTCCAGTACTTCAACTGTTCTGCCCCAAGCTCAAAGGTTACAGTCTTAGTTTCGCCGGGTTGAAGGGGAACGCGCTCAAAGCCTTTCAGTTCACGTAGTGGTCGCGAGTCCGTGCCGAACTTCTGGTGGATGTACAACTGCACCACTTCGTCTCCTGCCACACTTCCTGTGTTGGTGACGTCAGCGGTGACGGTTACTGAAGCACCGACTTTAACCTGCCCTGCCGAGACTTTAAGGTTAGTAATCGAGAAGGTTGTATAGCTTAGACCGAAGCCAAAGGGATAAAGCGGTGTGGTCAAGCTGTCCCAATAGCGAGAGCGATACTGCGGGTGATGCTCCGGTTGGTGTGTGATAGTACGCGCATAATACATTGGGGCGTGGCTACCGCTGCGCGGGAACGTCACCGGAAGCTTTCCACCGGGATTGACATCGCCAAAGAGGATATCAGCCACCGCGTTACCACCTTCAGTGCCCGGTTCCCACGCTTCGAGAATGGCCGGAACGTGTTCGGCAGCCCAATTAATACTTAAAGGACGCCCATTCAGAAGCACCAGCACTACAGGTTTGCCGAGTGCCACAACCGCTTTGAGCAGTTCTTCCTGCCGCCCCGGCAGATCGAGTGAACCCCGCGAGGCTGCTTCACCAGCCATCAGATCAGTTTCGCCCAAAACCATAATAACAAGGTCGGCACCTTTTGCTGTTTCTACCGCTGTTTGGAAAGCGACTTCTGCGTCTTCAGGCGTCTGCGCGGGCTTCTTCCGCTCCACGAAAAAGTCCTCAAACATTGACGGGAAGTTACGTCTGATTTCAGGGCCAGAAGCGTATTCAACATGCGCATTCGGCAGTTTGGCGCGAATACCGTCGAGGACGGTTACAGCGGCGGGCTTATGTCCAAAGACCATCCACGAACCTTCAGTCGATTCTTTCGAGTCGGCGACAGGGCCAATAACCGCCACGTTCTTAAGACTCTTTGACAATGGCAGCAGACCGTTTTCGTTGCGGAGAAGTACCATTGAGCGTTGAGCCGCCATCCGGGATGATTGACGATGCTCCGGCAGCGAAATCACCTTTTCAAGCAGCCGTTCATCAGTATAGGGTTGTTCGAAGAGTCCTAACCGGACCTTAATCGCTAGAATGGATCGCACAGATGCATCAAGAATGTCCATCTTCAGAGTGCCATCTTGGACGAGACCGGCAAGGTTGTCGAGGTAAGTGTTGCTGGCCATATCCATATCAAGGCCAGCACTTAATGCACGGAAGGCCGCTTCACGACCATCACGCGCAAAACCCTGAATAATAAGGTTTCCAACAGCGAAAGCATCGCTGACCACGAAACCTTCGAAGCCCCACTCGTCACGCAGGATATCTTTTAGCAGCCAGCGCGAACCACTGGCAGGAACATTATTGAGATCCATATAGGCGCTCATAAATGTCCCGACGCCCGCGTTCACAGCTGCTTGGAAAGGCGGGAAGTAGACGTTCCGCAATTGAGCTTCAGACAAGAAAACCGGATCATAATCGCGCCCGCCATCCGCAGCCCCATAACCTGCGAAGTGTTTGGCACAGGCTACAACACGATCCGGCGCACCAACATAATCGCCTTGGAAACCGCGAACTTGCGCGGCAGCCATCGCCGCACCGAGAACGGGGTCTTCGCCAGCACCTTCGACAATACGCCCCCAGCGTGCGTCACGGGCAATATCTAGCATCGGCCCGAACGTCCAGTGCAGACCCGCAGCACGGGCTTCTTTGGCTGCTACGGATTGCGCCTGTTCTGCAACATTGGGATCCCAAGACGAAGCCATCGCCAGTGGCACAGGGAAGATGGTGCGGTAGCCATGAATGACATCAAGGGCAAAAAGAAGAGGGATTTTAGAAGGGCTTTCTTCAACGGCGATTTTTTGGAGGTCGTTAAACCTCTTCGTATCGTTGAGCCACAGAACTGAACCAGCCCCACCCCGGCGGATAATTTCTTCGGGCTTTGGACCCGGAATAAAGTCCGCGCCACCAATCTGAGTGACCTGACCAACTTTCTCTTCTAGGCTCATTTTCGCCAGAAGAGCCTCTACGCGTGTACTAACTTCGGCATCTGATAATATAGTTGCATGAGCGGCCATATGGCCTCCTTCAATAAATGCGCCGGTCCCTGACTCTAAATGTAAGTATGCGTTACGTGAGGCGACAATTCTTGCGTCAAGCCGGCAAAGATTCACCTAATTAAAAGATTAATGGCACTCAGTGCCATTGTCAACACTTTGTGCTATAATCGCCCAAAATGGTGTATGCCGAAACTAAAGTTAGACTATATGTCCAATAGAGTCCAAAAAGACACCGAGCACAAAGCCAAGCCATTTGCCGAAGCTGTTCCATCCGCCCCTGAAAAGATCAAGGCGAGAAAGCAGCAGGTTGTGCGCGAGGCACTGGTCGAAGCGGCAGCCAAGTTGTTTCATGCGCGGGGCTTTGAGGCCGTCACCGTTGAAGAAATCGCTATAGCTGCAGGCGTTTCCCGAAGAACCTTCTTCCGCTACTACGATTCTAAAGAAGATGTGATGGTCGAGCGCCTCGACCGAGATGGCGAACGGTTGCTGGCAGAGCTTGCCGCACGCCCGATTGAAGAACCTCCCATACTGGCAATCCGTAATGCTTTAATCGCGGCTATCGAATACGGCTTACAAGAGCCTGACCTCGTTCGCAACGCTATTCGCCTGCTGCGCGAGACCAGCGCTCTGAGGCGCGCCCTGATGGAGCATCGAAGCCGACTTGAGGAGCGAATCGCAGCGTTGATGTTACAGCGCTTGGACACGACACTTGATGACAACACACCTATGCTACTGGCATTTCTCACGCGCGCACTGAGTGACACAGCATTTAATGCATGGTACGACCACGAGACCCAAGACATTGTCGGTTTAGTCGATGGCCTCATCAGCAGTTTGCGCGCCATTGCAGGGAATATGCCAGCAGATTTTAAGACAATTGAATAATTTCCCTAAAGGGAGTTTGATAACTTTAGCTGAAGTACTTATTTTAGGAGCAATTCATGTCGCAGTCTGATTCTTTTGCACTTCCCTACCGTAATCCTGACCGCACGGTTGAGGAACGTGTCGTCGACTTACTTGGCCGCATGACTCTTGAGGAGAAGGTCGGCCAGATTATGCAATGGGACGCACGGGTTGAAGATCTCTCCTTCATCAATACCCGTCAGCCCGGTTCGGTTCTCCACATCTTGGGTGAGAAGCTTAATCGCGCAATGGATCTGGCGGCGCAGAACCGTTTGGGGATTCCCTTGCTGGTTGGTGAGGACTGCATTCACGGTCACTCCTTCTGGAAAGGGGCAACGATTTTTCCAACTCAGTTAGCACTTGCCGCGAGTTGGAATACCGAATTGCTTGAACAAGTCGGACGTGTAACAGCTGAAGAGGCCGTGCCGACCGGCATTCACTGGACATTTTCACCCGTACTCTGTCTGACTCGTGATTTACGTTGGGGACGAACCGGAGAAACCTTCGGTGAAGACCCATACCTGATCGGAGAGTTCGGCGCAGCACTGATTCGTGGCTATCAGGGCAACGGCCTTGATGACACGAATTCTATGCTAGCCACTGCGAAGCATTATGCAGGGTATTCTGAGACGCAAGGTGGGCGCGATGCTTCGGAGGCTGATCTCTCGCGACGCAAGCTTCGGAGCTACTTCCTGCCGCCATTCGAACGCGCAGCACGTGCCGGTGCCATGACTTTCATGACGGGTTATCAATCAATCGAAGGTCAACCATCCACAGTCAATCGCTGGTTGCTGACTGAGGTTCTCAAGGACGAATGGGACTTCCGCGGCATCCTCGTGACCGATTGGGACAACGTCGGGCGTCTCGTCAAAGAACAAAAGGTATGCGCGACCTATGCTGACGCTGCGGTTGCCGCCATTCGTGCAGGCAACGACATGATCATGACTACCCCGGAATTCTATGAAGGCGCAATAGAAGCGGTTCACAGCGGACGGCTTTCCGAAGCAGAAATTGATGGGCCGTGTGCCCGCATGCTCGCACTCAAATTCCAGATGGGACTTTTTGAAAATTCGCGACGTCCCGACCTCAAGCGTGCCGCAATTGAGATCGCACGCCCCGAACATCGAGAGGCAAACCTCAATGCTGCGCGCCAGAGCTTAATACTGCTCCAGAACAATGGGCTGCTCCCGCTTGATTCCACAAAAGTGAGGTCCATTGCTGTCGTCGGGCCAAACGCAGATGATGATTTGCAGCAGCTTGGCGACTGGTCACTTGGCGCTTCGCAGCACCCGCCAGAAGCCGGCAAGCACCCACGCGAACGGACAACAACTATCATTGACGGCATCCGCGCGATTGCCCCTGCGGATATCTCTGTTGGCTATGAACGTGGCTGTTCAATTATCGATGACGATATCTCAGGCATTCCTGCTGCAGTTACGGCAGCTCAAGCTTCTGAAGTGATTGTGGCCGTGGTCGGGGATCACTTGGAATTCATTGGCGAAACCAAGAGCACCGCAACGCTGGAGTTACAAGGCGGCCAAATCGCCCTACTCGACGCGTTGGAAAAGACAGGTAAGCCGATGATTGTCGTTCTTATCAATAGCAAGCCGCTGGTGCTGCCGCCATCAGCCAAACGCGCTGCAGCCATTTTTGAGGTTTTCAACCCCGGTATGGAAGGCGGAACTGCACTTGCAGAGGCAATGTTTGGACATTTGAATCCATCCGGTAAGCTCACGATTTCAATTCCAGTTCATGTCGGCCAGCAGCCCGTTTTCTACAGTCAGGTGCGAGGACAACATGGCGACCGTTATGCGGATCTCACGCAAGAGCCACTCTTTCCTTTTGGACATGGGATGAGCTACACCAAGTATCGTTACTCAAATCTCAAGCTGGATAGGCAGACTCTTACGGAGGGGCAGTCCCTGAAGGTTTCCGTCGATGTTGAGAACGTAGGCCAATGTGCCGGTGATGAGATCGTGCAAGTCTATGTGAGTGACGTTGTGACCTCGGTCACATGGGTGAACAAGGCGCTTAAGGGATTCGCACGGGTACATATCGAACCCAATGAGAAGAAAACGGTGTCGATCTCGCTGCCTTGGGAATCGTTCCAGATCGTGAACGTGGAAGGCAAGAATGTGGTCGAGCCGGGTGAATTTGAGATTTTGGTCGGGCCATCATCACGTGATCGCGATTTGATGAAGGCTGTATTGCGGGTGGAGAACTAACGCGCTAGCATTTGACCATAGCGATCTTTTTCTGACTTCGTCCGCGTATAGCACATGTCGTATACGTAGCCAGTGCAAAGGTTAAGGCTTATGCTTGATGCGGAAGCGATATATGTGAGACGTGATGAGGTGGCTGCTTCACCAAGGGTGAAAGTAGCAAGCCGCCTCGCTCTCGCACGCCTCTATTTGATGTTTCTTTTCGTATGCGCCTTGGCCATTGCAGCGGCAATATATATCGGTGGCTCAACACGGCCGCAGACCGTCATTTCGTATGTTTCATCGGTCGGTCTGGGGAAGAATGTCTTGCACCTCATGGACATTCAGAACCGGATAACCCTTCCGGTTAGTCAAAACATTATTTACTGCTGCACGAAGTGGTCGCCAAACGGCCGTGAAATTATCTTTGACACCTTCGATGGTCAAAACACAAATTCACTGAAGCGTATCTACCGTATGAATGCTAACGGAAGTCAAATGCGTCCATTGATGTCATTTATGGAGCCAAGTGCTCAAAGCGGCGTGTGGTCGCCGGATGGACGCTACATAGCCTACGTAACTTTTCGTTTTGAATTTGTGGCCGAAGTCGCTGTGCTGGATACGCAAACCGGTGAGAGCAGTCAGATCACTCATAACCATACCTATGCGGAAGCGCCTATCTGGTCACCAGATGGTCAGTTTATTGTTTTTACCGCACAGCAAGGAAGGGCCAACTGGGATATATGCCGTGTGAACGCAGATGGAAGCGGGTATCAGAACCTTACCCTTGCTGAAGGCAGCGACAACTTACCAGCTATTTCACCCGATGGGCAGCACATTGCATTTATCTCGAACCGGGCTGGCAAACAATTCCTGCATATAATGGATGCCGACGGAAATAACCTTCGGCCTCTGACGACCGCCCACACCCTTGAAATCACCCCCTCGTGGTCGCCAGATGGTCGGTATATCCTGTTCGTTTCGGAAGATCAGCCGGGTAACGTTGAAATTAGCCGAATTAATGTGGATGGAAGCAATTTTCGTTCCTTAGCCACAATATCTGGTGGCGAAACATCACCCGTTTGGTCGCCTGATAGCCAGCATATTTTGTTTACGGCAGCCAATGAGTCGGGCAATACGGATCTTTACATTATGGATGCCGACGGTAAACATATTGTGAAACTGGCGGATGCTGACAGTCGAGAGACAAACCTTGCTTGGTATCCCGGCTGATAATCCGCTAAGATTCTTAATTCATCCAGATTTCAAATAAGTCGATGCACTAGTTGAATAACGGACATCAAGTCGATCACCGTTCTGCGCAAACCTGCGTAATCCCTTATACTGAACATTTTGAAAAACATGCACCCACAAATGAGAGTAACACGTGAGGTGAAATCGTGTCTCAAATTCCTGCTCAAAGAAGTCCATTTTTCGGACGCATCAAATCCCTTGCTGAAGTGAATGCACGTATTGCAGATCCGGACTGCCACTTATTGACCATCACCGGCACAGGTGGCTGTGGCAAAACACGCTTGGCGATTCAAGCAGCAGAAGCCTCACGGCATCTCTTCCCAAATGGCGTATATTTTGTCCCCTTGCAGCCTGTGATGAGTGGTGAGTTGATCGTGCCCGCGATTGCACATGCGCTCAACATTTCTTTCTATGGATCTGCCCTTCCCCAACAACAGCTTTTTGATCGCCTCCAAAATAAATCGCTTCTACTCATATTGGATAACTATGAGCATCTGCTCAATCACGCGCCATTTGTTAGTGATCTACTCGTCAATGCGCCGCAGGTAAAGGTTCTCGTTACATCTCGCGAAATGCTCAACTTACAGGAAGAATGGCTGTATCCCCTTAATGGAATGCATACACCACTTAGTAGCTATTCGAGCCGGTTAGAAGACTATGATGCCATACAACTCTTTCTTTATCATGCGCGGCGGATGCAGCCAAGTTTCTCACTAGAGGTCAACCTCAATGCGGTCATTCAGATTTGCCGAATTGCCGAAGGGCTTCCATTAGCCATAGAACTGGCAGCTTCATGGTTGAAGGGACTCTCGGCAGAACAAATCGCTCTACAAATGCAGCGCAATCTCGATTTTCTCACGACAACTGTCCGGAACGTCGAAGAACGTCATCGCAGTATGCGCGCAACCTTTGATCAGTCATGGAACCTATTATTGGAAGCAGAGCGCTTGGCTTTTGCAAAACTTTCAGTTTTTCGCGGCGGCTTTGATCATGAAGCGGCGGAACGGGTGGCGAGAGCCGATCTGCCAATGTTGATCGCCTTAGTGGAGAAATCGCTGATCCAGACCACCACATCCGTCCATTTTGACATTCATGAGTTACTACGACAGTATGGGGCGCAACAACTCGAAGCATCGGGCGAAAAACAAGCAACCCTTGCCCAACACAGCCAATATTTTGCTCAGAGGATGCAGCACTACGATACCATGCTGAAACAACCTGAGCAGTTAACAGCTGTACAAGAAATCGAAGACAATTTTGACAACATTCGTCAGGCGTGGGATTGGTCAGTTCAAAATCGGCATGTCGAGAATATTCATGCCATGCTCGACAGCCTGTACCTTTTCGGGTATCTGCGCAGTCGTTACCGTGAAATCGTCGCCCTATTTGAACAGGGCTTTGAGGTCGCGGCAGATGGCACATCGCTTTATGGCCGACTGCTAGCACGGCGCTGGGGATATCTACATTGGGTGTATCAAGACAATTACGAGCAGCCATTCGCGAGCATCGAGCAAGCCAGTGAAATCGCACAGGTAACTAACAATCCATTGGAGTTGGGGATTTGCCATCTGGTGAAGGCCTTTGCCCTGATTGTTATGCATCGCTATGATGAAGCGCTGCCACCACTGGAGGCAAGTCTCGAATTGTTTGAATCCGTGAACGATCCTTACTATGCATCTTGGGCGCTGCATCGTTTAGGCTATGTTTACTACAATCTCAACCAACCGGATAAAGCCAACAAATATACAGAAGAAAGCTTGGCACTGGCACGAATTACACACAATCGCGCGACCCTCGTGACTTGCTTGCTGAACCTTGGGTCGTACTGCCTCAAGAACAGCCAGTATGCCAAAGGGCGCACTTATATCGAGGAATCATTAGAAGTTGCTACCGAAGCCGGGCATCAAGGTCAAATCGCCCATGCATTAAGTCTATTGGCCCTCTCGACTTTTTTTCAAGGTGAGTATGACTTCTGCAGCGAATATGTGCAGCACTCGTTGATGATCAATGAAAACATTCGTCCAGATATTTTTCAACCTTACAACCAATCCCTTCAAATTCTGTTGGCTTGCCTTGACGAAGACTATGCTGAGGGGCTTCGGATTAGTGAAACGGGCAAACGTCACACCATTGACAAGATGGGTCAACAACTACTGTATTGGTCGATTGCCGCCTTATCCTGTGGTCTAGGTCAATTGTCTGAAGCACACGACTACATCGAAAAACTATTCCAAATATCTGACCCTGATGTTAGTTCAGTCACATTTGTTTGGATTGTTCCGAGTGCGGCATACGTCCTCTCTGAAAGAAATCCCAAGAAGGCCGTCGAATTGCTTGCATGGGTTTCCACCTTTACGGATTTGGCGTTGAATTGGGTGCGCCAATGGCCTTTATTCGACCGTCTTCAGATTGATTTGCAAAACAAATTAGGCGCCGATGCTTATCAGATGAGTTGGGAAAAAGGAGCAGTTCTCTCTCTGAATGATGTACAGACCTACATAAGAGAATTTCAGTCTCCACATGAGGCGAATCCAGTATACGACTCGCTTCTTACCTCCAGAGAAAGTGAGATTCTTCTCCTGCTAGCAAACGGACTCACCAATCCCCAGATTGCCGACCAGTTGGTTATCGGTGCCGGAACGGTTAAGACACATACCCTCAGCATCTATCGCAAGCTGGATGTTGCCAACCGCTCTCAAGCGATTATCCGCGCTCAGCAGCTCGGCTTACTTCCCCGGCAGCTCACCTCATAAATCTACCATCAGTTGCGATGAATTCTACCATTTGGTAGAAGACCCATACCTAGCCAAACTGATATCGTAACTTCATCGGTTCAATCAAGTAAGGAGTGTTCGATGAAGAAACGAAGTTTGGCTCTATTGGTCATAGCAGTAATCATGTTGCTACCATTCGTCATATATGCTCAGGAAGCTACAGAGACGCCTATGTCGATGGATCATGGGCGTGAGCTTACACCTGAAGTAAGCCGGTTGGTCGCAGACGTTCGCCAAGCAACCGCTGGCTTCCGCGATTTTAGCGGCATCGAGAAAGATGGTTACGGCAAGTTCCTCGACTGCTTTACCAATAATCAAGTCGGCGGAATGGGACAGCATTACGTCAATGGCGATCTTGTCGGTGATGAAGTGGTCGATCCCATGAAACCGGAAGCTCTGGTTTACGAGCCGGATGCCAAGGGCAACATGAATCTGGTGGCATTTGAGTATCTTGTCTTTGCCGACAAGTGGGATCCCAACAACAGTGGTCGTCCTGCGCCGACGCTGTTTGGGCAGACCATGCATCTGAAGACCAACATCCCTGATACCCCGCCAGTTTGGACCCTACATCTGTGGTTGTGGACGGATAATCCCAACGGTCTATTCGCCGACTTCAACCCAATCGTGTTCTGCCCTGCCGGTCAACCGGTCACCGATATGACACCCAAGGCCTAATTAAAGGCACAAGGAGAAAAAACATGCCACTGTATATGGATATTCACCAACATGTTGAAGGGCTAACTGCGGACGCTGTTGCGCATGCCCACGAAGCAGACCTCAAAACGCAGGAGAAGTACGGCGTTAAGTATCTTCGCTACTGGTTCGATGAAGGTACGGGTAAGGTGTTCTGCCTCGTCGAAGCCCCGAATAAGGAAGCGGCTAATGCGGTTCATCGCGAGGCACATGGTTTACTTGCCGACGAACTGATCGAGGTTAAAGAAGGTTTGTAATCCTCTTCTCTCAATTCGAGTACAAAATCCGAACCGAATTCAGTTCGGATTTTGTCGGTCACATAGAATTTCTCAACAGCCAAGTCACAACAGCATATAAGTCCATAGGCTAAAGAACAATTCCCATCTACACTTTTAATGCCAAGACTTAAATCATTTAATTGCCCTCGATATTGGAGCAAACGGTGCTTAAGAACATCGAGATCCATGGTCGTGATCGGTTCGTGCTGCCAGTCAACAATGAAAGGCTCTATTAATTTTTTGGCACTGTGGGAGCGGAGTGCTGGACGCCGTCTGAATCGGGCACGGATTATTACACCAGTTCTGATCTCCAAAATTGGGAAGGCCCCTACCCTGCTTTCCGTCCGCACGCTAACTTTTGGGCGGATCGTAAGTTCTTGGCGCCTGAAGTGCATGCGTACAATGGTCGTTACAATATGTTCATGAGTTTCAAAGCGAATGGTGTCTACCGTGGAACCCAAACCTTCAGCGGACAAACCTAAAGGACCTTTCCTGCCGATTAGTGATGGGCCAGTCACGCCGCGCGACTGGGAGAGAAGTTGTTCATCGACAACAAAACTCAACCATGGATCGTTTTTTGCCACGAGTGGGTGCAGGTCGGTGATGGAACCATTTGTGCTATGCCCCTCAGCGCTGATCTGGCTTCTCCGGTCGGACCACCACAACTCTTGTTCCATGCTTCCGAAGCGCCTTGGGCACACGAGATCAACTCAAAAAGGGCGAAAAGGTTACGTCACAGATGGCCCTTGGCTCCATCATTTCTCAAATGGAGATCTGATTATGCTATGGTCGAGTTTTAGCGCAGGTGGATATACTGTCGGAGTGGCACAGTCAGAGTCCGGAGAAATCCTTGGCCGCTCGAAGCAACTGCCTACGCCGCTGTACGTGGGGGATGGCGGCCACTGTATGCGATTCAGTACCTTCGATGGACAGCTTCTACTGGCTTACCATCGCCCCAACGGCTCGCCTGGCGAGCGTCCTTATTTTGCCCTGCTACGAGAAAACGATTCGTCGCTAGAATTGCCCTAATACATCGCGTCACATTGAAAACGTCTTTCGTATAGGGTACAAGATTTGCGTCCTAATAAGCCGTAGTATCATCAAATTGCCCTTCTACCACTATTAAGTCCCCCACCTGTGGTTTGCAGACATAGAAACTCGTCAGCTTTCCTGCTCAGAAATTAGCGAATTGCAAATACTTGACTCGTGTCAGAAGTCACGATATATTTTCTTCACACGTGTCAATTGACACGAAACAATAAATAACGCACTTAATTTTATGAAAAGACCGACGCAAAAAGACGTTGCACAAAAGGCTGGTGTGTCTCGATCCACCGTCTCCTATGTGCTGAATGATCAGACCGAACTAAAAATCCCCATTTCCGACGAAACCCGGCAGCGCGTAATGGACGTAATTGCTGAACTGGGCTATGAACCGGATGCGCGAGCACAATCGCTTCGCAGTGGTGATACAAATATCGTTGGGGTCATTATCCCAGCTATTCAAAATCCATTCTTCTGGCAGCTCTTGTCCGGTATTTCAGCAGGGTTGCAAGAAAATGGTTACAGTCTACATTTGTCTCACCATCCCCTCGATATGCAGCAGGAAGCTAACACAATACGCGAATTGACGCGCCAGCCTGTGGATGGATTCATCCTGCTGGCGGCCATCAAGTATTTGCTACCTCGACTAAGCGATTATATTCGGAACTCAGGCAGACCAATTGTAGAAATTACTGCCGCTAAAGCTGAGTTTGACCATGTTGTACACACCTATGCCAGCAGCACACGCGCACTCATGGCTCATCTGCTGGAATTGGGACACCAACGGATTGGCTTCGTATACGGCATCACGAAGGAAGTTCAGGGGTTTGACCCCCTTCTGATCTATCGAGACCTATTGAAGGCTACGGGACTGCAGACGTATGAAGTTCACTGTAATGAGAGCCTCGAAGGAGCTTACCAAGCGGCTCATAGCTTGCTCCAGCAAAAGGATCGTCCGACAGCACTCATCGTCATTAATGACATGCTGGCGATTGCAGTGATGCGGGCTGCAAATGACCTCGGATTGAGCATTCCCCGTGACTTATCTGTAGCCAGTTTTGATGACATTCCATTTGCGAATTACACCGTGCCGCGTTTGACGACCGTTTCAGGGAAATCAGAGGAAAGCGGACGTGAAGCAGTTCGGTTACTGCTCAATCGATTTGCTGAACCCAATCTTCCCCAACAAGTGGCAGAACCAGAAGTACAACTCATTATCCGCGAGTCTACTGGCCCGGTCCCATAGATCGAGAAAGGCCAAAATGCGGCATTAAACACCTCCAAAACATTACAAGAAGATTACACCTCCGGCTAGACTACCGGGAGACCCAATGAGAATCAAATTTTTCAGGTCCAGCCTTCTTGGCGATGTTACCAACCACAGTCGAGGCGGAAACCCACTAATGGCTACCAAACGAACCCAGCAGGTTATCGATCTCTTCCAAGCGGCATACCCAGATGTCAAAGTGAAAGGTGAGCCAAATGGCGGCACGAGCGATCACTTCCAGATTCTGGATACACAGCTTGCAGCTAACAACGCCCCTGATCTGATTCAGTTCGGCAGCAACTGGCCGGATTACAAAAAGTATCTGGAACCACTGAATGACTATCTTGGTAAGCAACTCATGATCAATACTCCCGAAATGTTTGACCAGACCGCGCTTATTCCCGCAACGGATACGGACGGAAACCTGTATGCGGTAAGCCTCGGTACGAACACACTCGTTCTCGCCTACAACAAGAAGATGATTGAGGCTGCGGGTGTCGATCTCCCGAAGGATAATATGTCTTGGGATGAACTGATTGCCTATGGCAAGGCGCTGAAAGAAAAACTGCCCGAAGGTGTCACACCATTTGTAGACAACAGCACAAACCAAGCGAACTACCTTAGTTATTTCTACACGCAGGAAGGTACTCCGCTGTGGACGAAAGATGAAGGTGGAAAGTCTTACGCAACAGTAGATCCCGCTAAGAAGTGGCTGCAAATGTGGGCCGATATGCGTGCCGAAGGATTGGTCCCTGAGGCAGATACGACCTATACCTATACGGAATCGAGTCCAGATAACTCAGCATTCGTGGCGGGAAAAGCGGCCATTGATCTGGTTTGGAGCAATCAAGTGGCAGCCTATCAGGGAGCTATGACTGATGAACTGGGCATGACGACACTTCCTACAGGCGGCAAACCGGCGTACGCTATCCAGATGAGCCAGTACTTGACCATCAGCAAAGACAGCAAGAACAAAGAGGCGGCGGCGCTGTTCATCAATTTCTTTGTAACCAGCCCGGAAGCAGGCGCGATACTCCAGACCAATCGCGGCGTTCCTTCTTCGCCAGTTGTGCGTGAAGCTATTGCGGATAAGGCTACGCCAACCGACGCAGAAGTCTACCGTATCTACAACGCCATTGCAGATCGCACGATCCCGCAAGGCCCGAACCTGCCCAACGACCAAGAGTTCGTGAACGAACTAACGTTATTAGGCCAGAAGATTGCATACGGCGAGTCAACAGTTGAACAAGGTGGTGAAGACTTGCAGGCTTTGATTGAGCGTCTATCGACGAAGTAGTTTCTGATAAAGAGACAAATACAAGCTGCGCGGGATCATATGATCCCGCACAGTCCTTCAGTATCAGGATGGTTGTTGGATTCATTGATCTATTTAAACCATCCAAAACTCTATAAAATCGTCCGACACATATTGGCACACCGGATCGATGCTTACGCAACTAGGGATGTCAAATGTAATACCAAGTGCTGAAGATGATTACACCGTAGTCGCGAGGCAAAGCATGAAAATATCCCACCTGAAGACCAACCGTATCGCTAATCCTTTAGGCTTCGCCATTGAAAAACCGTCTTTTTCATGGATCGTTGATGACACCAACGACACAGTGCAAACTGCCGCGCGTGTCATCATCGGCCTCGACAACGATTTCCAGCAGGTGATTTTCGACAGTGGCAAGGTTGATGGAGGTGAGATCGATAGTATAGGCTATCGACCCGCAATCGAACTTCAGCCACGCACCCGTTACTTCTGGAAGGTCAAAGTTTGGGGCGAAACTGAAAGTGCCGATAGCCAAGTCGCATGGTTCGAGACTGCCAAAATCGATGAAGCATGGCAGGCTGAGTGGATTACACCGGAGTGGGAAGATAACCAGATACACCCGATTTTGTATAAGCAGTTTCAGCTTCCTTCAGGTGTGATCAGCGCTCGTGCTTATATTTGCGGATTAGGGCTGTACACCTTTAATCTGAATGGAAGGCGTGTCGGGAATGAATATTTCACGCCTTACTGTAATGCTTGCGATCAATGGATTCAGTATCAGACTTATGACATTGCCGACCAGCTACAGGCCGGAACGAACCAAATTTCGGTCATGCTGGGCAACGGTTGGTATAAGGGACGTTATGGCGCGGATGGTAGCCGGGTCGGATTTTATGGCGACCGGTTTGCGCTGATTTGCGAACTGAACATCGCCTTGGAAGACGGGAAGGAAGTCAGGCTCCTCAGCGACGGCTCATGGAAAGCCCAACCTGCCCCGATTACACTGAGTGATATTTTCGACGGTGAAACACAGGATGCCCGCATCGAGAAGGTTGTGCCGTCTCCACACCACTCCTCCAACGCCGTCCCGATCAAGCTAGAGACAGGACGGTTGGAGGCTAGACGGTCTCTACCGGTTTGTATCAACGAAAAGATCAAGCCCATCGCGCTGATTAAAACGCCTGCTGGTGAGACCGTGTTGGATTTCGGACAGAATTTGACGGGTTGGGTACGCATCAGCACTCGCGCGACATATGGTACTTGCATTCGGCGAAGTGCTGCAAGGGGGCAACTTTTTTCGTGATAACTTGCGTACAGCCAAGGCCGAATATACGTACATCGCGGATGGAACTGAGGCGGTTGTAGAACCCTATTTCGCTTTTTTCGGCTTTCGATATGTCAAAATAGAAGGCTGGGTTGGCGACTTGAGCCTCGACAATTTCACGGGCTATGTAATTTATTCACGGATGGACAGCATCGGCCAAATTGAAACTTCTAACGAGAAGGTCAACCAGCTTTTCAAGAACGCACTCTGGGGACAAAAAGGAAACTTCCTCGATATTCCAACTGACTGTCCACAGCGGGATGAACGCTTGGGATGGACGGGTGATATTCAAATCTTCTCCGCCACAGCGTGCTTCAACATGGATGTGGATGCATTCCTCTCCAAGTACTTATATGACATGCAACGAGAGCAGGTCAAGACTGGCGGAATGGTCCCCCACATCATCCCGATGGTCAATTTGAATAAAGGGGGTTCCTGCGCTTGGGGTGATGCCGCGACCATTTTGCCTTAGAATATATACGAATTCTACGGCGACACAGGTATTTTAGAGCAGCAGTTTGAAAGTATGCGGGCTTGGGTAAATTACATCCGCAATGTGGATGAGTCATCTGGGCACAGGCGGCTGTGGGCAGAAGGCACTCACTTTGGCGATTGGTTAGCGCTGGATGTCACGATTAGCGATCCGACTTCGCGTAAGGGTGGCACACCCGAAGATTTTATCGCGTCCGCTTTCTATTGTTATTCAGCGGGACTGGTGGCGAGAGCGGCCTCAGTGCTGGGCAAGACCGAGCTAGCCGATGAATATGGGCAGCTATCAGCTGAGGTGAAGGCAGCCATCCAAAAAGAATACTTCACAGAAACTGGACGGTTGGCAGTCCCAACACAGACAGGGTATGTGCTGGCACTATTCATGAATTTGGTGCCGGATGCTCACCGCAAGCGTGTAGAACGCGATTTAATTGCTCTACTCCACAAGGATAAAACCCATCTCCGAACGGGATTCGTGGGCACACCCTATCTATGCCGGGTGCTTTCGAATATCGGAGCGAATGACCTCGCTTATAAGCTGCTCCTCAATGAGGATTATCCCTCATGGTTATATGCAGTGAACTTGGGAGCGACGACCATCTGGGAGCGGTGGAACTCACTTAATCCAGATGGCACAATCAGTTCGACGGGTATGAATTCTCTCAATCACTATGCTTATGGGTCGATTGTGGAATGGATGTACCGCGACATGTGCGGCTTGAATCCGTCGTCGGGCCAAGCTGGACATACAGGCTTTCGCCACGCGCTTATTGCGCCGAAACCCCATCCCTCCCTCAAATGGGCAAAAGTGCGCTACCGCTCGGCGGCAGGGCTATATGAGAGTGGCTGGCACTTAGACGACACGGGACTCATGAAGATTGAAATCACAATTCCTTTCAACGCGTCGGCTACGTTGGTACTGCCTAACGCGATCGAGAACGCAATCTTGATGAATGGACGGGCCATAAGTGATGACGCACATACGGGTGACACAGTCAAACTTACGCTAAGTGCAGGCCGTTACACGTTCAGCAATAAACTAATTTCAGTTATGGATAAGGAAATACCTCAAAGTGAGAGATGAAGTAATCTCTCAGATAACCCAGCCTAACCGAGAGGCATCCAAACTGAGTTTACTGGAACTGTACTGCGCGGTCGATGATTTCTGCTTCTCCACCACGGCATTCAAGAAGTTTGAAACAATTAGTAGTAATGGTCTCATAGTAGACAAGATCACTAGTTCGAATCTGGAACCCGCTACCATAAATAATAGCACCACACGAAATGGTGGAGCGGGTAGAAAAGGAGAAGGGACATGAGGCAAACTGGTTGTAGATGAAGCAATCAGGAAAACCCCATGAACCTTCAAGTGGTATTTTGTCCGAACAGGGCGTGTCGTGACAAGCATCAAGTTGGAAAAGGGAATATCGTTGTCCACGATCCGAAACGACAACGGTGTAAGTGCAAAAGCTGTGGGCACACGTTTTCGTATCGGCGCGGGACGATGTTTTACGGCTTGCGAACGAATACAGAAATGGTGACGTGGGCAGTCGGGTTGGTGGCATGGGGCTGTCCGGTGGCGGTGTTTGAGGTCGACGAACGGACGGTGGCGGGTTGGTTGCATCGAGCGGGGGAGTACGCCGAGAACTTTCATCACCAGCACATCCAGAAAGTGGATTTAGAGCAGGTACAAGTGGATGAAATCCGGTTGAAGATGCAGCAGTGTGTGCTGTGGATCGCCATGGCGTTGAGCGTGGGCAGTCGCTTGTGGTTGGGAGCGGTATGTCGGGTAAAGCGTGACAAACAGTTGGCACGGCAAATCATGAGCTGTATTTACAATTGGGCGAAACACGTTCCACTGGTGATCGCCTTTGACGGTTGGAATGCTTATCCTAGGGCTGCGGCTTTCATCTTTCGAGAAGTGCTCTGGACAGGCAAAGTCGGTGGTCCAGGCAAACGCCTTTGGCCAGAACTGGCTCTGGTGCAACTGGTCAAGCAGGAAGCGGGAGAGTGGCTCATGACCCGTTGGGTCTTGTCGGGTACATACTCAACCATTTGGCGTCTGCTGAAGGTCACACAAGGCGTGGGCAAGACCATTAACACCGCTTACATCGAACGCCTCAACGCCACCTTTCGCGCGCATCTGGCTTGTTTTGCCCGTCGTACCCGTTGTCCGGCTCGCCACTTGCAAACGGTTGGCGAACGCGTTTTCTTAGTCGGTTGTTTATATAACTTCTGCTGGCTCCATGCTTCGCTCGACCAGCGCACACCCGCAATGGCGGCTGGCTTAACCGACCATCGCTGGTCTCTTCACGAGTTATTATGGGCTCACTTGCCCCCTCACTTAGCTTCCAACGTTCAATGTGGTGCTACCCCATATAGAATGCAACCTTTTTTACACAACGACAGTGATCGGTGCCGCTTCGAGCTTTTTATTCCTTATCGGGTCGAATACCTCGCGGTTTGCCGGGTCTGAAAGTATTGCTGAAGCCAAGCGATCTGGCTAAGATAGCAAGGATGAGCCAAATTGTACGTAAGCGACATAACGTATCGATCTTGATGTCCAACGCGGATTGTGCAAATTATCAAAAGCCTGAGCGCGCCTGAAATCTTTGCACGAATTCCTGAGGTAAAGAAGAAACTGTGAGGTGGTCAATTCTGGAGCGATGGATACTATGTTGGTACAGTTGGACAACATGGGACAGAAACCACCATCCGTAACTATGTAAAGAACCAAGGACGTGGCCACGAGTACACTCAACTGTATAGCTAGCAACTACGTCTATTGGACTGATTAAATACCTCGCAGCTTGCTGTGGGGTCGTTCATTTCATTTAGCCTTTAAGGGCAGGCAACTCATTGCATACTCTGCTAGTGCGGCAATGGTCAAGCTGGGGTTTATCCCCGGATTTGCAGGGATGATCGATCCGTCCACAACGTACAGACCGGGATAATTGAAAACTTGGCAATGAACATCCACCACGCCATCTGCATCACTTGAACCGATAGGGCAGCCACCAATCAGATGTGCAGTTGCGGGGACACCAAGTAGCGTTTCGGGGATGGTATCTTGAGCAATACCATTTGTCTTGGCAGCAAAAGCGTGGGTTATGCCATGAGACACCTGTTCGTCAGGAGACAATGAGCTGCCTTTAGGTAATATCGAAACTAGCCCTCTCCTGAACAGTGTGAATAAGTTGCGTCCTAACTTTACCCGAAATGTGCGTTCTTCGGTTTGCATAATCAGCAGAATCGTTGAGCGCTTTGACCACTGAGAAAAAAACTTGACATAGAGGAATTCAGCAGGATGCATCAAACCATGCATGAGCGTTTTATAGAACCGCTTTGGAATAGAGGCTGCTCCTTCAATCATTGGGATTGCTAATAGGCGCATGAATGAAGATTTATGTGGATAGCGTACCGGTTCTACTTGGGTTACGTCGTCCGATGCAAAGATAGAAGTTATGGCTATACCTGTTGAATAGTCCACAGTACTATCCCAACTGGTCGAACCAACCAATGCTTCGCTATTGCTGCGGACATTTGTGCCCAGACATGCGGAAATCTTTGGAAGCGAACGTGTAATGTCACGGCAGTTTAACAGGAGGCGCAATGTGCCAAGGGCATGTGCTGAAACTATAACATTTCGCGCCTGTACCTTTTCACGTCGGCGATCAAATGGAAGTTTCGATGGATGTCGATAGATAACCTCATAATGTGCCTGATTTGATTGATTGGATAACAATGGGCAGATGTCTACAACTTCACAGTCCGACCAAATCTCCGCTCCCGCTTTCTCAGCGAAATAGAGATAGTTCTTCTGTAGTGTGTTTTTCGCACCATATCGACAACCAACCATGCAGCCGCCACAAAGTGTACAACCGGTGCGGGGTGGTCCGTTCCCATCGAAGTACGGGTCTGGAACTTCTTTACCTGCTTCCCCAAAGAACACACCCACGTCAGTGAACTGAAAGGTGTCTTCACATCCCATATCCTTGGCAAGTTCTTGCATGACTCGATCTGCAGGTGTTGTGTAAGGGTTGGTTGTCACGCCCAGCATACGTTTGGCGGTTTCGTAATGCGGACGCAGAGTTGACTTCCAGTCAGCTAAATGTTGCCAACCGGGCGCATCAAATAGTTCGTCGCTTGGCTCCATCAGAACATTGCCGTAGACGAGGCTGCCACCACCAACTCCACTACCATGTAGAACCATGATATCGTTTAGGAGGCTTATTTGCTGAATACCGAAACAACGCAACGGCGGAAGCCATAGATACTTAAATATATTCCAGTTTGTTTTAGGGAAATCTATGTCACGAAAGTGTTTCCCCCGTTCCAGAACGAGGACACTATAACCTTTTTCGGTCAAGCGCATTGCTGAAACGCTGCCGCCGAAACCCGAACCAATCACGACAAAATCATAGATTTGTTGGGACATGATGTTCTACGAGTGGCAATATTAAAGCGGACGGATGTTGCTGGTCATGATAAATGGTCTGCTCGGCTACCTTAATAAGGGTATCGGTGAGTGGGTTAGCCGTATTGGTGTGTCTAGCCCAGCGAGGATGAGCACTGCTGGATACGAGTAAGCGAAGCCGATGTCCTGTCAAGAAGCGGCAGGCGGTTGCCCATAATTCAATCTGAGCATGAAAGCTGCCATCCGGTTGAGGTTCACATTTGCCCGGTTCTATACGAATAAATCCGTCAGTGATATTGATGGATCGCTCATCAGGATAAACATCGCACAGTCGCACAAAAAAGTCAGTGAATTCGGATGAAGACCGGAAGTAAAGTTCACAGCGAACATTGCCGATGATTTCAAGCGGATTATGAAACCGCTCACTGGTGAAGGTTAGCACATCAGAACGGCGTTCAAGCTGATGGTTGTCACGCGCACCTGCCCAAAGTGAGAACTGAGCGCCCCCAAGGCTGGGTGTAGGATGATTGGGATCATAACAATAATGGCTCGGTGTACCATTCACTAGTTGAGTACCGAGATGATTTCCAGCCTGTAAATAATACGTCTGCAACTGAGTGGGTGGAGGGAATGCTTCATACTCCCGCCATTCGTTAACACCCATAACATATATTCGCACCGGTTTCGTCCTCAGCCGCCCAGCTTGACCTTTTAGGTATGTATCAAACCATTCGATCCCGGGTTTAAGCATCGTTGGCATTAGAAACAGATTACTTACGTGCCGCCAAGGACCAATGGTGAGGTACGGTACGTGTCCTTTGTCTACAAGCGCCTTATAATCCTCTAGCATTCCCCGCAAGAAAAAGTCATACCATCCACCAACGAGGTGTACAGGTGCGCTCACTTTTTCATGATCTGTGATCTGAAGTTGTTTTGAAATGACCGGATCATTGCGCATGGAGCCAATCCAGCGTCGGTAGTAACTTATTTTCCCCTCACGCATCGCAGCATCAGCCTGCATTATGGGTAAATAATTGAAAGCAGGTTGTACGTCCCGTTCAACGTAGAATAAGACTGCGAGTTGACGAAACCAACTGATGAGGTTTTCTTGAAAACGGAGTAATGATGTCCAACGCATGGTGAGACTTAAATCAAAAGCACCGTCAGGAAATACGATGTTATATAGATTGGACGCCGTCACCCCCGGTACAAGTGCTTTTATGATAGGGTCATCTGCAACAACCCATTGAACAATACCCAGATAACTCGGCCCCCACATGCCGACCTGTTTATCAAACCATGACTGCTGTCCTAACCAATTAATTGTCGCTTTGGCATCTTCACGCTCATGCAGAAATGGCTCGAACTCGCCTTCGGAATCAAACCGTCCGCGTATATCCTGTACAAGTACGTTATAGCCACGTTCAGCAAAGCGAATTGCACAGAATTCGGTTAGCATTCCAAATGGGCCGAGCTTTGCATTACGTCCATATGGAGAACGAATGAGGATTGTTGGACACTGGGCCTGTGTGATAGGAGAATAATGATCATTGGCCAGATGTATTCCATCTGGCGTCAGAATCATGACGGCGCGTCTTATTTCTATTCGATTATCTGGATGTGGTAGCCTCAACAACCAACCAAGCCAACTTCGCCGGACTCTGAAGACCAGTATTCCAGTGACAAGCGCAATAACAAACCAGAATCGCTTCATCAATAACCAGTCATTTATTTGTTTACGCAAAGGCTCGCAAGGGCCTCATATCTAATCGCCCCATATCTGCAAACCGCTCCACGTAGGTCTGAATGAGATCACGATTAACAGGTGCACAATGGATGCCTGACCCTTCGAGTGCTTGTAGTGTCGCAGCAGTGCCCAAAGCATGATAGGCTGCTTCGCTCACGCCAAACATGCGGGCGGCAATATCGAGGTGGAGGAATGGCAAGAGTGGTTGTAAAGGATTGCGGGATGTTACATCAAGTTTCCCGATAGTATCTACCCATGCACTGAAGCGCAATTTCTCTAATGGATAACCTAATTCATTGACCGAATCCATTACGCTGCTCCATGTAACGGGAACAGGATTGAGCAGGTGAAATACCTTGCCAAGCGATTGTTGTTGACGTGACAGGTAAACGATGGATTTTGCTGCATAATCAACAGGTGTCATATCCATCTTGGTGGAAATATCAGGCGCATAACCGGATCGAATGCTGCCGATGATAATGCGGGCAACCAAATCATCCTCGTTCGAACAGCCCGTTTCGCTATCGCCGACGATAAGGCCAATACGATGAATGGTCGTTGGGATGCCTCTTGATTGGGCAATTCGAACCACGCGTTCAGCTACATATTTTGACCGGAAATAGCCTACATCCGGACACTTTTCCGCGTCTAGCGGATCATCTTCCATACCGCCATTGGGTTCATGATCTGAAAGCGTTTTGTATCCGACCAAGATACCGAGAGATGAAACAAAGTGATAGGGCTTTGCTTTGCTTTGGGTCGCAAGCCGCAGAGTTTCCTGAGTCCCACCAACGTTAGTCGCTTTCAAGTATTCATAAGGCGCAACATAACTTAGCTTACTACCCACATGGTAAATAACGTCAATAGTTCGGGCTAACCGCACAAATTCAATTGGGGACAAACCAAAGAGAGGGTATTTAAGATCGCCGCAGACCGGAATTACACGCTTATCATAGCGATTATGCCATAGCAGATAATAGCTCATGTTCCGTCTTATGCGTGCAAATCCCTGCCTCGCATCTCCTGCACGCACCAATGCGTATATCGTCGCGTCGGTCTGTTCGAGGAGTTCCGAGAGAACATATGCTGCAACGAATCCGGTAGCACCTGTCAGGAAAATACTGCGTGGTTCTTCAGTGAGGTCAATGTAGGCCGGATAAGGTTTAATTTCGGGGGCAAGGGTCGCTTCGTGGTCCAAATAAGACATAACTTTACGACCTTAACTCTAAATTTCTTTGTATTATCTATCGCGTGAATATCGTAAAGAATGTGCAGAACGTCATAATTATCGGTGACAAGTATTACTGAACAGTGCTATATCCACCTCCTACACTCAAAGTAACAAAAATATATTAAATAGAGTTTTTTATGCGCCGTGAATTACCCTCTTTGCACAAAAAGCCGGGAACAGCACTGGTCTTAAGTGGTGGCGCGACCAAAGCTTTTTATTTCCACATTGGTGTTC
Organism: Aggregatilineales bacterium; assembly: GCA_044226855.1. Taxonomy (GTDB): domain Bacteria; phylum Chloroflexota; class Anaerolineae; order Aggregatilineales; family Phototrophicaceae; genus CFX2. The sequence goes on from JBGAGF010000021.1 coordinate 102,939, forward strand.
TTAAAGCACTTAAGATTCAAGATATCACGTCTATAGTCGGTACAAGTGCTGGTGCAATTGCCGGTGCAATGATTGCATCAGGTATCAATGTAGATAGCTTGTTAGCATCCCTTTATCAAAACTCTGTTTACGTCCCGCGTTTCGGAAATGTGGTGAAAACTGTTACCTCCACAATGGTATTCCGACCGCGCTTTGACCTACTGGCGCTCCAAGGTTTATACAGCACGCTGGCCAGCATTCAGTTCTTACTATCACTGCCTTTCCGTTGTAAACAAGACATCGTTGCAGAATTTCTAGATCGCCTTATTCTGAGCCAGCGCCACGCCCCCAGTTTTTTGGAAGCCAGTGAACTCGAGAAATTCTTCAGCTCGGTACTGCCTTCAAATGATTTCAGAAACACCGATATCGATCTTTATGTGACGGCGACCAGTGTCGATAGCCACGAACGGGCGGTGTTTAACAGTGTTTATGATTTTGAAGACGACTATAACCATTTCATGACGGATGTCCCTATCCATAGAGCACTGCGTGCTTCATCAAGCATTCCGGGCATGTTTGAACCTGTAAAAATCCGAAATAAATATTATATGGATGGCGAGGTACGCCAGACGCTTTCAATGGACATTGGATTGGCATTGGCCGATCGGGTTGTGATTTCACATACTTATCATCCGCTGTACCTAACGAGCGGCAGTATTCACGACATGGGCTGGTTTAACATTCTTAAACAAAGCTTACATATCGCACTCTATGAACGTATCACCAGTTGGCGTGATATTTATGCGGCACAATACCCCAACAAACAGGTCATTTGGATCGAACCTTCCTCGGATGATGAGGTTTTCTTTTTGGCACCAGAATTCTCATTTCGTCCTGAAGTTCAAAAGCAAATGGTGGAGTGTGGTGAAAAGGCCGCGATAAAGGCATTGACCACGCTGAATGAGGGATAAAGATGCGCGAGTATTCGGCTATTCTTGGCCCTGTAGATAGTGCATTTTATTATGTGGAACGCCCCGAAACCCCCATGAATATAGGGGCACTAGCTATTTTTGACGGTATCATCGACTTCGAGCAATTAGTTGAGCATATTGATACACGGTTGCACCAGATCCCACGTTACCGGGACCGAATTGTTCAGGCTCCGTTTAACTTAGGTCAGCCCACATGGATTCCTGATCCAAACTTCTATATTGGTAATCATGTAAAACGTGGGCATATTGAGCCACCCGGAACCGAGCGCGAACTAAGAAAGGTTGCAGGCGAACTTCTCTCTCAAATGCTTGATCGTGACCACCCATTGTGGGAGATTTATCTCCTCGATGGACTGCCCGATCAAACTGCAATCTTCTTTAAGGTCCACCACTGCCTTGTTGATGGGTTAGCCGCTATAGAACTATTCACATTCTTGACTGATGCCTATAGGGACAGTGTCCCAGAATCGTCAGTTCACAAACCTTTATATGATCCACCTGATTTGCCAGATTCGATTGAACTCACCGTTGACTCGTTTAGGCGGGATATTTCCCATCAATTCAGTCTCGTAAAGAAGCTGGGCAAAGAAACGTTACATCTGGGTGGTGTTTTAACGGATCGCGAAAAACGGCTCAAGATGATTGTGGCAGTTGCTCATCTGGTCAATAACAATCTCAGACTTATTAAGAAGCTTCCCATAAATGGAACAAACAGCGGCGTTCAACATATGTTTTGGGCGGAATTTTCACTTGAAGATATTCACGCCATCCGCGCCTTATGCGGGGCTTCTGTAAATGATGTGATGTTGTCATTATTAACAAAGGCTGTGGAACGCTACATCGCAGATAATGGGGGAAGCAACCAACCATTCTTGCGTATTCTTGTTCCATTCAGTATTCGTGATAAGGCAGAAGATGAACTGTACGGTAATCGAATCTCGGTACTGCCACTTGATATTCCTCTTAACGTTAGTAATCCCTTAGAACATCTGAAGGCAGTGACCCAGTTCTCGAAAGTCATGAAGGAGTCATCGTTAATCTATTCGATGGACTTAATCCTCACATTGCCCTCCTTAATGCCTGCTGTGACGCATTCGGCCATTTGGGGTGTGGCTCCAACAGCCTTCTCAATTCTGGCGCATACTTGGTGTACAAACGTCGCGGCTTCCCCTTTACCCGTTTTTGTGTTGGGCCATGAAATGAAGCATGTTTATGGATACTTCCCCTTAAATCCATCAATGGGATTAGCAAGTGTCATAGTAAGCTATAACGGCCGAATCACAATGACACTTATAACGGATCAAGGGATTGTGAAAAATGAAAATTCATTGGAAGAGCATCTGAAACAAGCCTATGCCGATTTGATCACTTGCTTACCAAAACGTCCACAACCGGTCATTGTTGAAAACCAGAATGGCTCCTCATCGATAAACGGTACTTCTAAGCAAAACGGAAATGTTACCGAGCCAATTGAAAATTCTCCGTCAGCGGTTGCGGTCGCTGAGAAAGTTGCTGAACCTGTATTGGTCAAAACTCAATACAAACTCTTTTCGGAAGATTGGGCAAAAGCCATGCGGGAAGCGATTAATCATAGTGAGGCTTACCACAACGCATCCACCAATTGGAATGCGGGATCACTGGCTTTTGTGATGGAGGCCGCACCCGATCAAGGTTTTGATGCTCCGGCAGCAGTTTTGCTTGACCTTTACCGTGGGATATGTCGTACCGCGCATTCTCTTTCGCAAGCCGAAGTGATGCGCGAAGCCGTATTTGTCATACAAGGAACTTATCCGGCTTGGTTAGAAGTACTTAGTGGTCGAACAGCACCGTTAATGATGCTCACGAACGGCCGGTTAAAGTTAAGCAAAGGGGCGCTCATCCGCCTATTACCACACACCCGCTCCGCAGGCGAATTGGTGCGGTGTGCCCAGAAAGTCCCATGGAATTAGTCGTTCTGTTGTAGAGATGTGAGATTAAGGAGTATACGATGGTAAAGCGTGCAATAGTTCCAGAAGGTCAGGAGAACGGAGTTCCTGCTGAACCGTCACCGTTTGACGAATTTGTGGAGCATGAGAAGAAGGCGGCGCAAGAATTCGGGAAAGCATTTGCTGCCTTACTGCCAGAAGGCTTACGTGCACATGGCGAAACAGCGGTCAAGGAGATGGTAGAAGGCTATCGTCGTTTGTTCAATGCAACCCTCGACGATGTGGTCGAACTCGTTGAAAAGGCGAAGTTGGATGACAAGCAGTCTGATAAGAAGACGAAGGTTCCGATCCAATAGTTTATAGTAACCACTCAAATGAATTACTCAGCGACCTGACTGAGCATCATCAATTGTTCAGTCAGGTCATAAAATATGTGTCAGCCTATGATCTGCCCCCGACTACTAGACCAATGCGAGTGAGAGTCGAGCTTGTTCTAGTAGTCGGGGGCAGATCAACCTAATTAACACCCAACAATCAAGCACTCATGGTAGTGGTCATAAGGTAAGTGATGAACGCATGCTCAAATTATGTTCCAGAATAAACCAGCGCGTGATGAGATCATGGTAGCGATCTTCTTTGGAAAAGGATAAGGTGCGACGGGTGTGGCGACCATTCCATTGACGGA
>JBGAGF010000022.1:0-104054 GCA_044226855.1 Aggregatilineales bacterium
CGAACTTTGGAACTGCGTTATCAAAACCTTTGGCGCAAGTCAGGTGATGGGGACTAGTTCGTCAAAAGGATACTGTTTTTTGTGAGGTGTAGGACGATGTTCGTGGTACAGAATGTGGGACGATGTCCTTGCACACGACACACTTTGCCCTTGCTGCACCTCTCGCCTTCTAGTCGCGCTTCACGAACGACTTGAGTTGAGACCGAAAATGAAAGAGGCTACATTCCGTAGTGCCGGGTGCTCGGCCTAACTGTATAGGTGCTTAAGCCAATCAAGTGATGGCTGTAATTGACCGAGTATCGTTTCAACTAAAAGCCGGTAGACAAGCTGCCCCATTTCTCCATTTGTCATGACAATTATCCCATCTCCACAATGGGGAAACCCAATTGCAAAAGACTTAAATCCCCAATTATCGCCCCAATGCCAGAAAGCCCATTGGTCATCGTGTTTCTGCAATCCCCAGCCTAATCCCCATGCAACATTATCAACCAATTTATAGGTATCACTGTCCCAATGTTCATTCCAAGGTGCAACATCCGTCACATGAATCTGGGGGGTCAATATAGGGTTATGTTCTTGAGCCGTTCGAAGTGTTTCCAAAATAAAATATCCAAAGTCAGTTGGAGTTGTGTAAAGACTGAAAGCAGCATTTGCTTTATCAAAAGCCTTCACTTTTGTGGAACGTCCCTGCTCATCATGAGCAGCTGAGGCAGTTTCTTCAAAGGACGATGACCAAACCATATTGCTGCTGGTCATGCCTAACGGTTGAAAAACGTGGGCCGACAATAAATCCTGTAAGCACTGACTTGTTTGATGTTCTATAACACGCTGTAGGAAGAGATAGCCTTCGCCTGAATAACCCCAACGCTCCCCCGGCATAAAATGGATGTATAGCGGATTTTTTCCACGCCAATTTGGAAGGCCGGTTGTGTGGCATAAGACTCTACGCGCGGTTATCCGTGGCAGAAAAGGATCATTCTGAAGAGCGTGTTCAACAAAGTAATCGCTTAATGGGACATCAAGATCAATAATGCCCATACGAGCGAGTTTGATAACAAGGTAAGCAAAAATCGGTTTGGTGAGCGATGCTGCCTGAAATACTGTTTTCTCAGTAACGGTTTGTTTTGTCTCGGCATCAGCAAATCCGAAGCCCTGTACCTTTAGAATTTTGGCATTTTCGATAATGGCGCTGGAAACACCGGGCACGTGATAGAACGCCATCCAACTCAAAAGTACTTCTTGGAATTCTGTATTCAATTTTTTAAAACACCTTGATCTCTGCGCCTCTGCGGTTCAATCGTATCGCATGGATTTATTATAACGTCGGTTTAAACGCACAAACCATCACCGACCGATTTCCAACCTTCTCCCAACCTGCCGCGCTTGCCCGCTCCCTCAAAACGGTTAGCGCCAACCCTGCGAAAGAGTTACCAAATGTTCGTCCAAATGGTAACCCGTTCTCACAGCAATTCTCTTACAATAGACCATAGGATTGCCTGTAGGGGTTTGCCGCCGGCAAACCCTGCTCCAAAACAAATCATCACGCACCTTAACATCATGGCTGGCCGCCGCCATCGCCGCCGCCATTTTCCGACCGCCGCGGAATATTCACCAGAAAACGTTCTGATTCTTCCGAATCCGACTACGAAGTGTCCTTTAGGGCGAATTTTCCGAATTAAATCGGGATTTGAATAGGCTGGTGGTAAGGAGTGCGGAGCAGCAAAATCCACTTTCGTTTTTGCTGAATTTGCCGCTTTCGCCGCATTGCTCCCTCAACCGCAATGCAATATCGGCAAAATTAGCAAAAAGCCGTATAAACTGGCGACCGGAGACTAAATTGGCGTCGCCGCCGCCATAAGATGGCTTTCTAATCTGTATTAGACCGACGACTGGAGACTGATAGCTGACGACTCTACAAACAGTTCGCAGGCAGCAGATGGTAATCCTGCAAGCCGACCCACACTTTCGAATTGGGCGCAATCGACAGTGACCGCACCTTTTCCGGACTCAGCAGCACTTGTAATGGCTGCAAGTTGGGATCATCCAAACGGACGGTGACGCGCTCGAACGGTCCGGCGAAGCCCACTTGCTGCACCACACCGCTCCCCACGACCTGCCCCTGCAAAGCGCTCTCTTCCAGCGCTAGCTCGACTTCTTCCGGACGAATCAACAGTTCGACCGGTTGGCCGGAAAGGTGATTGGTTTCCGGCGGGGCGGTCAGCGCCGTTTGCCCGACGTAAACATGGGTGCCGTTGCGCTGGCCGGGGAGCAAATTGGCCGCACCGAGGAACGTGGCCGCGAAACGGGTTTGCGGGCGGCGGTAGAGCGCGTTCGGCGTCCCGACTTCCAGCAGCTTCCCACCTTCAATAATGCCGATGCGGTCTGCCAGTTCGAAGGCCTCATCCTGATCATGGGTGACGAGGATGGTGGTCACATTCAGTGCCCGCTGGATTTCGCGCAGGTTCTGCCGCAGTTGGGCACGGATTTTCACGTCCAGCGCGCCAAACGGTTCGTCGAGAAGCAGTACGCTCGGTTCGTAAGCGAGGGCGCGGGCTAGAGCCACACGCTGCTGCTGTCCGCCCGAAAGCTGCCACGGCATCCGTTCGCCCAGCCCATCAAGGCCGATCAGTCGCAGCAGTTCGCTCACCCGCTTGTCGATAATGGCGCGGGGCTGCTTGCGGATATCCAAGCCGAAGCCGATGTTCTGGGCGGTGGTCATCTGCCGGAACAGGGAGTAATTCTGGAACACAAAGCCCGTGTTCCGCGCCTGCGGGGGCAAGTCAGTTACATCCCGCCCATCCAGCGAGACACGCCCGCCGTCTGCCGGAAGCAGACCAGCGATCAGGCGCAGCAGGGTACTTTTACCGCTGCCGCTGGCACCTAGAAGGACGAACAATTCGCCCGTTTGAATTTCCAGCGAAATGCGGTCAACGATGGTTTGCTTGCCGTACGTTTTGGTGATGTTATCCAATATGATTGACATGGCTTGTCTGCTCCCTCACAATACTGCGCCGTAGCAGACGCATAACGATCAAAACGATGATGGCGGTAAGCCCTAATAACAGTGACATACTGTACGCGCCGACGTTGTTGCGGTCATTCAGGGCGCGGAACACAAACATGGTGGCGGTTTCAGTCTTGCCCTCGATGCCCCCGCCGACCACAGCCACCGCGCCGAACTCGCCCAGCGCCCGCGCAAGGGTCAGCACCACGCCGTACATGATCCCCGGCCAAATATTGGGCAGGATGATGCGCCGGAAGGTTAGCCACTGGCTGGCACCCATCGTATAGGCAGCGGCTTCCGGCTCGGTGTCCAGCGTCGCCAGCACCGGCCCCACTTCGCGCGTCACGAACGGCAGCGAGACAAAAGTCTTTGCCAGCAGGATACCGGGCAGCGCGAACACAATCGGGAAAACAGTCGGCGTCAGCCAGCCGTCTCGCCCGAACAAAACGATCAAGGTGTATCCGGCGATCACCGGAGAAAAGACAAAGGGAATATCCACCAGAATGTTCAGGATGCGCCGCCCCCGAAAGCGCTGGCGGGTCAGCACCCACGCGATGATGATGCCGAACAGGGTGTTGAGCAGTACCGCCCCCAGCGTCATCACGAATGTCACCTGCAAGGCATGGATGACGTTCGGTTCGCTCAAGGCGGTAATCACAGGCTGAAAGCCGTTGGCGAGCGCTTTCTGCACGATGGTCACAATCGGGGCCAGCAGCAGCACCGCGATATACAGCAGCGCGATGCCGAGAATGAAGAGTTGAAGCGGTTTACGCGGGGTAATCTCACGCATGACGACGCGACTCCACCACATCAACCGTCAGTGTAATGATGAACGCGATCAACAGCAGCACCACCGATACCGCGCTGGCCGCCTGCATGTTCCCGCCCTCAACCTGCCCGTAGAGATAAACCGTCGCTACCTGTGGCCGGATCGCCACGATGACAATCGCGCCGAATTCGCCCAAGGCGCGGGCAAAACTGAGCAAGCCTCCGGTGACTACTGCCGGACGGATCGCCGGAAAAATCACGCGGCGAAAGGTGTACCAGTCGGATGCGCCGAGAGTCTGGGCGGCCTCCTGCTGGTTGGGTTCGAGGGTCAGCAATACCGGCTGTACCGCGCGGATCACAAACGGATAACCGACGAACAGCAGCGCGATGACAATACCGGGCGGAGCGAACAGCAGCTTAAAGCCCAACTGCTTCTCGAAGAAGCCCCCGACCGCCGTCTGCGGGCCGTAGAGCAGCACCAGCATCACACCCGTCACCAGTGTGGGAATGGCGAAAGGCAAATCGACCAGCGTGTTCAGGATTTCTTTGCCGGGAAATCGGTAGCTGACCAGCACATAAGCCGTCAGCGTCCCCATAATCACGTTAATGACCGTCATCAGGGCGGCTGTCCACAGTGTCAGCCAAACCGCATTGATGGCTGCGGGTCGCGTCAGGCTCGCCCAGAAGGCCTCCCAGCCTGCGCGAAAACCTTCGACATTCACGACGATGACCGGCACGGCAACAAACGCCACCAGATACGTGATGGCGGCGATGCGCAGTCCCCATTTTCCCCATGCGGGTTGGGTGCGGCGTAAGGGTAGGCTTATCTCACTGCCCGGATTCAATGGATATGAGGTCATCATGCCTTTATAGTATAACGAGTTTAATTACACGATACAGCGAGGGACAGCCTATCCGCTGTCCCCCATTTGTCCTACTCAAGCGCGGTCAGGTGTTAGCCCTTCACTTCGCTGATGATCTTGGTGATACTGCCCTCGTCACCGAAGAAAGTCTTGCGGGCATCTTTCCACGACGTGAACTCTTCAATTGTGAATTGGTCAGCAATCGGCGGGAAAGTAATGGCGACTGCGCCCGGTTCAGCGTTTGCGGCAGGTGTCACTTCGACATTGACGTTGAAAGTCTTAGCCACCTCGGCATTCACCGGACGGAAGCCGTGCTTGGCGAAAATCGTTTGGCCTTCGACCGACCAGACGTAATCAAGGAAGGCTTCGGCGACTTCGCGGGTACCATGCTTATCGACATAGGTATCGACCAAGGCGATGGGGTTTTCGATGAGCAGGGTCGAGGATGGATACACGGCTTCGAATTCACCACCGGCCTGCAAACCAGCATAGATTTCATTTTCGTAGGTGATAGCAACATCGCCCACACCGTTCTCGAAGGTCAAGAAGCTTTCGCGTCCGTCCTTATCGAAGGCGGCGACGTTGGTGATGAGCTTGGTGATGAATTGGGTCGCGCCGTCATCGTTGGCATCAAAGCCAGCCACTTTACCACGACGGGCCGCGCCGTAAGCCGCCAGAATGTTCCACTGGGCACCGCCGCTGGTCACCGGGTCAGGGGTGATGATCTGGAGGCCGTCCTGTGCCAGATCCGCCCAATCTTTGATGCCCTTGGGATTGCCGGGGCGCACTGCCAGCACGACTTCCGAGTTGGTGGCGAAGCCCTTGTAATCATTGGCCTTCCAGTCGTGGGTAATCAGCTTGGCATCCACCAGACGTTGAACATCCGGCTCGATCGAGAGGTCAACAATGTCCGCCTCGAAGCCGCCTGCAACCGCGCGGGATTGCGAACCGGACGCGCCATAGGATTCGAGGATTTGAACCTGCTGCTTCTTCTCTTTCAACCACTTGGCTTGGAATGCCGGAATAACCTCGCCGAACGCCTCACGCGGGACGGCATAACCAACCAGCGTGAGGGTGACGGGCGCGGGCGCATCCTGTGCGGCGACAGGTGCAATCACGGTGACGATGAACAAAGCCAATAAAATGGCGACGATACGGATAGAGCGCTTCATGCTGTTTTCTCCTTAAACTCAGTTACGAACAAGACGATTGATCAGTGAAAATGATGAATTAACGACAGCTACAACAACACATCTGGCTGCGACAACCCATGAGTTCACGCGCACGAAACGGCGCAACAATCGACATGCGAACGGAGTAGAGATGCATTCGTCTAGACCCTTTCTTGAACGCCGCGCATCAGCACGCGGCTCACTTCAGGACGAGTAAACTCCTCAGGGAGCAGCTCACCGCGCGAGAGTTTTTCGCGCACCTGCGTACCACTGAGGACGACGTGTTGGCTTTTATCGTGGGGGCAGGTCTTCAGGCTGACCACTTGCCCGCAGGCCTTGCAATAGAAAGTATGCTCGAAGAACAAGGGTGTGATGCCCAGTTCATCCGGCGCGAATTCGTCAAAAATGTAGTGGGCGTCGTAGCTGCCATAGTAGCTGCCGACACCGGCATGGTCGCGCCCGACGATGAAGTGGGTGCAGCCATAATTCTTGCGGGCGATGGCATGGAAGATGGCTTCGCGCGGGCCAGCATAACGCATCGCCGCCGGGAATGCCCCTAACAATACTCGCGACGCCGGATAATAGGAAGACAGGATTGCTTGGTAGCTTTCGACGCGTACCGCTGCCGGAATATCATCCGACTTGGTTTCGCCCACCAGCGGATGCAGGAGCAGGCCATCGACAATTTCCAGCGCGGTCTTCTGGATGTATTCATGGGCGCGGTGAATCGGATTGCGCGTTTGGAAGCCAACGATACGACGCCAGCCGCGTTCGGCAAAGATGGCGCGGGTCTGCTGCGGTGTGAAGCGGATGTCGGCGAATTCACGCTGAGCGCGGAGCGGCAGATCAATCACATCGACTGAACCGGCCAGCAGCACGTCGCCCTGTTTGTAGAGTCGTGCCACACCGGGGTGTTTGTCCTCGGTGGTGCGGTAGACGTTTTGCGCTTCGTCCTCACGGTCATAGGCGTATTTTTCGGTGACCGTCAAAATCGCCAGAAGCCGTTCGCTGCCGTCGGCCTGCTCGACCAGCGCGACCGTTTGCCCTTCTTTGATGCCTGCGCCCTGCTCGGTGCTGACCGCCAGTGTGACCGGAATCGTCCACGGCAGGCCGTTCGCCAGCCGCATGTTGTGAACCACCGATTGGTAATCCGCCTGTCCCATGAAGCCGGTCAGCGGGCTGAGGCCCCCAGTCGCAATCATTTCTAGGTCGGCAAGGTTGAGTTCGGTGAGGGCGATACGTTCCAGTCCTTGAGCGCGTTGGATCGCTTCCTCACGGGCTTCGCCTGCCAGTTGGCGGTTAATGAGTGTTCCGCCGTGTGCGGCAATTTGCGGGAATGTCTTGGTCATGAAACTTTTTCCACTTCTAAAGCTGGAATCAAATTGTGCTGTTCCAGATAATCAATAATTTTGCCGACGCTTTCTTCGAGCGTTTCTTGATCGGTATGGAGAACGATTTCGGGATTTTCCGGCGGTTCATAGGGATCGTTGACGCCCGTGAAACCCTGAATTTGTCCGGCGAAGGCTTTGGCGTACAGCCCCTTCACATCGCGTGAGGCGCAGACTTCCAGCGGCGCGTTGACGTAGACCTCGATGAAGTTGGTCGTGATGGAGCGCACTTTATCGCGGGCTTCACGGTAGGGCGAAATGAAAGAAGCCACGACGCCCACGCGGTTGCGGGAAAGCAAACGGGCAACGAAGCTGACGCGCTCAATGTTCTTGTCGCGGTCTTCCTTGCTGAAGCCCAAGTCACGGGTTAGTCCTTCGCGGACGGTGTCGCCATCCAGCCGCTCAATAAGCAGCCCGCGTTGATGCAGCTCATTTTCTAGCGCGACGGCGACTGTCGTTTTGCCCGCGCCCGAAAGTCCGGTGAGCCATAGTGTAAAGCCTTGTTGTGTCACAGTTCCGAGTTCTCCTAATTTGCAGTGATATGAATGCCACATTCGGTTTTGCCATGTCCCACCCATCGTCCGGCACGTTTATCGGTCACGTCCGGCGAGACAGGTTGGGTGCATGGATAGCAGCCAATCGTAGGGTAATTGCGGTCATGGAGTTCATTGTAGGGCAGTTCATGGGCGTGAATATACGTCCAAATCATTTCTTCTGTCCATGCTGCCAGCGGCGACAGTTTGACCTTCTGATGTTTTTTGTCCCAACTGATGATGGGGGTGTTCTGGCGACCTTCGGATTGGTCACGGCGCAAGCCGGTCACCCACGCTTCGTAGCCAACCAGCGCCTCATCCAGCGGGACGGTTTTGCGGATGTTGCAGCACTGGTCAGGGTTGTGCGACCATAGTTCCGCACCGTGGATTTCGGCCTGCTGAGCCACCGTCAGTGCCGGACGGACGCAGATTAGATTCAAGTTGAACAACGATTGGAGGTTATCCATCAGGGCATAGGTTTCGGGGAAGAGTAATCCGGTATCGAGTGTCAGGACGGGGGTATTGGGGGCAACTTCGCTCAGCATGTGCAAGGTGACAATGCCGGTGGGCTGAAAGCTGGTGACGACCGCCAGTTGGTCGCCGTATGTTTCTGCCGCCCATCGCAGTATTTCCTGCGGATAAGCGGTTTCAAATTGGTTGTTCAGACTGGCGAGATCAATTGTTTGCTGGCTCATGGTTCCGTCCTGAAAACACAATAAAAAAGCCCCGGTTGTAGTCCGAGGCTTGCTGCGTTGGTTCAAAACCTTGCTTAAGCGCGCCGAAGCGGACTATCGAGTTCGGTAGTCTTCATACACGGACAACACATCGTCAATCCCATTACGCGCATCAGCTTTTCCTCACCTTAACAAACAAAAACCCCGGCGTTGTCAGCCGGGGTTCGTGTTTTTCCAGTTTTTGTCACTCAAAAACACAAAGCCTTGCTACAACCCATTCGGGGTAACGTGTTTACACAGACAACACATCGGACAATACGCAAAAAACATAGGCTTTGTTTTCACCAAATTTCACAAACTTGTTGAATTATAGGCAGCAGTCTAAAGAAATGTCAAGGAATTCGCAAAAACTGATTTGCGAGATAACAGATATTTGATTTTTATACCAACCAATTCAACCCCATTGATCGTAGCCCAACCACCTCTCCGATCACCGTGAGCGCAGGCGCTTGAATGCTGGCCCCGTGAACTTTTTCGGGTAAGGTCGCCAGCGTGCCTTCAACGGTGCGCTGCTGTGGGGTGGTACCCCATTCGATGCAAATGGCGGGCGTTTCAGGTGAGATGCCTTCAGCCAGCAGGCGCGAGGTAATTTCGGGCAGGTGGCTGACGCCCATCAAGAGCACCAACGTTCCCAATCGGGCGGCTGCGGCGAGGGCGGTATAATCAATGCTCGATTCAGGCTTGGCCGGGTCTTCGTGTCCGGTAAAGACGGTGAAAGCGCTGGCAACTTGGCGATGGGTCACTGGTACACCCGCGTAAGCTGGAACCGCAATCGCGCTGCTAATCCCCGGCACGATCTCAAATGGAATCTCTGCGGCATGACAGGCGAGAGCTTCCTCACCGCCACGCCCGAAAACAAACGGATCGCCCCCCTTGAGGCGCACGACTAGCTTACCTTGCTGTGCGTGTTCGATCAGCAGGCGGTTGATCTCCTCCTGTGAGAGACGGTGTTTGGTCGGCAGTTTGCCCACGTCCACACATTCGGCCTCTGGTCGCGTTTCGCTGAGCAGTTCATGGGGAATGAGGCGGTCATAGAGGACGACATCCGCCTGCTGAATCAGCTTCAAACCCTTGACCGTAATCAAGCCGGGATCACCGGGACCCGCACCCACCAAATACACTTTACCCGTCATTGTTCCTCGTCATCTTTAATCGTTTTGAGCGCCGCCGAAAGCCAGTAATCACAGGGTTCGGAGCACGCCAAGAAATTCGGATTGGCAACGCCATAATAACTGAACCAGTCTGGCTGGCGCACACATTTGCCGCACACTTGATTAACAACTGCCCGCTGCCCATCGCCATCAAGCTGGCTGATTTTCTGGTAGCGTCCAGTTTGGCGGGCGAGCAGTACTTTCAGTGAACCGGTTTTGGTGAAGCGGCTGATATGTGCTGCCGGATACGCTGTTTCAATCACTGCCAGCACCCGTTGCGGATCCCCGTTGGTTTCTACACGCCAGCCGCGCGGTAAATCCGTGCTGGTCGCCAGCGGACGAAAGGGATTTTCACGCACCTTTCGGCGTAAAATATCCAGTTCGGTTATGATTTCGGTTTCCTTATCGATGTCATCAATGTGGCGCACGTCTTCGGGGCTGATATACAGTTGTCCCCGCTTGCCACGCCAACTCTGCCGCATCATCATGGAAAACATGTCGAGAGCGGCGGACGGAAAACAATCCCAGCTTGAACCCGTTTCGGGCGGCTTCAAGGGCGCACCCGCTTCTCGCGCCAGTTCGATTATCGCTTGAAGCAAATCGTCATCCACGCCGACGGGTTGGGTATAGTAAACATGGCGTTCATTCACCTTAACCACTTTGTAAAGTTCACTGTCACCGAGTCCCAACTCATGCGGCACATCAATCGTCGTGTGCGATCCCATCGCCAGAAAGTAGGGCACGACAATCAGGTTCGGCGCGCTGGTCAGTTGATAGACATCCGCGATTTCCGGTGTGTCATCCAGATACAGCGCCACCACTTCCCGCGCCACGCCCATCTGCCGGACGGCTTCCGCTTGGGCTTCGGTGGCTTTTCGGCTTTCAGGATTGCGCTTGGTGCTGTGCCCGACCAGCGCGACAGCCGTCTGATCGGGCGTGGTATTGAGCAAGCGTATGGCCGCTTCAATGCGCTGCTTGACCACTTCACCAAGATACGGATGCTCACTTAAGGTGCGCGCATAGCGAATGGAACGGCCATCACGTTCAGTGAGCTGTCCGCTTAATCCCATCTCAGTGGGGATAACCGTTTGGGTGAAGTATCCCTGCGCCGTGAACAACGGCACAACCGTAATATCGGTGGCCTCCAGCGAAGCGAAAACCGTGTGAAACGAAGGCATCTCTTTCCAGAAAGCGGCAGTCACTTCATCAGCGATGTGCATCGCTCGCAGCGCGTCAACATGCTGCCAGACGAGGCCAGCCGTTTCCGGGCTGATGTGTGAGCCGTGTCCGGCCAATACCAGTGCGGTGGTCATGCGGATTGATCAAGCGCCTCTTGAATAATGTCATCGAACTGCTGCCGTGCGGCTGGGGTATCACCCTGCCGCAGCCTATCCAGAATAGACGATTCCAGCACCCGACGCCATACTGCGGCGCGTTCCGATTGTGATTTCACCTTCGCTTGTATCTTGGGACGTGCCTCGGCCATCCAACTGGCAATCGTCACGTATTCTTCACCGATTACTTTGTCAATCTGGCGCTGAAGGTGGGCAACCAATGCCGGTGATGCACCACCGAGCGAGACAGAAACGGTAATGTCACCGCGCTGAACCGTCGCCATGCTCATGAAATCCCTGTCGCCCTGCTGCTCATCAATACCGTTGACCAGCGCACCGAGCGAACGCGCTTCATCCGCCACTTGTTGGTTCACAGTCGAATCATTCGTCGCCGCGAAGACCAGCAGCGGATGCAGGGACGTCAGCATTCCAGCTTCGTAGGTGGTTTGCTGGACAGTGATTTTCTTGTTTTCGGCCAGCAGTTCTAAGGCTGGATACAACACCGGACTGATGACTGTTACCTGTGCGCCAGCATTCAGCAGCCGATCCACTTTACGGGCAGCAACCGCTCCGCCCCCGACGATGACACAACTGCGCCCTTCGAGTCGGAGCATGATGGGATAGAGTGCTGTCATTCCATTTACCCTCCTATCATCAGCCATACTATTCGCGGCTGGAATCAGCGTGCAAAGCTTCGCACCGCTGCTCGTTTTGGGTTTCTGATTTTACATTGGGGGGATGATAATCCTATGTGACTATAGTCAGTACGGGAGAAACAGGCTATAAGTCCAACTGATTGACAAAGGATATTTTGCTCATATAATCGACATTCATCGGCAAGTATACAATTTGTGTGTTCCATTGTTACCTTACATAGTCATCCATTATCACTGTATCTGTAGTGCCGTCCTTACTGGCTAAACAGCCCGGATGTGCGCTTCATGCTTGCTGAAGAAAAACAGTAAACACGAAAGCCCCGGCTGTTTCAGTCGGGGTTTTTATTTCCGAGAGGATGACACTCCATGATGACTAAACCGACTCCGCCCAAGCAGCTTTTATCCCCGCTCAAAGGGAAGCGTGTGGTCATCACCCGTGCTGCGGCACAGGCGGATGAACTGGCGGAACTGCTGCGAGCGCGCTATGCGGAGCCGCTGCTTTACCCGTGCATCGCGATTGCGCCGCCCGAAGACACCACAATGCTGGATAAAAGCATCTACGACGCTGTACAAGGCCAATTCGATTGGCTGGTCGTGACCAGTTCAAATGCTGTCAATGCACTGGCTGACCGTCTACAGGCACTTGAACTGCCAGCATCAGCACTGGCAGCGATCAGGACAGCAGCGGTCGGATTGGCAACCGCCAAGGCTGCCATTAACCGTCTCAAGGTGAATGTCCAAAGCTTGCCCGAAGAAACCTGTGCCAGCGCTTTGGCTGATGCACTGCCGCGATTGGATGGCAAGCGCGTTTGGCTGCCACAGGCTGACATCGCTAAACCCGGATTGGCACAAACACTCAGCGGGAAAGGTGCAACAGTCGTGGCGATGACGGCTTATCGCACGATTGTGGGGAACGGTGGCGTCGATCTTCCAGCTTTGCTCAAGGCTAAGATCGTTGATGCGATTACCTTTACCAGCCCTTTAACCGTTCGGAATTTCCTGTGGCGGTTGATCGAAGAAGGTGGGAGTACACAAGAGTTAGATGGGGTGGCTTTGGCCTGCATCGGAGGGCTGACATTGGCCAGTGCCCGTGACTGTGGCCTGTGTGTTCCGATGATTGTCTCTCCGCCCAGCGTACACAACCTCGTGCACAGCCTCGAAGAATTTTTTGCCTAGCGAATTTAGCAACTGAAATTGAAACGCTTGCGCAAGTGTCCTTAATCACACGACAAGGAGACTTCTTATACTGGGTAAAATAACCCCGTTTGGTATCCTCCCTAAACTGAATAAGAACATTCCATATTTTGCTGTTTACAGGAAATCTGCAATGGGTTATTACAAGCTTGATAAGAGCAAAACCTTCCTGATTAGTCAAAAAGCTTTGGTGGTCGAAGCGAACAAACTTCTTGTTTTGGAAGCTGTGCCTGATATCCAAACCGGACAATCCAAGTGGGAACTTCCGGGTGGCTTACTTGAACTCGATGAAAGCTTGTCTGAGGGACTATTGAGGGAAGTCAGAGAAGAAACGGGCTTAAGCGTTGTTATTGGCAGAACGATGTCTGTCTGGGACTACTGGACGCCCGGTTTTGAGGTTCAAGATGGTCGAATATTGGATGTTAAAGTGATTGGAATAGCTTTTCAGTGCCAAAGAATTGGTGGTGATATTCAATTAAGTGACGAACATAGTCAATTTGCGTGGATGACCAGAGATGAACTCGTAAACCTTGACTTCGCTTCAAATTCCGCGTTTGCAGTCCAAATGTATCTGTCTGGAAAATCTGATTAATCAAGTTTTCAAGATATTCACTTAAGAAAGGCGCACCTTCGTTTGCAACATCCTGTAAAATAGGCAGTAACTCGTACAGATGTTCGCCCAACGAGGTGACCATGCAGCTCTCGCTCTTTCAAGAAGAAATACGTCCACATGATACTGCGGCGCTGGAAAGCTGTCTGAAAGCGGAAGCCGTCGCGGTCGATATTGAGACCGAAACGCGCTGGCCGGGACATGGCCCACGCTTGGACTACGGACTGAGTTATTCGGCGTCGGTTACGGTGATTGCGCTGGCGTGGAGCGAAGGCCAGAATCTCCGCACGACCGCTCTGGCAGCACCATTTGATGACTCCGTAAAGGAGTTTCTGGTTCGACTGTTCGAGCGTCCTATACCGGTCATTGCTCACAACGCAGTCTTTGATATTCGCCAACTCAGTAAGCTCACTGATGGGCGTATTCCCACGACGATTTGGGATACACAGTCGATGGCGCGGCTGCTGCATCCAGCGGTCAACACCAGCTACAGTTTGCTTTCGGTCGCGACTATGCTCGATATTCCCTTCCCTGAACGGCAGCAGGATATGAAAGGGCAGCGCGCAAAATTGCATACTCTGCCGCTGGAAGTCACGCTGCAATACGCGCAGGATGACGCACGGCTTTCGCTGGAGATTTACCACAAACAGCGGACTCTCCCCGGGGATGCGACGCTGATTGATTGGGAATGCCGCGCCTTACACGAATACTGTCGGATGGCGGCGGAAGGCATCCGCTTGAATACGCCGTTTGTTCAAAATCGCCTGACGGAGTTGATGCAGCAGCGAGAGGCATTCGCGAAGCGCTTGCAAGCTGATGGTCTGCTCAACCCCGGCAGCCCTAAAGAACGGACGAAATATCTCTATGAAACCAAAGGCATCCCCCTGCCAGAATGGGACCCGAATTCATGGTACTTCACCCGCGCCGGACGCCACCGTTTAGCCTCGCAGCCGGGGGCGAAAGTGGAACTCTCTGACCTGAGTACTCGCTCGGATGTCATCGAGTCGTATCTGGAAGAAGGCAGCCCCTACTATGCCCAATTGAAAGACCTTGCCGCCTACTCGGAAGTCGATTGGTTGATCTCTTCAATGGAAGGACTGTTGGAACACGCTGAACTCGATGGGCGGCTGCACAGCATGGTAACGATTGCCACCGATACCGGACGACGAGCATCCAGTTATCCCCATATGCAAAATTGGAAGATGCCTGCGATGGCCGGCGTTGCCATTGGCGGCGACGGCTTCACGCTGGTGGAAATCGACTACAGCATCGCTGAAAATGTGATGGCGGCCATGATTGCATCGGATAGTAATCTCTCGGCGGCCTGCCAAGCGGAAGATTTTCACTCCGTGATGGCCGGTGAATACTTCCGTGAACTGTGGCAGCAAGCGGATGCAGATGAACGTAAGCGCCTGCGCAATCTCTCCAAAAAGATCACATACGGCACAGCCTATGGCATGGGCGCGAAACGCTTGGGCGAGAGTATCGGTGTCACAACCGAGGAGGCGCAACGGATTATGAAGGCCAAAGATCAGGCGTTCCCAAATGTGGCTTACTGGCGGACGATGGCGCAGAAGCAGGCTCGTGACACGCAGCGGCTCAAGCTCTGGACAGGACGGCCTGTCGCTGTGCCCTCGCCATTCGTGGCGTGGAATTACATCTGTCAGGGTGGCGTCAGCGAGATGCTCAAACGGTCCATCGTGGTGGTGTCCGAAACCTATCGTGCCAAAGGAATGCGTTCGCGTGTTGCGCTGGATATGCATGACGCGCTGATTTTAGAAGTCGCCCATGACGAATGGGATGAAGCACTGCGTCTCGCCAGCCATGTCATGACTACGATTACACCCGAAAATCTCATTAACCGCACTAAGCCGCCCATTCGCTGGACGGCCAAGCCCAACCTCAAAGAGAACCCGCATAAGTGGGGAGCGGAGCAGTGGCATCCGTAAAACCCGACTTTTGGTCGGACGCGGCTTAAGGGCTGACAGTGACACCTTCAGGCGCGTCCGCCTCAGTAAGATTCATGCCGGTGCGGTATCGAGTTAACGTAGGGAAGCTGTATGCGATCCAACCGACAACCAACACCGTCGCGATCCCACCGGTGACAACCGAAAACACCGGGCCTAGAAGTTTAGCGACCACACCCGCTTCAAACTCACCTAACTGCGGACCGCCCATAAAGAAGATCATGTTGACCGAGAGCATGCGTCCACGCAGGTGATCGGGCGTGAGGACTTGGCGCAGTGGAGAGCGGATACCCGCGCTGATCGAATCGGTAAAGCCAGTGCCTGCCAGTGCCAGCAGCGAGAGCCAGACGACTGTCGAATAACCGAAGACGACGGTCGCTACGCCGAACCATGCCACAGCCCACAGCATAACCACACCCTGTTTCTGGATGCGTCCGCCGTATTGCGCCATGACAATCGCGCCGATGGTTGCGCCAATGGCAGGTGCTGCCGATAAAGCCCCGTAGCCCACAGCCCCGACTTTTAAAACATCAGTGGCATAGACGGGCAGAAGAACGGTTGCCGAAGCCAGCAGCGTCGCAAAGAAATCAACCAGCATGGTTGACCATAACAAGGGCGAACTCTTAACAAAACGCAGCCCTTCGAACATCGACTCAAAGCTAATCGTGCGTTTGGGACCAACTGGCGCGGGAATCACCACACGCCCCAAACCGATAAGCACAATGACAACCGGAATGAATGAAAGCGCATTGAAAAGATAAGCCGCGCCGGAGCCTAATGTGCCCAGAATGAAACCGGTGATGACAGGCCCGAACACCGATGTCACGGTGTACATAACCACATTCAAACGCGCAGCATGTGAAATCTGATCCGGCCTGACCAAGTTAGGAACCATCGCGTTACGGGCGGGCTGGTCAAAAGCCGACATGCCGGAGATAGCGGCGGTCAGGACATAAATTAACACCAGCGATTCTGAACCTGAAATCGTCACAATCGCTAATATGCCCGCGAAAATGAGCATCAAGGATTGGGTCGCCAGTTGCAGCTTACGGCGGTCAACCGCGTCCGCCACGACTCCACCCAGCAGCGAAAGCACGATAATCGGCAGAACACGTACCAAACCGACGATCCCTAAAGCCAGTTCATTGTGAGTAATGCGCCATACATCCCAGTTGACGGCGGCCAGTTGCATCGCCGAACCGGTAATCGAAAAGATTTGTGCCAGAAAAAACCAGCGGAAAGCAGGGTTACGCAATACTGACCACGCCGAGGTTGGCGTTTCAGACGCAGGAGCATTCATGTTGTTTTATAAACCAATTCAAATACAGAATGAGGTATCCCAATGTGCGGAGTATCTATACCTTACTCCGAGCTTCGCTAGGCTCTCAAGTACCATACCCGCAAAATTGGACTCAAATAACAAAGCACCGAGCGCGTTTGTAGGGGCGCAAGGCCTTGCGCCCGCTATTCAAAACTATAAACCGCGATGCTGGTTATTTCGCTGTCGACGCAGTCTTTATGCCCTCTTGAACGCCCGATGTTTTCCTGCCGAGGATGTCGATGTGTTCGCGGCGGACGTTGGTCGCCAGATCAATCTCTGAGGTGTAGGTTCCCCACGATTTGCCGTTTGACCAGAAGGTCGAAAAACGGTTGGGATCAGTGGAAGCCGAGAGCACCGGCGCAAAGCTGAGCGTGCCATCATCGGCGTTGGTTTGCATGCCGCTTAAGGCCAGCAGCACCATATAACTGCTCATGCTGCGGGCATAGTGGTGACCGCATTCGACCTCATCCCAAGGATTGCGACGGAAGCCATCATGGCGGGCGCGTAAGGCTTCGACAACAGTCAGCCCTTCCTTGACCCAGCCTTCATAAATCAAATGCGCCGCCACGTGATATTCGATACCCGTCCAGACTTCATCGGAGTAAACGAAGGGGAAGCGTGGACGTTCTTCACCGGGCTGCCATGTGCAGAGGATCAAGCCGGATTCGTCATTCAGCACATAAGTCCGCTGGCAGTTGACGTGGTTGTGGAAATCACGGCGGAAGTTGCGGTCAAAGATGGATTTGATGGCCGTGCGAACATGATCAGACGGGAGCAGTGAACCGAGTCCCAAAATCTGAGCATGAAGCTGTCCGAGCAGTTGATCAGAGAGGCAGCCTACGCCATGCTGGTATTTATGGGCGTCAATATCATCCAGTTTTTGAATATAGAACTGACCATTCCAGAGCAGCGAATCTAGTTTTTTGGAACCGCGCTCAAAGCGATCACGGCAGTAGGCAGCGGTTTGCTGATCGTTCATGATGCTGGCAAGCGATTCGGCGGCGCGGAGTCCGGCGAGGTAATAAATCCCACCCAAGGGATTCGGGCCGTAGAACTCGATGTCATAGGTGTTGTGCTGCTTGCCATCGAGCACCCCATCGCCGTCCGAGTCCCAATGTTCGGCAAATCGGATGGCACGCACTACGCCGGGATAGACACCATTCAACCACTCCCGATCCCCGCTGAGCAGCCATTCACGATAGACGCGGAGGATGCTGCCCATTTGCCCATCGACAGCGGCTTCGGGGCGATCCAGCTTGCCCCACTCGGCAGGAAATTCCCACTGGAAGTCGGGGTCGAAGGTGCGGTAGGTGCGGAAGTTCATGTAGCCGTCATCATAAGTTTCGGTGATGAATTCCGTCTGACGCATCGAACGTTCCAAGCTCGGCCACAGGTAAGCGATGGTGTAGGCGTAGCTCCAAACGTGGGTACATGAGCCGGGGCACGAACCGCCATCATCAAAGCAGCCCTCCCAGCCGTAGAAGCGACCATCCTCCATCCAGAAGCAGGTGTTAGAACGCACGGGAACAATCGTCGCGGAAACCGCATCCAGCACCACATCGGGGAGGGTAGAACTAAAGAAGGCGTCATGGAAGCGATGAGTCTCGGCGGTCAGACGCGGGAGTTCGCGGGTGATATATTCGGCGGTTGCCCATGCATCAGCAAAGCGGGTGGCGTAGAAGTTGCGGCCTGTCGGTCGGGCAGCGTCTTCCCATCCGGCAATGCGGTTGGGGAATGACCACGTGAGGATAAAGGTATAGGAGCGGCTTTCTCCGGCAGGGAGCGTGTCGTGGACAGCCAACGAGGCGCTATCCGGTTTGCCATCGGGCGAGGCTCCGGTGTAGCCCAGATCGGTGAGGCGCTCGTTTTTGGTGAAGTCATCCCAGAACTCACGCAGATAGTCATACCAGCCACCGCGCAGCCACGCCGGTTTGATGCTGACGTCCGAATGGGTGGTGACCAGACTCAGGCTGCCGTAATCGAGATCATTGGGCGCGATGTCTTCCACACGGAGGTCAACGCCGCGCAGACCGTCAGTCTGACGGACATGATTGATGGTTCGTCCGCGCTTGCTGGGATTGATGTTGAAGAAGCGGTCGTACTGGATGCCACCGATAGGGTTTGCCAGCGAGAAGGCTAGCGCGATTTCAGCGGGCTTGTCGGTCGGATTGGTGAGGGTGTAGGTGAAAATGGCGCAGGGAATGCCGGAGTCTTCAGGGTTCAAAGGGATGAGCGGCGTGAAGGCTTCCAGCTTGGCCGTGATGGGCATGGCTGGATCACTGAAGTCAATCCACGCAAAGGGATACTCGCCTCGGAATTCACTATGGCTCATGCGGGGCAGACCGCCGGTCATGGCCGGATGGTAGCCGTGTGAGATGTCGTGCGGCGGGGCGATTTCGCCTTCGAGCACGCGGGCTTGGAGATCACCGTCGATTTTTGAACGCAGGGCGACAAAGGTGTTGGGAATATTAAAGCCTTTGTTGGCACGGTTGAAGATTTCCCAATCCCGCAGATTGCCACGCGCGCCGAGTGAGACATTGCCGGTCCCGATGCCACCCAGCGGAAAGGCCAGCGCATTCGCCGTATTTGGAAAGGTTCGTGTCATTTTTATTCCTTCTGTTACGCAATAAAAACAGTTTTAAAATGGTTTATTCTGCCGATCTCCTTATGCCTCAAAGAGAGGATTTGGAGATGCGGTCAAAGATACCCTATTTATTCAAAACTGGCGCTAAACCGGTTCGGTTGTTGGTGATCCAGATCAGAGTGATTTATTTCCGCCCGTAGATGAGTGCGGCGTTGCCCAGCACACGGGGATGGCGCAACAGTGGTGGCAAATGCAGCATCTTACCTGTATCCACGACATGAACGTCGTCAATGCCCCAACTGCGGATGGTAATCAGTAACGTATCCAGATCGCCGTAGCGTTCTTTGTCGAGGAACATATCTTGAAAGGCGAAAGCGCCACCTTTCCGGATAACCCGCAACGCTTCGTGGATGACAGCCCGTTTGTCCGGTGCATCTGCGACTTCATGAAAAACAAAATGACTGACTGCGGCGTCAAACGTTCCATCATCGAAGGGCAGATTCGAAGCGCTGGCCTTTTGAAAGTGGGTGCGGCCAGCGACGCCCATGGCGGCGGCATTCTGGACGCAGACCTGTTGCGAATACTCCCATGCTTTGCCCCAGTAATCGATGCCTGTGACATGTACGTCCGGATATTTGGCCGCCAAAAGAACAGCCAATGGGCCGTTGCCTGTACCAATATCGAGTATCTGACCGCGATGCTCCCCATAGAGATGGTCGATGACCAGCGTCCATAGGCGGCGCTGCATGCCACCGCCGCGTTCAGAGAATTGATAGTAAACATAGGCGAGGTAGGCAAACATCGCTAGCGTTAGTGCTGCCACCAGCCCCAGTACAACGCGAACAAGTGGAATCGGAACAATCACCGACAGGCCAATGAAGATCAACCCTGTGGCTAGAAAAGCAAGCACGATTCGTATGCGAATCCAGTTTCCGAAATTGACGGATTGCGTGTTCATCTTCATTTCCCATCGTCGCAGTTCATAAATTCGATCTAATATCCTGTACGATGGAAAGTTCTAAATGTTCATGTTTCCACGCTTAGAATATGAAGGGCGTTATGTGGTCAGGCTGACGATGAGCAGTGGGGATGAGGAAATGGGGCACACCATGATGATGTGCCCCATTGGAGAGAAAACGGACTAACGAGGAATGAGACGCAGTGTGATGATCTGGTAGGGCGTGATGTCCAACCGGATTTGATTGTTCTGGACGGTGAGTTGTGTCTCGTTTTCTTCGAGCAGATTGGTGTGATAGGCTTCGGCCACGTTGAAGCCCGCGCTGAGGGCGATCTTGCCACGATTGCGCTGGTTCTCGTACAGACGCACGATGATGCCGTTGCCGTCTTCCGCACGCTTGACGGTTTCGATGATGGCCGATTCGACGTTGAGCGACAGCAGTGAAGCCGGTGATGCACTGCCCGCCGCGCCACTGACACGGCGCACGATAAGCGGGTCATTGAGGGTGTAGGCTTCCTGCACCACACTCTCACGCCAGTCGCCTTCATGTGGGAGCAAGCTGTAGATCATCAGATGTTCACCCTGATCGGCATCAGGATCAGGGCTGGTGGCGCTCTTGAGCAAGGTCAGACGGATGACATTATCATGGATATCATGACCGTACTTGCAGTCGTTAAGGATGGCAACACCGTAATTGCCTTCGCTGAGGTCTGCCCACTTATGGGCGCAGGTTTCGAAGCGCGCCATATCCCACGAGGTGTTGCGGTGGGTCGAACGTTCGACGTTACCCCACTGCACATCAAAACTGGCGACCGGACTCATGACATCCACTGGGAAGGCGGCCTTGAGCAGGGTGTGATGTTCGTGCCAATCCACCCATGTGTTGAAGTCGATGCGCTTGCTGTTGTGCGTCAGCGAAATCTTCTGGTGAATCTGGCTGCTGCGATAGGTTCGCTTGATCTCGATGGAGACGCGCAGCGGTCCTTCTTCGGTGATGGCGATACTCTCGACGCTGTTGATCTTCTCGGTACGATCTTCGTAGAAAATGTCGATGTCCCACGCGTCGAAGTTCATCGGACGGTCTTCGAAAGCCAGCAGGGCATTGCCACGGGCATCCTTGGGCAGCACTTCGCGGTCAGCCTGCTTGTCATAAATGCGGGTGATGTCGCCGACTTCGTCGATTTCAACACGGATCAGCGCGTTTTCGAGTACGATGCTGCTGCCGCTTTGCGTGATGGACAAGCCTGTGCTGGAAGTTTGTGGCTGTCCGGTGACTTCACTCAGGCCGAGCACGCTGTAAGGCTTCAAATCAGGGATTTCCACCAGCGTACCATCCGCGACAGCTTGTGTGATGAGCGTCTTGCCCTGTCCATCCGCCAAGAGTTTGCCATCGGCGAGGCCACCGGCCAGCACACCAATCTGGCTGCCGGAGAAGGAGGTCGGGTTGGCTGCAAGGACGGTGGCATTGGCCGGTAAGGTTGATGCCAATGTATTGATTGCACCGTCCAATACTTGTTCACCAAGTTCGCGAATGGTGGCGTAATCGCGTGTGCTGTCAATATACACCGGACCGATGGACGAACCGGGCAAAATGTCATGGAACTGGTTGAGGCAGATGAGTTCCCACGCCTGCCCAACAGCTTCCGCAGGATAGGCCGCGCCAGTCAAAAGCGAGGCGTAGGTCGCCAAGAATTCGGCGTCGTGCAGCAGCATTTCGCTCTTGCGGTTGTTGCGCTTGTTACGGGCTTGACTGGTATATGTGCCGCGATGGTATTCGAAGTAGAACTCGCCATTCCAAACAGGCAGCTTGTGCGAGATTTCTTCATCTATGCGATCCATGAATTCGCGCACAGTTCCGGTACGGACGCGCGGCGCACCGGGATGGTTATTCAACTGCTCGATGTTTTCAATCATTTCGCGGGTCGGGCCACCACCACCATCACCATAGCCGTAAGCGGTAATCAGTTCGCTGTGGGTTTCCTTCTGGCGGAAGTTGCGCCACGTCCCGAAGATTTCCTTGGCCGAGGCCATACCGTTATAGGTGGTGGAGTGCGGCAGGAATTCATCGCCAGTGGGCGTGGTCAGGAAGTGCGTCAGGACACGCGTACCATCCAAGCCCTGCCACCACAGAATTTGGTCGGGCATGTGGTTGTACTGATTCCAACTCATCTTGTGGGTGATGAAGTACTTCATCCCTGCCTGCTTAATAAGCTGTGGCAGCGCCCAGCTATAGCCGAAGGTATCCGGCAGCCAGAGCACCGGCGTATCGACATCACCGAAATGTTTGCGGAAGTAGCCACGTCCCAGCAAGAACTGACGGGCAAGGGACTCGGCGCCAATGGCGTTGCAATCCGGCTCGACCCATGTGCCGCCCATCACTTCCCAGTGACCATCGGCGACACGCTTCTTGATCTGTTCGAAGATTTCGGGATAGTTGCGTTCGGTATATTGATAGAGTTGGGCCTGGCTTTGGGAGAACTTGTATTCGGGATACTGTTCCATCAAGCGCAGCACGTTGCTGAAGGTACGGCCTGATTTGCGGACGGTTTGGCCGAGCGTCCACAGCCACGCCACGTCGATGTGGGCATGACCGACACCGATGATGTCCACATCCATCGGCGAACCAATTTGGGCGAGACCGGCTTTAAGCGTTTCCAGCGCATGCGGCACACTTGCATAAAACGCTTCCGTGCCGAGGGGGTCACGGCTGTCGAGGATGGTGAAGACTTCATCCAGAACGTTGTAGAGACGGCCTTTGACCGGATCGTTATCGTCCAATTGGGCGGCGACTTCCAGCGAAACACGGGCCGCAGCGATAAATTCACGGGTGGGCTTGTCAATTTGAACGACCGAACATTGGCGCATGTAAAGCTTGGTATTGGGATCGTCGTGTTCCCAACCGCCTAAGCCCGTCCAACCATGCAATGCCAAGGTGTGTGTCTTGCCATCACACCAGACTTCCGGCAGCAGAATTTCATGGTGATGACGGTCGGCAGATGCGTAAGGCTGCCCATCAATGAAGGCTAACGATTCAGGATGGCTGAAATCGCCGGCTTCGCCGAGTGGCAGGTACAATGCGATGGGCGCATCATGCCCCCATTCAGCGGGAACTTCGAAGGTCGCCCGCATGATAAAGTCGGTCAGCCATGTGCCCCAATAGGTGAAGGGCTGGATTGTTTCCCACGAGCTGTCGTCCACGTCGATGCCGGTGGGCGCGGTTTCCAATGGGCTGGGCAAAGTTTTATATCGGAACACCGACAGCGGGTGCTGCTTTTTATAAGCCAACGGCCCGATGATACGCAGCCGTTGGGCGATTTTTTGAGGCGTCCAACGCATTTTGTGTAGCAAGATTCAATACTCCTTAGCGCGATAAAAGGTAGAGTGACCGTAATTTCAAATATTTCGATTATGCCCTCGGGCTTATTCCTTAAGGGCTACTTGTTGGCGACAGCGGCAACCTCATTCTGATCGTACAGATAGCAGGACGCCTCGTGATCGATGTTATCAATCTTGTAGAGCGGCGGTTGAGCCGTTAAGCAGCGATCCATGCGGGCGGGACAGCGCGGATAAAAACGGCATCCGCTGTGTACCGAAGTCCGCATTTCTTCTTCGGACGGCAGGTTGATTTCACCGTTCCATTTGATATCGGGATCCGGCACAGGAACTGAGTCAACCAGCAGTTGAACATAGGGATGGCGCGGTTCGTCGATGACGTGGATCGTATTGCCCTTTTCGGCCACCGTTCCTTGATACAGAATGAAAATCTGGTCACCAATCTGGTAGGCCGTGCTGAGATCGTGGGTGATGTACAGGAACGAAATACCCACTTCTTCTTTCAGGCGGATCATCACGTCCAGAATAGAGGCACGGAGCGAGGCATCGACCATCGACACCGGCTCGTCCGCCACGATCAACTTGGGGCTGATCATATAGGCGCGGGCCATCATGATGCGCTGGCGCTGGCCGCCGCTCAACTGGTGAGGGTACTTGCGCAGCACATCTTCACCGCGCAGACCGACGATGTTCAAGGCTTTTTCCATCAGCGCGCGACGGGAATTCTGATTGCCCGCCAACTTGAAATTGTCGATGACGATATTGAAAACGTGTTCGACGCGGTAGAAGGGGTTATAGACGCCGAACGGGTCCTGAAACACCGCCTGCACTTGATGGCGATAGGCTTTGATTTGCTTGGCATCGGCGGTCGATATATCCTGGCCGTCGAAGATGATCTGGCCGGAACTCAGATGGGTAAAGCCGAGCACCACCTGTGCCAGTGTGGTTTTACCGCTGCCGCTTTCGCCAGCAATGGTGATGATGGACGCAGGTTTCTTGGGAATGCTGAGGTTGAAATTCTGCAAAGCAACGACTTCACGTTTGCTCCCGCCCGACCCACGCTGCGTATAAACCTTGGTCGCGTTACGTATTTCCAACAACATTTCGGACATCGGTGAAGCTCCCGTCTTCGTTAGCTTGGTAGAGGTGGCAGGCAACCTGCTGGTTGGGTTTGACTTCCTGCATAGGTGGCGCTTGCTTGCGGCAGACGTCCATTACAAATGGACAGCGCAATTGGAAAATGCAACCGGGCGGAGGGTTGCGCGGATCGTGGGTGATGCCTTCTGTAATTTTGAGCGGCTTGCGCTCTTTGAGCGAAGGCACCGAGTCGATCAATAACTGTGAGTATGGATGTTTCGGTGCGGAGAACATGTCCCTGACGGTGGCGATTTCCACAATCTTGCCGGCGTACATGACGGCGATACGATCCACCATCTGTGCCATCAAGCCCATGTCGTGGCCAATCATGATCATGGACACGCCCAGTGCTTGTTTCACCTTGAGCATGGTCTGGGCGACAACGCGCTGTACTACCACGTCTAGGGCGCTTGTCGATTCATCAGCGATGATGACCGTCGGGTTGAGGGCAATAGCCATTGCGATACAGACGCGCTGCTTCATACCGCCGCTGAGTTCGTGTGGATACAACTCATAGACACGTCCCGGCAGGCCGACGGTTGACAGCAGTTCCAGAATGCGGGCTTTAATATTCGCGTTGGCTTTCTTCCCTTCGTGCGCGATGATGACATCTTTGATTTGTTCGCTCACCCGCATGGTGGGGTTGAGGGAGTTCATCGCGCCCTGAGGAATGAGTGCTAACTTCACCCAGCGATACTGGCGCAGTTTTTCTTCTGACAGACCGAGCAGGCTTTGGCCATTGAGCAGAACTTGCCCGCCTGCAATACGT
The DNA here is from genome assembly GCA_044226855.1 of Aggregatilineales bacterium. Lineage (GTDB taxonomy): Bacteria > Chloroflexota > Anaerolineae > Aggregatilineales > Phototrophicaceae > CFX2. The sequence continues at coordinate 25,477 of JBGAGF010000022.1, forward strand.
CCGGGGGGCACGGTGAGCTGCAGGACGCCCATTGCCGCAGTCGATTTTCCACAACCGGATTCACCGACAAGACCCAACGTTTCGCCCGAATAAAGATCGAAATCAATACCGTCTACCGCGAGAACATCACCCTTGGGCGTCTCGTAGTAGACTTTCAAGCCGTGAACTTCCAATACAGGTTTCTTTTGACCGTTATTTTGGCTCATTATATCTTTCCCTACTGCGATGACTGGCGTAGACGTGGATTGGCGATTTCGTCGAAGCCGAGATTAATCAACAGCAGACCGACAAACATGATTGCCAATATCAGGGTTGGCAATCCCCACCACCACCACATATTACGCAGCAACGCAGCACCTTGAATGGCGAAGTAGATGGTTCCGCCGAGCGTAGGGATACGCTGCGGGCCAAGACCGAGTGTTTCCAAACCGACCGCCGCCAAGATAGCCCCTGTCGCGTTGCCGATAAAGCTGGCGAACAAGTAAGGGATCAGATTGGGCAGAATTTCACGGAACATGATCGAGAAGGTGGAAGCACCGGAGAGCTTCGCCATCTGCACGTAGCCGCTCTCACGCATGGACAATACTTGAGCGCGAATCAGACGGGTGGGCGTCGGCCATGCGAAGACTGAAATGAGGAGGGCTATGGTCGTAATCTCAACCTGCCGGAGCAGCGATTGAATGACGATCAGTACCAGCAGCGAGGGTATGGTGATGGCCACATCTGAAATGATGCGGATCACATCATCTACACGCCCGCCGATAAAGCCCGCGGAGAAGCCCAGCAGAATACCGACACCCATACCGACGGTGGAGGCGATGATGCCGATGAGGAAGGAATTGGGTGCGCCGACGATCATCAGCGCCAGCATGTCACGCCCGCTGCTTTCCGTACCCAGCGGATGAGCCCATGTGCCGGTAAGCGTTCCACCTAAGGTGCTCGTGACTCCGACTGGCGGCAGGTTCAGCGGTGATTTACCGGTGAGTGCCAAGCGGGTATCCCAGAATAAGCGACCCAAAATGCCGAATAATAGCACCAGAGCGATAACCGTCACGCCCGCTATCAATTTCGTATTGAGCCAAGGTGTGTCCCAACGATTGAACCGGCCCATCTGTTTCTGCGTGCGTACAGCCGTTCCAGATGGGCTGCTTGTCTCCAGAGTAGCCATAATTTATTTTGCTCCGTAAGAAATACGTGGATCAATCAATGGGTAAACCAAGTCGATAATCAACACCGCCAAGGCCGTCACAAAAATGAGGATGAACGACGTACCTTCAATCACCGGAAAGTCTTGATTCAGGATGGCGTTATAAATGACCGTTCCCATCCCTTGATAGGAGAAGGCGTATTCGACCAGAATTTGACCGCTGACTAATGTGCCGATGGTGATAGCAAAGGCTGTAATCTGCGGCAAAATGGCATTCCGCACCATGTAACGGTACAGCATATAGAAGGGGCCAAGACCTTTAGCGCGGGCCAGACTCATATAGTCTTCGCCCTCGACCGTAATCATCATGCCGCGCATGCCGAGTGTCCAATAGCCAAAGCTCACGACCACAATTGAAAGGGCCGGCAAAACGCCATGCTGGATGACACTGCCAATGAAGGCGAGGCTCAAAGTTGGTTTCATGCCCATGTCATAAGAGCCGATCAACGGGAACCAGTTGAGCAGGAAGGAAAATACATACGCTAAAAACAACGCCGCTAGAATCGAAGGCAGCGAGGTGAACATCATACCGACCGGGATAATATACTTAATCAGGCGTGGTGTGCGCCGCCAGACCATAATCGCGCCCAGAAAATTCCCTAAGACAAACGTGATGGTGACGGCAATCAGCAGGAGGCCAATCGTCCACGGCAGCGCTTGGTTAATGAGTTCGCTAACGGGGGTCGGGAAGAAGGCCATCGAATAGCCGAAATCAAAGCGGATCACATTGCCGAGATAACGTACATACTGTACCGGCAGCGGGTCATTCAGACCGAAGCGTGCCTTCCAACCTTCGATAATTGCGGCTGAATTTTCAACATAGCCGCTCCGGCTCGCCATGCGGGCAACCATAGCGGAAATCGGATCACCAGGCGCAAGGTGGGGAATGAGCCAGATCACTGTCGCCGCGATCCAAATGGTCAAAAAAAATATTGCAAGTCTTCGTAAGAAATAGTTTAAAGTTATGCCACGCATCCGTGCCTCGCTAAAACCCACTGACCTTCGATAAATATGGGGTGAGGTATTACCCCCACCCCATTCGTAACTTTGGAACGATCTACAACCTAGCTGCCAGCCTTCTTCAAATTCAAGAGGATGATGAAGGTGTTCTGCCACCAAGTCGTCGGGACGATATAGGCATTGTCAGAGGTCGGCCAGTTCGTCCAATAAGTGGTGTCGAACGGAACGATCTTCTCAGCCTGAACCAACGGGACAATTGGCATTTCATCGGCGATGTACTTGTAGGCCTCAGCGACCTTACCGGGGATGGAAGGATCACCCAAGGGCAGTGAACCGATTTCATCGACGATCTTGCTGTAGGCCTTCGCGCCATCGGTGTTCCAACGGCCGGGGTTATCGGTGGCGATTTCGCCCAGCGGCTTGTAACGGCTGACATTCAAGCGGTTCATGGATGCCCAAGGTTCGCTGACGGAACCGCAGGTGTCCCATGCCCAACGGGCTTGGAAGTTGCCGGTCTGAGCCGCGTTCTGTGAAGTCGCGCCGTTCACCGGTTGGCTGCTGGCATTGATACCAGCGGCGATTAGTTGTTCAACCACTTCGTTGTTGCTGAGGACATATTCTTGGGTGTCGTTCACAACAATGATGTTCAGGTCAAGCGTCTTGCCATCTTTTTCGTAGATGCCGCTGCCGTTCTTGGCGTAACCGGCGGCTTCGATCAACTTCTGACCGTCTTCAACATGAGCGACAACGTCATTCGCAAGACCAGCCTTGGTGATGGCGTCGATGAAGGGGTTCATACCCGCATAGGACACGAACATGGTGGTCGACGGAGTGGTCGTACCCTGATAAGCGATGGCAATGTTCTGATTGCGGTCGATAATCAGGCTGACGGCCTTACGCAGGTTCTTGTCGCCCCATACCGGGTCTTCAGTGTTGAATTCCAATTCACGCGGGCAGGGATCAGCGAATGAATAGGGTGCATCTTTCACCCAAGCTACAGCTTTCGGATTCTTGGCCTGAATGGCTTGGAGGGTACCAAGGGAGATGTTCATCGAGCTGTCCAATTGATTCTGGGACATCAAGAGGGCCTTGTTGGTCTCGGAACCAGCCACAATCCAGATCAAACGCTTGGGTTCTGGGAGGGCATGGAAGCCAGTCTTAGCACCCCACCAATTGTCATCACGATCCCAAACAAATTGTTCAGGTGATGCGCTGGTCAGCTTATACGGGCCAGTACCGATCGGCCAACCCTTAGCAGGATCATAGAAGGTGAAGGTCGTCGGATCCTGGCCTTCCCAGACATGCTTCGGCTTGATGGTGACGCTGCCCCAAATACGGACCGAGAAGTAGTCCAATTGGAAGCGAGGATTGGGATTGTTCAGATCAAACTGGACCGTCAGGTCATCAACCTTGGTGACAGACTTGACCCACTGCTGCATGTTGGCTGCGTCACTCAGAGTCTTGGTCTTGTCATCGAGCAGCATTTGGATGGTGAAAACGACATCATCAGCGGTAAAGGGCACACCGTCTGACCAAGTGATGCCTTCATGCAGCTTCAACGTCCAGACATCCTGCTTGTCGTTCGGGGTGAAGGTCTCGCCCAGATACGGATCAATCTTGCCGGTAATATAGTTCAGAATGAACAGCGGTTCCCACATGGCTTGGTGAGCACCCTGATTCTTGTTGGTACCGGGAACCAAATCGTTAAAGTTGGTTGGTGAGGCGATGGAGGTCGCATCAATATCGAAAATAACCGTATCTTCGCGTGGAACGTCCGAGGATTGTGCTACGACATGTACCGCCAGTGGTACAGCGAGCAAAGCTAGCATTACGACGAGACTTAAGAACTTAAAACGCGATTTCATTCAGCTTCTCCTAACTAAACACTATTAATTAACAAAAAGCAGAGCTGTTAAATCATCCTCGATAGTCACTGCCTCCTTTCGGGTGATTTACTAGATACTGCATGTTGAACTTCTTATCCGAAGTTCAGTCGGGATGTATTCAATGCGTGCGCTCTGGACGTTATTCTCGATGCGATCCAATAAAAGTTGAGCTGCACGTTTACCAATCCGGAACGGATCTTGAGCTGCAGTGGTCAGCGGAACTTCAAGATGTACGGCTAATTCAATATCATCAAATCCGGTAATTGAGACGGCATCGGGAACGCGTAAGCCTAGCTGCTTCATCGCTTGGATGGCAAGAAGAGCCAGCCAGTCGTTGAGGGCAAAAATTGCAGTCGGGCGAGGTTTGGACCCTGTATAATAATCAACGATTTGGCGGATTTCGCGGCTGTTTTTGTTGAGCGAAGACTGCATCGCGTAACTGGCGCTGATTTCGACCCCCGGTTGACCAATGAACCATGGTTCGAAAGTCGGGTATCCGGCATCTTCCATTACTTCACAATAGGCGCGGTAACGCTCCATGACCGTGGAAATTTCCACGATATCATGGCTCAAAAAGATAATGTGTTTATGTCCGAGTTCGATTAGGTGACGCATAAGGGCACACGCACCAGCGTAGTTATCGCTGGTAACGCAGTCACACTCAACTCCCCCGATTTTTCGATCCATCAGGACAATTGGAACCGGAATATTGCGATAACGGAGGACGATCTCAGAGGATGCGCGCGCTGAAAGTCCATTAGGCCACATCAGCACACCCGCGATATTATCTTCGATCACCCGCTCAAGAATTTGCAGTTCTTCTTCCAGATCCTTGGCGGTAATAAACACAATTTGAAAACCATGGGCACGCGCTTCCTGCTCTGCACCGTTCAGCATGACAAGCTGATTTTCGGCGTCAATTCCGCCGGTGAGGAAGGCGATGAGTCGGCTTCTGCGTTCGGTATTGGGTTTGTAGGCGACGAAGGTACCGCGTCCGGCAATGCGTTCAATAAGCCCTTCAAGCTCGGCTTGTTGCAGTCCCAAACGGACTGTGCTGCGGCTGATATTTAGATGACTGGTGAGTTCATTTTCAGAGGGGATACGGCTGGCATTCGGCCAACGGCCAGAATGAATCAACTGACGGAGTTGATTGTGCAACTGAACGTGCAGCGAAATAAAACTATCATCAGCCAGTGAAATATCAGTAACTTTGTTCATTAAGAAATCTAGTTCAATATTTATTGTACATACCTGTACATACAACTAAGATAGCCCTATTCATGATTTTTAGCAAGAAGCAAAACAAAGTCTGTATATAATGCCCGAATTGAGGGAGAAAGATGGGTGATTTGATGATTATCGAGGATGGAAAGTGCCGAAAGAGCCGTATTCTGCAAGATAATACTTTGAGGTTACAAAAAATGCGATCTCGCGCAACCGATCAATCCACCGACTTTGCGAGTGACTTATAGATCATAACCTGCCCCGATGCGCGGTATGCGGATGTGAACTATCCGCATACCGCGCAGCAGGCGGCAAAATCGTGACTACGAATATGTATCAAATAAGGACTGCACCTTCAGCCCTGTGATGTCCGGCGCCGTCACATGGATGACTTTGGATGCATTCGGGCGCAGGTGAACAAAATTATCCGAGAACTTAGCGTCGGGAAGCTCCAACCAGACGTAGAGCGCGGCAAATTCCGTCGTCAGTTCAACATCATATTCGCCGGCCCCGGTCGAGCGCACGGTTGTGGTGATGGTCGGCTGTTTAAGTTCAAGATGTTTGGGACGGCAGAACAGCGCCAAATCTTCGGACGCCGGCTCGCTGTCTGAGCGCAACTGCACCCAGAACAGCACATCCCGCGCTGAGCGATCCTTGATCCACTGGCCGACATCGACGGTGCGCACACTGCCGGTTGTTCCGGCGTTCATGGTCGCCGTGAAACTGTCCTGCTCCAACACTTTGCCCTGTGCATCGGTAATGAAGTATTCAATAGTCGCAGTTTGGGCCGTGGTGCGGTCATTGGTGACATGAATATCAACCGTATTATTTTCGGCATTCGGAACGCCCGAAACCATCAGCGGTGCATAGAAGCGCTTCGCCATGTAATGCAGCGCTATCATTTAACTGCCAGTACAGCGCACCCATTGACTGGGGCATGTTACGCCGCCAATGCTCAACGGCATACTTCATGGCCATGCCCTGCAAAATCTGGCTGAGCCAGATCGTTCCCTCGAAGGACGTGGGCAGGCGGAACCAATCCAGCAGGTAGTGAATGATGGTGCTGTTGCCGATGCCGCTGCGTTGGTGATGTTCCATCACATAGCTGGTGATGTTGCGGTCTTCGGGCAAGGTGAACTCGTAAACGGTTTGCGGTTCAGGGAAGGATTGGAAGCCGAATTCACTGACGAAACGGTCAAAGCGCGTGTGATACCACTCGAAGGGCTTCTTGCCGTGCCACACGTCCCATAAATGCGTGTCTCCACTCTTGGGGCTGCCAAAATCGTTGCGATCACCCAGCGAGGTATGGGGGCTTCCGGGCCAGTAAGCCGTCTGCGGCGCAAGTTCACGAACGAGATCGCCTAATAATTTGTCAAACAAAAGGCTGTAATCGTCCCAACTCATGGATTCCAGCCAACCGGGACTCCAAGGTAAGCCCTGCTCAATTTCGTTGTTGCCGCACCACAGCGCCATACAGGCATGGTCGCGCAGACGGCGGATGTTATCAATGGCTTCGGCTTTGACGTTCGCCATAAAATCAGCATCGCGGCTGGGATAGGTGCCACAGGCGAACATGAAGTCCTGCCAGATAGCGACGCCACGCTCGTCACACTGATCGAAGAATTCATCTTCTTCGTAGATGCCGCCGCCCCACGCCCGCAGCATGTTCATGTTGGCATCGGCTGCGGCCTGAATCAGCCGTTTGTAATCCACGACTTCACCGGGATAGGGACTAGCGGGAATCCAGTCCGCCCCCTTAGCGAAGAAGGGCACGCCGTTGCAGGCGAAGTAGAATGATTCCCCCCATTGATCAAGGTGGCGTTCGAGCGTCAAGGTTCGCAGACCAATGCGTTTGTTCCACGAATCCAAGTCATGTCCGTTCGCGTCATGCAGCGTGACTTCGACGTTATAGAGTGGCTGTCCGCCAAAGTTATTCACCCACCACAATTCCGGATTGGAGATGGTGATCGAAGCTTCAGCCTTATTTCCCACAAACGTCACTGTTTGTTCAGCCACCACCTGATTATCTTTGGTGATGCGAATGGCAGCCGTTAGAGGCGCGTCCTTGGCCTGTTCCGCCGTTAGGTTGACCATCAACGTCACCTGATCTTGACTGTGCAACTGCTGGATAAAGACATCACTGAACCGCGCGGTGTCGAAGGCGACCAGTTCGATGTCACGCCAGATGCCGCTGGTGACCATCTTTGGCCCCCAGTCCCAGCCGAAGTTGCAGGGTTCTTTGCGAATCCAAGCCCCGCTGTTAATGCGCATCGGCTCGACCCATCCAGCCATCATACCCTTCTCGGCGTCCATCTTTCGGGCGTAGGGCATGGGCGCGGCGAAATGCACTTCGAGTGTGTTTTCGCCGGCTTTGAGCAGTTCTTTGACGTCGTATTCCCATGTGCGGTGCATGTTGTCGGCGTGACCAAACAATGAGCCGTTCAAGTACAGCGTGGCGATAGTGTCCAAACCATGACAACGCAGCAGCACACGATCATGCGCTAAGATATCGGCGGATACATCGAAACTGCGTGAATACTGCCAATCGGTTTCACCGACCCACATCTGTTTCAGTTCGTTATCGCGGTAAAAGGGATTTTCAAGCAGCTTATTGGCGAGCAAATCGGTATGGACGCAGCCAGGAACGGTCGCGGGTATAGCCTTGGACTCGCCCGCTTGGGTCAGGTTCCAAGCGCCATTTAAAGAAAGTGTTTTCAAGATGGTGGTTCCTTATCTACAAACTAATATTCAGACTTTTCGCGGTCTGGCGTACAAATTCAGCCGAAGGGATGTACTCGGCCATCGGCAAATGTTCCAGCATAAAGGGCATATCGGCGTCTAATTGGTTGGCACGGCGCATGAAGGTCGTATAATCCAACGTGCCGAGGCCGGGGCGCATTTCATCCAGATGCACGGTGAGTGGGCTGCGGATGATAATGTCTTTGGCGTGGATGCTTCTGATATGTGACCCTAATTTGCTGAAGCACTCGTCTAAGAAAGCGGCATTGTTAAAGTAGCGTCGTGGGCTCGTAATCATATTCACCGGATCGAGATGGACGGCGAACTGTGGGCGGTCGATGGCATGAATGAGGTCGAGATAGCTATCCGGCGAATCGGGGAAAATGCAGGGCATGGGTTCCAAGGTGTAATAGGTACGAACAGGGTCTACGGTGTCGATAATGTTCCGTACCGTTTCCACGATCAAATCAAACGTATCCGGTGTGAAATTTTCAGGATACGGTCCGTCCCATTTTTCGCCCCGCGCTCCGGCGATATTCACACAGCAGCGTGCGCCCATGTCCTCAGCTAAAGCCAACTGCTGCTGGCATTTTTCAATGGCGGCCTTGCGCGTGGCATCATCCGGACTGATGGGATTGCTCCATGCACCGACTTCAGCCAGAACGATGTCTGCTTCTCTGGCGGCTTCCGCATAAGCGCGGCGGGTGGCACTGTCGGACTTGGCATCAATCGGGCAGTAGGCGGCGCGGTAGCCCCGTTCTCGCAGTGAGGCTATCCACTTTTCAGGCGTTGAGGTGTCTTCGAGGGGTGCGCCCAAGCGCATAATCTATTCTCCAACTTATAATAACAAATATTTATAGTGAATGTTATCAGCTTGGGGTGTACGCTGCAATCTGTCCGGTGTATTGGACTTGGTATGTATTAAATCATCAAACGAGGCAAGAACTTTCCTGCCCCGTCGAACCTCTTATTCCAATGATCGATACGGTTCTGTGTTTATTTACTTCACCGCGCCCTGCGTTAGGCCGTTATAGATGTACTTTTGTAGGAATAGGAAGATCACCAGCGTCGGGATAATGGTGATGACGACACCGGCGCAAATCACTTCCCAGTGGGCGTTGTACGGCCCGATGAACCGGAACAGGGAGGTCGAAATTGTCCCTAATCCTTTGCCGGGCATATACAGGAAGGGCGTATAGAAGTCGTTGTAAATCGCAACGCCTTTGATGATCAGGACGGTCGCGATGGCCGGTTTGAGCAGCGGCAAAATCACGCGCCAGTAAACGTCCAAAAAGGACGCGCCGTCGATCAACGCGGCTTCGTCCAACTCGCGTGGAATGCCGTTGAGAAACTGCAAGAAGATGTAGACCGAAATGACATCCGTCCCCAAGTTCAGAATGATGTTCGAGCCGATCTTATTGAACAATCCCAGAGCGCTGACGATCTGGAAGGTAGCCACTTGGGTCGATACGCCGGGGATGAGTGCGGCCAGCAAAAACAGCCCTGTGATCACAGCGTTCAGACGGAAGTTGAAGCGGCTTAACACGTAGGCCGTCATCGTGCCAATGATGATGGTGCCGGTGCACGAAAAGATCAAAATGATGGCTGTATTCCCAAATCCTTGGATCATCTGTCCGCCTTCAAAGGCGTCGATGAAGTTCTGGAAGTTGAGGAAATTGCTCGGCAGTGAAAAAACGGGGTTTTTGTAAAATTCCTGTTCGGTCTTAAATGATGCGAGAAAAATAACCAGCAGCGGTAGTAGCGCGACCGCCGAGCCGAGTATCAAGGAACCATATTTGAGGATGCCTGCTAAGAGTGCATCGCGGCGGTTAATGGCAGTCATGTTTCCCATATTTCTCTCAGAACGCGGCAGTGGTTTTGACAGCACACTCGCGCCAGCATTACGGAACGGAACATCTAATTGTCCGGTGTCGCTCTCGGATTTCGGTTTCATAATTTTTGGCTGTCCTCTTTCTGGTTCAGCACGACATTCTGGATGATGGTGACGATGACCACCAATATCAAGAGAATGACAGCCATTGCTGAAGCCAGACCGACTTTGTTGAGTTTAAACGCCGTGTTGACTGTTTGGATGACAAAGGTTGAACTGCCGTTCATGCCACCGGTCATAATATAGGGGATTTCAAACACGGCCAGTGCGCCTCTGACCGAGAGGATAAGGTTCAGGGTGAGAATGGTGCGGATGCCGGGGAGGATAATATAGCGGAACTGCTGCCAACGGCCTGCACCGTCCAGTTCGCTGGCTTCATAAATTTCAGCGGGAATAGACTGTATGGCACCGACGAACATCACAAAGTTGAAGCCCATGTAGCGCCAGATGGAAACGCCTGTGAGCGAGATGTTGATTAGGCTGCGTTCGCCTAACCACAGAGGCATGGGTGTATTGCTACCGACTAAAGCCCTGATGGTCGTATCCAATCCGCCATCGGGCTGGAAAAAGTAGAGGAACGTGAAGGCAATCGCCACGCCGTTAATCAAGTTCGGGAAAAACAAAATACCCTTAAATAAATTTTTGAAGCGCACATTGAAGCTGAGAAGCGTGGCAAAGTACAGCGCTAACGCGATTTGAACGACTGACCCTACAAAATAAAACAGACTGACACTGAACACCGAAAAGTATTCGGGCTTGGTCAGAATATCGACATAATTTTGCAGCCCGACGAACTTATCAATCGCCCCAAAACCATCCCATTTGGTCAGGCTGTAGAAAAACATATTGATGGCGGGTAGATAGGTAAAGACCACCAGTAAAGTCAGCGGAACAACGAGAAAGAAGATTGAAATCAAGACTTTTTGCCGCTTGTATGTCAGAGCCGATGATGACATCGAACGGCTTGTACTTTTTGTTAACGAACCACTCGCCATTTTTATTTCCTCGTAGGCAGGGCACAGTAAGGCACCCTACCCAACGCTACAAATCTTCGTGGACATGACCCGTTCAGGTTGCGGTTGGGTGTATCAATCTGACACACCCAGAACCGCATTTGATCAATTAGATTTACGGGGTTACGCCGAGCGACTTCTGACCCTCGGCCCATTTGGCGTTGGCCGCGTTCATAATGTCGTCGAAGGAATCGGAGATTTGGCCGCGTGCGGCATCAACAATGGTTGATTGCCACAGACCGCTGCCGTCGTTCCAACCGATAGCCGCTTCTTTGTCAATCTTGCTTGTCCAACCCTCTTCGCCAGCCTTGGCCGGGGTATCAACAACGAGGACGACACCTGCCGCAGAGAATGCATCGTAGGCCGGTGGCAGCTTGGCTTCCTTCATCGGAGGAATACCACCTTGGTCAAAGGCGAAGTTCGATTCGTCCATGAACCATGTCACGAACGCCTTGGCGATTTCTTGGTTCGGGCTGTTCTTATTGACGGCCATCTTATAGTCGCCGCCCGCGCCTGCGTACTGCTTGCCATCAACGCTGGTCGGATAGGGCATGTAACCGATGATCGAGGCATCTTTGCCAGCGGCCACGGCAGCCTGCTGCATCTGGACAATCGCCCATGAACCGAGGTTCATGACGCCGATTTCGCCATTGGCGATCATGGTCTTGGACTTTTCCCAGTCGGTGGTGGTGGGGTCTTTTTCGGTGTAGCCAGCCTTGACCGCATCATAAAGCATCTTATAGGACTGGTACAGCGGTTGGTCGGGGGCAAATGGTGTTGCCAGATGGGGCAGCTTGATGTTGGCGTAATCGGGATCGCCGCTGAAGGCTTCAATACCTGTGTTCCATGATGTGAGCGGCCACCCGGCATGGTAATTGGTGTACAGCGGAATAGCCTTCGTGTTGTCCTTAATCGCCTTTAGAGCCGCAAGGAATTCTTCGGGTGTCTTGGGCACATCCTTGATGCCAGCCGCCGTGAAAACTTCCTTGTTATACAGCAGACCATTGGCGTTACCGGTGGTAGCGATACCATAGACTGTACCATCGTACGCACCCTCATTAATGAAGTTGTACTTCTTGCCAAGTTCATCGACCGTGCCGAGCGGGGTGAAGAACTGCGGGAATTTATCCGCCGAAAGTGACGGAGGAATGTTCAAAACATCTCCGTAATCGGTCGTGTTTAAACGGGTCGCGACTTCACCGGCGTAATCGGTGATGGTTTCCCAGTTGACGGTGACATCGGGATATTTGGCTTTGAAGGCTTCGGAATATTTGGCGAGTGTGCCGTCTTTGTCGAGGTCAGTTCGATGGTTCAAGACGGTGATGGTGCCGGATAACGATTGCGCCGCGATGGGGGCGGTGGCGGCTAGTACAAGCGCCAACGAGGCAGCAGCGAAGACACTCTTATGCAACCAATGCTTTAACATGGTTTTATGTTTCCTCTTTGAATAGCAAGCTAGTTTTGATATATTTCGCCCAGAGTCCCGTAACACTTTGTCATAGAGAAGCGGGTCCTCTGGACCTCTAGCATTTCCCAAGATGTTAGAGGTTATTTTTTTACAGCGTCTTGTTTCACCTGAATTGCGGGTTGCTCCTTTCTGTTCTCAGATGAACTTACGTGATCTTGCGCACCGTTTCGCGTTCGATCACCTGTGTACTGACCAACGTCTTCAGCGATGCACGGTCTGGATGAACCGCACGGTCCATCAGATTCCGCACCGCGATGACTCCCATCAAGACCTTGTCAACATGCATCGTTGTCAAAGCCGGTTTCACTTCTCGCGCCAGATCAATATTGTCAAAGCCGATCACGGAGACCTGATCTGGTACACGAAGTCCGATGTCTTGCAGCGCATTGACCACACCGATCGCAACATTGTCATTGCAGGCAAAGATAGCCGTGATTTCCGGGGCACGGGCCAATAGACGTTTTGTTGCTTCGTATGCTTCAGGGCGGTCAAGCACGCTGTCTTCGATGAATGGTTTGAGGTTGTACTGGGCTAGGGCAGCCAAGTATCCCTGACGTCGTTCCAAAATACTTGGATACGAATCCGGTTCACTTCCGATAAGGCCAATATTGCGATGCCCAGCCGCGATGAGATGCTTCACCGCTTTGAAGGCTCCGCTGACATTATCGACAAGCACGCGATCAAACTCATCCCCATCACTGGTATAGGCGTCCACGAGCACGATCTGGTTGGCACGGTTGCTGATGTGCCCAAGCGTTTCTTCCAGAAAGGCTCCCAACACAATCACGCCGTCCAGCCGCTCCTCTAAAAGCATAGACGGGAGGCTAATGGCGTGGTTATGCTCGTCCACTTCGATGTTCGCGTACATCAAACCAATATTGTGACGACGGCATTCAGACTCGGCCCCGGCAATAATGGGCGAGTAGAACGGGTTGATGTTGAGGGCATCACCGTTGCGTCGTTTGGTGAGAAAACCGATGGTTTTGATGTCGACGGAAAGAGGCGATTGTGATGAAACTTTGGACCGGTAGCCGAGGTCGGCAGCCGCCGCTAAAACCCGATGCCGCATTTCAGGGGAAACATTCGGTTTATTGTTGAGCACCTGTGAAACGGTACTCAGCGCGACATCTGCGTGGTCTGCGATGGCTCGCAGCGTGGGTTTTTTGTTCATCAAGCTTATTCTCAAAAATAATTTTGTTCGCGTTTTGTTCGAACATTATCGAACTTGTACGCGATCTGTTTCGATGCTATAGTAGAGTTGAAAATTTGTCAAGCAATTGGCAGGCATATCCTTTTCCGGGGCATTGTCGAAACCATACAAAGATGAGGAGTATTCCTATGGTTCAGCTACAGGAAAAGAAACCTGCTGTCAGCATGGTCGGTAATTCGCTACCGAATATCCCTTGGCAAGACCGTCCTGCCGGTTCCAGTGCCGTCCTCTGGCGTTACGACGCCAACCCCGTCATTCAACGGAATGCTACACCCACCGCCAACAGCATCTTCAATAGCGCGGCTGTGCCCTATCAAGGAAAGTTCGCGGGTGTTTTCCGCGTGGATGATACGCGGCGTATCATGACATTACATGCCGGACGCAGCGAGGATGGCTTCAACTGGAACATCGAACCCAATCCGATTGAGTGGAAGTTCAAAGACCCCGAATTGAGCGAGTTTTCTCACCGCTACGATCCGCGTGTGGTCTGGTTGGAAGATCGCTACTATGTAACGTGGTGTAACGGCTATCACGGGCCAACCATCGGCATCGGTTATACCTATGATTTTCAGGATTTCCACTTTTTAGAGAATGCGTTCCTGCCTCACAACCGCAATGGTGTGCTGTTCCCGCGTAAGATCAATGGCAAGTACGCCATGTTCAGCCGCCCCAGCGACACGGGGCATACGCCCTTCGGTGATATTTTCTACAGTGAAAGTCCTGATATGATTTATTGGGGCAATCACCGCTTTGTGATGAAGCCTAAGGGCTGGCGTTGGGAAAGCACCAAAATCGGCGCGGGGCCGATTCCGATTGAAACCAGCGAAGGTTGGCTGCTGATCTATCACGGCGTGCTGACGTCTTGCAACGGCTTTGTCTACAGCATGGGCGCGGCGCTGCTCGACCTCGATCAGCCGTGGAAGGTCATCTACCGCGCGGCTCCCTACCTGATGTCGCCGCAGATGTTGTATGAATGCGTGGGCGATGTGCCGAATGTGGTCTTCCCCTGCGCGTCATTGCACGATCCCGACACGGGCCGCATCGCCATTTATTATGGTGCAGCCGATACCGTGACCGGATTGGCTTTCACCCAAATTGATGAGTTAGTCGATTTCATCAAGACCAATTCGGAAGTCTAAGAGCGACGCGTTCGATAGATCAACATATGAAAACACCCCTGCCCAATATTGGAAGAGGGTGTTTTCATTTCAGACCAGACTAGAGATGACGCACCAAACCACAATTTTGGCTCAGAGCATGTACTGCAAGTCACCGATTTATCCAGCGGAAAGCGGCAGCTCAAAGCCGAATGTGCTGCCTACCCCATATTCGCTGCTAAACAAAATCTGCCCGCCGTTACGCTCGACGATTCTTTTCACTAAATATAAACCGAGACCGGTACCTTCTATTGACTTTGTTTCATCGCTATGAGCGCGAAAGAATGGTTGGAATATCCGTTCCTGTTGTTCACGGGGGATACCAAAGCCTGTATCCTTGACCTCAAAGCGAACATTTCCATTCTGTTTCTGCAGAGAGATGTCGATATTGCCATGATCCGGAGTATATTTCACTGCGTTTCCGACAATATTGATGATTGCCTGCTGAAGTTCCGCTTTGATTCCTTTCACCATAATCGGGGCATCAAAATCTGAAAGATGACAGGTTTGCAATTTTTCATCAAATTGGACGCGGAATCCATTGAGCACGCTTTGAACAAGGTTTTGTAAGTCAATCTCTTGAGCGCTGAGTACACCCTGTGTGATCTCTTCAATACGCTCTACCGAGAGAAAATCGGTAATCATGGATTGTATCTGGCCGACCGCATCGTTAATACCTTCGAGGTATCTCTGGTGGTTTTCAGGAACACTCTCGCCGATTGTCTTCCGCAGCATATAGGTTTTAGCCAGAATGCTGGTCAACGGATTACGTAGATCATGCGCTGCAAGGCGAATCATATCTGTCTTAAGCTGTTCCAAACGACTAATTTTCTCATAGAGATTTTGAAGCTCAATCAGTTGCTGTTGCTGGCTTTCGTAGAGATAAGCATTATCAATAGCGACGGCTATGCGGGCAGCTATCAGTTTTAAGAAATCGAATAACTCCGCCGTAAATCGTCCTGCGTCGATTGTCTCCAAGTTGATGATGCCCACTAAGCGGTGCTGGGACACAAGAGGAAAAATCATCTGTGAATAAGCGTTTTCGAGGAGCGAAGGATCATCAGAATGATTTGAGACATTTTCTATCCATTCCGCTTTTTGCTCTTGTACCGCTCGAACGATGATCGGTTGTTTTTCCAAATAAACTTTTTCATCTAGAACTTTAGAATACCCTTGACTATAAAGATTACTCAGGCCTCGTTCATCCATTAGAGCGATGCTTCCAGCATGTGCGCCACTTAAGTTCATCATGCTGGTTAAAGCCATTGTCTGAACGTATTGAGTATCGAGTTTGCGGGTTAGCTCATCATCAATCTGGCGTAAATTCTCTAACTGATTGATATAGGTTTTCATCCGCACTTCAGCCTGTTTACGCCATGTAATATCATGCCCGATGCCCAGAATTTGCGTTTGCCCTTTCGTCTGGATGGGTATCATTCGTAAATCGATGACCGACTTCTGCCCGTCTGCTCTATTGACGATCAACTCGGGGGGTCTTGTAGGTGTTCCGGTCGACAAATTAACCAATATGCTGGCGACTTTTCCCAACTCATCTGGATCAAATATCTGCATTTCCATGAAATTCTTGCCGACCAGTTGAGTCTTTCTCAACCCCAGAAGCGGCTCAACGGCTTGATTACAATCGAGTAAATTCCCCTCCAAATCGTTGATAAAATATGGATCAGGAGCGAGTTCAAACAGCATCCGAAAACGTTCTTCACTCTCGCGCAGCGCTTCTTCCGCCTGTTTACGCTCGGTGATGTCACGAATGTTAAAGACCACCGACTGAATCCAAGGCTCATGAAGCAAATTTCGTCCTCGAACTTCCAACCATCGGGGATTTCCATTTGCATCAAGAATGCGGAATTCGGTTTCGATTGGCTCGTTGGCATTGTCGAAAAGTGATTGGTAGTAGTCCCGCAAGTGAGAAGGGTTGTTCTCTTCGACGAAAAAAGGTAAGTTATTTTTAATGAGCGTCAACGCGTTGTTGCCAATGACGGTCTGCTCACTAAAACCGAAAATTCCTTGAAAAGCCGGGCTGACATAGCGAATCGTCCCCGATTCGTTCAATAAAATGATTAGATCAGGACTGTTCTCGATTAAGGTGCGATAGTATTTTTCGCTCTGTTCCAGTTTCTCTTCAGCGAGGCGTTTTTCTCTGAGCAAGCGGTTGGTTTGTAATCCCTGCTCAACAACGGTCGGCAACAGATCAAGGTAAACAGCATCAATATCTTTAACCACATAGTCATAGGCACCATACTTAAGAGCCTCGACCGCGATTTGCTCATTCCCCGTGCCGGTCAGCATAATGGTTGGCGGCATAGGCGTCCGTTCGGAGAGGCGCTGAATCACTTGTAGGCCGTTCAGACCGGGCATGTTGTAATCGACAATGATCATGTCGTAGGACTGTTGGGCACTCATTTCCAATCCAGCTTCACCATCCGGCGCGAGATCAATCGTGAATCCAACGCGCTCCAAACGTTTTTGCAGCAAACGGGCGATGCCTTCATTATCTTCCATATATAAGATGTGAACTTTGTCGGACATATCCGTTTACTCTCCATCCGGTAACATAACAACAGAAAGAAACAACCCGAGTTTGGCGATCGCATCGGCGAATTGTTCGTATTGAACCGGCTTAGTAATATAAATATTGCAGCCTAACTCATAACAGCGATTGATTTCTTGAGCATCGTCGGTCGTCGTCAGCACAATTATGGGGATCTGTTTTGTCCGGTCATCCGATTTCATTGCTTCAAGCACGCGGTAACCATCTACGACCGGTAAATTCAAATCAAGCATGACCAAAAGATGTGGACGTGGTGTGGTATTGACGAATCCGGTCTCGCTGAATAGATAATCGAGCGCGACTTGTCCGTCTTCTAACTTCACTATCGGATTCGAAATATTGGCTCGCCGCAGATTCTTTTCGATCAATCTGGCATGTCCGGGATTGTCTTCGATCAATAAGATAGTCACTTCATTTATAATTGGCATTTTTCCTTGTCCTGCAGATTACACTAAATATTATTCAATCAAATCGGAAATATTTCTTTTGTGTGATCAAGATTACATTTAGAATGCATAATTGACCACACTGCATCACGTTAAGGATTGACTTCCTTCAGCAGGTGCTTCGATATCGTGAAGAAGAATGTCGTCCCGACATGAGGCGTTGATTCACACCAGATTCGCCCGCCATGCCGCCGTACTAAGGTTTGTACATAGGCCAATCCCATGCCTTCTCCCGGCACGTCCTGTTTGCCCGCACGCCGAAATGGAGCGAAGACCTTCCCCATATCTTCTTTTGCGATACCGCGCCCGTTATCACGAACACTAAAGAGTATTTCGTTGGCGTTTACTTCGGCACTCACCTCAATTTCACCGCGACGGTTTGGCTCTAAATAGGCGACGGCATTCGCAAGAATGTTGCCAAAGATTTGTTCCATCGCCACAACATCAGCGTAAATCTTGGGCAAATTCCCAAGAGTGACCTGAATGTTTTGCTGGCTGATCTGGTAGCCGAGCGTTTCCAAGGTTTTATTGACAATGGACTGTGTATCGACAGGGATAATTTCAAGCTGTAACCTGCCCAAACGGGAAAGCTTCAAAATTGCTTTAGTGAAGCTGTCCATGCCACTGACGGATGACTCGATGTATTGGAGAGCCTCGGGAATATCTTCTTGAAACGTCTGATGTAGACGTTCTTGTTTCGAGCGTTCTAGTGAAGGCAGAAGATCATGGCAATCGTTCTCCAGAATGGTCAAACTGGAGCGCAATTCTGCGGCAAACCCTTTGAGATTGACGAGCGGGGCACGTAAATCGTGAGAAACGATATACGCAAAATTCTTGATTTCCTCGTTCGCTTCTTGAAGTTCGCGGGTACGCTCGATCACACGCCGCTCGAGTGCCTCGTTGAGTTGATAAATTTCAAGCTCGGCCTGCTTGCGTATAATGAGATGTCCAATCGTCAGGCCATAAAGCTTGAGCAGTTCGACCTGATAGGAAACAAGTGGTGCATGATGAATAAGATTATCAGCGGCTAACCAACCGATACTGTTATCCTTACCCCAAACGCCGCATATCACATTCCAACCGTGCCCGATTGTGTTATGGCGGTCGTCGTGAAGGTCTGCATCCTCATTTACGAAGCTAACGTTCGGGCTAGTGAGTATATCAGCGACTACCGTATCATTTGGATCTAACGTGCCGTGGTGGATGACACGTAGTTGGCCGACTTCGTCAATGCCGTAGCTCGAGACAATCTTCCGCTCTTGATCTTTGAACATCCCTAATTCGAGGCGTTCGTATCCCAAAATGCTGCAGCCCAATGTAACTGCTTTGCTGCATAACCCATCAATGGATTCAGCACTGGTCAATTCAAAACTGATTTCTTGTAATGCTTTAAGCTTTTCTTGGAATTCCCGCGCGCTCTTTTCGCTGGCTCGTATCGAAGCTTCAATTTCCTTCTGTTTGGTAATGTCAGCGGTCGCGCCGATTGTTCGCACAGGATGGCGAGCCTCGCCTTCCCCTTCAAAAAATGTAAGTGATCGGGTGCTAATCCAGATAACTTGACCATTACGTCTCACGATCCGGTATTCAACATCGTAAGCGCCGTTTCCCAGAGGATCCCACGCGTTTATGACTGCTTTTGTGATCGCTTCTTCGTCGGCGGGATAAACCGCATCCCGTACTGCTGAAAGAGGTACTTCCTCATCCATTCCCCAGCCGTAAATCGTACGAATTTCCGGAGACCAGTAGATACTGTCGTCACGGTGGTCATGATCAAAAATGCCAATGTTGCCTACACGAACCACCTGTCGCAAACGCTCTTCATTACTGTGCAGCTCGTTTTCTGCCCGTTTTCGATCCGTGATGTCAGATGTAACCAGCATCAGGTTTGCGCCTTGCCCGTCTTCATAAACGGGAACAACGCGGTTTGAGTACCAAACTACATCCCCATGGATTGAGCGTCCAGCAATTTCATGTTGTTCGAGTTTGCCGGTCTTCAACACTCGTTCAAAGAGATCCACCGACATGTCAACAAATTGAGGCAGCGCAAAGTCTAAAATGTTTTTCCCGATGAAATAGTCGTTTGAATTCCCTTGAGCAACCCGATTGATGTACTGAATCTTGAATTCTGAATCAAGGAACGTGATATAGTCAGGGCTGTTTTCCACCAGCACCCGGAAGCGATTTTCACTCCGCTTCAAAGCTTCGTCTGCCAGCTTGCGTTCGGTGATATCTTGCTGCATCCCAACCAGTCGCATAGCATTTCCCCGTTCATCCAAAATCACCGTTCCTGAATTCTGAATCCAGCGGATGCTGTTGTCGGGCAGCAGGACGCGATAAGTGAGTGGGTTGAAAACCTTTAGCGTCCTGATCTCTTGGAGCTGTGTCATAATCAAGTGATGATCATCTGGATGGATGCGGCTGAGAAATACCTCGAACGTCGGTTGAACTTCGTTTGGCTGAAACCCAAACAGGCGGAAACTTTCGTCAGTCCATCTCACCTTACCGCTTGGAATGTCCATATCCCAACTGCCGACGTGTGAAAATTGCTGCGCTTCATTTAATAAAGTTTCCCGATTCTTCAACTCATCTTCAATCTGTTTGCGCTCGGAAATATCCCGAACAAAGGCGCAGTTGAGACGTTTCCCCTCATAGGTAATATGACTGATCAGCGCTTCTACAGGGAATATTCTTCCACTTTTGGTTCGATGTAGGGTTTCAAATCGCAGTGATCCGTATTTTTGAGTTTGATCCCAAATTTCATTAAGCTGATCGAGTGATCTTTCCGCATTGACATCTTTTGTCGACATTGTGAGCAGTTCATCGCGGGAATATCCCAACATCTTGCACGCGGCGTCGTTGACGTCAGTAAATTTCAAATTTGAATCAATCCAATAAACGGCGTCAGGAGAGTTTTCGACGACAAAACTCTTAAACAAAAGTGCTTCTAAAGTTCGCTTTTGCTCGCTAATATCTCTTACGAATGCACAGCTCAATACTTTGCCGTCGTAAATAAACGAGTTAGCAACCACCTCGACTGGAAATATGTGTCCTGCCTTGGTTTTGTGCTGGGTTTCAAACCGCTGTGACTCGCCCTGACTGAGATTTCTTAGAATCTCCTTGATCTCATTCAGCGACTTGAGTGGATCAATATCACTAACCGACATGGTGACGAGCTCGTCATGAGTATAACCGAGCATTTGGCAAGCAGCCGGATTCACCTCAATGAAACGCGTATCTTCGCCGATCCAATACACAGCGTCCGAAGCGTTTTCGACGGCGAAACTCATCATCCGCAGCGCTTCAAGGGTTTTCTTTTGTTCGCTGATATCCCGTACAAAGCTGACGACAAAATCATCACCCTGAAACGTTAGATAGGTTGATGTGATTTCGACGGGAAGGATACGCCCATCCTTACGCCGATGTCGTGTTTCGAAGATATGGGTTCTTTGTTGCTCAACCCCCACACGGTTCGCTTTCCACCGTTCAAAAGGATAGTCAGGGTCAATCTCATAGATATGCAGCTTGGTAAGTTCTTCCTTGGTATAACCCAGCAGGTCACAAAAGTAGGGATTTGCATCAAGGATCTCCGCTTGCTTTCCAATACGCGTGATCCCAATCGAAGCGCGGTCAATCGAAAATTGGGTCAAACGGAGCGCCTGTTCCATCGCCTTGCGTTCAGTAATATGGCTGAATATCCCTAGAATGCCGATCAGTTTTCCTGTGCTGTCTTTCAACGGCACTTTACTGGTTTGTAACCAACCATGCTGCCCATCAGCTGACATAAAGGGTTCTTCATAGTTGAGGAGGGGCAATCCACTTTCCATTACTTCGCGGTCGTCTTTATGGTACAAATCGACATAAGTGGATTTCGCGAACCATTCCCCCTTACCGATAATTTCATCGGGGCTATTTAAGCCCATGTCTTGAGCGAACAACCGGTTACAGCCCAGAAACTTACTCCCGGTATCTTTCCAGAAGACACGAGCGGGAATGTTGTCCAGCACAAATTGGAGAAACTGCTGCTGTTCACGCAGCGAATCGGTTGCCCGCTGGCGTTCTGTAATGTCAGTGGCCGTGATAACGAGTCCGTTACGGATTGAATCGTCTTTTAATGGCGATACGCTGAACTGAATCGGTATACGCTGATCGTCGGCTTGATGGGTGTATGTCTCAAACGACACTGCTATTCCAGCCGCTCTGCATTGATTAATCGAGGCAAGATTATCTTCAGTCAGATCGAAGAATTGTGTGAGGGATAAACCCATGATCTGTTTTTCTGGCAAGCCGCTGGTTCGAACAGCCGTTGGATTGGCGTACACAATTTCGTCTTCCGAATCAACAACCAATATGATTTGCCCGCTGGATTCAACGGCCGTCGACATCAGTGAAAGTCGTCGGCTCAGTCTGATATGGTCGATGGTCTCTTCAAGACTGAACTCGTCTTTAAACGAATCGGCATTCCATTTGGTAACGATCGTGAAACCCGTATCAATGCTCCCGGATATGTTCGAGGAACCCGGTTGATAACCTGTTACGGCCGAGCCGTGATTGTAGGCATACAACATCTGGAATGCTTGATAGGTGAAGAATTCTCTTCGCTGTGAAAAAGCGACTTGGATTGTGCCTTTATTGATATCGTCAATGTGGGCAGCTTCAGCGTCAACGCAAACGACTTTGACTTGTCCGGCCAGCCCCATTTCTTCTAGGACGTTTGCAATTGCCGGCCCCGTAAGAGACCCCAGTCCGACGATCCCGGTTATATCAGGATGTGTTTTGAGCCATCGGGTGGTTATTTCCCGGGTTATATCGACTCGTGAATCGTCTTCTGGGCCAAACACCTCAATGTCGGGATAAGCCTTCATCCTTTCGTAAATACCGCGATAGCCGGCATTCAGATTCGTCAGTGAGACATTTCCGATAACTAAAACTTTGCCTTTGTTTCCAATTAATCCAGCAATCTGATCGGCCATCGCCCCGCCCATTCGGAACCAATCCGTTCCCACATGGGCGAGGCGCTTGCTGTTCGGAACATCGCTGTCAACAGTGATGACAGGGATTCCATGCTCGATAGCGGCGTTTATGGCATCAACCTCGGCGGCCGAACCCCATCCATGAACCATGATTCCCGCCGCCCGCCGTTCAATCGCATCGTAGATCGCCTTGATATAAGGTTCATCTTCGATGCTCAACCCCGGTGAGCCTGCAATGGTGACTTGAACTCCCCATTCCTGCCCTAAGCGATGCATGATCGGGTGCGAATGAGTCCTAAAAACATCAAGGTCGATGGCTTTCGAAATCCAGACATACTCTTCAGTGGGTGCTACAGATACGAGAGGTTTCATATGAATGCTCAATGACACAAAGTTCGTTTTGCAATACACAAGCACAAACGAGATGATATGAGTTGTGAAGCCTACCGAGATAGCAAAAAGGATTACGTATTTTTGGTTACTATTACATTGTAACCGAATTGCCTATCAAAATAGCTTAAAGCATTGCCTTGGGCGCTAGAAAACATACAGGTAGAGCAGTCATCCGTTAACAAAAAGGGGCATGAATGTGAAGCGTGGAAGGTTCGTATTAAGGACGACTGTCCCAATTGGGTTGTTATCTTCGCTGACGTAAGATCAATTATGAGACTGAATATGGTACCTCTTGTTTGGCGTTAAAGTGCTTTGAGGGCAGGAAGAACCTGCTCTCCAATGATGCGGATACCCTTTTCTGGTATCAGTCCGTGTGGCGTCCCGAACTCGACACGGCCCGCTCCTGCCGCGAAACACCGTTCCGCCTGTGCGATTAAATCGGCTGCGTTTCCGGAGAACGCGAATCGATCCAGCAAGTCATCTGAAATCAGCTTGGCGCCTGCTTTGGCCTCACCGCGATCAGCATGACCGCGCAGCCGTTCCACCAGTTCGGGATCAACCTGCACCGTCGGGTCAAGTGACGCCACCACCGGCAGGTACAAAACCGCCGCTTCACGTGCTGCTTGCCGCGCGGCTGCCCGGTCTTCATCCCCGACCGTCACCGCGCCCAGCACCACGCTCACCGAACCAGCTTGCCGTCCGGCGATCTTCTCGCCCTCCGCGATGTAGCCTTTCATCACCGCCACCACATCAGGATTGGCCGAACCGCCCACTTTGACCTCATCAGCCAGTTCGCCGGCCAGTGCACACAGCTTCTTCCCCCAAGAGCCAATCATAATCGGAACGTGTTTCTCGGGCAGCGGATAAGGCGCGCGGATATGGGGAGCGATCTGATACAGGTCGCCTTCGAAGCCACCAGCCTCACCTGAAAGCAGCTTTTTCACGATCATAATCGTCTCGCGGATGGCCTGTATCGGACGCTCGACTTCCGTCACGCCGTGATCTTCTAACCATGCACCCCGTGCCAGACCCAAGTACGCCCCACCGGATGCCGCGCTGGCGAGAAGCGCCGTATCGGCTGCGATGTCAACCGGCTGCATCCGCGAGGGCGAGACCGCCGCTGGCCCTAAGCGTGCTTTCCGGATGTGCGGAGCCATCAACAGCAGCGGCCCGTAGCTGGGATGAAAGGGCGCGTCACAGTAAACGCTCACCGCATCAAAGTCGTACTGGTCAACCAGCTTGGCGAGGGCGATGTACTGCACAGGCGTCTTATCCGTTTGGAAGGCGATGCTGACTTCGGGCATGGTTGACCTACTGGTGATTTGAGTAATAAACAGGCCGCAATTATACAGAACTTGGGGGAACTTAGCCGTAAATCGACTTGGAGAAAACCCAAATACGTGGTCTAATATATGCACATCTGTTCTGTTGTATAAGGCTTTGTCATGCTTCAAAAACTGCTCAATCTGAACGCCCAATATCGCCGTCCGTCCGGATGGGTCGGGCGTTGGGTCGGGAACAAAATGGCCGACCAGCACCGCTCCGAAAATCTATGGACGGTTCGTGCGCTCGATGTTCAGCCCACCGATAAGCTGCTGGAAATCGGCTTTGGCCCCGGCTTCGCTATCCAAGAAATCAGCCGAAACTTAACAACGGGCGTGATCGCGGGCGTGGACTTCTCAAAGACGATGGTCAGCGCAGCCAAGCGTCGCAACGCCCAAGACGTGAAAGCAGGACGGGTCGATGTGCGCTACGGCGATGTGATACAGCTACCCTTTGCCGATAACAGCTTCGGCAAAGTCTTCAGCATCAACAGCATCTACTTCTGGCTTGATCCGCTGGTAGCTTTTAAAGAACTCCGGCGCGTTACCAAATCCGGTGGGCTGTTGGTCATCACTTTTCTGCCGAGCGAACGATGGGACAATGTTCCTGCCCCGACCGCAGATTTTAGACCCTATTCCTCGTTAGAAATTCAAGCGCTGCTCACTCAGGCTGGCTTTTCTGGCTTGCGTGTCGAAGCTGACCCTAACTTGCAAAACCGCGCCAATTATTCGGTGATCGCGCGAAAATAAGGCTCACCTCAGACCGCCGAAAACTGCTATGTTTGTGAAGTTTCTCAACCAACTTATGTACCAGCAGATCATCCCAATGGAATTATAGGCGCTCTTCCAACCAGTCTATCTCATGCAGGAGCAAAGGGATAAGCATCGCAACCTCTTTTTCGTCTTGAGCCGCGCCCTCCAGCAAATCAAGATATAAGCCAATACGGTATAACGACACGCGTTCCCAATGCCCGTCGGGCAATGCACGGCGACTGATGTAGCCTGCATAGAAAGCCTCCCGAGTGCCGGGAACTTCGGATTCAATCGAATCATCGATGCGGAAGTCCCATGATGGATCACCGGACGATGCCCAATCAAAGTCCAGCACGGCACTTAGTCTCCCATCCTGCTGCAATAGGTTGAGAAAGTGATAATCGCCATGAATAAAAACGCCCTGCCGCACTGCGGCCAATAAGGGCTGCATGCGTATTAGAAGTGTATCGATCCGGCCCAGCACCCCGGCAGACAATATACCAAGCGCCTGAACTTGCCCCAGATAATATCGAAAAAAGTCACGGACATAAGCCGGCCAATCCGGTTGCGGTTTTCCCGCCAAGATATTGTAGAGCAGCCCGAACTGATCAAAGATATGGCTGTGGATGGTTGCTAGATGCTGTCCCGCGCTATAACCAATAGCGTAGCGAGTAGCAAGTGGCAGGTTGGCAGCGCTAGTGCTGATGGTTTGCCCCGGCATTTTCGTTAGGATCAGATAATCGTAGTGCACGAGACGTTTGCTGGTGTCGAGTGCAAGCACCTTTGAGACAGGCACATTACTCTGGCTAAGTATTTCATACGCCCATTTTTCGCCTATATAGCGATTGGCTCCGCCCCAATCCAGTACGTCAAAGCGCAGAACATAAGCATCGTTGACCAGCAAGCAGCTGTTGATGTTCCCTTGTGCGGGCTGCACCAAACTCTCGATTTTGCCCAGCCCGTGCTCGGTGCAAACGGCTTGCAATGTTTCAAGAGATAGATTGGATGTCATTTTAAAATCCGATCAAACCACCAAAAGATAATGGTGATGTAGAGTGACGGAAAGCTTGCCTCGGGCAGATTGGGCGACCCTGTTTAAGGTGTTTGCGCCTGCACTTTTCAAAGGTCATTATATTTGATTTAGCTTTCCCCGGGATTGATACTTCACTTAGATGATAGACAGTTTGCTATTCAGTGATGTCCCGCATTTCGTGGGGGCACGATGGCTGAATAAAGCCTGTATAATGCGGAGGTGTGCTTTTGACTTTCTGTGGAAACGAGTAATGATCTATGGCTTTCACGATCTATGTCAGCGATACCAGCCCTGAACTCGCCAACGTCCGCGCGGTTCTGCTCCAGCAAATTACCGAAAAAGGCATGACCGTAACATGGCTGACCGATGAAGAACGTCAGCGCCCGGACATGATGGATGTGGTACGGCGCAAAATTGCCTCAGCCGATGCTTTCATTGCGCTCATCACCTACTTACATGGATGGACACCGGATAACATCGGCAGTAAATCGCTGACTGAAATCGAGTGTGATCTGGCACTGGAAGCTGTGAAGCCAACCGCGATTTTAATGCCGGAAACCAACAGCGATATTGATAATTACCTGCGGATGTGGGCGCTCGACCAGTCGGATGCGGAACGCAGCAGCCAGCAGGCCTTCTGGAAAAATCTACAGCAGCGGGGTGCAGCCATCACTTACAGCGACATCGCGGATTTCTCGACGAAACTAACCGAAATTCTTACACGATGGTCAGGCGGTATTGTCGGACAAGCATCTATTCAATTAGGCGAAATTACCTCGCAAGCCACTGGAACTCTTTCTTCAGTTGCTCCCGATTTGACCCGCAAACGGCGTGATAATCTTTTCCCGACGGATGCACTGAATATCGATGAATTAGCCGAACTGGTGGCCGAGAAAACAGCCGCCAAGGTGCAGGAAGCCCAAGAAAAACGCGATCAAGAACTGGTCGAACAAACCCTCAAATACAACGAGGCGCTCAAGCTCCAACCGGGTGAACTGGTGTTTGGAAAACCCTCCAAGAGCAGCCAGTTCAAAGGCGACATCTTCATGATTATGCCGTTCGCCGAAGCCTTCACCGGCATCTATGCCGATGTCATTCGTCCGCTGGTCAAAGACCTTGGTTTGAGCATCACACGCGGAGATGAGTTTAGTTCGGTCAACGGTTCGATCATTGAAGAAGTTTGGTCGGCCCTGAACAACTGCCAGTTTGTGATCGCCGAAATTACGGGTGGGAACGACAATGTCTTCTACGAACTCGGCATCGCTCATACACTCAACAAGCCAGCGATCTTAATCACACAGGCTACCGCGCCGGAAAAAGTGCCCTTCGATATCCGTCACCTGCGCTACATTCAATATGCCAACACGGTTGCGGGTGGCGCAAAGCTGCGTGACGACCTCAAGACCAACATCACACGCCTGTTGAGCGACCTTAACGAGGAATGGGGCAAGAAAACCCCGTAGTTAACCGTGATCGTAGTCTGAAAAGTCCGGTTCGACTTCCGGTGGTTGAATGTCCATTTTGAGCGCCCAGCCCATGCCCAGCACGCTGAGATGATTCATCATGCGCGAAATTTGTTGGGGGGAGTAGCGCATCTGGTTATGTTTCAGCCACCAGTTGACCACGCCGATTTCGGCACCGGCAATAAAACTGCTGACAAAATCCGGGGGAATACGCGCCTTCTGCCCGTCTTCGGTGAGTTTGCGCACCATTTCATTTTCGATAAGGTTGCTCAGATATTCCAGCACCATCAGCACAAAAGCGATGGAGCCTTTATCGGTGAGCATGGTCTGATAGAAATCCACATTGTCGGCCACATGTTGGAAATCCGAGTCCTCCTCCTCTTTTGGATAACCGGCCAGCAGTTCAAGCGGTTCGCAGGTCACATGCTGGCGCTGTGCCAGATCATCGTAAATCTCACGCAAGCTAGAGAACAACAAATCCTGTTTATCTTTAAAGTGCAGGTAAAAGGTCGGACGAGCCACATTGGCGCGGTCGGTGATGTCTTGGAGCGTGATGGCCTCATAACCCTTTTCAGGAATCAGTTCGAGCAGCGCATCCCGCAAAAGCTGGCGCGTACGTTCTTTACGGCGATCTTCCTTACGAATCGATTCAGTTACCATTTATAGACATCCTGTCCAGTATATAACGGGCACTAAATTTCCTTGTTGACAGTCTCTATAACAACGATATGATGGTCATTATACGACAGGTTGTAATAAAAATGTCAATGTGTCAATTAGAGAAGGAAGCCTGATGGTCGCACACACTTTTCCGCCGGGACCCCAAGCCCCGCGCAATATCATTCAAACCTTACAACTGATGCGGCAGTTTCAAACCGATATGCTGGGTGTGGTCAGCCGCAATTTCGCCCAGTACGGCAGCATTTGGAAGATCGAAGCCGGAAATCAGGTACAGTACATGATCTCCGATCCTGACTTGATTCAAGAAGTGACGGTGAAACAGGCCGACAAATTTCATAAGAGCGCCGATTATGTTGATCCGGACAAAGGGTTAGCGCGGTTCTTAGGCAACGGACTGCTGACCAACGACGGCGAATTCTGGAAGCGGCAGCGCAAGCTGGTGGCTCCGGCGTTCCACGTCAAGCGGGTTGAGGCGTATGCCCAAACAATGGTAGAAGCCACCAAGGCCATGCTCGACCGCTGGCAAGGGCAGCACATGATCGATGTCGATGATGAGATGATGCGCGGTACCCTCCAGATTGTGGTGAAGACGCTGTTCAACGTCGATATTTCCGACGAGGCCAAACGCGTCGGCGATGCCATGAGCGCGTTGCAAGACATGGTGGGCAGCGACAACACGATTGAGGCGTTCATCCCGCGGTGGATACCGACGCCGCTGCGAATGCGCTCCAAGAAGGCTGTGCGCGACCTGGACGACATCGTGTACAGGTTGATCGCTAACTGGCGCAAAGAGGGCAAAGACAATGGTGATCTCCTTTCGATGCTGCTGCTGGCGCGGGACGACGACGGCAAGGTATGAGCGACAAGCAGGTGCGAGATGAAGCGGTGACGCTGTTCCTCGCGGGTCATGATACGACGGCCAACACACTGAACTGGACGTGGTATCTGCTGGCCCAGAACCCTAAGGTTGAGGCCAAGCTGCACCACGAGATTGATACGGTGCTGGAAGGTCAGCGTGCCGAAGCTGCCGGTTGGCAGGGTGGCTTGTATCAGCCGCGTTCCGTCCAGCAGTTGAAGCGGACGTCCGCCGCCCTCAAGGCCATCCCGTACTGCTTCTGGGCCAACCGCCAACCCGGCGAAATGCGCGTCTGGATTCGCGAAAGCTAATCCCGAAGTGTTGAGAATAAATACCGCGTATTGAGCGAAATCAAACACATGAGGGCGAGCAGAGGAAACTTTTCCCGCCCTCATGTGTATCTATGAAGATTCGTTCCGCTACGGTTGATAGTGCCTTATCGGGCAAACTTTAACCTCATCGACCGCCAGCGCTACTATGAACACGCCGTCGTCTTGGCGCTCATCCCCTTTAAGAACACCTCCCTCAGTTGGAAGTAAAACTGCAATCAATCACACTCAACGTTCGCTGTCCATAAAGAACATAATAGCGAGATTCAGGCTGCACGTTTTTCTCAATAATTTATATCCCGTCGATTGGAGGCCCTGCCACAACCCGAAAACCAAAATAGTGATAATATCCGAAATCTTCATCATAGTAGTTACGGTAAGATGTACTGGCCCCCGTATGACTTATAAGGAATGAGCCACCTCTTAAGACCTTAGAATAACTCTTTTCCAAGCTAATCCTTGTAATATCTTGATAATCGTTCAGACACCATTCTGATAAATTGCCAGCCATATCCATAGCCCCACACACGGCCGCACCGTGTGGATACATTCCTACAGCAGTGGCTCGGCTTAATCCGGACTCTTCAGTATTAGCATAACCTTCTTTCCATTCACCCCAAGGGTAGGGTCGTTGTTCGACTCCAGCCTGCGCTGCCCACTGCCATTCCCAGTCAGTTGGCAAACGCACTATGAGTCGTTCGTCTGGCAATAAATGCATTTGCCTCAATTTTGAATCTAGCCATCGGCTAAAGGCCACACTCTGATACCATGAAATATTATCCCGCGGATTATTTGTCGAGCGCGTATGTTGATGAGACAAAAATTGACGTTGATATTCTTTAGGAATTCCTGTCCACCATACGTTGTTGTCATAGCCATCCTCAGCGTCCACAAAGGTTTGGTACTGAATATGTGTGACTAGATATTTAGCGACATAAAACGGCCCGACATCAAATGAATGTTTCTCGATCGTAATTTTTCCCTTATCTGTAAAGGGTAACCAGACAATATCGGGAATTCCATTTCTCACATTTACTCCGGGGCGCGTATCCCCTATAACACTTAAACGATCCCCAATATCGCGTCGGCGTTGATGGCTTTCAGCGCTTCTCGGCATTGTTTCCAATTCTCGCAGAAGGCGAGATAATTCAGGCTCAGTATAAGAGTTCAGAGGTTCCTTTAACTGATCTCGGTCAATATGCAGATTTGCAAGTGCTTTATAAAAGTAGACCAGCACTTCTTGCATTGGCAAAGGGGTATCTTTGCCTCGATCAGCCCACATTTTTGCATCCCGCTCATATTGTCGATACAGAGCCAAATCTGTTATATTCTTCCCAATCCATGTTGCTAATGCGTTCCATTGCTTCAAAATTGCTTCATGGGCTACCTCGACAGATTGACTATCCTTCACTAGTAATCGTGCTCTGACAAAAGTTTCAATCAGTTGTCCTTCATTCGAGTTTGCTTGAAACAATGACAGCATAGCTCGTTTACGTGTCGGTATGAGCTGCCCGTCTTCTTCAGTTATTGCGATTAGTTCTCGAAACACAGTTTGCAAGGCACTCTGACGAGCATTTTCCTGAAATGGTAGAGCGGCATAAGCTTGATCTGCAAGCGTGTTTATAGCCCCACGAACCCCATTGAGATCGATTTCATAATCGTGTTTCGACAGCCGCCCATCGCCACGTGTCTTTGCCCGAAGATAAAGCGCCTCTAAAACATATGAAATCAGTGCAAGTCCGCCGCTCTCATTACCTGCTTCAAGCACAATTTGTTTGGCTAAACCATCATCCCACTTCAGTCCTGCCAATTCAGCTGGGCGAATAATCATTTCGTACAGTGCAAATGGGGATGGTCGTGTCAATCCATACGCCTCTTGCTTAAGTTCCTCAAAATGGGGCAGCGCCGCCCCATAAAAATCAGCCCGCATAGTTAGCAACAAAGTAAGGTTTTTTGAGGAAGACCGAATAGCTTGTATAAATGTTGTTTGATTTGGGTTATTCGCTGCCAGCGTAAAGACTTCTTCAAACTGGTCGATGAACAGCAAAACTTTTACTTTTGGCAGCGTTAATGCAATTTGTTCAGCTAGATTTGTTGGCTTAGCGCCTAACGTATCCGCAAGCTTTCGTGCTTCAGTCAGGTAATCTGTGGGCTTAACACCCATTTCAGGGACTTGGCTCACCAGTGCCCGCGCCACGCTGTAGAACGGATCATCACCCGGAACGAAGCGCACAATTCGCCAACCTCGCTCACGGAGTTTTGGCAATACGCCTGCGGCCACCAAAGACGACTTACCGCTTCCTGACGCACCCAATACAAATACCAATCGTTTCGATTCAACACGGTTCAGCACTTCTAGGGTTTCCGCGTCACGTCCAAAGAAAATCGGTGCATCACTTTCATCAAGCGCCATCAGACCACGATAAGGAACGCCGCTAAAGTTTGGCTTATTTGGCGTTTCCGATATCGTTTGCTGAGGCGTATCTCTTAGATGGCGCAGGTAGGTAATCAACTGATTTCTGAGCAGTGCTTTAAATTCAGTATGCGTATCATACGAGTTCACGCCTGCAGTATAGCGTCCTTCTAAATCCTGAAATTGTTTAAAAAACTGCTCAACCCGATCAAACTGTTGGATTTTCTCATCGCGCTTTGGATCGCTCAATTTAATAGACGGTTCTTCGGCACAGCGGTACAGCCAGATAGTTGGCTTTCCAAGCTGCTTATAGCCTTGCAATGCTTCAGAATACTCGTAGTGTGTGCCACTGAGATACTCGCGCTCGTCCATGACTAAAGGCGATCCCATCCGCGACCAGAACAGCACGACGACCAGATCACACACTGAAGGGCGGATCATATAGACGTCAACCGACTTTTGCGGGATGTCTGTTACTGGCATTGGCAGCACAACCGCCTTGTCATCCCAGCGGTAGAGTTTCAATATAAAGTGATGACTGAACTCACCACTCTCGTTAATCTCTTTGACAACGGTTTCCGCATCATTGCGCTCTTGGGGTACATCACCGGGAGAAGATAAAAAAATTTTGAATAAAACTGGATCGGCCATAATGGAGTCCATGAAATCAATAATGCGTAACGATATTAGTCGAGTATAACCCAAACATTTCCACTGCGGAAACTTCCCCAAAAGTTTGGTTATTCAAACACTCAAATGCGAAAATTTGTACTACACTAACTATATCTCTAAGTATGATCTTGGTGCATTTGGCGTAACTGGCGGTTTAAATGCCTTTCTCTCTTCTTTCTCTGTGTCTCTGTGGTGAAATGTTCGGTATGGCAATCTTGGCAGCAGACATAATCCCCACAATTCCAGCAGCTTTACCCGACGGAGCCGCCGGAATCCCGCCATTTTCGCCAAAATCGCCAGTTATATTTGGCAAAATTGCCAAAAAACTTTTCTCTTCTCTCTTCTTTCTCTGTGTCTGTGCGAAGCCTCCCGTGGGACTGTGGTGAAAAAGGTTTTGCATTTTGAGCAGCGGCAGTGCACAAATTGCACAGCTATAGTCCCCTTGTGGGGCGGCGGACACACGGGAGCCATCCGCTGCAAATGCGCCAATTCAGCGCCTCGCTCCCTTACTCCCGCCGGCACAAAATGTCGATTCAGCGGCATCAGCCGAGCGTCCCGCCAGCCATTTCGGCGGATGTATTGCAAAATCTGCAAAACCTGCGAATTTTGTGTATATCTCTGTTTTTCTCTGTGTCTCTGTGGTTCGAAAGTATTCTTGGCGTCTTGGCGGTTCAATTGCATTCCGACTTCCGACTACGGATACGGAATAAGCTCAATCTGAGGTAAGAACGCCTCGACGTCTTCCAACTGACACTCGGCTGTTCCCGGCATCAAACACACCGCCGAGGCCGTCGCCAAACCGAGCCGTAAGCCCTCTTCAATCGGCTGACCGCGCTCAATCGAGGCCGCTAATCCGGCCAGCACCGCGTCGCCCGCGCCCGCCGCGCTCACCACCTCGATCTTCAGGGGAGGAATGCGGTAAGCCCGACCGGGGAGCACCGCCAACGCGCCTTCTCCACCGAAGGTCATAATCGGAGAGGTGCCATAGGTTTCAAGGATCTGTTTTCCGGCTGTATAGGCCGCCGCCAAATCCCTCACAGGCGAACCGACCAATCCTGAAAGTTCGTCCTCATTGGGTTTAATGTAAGTGGGATGTGCTGCCAATCCGGCGCTCAAATTGGGTTCTCCCGCGTCGAAAATCACCGGAATGCTCCGTGCCCGCGCCCGCTGGATGGCCTCGGTGTAAAAGCTCGGCTCGACGCCTTTGGGCAAAGTCCCGCCCAGTACCACGCAGCTTGCACTATCCAGCGCTGCCTCGTACGTGCTCATAAGCGCCATGATGTGTTCCGGTTTCACTTCGAGGCTGGAAGTCGTAATGGTCGATTGACCGCTGTCGTCCTCGCACACGATCACCATATTCACCCGCGACTCGCCTTCCACCGGTACGAAGTCAGTCGTGACGTTCCGGCTGCGGAGCATCATCTCCACCTTCTGCCCGATAGCTCCCGCCGCGAAGCCCAGCGCAAGGCTCGGGATACCCAGCTTCGCCAGTATCCACGAAGCGTCGGTCGGTTTACCCGCCATCCCGTATAAAGAACTGGTGGCGCGGATGGTTTTGTTGAGTTGGAAAGATGGGATCAGAACCGTTTGATCGAGCGTGGTGTTGGGCGTCAATGTGACGATCATGTATCAATCCAAATAGGCGCTAGATAGGAGGACTTATTGAGGCGATTGATCTGTATAAAATCGATTGGCTTGTTGTAGGGGCAAGATATATCTTGCCCTCGTCTTTTTCCAACTTATCCGCGCACTTTGCGCTGAACGAACACCATAAAGGGATAGGCCAGCTTGGCCGAATCCACTGCGTTCGACATGAAGAAACTGCGGTTGGCTTCTTCAAAATCACGGTGCAGCCGTTCAATCTCCCGGCATTGCGCCTCGGAGGGTTCGTTGCGGAACAAGGTTACCACCGTCGTGAACATCCCTCCCGCGAACACCAACCACTGCTTGGCGCTGATCTTACGGGTTTCGCGTTCAACCTGTTTGCCGGACTGCATCATCATCGTGAAGTCGTTCAGAATAGGAGCCAACTTTTCCGGTGAAACATCGAAATCACCGAGCGTTTCCAGAAGTGTGCCGCTCCGGTTGTTGTAGATCGTCATGCCCACAGCCTTGCCCATGTGGGCCTCGCGCACCGCAATCGTCGCCGGCATATCGCTCAACATGCCCATCACTGCGTCCGGGCTCCGGCTGGCTGCCGCCATATCAGCCATGGCCAGTTGGCTGGTGTAGCGCTCATAAATGACATGGAATTGTTCCCGGCTGACCGTACCTTCTGCGAACTCGGCTATGAGCTTACGGATTTTCTCTTGAGTCTGGGTCTTAAAGACCTGCATTTTATGGTTCGGTTCCATCGGTGGAATTCCTTATAAGGCTACTTGCAATGATGATATATCTGGATGATACCACCTTTCCCTTGCAAGAACCTTTGTGTAGTCAGTGAATATCGTGTGAAAAATATGTAATACAGAGTGTCACGAAAGGAAGGATGCCCATCGACGGTTGGGGTAAGCGCTGTCGGCTCACCCCATTTAATCATCTCGCCTAGACCAGTATGTGGGAAGCGCCGGGGTCCAGCACAATCGGATGCGCGGTGGTTTCGTTGTTCACCATGTTGCCCCACTCGCTGGCATCCTGATCAATCGGAGGCCACGTCTTGTAGTGCATGGGGATGACCGCGCGCGGCCGGATGTAATTGATAGCCTTTAATGAATCGTCCGGCCCCATGGTGAAGTTATCGCCAATCGGCAGGAAGGCGAGGTCAATCACTTGGTCACCAATCAGGCGCATATCACTGAACAGGGATGTATCACCTGCGTAATACAAGCGTTTGCCCGATATGGTCAGCACAAAACCGTTCGGATTACCGCCATAGCTCCCATCGGGGAAAGATGAACTGTGATGCGCAACGGTAAATTTACATTGGACGAAGCCGAAGTCGTGCGATCCGCCCGAATTCTGTGCATGCGTATTCTGGATGCCGTGCGCATTGAGCCAAGTGCAAATCTCAAAGTTAGAGACCACCAATGCGCCTGTCCGTTTGGCAATATCAACCGTATCACCCAAGTGATCGCCGTGCGCGTGCGAGAGAAAAATAATCTCAGGTTTGAGTTCTTCGGGGCGAACCGCTGCCAGTGGATTTCCAGTCAGGAAAGGATCAATCAAAATAGTGTGACCATCGGTTTCCAGTTTAAAGGCCGAATGCCCCAGCCAAGTAATCGTAATGCTCATGGATTTTATCCTCTCCCAATAAAAGCTATAGCTCAGTAAATTAATTGTAGCCCCTTACCTAGGCTAGGGCAACGAAATACCGCTGAGAGTTGGCTCACACAGCACCTCATGAGGTGTGGGTGGAGTGTAGTTGTCAGATAAGTTGGGCTAGAAGGCACAAGTTAATGTGGCTCAAAATCAATAGGTCATTGGGACTATGTGCCGGTGTTTCTCGCTTTATTCTACTTAGCATATATGTACCATTGAGATGTCTTAGTCGTTGGTTTACTGTTGTCTTCATCCAGAAGCAAGTCCCCCATAAGTAACAAAGGATCGTAATCGCATGAAGACCAACCATAAATTGGGCATATTGGTGCTGCTTGCTTGCACCATATTCGCCTTCTCAACTTATATTGATGTATCACCGACGGAAGCCGCTATTGGTAATCTTTACTGGGGCGCACATCTATACGGTCGCCCTCCCGAAGCAGCCGCATTCCAACCCGGCGGGTTTATCTCCAATTTCGAGACGAACATCGCTCAAAAGAAAATGTCCATCATCGCTTGGGGCGCGCCTTGGGAGTACCCTAGAGGTTCAGCCCTATGGTTTCAAAAGTCTTACTTTGATAATGTCCGTAATCATGGCTCAATTCCTTTACTGGATTGGAGTTCATGGGCTTGTTGCGGAGTGGGTCCGAACCAACCTCTATATAAACTATCGACGATTGCGCGTGGCGATTTCGATGGATTCATCACGCAATGGGCCGTGCAGGCCAAAGCGTGGGGGCATCCCTTTTTCTTGCGCTTCGATTGGGAAATGAATGGAAATTGGCAGTTCCCTTGGAGCGTACAACTCAACGGGAATCGGCCCGCGGACTATATCGCCGCGTGGCGTCATGTTCGTGATATTTTTGATCGTGTTGGTGCAACGAATGTCACATGGGTTTGGGCGCCAAACATCAGTACGTGGAATACAGTTCCGATGGCGCAAGTTTATCCGGGCGCATCTTATGTCGATTGGATTGGGCTGGACGGTTACAACTGGGCAGGCTATCAAGGTATGCCTTGGGAACAGTTTTCACAAGTGATCTCCGGTGATACTAATTTGGTATCCAATAGCAAGGATAGCTACAAAGAAATCACCACTCTGGCTCCCGGTAAACCGTTGATGATCACCGAATTTGCAAGCGTAGAATATGGGGATGGCGGTGCGGCGAAATCCGTGTGGATTACGGCTGCGTTAACCAACCATATTCTTGTAAATTATCCGGCAATCAAGGCTGTCGTTTGGTTCAATTGGGATGGTGGTAACGGAATGTCGTGGCCGGTTGAAAGTTCGGCTGCTTCGCGCAGCGCTTTTGCCAGCGCCATCAATCTGCCCTACTATCTGGCGAACGTATTCGCTTCCCTGCCCAACGGGAAGATTCCACCCCGTCGTTAGACCAGTCCCGAACTTGCGTAAGAGCCTGTACTTGACGACAGGCTCTTTTGATTTGTGTAGGGATGTGATGTTTTATGCCATAGATTGCAAGCTTCGTATCCCACAGACCGGAAAGTTGGCTTGATCTCCACTTATGAGGCAGCAGCTTTGCGGGCAAGCTGACGTTCTCGCCAAAACATATAGCCCCAATACAACACCATAACCAACGGCTCAATCCAGAATACAGGTTTGGATAGGAGAACTGTTAAGGCCACCGCCACATAACCCAGCGCGACACCCCACACTGGAACAGCACCAAGCAAGGCAACCGTGCTGTAATACCGCAGGGCAGGTAATCCCAGCGCCAGCAATGGACGGGACTGTTTTTCCAAGCGCCCCACGAGTAACCAGCCAATGAGCGAGAGAACAGCCAACAGAGGAGACCCGGCAGCCCAAAAGCTGGGACTATCCCCGATGTAAGCACCGGTATTGACGCGGATACCATCTATCCACCATGCCTGCCATAAGCTGATGACTCGCGGGAAGTCAATAATCGACCAGACCAACATGGGAGCGAGGAAAACAACCGCTCCTATAGCAATGAATTGGATGCGCCGCTTCCAGTTCTCAATGCCCCACAGCCAAGGCAGCGCCCAGAACAGACCGGCTTGCGGCTTGATGACCATCGCAAGGGCTATCGCTGCACCTGATAGTGGAGACTTACGACGCAAATAAGCTTCGACACCCAACCATAACACCAGTAAATCAAGCTGTCCGGCTGTGACACAATAAAGTGCAGGTGGATAGAGCAGCCAGAAGTAGCTGATTTTCATTCGGTGGACAATCACCGGCAGGAGGGTAGCATTGGCTAATAACACGAGATGATAAATGCCGGGAATAATAGCCAATGGAGGGAATATCCACAGCCCCAACGGCCAGTATAAGAACGGATCAATACGGTTGATGATATACGGACTTTGACCATCGATCAGATAATGTCCAGCCGGTAAAAAGTAGCGGGTCAGATCATTTTTAGGAGCGCTTATTGCGATAGCGAGGACGAATAGAATAAACAAAGCTATTGGGATGACGTTCCACAGCTTATTTCTAGGTAACTGAGTTGGTCTTTGAAGGAGCATAACGTTCCATGAATTAGATAGGTGCTTTTACCAGCGTACCGTAAAGCAGGCAGTGTTATCCCTTAAACTTTTTTGTGGGCCGTTGAGTGGTTATCTTATTGAGGCAACAAAAAGGGCTTACTCATCAGCAAGCCCTTCGATTGACCGTTATAGAGTGACCAGTTAGCGGGTGACCTGCATCGGCATGATCACGCTGACAAAATCATCACGGTTTTCGGGACGGATGACGCCGGGGTTAGCGGCTCCGTTACTTTCGAGAACGACGCGCTCATCATTGATGACGTTGAGTACATCAATCAGGTAGCGGATGTTGAAAGAGATGTTGAGCGGTTCACCTTCGACCGAGGCGTCCAGCATACCTTCGTTATCCCCACGTTCAGCACTCATACCCACAATGGTGACCGCACCGGGTTCGCCGGGGCCGGGAGCCGGCTTGACATACAGCTTGGCGCTGTAGGCCGAGTCACGGGCGAAGATTTCGGCGCGTTTGCAGGCGGCCAGCAGATCACTGGTGTACATCACCGATGAGGTCACATAGCTGCGCGGGATGATAGCAGCGAAATCCGGGAACTTTCCTTCCAGCAGTTGGGTGGCGATGTCGGTGTGCTTCATGTGGAAGAGCACGATGTCACGGTCTTTGGGCAGGGTGATGGTGACGACTTCATCATCATCGCCAATGACACGGCCTACTTCGGTCAGCGCCTTGGCTGGAATGACCAAATCCTGACGCTTGGCGAAAGTCTGCTCAATATCGGTGGTGCGGACGGCGAGACGGTAACCATCAGCCGAGGCCATCGTCATGACATTCCCATCCAACTGCATGAGCACGCCGGTGAGGATGGGGCGGTTATCTTCCTTGGCAGCGGCGAAGACCGTCTGATTGATCATTTCCTTGAGGGTTTTGCCCGAAATAGTGATGTCGGCGTCCCCGCCACTAGGAATGACCGGAAACTCGGCGGCGTCAATGCCCTTGACGTTAGAAACGGTCGCGCCACAGCGCAGGTTAACGGTGAGCGTGGCTGGATCGAGCGTCAGGTCAACGCGTTCAGGCGAGAGGTTATTGACCAGATCAGCGAAGGTTTTGGCGGGCAGGGTGATGGCGCCTTCTTTTTCGACCTTGGCACCGATCCATGTGGTAATGCTCATTTCGAGGTTGGTGGCGGCAAGCTTGAGGCGAGCATCTTCGGTGGCGAGTAAGACGTTACCGAGCACCGGCAGCGTCGGGCGGTTTTCAACGGCGCGCGCGACAATTCCCAACCCCTTCGCGAGTTTATCTTGTAAAACGCTGGTTTTCATTAGACAGGTGGCTCCTGTAGGCTGCGTTATCCCAAATTATTTCCCAACAGTATACAACACCTGTTCGGTTATGGGTAGCGGAAAGCGAATACGGATTCGCCCCAGAACGAATACAGAATTACAATTGAAGCGACAAGACGCAAAGAACGTCAAGATCAAGACAGAGTGTTTATGCAAAAGATGCGCAGGTTTTGCAATACATCCTCTGAAATGACTTCGGGAGAATGCCGAAAGCCGCTGAATTGAAATTATGTGCCGCGGCGGGTGTGATGTATCACAGATGCTGACGTTGGCTAGCTGCTTGGGCACTGCCGCAACTTATGAGCAGGGCACAATCAACACCTTCAGAAACCAATTGTGGCGTTTCTCGTGCCTCAGCAAAATCCTGTTGTAAACTCACAAAAGCCGCCCATAGTTGCCTCATTCGTTCATTCAATGCACTATTTTTCAATAGGTGCAAGAACCCTCCTCATTCATGTTTCTCCAGATAACGCCCACTCTCCTTCGCTCGGCAATAGCTATGGTTAGAGCTTCGATATCGCTCATCCCAAAGATGGCCCCTGATGACGCTTAAACAACTCCGTCCCTAAGTTTTATACCAATCGTCAATCCAGACATTAATGTAGTGAAGAAGGGATCGTGGTCACAGGGTAAGTGATGAAGCCTGCCGAGATCGTACTGAATGATGAAACAGTGGGCAACATGAGAATGAAAAACTTCTTGCCTGGAATTAGTGGTAGACGTTGTATTCCAAAGTACATCGGACAAGCACAATAGGCTTCAGGGATGGCCTGCCACAGCTTTTGAGCGGTCGTTTCTGAGCGGTCACCAACCACCTAAGCCACAATATGGCGAGTTCGACGACACATCGCCAGCCATATCCAGCGATTGAAGAACTTCTCGGCTACGAAGCTCACCAGTTCTTCCAGTACGTCTGACGCTTGACCGGACATGAGTATGCCTGTCGCAACTGGCAACAACAAAGCTTTCGCGATCTGGAGAGTGGCGGGTGGCAATAGGGCAAGTCGCGCATCCGGGTGGTCGAACACGCCAATCGTCTCCCGCTGCTCTGGCTCGCCTACGGTTGGGTACTCGCTTTAGGCAGTCAAGCCGTTGCTCTCGGCTATGGTCACGCGCCTATCCGACGCAAAGCTGGTTCTCGCCGTCGTCACTTGAGTTTGTTTCATAAAGGCCTTCGCTTTTTGTCGATTATGTGCGTCGTTTTTCGATCTGTCTGGGATGAGGGTTAATCCCAGACTCTCGTTTCACTTATTAACATGTCTTCTTCTCAGCCATAGCGGACTGGAGGTGAGGTGCCTAAGGAAAGAATATTACGCGCGCACCGCTTGGACTTCGAGGAATTCGGCCTCAATTTGAGTCGTGCCATCGGTGGCTTGGTTGTGCTTCGACCACAAAGTTTCGAGGTCATGTCGCAAGGCAGCCTGACCACCTTCATCCAAGACACTGAAAGCGCGGTTGGTCGGGCCATAGTAAGCGCGGAAGAACTCGACTACTTCCGCGGGGCCAAACGGATACTTGAACGGATACAAGCGGCGCGTCAGCTTCAAATCCGAGACGTATTCGCCCAAGCGATCTCGAACCATGGCTTCATCACCCCACAAAACAGGCGAAGGTGTGCCCTGCGGCGGTGGAACATGGGAGGCGATGGTCTTGAAC
The DNA here is from genome assembly GCA_044226855.1 of Aggregatilineales bacterium. Classification (GTDB taxonomy): domain Bacteria; phylum Chloroflexota; class Anaerolineae; order Aggregatilineales; family Phototrophicaceae; genus CFX2. Next base: position 66,874 of record JBGAGF010000022.1, read on the forward strand.
ATCTGGCCGACGAAACCAGTTGGCGTCCAGTTGGCCATGATGATGCGACCGCCGGGACGACAGACGCGGGCGAATTCAGCCGCGACTTTTTGCGGGTTGGCCGCGAACATCGCGCCAATCAGGCTGAACACCACGTCAAAGGTGGCGTCGCCGTAGGGCATCTGCTGGGCATCGCCTTCATCAAAGTGGGCAGATAAACCTTCGGCCTGTGCCCGCTGGCGTGCCACTTCTACGAGATTGCCCGCGATGTCGAGGCCGGTGACTTTGATGCCCTTACGCGCCATCGGGATGGCGGTTTGTCCCGCGCCACAGCCGACGTCCAGCACTTTAGCTGTGGTCGGAATGTGGCAGGACTCGAGAAAGTTGACCGCTCCATCGACCAGATACACCGCGAACTTAGCGTAATCGCCTAATGTCCAGACGTTGACTGGAGGTGCTTTGACCGGCATCAGATTCATACTATCCGTATTCATACTCATGGTTTTCTCCTTGTTGTTGATTGAAAATACTTCCCTATCTCCCCAACCCTCTTTCCCCATTACATAGAGAAAGAGGGAGCAAAGACAGGTCGATAGAAGCGTTCTGTACTGCGAACTCTATTCTTCGATATGCTCTTGATTCTGTTAAATGAGGACCTTCCAAGCGTGCGGCTGAACGGGCGCCAGTCACTTCAAGGCTTCAACAGGGCCGTTGGCTTCCTTCCATGCCTTCAGGCCACCGCTGACGTGGGCGACATCGCTCAGTCCCATCTCCTGCAAGCGCTGTGCCGCCAAGGCGGAACGTCCACCACTGGCGCAGTACAGGAGCAGCTTCTTGCCTGACGCGAAAACATCCTTGTGATAGGGGCTTTCGGGGTCAGCGTAGAATTCCAGCATCCCGCGCGAAGCATGGATGGCGCCGGGGATCTTGCCGTCCCGTTCCAATTCAGGCAGATCGCGAATGTCGATGAAGGCGACGTCATTGGTTTGAAGTTCCTTCATGGCCTCGGCTGCCGGAACAGTTTGGACATTGGCATTGGCCTCGGACACCAACTGCTTATATCCCTTGTTCATTTGTTTACCTCCTTGTTCCCAACTGATGTAGTCAGGATATGAGGCGGATGGAATGGACGTCACCACTCGAAAGAATGGTTTCGAGAATGGAACTTCTTTCCGATGGATAGCGTTTTGCTGTAGTATGTGTGCATCAGATAAGGACAAATCCTCATCCCCAACCCCTCTCCATTGCATGGCAGAAGGGCGAAAAGGCAAAGACGGAAGTCTGAAAATCGATTCACCAACGACATCTGCATCAGATGACATGATTGAGGGAGGCTTCTCTGAAAATGCCATCTCAAACCGAAGAACTCAATGAACGCGCGTTGGAAATTCTGCGTCTGCTGGCGGACGGCCTAACCGACCGTGAAATCGCCGAGCGGGTGGTGATGACCATCAATACGGTCAAGTGGTACAACCGTCAGATTTACGGCGTCCTCGGTGTCAACAGCCGGACTCAGGCTATTGCCCGTGCCCATGAGTGGCAGCTCTTGGACGAGACGAATGCAACCGAACCCGCGCCCAAGGCGACCTCACATTCATCCAAACATAACCTGCCCGCAGAAACCACTCACTTTATCGGGCGCAAACGGGAGATCGCGCATATCAAGCAACTGCTGAACAGCACGCGTTTGCTGACGCTGGTCGGGCCACCGGGGACGGGCAAGACGCGTCTCTCACTACGGGTGGCGCGCGAACTGAACGATCATTTTCGGGATGGCGTGTATTTTGTGTCGCTGGCTCCGGTGAGTGATGCGGAACTGGTGATGAACGCTGTTACCAGTACGCTTGGAATCAGTGAGCCGAAAGGTCAGCCGGTCGTCGAAACGTTGAAGCGCCATCTGCGCGAGAACGATATGCTGCTGGTGATGGATAACTTCGAGCATGTACTGGCCGCTGCGCCACAAGTCGCGGATTTGCTGGCGGCCTGCTCGCGCCTTAAGGCGTTGGCGACCAGCCGCGAGCCGCTGCACCTTTACGGTGAACAGGAATACGCTGTACAGCCGTTGGAACTGCCGGACGCCGAGCATGTCGATCCGCAAGCGTTGGCGATATGCGAATCAACAGCGCTGTTCCGGCAGCAGGCGCGGGCGGTACAGTCGGACTTCGAACTGACGCCGGAAAATGCGCTGGATGTGGCGAAAATCTGCGTGCGCTTAGAGGGTCTGCCACTGGCGATTGAACTGGCTGCGGCGCGAATCAAGCTGCTGACGCCGCAGGCTTTGCTGAGCCGTTTGGATAGCCGCCTGAATACGTTAACCAGCAGCCTGCGTAATCTACCGCTGCGCCAACAAACGCTGCGGGCGACGATTGATTGGAGCTATAACCTGCTCAGTGAGGATGAGAAGCGGCTGTTCGCCCGACTGTCGGTCTTCAGGGGTGGACGCAGCCTCGAAGCGATTGAGGCGATTTGTGGGCAAGACCTGCCGATTGACCCATTGGATGGTGTCGAGTCGCTGTTGAATAAGAACATGCTGCGGCAGCAGGAAGGGGTCAACGGCGAACCTCGCTTCATGATGCTGGAAACGCTGCAAGAATATGCCGGAGAGCGCTTAGAAGCCAGCGGCGAGTCTGAGGCGATGCGGCGGCGACATGCTGAGTATTTTGTCGGGTTGGCCGAACACGCCGAGCCACATATGCGGCAGGCGGGATTTGCCTATTGGAAGCCGCAGTTGGAAATCGAGCACCACAACTTTCTGACGGCGCTGGAATGGACGCTTTCGGGCGGCGAGGTTTCGCTCGGCTTCCGGCTGGTGGCGGCGCTGCGTGATTTCTGGATTACATCGGACCATTTTGTCGAAGCCAAGCACTGGACAGAACGCGCTTATGAGCAACTGCATCAGGCGGCTCCAATTGAACGGGTGAAAGTGCATACGGCGACGGCTTACATCCACTTCTACTGCCGCAATCCTGAGGAGCGGGCATGGGGAAAATCGCTGCTGATCGATGTGATTGATACGGCTCGCGGCTTGGAGGACAAGCGCGTTACCGCGTGGGTGCTGCTGCTGATGGGAGCGTATTCGATTGCCCAACCGCAGGAGTATGAACAAGCGCTGGGCTGGGCTGAAGAAGCGCTGGCACTTTTCCGGCAATTGGACGATAAACCGGGTACGGTACAGATACTCAATGTGATCGCGGAATTAGCGCGTACCAGCGGTCATCTGGAGCTTGCCAAAACCGCGAATGAGCAATGTCTGGCGTTAGTATTGGAAACAGGCGAAAAGCGGCGCGAATGTATCATGCTCTACAATCTAGGGTGTATTGCCCAACAACAAGGCGATGTGGATGAAGCGGAAAGGCTGATCCGCCAGAGCATTGTCAAAGCGCTGGAGTATAACCTCGACCAATTTATTCTCATCACTAACCTGATCTCAATGGCGCGGGTGATTGCATCAAGAGGGGAATCGGAGCAAGGGATTCGGTTGCTGGGGGCAGCCGAGGCGATCATGGAGTACATCGGGGTGTGGCTGGCGGCAGGCGACCGACCGGACTATGAGCGTGATCTAGCTTATGTTCACAGCCTTGTGGATGATGATACGTTCCAACGCTGCTGGGATGAGGGAAGGGAACTGTCCTTGGAGCAAGCACTGGCGCTCGTCGGCATCTCCAAGGAGAAGGCTTAACCTCAATCCAGCAGCTTAATTTCTCCGGTTTATTTCGTTTGTTCGGCTTTGGGTTCAGCCGCTTGTTCCAACTTGAGCACCACCATTCCCAGTGGCGGTATGGTCAAGTCGAGGCTGTGCTGCCATTCTTTCCACTGTTCCGGTTTGCTCTGCACGCCGCCGCCGTTACCGAGATTGGCGCCGCCATAGACGGAGGCATCGCTGTTCAGGAGTTCTTTGTAGAAGCCTGCCGCTGGCACGCCAACCCGATAGCCTTGTCGGGGAACCGGTGTAAAGTTGAGGGCTACGACTAAGAAGTCACTGCGGTCTTTGGCGAAGCGCATATAGCTAAAGGTGCTGTTTTCGGCGTCGTTGGCCTCGATCCACTGGAAGCCCTGCCAATCCAAATCGCGTTCGTAACAGGCAGGCTGCGAGGTGTAGAAGTGGTTGAGGTCACGCATCCACTTCAACATGCCTTGATGAGTGGGCAGATCGAGCAGTTCCCAATCCAAGCCGTGCGCCTCAGACCATTCGCGCCACTGACCAAAATCCTGCCCCATGAAGTTCAGTTTCTTGCCGCTGTGGGTGTACTGGTAGCCGAATAATAAGCGCAGTGTGGCGAACTTCTTCCACCAGTCGCCCGATATTTTGGTCATCAACGAGCCTTTGAGATGCACCACCTCGTCATGCGAGAGGGCTAGCACAAAGTTTTCGTTAAAGGCGTAGAACATGCTAAAGGTGATCTTGGTGTGGTTGTAGCGCCGATAGATCGGGTCGAGCTTGATGTAATCCAATGTGTCGTGCATCCAGCCCATGTCCCATTTCAAGGTGAATCCCAAACCACCTACATAAATCGGACGCGACACCATCGGCCAAGAGGTGCTTTCCTCGGCGATGGTCACCGCGCCGGGGCACTCGGCATGAATGATGGTGTTCATCTCACGGATAAATTCGATAGCCTCCAAGTTTTCTGGCCCGCCGTATTTATTCGGAACCCATTGGCCGTGTTCACGCGAAAAATCCAAGCGAATCATGCTGGTCACGGCATCGACGCGCAGCCCGTCACAGTGATAATGCTTCAGCCAGAAAAGTGCACTGCTGATCAAGAAGTTGCGGACTTCATTGCGCCCGTAGTTGAAAATCAACGTTCCCCAATCAGGATGTTCGCGCTGGATCGGGTTGTCGTGCTCGTAGAGATGCGTGCCATCGAAGTAGTTCAGGCCGTGTCCATCCTTGGGGAAATGCGCCGGAACCCAATCCAGAAGCACGCCGATATTGTTCTGGTGGCAGGCATCGATGAAGGCCATGAATTCTTTAGGTGTTCCAAAGCGGCTGGTGGGCGCGTAATAGCCGGTGACGCCGTATCCCCATGAAGCATCCAGCGGATGTTCCAAGACGCCCATGAGTTCAATGTGGGTATAGCCCATGTCCTTGACGTATGCCACCAACTCGTCCGTCATCTCAGGGTAGGTCATGAAGCGGTTGTTCTCTTTGCGCTTCCACGAACCCGGATGCACCTCATAAACGGACATCGGGGAATTGAGTTGATCGCGCTTGCCGCGCGCTTCTAGCCATGCTTCATCGTGCCAGTCAAAGCCGTTGATCTCGGCGACTATTGAGGCATTATGCGGGCGTACTTCACTGTAAAAGCCATAGGGATCCGACTTTTCGATCTGGAAATTGTTGTAGCGGCTCTTGATGTGATAGCGGTAAATGGTTCCTTCGCCCAGCCCGGGAATGAACAATTCCCAGATGCCGCTTTCTTGAACCGGCTGCATGGGATGCACCCGCGCATCCCAATTGTTGAAATCCCCGATGACACTGACGCGAAGGGCGTTCGGTGCCCAGACGGAAAAATGCACACCGGATAAGCCTTCAACGGTCATCAGGTGTGCGCCGAACTTCTCATAACTGTAAAGGTGCTTGCCTTCTCGCAGCAGATAGATATCAAAGTCGGTGAGTTGGGACGGGAACGCATAAGGATCACTAAAGCTTTCGTCCTGCCCATTGTAGGTCGTGGCTTCAAAGTGATAGCTGCCCGCAGGCCACTCGCCGGGAAGCGTGACTTCGAATAAGCCTTCCTCACGAACACGGTTCATTCCAACCTTTTCATCACTGCCGGTTCGTACCAAGGCAAGGCTCGACGCGTTGGGGCGCAGCGCGCGAACGGTGGTTTGACCATCCTCTTCAACATGCGGGCCGAGGATGTCACCCGGTTTACCGTGATAACCATTCACGAGGGCGTAAATTGATTCAAGGGGTATTTCGGTTGGCATGGTGCTTCACCTCGTCACGCAGTTGAAATTGTTCATGGCGCTGATTGTAGAGGATGTTCCCTATTTGGGCGAATAGCCGAACAGCCTATTAGTTATCCCGAAATAGGACTAACGTCCTAAGAAACCTTTTGCCATTTTAACCGTCGGTAGAGTATGTCTGCCGCAAATTGCTTCAGCAAGTTCTACAAATCCTGCCCATTTAAGACAGATTTAAGGAAAGGTTGAAGCAGATTTTAAACAGACTACCGTGTTTTAGGAGACACTGGTCACTGAAGTTCTGAGAAGATTGGAGAACACTCATGGCACCACTTGACCGACCGAAACGGATGCTGGTTCGCACCTCGCTGGTTGCGGGCAGCACAGTCGCCACCTTAATTGGCGCACAAACTCTCATCACCATCGATAAGCAAAATCCGGCTCTCAATACGTCCTCGTCCAGCGCTGAGACACAGATTGAAAATACGGCGGTTCCGCAAGCGGTACAAGCTCAAGCCACGCCGACTGTGGTTGTGGTTCGCGCCCTGCCAAATATTCAAATCGTGCATGTCGCGCCCAGCATCAGTATCGTGCGCCAGTCCGTAGAGACCAATAATGCTCCCACCCAAGTTGCCGCACAGCCAACTGCCGTACCGACACAGGTCGTTATCCAGCCACCCGCTCCGGTGCAAATTCAACCACCGGCACCGGTCGTCATCCAGCAGTCCTCGAGTTCGCAATCATTCAACCAACCGGCACCGCGAACTCAATCCAGCCGTTGAAATGAATAGGATTTGCGATTTGTTTAGGTTTTTCCAGATCGAATTTGAAAGGGTTACTTTATGAAACGTTTACTGCTTTTTGCGTTGGCCTGTGTTCTGGCCTTCACCGTCGTGCCCGCGCTGGCACAGTCCCAGCCAAGTGATGTCATTGTCCTTGATGACAACACGCCATCAGTCATGGCCAATGTCACGCTGCCCAAAGACGCGACAGGGGTTGTTTCGCTCAACCTCAACAATGTCTCCGTACTGGTCACAGACAGCACAGGCAAGACAGTTTTTCAGGTAGCGGATAGGCGCGTTCACAATCTGGAATTGAGCATTGTACCCAACTCCGGCGCACAGACCATTAAAATCGAGCGTTTACCCGGTACCCTCCAAGCCGCCGTTACGATTAATTCGTTAATTGAGCTTACGAACGTGGGTACAGCACAGTTTGTCGATGCAGCAACCTTGACCCCTAATCAGGAACGTGCGCTTCAATTGGATGCCTCAAACCCCGGCGGTACCGTTCAATTCGATATTCCTGCCAATACCACCGGTGTGATGTCCAGTACCTATTTTGGTGCCAATGTAACCTCGCAGTTGGTTGATAAAAATGGCACGGTGCTGGCGACCTCTTACGGTGGCACGATTGATGGCCTCAACATGGTTTTGGACGGCGGTAGCTATGGTATGACGCTGGTTGGCAACGGCCTCACCACGCCCATTACGGCTGGTGTTCAGGTGATGCCCTCTGATCCCGCCTTATTCGCTGTGTTGGAACTGCCGGCTGCCACACCTGCTGCTGAGATCGTATCCGCAGCCACAGCCATGCCGACCACCGTACCGGCTCAAACGGTTGCCCAAGTCTGCAATGCCACGATTGCTGGAACATCAATTAACCTTCGTAGCGGCCCGGGAACCGGTTATAACGTACTCGGTTATGGCTATCAGAATGAAACCTATCCAGTTGGCGGAACCAACCCCGAACAGAATTGGCTGGTCATCGGTTTGCCGAATGGCTCGGCGTGGGTTTCTCGAACACTGGTGAACATCACTGGCACTTGTGATAATTTGACGGTCTTCAACATCCCACTCCAAAATGCTCAAGACCCGCAGATCATTGTCCAACCCAACAATAATGGTGGATCACAATCCAACAGCTTCTTCAGTGGAGGCGAATCTCACGAGCATGAAGGTAGTGAACATGGCGAGCACGAGGGCGGCGGGGATGACGATTAAGCTCTCTTAGTTCTGTAAAGGTTAGCAATAAAAACAGCGCGGATATTCACTCGAATACCCGCGCTGTGGTTTAGATCAGAGTATGTAGGTCTTAGCGACGTTATTGGACAATCGGTATGGTGTTGATGTCACCCTCAACCACCCGTACCCACGCTGCCGCGACCCAACCGGTCGTACCCTTCCAAATGACCTGATACCAGTCGTTATAACGGGTACGTCCGATGACCGCGACCGCACCACCCCATGTGACGCGTCCGATTTGCGCCGAGCGTACATCCGGTTGTGCCCGCAGCTTCAACGTCCCGACAGACTGCGCCACCACGCCGGATGCCGCTGCCGGATTACCACCCAACACGAAATCACTGACGACGGGCGCATTGAATTCGTTGGTATTGAAGTAGAGGTAATAACCCAATGCCCACGCTTGTTTGCCGCTGAGCTGGAGCAAGAACCAGCGGGCATGTTCATCACGTCCCACTACGGCATAGGTCTGTCCACGGAGAACACTACCAATGCGGTCAGCAAAGGCGGATGGCCCCGCACGCACATTCAGAACGGGCGCACGGATCACGGTCGCTGTCAATGCACCTGCCGGAATAGAGGGGAGTCCGGTCGGAGCAGGAGTCGCCGTCGGGCCAGTTGTGGGCGTCGGGCCAGCCGTTACAACCGCACCCGTCAAACCCCACTGAAGCTGCAAAACAGCCTGATCAATGCCTTCAAAATATTCGACGGTGAGGGTATGTGGCCCAGCCGTCAAAGTCGCCGTAAAGGTATCGGTAGTCAATGACCGCCCGATAAATTTATCCAACACGACGGCACCATCAATATAGACGCGGAGACCATCATCTGAAGAGGCGGTGAAGGTATAAGTACCTGCGGCGAAGGTTTGCACCGAGGTAAACCGTGCCGAGAAATTATCGGCGGGGATACCGGGAACTGCTACGCCATTAACCACCGGCACGCCTGTACCCCAGTTGAAATTCAAGCCCTGAATATTACTGACTGGTACGCCTGTGCCCGTTAAGTTATTGGTCGCAAAAAAAGTACCTGTCCAATTCGTTCCGAAATCTTGAGCCTGAAGCAAACTGGCGGCTGAACTCAAAACCAGTACCACCAACATGATGATCAGACCGAAAACGCCTATTCGTCTTTTATTCATCCATTCCTCCCACGCGTCAAAAGAAACCCGCGCCCATTTTGTAACCCAAACCAATATGTTCCTAGTATAACCGCAATCTGCGTTCCGCGCAGAGGACTTCAGTATATCCGTATGGTAATCGTACAGCATACTTACCTCGATTCGGCGGGTTGAGATCGCTTTCCACATGAACTACAGGTCTTTGTAAGATTAAGTTATGGTATTTCAAGCAAATGAGTGGTTCAATTGGACTCTTATTTGTTGATTTGATTGGCTGCGTAAGGCATTGCAGACTCGCAAGTCATTCGACCCTAAATAGAAATCTTTTCTGTTAGCCAGTCGCAAGGAAGATCAGATATATCAGTCTTATCACTTTAGTCCACGAATAAATTCTGCAAAAAACAATGTGACCTGATGGGTTGCAAGGCCAGCCTACGGAGGAAATAAGAGAGATGTATACACTGCACGAACCGCAGATCAGCCGCACCGTGAATCCAAATCTAACATTAAGTGTCATTATTCCCTGCTTCAATGAAGTTCATTCGATTCAAGACGTGCTGGAGCGGGTGGAAGCCGTAGGAATTGCCAATGAGATTATCATTGTCGATGATGGCTCAACCGATGGCACACGGGATATTTTGGCACAAATTGAGGCTGAAAATCGTCCCAACGTGCGTATCATCTATCACGATCATAATCAGGGTAAAGGGGCAGCGGTGGTCACGGGTTTTGGTGCGGCCACCAGCGACGTTTTCATCATTCAAGATGCGGACTTTGAATATGACCCGCGTGAATATCCGACGCTGCTTAAGCCCATTGAAGAGGGCATCGCAACCGTCGTTTACGGCTCACGGTTTCTGGGCGGCCCCCGTAAAGCGATGAACTTCTGGAATATGGTGGCGAACCGGGGATTAACATTTGCAACCAATATTCTCTATAATGCCATCCTGAGCGACATGGAAACCTGCTACAAGGTATTCCGTGCAGAAGTTGTCCAGAATATGCGTATCCGTTCCCGCCGCTTTGACTTCGAGCCGGAGATTACAGCGAAGGTACTTAAGAAGCGCATCCGTATTTATGAAGTTCCGATTTCATACAACGGACGCGAATGGGAAGAGGGTAAGAAGATCAAATGGACAGATGCTCCTATTGCGCTGTGGACACTAATTAAATATCGTTTTGTAGACTAAGCTTGTTCGTGAGGAAAAGCAGGCGATTGCTTTTCCTCGCGACGCTTCTCAACAGAAACGGAGATGATTTGATAACAGGCAATCCCCAACTCAGCCCCGAACTCATTCGTGAATTTGTCATCGCCTCCCACTTCAACCTGAGCAAAGTCCAAACCCTTTTGAGCGAACAACCTGCGCTGCTTACGTCCAAGCATCAATGGGGTGAAAATGATTATGAGGACGGCTTGGGTGCGGCCTCTCATGTCGGCAACCGTCCGATCGCCGAATTTTTGCTGGAGCAAGGTGCTCCACTGACCGTTTGTGCCGCTGCCATGTTGGGACGTACAACGGACGTGGCGACTTTTGTTCAGACTGACCCCGCCCAAGCGAATGCACGAGGCGCACATCAAATTCCTATCCTTTTCCATGCGGCACTGAGCGGCGATACCGCTTTGACGGCCTTTTTAGTGGATGCAGGCTGCAACGAGGGTTTTAACAGCGCGCTTCATGCCGCTATCATGTATGGACACACTAATATGGTGAATTGGCTGCTTGAACATGGCGCACATGACCTTCAAGTACTCAATTATGAGGGTAAAACGCCGCTTCAAAAGGCACTTGAATTGAATCAACCTGAGATTGTTAGTCTCTTGCGAACACATGGAGCGACCGATTAAACTCAATTTATGGTAAATAGAATCCCTTCATACCTGACCTACAAGGCGAACAACAATGTCAAACATTCAGGCCGAACGTGCCATAAATCAGCTTTACGAAAGCGACAGCCTCCGCAGCGAACTCCGTGACGAAGAAGCCAGCCTCCTGCTCAGTTGGGGGGAGGCCCGTGTGGCCGAACTCGCCGACAAAGATATCCCCGATAGCCAATTTGATGATCTCAGCGAGAAGCTCCGGCATATGCTGGCGGCGATTAATATGTGCGTCGGCAAGCGTAAAACATCACCCAGCCAATTGCTGTCCCTGCTAGCGACCATCGGCAGCACTGCCGAAGCGGCTGGATTTGTGCTTGCGCCGGAAGATGAAACGACTTTTTTGCAGGGACAGGCCGCGCTAACCAACCAAGATGCCATTAGTGAACTGTTGGGATTATTGAAACCTGCCCCAATCACACAAGCACCATCCCAAACTATTGGAGAAGCTGTTGCCGAGATTGCTCCGGCTGAAGCTTCATCGGTTGTGGCGAATGACACTATACCGACTGCGCCACCACAGCCTGAGGAACTTCCGGAGTTACCGCCACAATCACCACAGGAGGGTTAGGATGCCCCGATCTCGACATGATCAATCAGGTTTTCTGCGTACTGGACTGACGGTTCTCATCCTCACTGTGGTTTTGGCCGCTTGTGATGGTTCGATGCCAAGAACGCTGCCTCCAACTCAAGAAGCGAACCTTCCGACTCAGCCTTCAACGCTGCCTGAACTGCCTACCCAATCAGCTTCACTACCGACGCAACCTTCGACTGTGCCAGAACTGCCGACGACTGTGCCACCAACCATCAGCTTACCGCCAACGAGCACGCCACTTCCGGTAGGACGGACACCACTGCAGCAGGGATTTGGTGCTCAAAAAGGCTTCTGGCAGGTCTTTTTCACAGCACCGACAGGCAGCAGCAACCGTGCTAACTATGTAGGGGGTATTGATTACCAGCTGGCGGATGCCATCAATCAGGTACAGCGTACACTGGATATTGCAGCCTTCGAATTTAATGATCCTGTCCTAACCACAGCGGTTTTAGCCGCCAACCAACGCGGGGTCGTGGTGCGCATGGTGGTCGATGACGTGAATGGTATTCAGAGCAAGGATACTACTCTGGGACAGCTTACTGCGGTTGGTATCCCGATCATCCCTGACAACCGTTCGGCGCTGATGCATAACAAGTTTATGATCATGGACAGCAGCACCGTTTGGACGGGGTCGTACAACTACACCATTAACGACACCTACCGTAATAACAACAACCTAATGGCCTTCCGTTCCCAGAAAATGGTGCAGGATTATCAGAACGAATTTAACAAGATGTTCGGGCAACTTCAGTTTGGAACGTCCAAACCATCGAATACGCCTTTTGCCAGTTTCAATCAAGACGGTACTCCTATTCAAGTGTTATTTGCACCTGAAGATCGGGTTGTCGCAGCATTGGCTGTTACGCTCAGCAGTGCTACCCAATCGATTCGCTTCATGGCCTTCTCCTTTACGCTTGATGATATAGCCGGTGTCATGCAGCTTAAAGCACAGCAGGGTGTAACGGTTACGGGGATCTTCGAGACAACTGGGAGTGAAACACGTACCAGTGAACTTCAGCCCTTATTCTGTTCCGGCTTAGCGGTCAAACAAGACGGCAATCCTTATGTGATGCATCACAAGGTATTCATCATTGATGACCAAACAGTCGTCACTGGCTCATTCAACTTCTCGACAGGCGCACGGGATTCTAACGACGAAAATATGTTGATTATTAAAGACCCTGATTTGGCTCTGCAATATATCGAGGAGTTCAATCGCCGTTGGGCCGAGGCCAAGCAGCCAACCAAGATTACCTGCTGAAGACTTCAATCTGTTGGGAATTTATAGTAGGGCAATCTGATGCCGCAAATTGTGTCGATACAAGTGGGACTTCCGGCTGAACGCCAATACGCCAATCACAGCGATGGTGAAGGCAAAGTGTGGCGTTCGGGTATTTTCAAGTCGCCTGTTACTGGCGCGGTCTACTTGGGTAAAGAGAATTTTGTCGGGGATGCACAGGCCGATCTCAAGAATCACGGTGGGCCGGATAAAGCGGTTTTGATGTATGCTGCCGATCATTATGATTACTGGAAACGGGTGCTGCCGCAGCATGATTGGGTCTATGGCGGCTTTGGCGAAAACTTGACCGTTACCGATATGTCCGAAGACAAGGTGGCACTTGGCGATGTGTACGCCATTGGCGGCGTTCGTGTCGAGGTATCTCAACCACGACATCCGTGCTGGAAATTGGCGCGGCGATGGGGACAAAAAGACTTAGCGGCGCGTGTCGAACGGAATGGTTTTGCCGGATGGTATGTGCGTGTCTTGCAAGAGGGTACGGTTGAGGCCGGGCAAAAGATTGAACTGCTGGAACGTCCTTTTCCGGAATGGACGATCAGCCGTGTTTTCGACATCATCTATAACCTAGAGCGGGACGCCGAAGAGTCGCTGGAATTAGCTCATTGTCCGGCGTATGCGCAAAAGATGCGTGATAGCATTCTTCGCAAGTTTGGGGCACAAAACTAAAGCATTGTTTTAACCGAACAGACCATCATACTGTTCGCGGCAGTGACAAACGGGCTGCGGATTAATGTTCGGCCAAGCGATGCCTGCCAGCATGGTTTGCAGGGTACACATCGGCAGACCGACGACATTGGTATAACAGCCGGTGAGTTGAGCAACGGGCTTGAACACCGGATGTTGAATAGCATAGCTGCCTGCCTTGTCAAACGGATCACCCGTGGCGATATACGCTTCAATTTCGGCGTCACTATAACTTCGCATGGTCACATCGGTTCGGGTGACTTGCGTGGTCTTGGACTCGACCTGACCGTCTGAGATAACGAGCAGCGTCATGGATGTGCAGACTTGATGGGTGCGGTTGCGAAGGCGCTGCAGCATCTGGCGGGCATCGGCGGCATCAAGCGGCTTACCGAGAATGACACCTTGATGATCAATACCCATTGTATCGGCACTGAGGATGACAACCGTATCGGCAGCCAGTATGGTGGCTGAGGTGGTCAGGTTCTTGGCGACCTGAGCGGCTTTTTCTTGACTAAGACGTTGAACATAGTCGAGCGGGGCTTCGTCAGGGTGCTGGTCTTCATCAATATCCGGTTTCTGGATCGTGTAGGGAATGTTCAGGGTGCTGAACAGTTCACGTCGTCGTGGAGAACTGGATGCAAGAATAAAAGAGGTCATCGGGATTTTGAGTTGAGCCTGTTATTAGCGAAAACAGGTCACATTAAGATATTTAATGAATTAAAGGATTTTAAAAACAGTTGGTATGAATAGTCTAAAGTGATCGGGGCAGATCATCTCTGCCCCGATTTACAGTGCGGTTTATTCTTCTTCGTCTTCAAACATGCCAGCCAGTGAATGTGGATGGCCATGTTCCAGTTCTTCGGGATCAGCTGCACGCAGGCCGATAACCGTGACATCGAAGTTCAGGGTCTTACCGGCGAGGGGATGGTTGAAATCGACCAAGATGGTACCGTCTTCAATTTCGACAACGGTGCCCTCGTAAACATAGCCCTCGTCGTCCTCAACCTCGACGATCATACCGAGTTCCAGATTTTCTGAGTCCGGAATTTCATCCATCTCGAACTCGTCCATCTCTTCGTCGTCGTAATCGCCATAAGCTTCTTCCGGTGGAACGGTCACCTGTACACGGTCCCCGACCTTTTTGCCTTCCAAGGCCTTTTCAAGCCCGGGAACGATATTTTCCGCGCCATGCAGATATTCCAATGGTTCGTCTTCGCCTGCCCGGCCCATTTCTTCGCCATCTACGATCAGCAGGTATGTCATGCTGACAACCACGCCGTTTTCGATTGTCTCAACGCTCATTTTGGTCATTCTCGCTTTCAAGGCCCGGTAATTCAGGCCAAAACGCCGCGCATTATAATGGCTGGTCAGGTGAAAAGATAGGACACGAATAATAAACGCTGCGTAAGAATTGCATCAGAGCATCTGATTTATTGAGACTGAAAATCCGTTTTTCAATAAAGCAACGCAACAAATTTTGTATTTCGATGTTAGGATAAATGAGATGATTGTTACATTTTTTATTAACAGCTTTTTGACTTGTCAAAACATAATATGTGTTTGCAAGGTACTTAGTGCATATTAGTGGTATTTGAGCACCCGTTAGAAGAAAACCTAAAGTAGTTAGTCCTCACCATATTTAAGGGGTAGGATACAGCGATGCCATCGGCTGACCGCAGCGCCCATACTTACGAACTGACGCCTGCCAGCCGTTTCAGCACGGATGAACTGGTCGATATTTATAACGCTGGACGCGCGGATTACCTTGTAGCCATGGCGATGGATGCCGAGGCCCTCAAAACATATGTTTATACCTATGATGTAGATTTGGACGCGTCAGTCGTCGTTTTTGATAGTCAAGGACAACCCGCAGGCATCGGGCTGCTAGGGGTGCGGGGTGATCGCGGTTGGATCACCCGCTTGGGGATCATACCGGAGCGGCGTCAGGGGGGCATGGGCATGAGTATCATGCAATCGCTGATTAACGTCGCACGCCAACGGCAGGCGCACTTGATTCAACTAGAGGTCATTCAAGGCAATGATGCGGCACACCGGCTTTTTCAGCGCTGCGGATTTGTTGAAACGCGTCGATTAGCCGTGGTCGAACGTCCACCGGTGGTATTGGCAGATGATATGTTGATGGATGACGTACAAGTCAATCCGCTTAGCCGAAATGAAATATGGGACTGCCTTGCCCAACGCGAGCCGGGTGAGTCGTGGGTCAATGAAAACGCAACCTTGGCGAAATTGGCGCAGCTCGAAGGGCTTCGTGTGATCTCATCTGAGACAAGCGGGTGGATTATCTACCAGCGAAAAGAGTCGGAACTGGGTTATGTGGTTTTGCAAGGAAGAAATGAGAACCGTGAACAAACGGCTGCCAAACTGCTACATCAACTGCATCACTTATATCCTGAGCACAAAACGCGGATTGAAAATGTTCCAGTCGGCGGACTATTGCAGAAGACATTACAACAATTTAATTACACCGAGCAATTTCGCCGGATTGAGATGCATTTAAATCTATAAAGTCTATAATAGATCTAGTAACAGTTTATCCCGGTAAAACACTGACGCATGTACTGGCAATTCAACCCCTACGTCATCTTCATTCTCCTCGGTTTGATGCCACTGATTTATTTCGCCTATCGTACCTATAAGTATCGCGCCATACTGGCCGCGCGTCTGTTTTTTGCGACAACCGTATTTTCCGCGCTAACCCTCTTATTTTACGCACTTGAACTCATTTCCCCGGAGGCTCAAAGCTTGCTCTTCTGGGTGCAAATGCGGTTCATTTTTTCCATTTTTGTGCCGCTGTTTGGTCTGCTTTTCATCGTCGCTTATCTGGGAATGGATGAATGGATCAATACCAAAGCCATTACCGCATTGAGTGTGGTTCCGCTGATCCGTTTATTCGCAGTGGTGACGAACGATACCTATCACCTTCAATGGTCCACCTATACGACACGGCAAGTGGGAAACCTGATTTTCGCCCACTATCAAGACGCGACCAGCAGCCCACTTTATTGGATTGGACAGGCTTATTTCTTGGTGCTTGCCGGACTGATGGTGTATGTGATCTGGGGAGCCATCAATCGTTCACCGGGAATGCTGCGTGGACAGATCGTTTATGTGTTGATCGCTGTCGCACTGCCGGGGATTGGCATTCTGCTCGAAGTGATGGGGATTTATCCCATACCCAATCTCAACTTCCCGGTTATCACCCTTAGCCTGTCGGCTATTCCGCTTGGCTTGGCATTGTTCCGCTACCGCCTTCTGGATATTGTGCCGGCAGCGCAAAGCTTTGTCATCCAAAGTATGCAGGACGCGGTCATCGTTATGGACTTAAAGGGGCGGATTGTACAGGTCAATCCTGCTGCTAAGGCTTTACGACAATTGCAACCAGACGCGATGGTTGGACGTTTCGGACGGGATGTATTCGCTGATCTACCCCATCTGGTGGAACGGTTTGACAAGGTTTTCAGCGCCGAAGAGATTATTGAGGTCAAGAATATTGACCAGAGTATGGCCTATTTTGACCTTCGAATTTCACCGCTCAAAGATACGGATCAACAAATTACAGGGCGGGTTCTCGTCCTGCGAGATGTGACCGCCGCGAAACGAGCGGAACAACAGGCGATTGATCTGGCATTAGAGCGCGAGCGAACCCAACTGCTGAAAAGCTTTATCAGTGACACGTCGCATGACATTATGACGCCCATTTCAGCTATGCGCATTTCAACCTATCTGCTGCGGGCATTAACCGACAAAATTAGCCATGCGGCGGCGCAAGCCAAAACCAATCCTGAGGCAGCCTTATCCGCATTAACAGAGTTGGAAACAACGGTTAACGCGATGCGCGAAAAGAGCACTAATCTGGATGCCAGCGCCTTACGATTGCAAACCTTAGTCGAAGGCATGTTGGAGATGGTCAAACTCGATAAACAGATTTTCGCTTTTGCGCCAAGTGATTTGAATATACTGGCTGAACAGGCCGTGAATTTGCAGCGCTTTCTGGCGGAAGATAAAGGCGTTCACCTGCATTTGAAGTTAGAACCGGGACTGCCTAAAGTCAACCTCGACGGTAATCAATTCATCCGTGTTTTACAAAACTTACTCACAAATGCACTGAAGTATACGCCTCGTGGCGGGAGTGTGACCGTTCACACGAGGCATTATGGGGAACAGGTCGCACTCGAAATCCAAGATACCGGTGACGGGATTGCGCCAGAAGATTTACCGCATATTTTTGACCGGATGTATCGGGTTGATAAAAATCGCACATCGGAAACTATTGGCGTCGGGTTGGGCTTAGGACTAGCGATTGTCAAGACGATTGTCGCTGCTCATCATGGTGCCGTTGAGGTTGATAGCACGGTGGGCGTCGGCAGCACATTCCGCGTCGTGATGCCTGTATACGTGGCAAACTCTGATCTGCCCTCTCCGTTACAGATTGCCTAAATCAGTACCATCATTTTATTCAACTGCTGCCTCAGAGCTTGCCTCGTTCTTAAACCACTTGTTGCCCCAACGGTAAATACTAGAAACACAGGCTTCCGCATCTCGTCCTGCTTCGGTGAGCATATACTCCACGCGAACCGGCGACTCCGGTATTACACGGCGTTCAACTAAGCCATGTTCTTCCAGTTCTCGAAGGCGCTCGGTCAACAGACGATCTGAAATGCCGTGGACGCTGGTTAAGAGTTCATTGAAGCGATGTGGGCGCTGCAGCAGCATATAGAAGATGACGCCCGTCCAGCGCCGACCGAGTAATTCGATGGCTTGCTGGAAGGCCATGCAGCGTGCCCATTCTTCTGGGTTGTGTTTGTGGCAAGCGGCGGGGCTGTCTCCTGACATAAAGCAAATTCCTAAACTCCAATTCGTGCGAGTTAATTATAGCAAATTTAGACTTACTTTTCGTAAGCTGGCAACTTGACATTGCCTGCAAAGTGCTTACAATAAGTTGGCAGGCTACTAAAAGTAAGTATTGTTAAGGATTATGGATGATGCAGACTTCATCTTCAGGCGCACAAACCAGTTTATTCACAGCGGGCGAATTGGCCTTTTTGAAATCCCAGCAGCTTTGCCGGTTGGCGACTGCGAACGCCAGTGGACAGCCTCATGTCACGCCTTTAGCATTCCACTTCGACGAAGAAACGAACACGTTTATAGTGGGTGGGGCTTACGGATTCGCGACGCGTAAAAAATGGCGTGATGTGGCCGAGAATCGAAAGGTGGCACTGGTCTTTGATGGGATTGTGTCAGAGAACCCTTGGAAAGTCGCTGGAATTGAAATTCGAGGTGTGGCTGAACGGTTGCAAACCGGAGGCAAGGTTATTGGCCCAAATTTTGATCCGGAATGCTTCCGTATTACCCCCAAACGGATTGTCAGTTGGGGGATTGAAGGCGAGGCTTACGGGCCGGCCCATGCGCGCTCGGTCTCGTGATTCGGCAAACGCTCATTTTTATCCTATAAACTGATTGAGGATGCCTTTACCCAAAACGTGATGTGAGGATAGATGGCAATGACAAGACGAGTAATCTTAATCAGTATATGTGCGATGATGATCGTGAACGGCGTCATGTGGATGCAGGCTGCCGGCCCGATGACCGATGTGATACAGGCAGCATCGCCGACTGCTGTGTTGGGGGCAATCTCGACCCAGACGCCAACGCCGCTGCCGCCCACACCCGAAGATCCGCGTCCGGCGCTGTGTTCCGCGCCCTATCAAACGGGATGGGAGGCGCATGTCGTCAAAGCAGGTGACACGCTTGGGGCGCTGATGCAGGGCATTCATGAGCTGAGCGTGACGCAGGCCGCCGCCTTAAACTGCATTGATGATCCATCGCGGCTTCCTGTCGGTTCAGTGGTGTGGCTGCCGAAAGTATCCACAAAAGATGAAGCGACCGTAGAACCCTGTCAGCCGTTAGCAAAAGGCGTCGATTGTGGTCAATCCTCACAGGGCATTCTGGGCGCACAGCAGATCTTCCAAAACGGGATGATGTTATGGCGCGAAGATACCCGTCAAATCTGGGTGATTGTCCATTTAGAGGATGGCGACCAACTCTCGGTATTTGATGACACTTATGTAGAGGGCGAACCTGATCCAACCGACACTCCGCCCAATACCTTTTTTGTGCCCAAGCGTGGTTTTGGGAAAGTCTGGGTTCAACTCGGCGGAGCGAAAAGCCCTCTGGGATGGGCGACAGCGCCGGAAAGCCAGATCAGCCTCACCATTCAACCTGCTGGACGCGTATCCTATACCACCTATATTCAGATGCCGGATGGTACCGTCTACGCGGCAACCGTTTTGCCCCATCAGAACGCCGGTTGGTGGGTCAAGGTTGGAACTGGGTCATAACTGCTGTAGCTAATCAAACGATCTCAGCGGAGAGTATCGTGCGGGTGCCCGGCGTGTAATATAAGCGGTAGCGAAAGTTCTCGCTGAAAACGCTGCTCAGATTTTTGGGCAAATTGAACTTTTGGCCGCCGACCATACCTGCATAGCGCCCTAAATAAGCAGGTTGGAATGACCATTTTCCGGTGATCATTTCGACGGGGCGCTCAAAATCTTCTTGGTAGCGCAGCCATGTCGCGATCATGATCGATCCCAGACAGGCTGCCAAGAAGATGATGAACAACCACGTAACCTCAAATGCAAGACCGATTACGACCAGAAACAGAGTAAATAGGATCGGCCAGATCAGTGACTTTGACCGTTTGCTTAGCAACCGTTCACGCTGATAGGGGGTAAGCACACCTAAACGGTTCGCGTTTAAATCACTGGCGGAAAAGCCGAGTGCTCCTGAAAGCATCATGTACGGGTTTGGATTGAGCATGTGACCGTGTAATACTCCGTAATTTTCATTAGCCCGACCACCCGATCATTCTAGGACTCTTTAAAATAGGATAATCCCCCATTTTGTGGGGGTGTCATAGTACTCTCGGCCAATATCACATGAATGTAATATTCGGGGTACAATAAGCATTAATAAGAATTTCGAGAAACTGGAGTGGGTTCATGGATGCCGCGCCACTTGTGCTGGGAATTGTCATACTTATGCTGTTGGTTGGCGCTGCACTTTGGTGGCGGTCGAAATCAAAAACGCAAGCTGTGACAACCGAGACAAACACTGTATCCGAAAAACCATCCGCTTTACAGAATGACCTCCCGAATCCGAATGCGCTTACAGCGCCTATGCCGGTTCCCTTATCTGAAGTCTCACCGGGTGTTATGGCAGCGCTCGATATTGAACAGGGTCCGGACGCTTTTGTGAACGGAGTCAACTTCGGGCGGCACGTTGAAATTCGTGATGAGCGCGTAACCATCGGACGCAGCCCCAAGCAGGCGACCATTCAACTTTACAATGTGGATCAGGTCAGCAGCGTCAGCCGCTTGCACTGCACGTTGGAATTCCACAAGTCTCTGCGCTGCTTCATGATCACTGATGAAGGGTCGTCATCCGGCACGAAGGTCGCGGGTAAAACCATTGCGCCGCACAAAGCCCACTCGCTTAAAGATGGAGACGTCATTGAACTGGGCATCTTGGATCAAGAGGGCGCGATTTTACGCTTCCGGACGACTTATGACGCCCCGACAGACCGCCTGAGTATTGAACCGCTGATTGAACCGAAAGACACTATTCGCAAAAACATGGCGGTTGGACGCAGTACGTCTCCACTGAAGCAGGATGTCTTCATCAGTTACAGCCGCCGCGACCGGTCAGTCATGCGCATCGTGCGTGATACCTTGATAGACGCTGGTTTCACCGTATGGAGCGATGAAAGCCTCGAACCGGGAAGCGCTTCATGGAAAAACGATGTACAGCAGGCCATCGAAGGGGCAGGTTGCGTCGTGGCCATCCTCTCACCGGATGCCAAAGACTCGGAATGGGTAAGTGAAGAATTGAATTACGCTCGAATCCACAAGCGGCGCGTCTTCACCGTATTGGTTCGCGGAGACGAAAGCAACGCCGTTCCCTTTGGCTTAACCGGAGTCCAGTGGGTTGATATGCGTATGGACTACGACGAAGGTATGAAGGAACTGATGCAGCAGTCAGCCTTAGCGCAGATCACCGCTGTGGTTCGGGAACACCTCGGGAAATAATCATCGATTCGTGAATTTTACGTATAGTTAATGCGTTATATGTATTTGAAGTATTACAATTATTTGAAGTAGATTACTTTTGGAGTACCTCAAAATGGGCCATTTTATTAAATGGGATAATGCTGAAAAAACTGTTGTCTTTCAAACCTATACCGATACGCCGGTCAAAGACGACCTTTATTACCTTGCAAAAGAGTCATCGGATATGCTTGCCAGTGTTGCACATACCGTTCATCTCATCATTGATGAAAGCAATGTGAAGCTCAACTTGAACTCGGCAGATATGAAGTATCTTGAAAAGAATGTTCCGCCCAATCAGGGTGCGGTAGTGATGGTGGTCAGTAAAACCGACACGACCTATAAGAAGCTCCTTCAGGGTATCGGTCAAACAGTCGCGCCGGAGGCCTTCGGCGAAACCTACTTCGCCGCCAGTATTGAGGATGCGAGGCAGCTCCTTCAAGCCCAATTCGGCGTCCAGTATCCTTAACTGGCGGCCTGAGCACAAACCCCGGCAGCCAATCATTGGTTAGAATATCCAGTGATCAGCTGCAAACACACCTTCAAAATTCCCGCAGCATCTAATGAGAACTTTCGTCTTTTGGTGGCAGCGCGATTGGCCCCTGTTTCTCTGGATGACGCCCAACCTTATCCGCATAAAAGGCCTGAATCAGTTTGAAATCAGCCTCAATATCGCCGGTTGGCATGAAGTTCGGCCCGACGCCGCATTCCCGCTTAGGATAATTGACGTATAACATCACAATCGGGACTTTCGCTTTCAGGGCGATGTAATAAAAACCGGTCTTCCAATGAATGGTTTTGCTGCGTGTGCCTTCCGGTGCAATGACCAGTGCCATTTTCTCGTGAGCATTAAAGGCCGCGACAACTTGATCTACCGCATTGACGGTCGTCGTACGGTTAACCGGAACACCACCTACCCAGCGCATCAATCCACCAAATGGCGGCTTAAACAGGGTATGTTTGCCAAGAAAATGGATATAGGTTCTCGAAGCTAATGTAAACACATAAAAGATGGCCCCGTCCCAATTGGAGGTATGGGGCGCACCGATCATCAGCATTTTAGGGAAGTTCGGCATTTCCCCAAGGACTTTCCATCCTGCGATCCAAAAAATAAAGCGAGCCAGCCATGAAATGACTATATTGGCTTCCGGTGGGCGGCGGGACGAGTCGGTCATATTTTGCCATCAGCTTTCAAAGAATCGAGCATGCCACTGATGGCCGTATCGACATCGCGGATTTTCCGGTAGCGAATGACATCGGGTGGCAAATCAAAGTAAAAAGTTTCATTTTCTTTCAGGAGTAAAATCGTCGGAATATTGCTGCGCCAGATATATCCCAATTGCAGATAGACGGTTGGATCGGCGTGCGTTAATTCAATGACGGCGACTGTTGCTTGGTCGATGCGGGTCTTCAAAGTATCCAGCAGGGTGCTCATGGTTTCGTCTGTGGCCTCTGTCGACCGTTCGCACAGCAGCCCATGAGCGTGAATCGGGGTTTGTATCCCGTAAATATAAAGGTCCTCATCATCGTTCTGCAGCGGCATCACAACGTAGGCGTAGGCCTTTTCCGGCTTGGGTGCTGCCGGAATGTCCGGCACTGGCTCATTCAGATTCAGCCAATAACCCCAACCGCTGTCCAGTGGCGATGCATAGGCCGCATCTTTTAACAACGCGTCAATCGCGTTTCGCATCTGCTCAACACGCCCGCTGTTTCGTTCGACAATGGTGATCTGTTCAAGCCCAATCGACCACGTAGGTGATTGTAGCGCTTGAAGGTAGCCCAAAAACTGTGACCGGATGGACTCGTTGCCGTCTAATCCAAAGCCCGGCCCATGTACGGTCATGGCGAGGTGCTGCGTTTCAGGCGCGACCTGCGCCAATAAGTTCAGTGTGCTGCTGGCAAATTCTTGAATTTGAGGATAGCGGAAGCCACCTAACCCCGGCGTCCCGATGTACAGCACATGATGAGCCTTGATCGCTCCATTGGTCGGAACATACTTGTACTCGCCCGGTTCAGCCGCCAGTTTGTCTGATGATACGCCCCCATGTTGTTCGAGTTGTCGCGCGACCACCATATCCGCGCCGTGAAAGGTACGCGCGTATTTAAAGGCCATGACATCCGCTTCAAAACGGGTGACGTTCCCTTCTTCGATTCGGAAGATCACTTTGGGAGCATTAGGCGATGGGTTGACGTTACCGATACATCGCCGTAATGTATGAATGAAACTGGGCGAGAGCTTGGCGCGGACACCTGCCCGCATATCCTCATACTGGATGTTTGCCAATCGCGGCCAAGGATTTCCGGCCAGCAGCACCGGAATAATCGGGCGCTTCTCACTCTCAGCCATCAAGATTTCCCGCTCAACCCAATCGGAGTCCGACGCGGTAGGCGACATGATAATCACGAATGCACTGCAAGCTTCAATGTTTTGTTCAATCGTCTTCCACCAGCGGGAGCTTGGAGTAAGACGCGCTTCGTCGACCCATATGCTGTATCCCTGAGCCTCCAATAAGGCTTTCAGGTAGCGCATGAACTCGACATCCTGTTTGCTGTAGCTGATAAATATATGGGCCATAAGCGCCGCTGATGATAGTTAGACTAAATGGCATGAGTATAACTGAAACATGCAGCGGCACAAACACTATTGAGATGGAGAACCTCGGAGACGGTTAAATCTTTCCGTCTGTCTTAAGTTTATCCAGCGCTTCGCTGATCGCCGTTTCCACGTCTTTGATCTTCTGGTAGCGGATGACATCGTCCGGAACTTCAAAGTAAAACTTTTCCCCTTCTTTAAGAAGCAGGATCGTTGGCGTCCCTTTGCCCCATGCGTAGCCCAGTTGCAAATAAACGCCGGGATCAGCGTTGGTCAACTCTGCAATTACCACCCGGGCATGATCAATATTTTCTTTAATGGTGCTCAAAACCTGTTCGCTGTAATGGTCTTCGGCTACATCTTCATAGCGTTCGCATAACAATCCGTGTGCGTGAACAGGGGTCTGAATCCCGTATTCAAACATATCTTCATCTTGATCTTTAGCGGGCAGCACCACAAATGCATGCGGCTTGACATGCTTTGAGCCACCGGCAGATTGCAGATCGTCCGGCTCGGCTTCTGCTGTCATGCCTTGATACTTGAGCTTATACCCCCAGCCATCATTCAACGGGGTCGCATAATCCGCCTGTTTCATCACACGGTCAATCGCCGCGCGCAGCCGGTTGACCCGCTTGGTGTTGATCTCCACGATGCTGATCTTCTCGAGCATCTTGGGCATCTTCCCGTTTTGCATCGCGTCACGCAGCCCTGCAAACACCGAGAGCATTGCTTCTTGCTCATCCAAGGAGAATCCGGATCCATGCGCCGTCATCGCCAGATGTTTGGTGGTCGGCGCGGTTTCATTCAAAGCTTCCACCATGCGCTGGGCGAAGGCTCTTAGTTGTTTGTAACCAAGATTCCGCATCTTGGGCGTGGCGACATACATCACCTTATCCGCTTGGATCGCGCCATTGCTCTCCACCGCGCGGAATTCGCCGGTTTCTTTGGGCGCAATCGTGGTAGCCTCGACACCTTTTTCCACCAGCTTCTCACTGACGGTCTTATCGACCCCATGAAATCCACCCGCATACTTGAAAGCAACCACATCTGCCGCATAGGTCGTGATGTCACCAAAACCGATGGTGAAGATCACTTCCGGTGTCTTTGGTTCAACGTGTGACTTAAGCGTATCCAGAAAATGCTCGGTGAGTTTGGCCCGTAAACCGGATCGCATATCCACATGTTGGATGTTCGCCAGCCGTGACCATGCTTCACCCGCTAACAGCACCGGAATAATCGGACGCTTCTCTTTTTCAGCCAGCAGGATTTCCCGCTCGACCCAATCCGATTCATAAGCATTCGGTGACATAACCACTACGAAGGCGCTGCATGTTTCGATGTTCTGTTCGATGGTTTTCCACCAGCGGGCGCTGGGCGTCAGGCGCGCCTCATCCACCCACACGATATAGCCTTCGGCTTCTAATAACGTTTTGAGGTAACGGGTAAACTCAATATCTTGCTTACTATAACTAATGAAAATGTGTGCCATCGTGCCGTTTAGCTGACCTTCCAGTGATTGTTGCCGGAAGTATAGCCGAAAGGCACCAGCCTGTAATGAGCGAGTCGGGTGATTCAAATCAGCTACTTTGACGTACTGCCGGTAGTTCTCACTGAATGCCCCGACCGAATGCGGCTTATTGTTCACGGTCTTTGTGTACAGCGGGACTCTTAATCTTTGCGCCTTGGCGGCTTATTTCTCTGCCTTTATACTGATACCACTTATGTATACGCAGTGAATGAGGCAACAATGCGACTCGGAATTATCGGTTTACCCAACAGCGGCAAGACCACTATTTTCAACGCCCTAACCGGACAAAATCTCACGACTGGTGCGGCCACCAGCGGTCAATTCGAAGTGCATACGGCGGTCGTCAACGTGCCTGACCCGCGCGTTGAGAAACTAATCGCCATGTATAATCCCAAGAAAAAAGCTTATGCCACCGTCACCTATGCGGACATCGGCGGCTTGGACAAGGGCATCAGCGAGGGTGGACTCAAGGGTCAGTTCCGCAATGAACTGTCACAGGTCGATGGCTTCCTACACGTTGTCCGCGCCTTCAAGGATGAAACCGTCCCGCACCCCTATGAAACGGTTGATCCGCAGCGTGATCTGGAAATTCTCGACAGCGAATTTTTGCTCTCCGATCTGGTCATTGTGGAAACACGCATCGACAAACTTCAGAACGAAATCCGCATTAAGGGTAAGAATGTCGATAAGTTTGTGCCGGTCGAACTGGAACTGATGCAGGGCTTTAAGACCCATCTCGAAGCCGAGCGCCCACTGCTGGAACTCGAAATCACACCCGAAGAAGCCAAGGCTATTCGCGGTTATGGCTTTATGACCCTCAAGCCCGTGCTGGTGGTTGCCAACCTCGGTGACGAAGCACAGGATGTGAATACGATCCTTAAATATGAGCGTGCGGGCAGCAAGTTAGTTGGACTTCAGGGCAAGATCGAAGCGGAACTTTCCCAGCTTGAACCCGCTGACGCCGAGATGTTCATGCAGGAATACGGCATCACGGAACTGAGCGCGGCCAAGGTTATCCGCCTCTCGTATGAACTGCTGGCGATTCAATCCTTCTTCACAGTCGGTGAAGATGAAGTCCGCGCGTGGAGCGTTCCGATTGGCGCGACGGCTCCGGAAGCGGCAGGCGCTATTCACTCTGATTTGCAGCGTGGCTTCATCCGTGCTGAAGTGATGGCTTACGATGACCTGATCGCGGGCGGCAGTGAAGCGGCGCTCAAGGCCAGCGGTAAGTTCCGGCTTGAGGGCAAAGAATACATTGTCAAGGATGGCGACATCGTCCACATTCGCCACAGCAGCTAATCTATGCTCATATCGGGGTTTGCCACTGGTGAACCCCGTATCAAATCCCTCTATGATCTTGGCGTCCTCTGGGGTTTAATCCCTCCATTCCCTCCAAACTGAGCAGAAATTGAACAGTGATTGATCTGTAACAAAATGTGACTTCGTCATACTGTTTAATCACCAATACATTTTTAAGCAGTACAATCGAGTTATTCCATTTATGAACCGCCTAGCATTCAGCCAAGCACAGCCTATGCCATCCGACGAGTTAACTCCACTTACAACTGAGCATAACCGGTTTCGGGAATTTCACTATCGTTGGCAGTGGCATCTCAAAGCCAGCCCGGAAACGCTGTGGCCGCTGGTGGCGGATACCAACCGCTTCAACCGGGATACAGGCGTCCCTGCCATCAAAAAGATGGGCACCCAAACGGCTCAAAACGCGCGGCGGCAGCTCAGACTGGTACGGCTAGGTGTTCCGATTGAATGGGAAGAAGAACCGTTTGAATGGGTAAGACCTTTCCGCTATGGGGTTGCCCGTCATTATCACAGTGGGCCGGTGGCGGAGATGCGCATACGGGCTGAACTGACACCTCAAGATGACGGCACAACCAAATTGACCTATGAAGTTTGGGCGACACCGCGCAATCTCTTCGGACTGATCGCGATTCCGGCACAGGTGGGCATTCTCAGCGCCAGCGCTTTTGGACGTACCTTCCGCGCTTATGATGAGATGGCGGTGCGTGGTCAGTCGATTATTGATCTCCCCGGCCAAGCAGAATTCATGCCGGGAGGACGCGAACGGCTCAATGCGCTGCGTGACCGTTTGCTCGAAGAAGGCGCGAATGTAGATATCGTCCATCGCCTGCACAGCTTGATCGAAAAAGGTGATGATCTGGCGCTGGCGAAGATGCAGCCTTATGCGTTGGCCGATAATTGGGGTATGGAACGGCGTGATGTGCTGGAACATCACCTACTGGCAACACGGCGCGGGCTGCTGGAAATGGAATGGGATGTGCTGTGTCCGAACTGTCGGGGCACCCAGCAGATTGGCAAAACGCTCGGTGATCTCTCCGGCGAAGTACACTGTGAAACCTGTAATGTCGATTTCAAAGTCAACTTCGAACGCTCGGTGGAACTGAGTTTCCATCCCAACCCGTCTATTCGCGAAACCCATAAGGCCGATTTCTGTATTGCGGGGCCGCAGACCACACCGCATGTCGTGGTGCAGCAGTTACTCCAAGCCGGAGATGAACGCACGGTTACACCCCTGCTTGAATATGGACGCTACCGACTGCGGACGCTCGGTTTACGCGGCGGAGAATACATTCGCGTTGCCAATAATGGCTTGGCTGACCTCACCATACGCGCCAGTAAGATCGACGGTTGGCCGGACGGGGAAGTGGTCATCAGTAGTTCTCCAACGCTGCGACTCAAAAATAACACCGACGAGGAGCAGCTTTTTATCCTTGAGCGGCTGGCATGGAGCGACCACGCAGTGACGGCTGCGGAAGTGACGGTTCTGCAAATGTTCCGCGACCTGTTCGCCAGTGAAGCGTTACGCCCCGGCCAGCAGATTAGCGTGGGCAGTCTGGCGATTGTCTTCACGGATTTGCGCGGCTCGACACGGTTGTATAACCAGATTGGCGATGCTCCCGCGTTTGGCTTGGTGATGGATCACTTCGATGTGCTCAAGAATGCGATTGCCGATGAAGGCGGGGCGATCATCAAGACGATTGGTGATGCGGTGATGGCGGTGTTCCCGCGTCCTGCTCCGGCTCTGCGGGCGATGCTCCGTGCCCAAGCTGAATTCACTGATTCGCTCGGTCACCATCCGGTGAAGCTCAAGGCGGGGATTCATTACGGGCCGTGCATCGCGGTGACGCTCAACGAGCGGTTGGATTACTTCGGTTCAACCATTAATAAAGCCTCACGTTTAGAAGGCTTCTCATCCGGCGAGGATGTGGTTATTTCGAAAGCGGTGCGTGATGACCCCGAAGTCGATGCTCTGCTCCACAGCGGCTCGTTTAACGCTGATGTTTTCGAAACTCAGCTCAAGGGATTCGACGATCAAGATGCGTTGTGGCGGGTAGCGGGACAGCGGCTTAACAGATAATGTGACAAGTGTGGCATGAGGCTAATGGTGATTTACCAAATAGAATGGTATTTGATATGAGCGGCTGAGGTACGGCTTAGCCCTACAAAAATTAACGAATAGAGAACGAATTAAACAGTAAACGGCCATCAGTGCGTTACTTTCTTTTATACACTTGACGGTCATGAACGGCCTGAGTATAAAAGACCATATGAAGCTCTAAATCCTCTTTAACCCCCTATCGAAACCTTGGTCATCGTTTGCGTGATCGAGCTTTTCAATTTCCGTTGTTTTGCGGATCAGTGACCACTATCAAAAGCAGCTACTTATCCTGCAACCGATCTCCAAAACACGGCCAGCCGTTTGTATGAATGTTTCTATCTTTTAAAGGCAAATATTGTGTTTACCACACTCCTGAATTGCACCACGAATCCGACTGGTTGGCAGAAAATACCGTGGGATGATCCTGAATTCAGCCGACGGATGCTGGCTGAACATCTTGACCAGACGCATGACCACGCCACGCGCCGTATCTCCATTGTTGAGCAGCAGGTGGCATGGATTCAGCGCAAAGTCTTGAATAATCAGACCGCTAAAATACTTGATCTGGGATGCGGCCCCGGCTTTTATGCAGGCCGTTTGAGCACGCTGGGGCACACCTGCACCGGACTGGATTTTTCTCCGGCGTCTATCGACTATGCCCGTGAGCATCACTCGGGAGCGACGTATAAGCTGGGGAATGTGCTTGAACTAGAGTATGGCAGCGACTACGACCTTGTCATGATGATCTTTGGCGAGTTCAACGCCTTCTCTCCGGCGGAGGCAGCACGAATCGTGGAGAAAGCATACGCCGCGCTCAAACCGGGGGGCAAACTGCTGCTGGAGGTTCATCCGGCCGAGTTTATTTACCGCATCGGGCATGAGCCACGCACATGGTACACGGCTGAAAAAGGACTGTTCTCCGATCAGCCGTATCTGTGTTTAGTAGAGTCCAAGTACGAAGCGGATCACGCCATTACTTATCATACTGTGTACGACGCTGGTTCCGGGGCGATGCAGCAGTATGTGAATATGCTCCAAGCCCACACCGATGACGAGTATCGCCATCTACTGAGCGCATTTCAGTCGGTGATGTTTTATCCCTCGCTGACCGGTGCGAAAGAATCCTCGGAGTTGTTTGCGATAGTCGCGCAAAAGTAACGCGTAAGCAGACAAGAATATTGGCGAGAAAGTGTTCCCTTCTCGCCTTTTTGTATCGCTACACTTTAGACTTTCGAAAGCTTCAAGGCGACCCCACCCTAGCCCTCCCCGTAGTAACAGGGAGGGAACGGATGCAAATTGTGTGTCCGATTTTCTCGAGACATTCAATAAGTCACTCAGCTTGAGGCGGCAACCTCGGCGGCGAGTTTGCGGGTGAAGTAATCGGCCATTTCGTTGAAGGCGTCCTTACCCACGTCATCCTGACGCAACTGACCATTTTGGAGCATAAAGCCGTGCGGTTCACCGGCGTAGATTTTCATTTCGAAGGGTGATTTGGCGGCTTGGAGAGCGGTGGCGTAATCATAAATGGTAGCGATGGGACTGGGTTGATCTTCTGTGCCATGAATGATGAGCATGGGTGCTTTGAGATCACCGATTAAGTCCTTGGGGGCTTGGCTCGTGCCCGCGTTGTTGGGGAAGCCATACCATGCGACACCGGCTTTGAAGGTGTTGATCTGGGGCATGAAAAGCATGGTGTAGCGGCCTCCAGCGCAGAAGCCGGTGAGACCGATACGTTCGGGGTCAACGTCTTCACGGGCGCTGAGCAGCGCAATACTGTCATTAACGAGCTGTTCGACCACATCATCAGATGGGGATTGTTCGAAGGTTTGCCAACCGACGGCCAAAGTGACGAAGCCACGGGCGGCGAGCTGGTCGGTCATGGTACGATAGCCCTCTTCCAAGCCACGGAAGGAATGGATGAGGACGATGGCAGGATGCGGTCCGGCGCTGGTGGGAGCGGCGAGATAGGACTTATAGGCTTTATCTCCACTGGTCACGTCGATGTCCTCGGATTGGACTTCGGCATCCTGAGCACTGGCGAACGGTACAAGGGCGGCAAGCGCTAAGAACACTAACAATGAACCCAAGAATTTTATTTTCATGAACCCGTCTCCTTTTTCCTCACTTGCGTTGTCCTAGGATATGGGAAATGGGTGTGATTTGTTCCTAAGAATGTTATGAGTGGATTTCAAATCCTCACCCCCGCCCCCTTCATCAGCACGTTCGCAAGCTCACTCCGCTGATAGCCATTTCATGGCAGAGGGGAGAAAAGAAAAGCACAAAAACCTGAGAAATCGAATGTCATAATGCGAAATATGCACAAGATTCGCAAGTTTTGCAGATTTTGCATTTT
The DNA here is from genome assembly GCA_044226855.1 of Aggregatilineales bacterium. Classification (GTDB taxonomy): domain Bacteria; phylum Chloroflexota; class Anaerolineae; order Aggregatilineales; family Phototrophicaceae; genus CFX2. Next base: position 98,374 of record JBGAGF010000022.1, read on the forward strand.
ATCCGCCGAAATGGCAGGCGGGAACACGGGAGCGAGGCGCCGAATTGACATTTTGTGCCGGCGGGACGCTCGGCTGATGCCACCGAATTGGCGCATTTGCTTGGTCGGTAGTGGATTTGACCCGATATTATGGAGAGCGGTCTCATAAAGAATAAGCCGCTTCAAAAGTAGCAAGCGTGCAATAGCCAAGGGTCGAATGTAATCGTTGACGGTTGTAATAAACTTCCAAATACTCAAAAATGACGGTTCGAGCATAGGCATGAGAGTGAAAGACCCCGTTGGTCAATATACTCGGCTTTGAGGGTGCGGAAGAAACGCTCCATGGCGGCGTTGTCGCAGCAGTTGCCGGTACGGCTCATGGTGACGGGGAGGTGATGTTGGGCCAGCAGCGATTGGTAGTCGTGAGCGGCGTATTGGCTGCCACGATCGGCGTGGTGGAGTAAATCACCAGTGGGCTGCCGCTGGGAGAGGGCCATCTGGAGGGCATTCTGAACCAGAGCTGCATCACAAGGAGCACTCATTGCCCAGCCGACAACCCGGCGAGAGAAGAGATCGAGAATTACTGCCAGATACAACCAACCGGACTGGATAGAGACGAAGGTGATGTCAGTCACCCATTTCTGATTGGGCCGCTGGGCTTAAAAGTCCCGGTTGAGCAGATTGGCGGCGAGAATCGGTCGTCCGCTGGCGTCGTTTGGCTTGACGCACCAAGCGTAGCTGGGTCTGGCGGATCAGGCGTGCGACCCGTTTGCGACTGCAGCGCCGTGCCCGTTTCCGTCGTTTGGCATGCACCGGGCGGGCTGCCATATGCGTCCCGTTGTTGCTGATAAATCGCTTGGATTTCAGTCACCAAGTCTTCATTCGCTTCCTGACGAGCGCTCGGCTGTCCCTTATGCAATGCATAATAGCCGCTTTCCGCCACTTCCAACACCGGACATTGACGCTGTACTGGATACACTTGGGCGTGTTCAGCAATGAACTGATAGCGCATCACGCCCCCTTCGCGAACACGCCTACAGCTTTTTTTAGAATGTCCCGCTTTTGCCACACGATTTCCAACTCCCACGTTTTCGGCTTCCAAATCCCCTTTGTTTCCCCCATCTGTCACGGCTGGATTGGACTTGTCACTCGCCACCCATGTGTACAGCGTCCGCGCATTGATCCCCAATTCTTCCGCGATCTCCGGCATACCTTTTCCACTCGTTTACACTAATGCAACCGCTTCGGCTTTGAATGCCTCAGGTTGTCGTTGCCCATACTGGCCTTACCCCAGTTTAGCGGAGAGAAAAAAATGTCCGTTAGACTGAAAGTAAGGAGCAGAAAATGGGAAAGAACAAGAAGTACAGCGATGAGTTCAAGCAAGAAGTGCTGGCAATGGTGGCAGGGGGAGAGCGGAGTGTCAGCCAGATCGAGCGTGATCTAGACATCACGCCGGGACTGATCTACAAGTGGCAGCAACGCTATCGGGTCGTGGAAGAGAAACTGCAACCGAGTGCCGAACAGGTCGAGAAGCAGAAATCCGGCGGTTGAAACGGGAGGTGGAAATCACACGACAGGAGCGCGATATCCTAAAAAAGCCATTCGAGTATTCTCGCGGCGGGAGTCGTGAAGCGCTATCAGTTCATAGCAGCTCATCGCCAGATATATCCGGTGCAGGGGATGTGCGCGGTGCTGGGGGTGGGCTCGAGTGGGTTTTACGATTGGCTGAGGCGCGAACCGAGCCAACGACAGCAAGCAAATGAGGCGTTGGGGGTTCGCATTCGAGCAATCCATGACAGAAGCCGCCAGACCTATAGCTATCTGCGTGTTCACGCTGAATTACGCCAAGCCGGTGAAGTCGTAGGCAAATACCGGATTGCACGTTTAATGACCCGCATGGGCTTGAAAACACGTGGTCAACGCCGCTTTCGGGTGACCACCCAAAGCAATCCCCGTCGCACACCTGCACCGAATCGGCTGGCTCAGGATTTCAGTGCGACCCGACCCAACCAGAAATGGTTGGTGGACATTACCTATATTGCCACCCGCGAAGGCTGGTTGTATTTGGCAGGCGTGCTGGACACTTTCGCGCGACGGATTGTCGGTTGGGCGATGAGCGAAAGGCTCACTGAAGCCTTGGTCTGTGATGCCCTGCACATGGCGCTGGTTCCGCGTGGCGCACCCGATTTGCATCATTCCGACCAAGGCAGCCAATATACGTCTCATGACTATTTAGCCTTGTTGGAAAAGGCTCACATCCAAGTCAGCATGAGTGCTGTGGGGCGTTGTTACCACAATGCCATCAAAGAGAGTTTCTGGGCAACATTGAAACGCCAATGTGCTGACAACATCTTCCCTAACCCGAGCCTTGGCTCGCCAACCCTATCTTTGAATACATTCAAGTTTGGTACAACCGTCAGCGGCGGCATTCGGCTCTCGGCTATCTCAGCCCTTGTGCCTTTGAGCAGCTTGCTATCTTCTGACACTTTGTGTGTCCGTTAAATCGGGGTAAGGCCAGACCAAAATGTAACTCTTTCGCGACGGGTTTACCAACCGTTTTGAGAGAGCATGTTTGTTAAAAGTGTTTGTGAATGGTCAGAAAATAGTTTGTCACGGTTTTTGATGGCCGTCCGGTGTGGAAAATCTCAGGCCAAAGACGCATGTTGATTCACTTGTGTGTCGCTTATTATTAAACAGCGATATTTGGCAGATGAAGGAAGGTGTCTGTGGCTGAGTGGACTTATTTAATTTCGCTGGTGGTGCCGAATGCAGACCAAGCCCATGTGCTGTTCGTGGCGGATGGTGACCAATGGAAACTGCCTCTGTTTACCCTACAGACAGTCTTCAATAACTTATATATGCTGTCGCGCAGCATCAAAGCCGAGATGGGCGCGGATATGGTGGTTCTGCGAACACTGGCGCGACAGGCGGATGAAGAAGCCCATATGACGCGGGTGGTCTGGTTGATGGAAAATCGCAGTCAAGATTGGAACCCAGCAGAAGATGCGCGGTGGGTTGACCGCAGGGCGCTAGACGGGCTGACATTGGTGGACGAATGGATGCGTCCGGCGCTGGAAACGTGTTTGGACACACTAACGAGTCCTGCGCCCGCCGAGCGACCCGATTGGTTTCAGCCGGGATGGTTTGCCCAAGCCGAGGTATGGATTAACACCGTTTTAGCTGCTCAGGGATACACCTTATTGCGGCCTGTTGAACAATTCAAACAGGGCACTATTTCGTCGGTACTGAGGGTGGAAACGTCAGCCGGTCATATCTATTTCAAAGTGGCCTTGACGCTGCCGCTGTTCGGGAATGAACCCAAACTGTGCTCAATTTTAGGGCAGTTGTATCCGCAGTATGTGTCGGCGCCGATCGCCATTGATGAGGCGCGGCGGTGGATGCTGAGCACGGACTTTGGAAGCGAACTTCGCAACAGCAACCCTGACGTTGCTGTATTAGAAACGGTTGTCAAAAGCTTCGCACGGTTGCAAATCGAAACCGCTGGAAAGATCGACACCTTATTCGCGGCAGGCTGCTTAGACCGGCGGATTGAGGTGTTGATGGGGCAGATTGACGACCTGTTGGCCGACGAAGCCTGTTACGCTGAACTGAAGGCTGACGAAAAAACGGCATGGCAAGCCTGCGGTGATCGTCTAAAGGCATTGTGCCAGCAGGTGACGACTTATAACCTGCCCTATACATTGGTGCATGGTGATTTCCACGCGGGTAATATTGCGACGCAGGGTGAACGGGTGCTGTTCTTCGATTGGACGGATGCCTGTGTTGCTCATCCATTTTTTGATCTACCCGTTTTGATCGGAGATGATTTGGAAGCGCATACTGAGGTGCTGCGAGAGGTGTATCTGGCGGAGTGGACGGCCTATGAACCTTTGGAACGGCTGCGCGAGGCGTATGATATTGCCAGCGTCCTCGGGGCGCTGCATCAAGCGGTGAGTTACCGAGGCATTATGAACGGTGTTGAGGCTGACCAACGGGCCAGTTGGTCTTTTGGCGTGCCGATTTTTGCCCGCCGTATTTTGCAGCAGTTGAAAGCACTGCATTAAGGAGATAGGGCGCAAGATTTGCGCCCTACAGTACGTGTTTATGAAAGCCGCGTTACATGGCGGATTTGAGGACAACGCCCAGACGCTTGATGCCTTCGGCGATCATTTCGGGGCGGGCATTGCTGAAGTTGAGGCGGAAAGTGTTGTGTCCGGTGTCGCCGATGAAGAAGCCGTTGCAGGGCACGAAGGCCACATTCTTTTCCAGCGCCTTGACCAGCAAATCTGCGGCGTTCATGTGCGCGGGCAGCGTGACCATCAGGAACAGACCGCCTTCGGGGCGCGTCCATGTGACTTCTTGGGGGAAGTTCTCTTCCATGGTCGCCAGCATCAGGTCACGGCGCTGGCGGTAGACTTCGCGCAGGTGGGCAATGTGGTTGTTGAGAAATTCTTCGTCACGTGCCACTTCATAGCTGATGAACTGGTTGAGCGTGCTGGTGTGCAGGTCGGTAGCCTGCTTGGCTTGTACCAGTTTATCAATCACGGGGAAGGCGGCGGCAATCCAGCCGATGCGCAAACCGGGCGTCAAAATCTTGGAGAAGGTACCGCAGTATAGGACGTTGCCGTTGACATCGGTCGCGCCACGAAGTGCGGCTTCGGTTTGGAGCACGGTGGGCACTGGATCACCGCTGTAACGCAGTTCGCCATACGGATCATCTTCGACATAGAGCAGGTCGTTATCGACCAGCGTTTTCGCCAGCTTTTCGCGGCGTTCTCTGGTGAGCGTCACGCCCTGCGGATTCTGGAAGGTGGGAATGGAATAAATCAGCTTGTGTTTGTCTTTGAGCAGCGGCTCGATGCCATCGACCTGCATGCCTTCGTTATCGGTGGGGACGGCTGAGAAGTGCAGATGATAAGGCTTCCACGAGGTCAACATGCCGACATAGGTCGGGTTTTCGACAATGACGCGATCACGCTCGTCGAGCAGAATGCGGGCGATCATATCCACACCCTGCTGCGAGCCGCTGGTGATGAGAATATTCTCCGGACTGATCTGGAAGGTGCCGGTCGAAAGGCGCTTGGCGATTAGTTTGCGGAGTTCGGGCATGCCTTCGGTGGTGCTGTATTGGAGCACTTCCGTACCCCGTTCGGCCAAAATGGTATCGGTTGCCTCGCGAATGCGCTCTACCGGAAACAGTTCGGGGGCAGGTAAACCACCGGCAAATGAAATCACTTCCGGCTTGGCGGTCAGTTTCAAAATTTCGCGTACTGTCGAGCGTTTCATCTCCGACGTGCGCTCGGCAAACACCGTATCCCAATTCATCGTTTTGGCCTTTCTGCGGTAAACATATCGGTAGATGATACCCAGTATAGGGCATCGGTGGGAAGTGGCTATTCCCACAAGAGTCCATGTGGAATGTGAACCCCCTCATCCCAACCCTTCTCCCTTGCAACATATGGGAAATCATAAAAGTAGATGCAATCCTCACCCCCGCCCCTCTTCATTTCATGTTCAACACACGACAGTTTTGAAGTTCCTCGTTCAAATCCTCACCCCCTAAAGGCTTGTCCGGTACTAGAAAATAAGGGTTGCCAAAGCGCCAAGCGGTCGATTTAAACAACGATTGAGGTACAAACCCAGATTGTAGGCGGCCATGATAGCCGCCAAACGGGTGAGCTTGCCCCAATGGCTATGAGCAC
>JBGAGF010000050.1:0-10998 GCA_044226855.1 Aggregatilineales bacterium
TCCACCAATTCGCTGCTGAAACCGACGCGCAGCGCCAGTTTCTGGGCATTGAGCGTCACCTTGCCTGAACCGATCTTGCTGTCAGGGATGGGATTCGCGCTGCCAGCGATGGTCAGGTCGGTTTCGTTCTTGGTTTCCGGTACGAAGTAAACGGTTGGATCCGTTCCCTCGATGAAGAGATCGCCAAACTGTATACAATCCAATTTTCACAAGTGTTAATGCAGATTAGTATCTTTTGTTTCCTACCCGCGCATCTGCCACTCCGATTATCTCACCATCTTTTGCAACAAAACGCTTCTTGCCCATCAAACGATGCAAGATTTGATTTATTACAAGTTCAGGCTGTTCCCAGAACCCATCAACTGTTAGTCTGGATATTTCTTCAAACGCTAATTTGCGATCAAGCGGCTCATTTTGACTGGCATTCTGTTGCAGTTCCTTTAAGTTTGCCTTTAATGCCTTAAGTTTTACCCCGCTATTGAATATGGCTTGTTCATATTGATCCTGTAACAGAATGTCCACGTTTGCCTGCTTCAAAATCATGCGCTGAATTTGTTGTTGAAGCTCTTCAATGTCATGCTCAACCTTAGCAATCCTAATAGTATTTCCTTCTGTATCCGGTACTACGTTCGAAACAAAAGTGTTAGGGTTCCCGACAGCAAGCATCTCACGAAGACGTTTATCAACGTATGATTTTATTCGTTTCGCTGAAAGATAGTGTTTTGAAACACATTCGGGACGGGTTGGGGATGTTTCGTAGCGTGTGTTACAACGGAGTGCAGTATAGTTATATGTTCTTGTATACACCATTTGAAACCCACAATCGGCACATATTACGAGTCCTGTGAAGCTCGCTGTTAACTGCTTGCTTGCTCTGCCCTTTGTAGATTCACGGCGCAACATCTCCGCTTTGACCCGTTGTGCTAACTCACCTTTATAAACTGGTTCAAATCTGTCATAGACGACTAATACACCGTCCGGTATAGGATGTCCGGGTTCGCGTACCCAAGGACCTCTCCCAGATACCTTGAAATATCGGGCACTGTGCCCCCAAAAACTTGGTGTACTGAGGATTCGGTAGTAATGGTGGGGTTGATATGGTTGATTTAGTGGAGAACCATATCCGAATCGATTGAACATCTCTCTATCGAGTTTTTTCCATGCAATGCCCTCTAGAACTAACGTTGCGAGATCAAGCCATTCTTGGCTCTTACTTTCATCCAGAATAATTCCAACTGCCTTGCCAGAATTTTCATCGCGTAGAACTTTGTGTGAACTTACAACTTTTGAGTTTACCGGCAATCCTTTACGTGCTCGTGCATCAAAACCGATTTTCCGCTTCTTAACTAAGCTGTCAATTTCCCCTGCCGCTTTGTAACCGCCCATCGCAATCCAAATACGAAAGTTGTTTTCATCAATTAAGCCATCGCTGAGGGAAAAAACTTTAGCTCCGACTTCAAGCGTCTTCTCCACGATGTAGGCATGTAAAGATTGGGTACGCGCAAAACGATCTCCATCTCGAACAATCAAAATATCAAAATCGCGTTTTTCCCAATGATGAATAAGATCATCAAATGCTGTTATACCCTCTGTTCGCATGTCTCTGGCGCACTCGTGTATATCGATATAACGCCGACTGTGGCCCGGTACTCTCAAAACATCGACTACATTCCATCCTTTCTGTGCAGCTAATGCTTTTGCTGCTTCTTCCTGTACTGGCAAACTATTCTTATCTTCAGCCGCCTGCGTTTTGGTGGAAACTGCACACCAGATTATTGCGCGATTCATTTTTTTTGACTCTTATTGAAAGACATATTTCTTTATGATGTGCTGGATTCATGTGAGGATTTCTTTTCTTCCTCCTCTACATCTTCAACCTTTTTTTTACGATGGACAAGAACGTATTTACCTTGTTTTTTAACGAGCGTATCTGGGTATTCGGATTTTGCAGTCTCACTTAACTGTTGTGAGAGCATATTGATAGCGTTTGATAAATCCATAACAGTATTCTTCCTCATCAGGGCAATGATTTCGAGTTGAAATTCATTTAAATCTTGCCCGTTGAACTGCTTATCGCGAGAGTCAACTAACCCCAATAAATAATCAGCACTTACAGAAAGTGCTGTACATATTTTGGCGAGTTGTTCTGCTGTGGGATCACTTTCTTCATTCTCATATCGCCATATTTGTTTCATCCCAATTTGGCAGCGGCTTGAAAGTTCAGTTTGGGAAATTCCTTGCATCTCTCGTACTTCTTTAAGTCGATCTCCACGCATCTCATTACCCTTACCAATGTTGGAAAATGTTGGAAATGATACCACGATATTCTAACGCAAAGATTCTTGTCTCAAGGACTCAGTATAAGGTATCATATAAGAACGTTAAAGAAAAGTCATATAAGACCAATCCTAGTCAACACATTCACCTTATACAGGATTTGGAATGCCGCCCAATCATCGTCTCGACAGTATTGAACTTGAAAAACAAGAATCATGCGAAACCTTGATTCCGCGACTTCTTTTGGAATTGGGAACCCCATATAAAGTTGCAGTCCAACTTGGAGTATACCCAAATACCATTCGATATTGGTTACACAAACACGGCTATCGCTCCATTAAGTCTCGATGGGAGAAGACAAGTGAATAACGCTGAATTCGATGACCCCGACATTACTCCATATACGCTGACCATCGACGTTCACGAGTCCATTCGAGAAAGCTTTGTCCCATTACCGAGTGATCCATTTGTGAAGTTGACCCCTGAGCAGATGGAAGCCCTCTTCCCTCACCCAGAGGCATTTAGGGAGATGGTCGAGATTACGCTTCGCAAGCTCCAATCACAGAGTTCAAAAACGTCCGACGCTGCCTAGAAACATAGAGTGAACCATGACAAATCTGACAGTTGCAGAACGTCTGAAAATCGACGAGCAAGCTACTCGCGTGGTACGTTCACGCCTAGACACTACCAAACCAGACATGAGTCGTTATGACATGAAAGGCAATCGGGCTGCTGCACTCATCACTTCTACCATGATGTGGGCCAAACTCTTCGTACTCGTAATTGCTGTATTTGCCGCGATTGCCTCCGCAATCCGCACGGTACAGGCAGCTGCGGAAATTTATACGGCAGCGGGTGCATCACCACTAGGCGTAGCCATTGCGGCAGTTGCCTTTACCGTATCTGTTGAAGGTGCGCTCTTCACTTTGGCACTGGCGGAAGAAGGCGAGCTTCTCCGACAGCGTTCAGAAGGCAAAAGCCATAGAGTCTACACGCTGCGTGATTTGTGGAACGGGGTCCTGATTCGTTTGGGGGTTCGAGAACAAATAGACCTAGGAACAGCGGGCGGTGGCAATATGAGGCCAGTCATGCTTATTGCATTCGCATTCGCTGTAATCGCAAATGCCTTCATGGGGTTCCGACCGTTACTTGCCCAAATTGGAACAGTCAGCTTGCAACAGTTCTTCGCTGCCATATGGACATCACCTGCAAGCCTACAATTGACATTCCTGCTCGACCTCGCCGGGATACTATTCCCACCGTTGATGGCTTTGAGTGCAGGTCATTTAACAGCGCGGTTTGCCGCTGAAATTGCTGCACAGTCTCAAAGCGCTATTGCGGCATATGAACACGATCTGGCTGTTTGGCGAGCACAATATGCTGATCCTCTGAATACCGAACAGGGAAAGCCTTGTTATCACAATTCATTGAGGAGCGTCTTGCCCAAAAGTCAGAGCGAAGCCAGAAGGATCGAGCAGGCTCTGATTTTTTAGCTCCTCAAATTCACTCCAACGGCTCGGCCCCACCCTCAAAAACGGAGTAAAGCATTACACACAGGCTGATTGGCAGCCCAAGCCAGAGGATGAACCGTGCATGTGTGGATGCGGTGAGATGGTCACTTGGAATGGTATTGGCCGCAGAAGACGGTTCGTAAACAGTACGCACCGAAAGCGGTATGAACGGCAACTGAAGCAATTGAATGTCACGAAATAAGGAGATTGAACCATGAGGATGAACGAACGAGCGCCACCTCAACTGAGAAGATTAGGCTACGAACATAAATAAAAATGCCCGCCAAGCCTGCCAGCTTTTCTACGGGCAATCAACTCTTGAAGTACATCTTTTGAGCTCGAAGAGATCATACTTATGTACGCCTTTATGTATGTAAGTATAGCACAAACCTTCTTCGATCTCAATAGGTTACTCTGCTCACACGCAATTCGCTGAAGCACAAATTGAAGAAGGAACAGTATGGATCCCCGTATTTACGCACGCCACTACATCGCAAACGCGTTGAACTGCCCTGCAATTGATGAGCCCGATCATGCTCAAAGCGGAGACTTGTATGAAGTGCTTATGAGCCTTCATCAAAGCCATATTTTGGGCGGCACTGAAGCTACCAAAATCGGATGGTCAAAGCTCGTAGAGATCGACTCATCATTAGCTGAATTGACCAATCCTGTCCCAAAACGTAGGCTCGTCTCGGTCGCAGAACTGAAATACCTACCGAAGGTTGAATTCATCATCGAGGGGATGCTCCCTAAACATGGGCTCTGTGAGATTCACGGCGCACCCGGCAGTGGCAAGTCGCTCTTTGTCCTACATCTCGCGCTCACGGTGTCAAAAGCGCTTCCAGTCGTCTATTTAGCGGCTGAGGGTGCATCTGGTTACTCAGGGCGCGTTGAAGCGTGGGAACTCGCTAATGAGAAAAGCACGGATAGCCGTCTCTACTTTCATCTTGAATCGGTCAACTTGCTGGATGGTATAGAGGTGGACAACTTCATATCCATTGTTGAACCCATTAAGCCGGTTTTGATCGTAATTGACACATTCGCTCGGTGCATAAGTGGAGGTGATGAAAACAGCGCGAGAGACGTGGGTCTCGCAATTGCCGCCTGCGACAAGATACGGAATGCAGTTGGTGCAACGATACTCATTGTCCACCATACTGGCAAGATCGGATCGAGTGAACGGGGTAGTAGTGCCCTACGAGGAGGTTGTGATTCGATGATCGAGCTCACGAATACGGATGATGTCATCACTGTGACATCCAGCAAGCTCAAAGACGGCAAGGCTTTCGAGCCCCAAACATTCACTATGCAGGAATTCGGTGAAAGTGTTGCCTTAGTTCCTTGCTCCTCAAAAAGCAGACACTCAACACCTACAAATCTCCTCAAGGATACAGACCGTAGAGTATTGGACATGCTCAAAGCAGAAATCTATGTCGAGCATGGGGCAACATACAAACGTATTGCCGATAACACGGGTATTACCGGCGGAACACTGGATCGCGTACTCTCACGGCTTAAGAAGTATGGCTACATGTCTCAAAGCAAAAAGGGAGACCCGTATTTCATCTCCGCCAAAGGGTTAGAAGCTCTCGACGCGTAAACTAACCCCAACCCCCACATTCACCGTGGGGTAGCAATTTTCATCTGCAAGTGCCTAATCCAACCCCCACCACCCCCATATACCTTTAGGTATGGGGTGGAGAGGGAAGGCGGGGGTAGAAGAAATGGAAGGGAAACGGAATGATCAATACTCAGGCAGTCGATCTCTTGGCACTGATGCGTCATGACACCGAGTTAAGGAAGGTCGCATCCACAAATGGGGGTGAATATGCAGGTCCGTGTCCATTTTGCGGTGGCACAGATCGCTTCCGCGTATGGCCGCACGATAAAACACCTCGTTTTTGGTGTAGACAGTGCCAATCTTCTGGCGACGCAATCAGCTATGTTCAACTCATTGATCGAGTTGACTTCAAAAGCGCAGTGGAAAAACTCGGCTTAAGTGAAAATCGAAGCCGTACTCCTGTGAAATCAGCACCCCGCAGACCACTAACGAAGAGTTTGCCCAAAGCAAGCAGCCTCAAAATCGATTACCCAGCACTGACTGACGCGAATTGGCAAAAAGCTGCTGTAGATTTCTGCGAAGGTGCTGTGAATTGCCTTCATAGCTCCGAAGGTCGAGATGCTTACAATTATCTGGTATGTGAACGTCACCTAACCGACGATGTAATTACTGCCATGAGGCTCGGCTATAATCCCAAGAATCTTCAATATTATTGGGGCAGCGAACACGTATTCCTGCATAGTGGAATTGTCATACCGTGGTGGATCAACGGGGGAATTTGGAGTGTGAAACTGCGTGGGCTTACAGAAGCATATGCTCACCGTTTTGGCTCTGCCGCTGGAGGTGCGAACGGTCTTTATGCGGTTAATCTGATAAAACCTCCCTGCGTTGTTGTGCTCGTCGAGGCTGAAATCGATGCACTTACGATATTGTCGCATGTAACTCCTAAGATGCCTCATATTGTTGCTGTTGCAACTGGAGGAACAGCAGGTGCTCGCATCATGAGATGGGTCATTAGCATCAATTTAGCCGACCAAATTCTGCTGGCATTCGATAACGACGGCGAGCCCGGCGAACAAGCCTCTGCCTACTGGAAGCAAATGCTCGGTAATAAGGCAAAGCGATTACGTCCGACTCACAAAGATGTGAACCAAATGGTTCAAGAAGGAGACAACATCGTAGATTGGATTTTGACAGCACTTCACTAGTCAAACTCACTTCGCTCTTGGCGTCATCGACAAAGAAGGTGACGCCTTCCCCTCGCTTCAACACCTCGCCCCTATACCCCAAGGAGTCCCCGCATGAAAAGCATATTCATCCCGCCTCGCCACTTTGCCCACGTAGACGATGATTTTTGTGAGGCCGTCCTTGACATTGGCCGCTGGTCATACTCAGCCGGCTATGCGTTCCACTGGTACACTGACGCAACAGGCACACGTCGCCGTCTCTGGCTCCATCGCTGGATAGCCGAACGCATGTTTGGCTCTATCCCGGCAGGAATGCAAGTCGACCACATAGACGCTAACCGGCTCAATTGTCAGCGTGCCAATTTGAGATTAGCGACACGTAGCGAGAACCAAGCTGCCAAAGGACCTCAAATCAACTCATCCAGCGGTTGCAAAGGGATCAACCTTAGGAACGGAAAATATGACGTACGCATCAGGGTCGGGGGCGGACGACGTCTGTATTTAGGCCGCTACGATGATCTTTTCACAGCCCTTACCGTTTATGGATTTTGCCACAAAGCGGTTTGGGGCGAGTTCACAACTGAGGCGAATGTTCCCGATCCAAGTCCTGAGCTACAGGAATATGTACTTGGCCGACTTAAGCAGTTAGGTATTGAGATGAAGCAGGAGGGGCAAGCGCTAGAATTAGTCTAGCGTTCGAAAGTCTGGAAGGGGATCGGTGAAGGCGGGTAGCTTATGAAGGCTACCCGTCCAGCCCAACACCGAAACAAAGACCATACAACTACTACATACACAATTAGACTCGATACCTGATTCCGCTGTCAAGGGGTGTCTTAGTTCCGTAGACTAATTCTAGGATTTCAGGCGCGGCGGCATCTCTGATTAAGCCTATTCAAGTAGAGGATAACAGACACGATCAATGGTGTGAAAGAAACGAGAAACAGGTGAGATAAAGACGTGAAAAAGAGCGTGAATGAACTGTGATATGGATGGGGCGCTTTTCACGCTAAACGTGAAATGAACATCTGGCAAAATAGGTATTTGAGGGAGGATATAACATATGGTGTTCAATCCTTATTCTCACCCCTCAAAAACTGTGAAAAATTTTGTGGCGTGTCGGCGTCATTCTGCTCTGTCTGCATGTGCCGTATTTCCATTGAGCAGGTCAATGCAGGTGTTGAATAAGTAGTCTTGTGGTGCTACGTTACTCATTTGCCCATCTTCTGATTACACCCCACGCTAGACTAATTCTAGACGCGGCGGCATCTGATTGAGATTACTCAACACCAGTATAGAGTAGGGGATTAAGCTACAGAAGGCACTACACACGGTGTGTAGTGAAACGTGTAGTGAGTGGGTATTTTGAGGGAGGACACGCTGTGTATGAAAACGTGTATAAATACCCAGATTTACACACTGAGTGTGTATCACAAAAAGCCTGAAAGCCGATTCTGAGCGAGAAAACACATGTACCCTTCAATCCTGACTACACATACATCAAAAAGTGTGTAGTTTGGGGTCCAGTCGGCCTCATTCCATGTGTCTGCCTATGCTACATACACCACATAAAACACCCGCCAGTGTATCCGTCTTCCGGTTATAAGTCGCTAGAATTAGTCTAGGCGGCGTCTCACTATTCAGCACGTTAAACTACAGCCGGCCTTCTCCAAGTATGCCTGCATGTCATCTACACCGCATATAACAGGGGCCCGCGCCGTCTCTACTGTGGCTGTCCTATAAGGTGTCTGGTCTGAGAATACGGTGTCGAATGAGATGTACTGTTATCGGCTTCCCTGCTTACTTCAAGGTGTCAAAAGGATATGCGGTCGCGACCATCTTCTTTTAGAATTCTTCTGAGCGGCTTCACCCCGATGCTTATCGCAATAACTTTGCACCAGTTTATAAGGAGAGATGCCTACTATTGCTTAAACACCTCCTACACGCCGTGATGGTAGGCAGGCGGCCAAGTAATGGCCGTCTGGTATCCGCGCACATTTCACCAGATTGGGCATTTGTCCGGTCTGGTCATTCTGGGCTGTAAGTCGTTCACGACCGATGACAGGCGGCAGACCAACATCTTGTATCACATTGCGCCGATGCGGTTCATCATTCCCGAAGACACGCTGCCGATTACGTTCTTCGACACTGGTCGGGAAGTCCCAATGTTCAGGGAGCTCAGGTACAAGGAATTCGAGGCGCAGGTGGTTGAGGTCATCCTTGACAACCGCTGTGTCGAGATTTCAGATGCGTTTGAGCGCAGGATCGCGGCGACGATCTGGGACATCTGGGCGTACAAGTCGGGCTATAGCCAATGGCAGCACGAGCTCAAGGTCGCTGAGTTTGAGCGAATGCGAGAGTGTCACGGCTGGCGCTAGACTAATTCTAGGCATAAAAAGAGGGCTTCCACATGGGAGCCCTCGTTGTTTTTAAGGCCGCTGACATCGACCTGCCACAGTCTGATAGCGTCAGCGTCCGTGTTGAGACAGAATGCAAGGCCATCGTATTCCTGAAAGGAACAGGCAATGGTTTTACGGCTTTGGGCCGTCTGCAAACCTACGATTATCATACGCTGGCACTAAGGGAGAGATGAGAGGGCGCAGTTATGCTATTCAAACGTCAGTTATGGATAAGGAGATGCCTCAAGGAGAAAGATCGAGTAATCTTTCAGGTGACTAAACCCAATCCAAGAGGCATCCGAAATGAGTTTACTGGAACTGTACTGTGCTGTCGATGATTTCTGCAAAGCAATAGATAAGGCCCAAGCAGGACATGTATTGCCGAGCGGGACGGCACAACGGCAACGAGCGGGGCAACTGAGTGAGAGCGAAGCACTGACGATTATGATCCATTTTCATCAGAGTCAATATCGCAACTTCAAAGCCTACTATGAGCAGCATGTGGCCGTCTATTTGCGGAGTGAATTTCCGCGGCTCATCAGTTATGCGCGTTTCGTGCAGCGAATGCCACGACTGCTTGGTTGGTTGTGTCTGTATCTATTCAGTTGTTTTGGGCGGTGTACTGGGATCAGTTTTGTTGACGCGACCTTCATCGCTGTTTGCGACAATCGTCGGATCAACCAGCATCGAGTCTTTAAAGGCTTGGCCACTCGCGGGAAAGGCTCAACTGGCTGGCGCTTCGGTTTCAAACTGCATCTGGTCGTTAACGAATATGGTGAACTGCTAGCCATCTACCTGACCGCTGCCAATCGGCACGAACTCAAAGCGCTGCCCAAGCTGGTCAAACGACTCTTTGGTAAGCTGTTTGGCGACATGGCTTACCTCTCACAACCTGTTTTTGAACAGTTGATGCAGCAAGGCATTCATCTCATCACCAAACTCAAATCCAATATGAAGAACAAGCTGATGCTCATGACTGACAAATTACTCTTGCGCAAGCGTTCCATCATCGAAACCATTAATGACCAACTCAAGAACATTTCTCAGATCGAGCATTCTCGCCATCGCAGCCCCATTAATTTCCTTGTCAACTTAGTCTCTGGCTTGATTGCCTACTCTCATCAACCCAACAAACCGTCCCTCAATCTTTCTCTGTTTCCTCGTTTGGAGAATGTTGATTATCCATAACTGACGTTATTAGCGACTCATCCGCTAATTTCGAGGTTTACTGATGACTACTCGCCCAACTGCGAAAAATCACCCACTTGCAACTGCGTTATTTGCAGCTTTTGCGTCATTTCAGCGGCTCACTCCCTCACATTCGCCATCTTAAAATGTCGGTATGGCGGAAATGGCGGCGGTGGCATTACGGGAGCCATCCGCTGCACAAGCGCCAATTCAGCGCCTTTAGCCGAGCTACCCGCCGCGCAAAATTGCACATTCAGCGGCATCAGCCGTGCTTCCCGCCAGACAATTCGGCGGATAATCTGCAAATCATTTATATTTTGTTTTTTTGTTCCCTCCCTCGCTTGCGGAGGAGGGTGAGGGTGAGGATAAATCTTTATCGTTTTGGTTCAACCGTAATCATGGTGGGAGGCGTAAATTCACGCTGTTTGAGCCAGCGCACCAAAATCGGCAGGTTATCCACTTCCGGTAGGGGAATACTCAACCATGCCGACTTATCCGGTTGGGCGAAAATCGTGATTTGCCCGTTACCGACTTGGTACCCGTCAAATTCTTCCCACGGGAGTTCACGGCCTTTTTCTTCGAGTCCGTCTTTTGTCATGCGGAGCGTATTCGAGAACGGGATTTTCTCGCCCTTAGCCATCTCTTCTTTCAGGTAGGGTTCCAGCACCGTGTAAATCTTTTTCTCGACCTGTGCCCCCATCTCTTCGATCCGCACATACAGGTTATCAAGGGTCATGACTTCGCCGCGCAGGGTCGTCAAGGTAAATTTGTAGGTGTTCCGCCGGATCAGCCCACCGAAGTAGGCCAAGCGCTGTCCCTGCTGCCGGATGCTCATCACCTCGTGGTACAGGAAGAACACCGGTTTAGCCCCTTCGCGG
>JBGAGF010000023.1:0-102113 GCA_044226855.1 Aggregatilineales bacterium
GTGCTTGTCAGGACAGGCCTTGTTCGGACAAAATACGCTTTGAAGGTTCATCTTGCCTCCTGATTGTCTAGTTACCAACCAGTTTGCTTCATGAGCCTTCTCCTTTTCTACCCTTTTCCACCACTTAAGGCAGTCCTACCTTTCTTTGAGTCTTTGTGGTAAAAATGCATTCGTATTTACATTTGCATTTTCGGCGGATTTCTCACTTACATCCGCAGCACTACTGCCAATTTTTCATGGCGGTGGCATCCACCGAGCTATCCGCCGGATTTGTGCCATTTCAGCGGATTTAAGTAAGCGGTTCGCCAGACAAAAATGTCAATTCAGCGCCGCGCTCCCTCAAACCCGCCAGTCATTTCGGCAGATAAATTGCACAATTTGCAATACATCTGCCACTCTTAAGACTACCGCCGGTACTCGTCGCCGCAGTCTCCAATCGCCTGTATCAAATCGCGCCCACGTTGGGTCACCGCTTTAATCGCCTGCACATCCGCCGCATCTAGTGTGAAGTTGAACACCCGCGCGTTATCCGCTCGATGTTCGGCCACACCCAACCGTGTCCCCACGATCACACCCGCCACAGCCGGTTGATCCAAAATGTACCGCACCGCCACATTCGCGATGCTCACCTGATGTTTGTCGGCAGTCTGTTTCAAGACTCTCAACAGTTCTTGGAACAAATGCCAACCACCCCACGCTTGGATCATGCCCGTGTATTTGCGCAGGCTGGCGGTATTCAACTGACCATAAGCCGGTTCCCCCACACCTAGATATTTCTCACTCAAAAGCCCGCCGCAGTATGTTCCATAAGTCAGCAGGGTAATCCCATGATGCTCACAAAACGGGATCATCTTCACTTCAGGCCGTCGATCCACCAAGGAAAACTGTACCTGATTGGACACAATCTTGATGCCGCCCTCCACAATCAATTTCAGCCGCTCGGTGTCAAAGTTGGTCAGTGCCAGATGCCGGATTTTCCCCGCCTTCTGTAAATCGCTCAGGTGAAGCAGCGCGTCCATATACGCCGGATTCTCGTAATCCCACCAGTGGAATTGCAGCAGGTCGAGTGTCTCAACTTGCATCCGCCTCAGCGAAACGTCAATCGCCGCCTCGACCACTTGGCGGGTCATCCGTTCCGGTCTGGGAACCCACTTGGTAAAGGCCTTCATCTGCCGGATGACTTCTGTGCCGCGTTCTTTCATCAACAATTTGCGGAACTGTCCGATAAAATCCTCCGCCGGGCCGTAATGATCGGCCAGATCCCACGTGACAAACCCCGCGTCATGGTACGCCAGCATTTCTGGAATCGCCTTCTGTGGGTTAATGGCTCCATGCCCACCTGACACCTGCCATAGCCCATTCAACAGGCGGCAGATGGACATATCACCAGCAAAGGATTGGTAAGCCGCAGTTGGTAAATTCATTATTGGCCTCGGTTAGTGAGATAACATTTTGGAACGGTTAATGCTTTACATCATATCTAGTTTGCTTAGGCTGCCATGAAAATAAATATTTCGATGTTAAATCGCTTCTATTATGCGTTACTTGTTTTCATTTGGGATCGCTTTGGCTCTTTACGTTGTGCATACTGCTCAAAACACGCGAAAAAGGTGGAAAAAAGAATTCTTATGTGCTAAAACCGAATCACTATTTGGTTTTATTATGCTAAATAGTTACCAGAAAAATTTGATTGTCAACGAATACTTTTAAGGAGTTCCCAATGAAGTACGGTAAAAAGTTCTTAGTGGTCGCGCTGGTGCTAGCCTTTGTGCTCAGCATCGCCGGCTTGGCGACCGCACAGGATAACCTGTCGGGCGATTTGGAAATCTTCTCGTGGTGGACCGGTGGTGGTGAAGCGGCTGGCTTGGATGCCCTCATCGCCAAGTTCAAGGAACTGCACCCCAATGTCAACATCATCAACTCGGCCGTTGCCGGTGGTTCAGGCGTGAATGCCCGTGCAGTCTTGACTACCCGTATGCTCGGTGGCGATCCGCCGGATACCTTCCAAGTGCATGCCGGTGCGGAACTGAATGCGCTCTGGGTCAAGGCTGGCCGTATGGAGCCGCTGAATGACATTTACGAAGCCAACGGCTGGATGAAGCAGTTCCCCGAAGGTTTGATCAAGCTGATCAGTGATGACGCTGGCAACATTTACTCCGTGCCAGTCAACATTCATCGCTCGAACGTCTTCTGGTATGTGCCCGAAAATCTGACCAAGTGGGGTGTTACCGTTCCTAAAGATTGGAACGAATTTCTGAGCACCACATGCCCGACACTCCAAAAAGCGGGCGTGACCCCACTGTCAATCGGCCAAACATGGACTCAGGTCCAACTCTGGGAAAATGTCGCTGTCGCCACTTTGGGCGCGGATGGTTGGACGGGCCTATGGAATGGTAAGACCAGCTGGACCAGTCCCGAAGTCGCCAAGGTTTGGGACACATTCGGCAAGATTCTGGCTTGCGGTAACTCGGACATGAATGGTTTGAGCTGGCAGGATGCGAGTAAGCTCGTCATCGATGGTAAGGCCGCCTTCAACCTGATGGGCGACTGGGCCGCCGGTTACTTTATCGTTGATAACAAACTGGAACCCGAAAAGGGCTTCGGTTGGGCAGCCGCTCCCGGTACGGAAGGCGTCTATGTCATGCTTTCAGACACCTTCGGTCTGCCCAAGGGCGTCAAGCATCCTGAAAACGTCAAGGCATGGTTGACCTTCCTTGGCTCTGCTGAGGCACAGGACATCTTCAACCCGCTCAAGGGTTCACTGCCTGCTAACACCACCGCCAAGATCAGCGACACCACCCTGTACAACGCTTACTTCCAGAGCGCTTACAAGGATTGGACTTCCAACACTATCGTCGGCAGCTTGGCACATGGCGCCGTTGCCCCGTCGGCCTTCTTGGATGGCTTCAGCAACATCGTTGCCAGCTTCCAGACCACGCCGGACTCTGCGACCGCTTCGGCCAACTCCGCGACTTTGGCTCTCCAGACAGGTGTCGGCGGCTAGTTGTCGCTCATAGCTTAATGTGATGGATGTAGGGGCGACACAATAAGTCGCCCCTACGCGTTTAAAATAACAATAATCAGGGGGATTGATTTATGGGAAGACTAAGCGATACATCCCCATCGGCTCGAATGGATACCTCTTCACGTCCCAAAGTCTCAGGCCCTTTCAGAAATATACGAGGTGTCCCTCAGTTAGTGGCAGCTTTAGTCGCGTTTGTGATCTTGATTGTAGGCTGGAAATTTCTCGGACAGTATTCTCTTTCTGTGACCACGCCGGCAATGCCCTTGCTCGGCGCGCGGTTGCTTATTGCCTTGGTTGGGGTAGCTTTCTTAACATGGGCCGTAAAACTCAACGGTGATCGCTGGATGGCGATTTATGTCATCTTGCCCTCTATTGGTTTGCTAGCCGTGTTCGTCTATGGTTTCATTATCTGGACAGCCTATACCTCCATGACCGACTCCAACGCGCTCCAGCAGTTGAGCGGTCTGCCGACCAACTTTGTCGGGCTCAAAAATTATTCGGAATTGTTCTCAGGCACGCTGAACAACCGTTTCCGCATCGATATGGTGAACACTATTTTCTTCACCGTCCTGTTTATCGCGGTATGTCTCGCCCTCGGTATGGGATTAGCCATTCTGCTTGACCAGAAAATTAAAGGCGAAGCCATTTTCCGCACCATTTTCTTGTTCCCGATGGCGCTTTCCTTTGTGGTGACGGGCGTCGTCTGGCAGTGGATGTTTAACCCCAACAGCGGCATCAACGCGTTGCCGACCATCATCGGTTTGCCCGCCGGAAACTTCCAGTGGTTCTTATCGCAGCAGCAGTTACTTCAGTTCAACTGGCAAAATCTCGGCCAAATCATACTTGTCATTCTGATGGGTATCATTTTTTTCATCGCCATGCTGCGTTGGACGCGGACGCGTGGTATGGGTTCGGCCATTGTTGCGGCGCTGTCTCTGCTTGTCTTGGCCTATGCTTTCTTTGCAGGCATCCCGAATATCACTGGCCTCGCCACACCTGAAAAGCATGGTTTTAATGTGGCCTTGATCGCGCTCGTCATTGCGGCGGGCTGGCAGATGTCCGGCTACACCATGGCGATGTATCTGGCGGGTCTGCGTGGTATCGGTGAAGATTTGCGTGAAGCCGCCCGCGTCGATGGCGCGACCGAATGGGGCGTCTATCGTTATGTCGTATTCCCGCTGCTTCAGCCTATTACCCTTAGCGCGATCATCATTCTCGGTCACATCTCACTCAAGATTTTCGACCTCGCCTATACCATGGGCGGTGGCAACAACCTGCAAATCGATATGCCCGGCATCAACATGTTCTTCACCACCTTCCGCGCCAACGAGTTCGCCAGAGGCGCAGCTATCGCCATCATCATGCTGCTGCTGGTTGCGGTGGTCATTGTGCCTTACTTGATCAGCCAGCTTCGTGAAGGGGACGTATCATGAACGTGGCAGCTCCAAAGACCAACATGAACCAACCGAAGATGACTCCAGCACGTGTTGCCATCTATGTCGTGCTGATCATGGTGTCCATTCTCTTCCTTATTCCGGTCTATATGGTGCTGGTCACCAGTTTCAAGAGCCTTGGCGATGTCAGCCTTGCGACCATGTGGCAGTTACCGAAATCCTTGGACTTTGACAGCTTCCGTACTGCTTTGGAACGGCTCGCGCCGAACTTCTTGAACAGCATCTACCTCGTCGTTCCGGCGACTGCCTTATCGGCCATCTTGGGTTCGATGAATGGTTACGTGCTCGCCAAATGGAAATTTCGGGGCGCAAACGTCTTGTTCCCGCTGATGCTTTTTGGCATGTTCATCCCATACCAATCCATCTTGATTCCACTGGTACAGTTCCTGCAATCCATTGGCCTCTACGGATCGATCTGGGGTCTAATCGGCGTACATGTCATCTATGGTCTGCCCATCACCACGCTCATCTTCCGCAACTACTATGCCGAAGTGCCCACCGAAATGTTAGAAGCCGGAGCCATTGATGGGGCAGGGTTCTTCAACCTCTACCGTTATGTGGTCCTACCCATTTCGCTGCCGGGGTTTGTGGTGGTCATCATCTGGCAGTTCACCCAGATTTGGAATGAGTTCCTTTTTGGTGTCATCATCACCAACACTGGATCGCAGCCTATTACGGTTGCACTTCAGAACTTAGCTGGCAGCCAGATCGTCCAGTGGAATGTCCAGATGGCCGGTGCATTCTTAACGGCTTTGCCAACCTTATTGGTCTACATTCTGCTCGGACGTTACTTCATTCGTGGTCTGCTGGCAGGCAGCATCAAAGGTTAATCATCGTCCTAGTAAGGGCGCAGGTTATGCGCCCTTTGTACTGCCATTGCCCCTAATCTCTAGGGGATTTTCGACGCTTTCCCCTCGCTTCCTCTCCTAATGCTCTTCACCGTGAATAAAATCGCAAAAATGCTCCTGTATAATGTGTTTAGATCACATGTAAGGTTGCCCCAGAGTGTTGCCGCAGGAGACTCGTATGAGCCACATCTTCATAAGTTATGCTCATAAAGAACGGCCATTTGTCGAGGCGTTGTTCAAGCCTTTGGCGCGCGTCTATCAAAACGTGTGGTATGACCGTGAACTCACGGGCGGCGACGTGTGGTGGGAACGCATTGTTAAGCAAATCCACGACAGCGATATTTTCTTGATCGTTCTTTCGGATCAATGGATACGCTCCGATTGGAGCAAGCGCGAATATGACGAAGCTGTTGCTCAGGATAAAAAACTGCTCCCGATTCGTATTGAAGATATTAAGCTGCCGTCATTCCTTGAAAAATTGCAGTACGTTGATATTTTGAATGGCAAGCTCGATGCTAACAACTTACCCGAACTTTATGCGGCCATCAACCGCATCACCGACGAAATTTCCGACTCCCGTTTGCGGGAGGAGCAGCGCTTAAGAGATTTGCAGGAACAACAAATCCGTGAACAAGCCGCCCTTCGCAGGCGAACCAATCGCCTTCGAGGGATTGCGATTGTCGCGGTATTGGCCTTGGTTGCAGTCGGTGTTGCCTTAGGTATGACCCAATCGCCCCAATTTCAGGGTAGCATCGCTTATATATCTCGCCCGCGCGATGGTGTGAACCAAGAAGTGCGCTTGTTGGAAGGTGGCTTTAGCGGTCTCGTACGCAATATTCTGCAGCAAGGCCCAATCCGCTACTCTAGTGTCAAGGCATCACCCAATTCGAAAATCGCCTTGTCACCGGACGGTAAACGTATCGCCTTTGCCTCGCAGATTCAAGATAGTCAAAGTCAGGGGATTAACCTCAATATTTATGTGTTCACGATTGCCGATGGCAGCGTCAAACAGTTGACGATGAACGCAGGCGATAACTTGAATCCCACTTGGTCACCGGATGGCACACAAATCGCTTTCGCCAGCAACCGCGATGGCAAATGGGAAATCTACAAGATGAATATTGACGGCACCAATTCCGTCAATTTGACCAACACGCCTGACAGCAACGATAACTTTCCGGCGTGGTCGCCGCGCGATGGTTCGTACATCGCTTTTGTGACCGACCGCGATGGCAACTGGGAAATATACCGGATGAATACGCAGGGTGGCGGGCTTAAGAACTTAACACATGACCCCGGCGATGATGAGATGCCCGCGTGGTCGCCGGATGGAAAGCAAATTGCGTTCGAGTCAAATCGCCTGTCGCTCGATTTGAATCCCTTGAGCGATTTGGGAGCAGGCACCAGCGTCAATACCTGCTTGCCATCCAACAGCCGTGACATTGGCATCACCGACTTCGATGGCATCACCGTCAATTGGCCGGTGCATCGCCGCGACTCGGATGATCGTTCGCCCTCATGGTCGCCGGATGGTCAGCATATTGTGTTCAGCTCCAATCGGCGTAACGGCAATGATCTTTACATCACGTTGACCAATGCCGGGTTTGATGAAGATAATGCGGTTTTACTCACAGAAGATCAACTTGAAGATGACTCGTTCCCTGTTTGGCAGGCATAACATGCGGAGCAGGGTACAAGGGGCTTTGTCAGATGGTGATAGGGGGCTTTAGAGGTACTATGTTCAACACGAAGAAATGGCTCATCGCGAAAGTTTTGGCAATCAGTCTGATGCTGGTTTGTATCGTTACCCCGGCCTTAATGGCCCAGCGCGGTATTCAACTTCCGGACAACCGCATTGTGTTCTCATGGAATCGGAATGGTAATTTCGATCTCTACTTGATGGATGCTGATACCCAGCAAATCGTTAACCCGCTCACAGATAATACCGCGTCTGACCTGACACCTGTTTGGTCGCCTGATGGCACACATGTCGCGCTGACGTCTAATGTCAATGGCACCTACGAAATTTACGTGCTCAATGCCAGCACCGGCGAAAGTGTCGCTTTGACCAATAACACTTGGGATGATCTCTACCCGGCATGGTCGCCCGATGGCAAGAAAATCGCCTTCACCAGCAACCGTGATTCGAATTGGGACATCTATGTGATGGATGCCAACGGTAAGAACCAAAAGCGTCTAACCAACGATCCGGGCTATCAAGGCAGTCCGTCGTGGTCACCCGATGGCACACGTATTGCTTATGTTGAAGGTCTGGATACCAAGCGCGACATCAAAGTGATGGATGCTGACGGCAGCAATGTTCAGCCATTGACCACCAATGCTGCGAGCGCTGATTACAGTCCCGCATGGTCGCCGACAGGTGAACAAATCGCCTTTGTCTCCAACCGTAACGGAAATCCCGATATTTTTGTGGTGGATGCCACCTGTATCGGCAGCTCAGATGTGTGTGACCAGCAGGCCATTGACCTAACCAGCGACAACCAAGGTGATGACCTCGATCCCGCATGGCGACCAGACGGTTTGCAGCTTGTCTTCGCCTCATCCCGTAACGCGGCGACCGATTTGTATCTGATTGACGTTGACGGAAACAACCTGACACAGATCACGACTGGCGATGGAGACGAACGCTTTCCAAGTTGGTGGCATCAGCCATGATGGTGACGCAGAAGTTATTCTGGGCTGACCCCTATCAGACCAGTTTTGAGACGCACGTCACCAGTGTGAATGGAAATGATTTGACCGTTGCTCAAACCATCTTCTATGCCTTTTCTGGTGGACAGGAGAGCGACGCTGGAACCTTCAATAACTGTCGGGTGCTAGAGGCCCGCAAAGAAGGCCGAGACATTGTTTATAAGCTCGAAGAGGGTCACGGCTTTTCAGTCGGTGACTCTCTTGCCATGCAGATTGATTGGGATCGCCGCTATAAACTGATGCGCTTGCATTTTGCCGCCGAGATTATTCTCGAGTTGGTCTACCAGCAGTTAAATCCCATTACCAAAATTGGTGCGCATATCGCGCAGGATAAATCCCGTATTGACTTCGAATGGGGTGAAAATATTGCACCGTATTTTCCTATCCTGACCGAAAAAGCATTTCGGCTGATTGAAACCAACCATGATATCATCAGCGCCTTCAGTGACGAGCCAAATCAGAAGCGCTATTGGGAGATCGTAGGCTTTGCCCGAGTGCCCTGTGGTGGCACCCATTTACGCCGCACCGGTGAAGTTGGCAGCCTCAACCTCAAACGCAAAAACGTCGGCAAAGGGAAAGAACGGATTGAAATCACTCTCGCCTGAAGAATTACGTGCTTTATACGATCAAGACCAGCGCATGGCTTTTCAGGAACCCGATGTGCGCCGCGAAGTAACACCTCATACGGTTCGCCAGATCAACGAGCGCACACCACAAAGTTTTCTACTTTATTCCAAGCTCACACCTGAGAACGCCGATCAAGTCATCGATACTGAAATCGCCTACTTTGAGAGCATCGGTCATAGCTTCGAGTGGAAGCTCTACAGTCACGACTCGCCGCCCGACCTCATGGAACGTTTGCGTCGTCGAGGCTTTGAAATTGGTGATCCTGAAACCATTCTGGTTCTCGATATGCGTGGTTTATCGGGAATCCTAACCCGACCCGTTACGCACGATATTCGCAGGATTACCGATCCAGCTTTGGTCAGATCATTGGTCGATGTGCAGGTCGCCATCTATAACGAAAACTTCGATGATATGGCCGAGCGCTTAATCTGGGAATTATCGCATTATCCCGAATACATTAGCCTCTATGGTGCTTATGTGGATAACGTACCGGTTGCCTCAGCCCGTATCTATTATCCGACCAACAGCCATTTTTCCAGTTTGTGGGGTGGGGGAACGCTAGAAGCCTATCGGGGTCAGGGGATTTATACCGCGTTGGTCGCCGCGCGTGTTCAAGAAGCCATCCAGCGTGGGCGTACCTTTCTGACGATTGACGCCAGCCCCATGAGCCGTCCAATTGTCGAGAAGCTGGGCTTTGTCAAGATCAGTACATCCACACCCTGCAATTGGAACGTGAGCAAATAACCGCTAGGACGATTTCTCTAAAAGCTGTTTCTGAGTTTGGTACCATTCCCAAGTCCGCGCCAGACCCTCATTAATTTTGACCTTCGGATTGAAGCCCAGCAGTTCGACGGCTCGTGAGTTATCGCAGTAAGTGATGCGCGGCTCGCTGGCCGGAGCAGGGGCATATTCGACAATGGCTTTCTTGCCAATCAATTCCTCATAAATCTTGATGAATTCATTCAACGAGATAGGCGACCCATAGCCGAGGTTGATGATTTCGTATCCCATGGGACGATCCAGCGCTGCTACGATACCTGCTACCGTGTCATCCACATATGTCCAGTCCCGCTCCAATTTGCCTTCGTCGTATACCGTAATCACCTTATCATTCAAAATGGCGTCAATTGTTCGCATCGGCATCATATCAATGCGCCCATTCGGTCCATAGACATTGAAGAAACGCAGCACAGTTACATTAAGACCGAATAGCTCATGATAGGTATATGCGAACAATTCTGCCGCACGCTTACTTGCTGGATAAGGTGCATACCTTGTGTTTGCGTGCCACATTCATTAAGTTGACACTGCCCGTCGTATTTACATCTGCATAAGACGGTCCATTTTCAATTGAAGCGCGCACGTTTGCTAGTGCTGCCAGATGAGCCACGCGAGAAATTTTATATTCTTCAAATATCCGGCTAACCAAACTACTATCGCGTATATCTCCCTCAACTACTATCACTTTATCACCCAACGCAGCAATGTTTGCTCGCTTAATAGCCGGGTTGTAGTAATCATTAAAGTTATCAAGAATGATAACTGTATCATTGCGTTGAATAAGGTTGGCAGCGAGTTGACTTCCAATGAAGCCCGCACCTCCCGTAATGAGTATGCTCATATATTCAATTTACTCCAATGAGGTCGATTAAAGGCTAATAGAGATCCTAAACTATAAAAGACTACTATACACTTCAAGTAGCTCGTTCATTTCTTCGTCAATGGATTTGACACTAGGTATCTGATTTTTGAGGTTGTTAAGCAGCTCTGGTTCGTGGAACAAACGTTTTAGTTGCTGATAAAGGTCAATCGCGTTATCAAGCTCAAACAGTAAGCCACTGCTTTCAGGTTGGATGAGTTCTGCTGTTCCCCCCAAGTTGGTGCCGATTACTGGCACGCCCATCTCAAAAGCTTCCAGAATGGCGTTTGGGCTATTCTCATACCAGCGCGAAGGAACAGCCAGAATGTCAAGTCCAGCCATCACATCCCAGACTGCTGCGCCGGTGTAGCGCCCATTCCAACGAATACTGGAAAATGCTTTGGAGCGTTCCTTGAGCATGTTAGTATAAGCTGGGTCTTCAGTTTCTGATCCCCATAAATCTAGGCTGATGGCATGACCATCTTGTATGAGTCGTATAATCGCGTCAATCAGTAAGTCAACACCTTTGTGGTATTTGATTTGTCCGATATAGCCAACTCGAATATTATCTGTTGATGTCTGTTTTGTGATTCTAGAATGGTCTGGTTTCTTAAGTCCTTGTCGCATAAAACGGAACTGCTGCGTATTAAAGCCAAACTCGGTAAATTTATCGATGAGGTAACGAGAAGGACAAATCACTACATTGGCTGCTTCGAGTGCTTGGCGTAGAGTCTGCTGACGAAGTGTTACTGCCTTGGTCATATCTTGTGCGAAAGGCATTTGCCCGGCCAGCCCCCAAAAGACATCCATGGCCTTTGGCAGTGCCTTACCCGGTATGCGAAAACGGCGTTGGTCTTCCATTAGGCAGCGCATGCACTTTTCATAAGAATTCGGCCCGCTGCACAATTCTCCGGTTGGCTTAACCAGATTCAAACGGCTGCACATGAACCAGTATTCAGTTAGTGTTAAGACCACAGGTAACGCGGCTGCGCTGGCAGTATGAATGATCTGTCCACCTAACAAATAGCCACTGACAAGGTGAACCACATCGAATGTGTTTTCTGAAATGAGTTTGCGAAATGCTTCCCCAACTGGAGGATAGTCATAGAGATTAAGAAAAGAGTCCCCATCTTTGATGTTGTAATACAAGCGATAAACGGTATACCCGTTTTGCTCACTGCTCTCAACACGAAAAGTCGGCGAGTCCAACTTTTCTGCTGCAAATACTGTCACATGATGCCCATTTGCTTTCAACCAATTCGCCATTCGTTCTGCGCGTCGTTCCGCGCCCGCCGAATGTGTAGGTGGAAAACCGTGAGCTGCAATTAAGATTCGCAGCATGGAAAAATTTGCCTCAATGAATTGATCTCTGAATGGTTCTATTGTATCATGATTCAAAACTCGACACGATAAAATGTACAGTTTGTCGAAATAAATTGCGCCTCTGTTTTTCACCTCTACCGTCAGAGAAAGCCGGTGAATACACCGCTGTGGGGCTTGGGATGAGGATTGCATTTTATCTCGTGACTTTTGATAAACTGTTGAGTGAAGTTCATGCATAACTTTCGATATAATGACGTGAAGTTATGAATGGGTTTTACTTGAGTTTTTGATGCCATTTACTCTTTTCAACTCTATCTTGGAAAATAGGCTCAACACATGTCTGGATTATTCGGTATCGTTGATCTCACCGCAAACACTGATCCTCAAATCTACCTAAATAATGCAACTGCCAAGATGTCTCACTTCCAGTGGTTTGAATCCAATACTTGGATTGCGCCTAACTCGACAGTTGGTTTGGGGAAATTAAGCATTGGTATTTTTAATCGCGAACCACAACCGTATGTAAGCGCTGATGGTCAGTTGACTTTATTTATGGTAGGGGAGTTTTACCATACGGAAAAAATTGAATCAGCTTTAGATGCAGTTGGGATCGTTCGGCGTAACAATAGTGATCCTGAACTGGCATTGTGCGCATTTCAGCGATGGGGTGCGGATTGCGCCAGCCATTTGGAGGGAGCATTCCTGATTGCAGTTTATGACCATCGGGAGCAGCAGTTCATACTTGCTAATGATCGCTTTGGTCTATATCCAACTTATTACGCTTATCAAAGTGGAAAGCTGGCCTTTGCGCCCGAAATCAAGGGTGTTTTGTGCGCGCCTTTTGTTCAACGTAAGTTAGATATGACTGCCGTAGCTCAGTATTTCCGGTTCCAACATCTGCTAGAAGAGAAGACATTTCACGAGGACGTTAAAATCCTTAGTTATGGAAGTGTGGGACGATTCGATCTTCAAACGGGACAATGGATTGTCCGCCGCTACTGGGACTGGGATCAAATCCCGGATCGTTCCAGCGTAACTTATGAAGAAGCTGTCATCGAGTCCTCTCGTTTAATGCGGAATGCGGTTGAACGTCTTTCGGCAGACTCATTGCGTCCGGCAGTGTTCTTAAGTGGCGGTCTCGACTCACGCAGCATTTTGGGGCTTATGAAACCACGTAACCCGTCAACGGTTACAGCGACGTTCGGTGTTCGGAATTGCAGAGATGTTTATTTCGCTGAACAAATCGCCCGTGCCAAAGGCAGCAACCATCATTGGTTTGAACTCAAAGATGGTAACTGGATCCTTGAGAATGTTGATTTACACCTCAAACTGACGGAAGGTTTTCATAATTGGGTTCACATGCATGGTATCACGATGCTGCCTAAACTGCGTCAAGAGGTTGACTATAACCTTACTGGTTGGGATGGCGGCGTTCTAATGAATCATCCCTATATAAAAAGCTATCAATTACTGCACAATTCGCCTGATCACGCCACCTCGACAGTCCATTTGTTTGATGGCTTTATCAGCGATTTTACATGGCCCGGTATAACCGAATCAGAAGAATTGATGCTGTATACCCCTACCATACGAAAACAGATGAACGGTCTAGCATTTCAATCTCTGCAAGATGAATATAAACGTTATGAAAAATTTAAACTGCTTTATCGGGGTGAATATTTCTACATAGCCAACCATTGCTTTCGCATGACCCTCAACATGAATACCATCGCGCGTTCTCATTTTGAAGTCCGCTTCCCATTTTTTGACTATGACTCGATAGATTTCATGTTTTCTCTGAATTTAGATGTGCGTAAACGTTCGATTTATCGCGATCTCATCACCCGCGAGATGCCCGATTTAGCTGTAATTCCCTATGACAAACAAGAATACTTGCCAACGGTCGAGCCTGTTCGTCATACGTTACAGGCGGTATCCGTACGAGCACGAAGGCGCCTTGGGCTTTATCCTAATCGGCCAACGCTTTATGCAGATTATGAGAGTTATTTACGCAACGAACTGCGTTCGTGGGCTGAGTCAATCTTGTATGATTCTCGTACCGAACAACGCGGAATTACCAACCCTGCTTTTGTCCGTTCTTTAATGGAACGGCACATTGCTGGGCGCGAGGAATGGACAATCGGCAAAATTGCGCCTCTCATCACCTTTGAAATGATGATGAGAGCTTATATCGACTAGATTAGAATAAATTATGCAATTTGATACACAAAGCGGAATACTTCGCGATGAAAGTTGGACAGATCAGTCGCCCACTTGGTCAGCGCTCTTTTGTGGCGACTGGGCACCGATGGGACCGCACCTGACTTCAATTCAAGCCGACCCATCTCATTTTTATCATGACCTTCTTCCACATTTGGTTGCAAGTGATGTTTCCTTTGTAAATGTGGAATGCGTATTGGGTAATTTGACACAGCCTATTGTTAAAGATGGTCCACCTTTAATTGCTCCAACTATGGTAATCAATGGCCTTTCTGTTGCTCGATTTACAGTCGGTTGTTTAGCTAATAATCATTGCATGGATTATGGTCGGGCAGGGCTAGAAAGTACCTTAAAAACACTGAAACATATCGGTATGTCAACAATTGGCGCTGGTTTGACTAGTGAACAAGCAAGAGCCGCTTTTGAAACAAAAATTCATGGCCAGAACCTAGCTGTTCTCAATGTCGCTGAAGGTGAAGAAGGGGTTGCGAAAAATGGTGATGCTGGAGTTGCTAGCCTTGATCTTTATCAAATAAGGTTGCAAATCCAAGACCTAAAGAAATCTGGTTTTATTGTATTAATGATCGTTCACGCTGGGCGTGAATATGTGCCCGTACCTCCTCCATACATTCATACAATGT
The DNA here is from genome assembly GCA_044226855.1 of Aggregatilineales bacterium. Lineage (GTDB taxonomy): Bacteria > Chloroflexota > Anaerolineae > Aggregatilineales > Phototrophicaceae > CFX2. The sequence goes on from JBGAGF010000023.1 coordinate 14,490, forward strand.
ACCGAACATTCATTGATATGGGAGCTGATGCCGTTATTGGTCATCATCCTCATGTTCCCCAAGGAATAGAAATCTATAATGGCAAGTTAATTATATATAGTTTGGGTAACTTTGCTTTTTGGGATCCTGACGGGCACCCTTGGCAAAAGTTAGGTTACGTCGTTAAAGTAAATTTTGTTCAGGAAAAATTACATTCCGCTGAGCTTATTCCGTATCGTATCTCTGAGGATGGTCTCAAACGCCTTTCTGATGTTGAAAGATCTGAATTTTTGCTTCAATTAAATACGCATTCAACCCTTCTTCATGACCCCAATGATGTATCTACAATTTGGAACGCCTTTGCTGACCGCTGGAGTGACAAATACTTATCTGAAGAGCTTATGCAGATCAGTTCTTTGCTATTATCAGAAACCGATTTGCTGCGCGCGACGCGGGCGGGATTTGCGAACCACCCCGGTAATATTGGAAAAGTATTACGAAGGCTCCTTCTGTTTCAACAACAGACCTTATCGCGGCTAGGTTCGCCCAAGCCCCCGCAGTTCCATCTTCAGCAGGGATCAGCTATTCTGCGCAACCGATTTGATACCGAAGCACATCGTCAACTTTTTCTTACCGCCCTTGACCGAATGATGCATCAGAAAATGGGTACAACACCGCAATGGGCGATTGATTTTCTAAACCGATGGTATAGCCAATTTCCCTCATGATGTCAGTGCAGGAGCAGGACGTAGTTTTCTTACGATACGGTTTGCGACACTGATGATTTGTAAGCGTTCTTGGTCAGTAAAAGCGCCTGAATACCAGACCAATGACAGATAGGTTGCGCAACCTATTCCGCCGAGTACAAAAATATTCCAATCATGCAACAAGAAGATAATTCCGCCCATTGTTGCGGTTGCAAGGCATAGGCGAATCACGCGTTTTATATTGAGACCGGCCCCAAACTGTCGCCGGAAGAGCACATAAAAAAGCATTGCCCCTGTCATATCGGTTAGGACAGTCGCAAAAGCTGCTCCGATCATTCCGAACGCAGGCCCTAGAATGATATTGAGTATGATATTCAGTATGCCGATAGTTCCATAGATTCTTGCTGCCCCTCCCTCGCGTTTTATTGAGGTGGTTAAGTTGCCACAAAAGGCCGTATACATTAAGAAGGGCAAGTCCCATATAATCACAGCAAAGGTTAGATAAGCCGGTAAGTTTTTATAGCTGTACAGCAAGGGGATGAGTTTGTCGGCTAAGATCATACCACCAACGGCAACGGGAAGCCCAAGAAATAGCAGCATACGCACTGAAGTATAGTACCATGGGCGAATGCTGTCTGGATTATTGGCGTGTTCACGTGCTAATGTTGGCATAATCGAGGCGCTGAATGGCCGAACAATCGACATAAAGGTAAACACTAAATTATATGCAATGTTATACCAGCCAATTTCTTGGTTGCTGCGGATTTTGCTTAAGACAATTGTATCCGCCCGGAACGCAAAAGATAATGACAATTGAATGAAAGCGAAAGGCAAACCACCTTTTAGCAAAGATTTCCAGATATGTGGATTGATACGGGAACGTATTGGTTCCATATGATTACGTTTGATGACCCAATATGACAACACGATTAAAACAGGGATATTCGCCATACTCGCTATCATCAACCAAAAGAAGTTCAACCCGGCGAACAAAAACAGACCACCTAAAACCATCAAGATAACTTGACTTATTACATCAAAAATTGCCGTTACATCAAGACGCTCATTACCCGTTATGATACTTAACATAGGGGCAAGAAAAGCCTGCAGCAAATAGGAAAGAGTGTAAACAAAAATGGCGAACACAATTTCCGATTGTTGACCGTAGAGGATCGCGCTAAGTGTGGTGATAACCGCAGTAAAAATTGCCAAAATGAATCGTAGGGTGACGACATCCCAGAAGTATTCATTAGCTTTGGTTCGATCTCTTGCAATTTCCCGCGTCAAGTATTGACTAATACCAGCATCACCCAAAACACCAAACAGTCCTGCCCAAGCTGTCACAATCGAAAGTTGTCCGAATTGGGCATCTCCAAGTTTTCGAATCACTAAAATTTGGAACAGAAAACTAAGAATTCGCAATCCAAATTGCGACCCTAGACCAAACAATGTATTTCTTAGTATTGTCCTTCCAGCTTTTGGTTGTGGCGTTGCCGTATTTGTTTCGGTATTGGTCATATGTTTGTTGCCTAATTTCATCTAGATACAATTAAACAAGACAAAACGTCTTGAATACTCTGCCAACTTGTTTTCATCGCTGTTAATCTAAGCTATTCAGCTAACAGGAACCTTGCAAGGGATTTATAGCTCTTCATCCAATAATTCACTGCCTCGTTTCACCACATTGTCACCAAATCGGTCGCGCAAACTGTCAAGCACGGACTCTAATCGCACGTCTTGCTTGGGTAGCGGCGAATCCCATAACCCGGTTTGAAACGCGCCCCCTTCAAATCCACTGACTCCCACGCCAATCAACCGTACTGCACTTCCTGACCATGTGCGGTTAAACAACTCAAGTGCTGCTTCATAAATTTCATTGTCATGTTGGGTCGGGTGGGGCAGGGTGACTTGTCGCGTCAAGGTTGTAAAGTCCGCCCATCGCAGTTTGATTTTGACTGTGGTCCCACTCAGCCCGTTCTTCCTCAGTTGCCGACCAACACCATCGGCTAATCCGCGCAGCGTTCGTCTCAACGTCTCAGCATCCCGCAAATCGTGTGTGAAAGTCGTCTCTTTGCTGACCGACTTGGTTTCACTCTCGGTCTCAACAGGGCGATTGTCAACCCCTTTGGAATGCTTGGCTAAATCTTCGCCATTCTTGCCGAACTGCCGGATCAAACGTGCTTCCGGGTAACGTGCGATATCACCAATCGTTTTAATGCCCAACTTTGCCAGATGTTCGGCGGTCTTCGGCCCGACGCCCCATAGTTCGCGTGTGCCGAGCGGTGCCAGAAACTCGGCTTCTTTTCCCACTGGCACGATCATAATCGCATTCGGCGGCGCATCTTTCCCTGCCTGATCCTTACCGATGTTATTGGCAATCTTGGCCACCAGTTTATTACTTGCAACCCCTAGTGAGCAGGGCAAGCCTAATTCACTGTTGATTTGAGCTTGCAACCGCCTCGCGATGGTTTCGGCGCTATCCGGCAGCATTGTGACATCTAGAAACGCCTCGTCAATCGAAATCTGTTCCACAAACGGCGTCAGGTTATTAAGCCGTGTCATCACTTCTTGTGAAGCTGCGCGGTAAGCTTTGAACTGCGGCGGGCGGATGATCAAATTTGGGCAGAGCCGTACAGCTTGTGACATCGGCAGCGCTGAACGGATACCAAAGCGTCGTGCTGCATACGAGCAGGACGAAACGACGCCACGTTGGTCAGGCTTTCCCCCGACAGCGAAGGGTATCCCGCGCAAACTCGGGTCTTGTAACTCCTCAACCGCGCAGAAGAAAGCATCGAGATCGAGATGGAGAATTTTGCGGTTTGTCACATGAATGCTCGTGAATAACTGCTTGAATCCGATTATAGCATTGGGGCGATTTCAGAGTTGTGCAGAAGTGTAAAAGGAACTCTTCTTTGCAATTAGGTGCGTTCGTCACTACAATTTGTGTGACCGTTCACAGATTGTCGTTGTATCTTCGGATGTGAACGCTTAGAAACTCGACGAAAATTTATGTCAAACCTCCGCCGGCTCACGCTGCGCGATATCGCCAAAAAAGCGGGCGTCTCTTATCAAACCGTGTCGCGTGTGATTAACAATCATCCCTATGTGGCTGAGGAAACTCGGCAGCGCGTCCTTGATCTGATTGCCGAACTGGATTATCGTCCTAACAAAGCCGCCCGCAGTCTTGCCGGACATCAAGCCAATACCATTGCCTTGGTTGCCAGCGACATCTACGACTACGGTTTGATGCAAGTTGTTCTGAATATGGAACGGGCTGCCAAAGTGGCAGGCTATGATCTAGTGATGTCGATTGCTGCTAATCCTTCGAGCAGCAGTCTGCGTGCAGCGCTCGAAAATATGCTACATTGGCATCTCGACGGCATGATCGTTCTCAAACCGATTAAGGGCTTTTCATACGCGGAGATTGTTCAAATGACGGGCGGCTTGCCTTTGGTCTTGGTCAACAGCCAATATGACGATCATCTTGCACCCTCATTGATGATTAATCAGGAGCATGGAACGCGTCTGCTGCTGGAGCATTTGCTGCAACTCGGCCACCGTGACATTGCTATTGTTCACGGCCCATCCAACCACTATGACGCGGTTGCCCGTCAAATCGCCTGTGACGCGATTCTGAAAGAGACAGGTTTACATGCAGTTGCTAGTGGGGAAGGGGATTGGAGCGCTGCCAGCGGTTACGCCGCTATGCAGTGCATTTTGGAACAGGGCATATATTTCACCGCGGCGTTTTCTGCAAATGATCAGATGGCGTTGGGAATCATGCGCGCTTTGCGGGAGCATGAACTGCGTGTTCCTAAGGATGTATCCGTAGTTGGCTTTGACGATCTGCCGGAGGCTGCTTTCTACGAACCGCCGTTGACCACCATCAAGCAGGATTTTGCCCTCTTGGGAGAGAACAGCATCGCCTATCTCATCGAGTGCATCGAAAAGCCCGACACTCTCGCTGAACGCCGCCTCATCCCGCCGTATTTCATCCAACGCCTGAGTACAGCTCCGCCTTCCCAGCGTTAATTGGGTTCCTCAACCCGGACAAAACACAAAAAATGGATAGATGTATCGCCGAACTTTCTGCTCTCGCTGCAAGGTGATGAGCAGCCAACGAGCGTCGCAATTTATGTGATAGGCATCCATTACGAAAAACGCTTTTGGATCATCTGATAGATGTATCGCATAGATGATAGCACGATCAGGACTATTTTCTTTGAATTCGTAATAAAATAAGAACTCTCCATCTGCTGTAACTTGACCCCCGCCATGCTCCAAATTATAAGAGGATTGTTCGGCTGGCTTTGGGATTTGGCGATAATCGAGTAGTGGAATAAAGGATTGTGTTTTCGAATCGAACCTTGTGACGGTCAAAGTACGGGTGGGTAGGCCTGCTCCTATCGCAACAATAAGTTGATCGGTTTTTCGTTTCCACACAATATCTTCGATTTGGCCATCCTCTTTCGAATACCAATCGGGTAATCCGATCGTCAAATCGTTCAATGTCGCAATCTGACTGCTCGTTTGTCCAGCCAAATCAATCTGCCAAATGCCTATCGACTGAAGTACTTTATTGGCTTCCGTGGTTTCAACCACAATTTGGTCACCATCTGCTGATACACGGATAAGTTTATTTTGTTTGAAATCATTCTGCATTAGTTTGCTGACATCTCGAACCTTGTGCTTGCCTGTAGATAGGTCATATTCATGAACGAGCGTCTTGTGCTGGTCATCAGGTCGGTAATTATCGCTCAGAATATAAAGCTTGGTTCCAGTTGAGTTCCACAGACCATATGAACTGAAATAATCATCAATTTCGTAATGTTCAAAATGTTCTGTTGTTAATTCATAGATATATAAGCTTGAAGATGGTCTGAACCAGCTCGTCAGCAGCACATATTGGTTATTGGGTGACCATGCAAGGGTTTCCATTAATTCAGGTGCGGGATGACAAGATATTTTGGAATTCTCGATCCGTAGCAGGCATAACTCCATGTCATTCAGCCATGCTACCATACGGGTATCAGGAGAGAGTTTGTAACCAGGCCAAGCATTCGGTTCTGGTACGAATTTGGAAAGATCAACGACGCTGACGGTTTTCCACTGCTCAGTACTGGATTGGATGTTTACGCCGAGGATGCCGAACAAGAAAATGACGCATAAATAGAATAAAAACATGATGGTTCTCTTTCGAGATCGTTTGATAAGTTATTCTGCGTCAACCGAATCTGGCCTCGTCAAGATTTCTAGTTCATTCAAGTAGATCAGCGCCTCTTCCATGGATGAGCCGCACATTTCCTCCATCGGGCGCAGTCGATTACACACGCTGGGACGCTCGGGCTGACCGAAAATCTTGCAGCGATTATCATCCGTTAATTGCACGCAGCGCACACCCGCAGGTTTACCGTTCGGCATTTCCGGAATGGGTGATGAAATCGAAAGGGCGATACAGCACGCCCCGCATCCTACCCGACAATCCATTACTCTATCCAATCTCACTTGATACAAATGAGATTCCTCTCTGTTAAAGAGGAATCTCATCTACTACGACATCGATTACTGCTTGGTACGCAGCTTGGTCACAATCTCTTGAACCCCATCAAACAGCGCCTGCACATCTTCGGATGCATCGCTCATCAATTTTACGGTGTGCGCCTTCGTCCCGTCCTCAATCGTTAAAGTTTGAGACTGCATATCGGTTGCCGTCAGTGCTATTTCCCCAACTGATGTCGGCAAGTCAAAAAAATGAGCTTTTTCAACGAGACGTTGCAAAGTTTGGGCATCCTTTTTCCCCAATTGGCTGCTGTCGAACACAAAAGGTTTTGCCAATCCCGGGAAAAAAGCAAGTCCGCCATCGGTCTTGAACGTAATACGCATCATGACCTCCCAAGCTACTTAACGACGATACCCACCTCCGCCCACGCTTCACCCACTGCTGCCCGTTCCGTGCTCTTCATGCCGTACAACCGTGACGCGTTATCGACGGTGAGTTTGGCGAAACGCGCAAAGGTCGCGTTGGGACGAAGTTTTGAATCTCGCAATGTATCATACCAGATGTGACCGGCCTTCTCCCACGCGTAACCGCCGATCTTGGTCGCTGCCAGATAAAAAGCGTGGTTCGGAATGCCAGAGTTGGTATGAACGCCGCCGTTGTCATCAAACGTCTTGACGTAATGCTTCATATCGCTGGGCTGCGGATCTTTGCCCAACGTCGGGTCGTTATAGGCTGTCCCGGGCGATTTCATTGACCGCAGCGCCACACCTTTGACGTTTTTCGCCAGCAAACCGGCACCGATGAGCCAATCCGCTTGATCCGCCGATTGCTTCAAATTGTACTGCTTCACCAGCGATCCGAATACATCCGAGATCGATTCATTTAATGCGCCGGATTGGTTGAAGTATTGCAGTTGGGCTTCATCTTGTGTCACGCCGTGGGTTAGTTCATGGCCGATTACGTCGATAGCAATCGTGAAGCGGTTGAACAGTACCCCGTCGCCATCCCCGAACACCATCTGCTGTCCGTTCCAGAAGGCGTTATCATACTTCTTGCCGAAGTGAACAGTGGCGTTCAATGGTAACCCCGCGTCATCAATCGAATGGCGTGAGAAAACATCCCAGAAGAAATCGTAGGTTGCGCCTAAACCGTCATAGGCTTCGTCAACCTCTTTATCGCCGGTCGCCTTGTCGCCTTCACCGCGTACTTTGGTGCCCGGCAGATTTTGAGTGTTTTTGGTGGTGTAAATCGTGCGCAGTTTGCCCGTCACTGGCACCGCCATATCAGCCACAGCTACGAACCCTTCAGTTGGAGTTTGTGGCTGGCTGCGTAACGCACGGAATGTGTTATCTGTAACGAGGGTATTCATGGCGGCAGTTGCTTGTTCCTTTGTGCCGTTTTCAGCGATTGCCCGAAGAATATAAGGTGGAAGGATGCAAAAAATCGAATGACGGTGACCACTTGAGTTGCACATAATCTTTCTCCCAACTGCTAGAGGCAGGGCTTTCACCTTGTCTCTTGAGCCAAAGATGCAGGCTCGTAAACAAGACTGTCAACGTTATTAAAGTCGCCAATCGTCTATTTATTGCGTCTTTCTCATCCGATCAGGGAAAATATTTAGCGGATGCTCATACTTCATTCAGCTAGTCATTTGAGTGGAAGCTGTTTCCTTTTTAACCATCATTAGCCAATCTGATACCTCCCCTCTATAATTATCTCGTCAAAACTAAACCTTATTGGCCTAAGGAGATTTTTCGTGTCAGACGAAGCTTTTGTTCCTGCAAATGCGGAATGGTATTACCCATCTGATGAGATCGTAAAAAGTGCGCATGTTCCGGATTATGATGTCATTTATAAAGAAGCCATGGCTGATGTTGAAGGCTTCTGGGCCAAGCGTGCCGAGACCCTCGAATGGTATCAAAAATGGGACAAAGTGCTGGATTCAAGCAACGCCCCGTTTTACAAGTGGTTCGTTGGTGGCAAGACCAACATCACCCTCAATGCGCTAGATCGTCACATCAAGACATGGCGCAAAAATAAAGTCGCCATCATCTTTGAAGGCGAAAATGGCGATAAGCAGAGTTTGTCCTACTGGCGTTTGTGGCAGGAAGTCAACAAGTTCGCCAATATCCTGCGCAGCATGGGTGTCAAGAAAGGTGACCGCGTAACTATCTACATGGGACGTATCCCTGAATTGGTCATCGCTATGCTGGCGACGGCCAAGATCGGTGCGGTACACAGCGTGGTTTACGGCGGCTTCAGTGAAAATGCGTTGGCCGATCGTATCGAAGATGCCCAGAGTCGTGTATTGATCACCTGCGATGGTGCATGGCTGCGGGGCAGCATTGTTGAACTCAAAAAGATTGCTGATGCAGCCGTTCATCGTTCACCGGTGGTCGAGCATGTCATCGTCGTTAAGCGCACGGGACAGGACGTGGCGATGCAGTCCGGACGCGACTTTTGGTATCACGATCTGATGTCTCTGCCTATTGCCAGCACCAACTGTGAAACCGAAGTTATGGATGCCGAAGACCCGCTCTTTATCCTTTATACCAGCGGCACGACCGGCAAGCCCAAGGGTATTTTGCACACACACGGTGGCTATCAGGTCTACACGTCAACCACCTTAGACTATGTTTTCGACATCAATGATGAAGACCGCTTCTGGTGCGCGGCGGACCCCGGATGGATCACCGGACATAGCTACATTGTTTATGCCCCTCTGATCTTAGGTGCGACTGAAATCATCTACGAAGGTGCGCCCAACTTCCCGTTCCCCAACCGCTGGTGGAAGATTGTGGAAGAGTATGGTGTTACCATCCTCTACACGGCGCCGACTGCCATTCGCGGTTTGATGCGCTTTGGTGACGCGTGGCCCAAACGTCACAACTTGAGCAGCCTGCGCTTGCTCGGATCGGTCGGTGAACCGATTAATCCCGAAGCGTGGAAGTGGTATTACCACAACATCGGCGGGGATCGCTGCCCGATAATGGATACATGGTGGATGACCGAATGCGGCGGCTTTGTTATTACCCCCTTGCCGTCGATGGCGCTTAAACCCGGCAGCTGCACTAAGCCGTTCCCCGGTATTGATGTCGATGTCGTTGATGAAGAGGGCAACTCGTGCCCGCCCGGGGTCGAAGGCAAACTGGTCATCAAGAATCCTTGGCCGGGGATGCTTCGCACTATTTATGGTGATCCTGATCGGATGGTGAAAACCTACTTTAGCACGTATCCGGATAAGGGGTGGTATCTCGCAGGCGATTCCGCTCGTAAAGATGAAGACGGCTATTTCAATATCATTGGACGCATTGATGATGTCATCAAAGTCAGCGGCTATCGTTTAGGAACAGCCGAAATTGAATCCGGTTTGGTCAGCCATCCAGCCGTTGCTGAAGCCGCTTGCATCGGTGTGCCCGATGAAGTGCGCGGTAATGTCATCTATGCTTACTGCCTGCTGCGTCAGGGTTTCCAAGGCAGTGATGATTTGGTCGACAAATTAAAGGAGCATATCAAGCATGAGGTCGGCCCGATTGCCGTGCCTTCTAAGATCGAGTTTGTATCGGTGCTACCCAAGACTCGTTCAGGGAAGATTATGCGCCGTGTCCTCAAGGCTCGGGCGATGGGCTTGCCTGAAGGCGATACCAGCACGCTCGAAGAATAGGGTTATCAGTGGGGTAGGGCGCGTAACAGCGCTCTGCCTTTCTTAACGCCTAGGAATAATCGATTTTGTAGACTTGTATCACCAAATGTTGTAACTGGTGCAGTTGTTACTGCATTTTTCGCATTATTTGCACTACTTCCGCCGAAATGGCTGGCGGGAGGCTGCCGTGATGCCGCCGAATTGACATTTCTGAATGGCGGAACCACGGGAGCAAGGCGCTGAATTGGCAGTTGTGCGGCGGGAAGCTCGGCTGCGTCCGCCGCTGCATTTTCCGCCATATGGCATTTCATGATCGGCGGATGTGCGGGAGGGAGCCGCTGATGTGTCTCAGTGGGCTTTTGTAACCGGGATAATAGGCATGACTTAACCTCCGCGCAGGGCGTAATTCTCCTTCAATTGTAGAACGAAAATTCATATTTGTAAAGTGCGTTTGGTTCGAGTTTTCCAACCTGAATGGGCTTGATGATAAACGATGTTTTCCATGACTGAAGTCTTCTTAGCGTCCAGTTTTCTCGATTAATGCCAATCGCATATTCCGCTTTTCAGTAATCATGAGCCGCGCTTTGTCAACGGATGTGGCTGTTGTCACATTCTTGAATTGCCCTGCTACTAAAATAATGTGGAGTAAGGATTGTGCCAACTGAGAGGATGTAACCATCACCGATAACACGAGGTTAGAGGGCAAGCTGCGGATGCCGCGTGCGCCATAAACGACGGCGTTGGGCGGCACATTCCTGATGTTTCCAAGTTCTGCGATTAATCCGATAGGATAATCCACATCATTTCCAAGTTGCCGAATTTTCGCGAACGCTGCTAGATACTCATCCCAAGTCCATGTCATATCGTAAACTTGACGGATGATGATTTTCTGTTCATCTTCCCAATAAATATGAAGCCCCACAATCGATCCATCCTTAGCCGAATGATTCCATATCGGAATTGCACCAATGTCTGGATTGATTCTAAACCCTAACTAAACAATTGGTTAATTGTAAATTCACAATGATTGATTCAAGAGAGGCTGTTAGAGGAGATAACAGGGCAGTTACTGATTCTGCCCTAATGTCCGTCTGGCTATAAACTATTCAAACAGCGCCAGCAGTTTCTCACCCCGCTGCGTCAGGTGATAATAAACCCGCTGACCGCTCCGCCGTGGTACGGTCAATCCAGCTTGCTGCAACCGGCTCAAGTGCTGCGAAGCGGCTCCCGCGGTGATCTCCAACTGATGGGCAATCTCACTGGTGCTCGATGGGGTAGTCAACGTCTGGAGCACCCGCGCTCGCCCTGCGCCAAGCGCAATCTCTAGTGATGGGTTCGGCGTCTCTTGGCTTTGCATCCACCATAAACCCGTCCCGCGCGATTGGTAGGAGAGCATCGGCTGCCATTCCGGCTCAATCTGCCATGTCAGGTTGCAGACGAAAATCGCCGGGACAAGCTGTACACCCGTTCCCATCAGTTGGTAATCTTTCTTAAACCAGTCCGGTTTCTCTGAGCCGGTATAAATAAGACGATCTTTGACCAAAGACAGTTCAGGATGCAGTCCACTAAACAGCGCTTTGGTCCCATCCAGCGCCAAACTGCGTGCTCGATACAGCACGTCACCATCCAACACCGATGTCATATGCGGCCAGTGGTGCGCCAGTGTCCGCTGCCAATAGATGTGAAGTTCCTCAATCAAACACTCAATCGCTTCACGTGGATAGGCCATAAAGTGGCATAGGACTTCCGTCTCGCCGGCCATTTTAATCGCATAGGTGATATTCTTACGAATGATTTCAATCGGCGTCTGTCTCAGTCGTACTAATTCCGCCTCAAGCTCGGTGATGGTTGTGATTGGCGTAGCGGTTAGAAAATCGGGAATGTAATACGGGATAGTTGCCATCGCATGTAAATATGGCATCTCGATATTCTCAAGCGCTTGTTGAGCCTCGTCCACCCAGCGCAAATATTGACCCTGTTTCTCCGGTCTAATGAGGACACGGTAGCTGCTAATCAGCTCCATCAGCGGCGTGTAGCCAAATCGAATATTGGCCAAGTCATTTGGTGTTACATCGATCGTTATTACAACCATTGTTATCACAATCGCTCTTCTCTTTCTGAACGATGACTTCATTATCGTATAACAAGTTGTCCAGAATCGATAACCATTTAGTAAATACTAAAACGGTTCACAAGGGTTCTAACTGCACTTACACTGCAACTATCAACAGTCAAGTTGTGAGGTCAAACGAGATGGACTACCGTGAAGTTGAAAATCGGCTGGCGCGTAATCAGGAGATGATTAAGGAGCGTCAGAATGACCGTATTATCGAAGAATTGAAGAACGCGGATAAGGCTCAACGGAAAAATCGGTTGGCCGGGTTGTGGTCAGCATTTGCATGGTTTAAAGGGCGGAAACCGCAGCCGCAGCCTCATGTTCAACTGAAGCCGCAGCGTCCGGTTGAACAGCGTTAAATGACTTTTGATTGAATAGGCATAGGGATGGGCGGCAGGCTGTCGTCCATTTCTTGTAGGAATTTCAATCCTTCCTCGACAGTAGCAAATTGTCGTCCCCGTTTATGGCTCAGTTGGGTGATGACACTCGCAAAAAAGCGATTGATCTTGCTTGGACTAATCAGAATCGCCCATCCCAAATTATGGATACCGTTGAAGTTCATGTTTTGTAAGTCGCGGAGAGACATTTTCATTCCGGTCATGCCCGAAGAATCCGTAAGCGTATGGAGCAGGAGTTCACTTCTCTGTGATAAAGCGGTCATTGACTGGTAGTATGCAGCAAGTTCTTCTTGGGTGACGTAACCGTATAATTGTGCGTAGATGACTCGTTTTTCAACCAACCAAGACATTTCGTAAGGCATTGCGCCCTCACTTTACTTATTATCTCAACTCAATACTGTAATCTTATGGCGAAAATTGAAATAATATTCTGTAAGATTGTGTGAATTTTTGCCTAAGCTTAGACAAGCAGACATTCAGGCAGGGCGCTAGCCGTATAAAAAACGACCGCAGACGACACCTGCGGTCGTTGGCAATTACTTCGGGTTTCTTAGGATGTCTGCGTTTGGAGGTTGATCATCTCTGTGGAGAGAGGCGGTAATGTATCATCCATTTCATGTAAGAACTTCAATGCTTCTTGCACGGTGGCGAACTGCCGTCCACGTTTATGGCTCAATTGAGTGATGACACTGGCAAAAAAACGGTTGATTTTGCTCGGACTCACGTAAATTGCCCAACCTAGATTAGTAATATCGGTGAATGACATGTTTTGTAAATCACGCAGCCCCATGTCAACGCTCGTAGTCTCACTCGCATTCGTCAGTGTATGAACCAGCAGTTCACTTCGCTGAACAAAAGTCTCCATTTCCTGATTATATGCAGCCATCTCAGCACTTGTGACATGTCCATACATCCGGGTATAGATCACACGCTTTTCAACTAACCACGACATCTTGTAGGGCATCTCATTCTCTCTTAGCATGTTATCTCAATAGCGTAATTTTAATAGGTAAGCTGAAATAATATTCCGTAAGATTTCATGAGTGTTGTGTAAAGAAAGGGGATTCTTAGGGGAAGGGGTAAGCGCTGTCACTTACCCCACAAGCAGTTGAGACAGTTGAACTATTGGACGAACTCGTAGACGAAGTCGTATTCGGTTCCCTTATCATTGCGTGCGTGGAGTTTCATCGAGCCGCGTGCATCAGCGTACTTGCCGGTTCCGCCTGTAATCGCTAAAACTGAATCTTGAGTATCATAGAACGGCCCTTCGACCACCACTGAACCGTCTGCGAGCGCCAGCGTCCAATTGCATTCCCAAGCCGCGCCAACCGCAGTACGCAGGCAGTAGCCGTTATCTGAACCTATTTCTTTCTCATTCTTTTCATCAAACACCTTGTTCGCAAATGTCAAAACATCCCCGACTGTATCTCCTTTTTCTCCGGTGTCAGTAACTACATCAGTTTCCGCCCGTTCCACCACAGCAATGCTCATCGTACTTTGTTTGCCGGGGCTAAATGCCGCCAGCGCAAAAATGACAACCCCAATAAATAAACCGGTCAGCAATCTTCGCTTATTCTTCATCATTAACTCCCTTTTGAAAATATTTTAGATGCTTGTTCAATATTGAACCCAAACATTATAACGCGCATTACGACGAAAAATGTCTGAACTTTACAACCCTCATTATTGGGGTAATATGTTCCCAATACTTCCGTTATGATATATTTCGTCAAGTCCTGCGAATTTCATGAAAATTTCGCACAAAATCTTAATGAAATCCTGAAGATTTAATCTTGCATCTAGGGGTTTCAGTTGTAGAATCAAAGTGAAGTAAGGGGTGGCCCATGAGCCGCCCCTTCATCTTGTATAGTATTCGTGATTAGTCACCAGATAGGAGACCCGTAGAAGCCGATGAACACTGTCCTCATGGACACCACCGTAAACAACCCGAACCTTGTTACCCCTGCTTTAGTCCTTGACTTTGAACAAATTAGCCAGACCTACAATCGATTCATTGATGCTTTTCCCGGCGGTCAGGTATTTTACGCTGTGAAGGCCAACGCTAACCCCGACATTATGCGGTTGGTGGTCGAAAAGGGTGGTGGGCTGGAAATCGCTTCGTTAGCTGAACTGGAACGGTCGCTTTCAGTTGGGGCGACGGGCCGTCAGATCATTTGCAGTAATCCCATCAAGAATCCCACCTTCATTCAACGCATGTATGATGAAGGTGTGTACGCGATGGTTGTCGACTCGACCTACGAGGTTGAGAAGGTCGCTCGTTATGCTCCCGGTATGCGCGTATATGTACGCCTCGCCGTGGATAATCAGGGCAGTGTCCTGCCGTTGGCGGGCAAGTTTGGCGTCAGCGGTGATGAAGCCTTGACGTTGTTTGATATGGCGAAGGAATACGGTCTCGAACCCATCGGCCTATCCTTCCACGTCGGCTCACAATGCTTGCGTGCTCAAAACTATGTCAACGCCATCCGCGCCTGTGGTGACATTTGGGAACGTGCCGAGGCTTGTGGTCATCACATGTATTTCTTGGATATTGGTGGCGGCTTCCCTGCGGGTCATTATCATGACGCGTCTATTCCCACTATCGAAGGCATTGGCGACCTGACGATGGACGCCATCAGCAAGTACATCCCTCACGCCAACCCCATGCTCATTCTGGAGCCGGGACGTGGCTTGGTCGGGGAGTCCGGTCGCTTGGTGGTCAGCGTGGTTGGCAAGGCCGTGCGCGGTGGCAGCGAGTGGCTCTACTTGGATGCCGGTGTTTTCAACGGCTTGATGGAAACCTTCGAAGGCTTTCCACCCGTCACCCGTCTGTTGGCCGCTGACGCCGACGACCGTCCAATGATCCCCTACACATTGGCAGGGCCGAGCTGCGATAGCTGCGATGTCGTCGCCCGTAATCTGGAACTGCCCGAAGTCCACATTGGTGATCGTCTGCTGTTCTTGGACACCGGCGCTTATACCAACGAATATGCGGTTGCCTTCAACGGCTTCCCCATTCCGTCGGTCATTAAGCTCGAATGCCAAACGGAAGCAGTCGCTGAAGCCGAACTCGAAGTCGCCTAATCGACTATATCGTTTTCAGCAAATAAAAAGAAAGCCTCTACTCGACAAAGTAGGGGCTTTTTAATTTCTTTGAATAGAGTTTATAGCTCTTCGCGTCTTAGCGGTTCAATTTCATCTTTTTATTTCTCCGCCCTTTGACCGAGCACGAGTCCATCCTCTGCCGCTTCTACATCAATTCGCCTTCCCCTAAACTGACTCGCAGGTCATACACTTACGCTTTGGAGTAGAAGATGGTGCGTTTTCGCTCATACTTGAATCTGTTCGCAGTATTGGCTTTATTGTTCGCCTGTAACATTTCGTTCGCAACACAGTTTACGGTCTCTGCGCATGGAGCACCCTGCGATGCCGTTCCAGCGCCGCGCCTCATCGTCGGTGAATTAGGCCGCGTTACACCCGGCAATTCCAATAATGTCCGCGCCGAACCCAAGAAAACCGGCAAATTGCTGGGAAAAATTCCCGGTGGTGAGAGCTTTGAAGTCCTTGCTGGTCCTGAATGCGCCGATGGTCTGAACTGGTGGCAGGTACGTTACGGCGACCTCGAAGGTTGGACGGTCGAAGCTGCTGGACTCGACTACTGGCTTGAACCCTATGACCCCTCCAAGCCTGAGGTCCTCACTCCCACCAATGAAGTGAACTACGACTATGAAGGCATTGGCTTCCAGCTTGACCCCGCCTTAGCGTCCAGCGTCACCGCCACCCATCTCGCGCCCGTTGTCGATGATCCCAACTACGATCCGCCCAGCCCGATTGCGCCCGAAGGTCTACAGTTCACCTTTGCCGATGCAAATGGCAAAACCCTGAAGCTGTCCCTGCGTTTTTATTCGGTGGCCGACTATAAAAAAGCCTATGAATTTGCCGAACAGGAAATCAATAAACTCAGCCAAATGCTCACCGATGACCCCGGTTGGCTGCCACCCGGAAAAGATGAGAAGATTCCACTGCTTGCGGTTGTCAACCCGCCTCAGTTACTGCGTACCCGTGTCAATGAACTTGAATTCGCTAATGGCAGCGGCTATCGCTTCCTCGCCCAGTATTCCTTTGATGTGCGCGAAATCGTCAACCCGCTGGAATATCTCTTCTCCGGCTTGACCTATGACCAGCAATATTATGTGTTCGCCAAAGCCATTGTTACGACGCCGCTTTTGGTTGACAAATCGACTCAGTTCGGCCTCGACTTCGAGACCAACTTTGAGTCCTACCGCGACGGCATTCTGAAGTCAATCAACGCCGCCAAGCCCGAAGACTTTGCGCCGAATCTCGATTTACTCGACGGTCTGATTCGCTCGCTGCGTGTGCATGGGCCTGCATTTAAAGTCACCTCGGACAGTGAGATAACCCATGTTCAATATGATAACGTCAGTTTTGATGTCGCCAGCAGCTTTGCCAGAGCCGCATTTTATAAGATTGATCAGGCCAGTTGGGAAACCATGAGTCCTCTGCCGGAGCACGTCTGCTTATATCTGGCTTCCGATCCCACCACCATAGGCTTCGCCAGTACGCAGATCTGCATCATCCCCACCGAGCGCATGGATGATTATGTCAAAGAGATACGTCAACTTGTGAAAGATAAGCCGACCTTCGAAAATTCGGATGGCAGAGTATCGGTCCCCATACCCTTTGGCGGTGCGGCGCAGTTGATCCACGCGCAGGTCAGCTACCTTGACACCGATACGCTCCAAGGGGTGCGCTTCGTCACCCGCTATGCCCAGATGGACTATTACATTGGCGGCAACACCTTGCGCTACAATTTTTCAGGTGTGACGCGCGGCGGAAAGTACATCATTTTCGTCGAGCAAGGTGTAAACACAGCGCTCTTATCCAATGACACCCCGACCAATGCCCAAGTCGCGACCATAAACGCCGACCCGCCCAAATACTATAAGCGGATTGTCAATACACTTAACGCTGGAACAGCCGCCGACTTCGCGCCCAACTTGGAAATGCTCGACGCTATCGTCCAGTCCATTCGCTTCAACTAACCGCTAGGGGCAGGGCATCTTGCCCCATAATCTGAGTTAATCCTATGCATCTCTCGTCATCGAGTTGTTATGATTAAAAAGCGCCTTGGCGATTGTGGTTATTGTTAGTTCGCGTTCCACTCCGCCAGCGTATCCCGAATCCATTCAGCACTCTCCGGCTGAAGTTCCAGCGCTTTTTTCAGATCCGCAGTAGCCTGTTGTTTGTCGCCATTCTGATACAGCAGCATTGCCCTGCGTGTATAGCCGTCGGCATCTGCCGGATCGAGTTCAATGGCCTTGCCGAAATCGACAATCGCCCCCTCGTAATCTTCGCCTGATTCACGCAGCGCAGCACGGTTGAAATAGGCAAAATTCTGATCCGGTTGCAATCGGATAATCGCGTCATAATCCGCTATCGCCCCTGCTAGATCATCCAGTGTCGCCCGACCGTTCGCCCGATACGTATAAGCCACAATGGACTTCGGCTCAAGTTCAATTGCGCGGTCATAATCACTCAACGCGCCCTTCAGATCACCCAACTTTTCCCGCGCCATGCCACGATGCAAATAAGCATTCCCGTGCTGCAGATTAATCCCTATCAGATGATTGAAGTCAGCCAGTGCACCTTCTGCATCACCCCGATTTTGCCGCAGAATTCCACGGTTATAATGCGCATTCTCCAGCGTATCGTCTGCTTGTATCGCCGCACTGTAATCTGCCTCGGCCTGTTCCAACTCGCCACGTTGGTAATACACATTTCCCCGGTTGAAATAGGACGTCGCGAAGTCCGGATTATTCTTTATCGCCTCACTAAAATCGCTCAGTGCGCCATCCATATCATTCAATCGATAGCGCAAATTCCCACGGTTGTAATATGCCGCTGCAAAGCTGGGATTAAGCCGGATGGCGTCATCAAGGTCGGCGCTGCATCGCTCGTAATCTTGTTGGTCGAAATACAGTTGCGAACGGTTATAGTAGGCGACAGCGAATAAATTGTCCTTCTCGATGGCAGTTGAGTATTCCTCGATTGCTCTTTGCTTATCCCCTCGTTTGTAATACAAATTGCCCAGATTGTAGTAAACCTCGGCAAAATCGGGATTCAGCCGCAGTGCCTCATTCCAAACCGCCTCCGCCTCGTCCATCCTGTTCAAACGGTACAGAACGTTGCCGAGGTTATAGGCACTGGCTGCGAAGTCTGGCTTCAGGCGCTGCGCTTCTTGGTAGGCCGTCAGCGCCGCTGGATAATCCCCGCGCCGGTACTGGACGCTGCCGATGTTATAGTATGAAACCCAATTCTCTGGTTCAATCCTCGCCGCCTGCTGATAATCGGCCAGCGCGCCATCATAATCCCCATTGTTATCGCGGATCGTTCCCCGATTGTTATAGACCGCCGCCGGCTGCACCTCGATGTTAATCGCAGCGTCGAAGTCGGCCAGCGCATGACTCGTGTCGCCTTTTTTGTAGTAAACTATGGCCCGCTGCCGGTAAGCCGCTGACGTAGGTTCTCGCCTGATCGCCTCTGTCAGATCAGCCAGTGCGCCGTCTTGATCGCCGCGTGTCGCGCGGGCAATCGCCCGTAGTAAATAGGTTGGCGCATCACCCTGCAAAGCGATCACCTCATTAAAGTCAGCAATTGCCCGCTCACGGTCGCCTTTTTGGCTGAAAACCAACGCCCGCCGGAAATACGCCTGCGAATATTCCGAGTTTAAGCGTATCGTTTTGGTATAGTCCGCACTTGCCCCGTCCGAATCGCCTTGCGCTTCTCGCAGAACGCCCCGATTGAGATAGGCTTCTGCCAGATCAGGATTGCTGGCAATCGCTGCATTGTAATCTTCGAGTGCCTCGCTCGTTTCACCCAGTTCTTGATGGACTTGCCCACGGTAGTTATAGGCTTGCGCCAGTTTCGCATCCAGCTTGATAGCCTGTGTAAAATCGGCCAGTGCGCCGTCGTTATTTTTGCGCTCTTTTCGCAGCAGCCCTCGATTGATGTAAAACGCGGGGATGCTGTTGTTCAGGTGAATGGCCTGTGTAAAGTCAGCCAGTGCGCCATCGGCATCCTTCAACCGTTTGCGGGCAATCCCCCGGTTGTTGTACGCCCAATCAAACTTTGGATTCAGCCGGATCGCTTCTGAAAAATCCTCAAGCGCTTGTGCCGGATCATCCTCCAGATGCGCCAAACCCTGCTGCACATGACTTTGCGCATCCAACTCATTTGTGGAGACAGGCACATTCACAGGTGTCGGTCGGGGCTGCTCAACCGAACCTAAGTATTGGGTTCGTAGCTTTTCCAGCGCCGCATCCAGATACCCATCAGGGATTTTGAGGCGGTTGAAGCGACTGAAGGGTGTGACCATCGCGTCCGGCAGATAAAGCTCGATGTCCTTGGCGTCGAACCCTTCCACATCCAGCGGTACAATCACACGCTCTTGTTCCATCGCGTACTCAATCTCACGCAGCACCCAATCCCCCGCTTCGAGGCATCGGGGCAGAGTCCCCGCCGTCAAAATTGGCAGGAAATAGGTCCGCGCGGCGATCTCCGTCAGAATTTTGGTGTCGAATTCACCGCTGCCGATGCTCTGGGTATCCAAGAACACATCGTAGCCGTGTTCCGTCAAATCTTTGTAAATGTACTGCGCCAGATATTTGCCTGTATCGCGGCGGTAGCTGAGGAAGACACTCTTGTTCATGAAAGCAGCAGTTCTCATAAAAGGGTCGATGCTGCTTTCAGTATACCCAAATCACCCACTCTCCGCTGATGTCATTCGTTATCTAAAACAGGGAAGATGCGGTCTGCCTAACGCATCGTAAACTTCAAATGGAGTTGTTGGCTCGTTAGGGATGCAAAGCCTTGCGTCCAAATGAGAATTTTCTCGTAATTCTTCCTATCAAGCGACTTATCTGAATCGTTGGAAAACTCAAAAATCCACCTATAAATAAGAATTTTTGTTCTAAAAATGAACCGATCCGAATGGAACAAAACGATTTTTCGTCAAACTGGAAAACCCGCAGCAGGGGGTGTAAATCCCCTCACTTGTTGATTTCAATTAGATAAGAGGCAATCGCCTTGATCTTTGCATTTTTGCTATGGCTGGAGAAGGTGTACACGTTGCAAAACCCGTAGCCTTTACCATCATCAAACGTCATCGTGCCGTTGACCGAACCCGCATCGCCGTGCGTGATGATGTTTGCAATCGTCATTTCTTTCATGCTGGTATGCAGCAGCGTTCGGATAGCATGTTCAATATCCGTTTTGCCGGCGACACTGCGTTCGCCCACCAGCTCCCATTGAATATCGTCCGCTACCCAATCCAGTAAGGAAGGTAGATCGTTGTTGGCAAAAGCAATCATGAAATCCCGCAGCAAAATCTTTTTCGGCGCATTGCCGCAGTCCGGCTCAACATTTACTTTAACCATAAGATGCTTTCTTTCTTAGACTTTTCCCTGCGTGTCCATCGTCTAATTGTATTTTATTTTTGCATTTTCGGTGGCTTGCTCGCTCATTTCCGCTGTGCACTGCACAAATTGCACAGCGGTGGCATTACGGGAGTCATCCGCTGAAATGGCGTCAATTTAGCGCCGTCAGCCGAACCAGCCGCCGGACAAAAGTGCCAATTCGGCGGCTTCTCCCGTACCTCTCGCCAGTCATTTCAGCGGATGTAGTGCACAATCTGCAAAAATGTTATGTCTTGAATCTCTGCGGTTCAAGCTTACTTTCCCGCTTCCATCGCCTCGACCAGTTCCTTCGCTTCCGCTTCTTGCAGCAGGGCATCAATCTCGGCCAAGTTCAATGGTTTCGTATCCGCCATTCGTTTGATGGTCTTGGTCACTTCGCGCACCGTATCGTCGCTCAGGCCCAAACCCAGCGTCCGCGCCCGGTCACGGATCGTATTCCAACCCGTCAGTCGGTGACCAATCGAGATTTCACGGCTCAGACCGAAATCTTCAGGCCGCAAAATTTCATAAGTCGTGGGGTCAGCCAGCACCGCTTTGGCATGAATGCCCGCTTTGTGGATAAACGCGCTCGCGCCTGTAATGTAGTTGTTGAACGGAATGTCGAGGTCACACATTTCCGCGATCATTTTGTCGATCTCAGGCAGCATCTTCAGGTTATATTTGCTCACGTAGCTCCGGTTCAAGGTGTACAACCGTGCTACCAAGCCACCCAGCGGGGTAATTCCGTTGCGTTCGCCGATGCCCAAAATTGTTGTGTCGATGTGGGTCGCTCCGGCTTCCAAGGCTGCTGTCGCGTTCGCAATCGCGCAGCCGCTGTCGTTATGCCCATGAAATTCGATGTCGAGGCGAGTCAACCGTACCAGTTGGTGCACCATGTTATAAACTTGCGTCGGGGTCGCCACACCTACGGTATCCGCCACGCCGAAGCGGTTGACCATGCCCAACTCCGCTACCGCCAGATAGACTCGCAGGAGATCAGGCTCGCGGCTGCGGAACGTATCTTCAGTGCTGAAGCGCAGAATAATATCCGGCTTTTGCCCCCGGATAAAGCTCATGACCTCTGCTGCCAGATCAATAATCTGCCGGATACTCTTGCCGTGGCTATGCTGCATCAGTTGGGGTGATGTTCCGATTACCACATCCAGTCCGTCTACGCCTGTATCCAGCGCCCGCGCCGCATCGTCCCGATTGCACCGGATATGCGTCAGAATCTTGGTCTTCAGTCCCTCACGGGTAATCGCACGAATATCCGCCTCACTCTGCGGGCTGGCGCTCGGCGAAGTCATCTCAATGAATTCCACACCAAAATCGTTCAGTTTATGGGCAATTTTCAGTTTGTCTGCGGTATTAAAAGTCGCCGTGCTGAATTGTTCACCCTCGCGTAAAGTACTTTCAATAACGCTAAAATTATCAAAAGGCATCGTTCAAAGTCTCCTCAATAATGTGGGTCGCTTGCCACATGTCTTCATCACTAATGACCAACGGTGGTAACAATCGCAGTACCATCGGCCCTGCGGGAAGCGCCACCACGCCCCGTTCTTGCAGCATCTTCAAAACGGGCGCAACTTTACTTCGCAGCTCAATCCCGAACATCAGACCCCGTCCACGGATTTCCCGCACTGCTTTTTCCGGCGCGTTGTCCATCAAATGCATCCGCACCTCATCGCCCAACTTCCGTGCCCGCCGCACCAAATCCCCATCTGCTTCTCTGTGGACGTATCCTTCTGTTTTCTCTGTGCTCTCTGTGTCTCTGTGGTTAATTTTTGTATATTGCTCCAGCGCCGCTAACCCCGCCGCACACGCCAGTGGATTACCGCCAAACGTGCTGCCGTGCGTCGCCGGATCAAGCGTCCCGATCTTCTCGCTCAGCAAGACTGCGCCCATCGGGATGCCGCCTGCCATACTCTTCGCCACCGTCACAACGTCCGGCTGAATACCGTCCTGCCAGTGTGCGAACAAGCTGCCGGTGCGTCCCCATCCGGTCTGCACTTCGTCCATAATCAGCAGGGAACCATTGGCATGCGCTAGTTCCTGCACCGCCTGTAAATACCGTGCCTGCGCCGGATGGACTCCGCCTTCACCCTGTACCACTTCAAGGAATACCGCGCCAATATTCTCGTTCAGCGCTTCTTTTAATTTATCAATATTGTTGTATGGGACATGCACCACGCCATCGATCAGAGGCAGGAACGGTTCACGGTAATTCTTCTCCCATGTCGCGCTCAGGGCTCCCATCGTCCGCCCATGAAAGCCCCGCATCGCTGCGACCACGCCTCGTCGTCCTGTCTTCAACCGTGCGATCTTGAGCGCTCCCTCATTGGCTTCCGTCCCGCTGTTGGCGAGGAACACCCGCGAGAAGCCGCTTACCCGACACAGTTCTGCTTGGTAGCGTGCCCGCACCGGATTATGAAACAGCTCAGGGCAGGTAATCAGTTCTGCTGCCTGCTTACTAATCGCCTCCACAATCGCTGGATGCGCATGCCCTAAATTCGCTGATCCCTGTCCGCCTACCAGATCAATGTAGCTGCGTCCATTTTCATCAAAGAGCCGCGCACCTTCGCCGCGCACCACCTGCAAATCGCGCTTGATGTATGTCCCGCTGCTGTGCTGGTCTTCTAGTTCATTCCAATTCGCAAGCGTGTTCAGCATCGCCAACTCCTAAATAGCTTCATTTCTATTTCATGTTCCCCTCGCCATTTATGGAGAGGGGTAGGGGTGAGGTTACCGCCCCAAAATCCGGTCAATCTCTTCCATCTGCGCCGCATTCAACGGCCCAAACCGCATTGCTCCACAGTTTTCCTCGACCTGCGCCACCGTGCGGAAGCCGGGGATTGGAATGGTCTTTTGGCTGCGTCCCCACAGCCACGCAATCGCCCCCTGTGCCAGTGTTCGCCCACCGCTCGTCAGGATGTCGCGCACTGCTTCCATCTTTTGCAGCCATTCGAGACTGGGCTTGCCTTCCTTGAAATATTTCATCCATGCCGGAGCATTTGTCCCGCGTACATCATCTGCCCCCAGCGTTCGCTCCCCT
Organism: Aggregatilineales bacterium; assembly: GCA_044226855.1. GTDB lineage: Bacteria > Chloroflexota > Anaerolineae > Aggregatilineales > Phototrophicaceae > CFX2. The sequence continues at coordinate 38,356 of JBGAGF010000023.1, forward strand.
TGATACTTCCCTGTCAGCAGCCCCATCGCCAAGGGCCCACGATTTACGCTGGCGAGGTTCAATTCCTCGCATACCGCGATCATCCTCGCTGTATCATCCAGCACATTCATCTGGTTCTGCACTGCGGTACAGTGTTCGCCTTCGGCAAACAACCGTTCCCGCGCCGGATCATCCGTGCTCCACGCATAGGCGCGGATTTTGCCTGCTTGCACCAGACCTTCCAGCGTTTGCACAACTTGCGGCGCTTTCTCCGGAGCCAGATCACCGATATGTAGTTGATACAGGTCGATGTAATCGGTTTCTAAACGCCGCAGCGAGTCTTCACACTGCGCCCGAATCGAATCGGCTTCCGCGCTTGACCCCGTAATTTGCCGTGTTTCCTCGTTAAACAAGTTGCCAAATTTGGTCGCGATCACCACGCTTTGACGCCGCCCTTTGAGTGCCCGTGCCAGCACCTTCTCACTGTGTCCTGCGCCATAGACATTGGCCGTATCCAGAAATGTGATCCCCAACTCTAGCCCACGATGAATGGCTGCAATCGACTCGTTATCATCGACTTCGCCCCATCCGGCGGGTATCCCGTCGCGCCAGAATGGTCCGCCAATTGCCCAACAGCCCAATCCCATCGCGCTGATTTCAATCCCCGACCGTCCCAATGTCCGCTTCAATACATCTGCCATTTAATAAACCTTTTTTGCTTCTAATCGCTGTAGGGAAAAGGCATGCCTTTTCCTGTACCACTCTTGGCGCTCTTTGCGTCTTGGCGGTTAAGTGTTTTTGTATTAGTGAGTTCCAACGGCTTCGCTCGTGATTTGTGTGCCGCCACCCGCTAATGCCGCGTCCAACGGATTTTCCACCCGTGAGTCCGCCAGAATAGTCCGCCCGACCTGAGCCACCTGTGCCGCCATCAACTTCTTCTTCATGCGGCCACCGGCCAGCGGTTCGTAGCGATCATACTCACTCAGCGGGAAACCGGTCACCAGCGACCCCGCATCGTTAATGTCGCGCATCAGCCCTGGCACATTGCTCAGGATAATCAGTGCATCCGCTTCTAACGCATGAGCGATGTTTGCCGCCACCAGATCGCCATCGACATTCAGGCGTTCGTACTCATCACCCATCGCTAATGGCGCGACCACGGGCGTAATCCCAGCGTCGAGCATAAGCCGCAGCACATCGGCCTTTACCCCGCTGATCGTTCCGGTGTAATCGTCCCGTACAATGATCTGCCGCCCGTCACGAATGGCGCGGATGGCCGTTTTGCGGTGTGCCTGAATGATATTTGGCCCGCCCAAACCAACCGCATTAATGCCGTAACTTGCCAGTTGTGCGGTCATCAATTGGTTGAGTCCGCCCACTGCCTGCCCGAATATTTCAATCGTCCGCGCATCGGTATAGCGGCTGCTGTGACCGCCTTGCGTCGTCAGCGTTTGCGCTGGATAACCAACTTGATCACCCAGTTTGTTGGCTGCGTCACTCGCGCCATGTACCAGCACCCAGCGCTCTCCGCTTTGGATACGTGCCGCCAGATTCTTGAGCGTTGCGGTATGGTCGTTCCCCGCTCCACCACCGAGTTTCAATACGTGAATAGTCATTTCTTCTCTTCTTCCTCTTGGCGCTCTTTGCGTCTTGGCGGTTAATCTCTTTTACGGATAAATTCCACCGAACGTCAGCGCTGTTGTTTCCTCAACCCCGCACATCAGATTCATACACTGTACCGCTGTGCCTGCCGCACCTTTACCGAGGTTATCAATCGCGCACAGCAGCACCGTCCGTCCCGTCCTCGGATCATATTCCCAGCCCACGTCAGCATAATTTGTACCGGACAGCAAACGCGGTTCGGGATGGCGATGCAGACCATTTTTCTCATGGACAACCCGCACGAACGGCTGCCCACTCCACGTTTGGCGGTATGGCCCCCAGAAATCCTTGTCGGCCATGCCTGCGGGTAAGGTCAGATGCACCGCTGCCGACACGCCGCGCACCAACTCTACGCTGGTGATTGATAGCCGCACATCGAAGTCACCGCACTGCGCCAGTGACTGCTTGACCTCGTACTCATGGCGGTGTCCGGTTAGGGCGAATGGTCGCACAATGCCTACCCGCGCTGGATGGTGACTGCTCTCGCTCGGTTCGCGTCCGGCTTCGCTGCTGCCCACTTTGGCATCCACGATAATCGGCTGGTTGGCTGTGACGACCCCTGCTTTTACCAGCGCCCACAGTGCTAGGGTCGAGGCCGTCGCGTTGCAGCCCACGCCGCTGGCATAATCCGCACCTTTGAGGTTCTCGCGGAAAAGTTCTGGTAGGCCGTAAACAAACTTGCCCAACCACTGTGGCGCGGCGTGATCATGCCCGTAAACCGTTTTGTAGAGTTCAGCGCTGGTCAGTCGGAAGTCTGCACTTAAGTCGACGATCTTGGTTCCCAACGAGGTGTACTTACCGATGTGCTTCTGTGCCTCACCATGGGGCAGGGCAAGGAACAGCACATCGCATGGTTGCAGCGCATCCCGCCCGATGAACCGCAGTTGGGTCTTGCCGCGCAGATGTGGATGCACCTGATAATAAAACTTGCCGATGTTGCTTTCGGAGGTGGCCTGCGTCACTTCCACTTCCGGATGGGCCAGCAGCAGCCGCAGCAGTTCGCCACCTGTATAACCACTTCCCCCGACAATCCCCACTTGGATCATGCTTTTACCCCTGCCGAACTGAGGGCATAATTCACCACTTCCGCTGCGATGTCCACGCCGGTTGGCGCGCTGCTGTTGCGGAATTCCATCGTATGGTTAATTTCGTTCACGCTGAAGCCGCGTTCCGGATCTTCGAACACGTCAATCGCCACGATGCCGCCGCCCACGGCTTGCGCTGCACGTACGCACAGGTCGCCGAGTTCAGGTGTCACGGGACAGTTGGAGGCTTTACCCCCGCGTGCCGTATTCGTAATCCAGTGCGCCGAGTCACGATAGATTGCGCAGATTGCCCGATCACCCACCACGAACGCACGGATGTCACGCCCGGGTTTATTCACGTACTGCTGCACGTAATAAATGTGGTGCTGGTAGTCACCCAACGTCTGCCGGTGTTCGATGACCGCTTCCGCCGCTTCCACATCATTCACCCGTGCTAGCAGCCGTCCCCACGAACCTGTCACAGGTTTGAGTACAGCCGGATAGCCGATTTTGGCGATCGATTGGAGGGCGGTGTCGGGGTCAAATGTGGTGCGGGCGGTGGGTTGGGGGATGCCCGCTTTGGTTAGGGCAATTGTGGTGAGGAATTTATCAGCGCAGGTCGAGGCCGTTTCGTACCGGTTGATCGCGTTCAGTCCCCAACTGCCGAGGATAGCCAGCATATACAACCCGCGCGACGTGCTCACGCTGCGTTCCACAATCACGTCGTAGCTGCTCCAAGGAACGCCGCTCGGTGCCAATTGATCTGGCCCTGCGGTGATCTCCAGATCAACTTCACGGTCGGAAATCACATCTGGCTCGACTCCGCGCGCTTGGAACGCGCTGATCAGCAGTTTCTCTTCAGGGCGGACGTGCGAAATGATAATGCCGACGCGCATCTTATTCGCCCCAATCCTCTTCGACTTCCGGAGCCAGTTCAACCTGTACCGGATCAAGGTTTACAATTTCCAGTTCCGTGCCGCAATCTTGGCAGGGGAACAACTCGTGCTTCATCGCATTCGCTGGAACCAGCAGTTCGGCTCCACAAACAGGACAGGTTGGTGCAGACATCTCGATAATCTCCTTAGTTTTCTCGTTTAGTAACCCGTTGTCACGCACCAGCTTTCCTCTCTGATGCTCAACAACTGACTTCTAAATCTCAGTATCTCTTGGCGCTCTTTGCGTCTTGGCGGTTAGTCCTCAACAAAAAACCGCCGTCCAGCGCGTGTCTGGACGGCGGCTCGCTCACATCGTTCGTGGCGCAGCGCAGCTATCCAGACCTTAGGCTGGGCTTCTTGCTCTGCTTCTTCTGCTTCATCTCGAACGTCTTCATCGTCTTCTCTGTATTTCTCTGCGGTTCAACTATTCAACAAAAAACCCGCCTGTCCGGGCGGGTTCGTTCGCGTGTTCATGCTCTCGAAACCAAAAATCCCGGACTTAGATCGGGCTGCGCTTCTTGGCTTTCTTGGAGAGCGTCATAGTTAACATGATAGTTCCTTCTCAAACAATGGGATTGACTGTAACGCACCTCAAAACACTTTTCAATGTGCAGCTTGACCAATTTTTGTCAGCAAGTTGCACAAATAGTGCTCGAATCCCGATTTGTGTTGATCTGCCTCGTCCATATCGATATGCGTTTTGCGTTGGCAACCTCTTTTTAATTTTTCAGAGTATACTTCGCCGACACGCTCACAGTAGGGACTGCCACATGCAACTTGTCCGTCGTCTACCGTCCGTCATAGATATTCGACCGGGTGAAGGCCGCCTTGTAAAGCTGCTGTTGCTGCATTCCTTCTTAGTTGGGATTAGCCATGTCTTGCTCATATCGATTTCGACCAGCCTATTTTTAACCGAGTATGGCGCAAACACGCTGCCTTATATATACATTGCAACGGCAGTCACCAACGGCTCCATCGGTTTCATCTACACATGGTTGGGTAAGCGTATCACCTTTGTTAATCTCCTTATCGCCAATCTGATTTTTCAAGTCGTGTTGGTCGCTGGCTTTTGGATCATCTTTCATCTGACTGATGCACAATGGCCGGTCATTGCCTTTATGATCGCCTATGAACTGCTCTGGTTGCTGACCAATTTGGAATTCTGGTCGCTCTCAGCCCGTGTCTTCAATATTCAGCAGGGCAAGCGCCTGTTTGGTCTGATCGGAGCAGGGGATACCATCGCTTCAATCATCGGTGGCTTCTCGGTGCCTCTGATTGTGAGTTGGATTGGAACCCGCAACCTGCTCATTCCCATCTGCCTCAGCATCCTCGGCTCACTGGCAGTCGTGCTGATGATCAACCGCCAATTTAGGGATCGCCTGTTAGCCCATCACGAGGCTGATGAGACCACTGAGGAAGACAAGACACCCATTTCGCCCCTGAAGAATCGCTACATCCTGCTGATATTTGCCTTCGCCTGTCTGGCGACGATTTCCTATTATTTTCTGGATAACGTCTTCTATAGTTTCACCGAAATTCAATTTCGAAATAATGACGCCTTGACTAGTTTCATTGGTATCTACTTTGCCTTTGTGGCGCTAGTCCAACTCATTGTCCAAACCTTCTTTAGTGCTCGGATCATTGGTCGCTTAGGCATTACAGCCTGTATTGTGCTTGTACCTGCGTTGGGCACAGTCTTATTGGGCATGACTGCTATCGTCTCCCTCTTCGCCGGGGTGGCCACCATCACCTTTATTTTTATTGCGGCAACCCGACTGGTGGAATATGTCATGCGTGGAACCATCACTTATTCGGCGCAGATGACACTCTACCAGAGTCTGCCACCTGTCGCGCGGTTACAGACCGAAGCACAGGTCGAAAGCTTCATCGAACCAGTCACAACGGGTATCACTGGCATTCTCTTGATCCTCGTCTTGGATGTTCTGAAGTGGGATGCAAGCAGCCTCATTTACTTGTCTATGCTGGTGGGCCTAATCTGGACTGTATCCGCCGCGCTCTTAGGCCGCGAATATCCAAAAGCGCTCCTGCAGGCTTTGAGCAAACGCCGCTTGGGCCAAACGCAGCCTGACGGCGACGACTACTCCATTGCATCAGTGTTCAAAACACCCCTCATAGACCGTAGTGCGGGTGATGTGCTCTACCTGCTCAATCTTGCTTCTGAGGCTGACGCGGCAACTTTGCAGCAGGCGCTTCCATCCTTGCTCAAACATCCAGCCGTCGAAGTCCGTTTGGACGTGCTCAACTGGATTGAAAAATACAAATTGCTCTCAGCGCGTGATGAACTGCGCGAATTACTAGAGCACGAAACCAATCTCGACGTTCGTGCCACCGCCATTCGCGTTGCCAGCGGCATTGACCCGAATTTCATGTCGAACCAGACTGTCCACTATTTGGCTTCGGATGCCGTACCTATCCAGATCGCTGCCATTCGAGGCACGGTTCTCACCGGAACACCCAAGGCCGTTTCAATGGCGGAAGCGAATTTACAGCAGTTATTGATGTCTAAAGCGCCGCGAAACCGTCTCTTAGCGGTCGAAGCGGTTGGTGAAATGGGCATTCAAAATCTAGTTTCGCATGTTCTGCCGCTGCTGCACGATGATAATTTGGACGTCCGGCGTGCCGCTGTTCGCTGCGCTGGAAAATTACAGAGCATCCAGTTGTGGCCTGCCGTCATTGAAAATCTCTTGGTGACTGACACGCGCCCCGTAGCCATATCAGTATTGAGCAGCGGTGATGACAGCCTGCGTCCGCTGCTTGCTGATCAGCTATCCGATATTCGGGCTGGATTTGAATCAAAGGCCAACAAACAGCGTAACCTTGCCACTTATCTCATTCACATCGCCAGCCGCTTAAATGATACAGCTTTGCTTGAAGAACATATCGACTTTCCGGATCTCTACATTCGTGCGCAAATTCTAACCGCTCTCGTCAAGATGAATTCTCAACTCGACCCTGAACGCATTGAGACTCTCATCCGTGCCGAAATACAGTCTGATTTTCTGTTCTTGCAGGGTATGATCTTCCTCAAAGACGATACGTTGTTATGTAATGTACTCAGCTACTTGCTGGATCGCTTGCGGGAGCGTGTATTTCTGTTCTGTGCTTTGGCTTATGACGCGGCAGCCATTGAACGCAGTCGTATCGACTATTATTCTGACTCCGAATCGCGCCAGAGTTATGCGCTGGAAATGCTGCATGTGACACTTTCACATGAACTGAGACTGCTGGTTGTTGCGCTGCTTGACAAAGACTTGGCCTACCACCAAGGTTTAGATACGCTGGCAGTCCTCTTTGAGCAGGGCGAACTCAATCGCGAACAATGGCTGGAGCGTGTGCTCACCTCTGCCGCCAGTCCATCATGGCTAAAAGTCATGGTTTTATACGGCATCCGGTCACGTGGGGCAGGCGAAGCTCAACCCGCTGTGCAAACTGCTGCGCGAGATACGAATGCCATCGTTCGGGAAACGGCTCTTTGGGTACTTGAAAATCCACTTGAATCAGGTCAATCGAGGGGAAAAATGCGTCCAACTATTGAAAAAATACTCTTGCTAAAATCCGTCAATCTGTTTCACCATGTACCTGATCCGATCTTGTTTGAAATCGCCTCAATCATGAAAGATGAAACGGTTCCCGAAGGCAAAACCATTATTCGCAAAGGTGATATCGGCGACTTCATGTATATCATCGGATCGGGACGCGTTCGGATTCATGATGGCGACCAGATCATTACCTATCTCGGCGAAAATGATGAATTCGGCGAACTCGCCTTGCTAGACTCCGAACCCCGCAGTGCCTCGGTCACAGCGGTCGAGGAAACCTATTTATTACGCCTCGACCAAACGACCTTCTATGAACTGATCTCCAATTACCCAGACGTACTGCGCGGTATCATCCAGATGCTGTCCCAACGTCTACGGGATACAACCCGCCGCGCGACGATGTCTGGTGCTGTTGTACCCACTCCTTAATTGGCAGATGTCATTCGAGGTTTTAACCGGGGTTTCGCCAGCCTAACCCGATACGTCCGCGTTCCTTTTCGATGCTCAGGATTTCCACCTGCACAATATCCCCCACGCTCAGGTTCATGTCGCGTGGAATCTGGCTGCGATGCAGCAGCCCATCTTGCTTGACCCCGATGTCCACAAAGGCGCCGAAATCAACCACGTTGCGCACGGTGCCGCTGAGCTGCATACCTGTCGCCAGATCATCCACCGACAGCACATCGCTCCTTAAAATCGGCGGTGGCAAATCCTCGCGCGGATCACGTCCCGGCCTCAGCAGTTGTTCGAAAATATCGGTCAGTGTGGGCACACCCGTATCCAGCTCCTTTGCCAGTTGATCGAGCGGCTGTTCAGCTTGCAGTTTGATCAGCGCCGGAGCACGTTCTGTTGGAGGAGTATCCGCCTTTAATCCGGCCCGTTTGAGTACCGCCTGCGCCACAGGATAACTTTCCGGATGGATAGCGCTGGCATCCAATGGATTCTTACCCTCCCGAATCCGCAAGAAGCCTGCTGCCTGTTCAAATGCCTTTGGCCCTAGACTTGCAACCTTCTTCAATCCGCTCCGGTCTGTGAACACGCCGTTCGCGTCCCGATGCGCTACGATCCGCTCGGCCAATTTTGGCCCGATGCCTGCCACATGTGTCAGCAGGGCGGGAGATGCCGTATTCACATCCACGCCTACACGGTTCACGACCGTTTCCACCACGCCATCTAATGCCGATCCCAACTGGGTCTGGTTCACATCGTGTTGATACAATCCCACGCCAATCGACTGGGGATCAATCTTCACCAGTTCTGCCAGCGGGTCTTGTGCCCGCCGTGCAATCGACACCGCACCCCGCAGCGTCACATCCAGATCCGGCAGTTCGGCGCGTGCCAGTGGGCTGGCGCTGTAGACACTCGCGCCTGCTTCACTCACCATGATGTAATGCACCCCGTCACGCGCCCGTGTCAGTTCCGCTGCCAGTTGCTCGGTCTCGCGTGAGGCTGTACCGTTTCCAATCGCGATCAGCGTTACATGATGCTGTGTAATCAATGTATCCAGTGTCTTGAGCGCTGCAGCCCACTGCCGCTGGGGCTCATGCGGATAAATCGCAGTGGTTGCTAGCACCTTCCCCGTTGGATCAACCACTGCTACTTTACAACCTGTACGAAACCCGGGATCAAGCCCGATGACCGTTTGTCCATTTAAAGGCGGCTGGCTCAACAACCCGCGCAGATTGTTCGCGAATACCGTGATCGCGTGCTGCTCGGCCTGTTCGCTCAGTGTTGTCCGCACATCACGTTCAATCGCAGGCAGCAGCAGTCGCTTGGCCGCATCATCTATCGCCATTTCAAGCTGTCCGGCCAGCTGTGAACGTCGATCAACTCGGAAAACCGCCTCGACCGCTTGCAGCCAATCGCGTTCCGCCACATCCAGCTTCACCCGCAGCACTTTTTCCGCTTCACCCCGATTGATCGCCAGCACTTGATAGGGCTTTAAGCGACTTACTAACGTCTCGTACTCATAATAGAGCCGGTACGTGCCTTTCTCATCGGCAGCGTCTTCAATCCGGCTGGAACGCAGCAGCCCAAAACGCAGCGCCTTCTGCCGGACCTGCCCGCGCACATCCGGATGGTCACTGATGGTTTCCGCCACGATGTCCCGTGCTCCAGCCAGCGCCTCCTCTACGGTTGGCACAGCCTCGTTAACGAACGGTTTCGCCAGTTGTTCGGCAGTTTTGTTATCGCGCACCTGCTTCAAAATCAGATCGGCCAGCGCTTGCAGCCCTTTTTCCCGCGCGATACCGGCTCGGGTTCGCCGCTTTGGCTTATATGGCTGGTACAAATCTTCGAGGGCTGTCATCGTTTCCGCAGATTCAATTTGTGCCTTCAGATCAGGGGTCAGCGATCCTTGTTCTTCGATGCTGCTGAGGATCGTTTCGCGGCGTTCATCCAAATTGTGGAGCAGGGTGGCTGCGGCCAAGATTTGCCGGATGGCCTCTTCGTCTAACCCCCCTGTAGCTTCTTTGCGGTAGCGTGCGATGAATGGTAGGGTATTCCCTGCGTCTAAAAGTTGTAATGTCGCGCCGACTTGATGAATAGGCAGTTGGAGTTGGCGTGCAATTTTCTGATCGTAATTGGTCACGGATCGTTCACCATAAAAGTTAAATCAAATCTGTCTGTTATTTGAGAAAGTCGTTTGCTGATTTCCTCGCTCAAACATTGTAATGAACCACACCCGAATATGGTATGTACATTACGCGGCCAGTCTTTGGTATCCGTTTGAAAGGTATTTCCGAATTTTCTGTGAAAAATCGGTTTGATAACCCAAACGTTGGTGATTTGTTAGGGTCACTTCAGTTAAACTACAGTCGACCAATAGTATGAGGCCCTCGACATGATAACCATGGCTGCTGACTCCGAATCCTTGTTTGAAAAACTCCGTAGCGATAGTCCTATCCTCCAACGGGTCGCCATTAGTGAACTTCGTTTATCGCGTGATCCTCAAGCGGTCGAACCTCTTATTCATGTGGTGCGTACGGGCAGCAAAGGTGTCGCCGTTGAAGCAGCTCGTGTACTGGCGCAAATCGGTGAGCCATCGGTTTCGGCGTTAATTGGCCTATTTATGGAAGGTAACCATGATGTCTGGGCCATCGCCTCTGCTACCTTGCTGATGATTGGTAGCAAAGCTGTTCCCGGTTTGATGGAAGCAGCTCGCAGCCGCAGCGTTCAATTACAAACTCTTGCAATCGCTGTTCTCGGTCAAATTGGTGATCCGCGGCCGGTGGCAATTCTGGTCAATGCCATGCAGTCAGAAGAACAATCGCTGCACACGGCTGCCGCAGTTGCTTTGATCCGTATCGGTACATCTGCCGTCGAGCCGCTTCTTGAAGTCATGGCGGCCTTTGATAAACCGGCCAGCCGCCGGACGGCGATTGAAATCCTCAAACAAATAGGCGAGGAAGCCATTGACCCTTTAATCCAAGCCCTCTACGAAGCCAGTGATTTGGAACGCAATCAAGCGGCTTGGATGTTGGGTGAAATTGGTGGCAGCGCTATTGAACGCCTTATGAACGCCCTCTACTCAGATGATCAACAGGTGCGTTATTCTGCTGCTATTGCGCTCGGACAAATGAAATGTGAGGCTGCCGTTCCTGACCTCATCAAGCGGCTGGACGATAACGCATTTTCGGGAACAACTGGCAAGCGTGTTTGTGATGCGGCGGCCAACGCGCTCCAGCGCATCAACACGCCCGAAGCCCAAGCCGCTGTCCAAGTATGGAAGGCCCGCATTTAAGTCAGTCAAATCTTCTTGACATGACAAACAGTCGATTCTAGTCTTTACTGGGTACTTTTTACTCCGACTTCAATGCAATGACGGGTGGCAGCCGCGCCGCCCGCAGCGCTGGATACAAACCGGCCCCTAACCCTACAGTGGTTGCTAGAACCAGCGCGAAGACCGCCAGTTCCGGTTTGATAACAAACAACTGCCCGCCGATTTTGGAAGTATCAAACGGCAGAAAATTGGCAATGCTCGGCTGATTAGGGTCAGGTGCGCCCGCGCTTGCCAACGCCGAATTGATCAGATGTTGCAGGAAGTAAGACAGCCCGACGCCGGTTGCGCCACCTGCTAACCCGACTAGACCCGCTTCAATTAAGAATACGGTCAGTACATCGCGGTCGGTTGCGCCGATGGCTTTCATCAATCCGATTTCTCTGGTGCGTTCCAAGATCGCCATCGTCATCGTATTCGCCACGCCGAAAGCCGCCACCAGCAGAGCGATTCCGCCCACTCCGCCCAAAATCAGCCGCATGGCATTAAAGAACGAATTCAACTGGTTGATATATTCGCCCATGCCACCCGACTGGAATCCCAACTTGCGGATGGCGTCCGAGATGCCAGTCACCGTTTCGCGGCTGGTCGCGCGGATGATGACTTGGTCGTAATAGAATTTCTTGGGATCAATCTTGGTGCCGGTGATCCATTGGTTATAGTTAAGGACGTCCTGAATTGGCATCAGCATTGCATAGCCGAAACGGTCATTTTCATCCAGTACACCGTTCGGTTTAGGTGCAATTAGCCGCTGGGCTGGAGTGGTAGCGTTATATTGATACAACTTGATCTTAAAGGGTGTCGTAAACAGATCGACTTTAACGTTCTGCTGGTCACCAGAGCCTTTCGGGTCATAAAAATAATCCCCGACATGTGCGCCAATCAACACTTGTCCACTTTCAAGCGTCAAAGTGCCTTGTGTCGTTGTCAATCCCATTCGTGCGAGCAGTTGAGGATCAATTCCTTGGATGCTGGCATAGCCTGAGTATTTGCCTGCAACGATTTCACCGCTTTGCAGATTGGTAATCGGAATGACGACCGCCACGCCCGGTATCTTCCAGAACTTATTAACCTCTGCCACGGTCAGCTGCTTAATTTCGGATGGCTGTTCTTGCTGCGAATCCATCGAACGGAAGCCGTAATTCGGACTAACATCCAGTTCCAGCAGTTGGGAATTGCTGCCGATGCTGGCTTCTGCCGCCTGTTGTAAACCCGCTGTCAGCGCAATCAAGAGAATTACTGCGGTGGTCCCCACCAGCACCCCACCAGCCGTCATCGCCAGCCGTGCGCGTGCGCGGTTCAAATTGCCAATTGCCAGAAATCCTAATTCATACAACATAATCGCTTAACATCTCATCACTTTTGTTTTGATTACCTACCTCGTTTATGGGGAGGTTAAGGGGGGTTATGGGTTAACTCCCTAACCCCAACAACCCCAACAGCGTCTTCCCTAGCAAATCTCGACTGCTCAACGGTTGTTCTTCACCACCGCCATTATTGCCAAAATCCGGTGGCGGGGTTCCAAAATCAATCGGAGGCGGCGCAGGTTGCGCATCCAGTTGATAAGTCTCCACAATCGCCTGTGGACGGTTCAAATCATCGGTGTAATTCAGCGTCACCGTGATGGTCACTGGTCCTTCTTGGTCAGGACTCAAGCTGGCGTCCAGCGTGGTTTGGTCATTGTTCTGCACCGGCCCAAGATAGGTTGTTTCGCCGCTGGTGATGGTCGCGTTTTCAGCCGTTACGACAGCGTTAGTGAAGTTAACCGCCTTCCGTCCCCGATTCGCGATTTCCAGCGAGAGCGGGATCGAGTCGCCCACATTCACCTGTGTCGGCATCGGGTTCGCTTCTTTCACTCGAATCTGTGGCGGCACAATCACTGCGAGGCTGGCGCGTAAATTGTCCTGTGAGAACGAGGCATCAGAGCGTTGATAACGCAGCGTAATCGGCAGCGCATAAATTCCGCTGTCTACCGACCCATTCACAATAAATTTCTGGGTCAGCGTAACCAGTTTCGATTTATCGGCGGGCACATCACCGACGTTCTGTGTTCCCACCGAACCAATCGGCGCAAACGTGTTGCTCGGATTGGTCGTTGTCGAAGAACTGGCTCCCGGCGTTGGATCAATTCCGCCGCCGCTTGAATCGACTCCACCGAACGTCACAATCAAGCCCTTCGCCGCATCGTTACCGATGTTCCGCAGATTGACTGTCAAGGTAAATTCCTGACCCGGTGTCAGCACGTCAAATCCGGTCGCGAACGAGTCGACAATCATGACCGGAGCAGGGGCGTCCACCTTCGCCACATTCAGTGTCATGCTGGCATTTGGAACGGTTTTGCTTTCCCCTTTTTGCAAATAGGTGATCGTCACCGCTTGGGATTGTGGCCCCGATTTTGCTGTGCTGCTTACGATCAATGGCATATCAACGCTGGCGCTTTCGCCTGCTTTAATATCGCCTACCGGGAAGCTGTTTCCTTGAGCACCTGCTAGCAGAATGCCATCCGTTGGAATCGCCACCAGCACTTGTGAAGCCGTTTCGTTTCCGCTGTTGGTGAGCAGTATCGTGACCGTAACCGGCTCACCCGGTACTACAGGACTCGGATTAAACTGGTAACGCGACAAGGTGATTTGTGACGCCATCGGCACGGCTATCACATTCACCGTCAGCGACCCTTTGCTGGTATAGGACTGCCCGCTGAAATCGCGGAAGCTCATTGTCAATCCGACGGTCTGCGGCCCATCCGGAGTATCATTGGCCGAGATCACTGCCAGTCGTACACTGAATGCTGCACCAACCGCCAGATCAGGCAGCAGCACGTTTGATTGGCCGTTGGCGGATGCAAACTTTCCACCCGCATCAACTGTAACCGATACCCCTAGCGCAGGGCGGCTGCCCACGTTGACCACATCAAATGTGAAAGTGGTCGCATCACCCGGCTTTATCGTTGGTGGAGTTGCCGAAAAACTCCGTATAAGCAGCGAGGGAGCACCCGGTATATCGGTCGGTATTGGTATCGCTGTCGGCACGACTGGAATATCCGTTGGTGGAATGGCGGTTGGGGTAGGCAGTACGTTCAGTGTAAACGCCGAGTTGCTGCCACCCACTGTATCACTCACTGCAATGATGTACTGTCCAACGGCCAGCGTATTCGGGATGGCTGCCCGAATTTCATTGGCGCTGACCAACGTCACTTGGAGCGCACCTGATCCGACCAGAGCGACACTCGTGGTTGACCGGAAGTTCGCCCCTGCAATCACAAGAATTCCACTTTGCCCAACAACAATTTGTGTTGGCGATACACCTGTAACCACAATCGGGTCAGTCGCCGGGTCTTGTGCCTCTAATCTCCCCGTATTGAAACCAATTGCCAGTACAGCACTCACAACCAATAGCATGACGAGGAGCCATCGACTCTTAAACGCCAAATGTTGACTGTTTACTTGCTTAATCCACATATTCTGCATCCTCAACGATGGCCTCTTCGACAACATTCCATCCGTTCACCTTCGGTGGTGGCGCGATGTTGCGTGGAGCGCGCATCAGCTTGTCTTCAGTAATGTCGCCGTCTTTCAAGCTGATCATCCGGTCAGCGTAACTCGCGACATTCGGATCGTGTGTAACCACAATAATTGTCTTACCCTGTTGACGGCACAGGAACCGCAGCATGCGCATGACCGTCTGTCCAGTTTTACTGTCCAGCGCACCGGTCGGTTCGTCCGCCATGATAATCGGCGGATCGTTAAAGAGTGCCCGTGCAATCGCCACGCGCTGCTGCTGCCCGCCCGAAAGCTGGTTCGGACGGTGATCCAGCCGTTCTTCCATGCCCAGCGCAGTCAAGATGCGTAAGGCGCGGTTTTCACGGAGTTCACGGTCAGCACCCGCGAAGACTCCCGGTAGCGCCACATTTTCGAGCGCCGTGAGCGTCGGTACCAGATGGAACGCCTGAAAGATAAACCCGACTGTTTCCCGCCGGAAGGTTGCCAGTTCTTCGCCATTCATGCTGTCCAGTGGACTGCCTGCGACCACAATTTCGCCCTCGCTCGGACGGTCCAATCCGCCCAGCAAATAGAGGAGGGTACTCTTGCCGGAACCGCTCGGCCCCATGATGGCAATGAACTGACCGACTGGAATATCCAGATCAACTCCTCTGAGCGCGTGGACGTGTTCCTCTCCAAGATGAAAATCTTTGCGCAGCCCGCGCACCTGCACAATCGGTGGATAGGGTTTGGGTGATGGTGTAATAGCCATAACGTGTTACCCGTTGAGTCCCGTACACCGAGTCATGGTGTGGCCGTCGCCAACTCGGATGCGGCTGGCGTGGTGATGTTCGTGTCCGGCTGGACTGCGGCCTGCGAGCTGTCGCCCTCTGGCGTAGCGAAATTCGCACTTCCCTCTGGTGTCGAAAGAACCTCACCGCCCGGCTCAGGTGTAACATCTGATCCGAGGTCGCTTCCGCCGCTGCTTGGAAGCAGTGTCGAGAAAAGATCAGCCTCACTCAAGGTCGCTTCCGGTGAAATACCACCATCACCGGGTAGTGTGATCGGCTCTGGCATATCGGCATTGGCTGCGCTCGGCGCTGTGACCGATCCGGTGAGAACCGGCACAAACACCAAAATCAGCACCCAGATCACGACCACCAGCGCCACCGCCCATATTTTCCCGTTTAGCGTGTTTCGTCCACCGATGTAAATCAACACCAGTGACCACACCCAGAACACCGTCAGCCGTGATGTCAGCGAGAGCAGCACGCTCCGCATAAAAGGCGATAAGGTCTCGTAGCTTTTCCAGTGCGCCAGCAAACCGGAAATCCCGTCGGCTGTGATACGTCCGCCTCCGGCCATATAAATCACTTGCAATCCAGCCATGATGCCCAATGGCACGGTCGTCCAAATTGCGATTTGGAGGTTGGTACTAAAGCTGGGGCGCATGCCGTTGAACAGCGGCACTTCACACAAAATCATCGCCAATATAAACCAGCCGACAAGGATGGTTGTCGCGCTGATGAGTGCCGTGACCCATGTTGACGAAATGTCCGAAGTCGAGCCGCTGCTATCAGTTGGAGGTGCTGCACCCAGATCAGGTACATTTGCGCCCGGGAAACCGCCCGGTTGTATCGCACCCCCACCCGATAAACCACCTTGTCCTGAAAAGTCACTCGGTTGTTGGACGATGGGTGCAGCCGTTGTGTCTCCTCCTGCTGCGAGGTCAGCTTGACGTACAGCACTGAATCCGTTCAGTGCCAGAATCAGAACCGCCACCCAGAACCACTGTCGAGAACTGCTCGGTGCTTGGGGCAGAGCCAGAAAGAAGGTATTCGGTTGCAGGGCGACATTCCATACTTGCCCCCATAAACTGCGCGGCCGTGCCTGACGGATAATTTGAATATCCCGGCTGCGAACCGGTTGAATTTGTCGATTGGTCATAACGGTGTTTACGCTTCCCGTTCGTTATCTGTAATGTAACGTTAAAAAGTAAACCTTGCACAAACCTCACTCCTATAACGTGCGGCCACGTGCAAAAGTTCCAGCGCCTTATTATCTTTTCCCTGAAGCCGACTGTCAACAACGCTTCACCGACGTTTAAGCGCCGATCCTCACAATTGATTTACGCTATAGTACACAAATCCGCAGTTATTGCCCTCCCTCATTTGTGGGGGCTATATTCAGACCTCCGGCGGAGAACTTCACTCCCTCATTAAAACTCAATGAGTATAGCTTTGGCTATCCACCTCTGCGTCTCTGCGGTTCAATTCTTTCTTGCCGAATTGGTTCGTTTCAAAGATGCCGAAATGGTAGCGATAGTGCATAATCTCCTATCAAGAACTTTCATCACAAAAAATCATTTGGAAAACACTTATGACAGGACGTTTACAGGATAAAGTGGCGTTTATCACAGGTGCAGGGCGTGGCATCGGTCGTGCCATTGCCCGTAAAATGGCTGCCGAAGGGGCGTCAGTTGTCATCGCCGAGCTTGACCCAGCGACCGGTCAAGCCGTTGCTGACGAACTGATAGCGGCTGGACTCCGCGCCCTCTCGATCTCCACCGACATCACCCGTGAGAGCGATGTCCAGCAGGCTGTTGATCAAGCCGCATCCCATTTCGGCAAGCTGGATATCCTCGTCAATAATGCGGGCATCACCTTCCGTTACGATGCCCTTACCATGACCGAAGACCAGTGGCATGCTGCGATGGATGTTGATGTCAAAGGGGTGTGGCTCTGCTGTAAATATGCCATCCCTCATATGCAGGTTCAGGGTGGAGGAGCGATTGTCAATCTGTCCAGTGTCCACGCCCGTACAACTGGCGCCAAGTATTTCCCCTATGCTGCGGCCAAAGCGGCAGTGCTTGGTCTGACCCGTAACCTCGCCTTAGATTTTGGCCCGCAAAATATTCGCATTAATGCCATTTGTCCCGGTTGGGTGCGTACCGAAGCCGTGCAAGAATGGATTGATTCGCAGCCTGATCCGGTTGCTTATGAAAATCGCATTCTCAGTTTTCAACCAGTACGCCGGATCGGTACGCCTGAAGAAGTTGCTAACCTTGTCGCCTTCATCGCCAGTGATGAAGCCAGCTATATGACTGGCGCTGAACTGGTGATTGACGGCGGCTTGACTATCCAATATCCACAGTAAAAAAGGACTTATTATGAGAGCACTCGTTTATGATGCCCCTTATCAGCTGAATGTTCATGATGTTCCACAGCCGACCATCGCCGCCCATGAAGTGTTGGTCAAAGTCGCTTATTCTGGTATTTGTGGTTCCGAACTTAGTGGCTTTGAAGGCAAAAACTCACTGCGTAAGCCGCCGCTCATCATGGGGCACGAATTCAGCGGCACTATTGCCGAAATTGGTCAGCAAGCCGCCGCCACTCGCCCTGATCTGCAAGTCGGGATGCGTGTAACCGCCAATCCGCTGGTCACATGCGGTCAATGTGATTACTGCTTGTCGGGTCATCAGCAGCTTTGCCCCAAGCGGAAATTACTCAGTGCGGCGCTCCCCGGCAGCAATGCCGAATACGTCGTGATTACGGCCACCAATGTGCTCGTGCTGCCTGATAACATCGCCATGACCACTGCCTCCTTGACCGAGCCGACTGCCTGTGCCGTTCACAGTGCCCGCTTGGCCGCCCCACAGCCTAATCAGACTGCTCTGGTCGTTGGTGCAGGTCCCATCGGCCTCTTGACCATTCAAGCCCTGTCGCCCTATGGATTAAAAGCCATTTATTGTGCCGATCTCAATGCCGAGCGTTTGGCGATGGTCGAATCCTTGGGCGCAGTTCCGGTCAACTTGAAAGACTGGAACGGTTCCGTCGATATCGCCGTTGATGCCGTTGGCGCGAATAGTACCCGCGCCAGTTGTATCAAGTTCGTCCGTTCCGGTGGTCGTGTCGTCTGGGTCGGTCTGCATGAAGCCGAATCGCCGCTCCCCATCAACGACATCATCCGTCGTGAAGTGGCTTGTTTTGGCTCATTCGGTTATACCCCCTTGGATTTCAAAGCCGCGCTCGAAGGGCTTGCCTCCGGCCAATATGCGCTCAAGCCAGAATGGACTCGTGTCGAGCCGTTGAATGCTGGAAAAGCCTGTTTCGAAGAATTACTGAAGGGTTCGTCAGTGGCCAAGATTTGGCTGCAACCGGGAGAATAATCATGAAAATCACTGCTGTCACACCGCTGGTTTTGGGTACGCCTTGGCGTAATCTGACCTTCGTTAAAATCGATACCGACGAAGGCATTTACGGTTTGGGGGAAGTGCGCCTCAACAACCGTACCAATGCGCTTCTGGGCTACCTCACCGAAGCTGTGCCCCGTTACGCCATCGGCCATGACCCTTTTGACACCGAGTCTTTGGTCTCGCATATGTCTATCAATGACTTTGGCCGCATGGGTGAAGTCACCATGTCCGCCGTCTCCATCATCGAAATGGCCTGTTGGGACATCATCGGCAAAGCGCTGGGCCAACCCTGCTATAAACTGATGGGCGGCGCAGTTCGTGACAAAATCAAAGCCTACGCCAATGGCTGGTATACTGTGGAACGCACGCCCGAAGCCTTCTATGAAGCCGCTTTGAAAGTCGTCGAGCGTGGCTACTTGGCTCTTAAGATTGATCCCTTTGGGGCAGGGCGCTACGAACTCAGCTTGGAAGAACAAGCTCGCTCTGCTTCGCTTATTGAAGCCGTGCGCGATGCCATCGGCCCTGACCGTGAAATCATGGTTGAGATGCATGGTCGTTTCAATCCTGCGACGGCTATTTTGATGGCGCGTAAACTCGAAAAGTATCGCCCCGCATGGATCGAAGAACCCTGTCCGCCAGAGAACTTGGCTGAACTGAAGCGGGTTGCGGATCGTGTGGAAATCCCGATTGCCACAGGCGAACGCTTGCATACCATGAACGAATTCCGCCCACTGTTTGATCTCCAATCCGTAGATATCATCCAGCCCGACATTACGCACTTCGGCGGCATCGCTCAGACTCGCCGCCTCGCCGCATGGGCCCGGTTAGCACTGCCGCTGCGCTCCATGTCGCTGCTTGCACGCCCAACTTCATGATTCAGGAACACTTCAATGACTTTGCTGACGCATGGGTCAAAACGGCTGCTCCCGGCGTGCCTGAAGTCATTGATGGTTACTTCGCATTGCCCGACAAACCCGGTTTAGGCGTAGAAATCAACGAAGCCATCTTCGCTGAACATCCCTATGTCGCCGGACACTTCGACCTCTTCAAAGACGAATGGCACAAACGCGACGGCAATTAATGCCTTTGTCGATATTTCCTCTATGTCTGACATTGATTGGTGGGGGCGCTGCACTGTCGCGTCCCTTATCAGCTTGGGTTAATCACTCATCCATAAAAACACGGTATCATTGAAGGGGTAAGGTATGCCTTGCCCCAATCTTTGCACATCTATGAACTATTTTCCTGAGGTCACGTCTGTGGCCTGATTACCTTGACTCATTGCCTGATGATGTTTGCGTTAGTGCACTGTGTAAGTAAAAGGAATCAATATGGATAAACGCTATCCGCTTTTAGATATGAACCCGATGAAAGCATATGAGCAGTATATGGTTCCCGGCATCATGGTTCCCGGCGTGGAGCAAATGTTGCGTTATGCTCAACCACGAACAGGCGAACGAGTACTCGATATTGCCTGTGGAACAGGAATCGTTGCACGGACAGTTGCACCTATATTGGGTGAGCAGGGGAGTGTGACCGCGCTTGATATTAATCCAGCTATGTTGGCTGTTGCGCGGGGTTTGCCCCAACCGGGTGGTGCGCCGATTGAGTGGCGGGAGGGGAGCGCCTTATCGCTTCCTTTACCCGATGGCAGCTACGACCTCGTTTTGTGCCATCAAGGATTGCAATTTTTTCCCGACAAAGTAGCTGCGCTCCGTGAGGCCAAACGGGTGCTAGCGCCCGGCGGACGTATTGTGGTCAATGTTCAGCAGTCACTCCAACAAAATCCTCTCTATAAAACATTTAACGCAGTACTAATTGAGCATATGAATGTACCCGCATTAGCTGCTCCCTTTGCCTTTGGCGATAGCGATGCCTTATATGAGGTGCTTGAAGTGGCCGGTTTCACCGATCTTAAAGTGACGCCTATAGCCCATTACATCACATTCCCTAGCACGGATATCTTTATTCAAGCTTCAATTATTGGTTCGGCAGCAGTGATTCAAGAATTGGCGCGGCTTGACGTCGAAGCAAAAACTAAATTGGCTGATCAAATTGTCTTCAATATGGAACCTGTTCTAGCCCCGCATGTTCAGCCGGATGGCAAATTGGTGATGCCCTTGAATGCTAATGTGGGTAAGGGTGTAGCCTAAAATTCGTCTTTCAACTTCCATCACTTATCATTCCCTTGACTTTGATAGAATTTTTGTGCTAAAATAAAAGAACAAAAGTTCGTAATTTAGAGGGCAACAATGAACCAAAACCGCTTTGTACTGCACAAATTGCAACCCTTGCTGCAAATCTCGGCGGCGCTCTCCCGTAAAATCGCTGCAGCGGCACACCCTCTGCCAGAGCGGCGCTTCCGTCCCTTGTTTCCGCTGTACGCAGCGGCAAGAGCCGAGGAAGCCGCCAACCAATCTGCAAATTCCGGCGGCGCCCGCCGAACCTCCCGCCAGTCAGCTCGACGGATCAGTGTGTCATAAATGCCAAATTTGCCATAACTTGCCAATGCCACAAGCGTTGTTTGTTACTAGGTTTCTTCCCTGACGTTTTCCCGCCGATTGCTCTGTCATCTTGAACGCTTTCCCCTGAGTCCAGCTATAAATGAGAAAGGGGGAAATCATCATGGTTATCAATCGTTCATCAAATTACCTTACCGTCAGTGTGCCACCACTCGTCTTATACCTCGCTGAAGGCGCTCTGTTGGTGTTGATCTTACTCTTGGCGGGTTACTTGCGCTTAACCAATGTCGCCGGGAATCCCGGTTGGTACACGGATGAAACCACCCATATTGACATCGCTAACCATCGCCTCATGGGTCAAACGCAGTACATGCTGATTAAAGACTCGACATTGATGTTTGGTCGCTTACCACTCTTTCACATTCTCTTAGCCGGTTATTTCCAAGTGTCAGGCAACCCCGATCACATGGTCGCCTTGCGAACATTCACGGCGCTTCTTGGCGTTTTGTCAGTTGGGTTACTTTATGGGGCTGTTCGGAAGAGTGGTGGAGTGGTCTTGGCTCTGCTGGCCGCATTTGTCCTCTCGGTTTACCCGCAAGCTGTGTTATATAGCCGTTTTGGTTTTAGCTATAACCTGCTACCACCATTGATCTTGCTTGCTGTTCTGACGCTCATACTTTATCTGGAAAAAGGACATCCACTCTGGCTAGGAGTCAGTGCATTGCTTCTCGGCACAGGTTTAGTTGCTGAGGTATGGATGCTAACTTTGCTGTTGCCGTTCATATTGATTGCCGCTCGTCGCCCCATCTATTTATTATGGAGTGTGCCGCTGTTCTTTGCTCCCTTTGCTATCTACTCACTTGTCATGTTAGCCAGCGCGCCGGATGCCTTTCTTTTTGACCTCAATTTTACTATTTCCCGCCTTGTCCCCACTGCCTCGCTCAACGATCAGTGGACCACCTTGTTCAACAACTATCAAACGCTGATTGGGAGCAGTGTGTGGATTCTGGCCGGCATCATTGGCCTATTCACTCTACAACCGCCCCGATTGCGCTGGATTATCGTGCTGTTTTTTGTGCTTCCTATTGCCTTTATCGGTCGTACCAACGCCCTTTATAACCTCAGTGCCTATTACATGATTCCAGTCTTGCCGTTTGTTGCGTTGGGAGTAGCATCCTTGATCCGTAGCGGGGGAGTTTCGCTATTTGACGCAGGCCGGGAAAATCTACCTCAGATTGCCGGGTTGAAAGGTGTTATAGCGGGCGTGATAACCAGTGGAGTGCTTCTCTTTCTAGGTATTTCGCCTCTGATCGCATCCATCCCCACGACCGTCACATTTATTCAGTCCGGATATACCACCGATATTGATTCGTTTCTGATTAATCCACAGGATGCCAAACAGGTCGCCGCCTTTATCAATAGTCAAGTGACGAACGATGATGTCATCGTGGCTTCACCGGTTGTCGGTTGGCAGTTTGGAGGCCATCCTGAAGATTTCCAGATGGCAGTCGCCGCAGCCGATCATGTTGCCACACCCCATCTTCCCGCTAATATCCCGCAAGCTCGCCTTGCATTTAATCCTGATTATCGTCAGGCGCGTTTCGTGATCATTGATAATCTCTGGCGTAATTGGGGTGTCATTTTTATCCCCGGCTTAAGTGATATTGTGACCGACGTACAAACCAATTGGCGGCTTGTATATCAGCTTGGACAGTTTACGGTCTATGAGCGGGGATAATAATATTGATTTATCGCGTAAAGTGCGCCACCGACTCGATGTGATACGTCTGGGGAAACATATCGACAGGTTGCACATCACTTAATTGATAACCCGCTGTAGTCAGCCGTTTCGCATCGCGTGCGAGAGTCGCCGGATCGCACGAAACATAAACGATCTGCTTGGGCTGAATCTTGATAAGTGCCTCCAGTGCCGGAGCGTCCATTCCTGCTCGTGGAGGATCAACGACCACCGCATCTGGTTTCATTTTAAGACGGGGTAGCACTGTCTCAATCTTCCCGACATACAGATCGATATTCGTATAGTCATTAAGATTGACCTGAGCATCATTCACTGCAGGTTCAAATAGCTCAACTGCCGAAACATGCATTGAGTTGTCGGCTAAAAACGCTGTGAACAATCCAACTCCCGAATACAAATCAAGCAGCTGTTCATTGCCCTGAAGCCCGAGTCGGTCCAATACCAGTCCGACCAGCACTTCCGCCTGAGGCAGATTCACCTGAAAAAAACTGCCTGCTGAACACCGGAATGTATGCTCTTTAATCTTGTAATAGACTTCGCCCTTCATCGCTAAACCTGAACCTGTCGCATTTGCATTGGAAAGGTTTCGCTTGGATTTGCCTTTATCCCGATTCTGCCTTGGCTCCTCCCGTAAAGATTCCGCCACATCGTCAATGACGCCACTCATCGGAAAATGAATCGTTTGACCTTCACTGCCAGCCTGAAATCGTACCCGTGTGCCAGCCGTAAAACGCTCATCTTTCTCTTCCTCAAATGCCTCATGCAGGGTAGGCGATAGCAGGAGGCACTCCTCTATAGGCAGAACCGTCCAATGATCGGTTTTGATAAATCCCAGCTTCCCATTTGGTGTAACCTGAAAAGTCGCATGTGACCGGTAGCCATATGCATTTGGACTAGCCAGCGTAGGATGCACAATTACATCAGGCAGTCCGCCCAACCGAGCCAATTGATCTTTGACAACTTGCTGTTTCAATACCAATTGATTCGCATAGTCAATGAACTGAAACTGACACCCTCCACACAAACCATCTCCAAAGTAAGGACATGGAGCTTGAATACGATGAGGTGAAGCCTCAAGAACTTCGACAATTTCGCCAATCGCGAATCGCCCTTTATCCTGCACAATGCGAACCTGAACTCGTTCACCCGGAATACCATATGGAACGAAAATCGCTCTACCTTCATATCGACCAACAGCACTGCCACCATGTGCAATACCGATGAGATCGATTGTAATCAAATCATCTGTCATGCGTAGCAATCCAATTCAAAAATGACTAAGGCTGCATAGCTTAAAGTGCCAACGACAAATATGCCAGTCTTAACCCCCTGCTGTGGATTCTCTAGTAGGGCAGGAAATAATGATTTCGGAGTCGCTTTTGGAAAATTTTCGCATGCTTGCATTATGTAAGAAAATCGCTATTTCTGATTTGGATTTTTTAATCCAAAATCTGACCGCCAGCAACAAAGCGTATCAGGGGGTATAAAAACGCTGCTCGTTAATTTGCCGAGAATACACCAGCATCGTCTGCAGTCTGAGGGGTGAGCATGGCATCCAACAAAGTGACTTCGCGGCGGTAGATGGTTCGCAGGTTGGACACGAGTTCATCAGCGCTATCAATACTCAACAAATCCTGCTTTTGCTCAATCTGAACATTCAGTAGGAATGAAGCCAAGTAAGCCAATTGAAGTGGCTCATCCGGCAGTTGTTGAATGTCGAACTTGGTTTCGCTAGCATCAGCCAGCGTCTGCAAATAACGTTGTACCCAAGGTCGTAAAGTACGGCTTGTCCGGTTTAGTGTGATGGTGTCCGCGTTGGCTAACGCCAGATTTTCAACTTCCGCGACCAGAAAAGGCTGATCATATTTGAAGTTATGTGCCATGAAGCGTTCGCGTCCTACCGCTACGATGTTCATGCGTCCACCGGGTAAAGGTTCCATTTCGGAGATGATCGCCGTACATCCGATCAGAAACGGTTCAGCACGTCCACCGACTTCTTGACCCGACTTGATCAAAGCCACACCAAAAGGTTGTCCACTATGGTAGCAACGTCCAATCATTAGCTTATAGCGTTCTTCAAAGATGTGCAGCTTTAATGGCATTCCGGGAAAAAGAACCGTGTTGAGAGGGAATATAGGTAAATCGTACATGATCTTACCGCTGATGATTTTCGATATTGGTTATTTTAACATATTCGTCCCTAACAAGTCACGAAATTCTCACTAAGCGCACAGCTACGAAGATCCCTTAGCGCATCACCAACAAATACTCCATAATTAGGTTTATTCCACAAGCACTTCAGGAGTAGTCACGATGACGCGTTCTAGCCAACCACGACGCACTATTTTTCTTCAAGCTGCTGATGTAAAACCCCTTACACGGCGACAGCGTTGGTTTCGGCTTCAATTCCGTGAACCTAAACAGTCATCTGCTGAGGAGGCTGTACAAGCTTTTGCGGCACAAGCTGTTCCGGTTGAGCCAACCTATACCTTTACATCAACACCTGAAGGCAGTGGAATCTTCGGTCAATGGACGGTCGATAAAACAGGTTTACCTGCCTACGATTACGAGCTAGATCAATACGCTGATGTACGTGCTGTATTTGCCAACAGTGAAAGTCTTGACCGGCGTGACCACTGGCATCAGATTGGCAACCGCCGTGTGACGGCTTTGGGCTCTAATGATGGTACGGTACAAATCTATCTAGGCGATAGAGGCGGCACATTTCTCAATAGGTTTGAGGCATGGGAATCAGATCATCCACAAGCGGGCATACTTACATTTCTAGCCCGTATTGCCATGTTTATTATCCGCTTGATCGCCAGTATTCGTCGTCCGAGAACAGCCGATAGTGCTAAACCGTTTGTGACACAAAGCGCTGAAACGCAAAGCATCCGGATTGACGCGGCTCAAAATCCGCGTGAAACCTTAGGGATCGAATGGCTGCGTGATCTGCACGAAGAACCGAATGAACCGCTTCTCAAATCTTACAATATTCTATCGGCACAGGACGAATCGCTGGTCAAAGCCCAAGATGCACCAGCAACCAATACAACGCCACAACGCAATACGGCGGCAACAGCCTATGCCTATGCCGGTGGATTTGGCTATATTGATGATGGTGAGCAGGTGTGGGCGACAGCTTTCCGCTATCGTCCCAGCGGGGCCAAAGTTAAACGGCGTTTCGGCATCAGCTATATGGAAACCGAAATGGTTTACCGGAATATTCGGGCAACACGCTGTGTGTATGCGCCACATGGTGACTATCCGTTCGTGATCGCAGATGTCACCCTGGAAAACCTTGGCACCAAGCCAGTGACATTGAAGCACTACGAATATTGGGACGTGAATGTGCATCAGCTGCAACTACAATGGCTGCGTGGGACGCCTTTCGGAATTGCATGTGATGAAGAGAGGCGAGCCTTGGGAAAGCAGTTTACGAACAGTATCAACTACCGTTCAGATGAAAACACATTGGAGTTCCGGCAAGATCCACCGCCAAATGCGCCACCAGATGACCAACCATCACCCCTTGATTGGTACCCTGCACCAATATTTTTGACCGACTTGGATGGACAGCCGGACGGTCATTACATCAATAAGGCTACGTTTTTCGGGGCAGGGGGAGCACAGCAGCCGGATACCGTACGGCTGCGCGGAGATGATGGTATGTTACAGCCCAATTCGGTGTTGGAGCCGATGCCATATTGCATGGTGCTGCGGCGGGATATTCTGCTTGATCCGGGGCAAAAACGAACGCTGCACTATGCCTATGGAGCGGCTTTTCCCGATGTGCGTCGAAGCCTGTTGAGCGAACTCAAAAGTGAAGAGCTTTTTACCGAAAAGTTGGAAGATTGGAAAATGGACTTGGCCTATTTCTACACGGGCCAAGACCCTGTCCTTCAGCGGGAGATGGCATGGCACAGCTACAACCTGCTTTCGGCGTCTGTCTATAGTACTTACCACAAAGTACATTTGATCCCACAGGGTTCAGCGTATCTGTTCTTGCATGGGGCGGATGGAGCACCACGAGATCAAGCCCTGTTCTCGTTGGCCTTAACTTACCTTCAACCAGCCTTAGCCAAGGATGTGCTGCGTCTGTTGATGCGTCTGACCGATGGTGCAACCGGACAAATTCCATATGCTTTCTGTGGGCATGGGTATACCAGTAATGGCCTCAATATTCATACCAATCCATCCGATCTAGACCTATTCTTCCTGCTGGCCTTGACTGAGTATCTATCTGCAACACGAGATTTCAAGTTTCTGAACGAAGAAATACCATTTTATCCGCCGGAAAAACCGTCAAGGGCAGGTGGCACAACCGTCATCGATCATATTCGCTTTGCATTGAAGCACCTGTTTGACATGATCGGAATCGGCGAAAATGGCTTGATTCGGGTGCGGACAGGCGATTGGTCCGATTCAATTGTGTTGGAAACGGCCTTAAAAGATGGTTTATTTGGTGTGGCTTATCAGAATTCTAAAGCGCATGGCGAATCGATACCCAACAGCCAGATGGCTTTATACGTGCTGCCATTGCTAGCTAACCTGATGCAGGAAGCAGGGCCAGACATCAGTGCTATGCTGCGAGACGGGCGGATTGAACGGTTACAGGCGGCAGTCGATAAGCAGTGGAATCCAAAGGGTTGGTACAACCGGGCAGTGCTGCGAGGGGTTTCTAATCAGCCGGTTATGATTGAGTCCTTGAGCTTAGAAGCCCAAGTGTGGGGACTCATCAGTGGTGCGGCCAAGCAAAACAATCACGAAAACAATCTGATCGAACGGGTGGAAGCCAGTCTGGATCGACCATCAGCGATTGGCGCGGCCTTGCTGGAAAATGGTATGGTCTGGCCGGCAGTCAGCCAACTGCTGACGTGGGGATATGCCCGGTCAGGCAGGGCAGATTTGGCTTGGCGGTCATTAAACCGGAATACCTTTGCCATGCATGCCGAACAATATCCGGCCATTTGGTTCGGCATTTGGGGAGCACCGGATGGAATCAACGGCTTGAATTCACCACAACCGGGGGGGACGTGGTCCAGTACGTTGACACCGATGACTGATTTTCCGACGATGAACTCGAATGCGGATGCGATGGCGATACTGGGGTTGATGCGGGTATGCGGGGTTGAGCCGTCAGGTGATGGCAAAGGGCTAGTGATACGTCCACAAGTGCCACGTAAACAGTGGGTACTAGATACACCATTGATTCGTTTGGAAGCGGACGGTACGAAGATCAAAGGTGAATATCGAGCCTATGTGGGTGGCAGTATAAACCTCGTAATTTATCCACCGGGAAGTAATGTGCCAACAACCACAACATTGGTGTTTTATGCGGGTCAGCGAATACCATTTGCAGTGGGGTAGAGAAGAACTCTAGCGATGAAGACCTACCGGAAAACGATGGATGACAAAGTCTATTTTGTGGTGACGGATGTTGATGCATCACTCTATGACACGCTTCGCGGGTTGTACTACAGTCCGTTTGAAGAGGGTTTCGCCAAAGCCTTTCCTGCGAATGCGCCAAACTTGGATCAGATTTATAGCAATTTCGAATGCCATATGCCTGATTTGATTTTGCAGGCGGCCAATCAACAACCCGTCCCTTGGGAAGCCTGCCTGACTGAAGTGTTGAAACGCCTCGACGGGCAGGGACTCGACTGGTACTTGGTGGGCAGCACAGCATTGGCCGTTCGTGGACTGGCAGTTACCCCGCATGACCTCGATCTATCGGTACAAGGGCAGGGCAGCTCACGCATGAGCGAGTTGTTCTCGGATGTGCTGGTCGAGCCGGTGTCCGACTCGCGCGGTTGGATATGGGATTGGTTCGGACGCTGTTTTCTGCACGCTCGTTTAGAGTGGGTCGGGGATGTGAATGCCCAAGCTGATCAAAATAGCGCTGCGGACTTCGGCCCGACCGCACTGGCGCGCAGCGAAACGGTCTACTGGAACGGCTATCCCATCAAAGTGCCGCCGCTTGATTTGCAGCTTGCCGTCTCCGAACGGCGTGGACTCACTGAGCGCGCTAATTTGATTCGTTCTCTGTTATAAATCCTTTGCTCTTGTTGCTGTAGATCAAGTGTTTACGAATACGAGCATTGTCATGTTTCCACTAAAGCCTCGTCCTCAATTGACTTCTAGCGCTCAAATCCATAAAGCGTTTTAGCATGTTACAAAGTGTTTCTTCGATTTCAGCCGAAACCTTTCTCAATGTACAAATCTGTAATTCCACGTAATAATTGAAGTAGAGTTGATTTCAATCGCTGTGTAAACTTTATACACATTCCATTTATCTTGGCATTACAAGGGTTCCAAACATCCCAGCCATAAATCAGCATGTTTTTCCATAACCTCAAAATTTGTCAAGATAAGTACAATCCACAGATAATTATCCCTAGACCCTAATAGGCAAGTAACTTGTATGAGTTCAGAACAATTACCACAAAATCTCCCCATAGCGGGACTACGTGCGGTACTGACTCTGGCTGATGATTTAACCCGTTGTTTCGAGATTGACGACATCTTTCTTAACGCCGTGCAATTTGCGAAGGGCAATCTTGGCCTCGAACGCTGTGCCATATTTGTCCAAGAAGAAGACACGATATGCGGTACCTATGGCACAAATATGCAAGGTGAAATCACCGATGAACACGCCCTAAAAACGCCTGTGAGTGATCTTTTAAGATCACAGCTCAATTTGTTGGAGACAACCGACATTCCTTGGACGAAAGTCGAATCCATATGGACTGAGTGGAATGGTCTACAGAACCATCAAATCGGAAAAGGATGGGTTGCGATAACACCGATTCGATACGGACAAAAACGGATCGGATTTTTGTTCAACGATCGCGCCATCAGTAGTGGAGAAGTTGACCCCGCACAGCAGGAATTGGTATCGGTATTTTGCTCGTTATTGGGCAGTATTATCGAACGCAAACGGGCGGAAGATGCACTTGCCGAAGAGCGGAACCTTTTGCGAACCTTGATTGACACGGTGCCAGATTACATCTTTGCCAAAGATACCAGTGGGCATTTTACAGTGAGTAACAGGGCACACGCACTGGGGGCGAATGTGAGTAAGCCGGAGGATCTCATCGGTAAAACAGCCGCCGACCTTTATCCACCGGATTTGGCCGCACAGTTTGACGCAGATGACCGGATAGTTCTTGAAACTGACCAACCGCTGCTCAATGTCGAGCGTACGTCACGGGATCTGTCCCAGAATTTGATTTATGTATCAACAACGAAAACCCCTTTGCATAACGCACATGGCAAACTCATCGGCCTTGTTGGGATCAGCCGTGATATCACCGCTCAAACACAGTTCCAAGAAGCGCTGAAAAAGCAGCAGGAGTATCTCCGACAGATTATCGATACCGTTCCTGCACATATTTTCATCAAGGACTGGAATAACAACTTTATCTTGGTGAATAAGAGCCTTGCCGAATTTTACGATTCGACAGTGGAGGACATGGTCGAAGGGCACAGTCGTGGATTTACAGTAACGCCTGAAGAAGTAGAACACTTTGTTCGTGATGACCGCGAAGTGATATCGACGCTGAAGCCGAAGTTTATTGCTGAAGAATCGGTCTCTGATGTGCCGACCGGAAGAACACGAACCCTACAAACCGTCAAAGTGCCCATTCGGGCAGCAGATGACATTGCATGGCACGTCCTAGGTGTTTCTGTTGATATCACCGACAAGCAGCGTTCTGAGCGGGAACTTCAAGCCAGTGAAGAACGCTACCGCGCCGTGACCGAATTGATTTCGGATTATGCGTTTTCTGTTCGGTTACTACCAGACGGCAGTTGGACAAATGAGTGGATCACCGCCGATTCATTTACGCGTCTCACGGGCTATACATATGATGAAATTGCCGGCACATTCAAACTTTATCATCCTGACGATGTAGCGGCTGTCCAACATCAAATGGATGTCATCATGAATGGGCAGATTTCGAGTCATGAATGTCGAATTATCACCAAAGATGGACAACTGCGTTGGCTCTATATTCGCCGCCGCCCAATCTGGGACGCACAACAAAATCGGGTTGTCCGGTACTACGGCGCGGCTCAAGACATTACCGAGCGGAAGCGCTTACAAGATTTGCGTTTGGAAACCGAAAAACTGCAAACTGCATTAGATAAGGAACTCGAACTTAGCAATCTAAAGTCCCGCATGATGGAACGCATTATGCATGAGTTTCGTACTCCATTAACTATTGTCCAAGCCTCCACCGAATCGTTAGTCTTTTATTTAGATCGTTTGACTCCGGAACAGCGAGTTAGCAAAGCCAGTGCGATCGAAAGCCACATCCGACGGCTGACAAACATGCTTGATCAAATCGGGTTGGTCATTCAAGGTAAATTCACCCCTGATTATGTTCAGCGCACGCATACCGATATCAGCGCCTTATGTCGCCAAGCAGCAGGTGAAATATCACGACAGTTTAACCGTCCTAATCAATTTGAGTTTGATCTACCAGAAACCGCGCAAGCTTTTGTCGATGCCCAACTTCTCTACAGCGCTTTGGAGCACATTACACGGAACGCAGCACTTTTTTCACCTTCGACTTCAATTGTCAAAGTCAGTCTAAAACAACTTGAATCGGGTATTGAAGTGAAGGTGGAAGATTGTGGCATTGGTATACTGCCTCAAGAAATTTCACATGTGAGTGAACCTTTTTTTAAGGGAACAAACACGGGTGTGATTAGTGGATTAGGGATTGGGTTGACGATTGCCCGTGCTGCTATTGAAACACAGGGCGGTACAATTAACATTCAAAGCGTACCTGAACACGGCACGACTGTTATAATCTGGCTGCCACTATAAAGATAATCCTGCTAAAGAGTATCCAACGCTCGATAGAATAGGGCTAATCATGAACGATCCTAATAACACCTCACACATCTTACAGACCATTCCAGTGGACAAATTAGCGACTCTCACGGGGATGGTCGATCAGTTGCAAAAGGTCGAAGGCATGGCTGCCATCGTATTAGGCGGTTCATATGCCAGAGGCGCAAATCACGCGAATTCCGATATTGATGTTGGACTTTACTACACCGAAAACGCACCATTTGACATCAATCATATCCGACAGATCGCCAACGCAGCCGGTACGGCAACCGTCACCGGATTTTATGAATGGGGCGCGTGGGTCAACGGCGGGGCATGGATTCATACGGCTTCGGGTAAGGTTGACTTTCTCTATCGGAATATCGAGCATGTACGCCGGGTAATCCACAATGTTCGGGACGGTAAATTAGAACTCGACTATCTTCAGCAGCCCCCTTATGGTTTTAATAGCATCATCTACTTGGCAGAGACCTCCATCTGCCTACCTTTGTATGACCCGATGGGGGTTGTCGCTGGCTTAAAAACGCTGGTTGATCCGTATCCACCTGCCATCAAAGAGGCAATTACCTTGAATACACTCTGGGGGGTGGATTTCACGTTGACACATGCACGGAGCTTCGCCGCTCAAGGCGATGTCTACAATACCGTGGGTTGTTTGACACGTGCACTGAGCTTTCTGACGCAGGTGCTTTTTGCGATGAACGAAACTTACTTCATCAGTGACAAAAAGGCGGTTGCGACGATTGACACCTTTGCCTTAAAACCGCCAAATTATTCAGCCCGCGTTAATCACATCCTTGCCCATGCTGGAAGCACCGCAAGCGAACTCTCTGCGACCGTTCACGATTTGGAAGACTTATTCCATCAGGTTGTTGAATTCACTGAAGGGAAATATAAACCCAGATTTGTGCTTCGCTGATAGCGAGTAATCTGACTTTAGAACCCCTTGCCCGCTGCCTTATCAACAGGCGCGACGGCATTCCTACCGATATAGAGGGTGACCGCTAGGGCATCAATGTCGTGATTTTGCATATCCGAGATGATTTTTAAATTGAACTCCGCTAAAGGATGCGCGGGATGGTTTATCACAGGGTCCACACGCTCGCGCTGCAACTCGAGATAAAGGGCTTTTTGCCCCTTATATTCTTTAGGCACCAGATCGAACCGTTCAAAGCCGTTGGCGACGCAAAACGCATTCCATGATGCTTCTATGGTCTGTTCTGACATATTTACCTCTTGTTTAGAGTAGCAAAGACAGGCAGCAAATCCACCATTTAACAAGCATCCTACCTGTTTTGAACCCGCGAAGCATCCATCATGTAACCTATCAACAACTGCCCATTGGATGGGTTTAGAAATTGACCAATCCCTATCCACCTCGCTTGCCGGTTTAGCGTGATGTTGGGTAAAGTCATCCTGTACTCACGTTTATAAAATGAACGAAATAGGGAGGCGGTTTATGCGTCGGTTAAGACAGATGTTGGGCTTCCTCAGTGTTCTGCTGCTGATCAGGACGATGGTTCCGGTTGTGGCGCAAGACACCAGCAAAACGTTGATCGTCACCTCATTGAGTGATGTCAATTCGCTTGATCCTGCGCTGGGCTATGATACGGTATCATGGCCGACCGAATCACTGGTCTACCGCGGCTTGGTGACGTGGGATGATACGGGTAAAGAAATCGTTCCCGCCTTAGCTGAAAAGGTCGATGCCAGCAGTGATGGCTTGAAGTACACCTTTATACTGCGCAAGGGCGTCAAGTTCTCTAATGGCCGCGAGATTACTGCCGATGACGTCAAGTACAGCTTCGAACGCTTGCTAAATCCCAAGACCGCTTCACCGGGGAGCTTCATCTTTGACCTGATCGCAGGTGCGAAAGAGTATATCGACGGCAAGGCCACCGAAATTTCCGGCATCAAAATTGTTGATCCGGCGACGATCGAGTTCACATTGTCCCGCACCGAGTGGACATTCTTGCAGCGCATGGCAACGCCTTTCGGTTCGATTGTGGCTAAGGAAGGCGTCGAAGCTGCTGGTGATCAATTCGGGCGGCAGCCGTTGGGGGCAGGGCCGTTCGTGCTCAAGTCATGGGAGTCGGGCGTACGTCTGACCTTCGAGCGCAATCCAAATTATTACCGTGAAGGCTATCCCAAAGTGGATAATGTCCAAATCGACATCGGCGTTGACCCGTCGGTGATGGTGCTGCGCGTCGAAGGTGGCGAGGCCGATACGTCACTCGATTTCGTCGCGCCTGCCGATTATCCGCGCATTGCCGAGGCTGCAACCCTCAAAGATCGGATGCTGCTCAGTCCGGTGCCGAATGTTTTCTATCTGGGTTTCAACACCCGTGAAGCGCCGTTTAATGATGTCAAGGTGCGGCAGGCGTTGAGCATGGCGGTTGACCGTGAACGGATTGTCAAGCTGCTCAATGGACGACCACTGGCGGCCAACGGCTTGTTCCCGCCCAATCTTTCCGGTGATAATCCTGATTTGCCCGCGTTGACTTATGATCCGGTTGCGGCTAAAGCCCTGCTCAAGGATGCTGGATTTGCCGATGGATTGAGCACCAAGATTTACGCCACAACTGATCCCGCCGACCAAACCGTCGTGCAGGCCGTTGTTCAGGATTGGGAAGCGGTCGGTGTGAAGACTGAGATCGTTTCGCTGGAGTTCTCGCAAATCCTCGATATTGTGTATGGCAGTGACCCCGGTCAAATGCCGGTGCTTTACCTCAGTTGGTATGCGGACTATCCCGATCCATCGGATTTCTACCAACCCCTGCTGCAATGCAACGCCGCCAACAACACCGGCGGTTTCTGTGACGAAGCGCTGGATAAACAGGAAGCGGCGGCCGCTGCCATCCCACCGGGAGATGACCGCTGGAAGGCTTATGGTGCGCTGGAAGAGGCTATCAACAAGGATATGCCTTGGGTTTTCGTCTTCTACGGACGCAACTTCTTTTACACCAGCGCTCGTGTTAAAGATTTAAATCCCCATCCGACCTACGGCTTGACCTTTGAAACGGCCACGGTGTCTTAATACAATGAAACGGGCGGCGCGCGACACGGTTTAGATGCCGCCCGTAATCGAATTGTATGGTTCATGACTGACGTTCAACAAACGCATAAACAACCTTCGGCTCTGTCCGGCATCCGTGTGATTGATTTCTCGCGGGTGTTGGCCGGCCCATACTGCACCATGCTGCTGGCTGATCTCGGCGCGGAGGTCATCAAGGTCGAAAATCCCGATGGCGGTGATGACACCCGTCGCTGGGGGCCGCCGTGGTTGGATGGCGAAAGCGCTTACTTCCTGAGTATCAACCGCAACAAACGCAGTCTTGCGCTCAACCTCAAACACCCACGCGGCATTCAAATCGCCCATCAACTGATTGCAAAAGCCGATGTGCTGGTCGAAAACTTCAAGGTTGGCGGCATGGCTCAATTGGGCTTGGGCTACGAAGCGCTTCAGCAGCAGTATCCGCGCTTAGTATATTGCAGCATCACGGGCTACGGGCAAACCGGCCCAGCCCGTGATCGCCCCGGTTATGACTTCATCCTGCAAGCGGAAGGCGGCCTGATGTCCATCACCGGTCCGCAGGACGGCATGCCTTATAAAGCGGGGGTGGCGATTGTGGATGTCACCGCCGGACTGTACGCGACACAGGCAATCCTCGCCGCGCTGCGCTACCGTGACCAGACAGGGCAGGGGCAGTACGTCGATGTAGCTCTTTTTGACTCGCAGTTAGCATGGCTGGTGAACGTCGCCCAGAATTATCTGGTGTCGGGAGATACGCCGCAGCGTTTTGGCAACGCCCATCCCAACATCGTGCCTTATGAGGTTTTCCAAACGGCCGATGGTTATCTCTCACTCGGTGTAGGCAATGACTCGCAGTACAAGCGGCTGTGTGAAGTGGCCAATCAGCCCGCGCTGTGGGACGAACCGCGCTACCAGACCAATCCAAGCCGCGTTGCCCACCGCGCTGAATTGATTCCACTGTGGCAGACGGTCTTCAAAACCCGCAGCACGGCTGAGTGGATGGCCTTAATTCAGCCGATGGGCATTCCGGTCGGCTCGATCAATACCATCCCCGATGCCCTTAATCACCCACAGGCTGCTGCCCGTGAGATGGTGCAGCACATCCCGCGCGAGGGTGGGGCAGATGTGCCGCAGTTGGGACCAGTCGCCAAACTCTCGGAGACTCCTGCCCGAATTCAGCAGCCACCGCCGCGCTTAGGCGAACATACACGCGCCGTGTTGACTGAACTCGGCTATAACTCGGATGAAATCACCACACTAGTCGCTGAAAGGATTATAGGAGAGAACTGATGCCCAACATTTTTCAAGGTGAGAAAGTACGTTTACGTGCTGTCGAAGCCAGCGATTGGGAATTTCATCACCAGTGGGACTTGGACACGGATAACGGTCGGTTGACCGATGAAATCTGGTTTCCGGATTCGACAATCGCCGCGCAAGCATGGGCGGAACGTGAAGCCAAACAGCGGCATGAAGGCGATGTCTTCCGCTTCCAGATTGTGACCGTTGCTGAGGGTCAACTGGTTGGCACCATCAACACCCATGCCTGTAATCCACGCTCTGGCACCTTCATGTACGGCCTCGCTATTCATCCCGACCACCGCCGCAAGGGTTATGCTTCTGAGGCGATTGGCTTGGTACTGCGTTATTACTTTGATGAGCGCCGCTACCAGAAGGTGAATGCTGAGGTTTACAGCTTCAACCCCGCCTCCATTGCTTTACACGAACGCTTGGGGTTCACGCTCGAAGGCCGCCTGCGCCGTATGGTCTACAGCGGTGGCATCTATCACGATGCGCTGAACTACGGGCTGACGAACGAAGAATTTGCAGTATCCAGTTGGAGTCCGCGCTGAACATAACCTGTCACTTTCCTTTGTATAATGTCGGGGTGAGTTATTTCTGGACCATCCATACAGAGGGAAATCATCATGAAAGCCGAAGAACTCAAAGCGCTGCAAACCCCGCTCAAAGAGCACTACCGTGAAACGCCCGAAGCCGCCCTGATCACACTCAAGGCACAGGGCAAAGTGGGCGAGAACGTCACATGCAGTATCCAAACGGGAAAAGCACTGATTGAAGCCGGCTTACATCCGGCGACGGGTGGCAGCGGATTGAGCCTTTGCTCCGGTGATATGCTGCTGGAAGCGCTGGTCGCATGTGCGGGGGTGACCCTCTCTGCCGTTGCTACTTCAATCGGCGTTGAACTGCGCGATGCAACCATTCGTGCTGAGGGAGACTTGGATTTTCGTGGGACGCTGGGAGTCTCCAAGGAAGCGCCGGTCGGCTTTCAGCGGATTCGCCTCTTCTTCGATCTGGACACCGATGCCACCGAAGAGCAGCAGGCGACACTCATCCGGCTCACTGAGCGCTACTGTGTAGTCTACCAGACCCTGCGCCAGCCGCCGCAGTTTGAAGTGACACGCAGTACACTTTCCAACTGATTTGGACATTCTCCTTTTGCCGGGTAAAAGTTGTTATGAAATAAAAAGTGGATTCCTAGTCAGTCCGCTTTTTTATTTCGGTGTTCTCAATCTCCGATTTGACTGGCGACAGCTATCGGCTGTGTGCTGCGCTGTCCGGCAAAGACCAGTACAACCGCAACCAGTCCTGAGAGGACATATCCGGCTGCTAAGGGTGTGACCGAGTTGACCAACTGCCGGTCGATGAATGAACCCAATATCGAACCAACCACGAAGAACGAGGTGCCGTAAATGGCCGCAGCCATACCCGCCGTTGATCCCATCGGTTCGAGCGCCAGAGCGCTGCTGTTGGGTTCAGCCCCGACGTAGATACCTTGGAGCAGGGCGACTATCGCGAAGAACACGAATATATTCGGCCTGCCTTGCAGGGCGACCGTCAGCGCCAGCAGCGCGCAGGCTAAAACCAGATTAACAATCAGAAAACCGCGAACGGTTCGCCGCGCTCCGAACCGCTTGACGAGCTGCGCGTTCGAGAATGTGAAAATCGCCATTGTGGCGCCGATGCCGCTAAAGATC
The DNA here is from genome assembly GCA_044226855.1 of Aggregatilineales bacterium. Lineage (GTDB taxonomy): Bacteria > Chloroflexota > Anaerolineae > Aggregatilineales > Phototrophicaceae > CFX2. The sequence goes on from JBGAGF010000023.1 coordinate 76,080, forward strand.
CACGTAAACAGTTGGGGACGGTCAAAAATCTCGCTGATCATATGCTCTGAACTGCTGACGTAGGAACTGAATGCAGAAAACATAATGGTGACGATGGCGGTATAGCGAACGAAGGTCCAGTTGCCCAAAACGGTTCGCGCAGAACCAACCAGTGTCGGCATATCCAAGTTAAGGCGACGTTCCGGCGGCAGCGATTCGCGTAATCTTAGCGACCAGATAAAGACCGCGATGCCGATGAAGGCAGGGATGAGGAACACCACTTGCCATGATGAAATCGACAGAATAACCGCACCGACGATTGGGGCAATGATCGGTACGAATAGAAAGATGGTCATAATCAGTGACATGGTACGTGCCATTTTGTCGCCGGTGAAGCGGTCACGGACACTGGTTACCGCGCCCACTGAGAGTGCAGCGGCGCCTAATCCCACCACAAAGCGTGCCGCGAAAATGAAGTTCAAACTGGGCGCGAAGACGGCGGCGATGCATCCACCGATGTAGAGCAGAAATCCGATCCTTAGAATCAACAAGCGGCCATAGCGGTCAGCTAACGGGCCGAAGACCAACTGTCCGGCTTGGCCCATGAAAAAGAAGGTGACAATTTGAGACGTGGCGTTGGAATTTTCGCTGAGGCCGAAATAGGCACGGATCGCCCCAAAAGAGGGCAGCATAATATCAATTGCCACCGCCGTGAGCAGCATGATAAAAGTCATCATAACAATGAATTCGGCAGGTCTCATCTCTTTAGCATCATGCATCGAAGATTCGCTTTCTGGTGATCAAGTCGGTGACTATTCCTAGACGCTGTGACATCTTGGGGTAGTGGTTGCAAAGTAAGTGATGGTGGATAAAGATCTGCCACATGATCGAAGAGACTACCAAATACTCGTGTCGATCATGCGGCAGTGAGCCTATTATACGCAACGGACACAATAAATGCGGGAGTCCGCAGTATAAGTGTAAAGCGTGTGGTGCCTGCCGCGTGTTGACACCGAAAATCAAATATACGCAGGAACAGAAAGTCACCATTTTGCGTGCTTACCGGGAACGGATCAGTTTACGCGGCTTACAGCGCGTGTTCGGTGTATGGCGCACTACCGTCTTGCGCTGGTTAAAGGCGTGGGTGGCATCCCTACCATCATTACCCGAAACACTGCTTCCGGTTCAAGCGACCGATGTGCTGGAACTGGATGAACTGGTGAGTTTTGTGTCCGAGAAGTTCTTCAAACGCTGGTTGTGGCTTACGCCATCGGTGATCGCTCCGAAACCACGGCGCAGAAGCTCTGGGAAATGCTTCCCGACAGCTATCGAAGTTGTCCCATGTACACAGATGAGTACGATGTTTATCCACGTATTATCCCACCTGAGCAGCATCGTGCGGCCCCCAAAGAGGCACATCAGACCAATCATCAAGAGCGTTGGAACAATACGCTCCGTCAGTGGGTCGGGCGATACACTCGCAAGTCCTTATCTTTTTCCAAGGAGGATCTGTACCATTCTCTCGTCACTCACTGGTTCATCCTCGAATACAATCTTCGTATTCGATCATCACTTACCTTGTGACCACTACCCATCTTGGTTTGGTACTTATGTTCTAGGAGAGAGTCTTTCTTGTTTTGGGAGTGGCATACTGCCGAATCAAAAGAGGCGCTCCACATGGAACGCCTGTCTAACACTCATTGCAGGATTACATAACCTCGGTTTGCGGCGTGGCACTAAACGTCAGACCTTCACCGCTCATGTCCATATCCGCTACGATGTGATCGCCCTCATGGACATTGCCCTCAAGGATAGCAGTTGCCAGCGGGTCTTGCAGATCACGCTGCATCGCGCGCTTGAGTGGACGTGCCCCGAACACCGGATCAAAGCCGCGTTCGGCCAACCAGCGCCGCGCGTCGCCTGTCAATTCCAGCGTCAAGCGGCGGTTCTGGAGTCGTTGAGCCATACGGTTGAGTTGAATGTCCACAATCCGCATGATGTCTTCCTGCGTCAAGCTCTGGAACATGATGATGTCGTCCAGACGGTTGAGGAACTCAGGGCGGAAGTAGTTGTCCAACTCACGCATAATCGCGTCACGGAGTTGATTTTTGTCGGCTTCTGCGCCCATCTGCTTGATGATCTGGCTGCCGACGTTGCTGGTCATGATAATCACCGTGTTGGTGAAATCCACCGTGCGCCCCTGACCATCCGTCAAACGGCCATCGTCAAACACCTGCAAGAACACGTTGAAGACTTCAGGATGTGCTTTCTCAATTTCATCGAACAGCACCACCGCATACGGACGCCGACGCACGGCTTCCGTCAATTGACCGCCTTCGTCATAGCCCACGTATCCGGGCGGCGCACCCAGCAAACGCGCCACGCTGTGCCGTTCGCCGTATTCGCTCATATCGATGCGAACCATCGCGTTTTCGTCATCGAATAGATCATCCGCCAGCGCCCGTGCCAGCTCGGTCTTACCGACACCCGTCGGCCCGAGGAACAGGAATGTTCCCACCGGACGGTTCGGGTCTTGTAGACCGGCACGGCTGCGACGAACCGCCGCCGACACTGCCCGCACGGCATCGTCCTGACCGATCACACGGTGATGCAGCCGTTCTTCCATGTGCAGCAGCTTGGCGATTTCACCTTCCAACAAGCGGCTGACCGGAATGCCTGTCCAGCGCGAGATGACGCCTGCGATTTCATCGGCGTCCACTTCTTCCTTCAGCATTAAGCCGTTGGATTGCAGTTCCCGCAGTTTAGCTTCCCGTTGGACAAGCTGTTGATCGAGATCACGCAGCGTACCATAGCGCAGCCGTGCCGCTGCTTCTAGATCACTCCGGCGCTCGGCCTGTTCCAGTTGAATCTTCGCCTCATCAATCTGTGTTTTGATGTCACGGATTGACTGAATAGCGTCCTTCTCCGTTTGCCATCGGGCGCTTAAGCCGCTTAGATCTTCACGCAGGTTGGCGATTTCTTCTTCCAGCGATTGGAGCCGTTCTTGGCTGGCCTTATCGCGTTCTTTCTTCAGCGCTTCCCGTTCGATCTCCAACTGCATGATGTGCCGTTCGACAGTTTCCAGCGCCAGCGGCTTGCTGTCGATTTCCATCTTCAGACGTGCCGCCGCCTCGTCAATCAGGTCAATCGCCTTATCGGGAAGCTGTCGATCAGAGATATAACGGTCGCTCAGCGTGGCTGCTGCGATCACCGCACTGTCCTGAATACGGACACCATGATGGACTTCGTAGCGTTCCTTCAGCCCACGCAGGATGCTGATGGTATCTTCGACGCTCGGCTCATCCACAAACACCGGTTGGAAGCGGCGTTCCAGCGCGGCATCCTTCTCGATGTACTTGCGGTATTCATTTAAGGTCGTTGCGCCTACGCAGCGTAGTTCACCGCGTGCTAGCATCGGCTTGAGCATATTGCTGGCGTCCATCGCGCCTTCAGCCGCACCCGCACCCACAATCGTATGCAGTTCGTCCAAGAACAGGATGATCTTGCCGTCGCTGTCTACAACTTCTTTCAGCACTGCCTTGAGCCGTTCCTCAAATTCACCGCGGAACTTTGCCCCCGCCACCAGTGATGCCATATCAAGCGCCACCACCTGCTTATCGCGCAGACCTTCCGGCACATCACCGTTCACAATCCGCTGCGCCAATCCTTCGACTATGGCTGTCTTACCGACACCCGCCTCACCGATCAGCACCGGATTGTTCTTGCTGCGGCGGCTGATGACCTGTACCACGCGCCTAATTTCTTCATCCCGTCCGATCACCGGATCGAGCTTGCCTTGACGCGCGGCAGCCGTCAAATCACGACCGTACTTTTCCAGACTCTTATAGGTGCTTTCGGGGTCTTGACTGGTGACGCGCTGCCCACCGCGAATCGCCGTCAGCGCCTTTAATACCGCGTCATGCGTCACACCGTGGCGTTCCAGTAGCCCGCGTAGATTTTTATCGTCGCCCAGCGCCAGCAGAATATGCTCGGTGCTGACGTAATCGTCATGCATCTTCTTGGCTTCCGCTTCGGCGCGGTTCAGCGTTTGTACCGTATCGCGGCTCAAAGTCGGGTCAACATTGCTGCCCGACACGCGCGGACGGTCTTGAATCATCTGCTCCAGTTCCATCTGGAGGTTGGCTGGCCGCCCGCCAATCTTGGCGACCACTTCCGGCACAACCCCTTCGCTTTGCTGCATCAATGATGTCAGAATATGCAGCGGCTCAATCTGGCTGTGACCGAATTCGTTCGCCAGTGTTTGCGCCCCAACAAGCGCCTCTTGTGCTTTATTGGTATAGCGTTTCAAATCCATAATTATTAACCTTTATCTGACAGAATACTTATAGTTTAAACCGGTGGTGTATGAGGACTGTTAGAAAATCATCAGAGCAGTATATGCACTTGATCGTGAGCAAAAGCCTTCATTTTCGGTGACCACTTGAGTGTCATAATCAGGTAAGATAGTGTGCTGATCTCAGTAGTCTCATCATAGGGCATTTTTGCTGAATTCAACAATCAAGCTGGTTCATTTTTGTTGACGTAATTGCGCTGAGTCATGGGTAAAAGACGTTTGACTTGTATTAGCAAATGAATACGAGTTGATGCTGCGAGGGTTTCGAGCGCCTTGAGTGCGCTTGTCTGACGGTTAGCATCATGGGTTTAGCCTGATGCGGCACTCTATATCGACTGCGCTTGTTCGGGAATACAGGCGACAAACACAATCACACACGGGCGGATAAATTGAGCGAGCAAATAGCAATCGGCGTCGATTTGGGCGGAACAAAAATTGCATTCGGACTGGTCGATAAGGAAGGCCGTGAATTAGCCTCGTACCGTCTGCCGACCTTACCCGACGAGGGCACCGACGCCGTCATTGGACGCATCGTAGAAGGCATCGAGCATCTCTTGCAGCAAACCACTGAACCCGTGCTGGGGATCGGCATTGGCTCACCGGGGCACATCAACCCCCACACTGGTATGGTCTACTTTGCCACCAATCTCAACTGGCACAACGTGGATTTGCTCACAGGTGTGCGTCAAAAGCTCTCGCGGGATTTACCGGTCTGGTTGCACAACGATGCCAACGCCTCTGCTATTGGTGAGATGTTATTTGGTGCGGCCAAAGGCTGTGATGATTTTATCCTCATGACCGTCGGTACCGGATTAGGTGGCGCGGCCATCAGCGGCGGAGAACTCGTTTTAGGCGCGAACTTCGTGGCGATGGAAGTCGGTCACATTCCCTTTGATCCTAACGGGCGTTTGTGCAAGTGTGGTGCGCGTGGCTGCCCCGAAATGTATTCTTCCGGCACCGGTATGATGGCCGGATTACATGAACACCTACCGCATTATCCATTCAGCGTCCTTGCCAATATCGACGCTAAAACCGAAGACATCCTCAAAGCCGCCCGTACCGATGACCCGCTGGGCACGCTTCTGATTGATGAAGCCGTCGATGGCCTCATTTCCGTGCTCATCCCCTACATCGCGTTGCTCGATCCGGGACGCATCGTTGTTGGTGGTGGGTTAGGGCTGGCTGCATGGGATTTGCTCGGTGATCGCCTCACCAACAAACTTCATGATCGTTTGGCGAACAGTGTCTTTCCCGATGTACCCATCTTTAAATCGGAAGTCGTATCGAGCGCGGTTGGTGCGGCCAGCCTCGTCTGGTATGAACTGGATCGGGTAGCATCAAAATCAATCTAAACGTCTGTCAGGCAAGCACTTTACTTCATTACTTTGCTTCCTTTTTCTCTATGTAATGGGGAAAGAGGGTTGGCGAGATAGGGGAGTATGAACTGATTCACTCCCGCCCGATTGTTAAACTTTGCATTGCGGGTGTACCCTTAAACCGGTGCTTCGCATTCTCATGTGAGGTATGACGTGTCAAACGGAACTAAAGGAGACTAACAATGGCAGTGACTAACCAAGTTGAATTGAAGAAACGATTTGACGCTTTCCATCGTGAAGCGCGATTTCAGGAGAGGCCGTATCGAACCTTAGGTGCCGCGCAGGTGACGGACAAACTGGTAAGTGTTCTGATTGCCTATCCTGCGGACGTTGGCGACAAAAACGCCTTTATCGAAGGCGTCGTCAATACACTCAAGACCTACGGACTAGATGCCGCCGAACCGGTGCGCCAGAAGAATGGTATTCGTATCCAAGCACGGATACTGCCTATCGAAGCTACTGAGGAAGTTGCTGAGGAAAAAGCTAAGTAACACGCGAGTAGCAGCAGCTTCGCACATATCAATTTATCTATGTGCGAAGCTGGTTTTGAAGCCATTTTCACGAATCTTTGCTTGAATTGGTGATAGGAACGCTAACCGTGAATGTGCTGCCCACGCCGACCTTGCTTTCCACGCTGATGCTGCCACCATGCATTTCAACAATCTGCTTCGTGATCGACAACCCCAAGCCCACACCGGATATAGTCCCCACGTTGGTTCCCCGATGAAAATTCTCAAACAGGTATCGCATATCCTCTGCCGGAATGCCGATTCCCTCATCCCTCACACTCAAAACAGCCGAATTGGCATCAAATTCCAGTCCAATAAAAACATCGGGACATGATGGCGAATATTTAATGGCGTTTGAGATCAGATTTGAGATCGCTTGATGCATCATGTCTCGATCTAACTGGATCATCAATGGCGCGGATGAACTGACATAATGTAGTTTGTGGATGACATTAGTTTGTTTTCGAAATCCCTTGATAACCTCACGGCATAAAGCATCCAAATCGACTGTTTCAGGCTTAAAGTCTTGATACTTCGATTGCATCTGCCCGACATCCAACACTTCTTGGATAATCTCGGTGAGTTGTGCGACCTGTTCTTTGATGGTATTCAGCTTCTCGTCAACCTTTTGCTGATCCATTTTTGCGCGGTAATTGAGGAGCAGTTCGCTTGAACTCATGATGATGGCGAGCGGGGTACGGAATTCGTGTGATGCCATCGTCACCAGCCGTGTTTTGAGCGAACTTAATTCCTTTTCACGTTCCAACGCTTTTTCCAGACATTGTTCGTGCTTCTTGGCTTCCGTAACATCGGTATACATCGTCAGCGTACCTTGGAACTTCCCATCAGCGCCAAAAACAGGGGCCGCTGAAACATGCACCCATATATAGTGACCATCCTTATGCAGGATTCGGACATCCCGCTTGCCCCGGATACCGAGTTTGCGCTCTTCAAAGCGTCTCCGTGCTGATTCGACTGACTCCGGGTGGATGTAGTCAAAGTACTCGCGTCCGATGACCTCTTCAGGTCGGAAACCATGCAAAACTGTCATCTGCGGGTTGATGTAGGTGATCCGTGCGTCAGGGCCAATGAATTGAATGCCTTCGCTGGCGACCTCGACCATCAGTTGATAACGGGCTTCGCTCTCGCGTGCTGCTGCTTCGAGATGCTTTTTCTCAGGTATTTCGGATAAGCGCTGCTCAAGGGATTTCCGTTTATGAATTTCACGTCTCATGAGTGTGAATAAACCGAAGCTTGTCGCCCCGACAAAGCTCGTGCCGGTGACTATCCCAATGATTACAATACCAATCGATGTCCCCTCAAAACCGGGATTCAAAAGAGTATGTACGAATATGAGCAGCACTGTGGTAGCGATGGCGTAGATCAGAGTGAGGCGTACATCACGACGCCCTAGGAATGGATGCATAACACGAACACCTGTCTCTACACCGTAGAGACTCAAGTTGTAGTCCTCATTAATCACCAAGTAGGGTCTTTTTCACCCGATGGTGGGGGCGGAGGGCCAGATAGAACACAGGGATATAAAAATCATCATAAAGGTAAAAGAGCTTTTGTTTGATAATTTTTATGGCTATCTCGGTATTTTGTTATATTCATCATATAACAACAATAGCTTCGGTATTACAAAGGTTGTTTGTGATTAAGAAAGAATTAATGCCACATTATTGGGGTGTGGTTTGTGGATAGCCGCGGTCAATAAACACTGGCTGTTCAAAACTTCGTTTGAATCTTCGAACCAAAATAACTTGACTTGGTAAGAACTTGTGAGCTAAAATAAGAGAGAATTTAACAAACGACTACCTCATATGTCGCTTATGTCTCCCTCGAATTGTCGCGACATGGACGACAAAGACGACATTTGCGACAAATTTGCCGCTTACGCGGCATTTGCTGCATATTGTGCTGATTCGTTCTGAATCTGAAGAATTCGACGAACTTCGCGAATTAAATGTAATAATTCGTAATACTACATAGAAGTGGAACTTCTAAAGGGGTATCTTCACATCGGCTTTGCGTGCGGCTCGCCGCTGGTTCAGCCAAAGCCAGATGCTTGAAATCGACTCTGGTCCTAGAAAAGCGATTGCTCCAAAATAGCGCATAAACTTGGAGAAGGGGGGACGTATCGACACCGTCCGATTGAAATCGGCTTTCGCTTCAGACCACTTGCCACGTCCGAACGCTTTCAGTCCCCGCACCGCATAGTTCGCTGCTGCCTCCGCCCGATAGTTATACGGCAGGCCAGCGCCGCCATGCCGTTGAGCGACCATCTCGATCTCTTCCATGCGTTTCACGGCCCCACTGAACGTCTTTGCCGCCGGATAAAGCCGTTCTTTCGCCAGCAGGGTAGGGATATAGCGGGGTGGGAAGGGCTTCGCCACCCGCATCCAGTACTCGTAATCGAGGGTATAGTGTAGCGACTCATCCAGCTCGCCGCACGTTTTCCAGACGTTCGCCCGCCAAAAACTGGCTGGCTGCACAATGAAATCCAGTTCGCCCACCAGTTCTTGCCAACCGCCTTGCTTCACGTGGGTGCGGATGCCATAGGACTTACCACTCTCGTCCAGTGCCTCGCAGTCCCCGTATATGAAGCTGTCTTCAGGATGGGCGTTGAAATGCTCAACCACCGTCCGGATTGCCCCCGGTACGTACAGATCATCGGAGTTCACCCATCCGTAGATGTCTCCGGTCGCCTTACGAAATCCCTTGTTAATGGCGTCCGCTTGCCCGTGATCTTTCTCGGATATCCACGTCAGTTTATCCTCATACTTGCGCAGAAGATCGAGCGTGCCATCTGTCGAGCTGCCGTCAATCACGATATGCTCAATACGCGGATAGTCCTGATTCCTCACGCTTAGGATCGTGTCTTCAATATACTTCGCCTGATTAAAGGTCGGCGTGATGATTGAAACCAGCGGCAGCTCACTCAATGTCTCTATCCTTACGCTTCGGCTTTTTCGCCCAAGGTCGCCAAATACCACTCCACCGTCCGTTGGATTCCGACGCGGAACTGGGTGGTCGCCTTAAATCCAAATTCCTGTTCGGCACGGCTGGTATCCAATGCGCGGCGCGGCTGACCATCCGGTTGGCTGGTATCCCACACGATTTTCCCATTGAAACCCGTCATCTCAGCGATCAGTTCGGTCAGATTCTTGATGCTAATTTCCATCCCTGAACCCAGATTAATCGGATCGGGTTTATTGAAGCGTTCAGCCGCCAGCGCAATGCCTTCTGCCGCGTCATCCACATACAAAAACTCGCGGGTCGGGGAGCCGGTTCCCCATGCGATCATCTGCTTATCGCCGCGCGTCTTAGCCTCAAGGCATTTACGGATCAACGCTGGAATCACATGTGACGTTTCCAAATCAAAATTGTCGCCCGGGCCATAGAGGTTGGTCGGCAGCAAATACACCGACTCAAACCCGTACTGCTGGCGGTAGGCTTGCCCCTGTACCAGTAGCATCTTCTTGGCTAAACCATAGGGTGCGTTGGTTTCTTCGGGGTAGCCATCCCACAGCGTTTCTTCATGGAAGGGAATAGGGGTAAACTTGGGGTAGGCGCAGACCGTTCCGATGCTCACGAACTTCTTGACGCCGGCCCGCCACGCTTCATGTAAAAGCTGTGTACCCATCATCAAATTGTCATAGAAAAATTCGGCAGGGCGGGCGCGGTTGGCTCCGATGCCCCCCACGATCGCCGCCATGTGGATAATCACATCTGGCTTATGGTCATTCAATAAGGCCAGTGTTGCCTCATGATCGCGCAAATCATAATCTTTGCTTCGGGGTACAAATACATGAGCTGCACCCTTATTTTGCAAGTTACGCACAACGGCGGATCCTAAGAAGCCCGCGCCCCCTGTGACGACAAACCGATTTTCATTCCAAAAACTCATTGCTACCTCACTTCAGGTCTTGATTGATCAAGCATAATATGAGCAAAAACAGATAACAATACCAGAGTACTATTCAACGCTGAGGGAAAATTTGAATTAATGATTCTATATCCCCCCAATTACGGGGGGTAAGCGTAACGGCATAAATCTATTATCCTGAAAACCATAGTGTGAAAAGTGTAAAGCTTTTATTGATTACCTTATTCAGCCTCATACATTGGTTGTCAGCCAAGCACTAGATCGGTTTGTCGATAATTTTCCGACTGGCAACATTAGTTATTTTGAGTATCGGAGTGTTGTACCATGTTAGACATGTCTGGCCGCACCCCTGTGCTGATGAGTGAGAAACGTATCGTCGATAAACTAAAACGCATGGACTCACGCATGTGGGAGCATATTTTTGAAAATTACACGGCCAATTTGGAATACGATATTTCGAATTCGCTGCGTAAGCGCGATCTACCAGTCGAGTACGCCGACGATATTATGCAAGAAACATGGCTGACTGCCGTCGAGAAAATACAGGAATTTCAGTGTGATGGTGATGGTAAGTTCTACAATTGGCTGCGGGTCATTGCCCTTAACCACGTACGGAACTATTGGCGTAAAAACCGTCAGAATGTTTCGTTTGATGCCATTGATGAAACGACCTCGCCCAATGCGCTCGATTATTTCCTTCAGACCGAAGGCTTGGCGGTTAATAATGTCGAAGATAAAGTGTTTTTACGGCAGCAGCTCCTTCAACTGGACAAGCTCTTAAATGAACTCAATCCTCGCGATCGCGACATTGTGCTGCGGCGTCTAATGTTGGATGAGAAGCCGGAAGAACTTGCCTTAAGCTATCCCGATTTGAAGGTACAGTCGATTTCACAGTTGATATGTCGTGTACGCAAAAACTTACGTCACCGGCTAGACGATTAACGGTAATAATCTTTATTGAGCGTTCGCATTTATCACAAGTTTATCAGGGAGATAGACAGCATGAGCAGCAAATATGAACTAACAAAAATGGCTGTCTTGCTAGCGGTTAAAGAACGTGCTGAACAAACACGTCCAACCTTCATCAAGATCAGTACCGGGCCGAAAGATGTGGGACAATATCTCCAGAGCTGTTTGAAGCGGCAGGAGATGAGCCGTGTGACGTTCGCTCAATCACTGGATATGGAAACTGAACTTGCCGACGCCATTTTGGATGGCGATTTGCCCGAGTCCGAACTTCATGCTGAACTGTTAGAAGAAGTAGCGGAAGCAGCAGGCTGTGAATTTGACCAACTGTGGCAGATTTTGAAGGGGAATGTGCAAGCACCAACCAATGGTTGGGCGTCACTTGTCTAATAGCGAATGCAGGAACACTTTGAGCATAGCTCGACCTTGATTCACGGGACTACTATTGAGCGGAACAGGGTCAGTGATTTCTGCATTCACGCCGTTCAACGTTCGTAAACGCCAGAATTCATCTCACTGCTCGATCGTATTAATAGCCTCTTCGTCTGTAATGATGTCGCCTTGAGCGTCATTTCTCAAAAGTTCACTACTTCATAATAAGTCCAGAGCACAATCCTACGAGCAATGCAGTCAGGATAATTTTCGCTTCAAGCTTTGAAAGAAAAACCCCTCTTATTCAAGAGGGGTTTGTAATGGTTAACCGGGGGTTTCGCGTCCGCCTTGTTTCTGATCCTGATCCTCAGGATTCTGGCCCTTCGGCGTTCCGTATTTTCCTTTTCCATTTGGATCTTTCGGCCACGTGTTTTGGCTGTTCATACCGCCCTGACTACCTTGTCCAGTGCGCCCTTCTTGACCACCCATTCCGGGCTGCCCACCTTGAGCACCCTGCGGCGCTTGATTACCCTGACCTGTCGGATTTGCGGGTTTGTTGTTGGCCATCTCAGACTCCTTCTGTGTGAAGCTACTGACCTTACAACCTCATTGTAACCACCGTTTTTCTGACAACATGGGGCATACAGGCTATTTAACGCTAGGTATCTAAGCAGCGTAGGGCAGGTGACTTACTCTTACTTTTCGGCTTTATGTAAATCTTCACTGATATTCCGGTTGAAATCCCACGTCAAATAATCCAACGTGATCGGCAATGCTAGTTCTAAGCGCGGAATAAATTGGATTCCCGCTTGAATTTTTTGTGGTTCGCATGCCAACAAATGGCCACCGTGTTGTTTGTCACTTGAAAGGAAATGGAGGTGTAAACCCGGCACATTGATAGATGACATAAATTCAGGAGTGAAAAACCCTGCCAATGTTCCCGAAATGCTGTTGAACTCAAAGACAGGCTGGTGAGCCGCGACTTCGACTAAGGGACGATAGCTTTCCTGCTTGGGCACAGATCGGACTTTTACTGACTTAAAAGTCCCTTCTATGCGGATGGCGTAAAAGATGTTCCGTGATGGCAGCAGGCTGTATAACCAGTCCGTGAATTCGGGATAAGTCATATCCCGTTCAAGCGATTCAGCGCTGTGGGTTTCATAGAAGGTGACACAGACAAACGGTGTTTCCGCATCATCACCGAGAAGTGAAGTTTGTCCATCGCCTGTAATTTGGTAGACCTTGCCATCTAGCATAATCATTTCACCGTCGAGCTGGTCGAATGTTCCCAGACCAAAGTCACCATGCTTTTTAATTTCGGTAATCGGGATATTTTCCTCATAGATGCCTTCGACGAGGGCATTAACAGGTGCGCATAAATAAACTGAACTGTGGTTAGCCGATAGTTTTTTGCGGGTATTCATCAAGTCTCCGTAAGGGTAGGGCATTGGTGCCAATAATAAAGAAGAGGCGTATTCGCCTCTCCATCACAGTATAGCGTTGAAGTCCCTAAGGCCTATAGGGATGTCCGAACTTGCCAAGGTGAAACACTTCTTCGGGCGCTTTGCGTTTCTTTTTACCTTGACCAATCTCTTTGACAGGGTAGCCAAATGGCAGAATGGCTAGCACATCGTAGTTTTCGGGTATGTCGAGAAGTTTATTCACCTCCGGCATGGGTGCGAAGCCCACCCAATTGGAACCAACACCATCAGCCCACGCAGTCAGCATCATTGATTGGATAGCGCGGCTGCCATCCGTGAGGGCGATTTTGCTTTGTTCAACCACCACGACAATGGCGAAATCGGCCTGTGCGGTATAGGGACCGCTCTTGGCGACTGCGGCCAACTTTTGAAGCGCCTCATGATCCTCGACCACAATGAAGTGCCACGGTTGATGATTACTGCCGCTGCCAGTCAAACGGGCGGATTCGAGAATACGGTTCTTAACCTCGGTTGGAACCGCTTTCGCCTGAAATGCGCGAACAGCTAAAACAGTTCGTACTGCTTCAAAGACATCCATCAAGATGCTCCTTCTGATAAATAGGGATAGAGCGATTTGATATTGAGCATCTGATACAGTGTAATCTTTCTTGATGTCATGCAGCCACCCTATCCCGTTCAGATTTGGTTGGGGCGAGAAATCACTAATCTCCGACCACCGGAACAGCACCCTTACTGGCTAATTCGGATAGCGCCTCAGCTTTGGCTTGAGGCACACCACCCGGCCACCAAGCCCACTTGCCCAACAAGAGCGTAATGGCCGGAACTAGCATGGTACGTACCACCAAGGTGTCAATCAAGACCCCAACGGCGACTGAGAAGCCCAACTCGGCCAACGCAGTGATGGAGCCAAACATCATAGCCGCAAACGTTCCGGCCAGGATGAATCCCGCCGAGGTGATGATAGGACCGGTTGCCACGACGGCTTCATGAATGCCATCACGGATACCACGATGGCCGATTTCCTCTTTCACCCGACCGATTAAGAAAATACTATAATCCACGCCGAGCGCAACCAAAAAGACGAACGAAAATACAGGGATAATGAATGCCAGCCCATCCTCTGCGCCAAAGAAGACACGGAATACGAGAGCCGTTAGCCCAACCGTGAAGCTGTAGCTCAAACCGACAGTCATAATCAGATACAAGGGGGCTATCACGCTGCGCAGCATGATGAGCAGGACGATAAAGATACCCAGACTGACCATGCCGAGAGTCAGTATCATGTCGGAATTGAGCGTATCACGCAGATCAGATAGCATAGCGGACTGACCGTCAACGACCGCCTCGCCCCCGTTTTGATACTGTTTCACTAACGTCATGATGTTTTGTACGGTATTCAGTGACGTGTCACTGCTCGGATCATCGCTAAGCACAATCGTCATCCGGTAGCTCGTGCCATCGGTAGAGACATATTGGTTCAGTAATTGTGTGAGAGCCGCAGTCTGTGCACTGCCTGAATCCGCAGGCATTAAGGCCGTCAATTCACTTAGATTGATGTAGGGATCATCAATGGTTTCAAAGCGAGCTGCTAGGCCATCGAACGCGGGCTGAGCCTCGTTGCGGCGTTGAGCAAAAACCAGAATATTCCCGAACAATTCTTTCAAGGTTTTCAGATTGGGATCATCGGCTACGGCTGGAAACAGCGTTGATAACTTATCGAGATAGGTCTGCATTCCGGTGAATGCTGTTGCGGCAGTTTGCATATTAATAGACTGCCCGTTCATGTTTTGATCGAGCATCTGGCCGATCAGTTTGAGCTGTGTATCGACCCGCAGCATTCGAGTCATCTCGCCGTTTTTACCTAAGGGGTCATTCAAACTGCGTACATCAGCGACACCTTTGAGTGAGAGCAGTTCGGACTCCAGCTTAATCATTTCAGTGCTCATGGTTGCCGGATCACGTTTAGTCAGCACCACAGTGATCGGCGCGAGGTTGCCCGGCCCTAAGGTTTTTCGTAGGACTTCGAAGCCCTCTTTCGCCTCAACATTAGCGGGCAAGTCGGAGAGCGGGTTGTAATTCAACTTTGCCGTGATGCCATAAACAGCCAGAGGCGCCATAATCACAACAATCAGGACAATGACCATTAGAGGGCGTCGTTCCACGAGATTCGATGTTTTGATGTAGAAGGCGTTTGCATCACGGTGTTTCGCTTTTCCGGGCCAAAATGCCTTATCGCCCAAAATAGAGAGCATTGCTGGAACAAACGTCAATCCCGCCAAGAGGGATATGACAACCCCTAAGGCCAATGCTGGCCCTGACGTATTGAATACCCCGAACTTGGCAAAAATCATCGTCATAAAACCCACGAAGATCGTGCCAGCGCTGCTGGTGATGGTTTCGCCCACTTTTTTGATGGTGGATGTGGTTGCTTGGTCAGCGTTGGAATGTGTAGCCATCTCTTCGCGGAAACGGCTGATTAAAAATAAGCAGTAGTCCGTACCCGCCCCGTAGATAATCACGACCAGCAAAATGTCCGCATAATTCGATACTGTGATGAGACCGTTCGCAAAGATCGCCACGATCCCTCGTGTAAACAAATAAGAGAGTGTGACCGCAGCCAGCGGGATTAAAGGGCTTACGGGCGAACGATAGATCAATAGAAGCAGCGCAATGACCAGAGCAATCGTCACGATTAAGGTGCGTTCAACTGTGGAGATGGCCGCCTCGGCAAACGCCGAGCCAATTGCTTTTGCTCCGGTAATATAAGACGATACACCTAGGGGTTGGTGCTCGTTGATCCAAGCGCGGATCGGATCAACGACAGTCTTGCTAATTTCAATGCCACCCTCAGCCAAACTTACCGGAATCATTGCTACATGATTGCTGGCGTCGATGGTCATTCCAGCAACTTCAGACGAGCTTACGGGCGAAGTGACACCTGTGACACGTTTTGGAGCCTCGTCACTCGCTAACCATGCCGCTAAGTCCGCAATGAATTTCCCACCATCGCTGTTGACTTGTTCAGGAAATGTCGCCGCCTGACGGTTGAGAATTCCCGCATCACCTTTCGCTTCAACAACAATGACAATCCCGACATTATTCGAAGAGCCGGGGAATGCAGCTTGGTTGACTGCAGCCGCCCTGTTCGACGGCGCGTCCTTTGGCAGCAAGGTTGCCTGATCAGTTGTCGCGACATCAGAGAGGTTAGGGGCAACTAAGGTGATACCGGCGACCGCCACGATCCATACGGCGACCACAAGATAACGCCAGCGCACCATAAACGTACCAATTCGTTCAAAGCTCATCATTTTCTCCTGAAGGGAAGTTCGTTTTCGTCATTATATACCTTACGGATGGTATGTATATTGTACGCTGTTAAGCTGATGTGCTGAAAAAAGGTTTATCAAATATGCCAACTGAATAGTATTTTTGGTCAAAAGTCATTCCTGAGGCATTACTGGCAAGATTGAACTAGGTGCCAATTACTTGAATCGGCTTCTGAGTTATGATCTATGCTCTACACAGCGAAAGCTGAGGATTGAACCATCATGTCCAACATCACTTTGAGCCAAGTCCTATTCTTCTTATGGATTGCGTGGGCTATTTTTCTCTTCGGAGGTGGATTGATCGGCAAGCCCGATGCCGAGCATACCCGCAGGATGCCGCGTTGGTCGCGTATGGCTTCGTCCCTAGTTTTGGTGATTGTTGCATGGGGGTATGTACTCCTCTATCGCGAACAAGAATATGCAGATGTCGCCGTGTTGATTGGTGTGGGCATGACACTCTGCTTCATCGGTGACCTGTTTATGGCAGAGTTGATTCTGCGAGATGATCGACACATTCTTGGGGGGATCGGCGCGTTCGGGGTAGGGCACATCGCTTACATCGCAGCCTTTCTGCGCTTGCCCACACATAGCCAATCGCTGCTAGACTGGCATCCAGCAAGCGAACTAAATGTTGCGCTGCCAATGCCGACGATAAATGGGTTGGTACTCATCGGGTGCTGGTTGTTCGCAGTAAGCGTTTGGTACAGGGTCATCTATCGCCCTGCCAAAGAACGCTCCGTTCTCCATTACGCAGCCTTACCTTATGCGCTGCTGCTGGCGACCACGGTTGGCGCAGCACTCAATCTGACACTCTACGCATGGGATGTATACAGTGCAGCAAACGCAACCCAAATCACAAGTTCGGAAAGTAGTAAGGTGTTATTGAACGTCGCGCGGGCTGCTGTACCTGCACTCGGCGCACTGCTGTTTTTTACGAGCGACTTCATCCTTGCGGCACGACTTTTCAATAAGGTCTATTTCCGCATGATTGATGATTGGGTATGGTTGACCTATGGCCCCGGCCAGATGTTGATCGTGTTTGGGGTTGGTTTATTTCTAATGACCGGAAGTTGAGAATGCAACGAGATCACTCTATGGCAGCCCAACTACTGTTGTTGCAAAAAAGGGGAGGGCAGTACCCCTACTGCCCATTTTGCAAACTTCTTACAGATTGTAGCTGGTGAACCACGTCAAGGAACCGGCAGGCGCAGAATAAAAATCAGTCCAAGGTCGCGCATATTGAGCAGAGACAGCACTTAATCGCTGCATCCGCTCTTTGGCTTTGCCGCTCAGGAATGCAGATCGCTCGTCGGCAGTCATGGTAACTGCTTCTTTCCAGATCGCGCGTCCGGCAAGCCAACCACTTGCGCCCGCTTCACACGCCAATCGGGTTTGCATCTCGAACGTTTCGAAATTGACGCCTGCACTCAATAATACCCAAGGAACGGTTGAGACTTTACTCAGCGCTGCAAAGGTATCGGCCCAACGTTGTTTATCACTGTCGAAATTCGGATCAACGGGTGATTCCATCTTGAGGATGTCAGCGCCGGTTTTACTCAACCGTTCGGCTGTTTCGATGACAATATCGGGGCGCAGCTTGGCGAATTCAGCACTTTCTTTAGCAATGCTGGCATCAAGGCTGTACGACAATGGCTCAAGGAACAAAGGCAAATCATGCTTATGGCAATCATCTGCCACCTGCTTCAAGATGCCTTCGATCTCCGCGGCCAGTGTTTTGTTATTCGGATTATAGTAGGCCAACACTTTTACTGCTGACGCACCCATTTGTTTGATCTTAGCGACTGTCCAATCCGCCTCGAATTTGATACCACGGTAAGTCGAATCACCGCTGTAGCCGCTTTCCTCATAGGACATCAAGATGCCGCTGCCACCGTTCATATCGACAACCGACTGCAATCCATATTGATTGTCAAGAAGCACGGCGCTGGCATGGAAGGAAAGTGCTACTACGATATCGCGCTTCATCTGCGCGGCCGCATCGTAGCCGGTATCCGGCGGCAGCATCTTACGATAGGTGCCTCGCTGATCAAAGGCTAGAATATTAAAAACATTCTTGGGGCTGCTAGTGGTTTTTAAGCCGCGCCAACGACCGGGAGTTAAAGTTTGTGTCATCGAAATCCTCATTTCATCCAGAATTGGATAGGGGTACTTCCCCTAGTAATCACGCAACCACATCTGCGCCGCCGATGATATGCTTCACAATCAGGTCAACGGTCGCCTCTGTACGGGGCATATTCGCCGCCACTTTTCCGCGCCGCATCACCACAATCCGATCCGCCACTTCCATGACATCTTGCATGGTGTGGCTGATGAGGATGACAGGAATACCTTCCTCACGCAGCGAACGCACCAGCGCCAATACTTTGCGCTGCTCAGGCACGCCTAACGCGGCGGTTGGTTCATCCATAATCAGCAGCTTGGCATTCCAATAAATCGCGCGGGCAATGGCTACAGCCTGCCGCTGTCCACCGGAAAGATTAACCAGCTTTTGTTTGAGTGAAGGAACATGGATATCCAGTCGGTCAAGCACCTTGGAGGCTTCTTGGCGCATGTATTCGTCATCGGTTACCGGAATAACGCCCATGAAGCGCTTGATTTTCTCTTTGCCCAGAAACACGTTTGCACCGACGTCCAAATTTTCGGCCAGCGCTAAGTCCTGATAGATGGTCTGTATCCCAAGATCGCGGATAATTGCCGGTGTTGAATGGCGAATGTCCTTATTGTCAAACAGGATTTCGCCTTCCTCGGGCTTGTAGACGCCGGATATACACTTGATGAGTGTGGATTTGCCAGCGCCGTTGTCGCCCAACAAGGCCACGACTTCACCCGGCGTGACTTCAAAATTGACGTTGTTGAGGGCAGTCAAACCACCGAAGAACTTACTTACACCTTTAACTTGAAGCAACGGGTTAGGCATGGCTTTTCTGCCTTTCCAACAACGCCTGAGCTTGATTGACGATCACGGCTACAATAATCACCATACCCACGACGACAAACTGCCACAGTGCATCAACGTTCAAGTTGACCAAACCCGTCTTGAGTACGCCGATAATCAACGCGCCGACGACTGCGCCACGAATGGTTCCTGCTCCACCTAAAAGGCTGGTTCCACCAATGACGACGGCTGCTACCGAGTCGAGCAAACTGGCTTCACCAGCCTGTGGCGCACCTGCCGTAAAGCGAGCCAGATAAAGCAGACCGGCTACGCCAGCGGCTAATGCGGAAATGATATAAATCAAAATGAGGTGGCGCTGCACATTGACGCCGGAACGAATGGCTGCATCTTGACTACCACCAATCGCATAAGTGTGTCGCCCAAATTTCGTGCGCGAGAGTACAAACCCAAAAATGATGACGACTACTGCCGTTACGAGCACCGGATAGGGTAGTAAACGATCGATGTTGCGCAGTTGATCGGGTGTCAAATCGGCTGGCTGTGAAAACCAGCGTAAACCTAATCCGGGAATATTGTAGAGGAGACTTCCATTACCGAAAGCGCGTAAGAATTCGCGTAGATTAACGGGCAAGTTGGCAACGACTTGCTGTCCATCCGTGAGCAAAAAGGCAATCCCGCGTATGACACCGTACATTCCTAAAGTGGCAATAAAAGGTGGTACTTTGATCCGTGCGATCAGGATACCATTGACCAGCCCCGGAATAACTGTCACGCCGAGTCCCAGTATGATACCGATAAGCAGGGCGGGGGGTAGTCCTATTGGCGTACCGCCCAACAGTGGAGCACCATTCATTAAGTCGCGCATGGCGCGGGCGCTCACAACTGAGGCAAGGCCAACTGTCCATGCAATTGAAAGATCAATACCCGCCGTGATGATGACATAGGTTTGGCCGAGTGCCATCAACAAAACCAGCGTGCTGTTCACTAAAATTTGTGAGATATTGCCGACACTAAAAAAGTTTGTTCCTTGCAATGAGAAGAACAGGAACACACCCAGTAGAAATATATAAGACCATGATTTTGCCAAAAACTGAATGATGCGATCACGATTGCCAGCATCAGACGTTATTGGTCTGGTTGCGGATGTAGCCATTCAAAGCCCTGTAAAAACTACATAAGTTTCAAAAATAAGAGATCATTGGAGACTGCAATGAACTTGTAGGGCGAACTGACGCCCGCCCTACATCCCTACAGATGCTTAGTTCGATTTGTAAATGAACTTGGAAACTGCTGGATCATCTACGTTATCTTTGGTGATTACGGCATAACCCGTCGGAATACGCTTGGGCAGCGAACTGACACCACGCGCATTCGCAATCGCAGCGATAACACCCATATAGCCCATATCGGCGGGTTTCTGAGCAATAACAAGGCTGACGATGCCATCCTTCAAGTAGCCAATATTCTCTTCCGAAGCATCGAACAACGCCACTTCGACGGCACCTTTCAAACCTGCGTTCTCAATGGCTGTGCCTGCGCCCAATGCACCGAAGGTGTTGGTAGCAAACATGCCCTTGATGTCCTTGTTAGCCGTCAGAATAGCAGCGGTTTGTTCCTGAGCCTTGTTGGCATCGTTCTCGTTGTAGTCCACGCGAACGATTTCCAGACCCTTGTCTTTGGCGGCGTTCTTGCAGCCTTCTTCACGTTGGTCGGTGGTGCTGATGCCCGGCTTGACGTTCGAGATGTAAATCTTCGCGCCCGCACCCAGCTTATCAGCCAGAGCGGAGCAGGCGATGTAACCACCCTGTACGTTGTCCGAGCCGATGTAGCTCAGTGGGAACTTGACTTCGCCGTTGGCATAGTCGCCATCACCGATGAAGGTATCGACGGTGATCACGGGAATACCGGCGTCGTTGGCTTTCTGGAGCACGGGAATCGACTGCTGCTTGTCATTCGGCGCAGTCACCAAAGCTTTGATTTCGCCCTTGGCAATAAGCGCTTCAACAATTGGTACGGAAACGGTTACGTCAAACTTGTCGGGGTCTTGCTGGACAACCGTGATACCGTAACGAGATCCAGCCGCATTCACGCCTTTGCTCATCGTGATATAGAATGGATCAGGGTTCACACCCGGAACGAAGCCGAGTACAAAGCTAGCGTCCAAACGCGGTTGCGCTTCAGCGGTCTTCGATGTATAGATGAAGCGCGAAACTGCTGGATCATCCACATTGTCTTTGGTGATTACGGCATAACCCGTCGGAATACGCTTCGGAATGGATTGGAAACCATCCAGATATGCAGTCGCCAGTGACACGCCCAAGTAGCCCATATCGGCGGGTTTCTGAGCGATAACAAGGCTGACGATGCCATCCTTCAAGTAGCCAATATTCTCTTCCGAAGCATCGAACAATGCCACTTCGACGGCACCTTTCAAACCTGCGTTCTCAATGGCTGTGCCTGCGCCCAATGCACCGAAGGTGTTGGTAGCAAACATGCCCTTGATGTCCTTGTTAGCCGTCAGAATAGCAGCGGTTTGTTCCTGAGCCTTGTTGGCATCGTTCTCGTTGTAGTCCACGCGAACGATTTCCAGACCCTTGTCTTTGGCGGCGTTCTTGCAGCCTTCTTCACGTTGGTCGGTGGTGCTGATGCCCGGCTTGACGTTCGAGATGTAAATCTTCGCGCCCGCACCCAGCTTATCAGCCAGAGCGGAGCAGGCGATGTAACCACCCTGTACGTTGTCCGAGCCGATGTAGCTCAGTGGGAACTTGACTTCGCCGTTGGCATAGTCGCCATCACCGATGAAGGTATCGACGGTGATCACGGGAATACCGGCGTCGTTGGCTTTCTGGAGCACGGGAATCGACTGCTGCTTGTCATTCGGCGCAGTCACGAGGGCATCAATGCCACCCTTAGCGATCAGCGCTTCAATGATCGGCACCGATACGGTCACATCAAACTTATCCGGGTCCTGCTCAACGATGTTCACGCCCAAATCAGCGGCTGCTTGATTCACACCACTCGCCATCGTGATATAGAACGGATCAGGATTGACACCGGGAACAAACGCAATGGTATATTTCTTGGCGTCCTGTGCATGTACGGCAGGAACAACCCCAACAATAAAAAGAGCGAACACGATCAAACGAGACAATTTCTTAGCCATACTAATTCTCCATAAACAGTAAGGTAAACCACTACTCGACAACTATTTCAGATAGTAGTTTGGGGCTTTGGAACTCCTTTCCTTAATGTGAATTGCTATTTTGTAGATCATCTTGCTAACCGAATTGATTGTATGGTTAACAAAGGAAAATGTCTTAAACTCGGATGACCTCAACCCCTTGCTGGGTAAAAGCCTCAACATATTCATCGGACAAATCTATATCCGAAATCAATATATCGATGTCACTTATCGGAGCGACGTTTAGCGACAATACCGTTCCACATTTAGTGCTGTCGGCCAACAATACAACCCGTACGGCGCGTTTAATGATGGTTTGCTTGACTTCAACTTCGAGTATGTTTCCGGTTGTCACACCATGCTCAGGACTGTATCCGCCTGATGCAATAAATGCCCAGTCAGCATTAAATTGATTGAGTGATTCAATTACTTGGGGGCCAATCAGCGAGTGTGTCAAATTGCGAAGGATGCCCCCTGTTACCACCAGTTCGACTTGCGGGAATTGGGTCGCCGCCGCTGCGACATTCAGGGCAGGAGTCACAACCCGTAGATAATCCAACTCGTGAGATAAACTTCGGATCATTTCAATTGTTGTCGTTCCAGCATCCAGTATAACTGTCTGGCCAACTTCGAGTAGTTGGGCAGCCCGCATTCCAATGCGACGTTTCGCTTCGGGGTTGAGAATACTACGCTCGGCAAGGGTGGAGGTATCTTTGTTTACAAGCGGTTTAATATAAACAGCACCGCCCCAAATCATCTCACAGATCCCTGCGCTTTCCAGTTCACGCAGATCAGCACGGATTGTTACTGCTGAAACTTGGAGAATTTGCTTGAGTTCAGCCGTACGCACAACACCTTCACGTTCCAATATTTGCTGGATGCGCCGTTGGCGTTCAAATGCGAGAAGGGAATTATCTTCAGGGATCAATATAAATAATTGCCTATTGAATAAATTTATTCGAGGAGTCTACAATTGTTTGCAAATCTTGTCAAATCTTGTCAATTTCACATTCAATTAGATCGATTTAATAAAAATTAGAAAGCCAGTTTCAAGCAAATAATTCGAATTAGAGGATATTATGCGAACACTTTTTGTCGTGAGTGGGGGTGATGCTCCGGGCATCAATGCTGCACTAGGGAATTACGTCCGCCTAGCGGCTCGGCATGGTGATACGGTTGTTGGAGCCAATGGCGGCTTTCCCGGTTTGCTTGCTAGCCAGATTATTCCTCTGAACTATGATATGCTCGTTCCTTG
This sequence comes from Aggregatilineales bacterium, assembly GCA_044226855.1. Taxonomy (GTDB): domain Bacteria; phylum Chloroflexota; class Anaerolineae; order Aggregatilineales; family Phototrophicaceae; genus CFX2. Next base: position 99,649 of record JBGAGF010000023.1, read on the forward strand.
GATGGGGCGGGGCGGTTCGATCCTTCCCTCCAGTCGTGATCCGGTGCTAAACCAAGCTGAGGCGGGTGAACAACTCCAAAACATTCTGCGTGACAATGCAATTGACAACATAGTGCTTTTTGGCGGAAACGGCACACTTCGCTATATTCCGCCTCTGATGCAAAAATGGAGTATTCCCTGCATTGGTCTCCCCACGACGATTGACAATGACGTTCCCGGCACTGAGATGACGCTGGGATTCGACTCGGCCTGTAACTTCGCTTAGTCATTCTCCCTGAATATGCCTATGCAGACACATGGTTATCTGAACGTATTACATATGCACTCAAGGTAGATAGCTACGCTTTAGTAGTCATCTGCGAAGGTGCGCGAGGTGCCCGAACCCTAGCCGATGATATTCCAAAATGGACAGGCACGCGTGTTCGAGATGTGCGCCTTGGTCATGCGCAGCGCGGTGGGAACGCTTCGCATAGTGATCGAATACTCGCTGCCGAGATGGCGCAAGCAGCTTACAAAGCGCTCAAAAGCGGTGTGCAAGTAGGTACCGCCTGCGTGAATAACGGTGCACTCATCATACATAAGGATGGTTTAGAGCAGTTCGCTCTTGCTGCGCCGGATCATTTCCTTTATAGCCGCATCAACGGTTTGGAATAGACAATGGGAATCTTAGCGATAGATTTCGGCGGCACGCGTACACGTGCTGCCTTTTATAGTGATGCTGTAGAACAGATCGCGCGAGATGAAACTCGTTCTCTGGTTGACCAACCTGCTGAAGCAGTGATCGAACGCATCCTACAAACGGCACGAAACGTCATTCCAAGTGGTGAAACGATCAGCGCTATTGGAATCTCGGCCCCCGGCCCATTGGATGCCAAAGCAGGTATTATCCTGGGCGCGGCGCGAGGTTGTGACCCAGTTATTTATTTGACGCTTAGCACTGGAATTGGTGGAGGTGCCATACTGAATGGTCAATTATTTACAGGCTGGAGTGGTCTGGCTATTGAACCGGGGCATATGCGTTTCATGCTTCCATCGGGTCAAGTTCGACGACTAGAGGAATTGGCCTCTGGTAGCGCAATCGGCAGCATCGCCCGAACACGTCTGGAAACAAGCGAGAGCTATTCGAGCCTGCGCGCATGCACCATTGTAGATGGGCAAGCTGTTGGCGAAGCGGCCCAAGCAGGCGATCGATTTGCATGTGAACTTATTCAAGAAGCAGGAGAATGGCTAGGATTAGGATTGGTAAACTTGCTTCATCTATTTAGTCCTCAAGTGATCGTAGTCGGTGGAAGTGTCAGTAAATTGGGTGATTTACTTTTGCGGCCCGCATGGAAAGTTCTGCATGCCCAAATACTCGACCCCGGATTTATCCCTCCAAACCTTATTCGACTTGCTGAATTGGGCGATGATGTCTGTTTGGTAGGTGCCGCGCTGTACGCGGCTCGGCATTCATGACGATGATTGTTTTGAAATAAACCTTTCAAACATTACTAATACCCCAGAAACTCTGAGCAAGCAGATTAAGTGCAGGCATTTGGTGCTGCATTTAATGTGTTCAGATTTTGCTTGCAGACATCACACTACTTGACAGCATTCTATTTTCAGTTATACTCCAAATAGTTATTTCAACCAATGAAAAAAGTATGCACAAGCAAAAATTATTAAAGGTACAAAATAGAGCTTTAGTACTCAACAGCATACGCCAGCACGGCTCGATTTCACGAATTGACTTAGCACGCCATACGGGATTAAGCGTTGGTGCGGTGACCACACTCACACGCGAACTTGTTGAGAGTGGACTCATCTATGAAAAGCAGGAAGGTGACTCGCGAGGTGGACGGCCACCGATTTTGTTGGCACTTCAACCGGAAGGCGCTTATGTGGTTGGAGCCAAGCTCACTGAAGATCATATTACTGTACGGGTTCAGGGGTGGTGAGAGAGAAAGCGGGATAAACTAAAGAGATACTTTCCCCATCTGAAATAAACCAAAAGGAGCAGTCAGATGGTCAAAGATGAGAAGGTATCTGCTGAGCAAACCGTGCGCGATATTCGGCGACAGACCCGACGCAAGTACAATACGGAGGAGAAAATCCGGATGGTGGTGGAAGGCTTGCGAGGGGAAGCGAGTGTGGCCGAGCTGTGTCGCCGCGAAGGCATTAACCCCAACCTGTACTACAAGTGGAGCAAAGAGTTTCTGGAGGCGGGAAAAGACCGCCTCGCCGGGGATACAAAACGCCAAGCGACAAGTGATGAGGTCAGTGAGATTCGACGTGAGAATGAACAGCTCAAGCAGGTGGTGGCGGAACTGCTGCTGAAGAACCGGTCGCTGGGCGGGGAGACGAACGCATGGGAGGAGTGACCCGCAGTTCGGCTGCCGAGAAAATGGAAATCATTCGGATCGTGGAAGAGTCAGGGCTGCCTGTAAAGCAGACCCTAGCCGAATTGGACATTCCACAGAGTACGT